>NZ_RCIQ01000001.1 GCF_004000255.1 Nioella ostreopsis
GTGTCGAAGATCCTCGCATAAGCGACAGGATCACCAGGACTAACGGAAAGGCCCGCTCAAATGAGCGGGCCTTTTTGATTGGGACGCGGCCCGGACAGCGACGGGGTCATCTGAACGTTAGCGCATTGCCGACGCACGCGGGGGCGATCCGAACAGTAGGTGATGCCACTTTATCCAGGCCAAACCCGCAAACGCTCACAATGTCGCGCTTCCCTCACCAAATCGCCTCCGCGTCGGGGCGCGTCGGCAATGCGCGGCGGCTTCGCCTTGATTCCGCGCCCGGTGCCTGCAACTGGTTGGGCAACGGAAGGTGGTGGAAATCCCCAACTTTCCCCTTGCCCCATCCCCCCATCCCCTGTACATCGCGCGGGTTCGCTGATGCGGACTGCTTGAGAAGCGGGATTCGGTCCCGCTTTTTGAGTTCGACGAGGGCCGGGGGAATGAGCCGCCGGTCGTCCTATCAACTCCAAGCCTGAAAGGGCGAATGACATGCAAAGTCAGAACATTCGTATCCGGCTCAAGGCGTTTGACTATCGTGTGCTGGATGCCTCCACGCAAGAGATCGTCAACACCGCCAAGCGGACCGGCGCGCAAGTTCGCGGACCGATCCCGCTGCCGAACAAGATCGAGAAATTCACGGTTCTCCGTGGCCCCCATGTTGACAAGAAGAGCCGGGACCAGTGGGAAATCCGTACCCACAAGCGCCTGCTCGACATCGTTGACCCGACCCCGCAGACCGTGGACGCGCTGATGAAGCTCGACCTCGCGGCCGGCGTCGACGTTCAGATTTCGGTCTAAGGAGGGCAATCAGATGCGCTCTGGATTGATCGCCAAGAAGGTAGGCATGACCCGCCTGTTCATGGAAGACGGCAAGCAGATTCCTGTGACCGTTCTTCAGCTTGATAACCTGCAGGTCGTGTCGCAGCGCACCTCCGAGAAGGATGGCTATTCGGCCGTTCAGCTCGGCGCGGGCACCCCGAAGGTCAAGCGCGTTTCCAAGGCCATGCGCGGTCACTTCGCCGGTAACGGCGTGGCCCCCAAGCGCAAGCTGGCCGAATTCCGCGTGACCCCGGACAACCTGATCGAAGTGGGCGCCGAACTGTCGGCCGAACACTTCCTCGAAGGCCAGAAGGTCGACGTGTCCGGCACCTCGATCGGTAAAGGCTTCGCCGGTGCCATGAAGCGGCACAACTTCGGTGGTCTGCGCGCCTCTCACGGCGTGTCGATCAGCCACCGGTCGCACGGCTCCACCGGTCAGTGTCAGGACCCGGGCCGCGTGTTCAAAGGCAAGAAGATGGCCGGCCACATGGGCGCCGTGCGCGTCACCACCCAGAACCTGGAAGTCGTCAAGACCGATGCAGACCGCGGTCTGATCATGGTCAAGGGCGCCGTTCCAGGATCGAAGGGTGGCTGGGTCACCATCAAGGATGCCGTGAAGAAGAAACTGCCCGATGGCGTTCCGTTCCCCGCAGCCGTGAAATCGGCCGCCGTGGACGCGCCGGTCGAGGCTCCTGCTGAAGGAGCGGAAGAATGAAACTTGATGTAATCAAGCTCGATGGCGGTTCTGCCGGTACCGTGGATCTGGACGAAGCGCTCTTCGGCCTGGAACCGCGCGCCGACATCCTGCACCGCGTCGTTCGCTGGCAGCGCAACAATGCGCAGGCCGGCACCCACAAGGTGAAGACCCGGTCGGAAACCAGCTACTCGACCAAGAAGATCTACCGTCAGAAGGGCACCGGTGGCGCACGCCACGGGGACCGGAACGCGCCGATCTTCCGCAAGGGTGGTGTCTACAAGGGCCCGACCCCGCGTAGCCACGGCCACGACCTGCCGAAGAAGTTCCGCAAGCTCGGCCTGCGTCACGCCCTGTCCGCAAAGGCGGCAGCGGGTGAACTGGTCGTTCTGGACAGCATCTCGATGGACGTCGCAAAAACCTCCGTTCTGGCCAAGCAGGTCAAGGAACTGGGTTGGAAGCGCGCGCTGATCATCGACGGCGCCGACGTGGACGCAAACTTCGCCAAGGCCGCGCGCAACATCGAGGGTCTCGATGTTCTGCCGACCATGGGCGCAAACGTCTATGACATCCTCAAGCGTGACACCCTGGTGATCACCAAGGCGGGTGTCGAAGCACTGGAGGCTCGACTGAAATGAGCGCGAAGCCCGAACATTACGATGTGATCCGCAAGCCGGTCATCACCGAAAAGTCGACCATGGCGTCCGAAAACGGCGCGGTTGTTTTTGAGGTGGCGATTGACGCGAACAAGCCCCAGATCAAGGAAGCGGTGGAAAGCCTCTTCGGCGTGAAGGTGAAGGCGGTCAACACCACCATCACCAAGGGTAAAACCAAGCGGTTCCGCGGCCAGCTCGGCAAGCGGAAGGACGTGAAGAAGGCCTATGTGACCCTCGAAGAGGGCAACACAATCGACGTATCGACCGGCCTCTGATCATCTGGTCACTATGATTGAGGGAACCCTCGGCGAAAGCCGGGGGTTTTCTTGTTTTGGGGATGCCCCATATGGTTTGGGGGATCGGACGAAGGGGTTATGATTATGTCGAGCGGCCAAGCCGAACTGCATTTCCTGTGCGGAAAGATCGCGGCGGGGAAATCGACCTTGTCAAAGGCATTGGCGGCAGAGCATCGCGCGGTGGTGCTGTCAGAGGACGAGTGGCTGCCGCTGCTCTACCCTGACGAACTGGTGACGATCCCCGATTATGTGCGCTGTTCCATACGGTTGAAAAAGGTTGTGGGGCCGCTGGTGCGCGACTTGCTGGCAGCGGGGGTGAGCGTGGTGCTGGATTTCCCGGCCAACACGGTCGAGCAGCGCCGATGGATGAAGGAGCTGGCCGACAGCACTGGTGCACCGCACACCCTTCATTACCTCGACGTTTCGGATGAGGTCTGCAAGGCCCGCCTAAAAGCGCGCAATGCAGGCGGCGAGCACCCGTTCGAAGTGACGGATGAGCAGTTCGAGAAGATCACCAGCCACTTCGTGCCGCCGAGCGAGGGGGAAGGGTTCAGGATGGCGGTGCATTGAGCTTAGGGCATGGGCTCGGAGCGGAATCAAGGTCGTAGGCCGCCGCTCGATTGCCAGACTGCCCCCCGGGCTGGTGATTTGGTTGAGGTCAGCGCAACGCTTTGACGCTCCGAGGAGTTGTAGAGATAAACTGCGCCCCATAGATGTTGCTTCGCCATCCTGCGGTCTGTCGATCCCAAGGCGCGCTCCATTTGTCATCTACGGTGCTTGACCCCACCCCCCGAACCCCCTAAGAGACCCCATCGGCAAGGCCCCGGATTCGTCCGGGGCTCTGCTTTTGTCCGCAAGGACATTCACGACGGGCACCTACGGGGGCCTATAACATCAGGGTTTCGCGGCAACTGCTGCATGACCCGCACAGAAAACGGAAGACAGTAAACATGGCACTCAAGTCGTATAAGCCGACGACGCCGGGCCAGCGTGGGCTGGTTCTGATCGACCGTTCGGAGCTGTGGAAAGGACGTCCTGTCAAGGCCCTCACCGAGGGTCTGACGAAGTCGGGCGGCCGGAACAACACCGGACGGATCACGATGCGCCGCCGCGGCGGTGGGGCAAAGCGCCTCTATCGCATCGTCGATTTCAAGCGGAACAAGTTCGACGTCACCGCGACCGTCGAGCGGATCGAATATGACCCCAACCGGACCGCGTTCATCGCCCTGGTCAAGTACGAAGACGGCGAGCAGGCCTATATCCTCGCTCCGCAGCGTCTGGGACTTGGCGACAAGGTGATCGCCTCGGCCAAGGCCGACATCAAGCCCGGTAACGCGATGCCCTTCTCGGGTATGCCGATCGGTACCATCGTCCACAATATCGAACTGAAGCCCGGCAAGGGTGGCCAGATCGCACGCGCCGCGGGCACCTATGCCCAGTTCGTCGGCCGTGACGGTGGCTACGCCCAGATTCGCCTGTCCTCGGGCGAGCTTCGCCTCGTGCGTCAGGAATGCATGGCCACCGTTGGTGCCGTGTCGAACCCGGACAACTCGAACCAGAATATCGGTAAGGCCGGTCGCAACCGCCACAAGGGCATCCGCCCCTCTGTGCGTGGTGTCGTGATGAACCCGGTCGATCACCCCCATGGTGGTGGTGAAGGCCGGACCTCTGGCGGCCGTCACCCGGTTACCCCCTGGGGCAAGCCGACCAAAGGGGCTCGTACCCGCAACAAGAACAAGGCGTCGTCGAAGCTGATCATCCGCTCGCGTCACGCCAAGAAGAAAGGGCGCTAATCCATGTCGCGTTCCGTCTGGAAAGGTCCTTTTGTCGACTCTTACGTCCTCAAGAAGGCCGAGAAAGCCCGCGAGTCGGGCCGCAACGAGGTCATCAAGATCTGGTCGCGCCGTTCCACCATCCTGCCCCAGTTCGTGGGCCTTACCTTCGGCGTCTACAATGGCAAGAAGCATATCCCGGTGAACGTCACCGAGGACATGATTGGCCAGAAGTTCGGTGAATATTCGCCGACGCGGACCTATTACGGTCACGCGGCCGACAAGAAAGCGAAGAGGAAGTAAGCCATGGGCAAGGATAAGAATCCCCGCCGCGTGGCGGATAACGAGGCGATGGCCAAGCTGCGCATGCTGCGCACCAGCCCGCAGAAGCTGAACCTCGTCGCACAGATGATCCGTGGCAAGTCCGTGGACAAGGCTCTGGCCGATCTGACCTTCTCGCAGAAGCGGATCGCACAGGACGTGAAGAAGTGCCTGCAGTCCGCGATTGCCAACGCCGAGAACAACCACAATCTCGACGTGGACGAACTGGTCGTTGCCGAAGCCTATGTCGGCAAGAACATGGTCATGAAGCGCGGTCGCCCGCGTGGCCGTGGCCGCTTTGGCCGGATCGTGAAGCCGTTTTCGGAACTCACCATCAAGGTGCGTCAAGTTGAGGAGCAAGCCTAATGGGTCACAAGGTTAATCCGATTGGCATGCGCCTGCAGGTGAACCGCACCTGGGACAGCCGCTGGTATGCCGATACCAAGGACTACGGGAACCTCCTGATGGAGGACATCAAGATCCGTGAGTTCATCCACGAAGAGTGCAAGCAGGCGGGCGTGTCCCGTGTGATCATCGAACGTCCGCACCGCAAGTGCCGCGTCACCGTTCACACCGCGCGTCCGGGCGTGATCATCGGCAAGAAAGGCGCCGATATCGAAACCCTGCGCAAGAAGCTCGCGTCGATGACCGCGTCGGAATTGCATCTCAACATCGTTGAGATCCGCAAGCCCGAGCTGGATGCTGCCCTGGTGGCAGAATCCATCGCGCAGCAGCTGGAACGTCGTGTGTCCTTCCGTCGTGCCATGAAGCGCGCCGTGCAGAACGCCATGCGCATGGGTGCCCTGGGCATCCGCGTGAACGTTGCCGGCCGTCTGGGTGGCGCAGAGATCGCACGGACCGAATGGTATCGTGAGGGCCGTGTGCCGCTTCACACCCTTCGCGCCGACATCGACTATGCACATGCCGAGGCGTCCACGCCCTACGGCATCATCGGCATCAAGACCTGGATCTTCAAAGGCGAAATCATGGAGCACGATCCCGCTGCCCGTGACCGTCGCCACGCTGAAGCCCAGGAAGGTGGCGGACCGCGTCCTCAGGGCGGTGGCCGCGGCCGTCGTGATCGCTAAGGAGTAGAAGAAAATGCTGCAACCGAAGCGCACAAAATTCCGCAAACAGCACAAGGGCCGCATTCGCGGTGAAGCGAAGGGCGGGTCTGACCTGAACTTCGGCACCTTCGGCCTGAAGGCGCTGCAACCCGAGCGGGTCACCGCCCGTCAGATCGAAGCCGCCCGTCGGGCCATGACGCGTCACATGAAGCGTCAGGGTCGTGTCTGGATCCGGATCTTCCCCGATCTGCCCGTGACCTCGAAGCCCGTCGAAGTTCGGATGGGTAAAGGTAAAGGGTCCGTCGATTACTGGGCCTGCAAGGTCAAGCCCGGCCGGATCATGTTCGAGATCGACGGCGTGTCCGAGCCGATCGCCCGCGAGGCCCTGCGCCTGGCTGCGATGAAGCTGCCGATCAAGACCCGCACCGTGGTCCGCGAAGACTGGTAATTGGTGGGCAAACTGCCCACCCTACGATATCAAAACCCCCGTCGAGCGATCGGCGGGGGTTTTCCTTTTGCTACGATCCGGTTTGCGCGAGCCGTTTGACGTTGAGCGGGGCCAAGGCGGTTCGAACCGCCTTCCAACCCGATTTCGAAATCGGGTCAAAGCGCCTTCGAAGGCGCTTCCCCGCGTGCCCCTATCGGTCCCCGAACATATCCCCCAAGCCGCCAAGCACGGATCCCTCGCCCTTGCTGCCGCCCGGCATCGCGGCGCGCATGATGCGGTCGGCGAGGCGCGAGAAGGGCAGGCTTTGCAGCCAGACGGTGCCGGGGCCTTTCAGGGTGGCAAGGAAGAGCCCTTCACCCCCGAAGACCATGGATTTCAGGTTTCCGGCGCGCTCGATATCGTAGCCGACACTGCCATCCATCGCGGCCAGGCACCCGGTATCGACGCGCAGGGTCTCGCCCGCCGCAAGCTCGCGCTTGATGACGGTGCCGCCCACGTGGATGAAGGCCATTCCGTCGCCGTTCAGGCGCTGAAGGATAAAGCCTTCGCCACCGAAAAACCCGACGCCGAGCTTCTTCTGAAACGCGATACCCGTGGTGGTGCCGAAGGCGGCGCAGAGGAAGGCATCCTTCTGGCAGATCAGTTCGCCCCCGATCTCGGCCATATTCACCGGGATGATCTTGCCGGGATAGGGGGCCGCGAAGGCCACGCGCTTCTTGCCCTGCCCGTTATTGGTGAAATGGGTGAGGAAGATGGATTCCCCCGTCAGCACCCGTTTGCCGACATTGAGCAGCGAATTCATGATCCCGCCCGAGGGCCGCGCGCCATCGCCCATGCGGCTTTCGAAATCGATGCCATCTTCCAGGTAATTCATCGCTCCGGCCTCGGCGATCACCTTTTCGCCGGGGTCAAGCTCCACCTCGACGATCTGCATGTCGTCGCCAAACACCTCATAGTCGACCTCGTGGCATTGCATCGGAAAATTCCTTTTTGGTTGCGGAAAATATCGTCCAGCCGAGAATTGACGCCGCGCGGGCGAGGGTCAAGTGTCCTGTGCGGGGAACAGGCTATGGCGGCTTGATGCGCCGCGCTCAGCTCAGCAGCAGGGCCGCGCAACGCAGCGCGCGTTTCACTCCCACCGGTAGTTGAAACTGACCGAGATCCGTTCCTCTTCGGCCATGTTCATCGGCACCTCGTGGCGCAGCCAGCTTTCCCAGAGCAGCACATCGCCCACATCCGGTTTCACATAGATGAAGGTCTTCAGCTCCTCCCGCGCGCCTTTGAGCCGCGCAGGGGCGGCCATCATCCGGCCTGACCGCGGGTCCTCCAGCTTCAGGGCGCTGGCCCCGTCTGGCATCGCCACATAGGTGGTGCCGGAAATGACGGAATGCGGATGCAGGTGGCTCGAATGCATGCCGCCCTCGGGCAGGATGTTGATCCACAGATCCTCCAGCACCAGCTGGCGGCCATCGAGATCGAATTCCAGATCTTCGGCGAAGGCCGCGACGTGCTGGTCGAGCACCTTCACCAGATCGGCGAAGATCGGAAAGCGCCAGGGCAGGTCGGTGAGCGACGCGTAGGAGGTATAGCCGGGATAGCCATTCTCCTCGCACCATTCCTGTCCCGCCTCGTCATCTTCGGCGATCACGATGCAGGAATTGTCCAGTTCCTGCGGGTCGATTTCAGGGGCGAACTCCGACAGGCGGGCGCGGTACAGGCGGGTCACGAAGAGGGAGGATATCTGGGGCATGTGCTGCTATTACTCCACCACAAAGAGCTATGCGAGGGGGCAGATTGCCAGAGGGAGCAAGAGTTGGAAACTCCCCCTTGCCCTTCACGGCCCATACCCCTATAGAGCGGCATCTGCCGAGTCCCCGGGTCCCCCCGGGGATTCGTCGTTTGTCATATAACCACCAGGGCCAAGGTTACCCTCAGCAACCCGAGGCGCCTTCTGGTGATTGTAAGAAAAGGAAAAGGCGATGAACGCCCAGGAACTGCGTGACAAGACGCCGGATCAACTCCGGGAAGAGCTTGCCAATCTGAAGAAAGAGGCCTTCAACCTGCGCTTCCAGCAGGCCACCGGCCAAATCGAGAACACCGCGCGTATGCGCAACGTGCGCCGCTCTGCGGCCCGCGTTCTGACGATCCTGAACGAAAAAGCGGCTGCTGCCGCGGCGGAGGCGTAAGACAATGCCCAAACGTATCCTTACCGGCACCGTCACCAGCGACAAGAACGAACAGACCGTCACCGTGTCTGTCGAACGCCGCTTCAAGCACCCCGTGCTGCAGAAGACCATCCGTAAGTCCAAGAAGTACCGGGCTCACGATGCCAACAACACTTTCAAAACCGGCGACACCGTCCGTATCCAGGAATGTGCACCGATTTCGAAGTCGAAACGCTGGGAAGTGATCGCGAACTAAGCGATCTCCTTTCAGATTGAACGAAACCCTGGGGGAATTAACAAGACCAGCCCCCACAGGTCGGGAGAAACCACATGATCCAGATGCAGACCAATCTGGATGTCGCTGACAACTCCGGCGCTCGCCGGGTGCAGTGCATCAAGGTCCTGGGTGGTTCCAAGCGTAAATACGCCTCCGTCGGCGACATCATTGTCGTCTCGGTGAAGGAAGCCATCCCGCGCGGCCGCGTGAAGAAAGGGGACGTCCGCAAGGCCGTCGTCGTGCGCACCGCCAAGGAAGTTCGCCGTGAAGACGGCACCGCCATCCGCTTTGACCGCAACGCCGCCGTGATCCTGAACAACGCAGGTGAGCCGGTCGGTACCCGTATCTTCGGGCCGGTCGTGCGCGAACTGCGTGCCAAGAACTTCATGAAGATCATCTCGCTCGCCCCGGAGGTGCTGTAAGATGGCTGCTAAGCTGAAAACCGGCGACAAGGTCGTCGTGCTGGCCGGCAAGGACAAGGGCAAGGAAGGCACCATCGCCTCCGTCGACCCCAAGGCCGGCAAAGCCGTCGTGGACGGCATCAACATGGCAATCCGCCATACCCGTCAGAGCCAGACCGACCAGGGCGGCCGCCTTCCCAAGGCAATGCCGATCCAGCTGTCGAACCTCGCGCTGATCGACGCAAACGGCAAACCGACCCGCGTTGGCTTCCGCATGGAAGGCGACAAGAAGGTCCGTTACGCCAAGACCACGGGGGACGTGATCGATGCTTGATTCCGCAAACTACACCCCGCGTCTGAAGGCCGCCTACAAGGACAGCATCCGTGCTGCCATGAAGGAAGAGTTCGGCTACAAGAACGACATGCAGATCCCGCGCCTGGACAAGATCGTCCTGAACATCGGCTGCGGGGCCGAAGCGGTTCGCGATTCCAAGAAGGCCAAGTCGGCCCAGGAAGACCTGACCGCCATCGCTGGCCAGAAGGCTCTGACCACGAAGGCCTCCAAGTCGATCGCCGGTTTCCGGGTTCGTGAAGGCATGCCGCTCGGCGCCAAGGTCACCCTGCGCGGCGACCGCATGTACGAATTCCTCGATCGCCTGATCACGATTGCAATGCCCCGCATCCGCGACTTCCGCGGCGTGTCGGGCAAGTCCTTCGACGGCCGTGGCAACTACGCCATGGGCATGAAGGAACATATCGTGTTCCCCGAGATCAACTTCGACAAGGTCGATGAGGTCTGGGGCATGGATATCGTGATCACCACCACCGCGGGTACCGACGCGGAAGCTAAGGCGCTGTTGAAGCATTTCAACATGCCGTTCAACAGCTGAGCCGCGGAGAGGAAGTAGAACATGGCTAAGAAAGCAATGATCGAACGCGAACTGAAGCGGGAACGTCTGGTGGCACAATATGCCGTCAAGCGCGCCGCGCTGAAGGAAATCGCGAATGATGAAGAGCGGCCGATGGAAGAGCGCTTCAAGGCGCGCCTGAAGCTGGCGAAACTGCCGCGCAACAGCTCGGCCACTCGCCTGCACAACCGTTGCCAGCTGACCGGTCGCCCCAAGGCGTATTACCGCAAGCTGAAAATGTCGCGGATCAAGCTGCGTGACCTGGCCTCGAACGGCCAGATCCCCGGCATGGTCAAGTCGAGCTGGTAAGGAGGGTTTGACATGATGAACGATCCTATCGGTGATATGCTGACCCGTATCCGCAACGCCCAGATGCGTGGCAAGTCGACCGTGTCGACCCCGGCATCGAAGCTGCGCGCATGGGTTCTGGATGTGCTGGCCGACGAAGGCTATATCCGCGGCTACGAACGTGGCACGGATGCAAATGGCCATCCCACCATCGAAATCAGCCTCAAGTACTATGAAGGCGAGCCTGTGATCCGCGAAGTCAAGCGCGTGTCCAAGCCCGGCCGTCGCGTGTACATGAGCGTCAACGACATCCCGCAGGTCCGTCAGGGCATGGGTGTTTCCATCGTCTCCACGTCCAAGGGCGTGATGTCGGATGCAGCTGCACGTGGCGCCAATGTTGGCGGCGAAGTGCTCTGCACCGTGTTCTAAGGAGGTTTGGCAATGTCTCGTATTGGTAAGAAACCGGTCGAGCTGCCGTCGGGTGTTTCGGCATCCGTCTCCGGCCAGACCGTTGAAGTGAAGGGGCCGAAAGGCACCCGCACGTTCACCGCAACCGACGATGTGACGATCACCGTTGAAGACAATGCCGTGTCGGTCACCCCGCGCGGCAAGTCCAAGCGGGCCCGTCAGCAGTGGGGCATGTCCCGCACCCAGGTCGCCAATCTGGTGGCCGGTGTGACCGAAGGCTTCAAAAAAGAGCTGGAGATCCAGGGTGTAGGTTACCGCGCGCAGATGCAGGGCAATGTCCTGAAACTGTCGCTCGGCCTGTCGCATGACGTGAATTTCGAGGTTCCGGCCGGGGTCACCGTGACCGCGCCGAAGCCCACCGAAATCATCGTTGAAGGCATCGACCAGCAAGAGGTCGGCCAGGTTGCAGCAAACATCCGCGAATGGCGCAAGCCCGAGCCCTACAAGGGCAAAGGCATCCGCTACAAGGATGAGTATATCTTCCGCAAGGAAGGCAAGAAGAAGTAAAGGCGCGAAAAATGGCAAACAGCAAAAAAGTCCTGTTCCAGAAACGCCGCCTGCGCGTCCGGAACAAGCTGCGGGCAACCGCGAATGGGCGTCCGCGCCTGTCGGTGCACCGTTCGAACAAGAACATCAGCGTTCAGCTGATCGACGACGTGAATGGCGTCACCCTGGCATCTGCCTCCACCATGGAGAAAGATCTGGGCGTGGTCGGCCAGAACAACGTCGAAGCAGCCACCAAGGTGGGCGCGGCCATTGCCGAGCGTGCCAAGGCCAAAGGCGTCGAAGAGTGCTACTTCGACCGTGGCGGCTTCCTCTTCCACGGCAAGGTGAAGGCACTGGCCGACGCTGCGCGTGAAGGTGGTCTGAAGTTCTAAGACCTCTCAAGGGTCTTTTGCAGGCGGCGCCTTGCGGTGCCGCCTCGATGATCGGGGGGTCGATTCAGGCCCACTTCGATTGACACAAACCGGCGTGCAGGGCGCGCCACCAGGATAAGGATGCCATCAATGGCAGAACGTGAAAACCGCGGGGGCCGTGGCCGCCGTCAGGAACGGGAAGAAACGCCCGAATTCGCAGATCGTCTGGTTGCGATCAACCGGGTCTCCAAGACCGTTAAAGGTGGTAAGCGCTTTGGCTTCGCAGCCCTCGTGGTTGTGGGCGACCAGCGTGGCCGCGTCGGTTTCGGCAAAGGCAAGGCCAAAGAGGTGCCCGAGGCGATCCGCAAGGCGACCGAGCAGGCCAAGCGTCAGCTGATCCGTGTGCCGCTGAAGGAAGGCCGCACCCTGCATCACGACGTCAAGGGCCATCACGGTGCCGGCAAGGTGACCATGCGCACCGCTCCGGAAGGCACCGGAATCATCGCCGGTGGTCCGATGCGCGCCGTGTTCGAGATGCTGGGTGTCAAGGACGTGGTTGCCAAGTCGACCGGGTCCCAGAACCCCTACAACATGATCCGCGCCACGCTGGACGGTCTCCGCAACGAGTCCTCCCCGCGTATGGTTGCGGCACGCCGTGGCAAGAAAGTGGCCGACATCCTGCGCAAGCCGGAAGCAGACGCTGCCGCTCCCGAAGCCGCTGAAGCAGCTGAATCGTAAGGAGACGCACCCATGGCAAAAACCATCGTCGTCAAGCAGATCGGCTCCCCGATCCGCCGCCCCGCCATCCAGCGCCAGACGCTGATCGGCCTGGGCCTGAACAAGATGCACAAGACCCGCGAACTGGAAGACACCCCTTCCGTCCGTGGCATGATCGCCAAGATCCCGCATATGGTCGAAATCATCGAAGAGCGCGATTAAGCCGCCCTGAGAGATTAGAGAAGCGCCCCGGTCGACAGGCCGGGGCGTTTTTTTGTTCACGGACGCCTGTCAGTGAAGCTGACCCCAAGCCGCGCCAACCGGTCATCGACGAAATCCCGCTCCTCGGATGTCAGCCGCTGATGCCGGGGATAGACGGGGTCTTCGCGGTCCTGGCAAATGGGCATGTCCCAGCCGTGGGTTGTGGCGAAGAAACGGTCTGCCCCCTCGGCCCCGAATTCCCGCAGATAGCCCTGCACCACCACATCCAGATAGCTTTGCAGCAGGACATGGTCGCCTGCTTCTTCTATATGATCCGCGCTTGCGCGGTAGATCTGGATGTCGGGCAGGGGCGGGTGGTCATGGCGGATCTCCATCACGGGAAGCCGGTGATAGGCGCGTTCCCGTTCATCCAGCGCCACCCAATCGGCCCCCGGCACGGCGGCGATCAGCCCGTCGATCTCTTCGCCATGGGCCTCGACCGCCGTCAGGAAGGCCACGCGGCGCAGCTTTGATTTCTTCCATTCGCGCGCCCATCCCGTCACCGTCGCTTTCGCAGCGCGGGGATAGGCATGGGTGGATCGGTTGACGAGGCTGCCGTAGCCAAAAAAGAAAGGGTCTGACATGGGCTAAGAAATGCCCGCGTATGCGGTTGCATGCAAGGGCTTGCCGGAATCAAAAAGATCGGTATTCTGCCCCTCGTTCAAGCAGGGAGAATCCGGCCGCGTGCCGGTGCCGAAGGAGCAACCGCCCCGGTAAACTCTCAGGCAACAGGACCTGCTGGACATCTGAACTCTGGAGAGAGGCGCATATCGCGTCCGCCGAAGGGATAACGATCTCAGGCGAAAGGACAGAGGGGGCATCGTGACATGCGGTTTACGCATGTTTTGACGATGCCGGGCCAGCCCCGGTCAAGCAAAGGGGAGGCCGCATGAGCGATCTGAAACACCTGCCGCTGAAGGCGCTGCACGAGGCGCAGGGCGCCAAGATGGTGCCGTTCGCCGGCTATGAGATGCCGGTGCAGTTTGCCGCCGGGGTCATGGCGGAACACTTGCACACACGCGAAAAGGCGGGGCTCTTTGACGTCAGCCATATGGGGCAGGTTCTGCTGCCGCTGTCGGCGGATGCGGCGCTCGAAACCCTCGTGCCAGCCGATGTGATCGGGCTGAAGGAAGGCCGCCAGCGCTACGGCCTGTTTACCAATGACGCGGGCGGGGTGCTGGATGACCTGATGATCGCGCGGCGGGCGGGGGACCTGTTCTTGGTCGTCAATGCCTCGCGCAAGGACCATGACATCGCCCATATGCGCGCCGCTATCGACGGCGTCGAGGAAGTGACTGACCGCGCGCTGATGGCGCTGCAGGGGCCGCTTGCCGAAACCGCGCTGAAGCGGATGGTGCCCTCGGTTGCGGAGATGAAGTTCATGGACGTGGCGCAGGTCGCGTGGAACGGCGTGGAGCTGTGGATCTCCCGCTCGGGCTATACCGGCGAGGATGGGTTCGAGATTTCCGTGCCTGCCGATGCCGCCGAAGGTTTCGCAAGCGCGCTGCTGGCAATGGACGAGGTCATGCCAATTGGCCTCGGTGCCCGCGACAGCCTGCGGATGGAGGCGGGAATGCCGCTCTATGGCAATGACCTAGCCGAGGATATTTCGCTGATCGAAGCGGGTCAGGCCTGGGCCGTGAACAAAGCACGCCGCGCGGGCGGCGACCGTGAGGGCGGCTTCCCTGGGGCAGAGCGCATTCTTGATGAAATGCAGAACGGCGCCCCCCGCCGTCGCGTGGGCCTGCGCCCCGAAGGCCGTGCGCCGATGCGTGGCGGCGTGGCGCTCTTTGACGCGGCTGAAGGCGGCACCCAGATCGGCGTAATCACCTCTGGCGGCTTTGGCCCGTCGGTCGGTGCGCCGATTGCCATGGGGATCATCGACAGCGCCGTGCCCGCCGACATTACCCTTTATGGCGAAGTCCGCGGCAAGCGCCTGCCCGCCGCGCAGACCGACCTGCCATTCCACAAACCCGATTACAAACGCTGATCCAACAATAGGGAGAGACCCGATGAAATTCACCGAAGAACATGAATGGCTGCGCGCCGATGGCGATATCGTGACCGTGGGCATCACCGAACACGCGGCGACCGCCCTTGGCGATGTGGTGTTCGTGGAACTGCCAGAGGCCGGCACCCAGGTGGCCAAGGATGACGATATCGTGGTGATCGAATCCGTGAAAGCGGCCTCCGACATCATGGCGCCGCTCGATGGTGAAATCGTGGAAGTGAACGACGCGCTGGCCGACACCCCCGGCATGGTCAATGACGACCCCATGGGCGAGGCGTGGTTCTTCAAGATCAAGGCGACCGACCTCTCGCAGATGGACGAGTATATGGACGAAGACGCCTACAAAGAGATGATCGACTGAGGAGAGACCCAGATGGCCTTCACCCCCACGGATTACAAACCCTACGACTTCGCCAACCGCCGCCACATCGGCCCTTCGCCCTCGGAAATGGCGGAGATGTTCGAGGTGTTGGGGGTGAAGGATCTGGACGAGCTGATCGACCAGACCGTTCCGGCCAGCCTGCGGCAGGAGAAGCCCCTCGATTTCGGCAAGCCGATGTCAGAACGGCAGTTGCTTTATCACATGCGGCAGGTGGCCAAGAAGAACAAGGTCTTCTCCACCATGATCGGGCAGGGCTTTTACGGCACCGTCTGCCCGCCCGCGATCCAGCGCAATGTGCTGGAAAACCCGGCCTGGTACACGGCCTATACGCCCTATCAGCCCGAGATTTCGCAGGGGCGTCTAGAGGCGCTGCTGAACTACCAGACCATGGTGACGGACCTGACCGGTCTGGATATCGCCAATGCCTCGCTGCTCGATGAGGCAACGGCGGCGGCTGAGGCCATGACCATGGCGCAGCGCGTGTCGAAATCGAAGGCAACGGGCTTCTTCGTCGATGAAAACTGCCACCCGCAGAACATCGCCGTAATGAAAACCCGCGCGGCACCCTTGGGCATCGAGATCATCGTCGGTAGCCCCGACGATCTGGATCCTGACGCCGTCTTCGGCGCGGTGTTCCAGTATCCGGGCACCTATGGCCATGTGCGCGACTTCACCGACGAGATCTCCCGCCTGCACGAGGCCAAGGCCATCGGGATCGTCATCGCTGACCCGCTGGCGCTGACCGTGCTGAAGGAACCGGGCGCCATGGGGGCGGATATCGCCGTGGGATCGACGCAGCGCTTTGGCGTGCCCATGGGCTTTGGTGGTCCGTCGGCGGCCTATATGGCCTGCAAGGACGCCTACAAGCGGAACATGCCGGGCCGGATCGTGGGTGTGTCCATCGACGCGCAGGGCAACCCCGCCTACCGTCTGTCGCTGCAAACCCGCGAGCAGCATATCCGCCGCGAAAAGGCCACGTCGAACGTCTGCACCGCACAGGCGCTGTTGGCGAATATGGCCAGCTTCTACGCCGTGTTTCATGGTCCCGAGGGTCTCAAGGCCATCGCGCAGCGGGTGCATCGCAAGACCGTGCGCGTGGCGCGGGGGCTGGAGGAAAAAGGCTACAAGGTCGAGCCTGAAAGCTTCTTCGACACGATCACCGTGGATGTCGGCCCGCTGCAGGGCGCGATCATCGACGCGGCCCGGCGCGAGCGGATCAATGTCCGCAAGATCGGTCAGACGCGGATCGGGATCTCGCTGGACGAAACAACGCGGCCTGCAACCATCGAACGGCTCTGGCGGGCCTTCGGTATCCACGACCGCAAGGCCGGTCTGACCGAGGAATATCGCATCCCCGATGCGTTGCTGCGTCAGTCAGAGTATCTGACCCACCCAATTTTCCACCTCAACCGGGCGGAAACCGAGATGATGCGCTACATGCGTCGTCTGGCGGACCGGGACCTGGCACTGGATCGCGCGATGATCCCGCTCGGGTCGTGCACCATGAAGCTCAACGCCGCGGCAGAGATGATGCCGATCACCTGGCCCGAGTTTTCCAACATGCACCCGTTCGCCCCGGCGGATCAGGCTGAGGGATATGCGGAACTGGCCAAGGACCTGTCGGCGCAGCTCTGCGAGATCACCGGCTATGACGCGATGAGCCTGCAACCCAATTCGGGCGCACAGGGGGAATATGCGGGCCTGCTGACGATCCAGGCCTATCACCGCGCCAATGGGCAGGGAGATCGCAATATCTGCCTGATCCCGGTGTCGGCTCACGGCACCAACCCGGCCTCGGCGCATATGTGCGACATGAAGGTCGTGGTGGTGAAGTCGGCAGACAACGGCGATATCGACGTGGAGGATTTCCGCGCCAAGGCCGAGGCGGCGGGCGACAAGCTGGCGGCCTGCATGATCACCTATCCTTCCACACATGGCGTGTTCGAGGAAACGGTGCGCGAGGTTTGCCAGATCACCCATGATCACGGTGGTCAGGTCTATATCGACGGGGCCAACATGAACGCCATGGTGGGTCTGGTACGCCCCGGCGATATCGGCGGTGACGTCAGCCACCTGAACCTGCACAAGACCTTCTGCATCCCGCATGGCGGTGGTGGCCCCGGCATGGGCCCCATCGGCGTCAAGGCGCATCTGGCCCCGCATCTGCCGGGCCACCCGGAAACGGGCGGAACCGAAGGCCCGGTCAGCGCCGCGCCGCTTGGCTCTGCCTCGATCCTGCCGATCTCCTGGGCCTATATCCTGATGATGGGCGGCGAGGGGCTGACGCAGGCGACCAAGGTGGCGATCCTCAACGCCAACTACATCGCCAAGCGGTTGGAAGGGGCCTATGACGTGCTCTTCAAAGGCAAGGGCGGGCGCATCGCCCATGAATGCATCCTCGACACCCGGCCCTTCGCGGACAGCGCCCATGTGACCGTCGATGACATCGCCAAGCGGCTGATGGACAACGGCTTCCACGCGCCGACGATGAGCTGGCCGGTCGCGGGCACGCTGATGGTGGAGCCGACGGAGTCCGAAACCAAGGCCGAACTGGACCGTTTCATCACAGCGATGCTGTCGATCCGCGACGAGATTGCGGCGATCGAAAAGGGCGAGATGGACGCCGAGAACAACCCGCTCAAACACGCGCCACACACGGTGAATGCGCTGATCGGGGACTGGGACCGGCCCTATAGCCGCGAGCAGGGCTGTTTCCCGCCGGGAAGCTTCAGGGTCGATAAATACTGGCCGCCAGTGGGTCGGGTGGACAACGCCTATGGCGACCGGCATCTGGTCTGCACCTGCCCGCCGCTGGAGGACTATCTCGACGCGGCAGAATGAATCAAGGAAGGCGCCGGCACCCCCGGCGCCTTTTTTCTCTACCTTGCGTTGAAACGGCGGCGCAGCTGCGCCAGCGTGTATTGCTTTTCGACCGGTCCGTGTTCTTCCGGGTAGAAACCGGGATCGGATGGAAGGCAATCCCGCCCGCAGACCTGATACATGAACCCGGTCTGGCCATTGATGAACCACAGCCGCCCACCGGGCGTCGCCACCCAGCCATTCACGCCACGGGCCATGTCCCCTTCAACGTCGATGGTTGAGGGAACCTCGCCGTCATAACCGGGGGCCCAGGCCGCATGGGTGTGCCAGGACGAAATGATCTGATATCCCGGCTCGACCGGGATCATCCCGCAAGACGCTTCGCCGCCCCAACTGACCTTGCTGACATCCAGCTCACCCGTGGGTGTGCGCACGATATAGCCGCAGACCTCCCGGTTATAGGTGATCGACTGGGGGTTCATGTTACGCAAAAGGGCATGGACCAGCTCTGTCTCCTCGACGCTTTGTGCCTGTGCGGCGGGGGCGGTCAGGGCGAGGGCCAGAAGCGCGGAAATGAGGCGCATGGGGGAGCTCCAATTCTCTCAATACAGGGAAAAGATAGGGGCAGCCGGGGCGTGATGCCAGCCTTGTTTGTCCCCGGCTCCGGTGCCACTCTGGCAATGGCAGAGGAAAGGCAGGCGAGATGAGCGACCAGACAACAGAGCCCCAGGGCGATCTGACCCTGCGCACGGTGGCGATGCCCGCCGATATGAACGGCAATGGCGATATCTTCGGCGGATGGGTGCTGAGCCAGATGGATATCGCCTGCGGTATCCTGGCCCGCGAACGCGCGCGCGGGCGCTGCACCACGGTGGCCGTCGATGCGATGAAGTTCATTCGCCCCGTCGCCGTGGGCGATGTGCTGTGCGTCTATACGCGGATCGGGCGGGTGGGTCGCACCTCCATGGGGATCGAGGTCGAAGCATGGGTCAAGCGTGGCGCGGTTGGTGAACGCGAAAAGGTGACCGAGGCGCTCTTCACCTTCGTTGCCATTGATGAAGAGGGTAAGCCGAGACCGGTGCCGGCGTCAGAGACCTAGGGAATCTCGACCCGTCGGCGGTCGATCTGCACCGCGCCCGTTGCATCGGTCGTGACGATGAACAGGTCGCCATATTCCACGGGCGGTGGCCCCTCCAGGTCAAGCGTTTCCCAGATGTCGCGTAGATTGCCACTATTGCCGACCCATACGACGCTTTGGCCAGCAGACAGTCGGGCAATGCGTCGGGCGATCTGATCCACGGAAACCCGCGTGATTTCAAGGCCTTTGGCACGCGCCAAGGGCTCGGCCGTATCAAGGTTGCGCTGAATTCCGGGGCTGTAGATTGCGTCAATCTCCATGGTCTCCAGGGCATCGGCGAAGGCTGCCGCGCGGGCGATCCCCTGTGGTGTCAGGTTCTCGTCGACCCGATCGGCGTGTCTGTAGATGATCAGACGGCTGTTCGGCGCCAGACTATGACCGGTGACACGCGACAGCGGAGAACAAGCCGCCGCCGCCCCGAGTGCGGTGAACAAGAAACCACGTCTGCTGATTGCAAGCATAACTCTTCCCCGTTTTGTATTGGCGATCGAAGGTAGCATGGATGGGAAAACTTTCAAAATGCCGCTTCGTTTTCAGGCATTTCGACAGAAAAACCCCGGAAGACGGGGATCTTCCGGGGGGAAAGACAACAGGCAGGGAGAACTCAGATCATCGCCCAATCGGTGAAGCGAAACCCCGTGGGGCGCGTCGTGCCCTTTTGGCCATTGGTCCGGTGGGAGGGGCCGGTCTGGCGGGACGGGGTGGGCATGGGATACTCCTTTCGGGCGGTGTGATCTTGCGTATATCCATGGGTCGCCGCCGCCTCGCGGAGGGTTCAAAAGAAATCAGTACAGGTGGGGGTCAGGCGTTTACCTTCGCATGGCTCCGCACGAACGCCTCGATATCAGACGCTGGCCGCGCCCCGCTGAGACGCCCGATCTCTTTGCCGTTCTGAAAGAGGATCAAAAGGGGAATGCCCCGGATGCCGAATTTCTGGCTGACCTGCGGGAAATCCTGCGTGTCGATCTTGGCGAAGCGGGCATGGGGGGCGAGCGACCGCGCCGCCTGCTCGAACTGCGGGGCCATCATCCGGCAGGGTCCGCACCACGGCGCCCAGAAATCCACCAGCAGCGGCAGTTGGTCGGTCTTGCTGGCCTTGGCCAGCGTTGCCGGGTCCAACGCCTTGACCTTGCCATCCGCCAGCTTCGCCCCGCAGACCCCGCATTTCGGGCCCGAGGTCAGTTTGTCGGTCGGCACCCTGTTGACAGCCCCGCAATCGAGGCAGGTGATTTTCGCGGCGGCAGGCATGACACGGCTCCGTTTAATTGACTTTGGTAATAAATGGGCAATCGGACGCGCGATGCAAGGGGGCTGCCCGCAAAGAAGAAGGGGCGCAGCCTGCGCCGCGCCCCGTTCCGGAATTCTGTCGCGTCGGGCCGATCAGGCCAGGGCGATGTTGGTCGCGCTTTCGCGGCCATCACGGCCGGCTTCCAGATCGAAAGTCACTTTCTGGTTGTCGGCGAGGCCGGTCAGACCAGCGCGCTCGACAGCAGAGATGTGTACAAAAACGTCCTTGCCGCCGGTGTCGGGTGCAATGAAGCCGAAGCCTTTGGTGGTGTTGAACCATTTCACGGTGCCAGTGGCCATGTCCGTGGTCTCCTAGTTTAAGCGTCGCCCGCAGTATGCGGCAACTCTGGCGTCAGTCGGTAGCAGGTCGAGACTGAAGCCATGGATAGGAGACAGAGGTCGAAATGCGGTAACGGTCGCAAGGCGCATATGGGGGCAGGCGGGGCAAAATGCAAGGATAATCGTCTATCGGCAGCTCCGGGCAGCGCGATGACCCGGCCTATGCGAACGGATAGTATGCCATACGCCTGCACAGCTTCGCGGGCGGGATCGGGGCGGTTAGGGTGGTAATATTCCGAGCACGAGGCGGGTGACCCGATCGGAAACGGGTCGCGCATCTGCCCCCATATGGGCGCGTCTTGATCGGAACGGGGGACCCCTGCGCAAACTCTCACGGAATGCGTGGGACGTGCCTTTGGCAGTCGGGAGAGAAACAGGGGGCGATGCCATAGCGCCCCCTGTTTTTTCAATGGGTTAGATCATCGCCCAATCCTTGAACTGAACAGGGTCCGGCTGTGGCCGCGGGGCGGGTGCCGACGCGGGGACGGATTGGGGTTTGGGTCTGGCGATCATTGTATTGGGCTCTTTTCCTGAAGCCTGAACGAGAGGATGATCCCGAGTTTGACCACAGGTGGTCCTGCAATCGGGGTCGGTCGACACTGCGGGCTGATGTGCCCGAAGGAACGCCCGCTGCCCGTACACCCGGCGGGTCGTCTCTGTACAGCCCTCGCAACAGCTCTACGCGGGAAACCGCCTTGTCAGTTCTGGGGCGGGGCAGTCCGGATTCGGGCCAGCAGCAGGTTCGTCAGGATTGCCATCCAGACCGAACACGTCGCTCATAGCTGGGGCTGACGGCAAAGCTCGCCTTCCGGTCAGGGCTGTCATTCAGGGAGTCTGCCACTCCACTGTCATTGACGCGGAGGTCTTTCAGACCGGTGACCTGGAAAAGCGGGCAGGCATGTGGTCTTGGCTGAACAGATGGGCAGATCTGCCCATCTGATGTTTGTTAAGTACGGCGTCCTTACCGCACGAACTTCTTGTACTTCACCCGCTTGGGCTCCAGCGCGTCTGGTCCCAGGCGGCGCTTCTTGTCTTCCTCATAGGCCTCGAAGTTGCCCTCGAACCATTCCACATGGGCCTCGCCCTCGAAGGCCAGGATGTGGGTACAGAGACGGTCGAGGAAGAAGCGGTCGTGCGAGATGATCACGGCGCAGCCGGCGAAATCCTCCAGCGCGTCTTCCAGCGCCCGAAGCGTTTCCACGTCCAGATCGTTGGTCGGTTCGTCGAGCAGCAGGACGTTGCCACCCTCTTTCAGCAGCTTCGCCATATGAACGCGGTTGCGTTCCCCGCCCGAGAGCAGCCCGACCTTCTTCTGCTGGTCACCGCCCTTGAAGTTGAAGGAGGAGCAATAGGCCCGTGAATTGACCTGCGCGTCCCCCAGTTCGATGATCTCGGCGCCGCCAGAGATCTCCTCCCACACCGTTGCATTCGCGTCGAGCGAGTCGCGGGACTGGTCCACGTAAGACAGCTTGACCGTGTCACCATAGTCCACGGTGCCGGCATCGGGCTGTTCCTGCCCGGTCAGCATGCGGAAGAGGGTGGATTTACCGGCGCCGTTGGGGCCGATCACGCCGACGATGCCACCGGGTGGCAGGGCGAAGGAGAGATCCTCGACCAGCAGCTTGTCGCCATAGGCCTTTTGCAGCCCTTCGACCTCGATCACCTTGCTGCCAAGGCGGGGGCCGTTCGGGATGACGATCTGCGCGCGGGTGATCTTTTCGCGCTCGGACTGGCTGGCCAGATCGTTATAGGCGTTGATCCGGGCCTTCTGCTTGGCCTGACGGGCCTTGGCGCCCTGCCGGATCCAGTCCAGTTCGCGCTCCAGCGTTTTCTGCTTGGACTTGTCTTCGCGGGCCTCCTGCGCCAGCCGTTTGGCCTTCTGTTCCAGCCAGGCGGAGTAGTTGCCCTCGTAGGGGATGCCGCGGCCTCGGTCGAGTTCGAGAATCCAGCCGGTGATATCGTCGAGGAAGTAACGGTCGTGGGTGACGATCAGGATCGTGCCCTTGTAGTCGATCAGGTGCTGCTGCAGCCAGGCGATGGTTTCCGCGTCCAGGTGGTTGGTCGGTTCGTCGAGCAGAAGCATGTCGGGCGCTTCGAGCAGCAGCTTGCACAGTGCCACCCGGCGGCGTTCCCCGCCCGAGAGATTCGCAGGCATCGCGTCATCGGGGGGGCAGCGCAGGGCCTCCATCGCGACGTCGATCTGGCTGTCGAGATCCCAGAGGTTGTTCGCGTCGATGTCATCCTGCAGGGCCGCCATTTCATCGGCGGTCTCGTCGGAATAGTTCATCGCAAGCTCGTTGAAGCGGTCGAGCTTGGCTTTCTTTTCCGCAACACCCAGCATGACATTGTCACGCACCGACAGGCTTTCATCCAGCTGAGGTTCCTGCGGCAGGTAGCCCACCTTGGCCCCCTCTGCGGCCCAGGCCTCGCCGGTGAAATCCTTGTCGATCCCCGCCATGATCTTCATCAGCGTGGATTTACCGGCGCCGTTGACGCCCACGACACCGATCTTCACGCCGGGCAGGAAGCTCAGCCGGATATTCTCAAAGCATTTCTTGCCGCCGGGATAGGTCTTGGAGACCCCGTCCATGTGGTAAACATACTGGTAGGAAGCCATAGGAACCCTCATGCATTCGCGTTGATCCCTCACATAGACAAGGGGAGCGGTCGGGGCAATGGGCGGGGGAAGTCGGGCCCGCCCGCCCACCCCTTTTCGGGGGGCCAGCCCCCCGGACCCCCCGAGGTATTTCAGCCAAGATGAAAGGATCAGAGGGTCTTTTCGAAGAACATGTCCGGGTAGGGGTCGTCGTTGAAGCGGTCGATCTCTCGCCAGCCGGACTTGCGGTAGAGGGCCGCCGCTTCGGGCAGGGCGGAGTTGGTGTCGAGCCTGAGCGTGTCGATGCCAAGCCCCCGCGCCGTGTCCTCGGCCCGTGTCATCAGGCGGGTCGCCAGTTTCAGACCCCGCGCGGCGGGTGAGACCCAAAGCCGTTTGATCTCGGCCACCGGTCCGCCGCCGCCCTTCAGCCCCACGCAGCCAATCGGCAGCGCGTCGGACATGGCCAGCAGGAACACCCCGCGCGGGCGGATCATGTCGGTGGCCTCCGGGTCGCGCGACAGGTTCACGTCGAAGCCGGTGGCGAACCGGCGTTCAAGCTCCTCGTAATACTGCGTCAGGCAATGGATCGCTTCGGGCTCGCGCGGGTCGATCTCGATGATCTCGATACGGTCCTGCCCGAGCGCCGTGGCAATCAGGTCCATCGCGTCCAGGATATCTTTCGGGCGCGGGTGGCGAGCGAGGATGGCACGCGCCTGATCATTCGACAGCCGCTCATATTCCGCGAAAGCGGCACGGCCCGCTTCGGTCAGCTGCGCGATGCGGCGGCGGCTGTCATCGGGGCTGGGGCCGGTCGTGATCAGCCCCTCGGTTTCCAGCCCGCGCAGAAGGCGGCTCATCAGCCCGGAATCGAGCCCGAGATAGGTGCGGATCGCCCCCACCTCCTGCTGTCCATGGCCGATGGCGTTCAGCACCCGCGCCGATCCGAGCGGGCGGCCAAGGCCAAGGAAGGACGTATCGAGCGCGCCCACTTCGGAGGTCACGGCGCGGTTGAAACGGCGGATGCGTTGGATATCATCGGTCATTTATCTGACTTAAGTCAGATAAAACTATCCGACAAGTAGAAACGCGCCGGGATGCTCTCAGCCCAATCGGATGGGTCTCAGTCCTGCCCGTCGCGCCCGCTGTCCAGCAACACCGGCTGGCCATGGGGCGTGCGTTCATAGGCGCGGGTCCAGGTGGCTTTGCGCGCGCTCAGATCCGCACCGGTGATGTCGGTGGCCTCTGTCGTCAGTCGTTCGAGCGCAGAGAGGGCCGCCTCGTAATAGGTTCCGGTCGTATCAGGTTTGCCGGCGGCCTCTGCCGCGCGCAGTTCGGCCCCGAGCGTTTCGGCCCAGTCCGTCGCGGTGAACCGGCCTGCCTGCACCATGGTGTCGGCAATCGCCAGCACCTGCGCCTGCCAGGCCTCGTCAAAGACCGGATCGCGGGGGGCGAGGGGGTTTTCAGGCCGGAACAAGGTAGCTCTCCCACAGTTCCAGCGTGACCGTGTCGCGGGGGTTTGCATCATCTCCCCAAAGCTCCTGCGCCGAGAAGCTGACGGTATAGAGGTGCTGTCCGACATGGCGGTTATGGGCGCCTTCGTCGGGGAAAAGGTGGCAGCCATGATGGGCGATCACCTCGCCCACGCAGTCGCGGGCATAGGCGGGCAGGCGGGTGTGATTGTGATTGATCTGGCGCAGGGTGCGCACGGTGTCACCCACGGCGAAATGCGCCGGGGCGTCTTCCGGCACCGAGAAATCGGTGCAGGCGCGGCGGACCTGCTCGACGATCTGATCGACGGTCTTGGCCTTGGCGGGGTCGGCCGGTTCCAGAACATAGCCGCGTTCAAGGTCTTTTAGGGTGATCTGGCCCGCATCGACCATGAGCATCAGGTAATTCGTGGCCCATTTCTGGAAGTAGGAAAAGGTCAGGTAATCGCCCGGCACCATCAGTTCCAGCCCGTGGCGGAACCAGTCGATTGTGATCGACGGACAGATGCCCTCGCGCGCCAGCCCCCACATGCGCTGTTCCCAGTCATGAGTGAAAGGCGCATCGCCTTCCGAAACCGGAACCGGGCCATAGCCCTCTTTGCCGCCGAGATCGTGGATGCCGTCCATCACGCAGCCCCCGTTTGGAGAATCCGGTCCGTTCCGATCATGGAATTGCGGGTGACAATCGCGGCAAGGCTCTCCTTATCCCAGCCTTCGGTCCCGGCGGGGCGCTGCGGAACCACGAGGTAGCGCAGTTCGGCGGTCGAGTCCCAAACCCGCACGGCGACTTCTTCGGGCAGGTCCACGCCAAACTCGGCCAGCACGGCGCGCGGTTCCCGCACGGCGCGGGCGCGGTAGGCGGCGGATTTGTACCAGGCGGGCGACATGCCGAGGATCGAGAACGGGTAGCAGGAGCAGAGCGTACAGACGACCATGTTGTGTTGCGCGTCGGTGTTTTCGACGGCCTTCAGGTGGCCGGTGGCGTTGCCCTCGAACCCGAACTCCTTGATCGCCTCGGTCGCATCGGCCAAAAGCCGCGCCTTGAACTCTGGATCAACCCACGCCCGCGCCACCACCTTGGCCCCACGCATCGGGCCGATATGCTCCGAATAGGCCTCGACCCAGGCATCGACGGTCTCGGACGCGATCAGCCCCTTTTCCACCGCAAGGCTTTCCAGCGCCTTCACCCTGAGCGCCGGGTCGCTTGGCAGATGCGAATGGATATGGCGGTGCAGATGGGCGGCATGTTTGCTGTCGAATGTGGACATGGGCAGGCTCCTTCGCTGCTCAGGGAAGGTCAGGAATGCGGGCGTGTCAACATCTGACCTCTGGACAGCGGGCGCACGGGCCGCAACAAAGGCGCTCATGCGCGCGGGATTTCCATATGTCCGCCCCGGCATGACCGTGGGCCTGTTCGGAGGATCGTTCGATCCGCCGCATGAGGGCCATGTGCATGTCAGCCGCGAGGCGTTGAAGCGCTTCGGGCTGGATCGGGTCTGGTGGCTGGTCAGCCCCGGCAATCCGCTGAAATCGGAAGGTCCCGCACCGCTGGACAAGCGGATGGCGGTGGCGCGCGCGCTGATCCAGCATCCGCGCATCGAGGCGACGGATATCGAGGCGCATCTGGGCACGCGCTACACCGCCGAAACGCTGGAGGGGCTGTTCCGGCTCTATCCCGGTGTGCGCTTCGTCTGGTTGATGGGGGCCGATAACCTCGCCAGCCTGCATCGCTGGCAGAGATGGGACTGGATCATGGAGAACATTCCCGTGGGCGTTCTGGCCCGGCCCGGTCAGCGGATTTCGGCGCGCACGGCCAAGGCCGCGCAGATCTATCGCCGGTTCAAGGTGCCTGCCGCCGGGGCCAAGGGGCTCGCCTACCGGGACACACCGGCCTGGTGTTTCCTCAATGTGCCGATGGTCGATATTTCCTCGACCGAGATCCGGGCGCGGGGTGACTGGACGCGCTAGCGCCGCTCTCGCAGAAACAACGTGGCAAGGCCCGAGGCGAGGATCACCGCCAGCCCCTGAAGGGCGCGCTCCTGCGGAACTTCTGCGAAGATGAGCAGGCCCCAAAGCGTGGCGGCGACCAGCTGGATATAGACGAACGGGGCCAGCCGCGATGCAGGCGCCATGCCAAGCGCCACGATTAGAAGCAGGTTGCCAAGCGCCGATCCAAGCGCCGAAACAGTGGTGAAAACGGCAATCTCCCCGGTCATCGGGGGCCAGTGGTAAAGGCCGACCGGCATCAGCACCACCGCCCCGATCAGCAATTGGGTAATCAGTATCTGGCGCGGGCGACCGACATCGGTCAGCCAGCGGGAGGCCGTCAGGTAGGCACCGTAGAAACACCCGGCCAGCAGCGCGAAGCCCAGACCGGGGGACAGGCCGAAGCGCGGATCGACGACCATGACGACGCCATAGAACCCCGCCAGCAACAGGGCGGTGCGCAGCAGCGTGATCGGCTCGCGCAGGAAGAGCGCCGACAGGAAGTAGCTCAGGATCGGGCCGATGAAGAAGGCGCCGAAGACATTGGCAATCGGCTCGGTTCTCAGGGCGGTCAGGATGCTGGTGATGCCGCAGATCAGGAAAGCGGCGCGCAGCCAGATGCGCCAGTCGGCCAGCAGCCGCAGCGCGGATCGCGAAAAGGCGAAGGGGGCGAGCAGCAGAAAGCCGAGGGCAAAGCGGCTCCACGCCGTGAAGAACGGGTTTACCCCGTGAAACGCCCCAAGCAGCCGTCCGGCGCTGTCGCCAAGCGGGATCAGGAACATGGCCACGACCATGAGCGGCAGAGCGCGAAGCAGCGATTGGGTCATGTTCGCGTGATAGGGGCAAATTCCGGCCACCGAAAGGCTTGAGTGACGGGCCTGCCTGCGGTTTAGTGGGTGCCGGACGGACAAGAGCATTTGAGCATTATGGTAACGAGACGCGCATTCCTGGCTGGCACTTTCGCCGGTCTTGCGCAGGGCGCGTTCGCCTTGCCGCCCGAGGTATCCCGCATTCCGCTGCGCCGTCCCGACGGGTTCGAACTGCGCACCCTTCCAAGTGCTGCGGACCTGATCGCGCGCGCCGATCTGGGGGGCGCGGTGTCCTGCGTGGTGGCCGACGCCAATACCGGCGAGGTGCTGGAGGCGGTGAACCCGCTTCTGGGCTTGCCGCCCGCCTCTGTCACCAAGGCGATGACAGCCGCCTATGCGCTGGACCGGCTCGGCCCCGGCTACCGGTTCCGCACGCAGCTGATTGCAGATGGTACCCTGTCGAACGGGCGGCTGGAGGGTGATTTGTGGCTGGTCGGCGGGGCCGATCCACTGCTGGACACCGACGCGCTGAATGCCATGGCGCGCGATCTGGCCGATGCCGGGGTGCGCGAGGTGACGGGGGCGTTCCGCGTGGCGTTCGGGGCAATCCCGCATGTCACGGCGATCGACCCCGATCAACCGGGCCACGTTGGCTATAACCCTGCCATTTCGGGGCTGAACCTGAATTTCAACCGGGTGCATTTCGAATGGCAGCGCGGCGCGGAGGGCTACTCCGTTTCCATGGATGCCCGGTCGGAATCGCTGCGCCCTCCGGTCTCGGTTGCGCGGATGCAGGTCGTGGATCGGGGCGCGCCCGTCTATGAATACGAGGCCACGGAAGACCGCGAGGAATGGAGCGTTGCGCGTGGTGCCCTGGGTGAGAACGGCGCGCGCTGGCTGCCGATCCGCCGCCCACATCTTTACGCCGCCGAGGTGTTTCAGGTGCTGGCCCGGGCGCGCGGCATTGTGCTGGAAACCGCAGAACCGGGTGAGGCCCCGCCCGAGGGCGCGCTTGTCATGGCCGAACATGTCTCGGAACCGCTGGAAGACATCTTGCGCGGCATGATGCGGTGGTCCACCAACCTGACGGCAGAAGTCGCGGGCCTGCTGGCAACGCAGGCGGGCGGGGTTCGACCCGAGGGTCTGGAGCAGTCCGCCGCGGAAATGGGTCGATGGATGCAGGACCGATTCGGTGTCCGGCACCAGAATTTTCTCGATCATTCGGGGTTGAGCGAAGACAGCCGGATCAGCACCCGCGAAATGGTGCGCGCTCTGGTTGGCACCGGGCCGAATGGTGGCCTGCGTCGGTTGATGAAGAATATCCCGATCCTCGACGATCAGGGCGCTCCGATTCCCGATCACCCGGTGCAGGTTGTGGCCAAGACCGGGACGCTCTACTTCGTTTCGACCCTTGCGGGCTTCGTCCGGGCGCCATCGGGCCGCGATCTGGCCTTTGCCGTCTTTTGCGGCGATCTGCCCCGGCGCACCACCTTCGATCCGTCACAGGAAGAACGCCCGCCCGGAGCCCGCGGCTACAACAGCCGCGCCAAGCGCTTGCAGCAGGATCTGATCCAGAGATGGGCACTGGTGCATGACCGGACCTGACGCCTGGTCGCAAACAGACGCGACAGGGGGCGTTTTCTGACTTTGAATTCGCGGACGTCCACGCCGGGAATTGTGGCCGGACGACTACTGAAAAGATTGGAAAACCCGCGTGTCAGACGTCACACAGCCAGCAATCGGGGTCGCTACCCCGCGCGCGATCGAGGGCATTTCCAGCGTTGTGCTGGGGATGTTCTTTTTCGTTGCGATGGACGGGATGATGAAATCGCTGCTGGAGGATTACAGCGTCTGGCAGTTGATCGTCACGCGCGGGGTCATGGCGGTGCTGGTGATGGTGCCAATGATCCTTTGGTTGAGGGGGGCGCACCGGTTGTTCACGCCGTTATGGCGGCTGCACCTCTTGCGCGCCTTTCTGCTGGCCACCGGCTTTGCCGCCTTCTATGGCGCGTTTCCCTTCATGGGGCTGGCCGAGGTGTCTACCCTGTTCTTCTCGGCCCCGCTGATCATTGCCGTTCTGGCAGCGCTCTGGTTGGGGGAAACCATCGGCCCGCACAGAACGGGCGCCCTGATCGTGGGGTTCATTGGCGTCCTGATCGCGATGAACCCGACGGGAGACGCCTTCAGCTGGATCGCGGTGATGCCGCTGACCTGCGCGCTGTTCTACGCCATTGCCCAGATCCTTGCCCGCCGGATCGGCGACCGCGAAACCACGCTTACCACGGCGCTATATACGCTGGTCTTTTCGGGGCTTTTGATCGTGCCCGTGGGTTGGTTGACCAACACGATCGTGCCGATCCCTGCGGAATTCACCCATTTGCAGTTCACCTGGGTCCTGCCGACAGGCTGGGAACTGGGGCGGCTCGGGCTGATGGGGGCGGTTGGGCTGATCGGGTATTTCCTGCTGACCCATGCCTATATGGTGACCTCGGCCAGCCTTGTGGCGCCCTTCGACTATATCTACCTGCCGATCGCCTCGGTGATGGCCTACCTGCTATGGGGGGAAGTGCCCGGTGCCGCCACGCTGACGGGCATGGCGCTGATCATCGCCAGCGGGCTTTACCTCGGGTATCGGGAGCTTCGTTCCTCACGCACGACGCTCAGCCCGCATCCGGTCGCCGAATCCTCGGTGGCACCGGGCAACCCGGTCGCCCCCATGACCGTGACGCAAGATGTGGAGAACGACTAGCCGACCGGATCAGACCGTCATGTGCCGCGCCCGTGCACCGCGTTCGATGGCAGCTCCGTGCAGGCGGTCGATGTTCAGCTGATAGCGGATTTCCTGCAGCATCTGCAATTCCGTCTGGCGCAGCAGCCCATCCGCGGCGGCCACGTCACAGGCCAGCGCATAGGCGGTTTCGAACAGGTGTTCGGGCAGCGCATCGGTGATCAGGCCGAACAGCGCATCGAGCCCGTCTTCCTCCTCCATCAGATCGAAGACGATCTGCGCGACAACGCCAAGCCGGTCGGCGTCGAAATCGGCGAACACCGGCAGGTGATCGACGATGCGTTCAATCGTGACCAGTTCCGATGTGCGGATGCTTTCATCCGATACCGAAACGGCGATCATCAGCGCGACAAGCGCGTCCTGCGGGGAAAGAGGGGGCTGTTCGGTCACGGGTCTTATGCCTTCCAATGCGGGTACCGGCCAGAGAGTAGGGTCAGCCGCGCATGGGGGCAAGAGGACGTGACGCCGCCGCGCCGGGGAATGCGGATTGCGCGGCGGCGTGTCTCGTTCAGGCGCTCGCGGCGCTGAAACGGTACTGGACGGAGTCGAAGCTGCCCTCGGCAAACCCGTAGGTGAAGCGCAGACCCTCAGGCCCCGCGACAACGCCATGTTCCGCACCGGCGGGCACATAGATCGCCACGCCTGCGGAGATGTTGTGCGGGACACCTTCGATGGTCACGACGCCAGACCCGTCGATGCCAAGATAGAACTCCGCCGGATCGTGGCGGTGTTGCAGCAGGGTGCCATGGGGGCCGAACTCGGCAATGCCCAGAACGAATTCACGCGGGACATCGGGGGTGCCGTTGATCAGCGTGCGCCAGGTGACGGTGCCATAAGTGGGATCACCGCCCTCTTGTGCCACGTCATCGGCATGGATCGAAAAGGCCTCGCAAGAGGGCGGATAGGGGCTGTTGACGGCGGGGGCATGGGCGACGAAGGCCTCTTCCCGGTCGATAAGGGTTTCGGCGGCTGCGCTGGCGAACTGGGTCATCGGGGGTGTCCTTCTTAGCCCGTGTGGTGGGCGGAGATTGCGGATTGTCCCGTTGCTGCGCAATGCGCTAAAGATGATCGGTAACATACGTTGAGGTTATGATGTCTTCGCGCCTGCCCCCGTTCTCCGGCCTGACGGCCTTCTACGCCGCGGTGCGCCACGGTACACTGACCGGCGCAGCGCGGGAGCTGAACGTGTCACAACCCGCCGTGTCGCGCAGGATCGCCGCGCTGGAGCAGGATCTGGGCTGCCGCCTGTTCGACCGCAGTCACAAGCCGGCACGTTTGACCCAACAGGGGCGAGAGATGATGCGGGCCCTGCGAACCGGCTTTGGCCAGATCGAGGCCGCCGCCGAGACGATCCGCAGGGGCAATGCAAAGCGGGTGGTGACGGTGACGGGGCCGTCAGGGTTCGTCGGATTCTGGTTGATCCCGAAACTGGCGGAACTGGAGGCGGCCTTCCCGGAAGTGACGATTCGTATCATAAGCCAGGAGTATGGTGATCCGGATCGTCCAGGCGATATCTCGATCCGCTACGGGCTGGCAAGCGAAGCAGAACCTCTGGCCCGCCGTATTCTGGGGGATGAGGTCTTTCCAGTGGCCAGCCCGCACTACCTGTCGCGCCACGCCAGCCCGCCCGACCTGTCGAAACTTACCCTGCTGACGATGGAATCGGCCCGTCAGCACTGGCATGACTGGCCAAGCTGGTGCGAAGCGGCGGGCATGCGCATGCCCGATGGCGTGCGGCAGCTTGACTTCAATTCCTACGCGATGCTGGTCAACGCGGCCTTGGCGGGGCAGGGGGTGTGCCTGTGCTGGTCGGGCCTCTTGGACAGTTTCCTGAGCACCGGCGCGATGGTGCGGCTCGACGGGCCGTCTGCGCGGTCGGTGCGGGGCTATTTCATCACCCGCCGCGACGGGTTGGCCGCCAATGAGGAAGTGATGCGCATACATGACTGGATCGTCGCGGAAGCCACGATTCAAGGGGGCTGAATGTTGACCCCGCGCCCCGCCCGCCCTAGGAAGCGGCGGGTTTCGGCGTATGGTGCGCCACCCGCCCGTTCTGGAGAATGAAATGTCTGATCTGCGCGACGTTGCAATGAGCTCGAAAGCATGGCCCTTCGAAGAAGCGCGCCGGGTGCTCAAACGCTACGAAAAGACGCCGCCGGAAAAGGGCTATGTGCTGTTCGAAACCGGCTATGGCCCCTCGGGCCTGCCGCATATCGGCACCTTCGGGGAGGTGCTGCGCACGACGATGATCCGAAACGCCTTCGAGGTGATTTCGGATATCCCCACCAAGCTTATTTGCTTTTCCGACGATCTGGACGGCATGCGGAAAGTGCCGGGCAATGTGCCCGATCAGGAGATGCTGAAAGAGCATCTGCAGAAGCCGCTGACCTCGGTGCCCGATCCGTTCGGCACGCATGACAGCTTTGGCGATCACAACAACGCCATGCTGCGCCGGTTCCTTGATACGTTCGGGTTTGAGTATGAATTCTACTCGGCCACCGAATTCTATCGCTCGGGCCAGTTCGATACGATCCTGCTGCGCGCGGCGGAACGCTATGACGCGCTGATGAAGGTTATGCTGAAAAGCCTGCGCGAGGAGCGTCGGCAGACCTATTCCATCTTCCTGCCGATCCACCCGGAAACGGGGCGGGTGCTCTATGTGCCGATGAAGAATGTGGATGCCGAGAATGGCACGATCACCTTTGACGACGAGGATGGCCGCGAATGGACGCTGCCTGTCACCGGCGGCAATGTGAAGCTGCAATGGAAGCCCGATTTCGGTGCCCGTTGGGCCGCGCTTGGCGTGGACTTTGAAATGTATGGCAAAGACCATTCGACCAACACGCCGATCTATGACGCGATCTGCCGGATCCTGGGCGAGCCCGCGCCGGAGCATTTCACCTATGAACTGTTCCTTGATGATCAGGGGCAGAAAATCTCCAAATCCTCGGGCAACGGGATTTCGATCGATGAATGGCTGACCTATGCGTCGACGGAATCCTTGAGCTACTTCATGTATCTCAAGCCGAAGACCGCGAAGCGGCTTTACTTCGACGTGATCCCCAAGGCGGTGGATGAGTATCACCAGCAACTGAACGCCTATCACACTCAAAACGCTGAACAAAAACTGGCCAATCCGGTCTATCACATCCACGCGGGCGAGGTGCCGGTCAGCACGATGGTGGTGCCGTTCGCGATGCTGTTGAACCTCGCCAGCGTGTCGGGTGCGGAGGAGAAGTCGAAGCTCTGGGGCTTCATCCAGCGCTATGCGCCGGAGGCGAGCCCGGAGGGCAACCCGGACCTCGATCAGGCGGCGGGTTTTGCGATCCGCTATTACAACGATTTCGTGAAGCCGACGCGTGCCTTCCGCCTTGCCGATGACAAGGAAAAAGCGGCGATGGAGGAGTTGCTGGTGTGCCTCGGTGATGCCGACAAAGCCCTTGATGTCATTGCCAGAAAGAACGCCGAGGCGGGCCGGGACGATCCGCTGCCGGAGGTTGATTGGACCGACGATGAATTCCTGCAGTCCATCGTTTTTGCCATCGGCAAGACACACGGGTTCGAGCCGCTGCGCGACTGGTTCAAGGCGCTCTATGAGGTCTGCCTTGGCGCGTCTCAGGGGCCGCGCTTCGGCGGCTTTATCGCGCTTTACGGGATCGAGGAAAGCAAGCAGCTGATCCGCGACGCGCTGGACGGAAAGCTGGCCAGCTGACGCCAAAAACAGGGGGGTGCCATGCGTACACCCCCTGTGCACCCCCCGTACACCCCCCGTGCAGACGGAGTCCGGTTTCGCTGTTGCACCGGCGTTCTGCCTTTCCGGCCCGATTTGACCTTGGTCGCATCCGCACTACCATTCTCCTGACGCCTGTAGATGGGAGGACCGGAATGCGCCGCCTTATCCTAGCCCTCATCCTGACAATGGCCCCTGTGCTGGCCACAGGGCAGGAGCGGCTGCCCGCCAATCCCGATATCGAGAGCACCATCCAGAGCCAGCTCGATGCGTTTTCGACCGGCAATGTCTTCACCGCCTGGACCTTCGCCAGTCCGACCATCCAGCAGATGTTCCAGCACCCGATGTATTTCGGGGCGATGGTGGAACGCGGCTATCCGATGGTCTGGCAGCCGGGGGAAACAACCTATCTGGGCTTGCGGGAAGAGGGCGACAGGCTGGTCCAGCAAGTGCAGATCCTTGACCCGACGGGCCGGGGGCATCTGCTGGAGTACGAGATGGTGCAGATCGACGGCCGTTGGCGCATTGCGGGCGTGACCGTGCTGCGCGGTCAGCATCTGGGGGTGTGAAACCTTCGCCGCGGTTAACCGCTTTTTAACTCTGTCCCTGTAAGTCTGGGCGTCAACCGGGCCTGACCAAGCGCCCGGCGCTTTCCTGAAAGTCGTGAACAATCGAGACACCCCTCGGGCCAGACGCCGCCCGCAGGGGTCAAAGGCGTGGGCTCTGCCCATGCGTGAGCAAAAGGGGTTTGACATGAACCAAGTGATCACCGACGGGCTGAACCTGATGCCGCCGGAATTTTCCGAGGGGCTCTCTGTCTGGAGCCGGGAGGACGGCACGCCCGGCACCGATACCTGGGCCACATCCGGCTTTGGAGTGCTGGTGCCGGCGGATCAGGATTTCGGCACCTGTCTGGAGATCCTGAAGACCGAAACGATCACGCGCGTCCGCTACATGGCGGAAACGCCGATGCTGCCGGGGCTGTATCTGCGTATCTCGGCGCGGGTGAAATCGTTGTCGGGCACCATCCCGTCCGTGCGGATCGCAGGGTGGGCCGGGCAGGCCAACAATACCCATGTCTCAGGCGTGGTCGAAACCGGCCCGACAACGGCGATGACCGCCTATGGCGAGGTGGTGACCGCCTCGGCCATTGTCGGCATCGGGGATCGCAGCGGCGTCGACATGGCCTGGGGCGAGGATGCCGCCTATGGGCATTTCGGGCTGGATCTGACCGGTGGCAATGGCGGTACGGTGCGCATTGAATCGATCAAGATCGAGGATGTCACCCACGTCTTCCTGCGCAAGATGATGGACTGGGTGGATGTGAAGGATTTCGGCGCGGCGGGCGATGGCGTGACCGATGACAGCGGTGCCTTTGCCGCCGCTGATGCCGCCGCTGCCGGGCGTGAGCTGTTGGTCAGCGAAGGCACCTATCGGATCGCGTCGAACCTGACGCTGCAATCGCCGGTGCGTTTCCAGGGCCAGCTGGACATGCCCGATAGCGCGCGGCTGGTGCTGGCTGGCAGTTTCAACCTGCCTGCCTATGCGGATGCGTTCGGGGGCGATGAGTTGCAGGGGTTCAAGAAGGCCTTTCAGGCGATGCTGAACCATGGTGACCACGAAAGCCTCGACATGATGGGGCGCAGGGTGCAACTGGACGGGCCGATTGATATGGCCGCCGTGGTGGGCAACAAGGTGAGCTATGCCAACAGGCGGGTGATCCGCAACGGGCAGTTCAGCTGCCTGCCCAGTTCCAACTGGGATGACGAGGTGCACACCGCAACGGGCACCTGGACCGTGGCCAACCCGAGCCGGCTGGACAATGTGGCCAATGCAGGCTCCATCCCCATTGGCTCGCTGGTGACGGCCGCGCAAGGTGTGGGGCGCGAGATCTATGTGCGGGATGTGAATGCCGCCAACAACCAGGTGTTCCTGTCGTCGCCATTGGGTGTGCCACCATCGAGCCAGACCTATACCTTCACCCGGTTCAAATACATCATGGATTTCGTGGGGTTCGAGAACCTGCAACGCTTCGTGCTGGAGGATGTGGAGTTCCTCTGCGCCGGGGCGGCCAGTGGCATCATGTTGCCGCGTGGCGGGCTGATCTTTCATGTGAAGGACTGTTTCTTCACCGGCCCCAAGGATCGGGGGATTACCTCCTGCGACCAGGGCTGCGCGGGGATGCTGATCGACCGTTGTCAGTTCCTGTCCAATGAACAGCTGCTGCGGGTTCAGGACCGCACGACGATTGCTTTCAACACCAATGCCAATGACACCAAGATCCGCGACAACCGCGCGGTGAAGTTCCGTCATTTCGGGGTGTTCGGCGGCAATGGCAACCTGATCACCGGGAACCACTGGTTCCAGGGGGATAACGAGCCCGACGGCCAGATCAGCGCCGGGATCGTGCTGACCAATACAAACGTCAAGACCACGATCATCGGGAACTACGTGGACAACAGCTATATCGAATGGGCCAATGAACATGACCCGGCGCCCGAGATGTCGGGGGAGTATTCCTTTGGCGGGCTGACCATCAACGGCAATATCTTCACCGCGAACGGGATTGCCAGCTGGTCGAACTTCATCCTGATCCGGCCGCATGGTCCGGGGCATTACATCAACGGGCTGTCGATCTGTGACAATGTCTTCAAGCATCTCAATGGCGGGGCGCTGGATTCGGTCGATGACGTGGACGATTCGATTGCGCCTTTGGATGGCAGCCGCACCGCGAATTTCCTGATGACGGGCAATGTCTATCACGGGATCACCAAGAACTCGCAAAACCCGGTGACGGTGAAGGTGACGGAGAACAGCGATCTCGACGTGTGGGAGGTCGATCTGCGCGACTGGCTGCCGTTCGAGACCGAGGCGCGCGTGGCGGTGGCGGTGATGCCAGAGGGCGCGGTGCGGTCGGTGTCGAACGTCGCCGTCTACACGATGCCCTATGCCACCACGCGGCACGGGGTCGGGCGCGGATCGGTGCGGCTGAACTGGTCGCAGCCGGTGCATGGCTCGGTCCAGCTGACGGCGCGGTGCGATACGGTCTGACGGCTCAGCCTGCGGCCCCGCTCTTGGTGCGGGCCGCGGGTTTTTCCCCCTGCGGGCGACGATATTCCACCAGCTTTTCCCAGCTGTTTGGATCGAGCAACGCCCACGCCCCGGCATCGACCGTATAGCCGTAAGTGACCGCCGTTTCGGACGGCAGAAGGAATTTCACCCGGGCGCCATCGGTTTCCAGATGGCCCCGGTATTCGCGTGTCCAGAGCGTGCCGTTTGCAGAATCCAGAACCCAGATGCCGGTGGTGCGTTCGCCGTCGGACCAGCGTTGCAGGTAGGTCCCGTCTTCGCGGAACAGCCATTCGTCCCCATGATCCCGGTCGCGCCACGCCCCGATGGGGGCATCGCTGTCCCCGCCGATCCGGTCGAACCGGGTCCGGCCCCAGATCATCGCGGCGCCATCGGCGGCCACGGTCAGGGGCTGCGCGGGATCGGCAATGTGATAATTGCCATCCTGATCGATTTCATAGGTCGTCTGCTCACCCGGAATGATCCAGATGCCGGGAAGTTCGGGGTCGATTGCCGCTTGGCTCATTATCCTGGCCTTATGACGGTGCCGTTAACCAATATGATGCACCCTTTATGTTACCTTGGCAACAAAACCTGTCCTTTTAGACAAGTCTTAGGTCAGAAGGTGACAAACGATAGGCTTTGCCGAACCCGCCATTGAGGTGGGCTGCGATCACACGAAGACGGAGCATCAGGAAATCACTGAAGTCGTAGTAGAGCGTCGCCTTGGGGTGTTGCGACAGGTAGAGCGGTTTGAGCATATCCTTGTCCGCTGGCTGTGCCTGGCATTGCAGGGTCAGGCGCGGATGGATCAGCGGATCGCCCCGCTGCCCCGGCTCGCCAACCAGCAGGGAACAGTTATTGTTGAGAAAAAGGGCCCGGCTATGCAGGGACAGCTCGGAAATCAGGGTCACTGGCGTGCCATCGCCATCGGTGCCAACGGAGACACGGGTGACCATCGGGCTTTGCGTGTCGGGGCAGATCACCCCGAGCGAGCCGAACCGCGCCCGGCGCAGCAGATCCTGACCGACCGCGCGCGCCTCGTCATCGGTTTCACGCAGCATCCGCTTGGGTTTCGACATGTTGGGGGCCCCTCCTGCAAAGGGAATACCACCCGTGCGGTTTTGAATAAACATGGCGATAAGTTCAGAATTGGTGCCAGAATCCCAGCTCTAATCCGAGCTGCACGTCCTCCCCTTGGATCGCCCTAATCCCAAGCTCTACAGATGTTCCGCCACGGATTTGGTAGACGAAGGAGGGGTTTAGCGCATAGGTGACGTCAAGCCCGGCCCATTCCTCAGCCACCACCTGCAGCATAAAGCGGGAGCGTTCCGAGAGGGTCAGGCCGAAAGTGGCCTCGACCTTCCAGCGATCCTGCTGCCGGCTCATGTCGCGGACTGCATGGGCGTCCAGCGCAATCCATCCTCCCTGAAGATCCATCGGCATCCAGTGCGGCGGAGTGATCCCGTAGCCGTATCCGAGGGACAACCCAAGCCGGGCAAGCGTGCTGTTGTCCTGACCATCAGCGCTGCGCTGACCGGCGCCAAAGTCCAGGGCGGCCTGAAACCGGGCGTCTGGTCGGGTCAGCGTGTAGCGCAACAGGCCCATAGCCTCGCGGGAATGTTGCCCGCGTCCGATCTCGGCGCTGAACGTCAACCGGCGGCCCAGGCCGTATTCCAGATAGGCGGAATCATGGCGGCTCATCGCATCAACGCCGTCCGCCAATGCCTCGATGCTGGAATGGAGGTTGCTGGAGAAGGACAGGAAGACCTCGCCGTGTAGTCGGGCCCATGCCCCGGCCTGTACAGCAGACGCAAGGCACGAGAAGAGCAGGGTAAGGATGACCACGGGGCGCATGAGAGAAGCCTCGCGCAATCTGGTTAATGTATCCCTAACGCGCCCCAATCGGGTGCTCTGCACAATGCGGTCAAAGGATGAGGGCCATGGCCATACCGGCAGGGTTTCGGCTAGAAACGGGCGCGGCACATGAAGGCGGGGCAGACCGGTGACAGAGAAACGCATGAAACTGGTGCTGGTGACGCCTGAAATCCCCGGCAATACCGGCACCATCGGGCGCACCTGCGTGGCGCTGGAGCTGGAGCTGATCCTGATCCGACCCTATGGATTTTCCATCGACGACAAGGCGGTGCGCCGGGCCGGGCTGGATTACTGGAAACATGTGAGGCTGAGCGAATATGACAGCTGGCAGGATTTTCTGGCGGATCGCTCGCCGCCGCGAGACAGCCTGTTCTTCTTTGAGGAGCATGGCGCATCCAGCGTCTATGACCCTGACTATCCTGACGATGCCTATCTGATCTTCGGGCGCGAAACCAAGGGGCTGCAAGCCGAGATCCTGGCAGGCATGGAAGACCGCATTTTCCACCTGCCGATGCGCAGCCCGCATATCCGGTCATTGAACCTTGCGAATGCGGCGACGGCGGTGGTCTATCAGGCGTTGCGCGGGCAATTCACCCGTTAAGAAACGATTAACCCCTGTGACGGGCTGCCCCGAAGCAGCCAGACCTTTCCCCGAAACAGCCGCAAAGAACCACAATCCGATCAAGGCCTTGCCCCATCACTGCGCCACGCTGGCCCGGTAGTGACCTAGAACGGGTATGAGTAAATGGTTTCGAAGCGTTCCGACGGGTTCGCTGCGCGCGAAAGCGGGGCAGCAACCTTTGACTGGGTGATTCTGGCTGTGGGCGTGTTTGGCCTCGGGCTGGCGGTCTACTCGGTCTTCACCGCCGATCTGGACGAGCGGCCACCGGCCCCGCAAACAGCAATCGAGCGATCCGCGCCGGAGATCGCGCCGCTCTATCCCTATTTCGACGAGGTCTGGCGGCGGGATCAGGCCGCCTACTACGCCGAAGCGGGGGATGACGCGCTGCTGGCGGCCTATGCGGCCCAGTACGCCGTGGCCCTTGGCGAGGTGAATGCCCGGATCGGGGCAGATTTCCTGATGATCATCGAAGAAGAGATGACGCGGCGTGGCCTGCCGCTGCCCGATGGCAACCTGCGAGCCGCCGAGATTCGGGCCCGGTTCATGGACGCGGCGTCCCCGCCATGAAAACAGCGTGATTCCTTCATGACCGCGCCCAACCGCGCGGTTAGGAAGGTCTGGACTGCCCTGGGGGGTAGCTCTGCCCCGGGGGTCGTGTCGCAAGGCGCGGCCCCTTTTTCCTGCCCCGGGCCGGTCATTGATCCCGATCAAGGCCTAGGCGCGGAAAGGCGCGCTTGTTAGGCTGGTGTCACAGGAGGATCTCCCATGCCGACCATCACCAAGGGCGCCGCCCTACAGACCGTCATCACTACCTTCGAGACCACGCCGGGCACCTGTCAGGACCTGCTGGACGCGCTGACCGCGGCTTATTCGGATTTCATCTCGCATCAGCCCGGCTTCATTGCTGCGGGGCTGCATGTGAATGACGCGCAGACGCGCGTAGCCAATTATTCCCAGTGGGAGAAGCGCGAGGATTTTCAGGCGATGCTGCGCAGCGACGAGATGCGTAAAAGGAACCGAGCTATCAACGAGCTGTGCAAAAGCTTCGAGCCGGTGATGTATGACGTTGCGGAGAGCTTCAATTGAGTGAGGGTGACGACGCGCTCAGCACCGAATTGCGGCAGTTGCGCGAAGAGGTGGCGGTGATCAACCAGCATCGGTTGTTCACCTCGCAAAGCACGGTAGGGCGGATGCTGGCGTTGAGTTTCGGACGCGGGCTGGCCTTTGGGCTTGGGTCGGTCATCGGGGCGTCGTTCCTGGTGTCTGCGGTGGTCTATTCGCTGAGCCAAGTGGATTTCATCCCGGTGATCGGCGAATGGGCCGCCCGAATCGCCGATGAGATCACCGCAGGACGCTGAGCCGGGGCTTGCGCCCGAGCGGGTGCGCGCGTAGCCTCATATTCAAATCATTGCATTTGAAATGGAGATCGCCATGCGCCGCAGTTTGCTTCACGCCCTGATCATCGGATTGACCCTTGCCACCCCGGCGCTGGCGCAGGATGCCGTGGGGATCACCCCGGATGTGATGTCCGTCACGGTGGAAACCGCATCCGGCCCGCGCGAGATCACTCGCATTCAGGACACGGATCATGTGATCGAGGACGAATGGGGCCGCACCTCTCGCCCCTGTCCGAATTTCTGCGTCCAGCCGATGATCCCGGCGCCCGGCGTCAGCCCGATTGGCGAATTGGAGCTGTTGGAGGCGCTGCAGAATCCCGACGTGATCGTGGTCGACAGCCGCACGCCGGATTGGTTCCAGGCGGGCACCATCCCCGGTGCGGTCAACATGCCCTATACGGAAATGGTGGACCGGCTTGGGGAACTGGGCTGTGAGATCGACTTTGACGGGTGGGATTGCACCGAGGCGCGCGACGTGGCGCTCTTTTGCAACGGGCCGTGGTGTGGGCAGTCCCCCACGGCGATCCGCCGCATGATCGAGGCAGGCTACCCGGCAGAACGCATCCACTATTACCGCCCCGGCATGCAGGGCTGGCGGATGTTGGGGCTGACGGTCGCTGGCGGCTGAATCCGACGGAAATCGTCAGGATGCCCGTTGTTTCGGGCGGGTTTGCTCCTATCTGAAAGGGAACATCAACCCGCCGGAGGAGACCCGCGCCCATGCAATGCCCGATTGACGGAACTGCCCTTGTGATCACCGAACGTAGCGGGGTCGAGATTGACTATTGCCCCACCTGTCGTGGCGTCTGGCTGGACCGAGGCGAGTTGGACAAGATCATCGAGCGCAGCTCCCTGGTCGACAACCGTGAAGGCAATTGGCGCGAAGCCCCGGCGCGTGGCAGCCGCAGCGACCACGACGGCGGCGACCGGCGCAAGAAGAAGGACGGCATCGGGTCCTTCCTGGGCGATATCTTCGACTTCTGATGAAACGGGCGGCAGACAGCCGCCCTTTTCTTTGCCACACTCCCGGCAGACCATACGGGAGGTGACATGACCGATCTGCCTATCGTCGGCGCGCAGCTGAGCGTGCTCGATCTCGACAAACACCGGGACTGGCTGTTTGAGAAGAACCGCGACCTGGAGCTGCCGGAGTTCTGTCTGGCCGATATCCTCGCCAATGCGCAGCCCTTCATCGACATGGCCAAGACCAAGCTGGACGGCTGGACCGGGCGGCTTGGCATTCATGGGCCGTTTGCGGGGTTCGAGCTGGACGTGAAGGACCGCGACATTCGCGCGGTGGTGCAGAAACGGCTGGATCAGGCGCTGGACGTCTGCGCCGCCCTGAACGCGCGGCAGATGGTCATTCACTCGCCCTATGATGGGTGGGATGCCTGCAATCTGGACAACGGCCCGAAGGATAGGGAACGCCGGGTCGCTGCCGTGCTGGACACGCTGAAACCGGCCATTGCACGGGCCGAGGATCTGGGCGTCGAAATGGTGATGGAGAACATCAAGGACACCGATCCGCGCGACCGGGCCGAGGTGATCGCGGCGGCGGATACGCCCGCGCTGCGCCTGTCGGTCGATACCGGCCACGCCCATTGGGCGCATTGGGTTTGCGGTGCCCCACCGGCGGATCGGTATATCTCGACGGCGGGCGAGAGCCTTGGCCATGTCCATCTGCAGGATACCGATGGCTACGCCGACCGCCACTGGCCCATCGGACGCGGCAATATCGTGTGGGAGGCGGTGTTCCAGGCCCTGCGCAACATCAAATCCGGGCCACATCTGATCGTCGAGATCAATGATTTCGACCGGGTTGAGGAAAGCGTCGCGCATCTGGAGGCGCTCGGGTTGGCGCAGTGACTAAAGCGGGTTCGTCCCGCAATAGGTGATGTCCTTGTTATCGCAATGGCGCCCGGAACAGCGGATGCCTGCGATGACATGGCCGGGGGGCAGGCCCACGCCTCGGTTTTCGTCGCTGTGACGGGTGGTGATGCAGGTGGCACGGTCGATCTGCACCGGGAACCGGGTGCATTGCAGCGAGATGTCGTCGCAATTGTCACCGCGGCAGGCGAGGCCTGTCATCACGAAATCGCCAATGGGGCCGTCACCCGAGGTGATGCCCAGGCCCGGATTGCTGCACCAGGCGGTGTCCTGCCCGTCGGCCTCGACCCACTCTGTCCAGTCAGTGACCCCGGCCCGGCCTGCAATGGCGCGGCAGGTGATCGTGATATTGTCGCAGAAATCGCCCGAGCACTGGAAACCCGCCACCGCTGTTCCGGTCGGGCAGGCGGCGGGTGGATCCTCTTCGGACAGGGTGAAGGATTGCGCGAATGCTGTGGCGGGCAAGAGTAAAAGGATGATCAGGAGCCAGCGCATATCAGGGTCCTTTCATCTGGAGGACCGGGGCGCTGATAGACGCACCCCGGCGCAGGATTACTGGAAGCTCACCAGCAGGATTTCGATATCGCCGGGATCGGCACTGGGGCACATCTGGCGGCCGTTATTGGTGATCGCGACGGATTCCGAGCGACCGCCCGAGAGCATCGCGGTCGCGTCGGTCGCGGTTTCATTGCCGCGTAGGGTGACGCAGACGCGGGCGGTGTTGCGATCGAGGATCACGGCCCAGGTGGACCGGTCAGGCCCGACCCGTGCAAGGCGGCGATTGTCGGTGCTGATCGTGCCGCCGCTGGCATTGAGCTGGGTAATTGCGATTTGCAGGTTTCGCGGATGGCTCGGGTTGGAAAATGTGGCGATGAACTGGTCTGCCAGCGCGGCAGGGGCCGACAGAAGAAGGGCTAGGGCGGCAAGTTTGATGCGCATGATAACCTCGTCAATTAACTCGTGTGCAGGCCCGGCGGCAGGTCCGGGCCCGATGGAATCGACTGGCATGGGGCCGAGTCGTTACAGAAATACTAACGCAACCTCCTCCTATTTGTGATCGTCAATTCAAATAGACCGATACCCCCGCCAAGCCGGCCAGCGGGGTCAGGGCCATCGCCATGCCCAGATGCTGGTGGGCGCGGGAATGGGCAAGCGCGAGCGCCGGCACAAGAAGGGCCGAGAGCGCCAAGCCAGCCACCAGAGCCATCCACAGCGGCAAAGGCTGTCCCGCCATCACGGTGGCGAAGCGATGCGAGACCAGAACCGCCACGGCCAGCAAGACGGCTTGCAGGGCGCAGAGCGTGTAGATGATCCGGCGCATCATCTGGCTGTAGCAGGGCAGGGGGGCGAGAGTATCGGCTTGCATGGTCATGGCTCGGTCAGTCCGTCAGGGTGCAGAGGATGATTTCGCGGGTGTCGCAGCTGGTATCGAGGCAGGTGATGCTGTCTACGGTCAGCGGATCGGTGGGATACTGGCCCGCGTGGAACACGGCGCTGTGACAGGCGGGGGTGTCCTGGGCCAGCGCGGCGGGCAGGTGGATGCTTGCGGGTGTGGGGGCATCCAGAACCGGGCCGTCGGTATGGGCGATGGCAGGGCCGGTCAGGCCCAGATTGAGGGCGGTGCAGAAGAGGCTGGCGATCCGGCGCATGGTTGGCTTCCCTAGGTTCCTGACCATGGGTCGCGGCACCGGGCGCGGCGGTTCAATTTTCGTCTAGACCGAGGGGCTGGTGGTGCAGGCGCGAAAGATCTGCACCTCGGGTGCGGCACCGGTCAGGTCGATCCGCGCGAGGCCCTGCCCGGCAAAGGCGGTGGCCGTCCGGTTGAATTCCAGCCCGTCGAGCACGTTGCCGAAGCCCTGGTCTGTAACTGTCAGGCTATGGCCCGTTTCGTCCCGTTCGTGCCGGGTGGTGGTAATGATGTTGGGCCGGAACCCGTCGAACTGCAGGCCGAAGACGGGCGCCTCGGGCCATGGCGCGGGCGTGGTCACGGTGATGGAGTAGAGCGGCCCGTCAGGGTCATAGGTGAGCCGGATATCGGCGGCGGGGTCGGAATGGCTGAGCGTACAGAGCCGCCCCTCGCTGCCCGCCTGCCAGGCATGGGCGGGAGAGGTGAGAAGGGCGAGGAGGATCAGGGCACGCATGGCGGGATGGTAGCAGGGTTCGCGGGCGGCGGGAACGGCCCCTTTGGGCTGGCGGGTTGCCCGCAACGCTCCATCGGGAACGCCCTGCGCCCGGGGCCCGTTTCCCACGCTGCGATCAGCTGCAGCCCCGGCGGCCTTGTCGCCGCAAGGTTGCGAAGGCTGCGATGGCAAGGCCCGGGTGTCCCCGGATTTCCGGGCTAGCCCGGCCCTCTGGCCTCTGCTAGGTCGAGGCCGAACCATGACCGGACACCGATCGGGAGGGCCTGTTTTGCCGCCACAGGATCACGCAAGATCCAGCCTCGAAATGCTGGAGCCGATCTTTTCCGTCGATCTGACGGCGACCGTGATCGGCGGCATGGCCAAGACCGGCACCACCCTGCCGCTGACCCTGCTGGACGGCCACCCCGATCTGGTGACCTTCCCGGAGGAGCTGCGCTTTTTCCACATGAAGGCCGACAGGCGGGATGCGGTTCGCGCGGCCCGCAAGTTCCTGGACAATGAAAACACCCGGCGGCTGGCCAGCGGCAAAACGGATTACAGCCTGACCGACTATACCGCGCATGGGGGCACCGGATTTGGCAGCATGGATTATTCCATGTTCGACTGGGACCTTTTCGAACGGCTGATCGTCGATGGGTTTGCCGCCCATTCGGTGCCGCTGTCCCGGTTTCGGGTCGTGATCGGCGCCTATTTGCTGGCCATGGGCCGGGCGATCCCGGTCGGGCGGCTCCACTTCGTCTGCAAAGCCCCGCATAATGAACGGTTCGCGCGAAAATGGCGCCGGATGCTCGGCCCGCGGGGGCGGTTCATCCAGTGCACCCGTGACCCGATGGAACATTACCTGTCGCTTCTGAATGTCGCCCGCATGTATGACCACACGCCGCAAACCGCGGGGGCCTTTGCGCGCACTGTCCGGAAGCGGCTGCGCCTGTGGGCGATTTACCCGGCGGATCAGTTGTTCGTTCTGGATTATGACAGGCTGACGGCGGACACCGAGGCGGTGATGCACCAGTTGGCGGAGTTCATCGGCGTCCCCTTTCATGCGTCGATGCTGGAGCCGACGAAGAACGGCCAGCCGTGGCTTGGAAATTCCTCGCGCGGGGTGGTGAAAGACCGCGTATTCCGCAACAGCGCCATCGCGCGGGACCAGTTGTCGGCGGAGGATCAGCGTTGCATCGAACGCAGGTTGCACCGGTTCATGGCGCGCATGGGATATGCCCTGTCCGCCCCGGTCGGCCCGATGGAAGAGGCCCGCGATGCCCTTCGCTGGTTCGGGGAATTCCTGCGCAACAGGCGGGCCCGATAGGCAAGAGGGCCTGCGCGTGCGGCTCCGGGGGCGCGGGGAAGGGCTTTCGAAAGCCCTTTGTCACGCGGTTTCGAAACCGCGTCGCCACCGACCCTGAAACGCGTCATGCGGGTTTGATTCCGCGTCCAGGGCACCATGAGTGTGACGAGGCGATCACCCGCGCCTATCCCTGCGACAGGCTGAACGGGACCGATTCAGCGGGCAGCTCGCCGGCGTAGGGCGCCTGAGACTGCTTCAGGGTTCGGAGGAGACCCGCGCGCGGAATTTCTTTGCTGTCGTCAGGCCGGCCTCTTGCAAGGCATCGTGAAGCTTGTCTGAAAACAGGATGAGCTCCCTCTGATGCCCCTTCTCCCGCCATAGATTTGCGCCGTCATCAGCGTCCGGTCCAACGGTGACGCGTTTGGCGTTGAAATCGATCAGGCTGGTGCCTGTACTCCAATAGGTCGTAATGGTTCCGTCAGGCAACTTCTTGGGAAGCTTTGCCGGAGGCAAGTGCTTGATCGCGGATTCCGCATCGATCATCGTCTTGCGGACGGTCGTGATGTTCATCGCAAACCACTCCCCGGGAGGGGAAGAGCCATCCGGGAACTGCACATTGATGGAAAAGAACTGGTGAAGCCCTGGGTCGAGATCTTCGATGATCTGGCGGGCGGGATCCGAAACGACCCATTTACCGCTCGACCCCATGAACATATCGGGTAACGCCCTCGGCTTCTCATCAATAAAGAACTGTCGTGGCATTTCGTCCGCGGATAAAGAACGCGTGCCCTCTCCGAGCACAATGGAAACATCAAGGTATCGAGACCAGTCTGGATGTGGTTTCTGCGCCTCAAGGAACCAACCTGCTATCAACACATTATCGTTCACGGAACGATTAAATACCCAGGTCACTTGTTAACTCTCCAAATCCTCGTTTCGGGCTTTGCGCCACCACAAAGTCTGTGACCTCACCGATCCTGTTCATGCGCGTAGCGCAGTTTGGCGATCTCTTCGTTCTTGGCGATCTTGTTTTGCAGGTCCAGCGCGTCCTCGACGAAGGTCAGGTGGATGTTCACCGCCTCGCGCGCCGCATTCGGGTCGCGGGCCTGGATGGCGTCGTTGATGGCGCGGTGGTGTTCCAGCAGGATATCGCGGGTGTTGCGCTGCTTGAACATGACCTGACGGTTGTAGAACACGCCCTCTTTCAGCAGGTCGAACATCGATCGCATCATGTGCAGCATGATCACGTTATGACTGGCCTCGATGATGGCCAGGTGGAACTGCGCGTCAAGCTCGGCCTCGTCGGACGGGTTCCGCTTGTTATGGGCCTGTTCCATCTTGTGAAAGATCGTGTCGATGACCTTCAGGTCGGTATCGGTGCCCGCCTCGGCGGCGCGGGCGGCGGCGACGCCCTCCAGATCGCGGCGGAAGCCGATATAGTCCAGAACCGCCTGATCATGGGACGCGAAGAGGCGGATCAGGGCGGGAGAGAAGGCACTGCCCAGAACATCGGCCACATAGATGCCAGCCCCGGCGCGGGTGGCCAGCAGGCCACGGTCCTGCAATTCGGCAATCGCTTCGCGCAGACTGGGGCGCGACACGCCGAGCCGTTCCGACAGCTCGCGCTCGGATGGCAGGCGTTCACCTGGGCGCAGAATGCCCCGCAGGATCAGCTGTTCGATCTGGCGCACAACCGATTGCGACAGCTTCTCGGCGTCGATGCGTTGGAATGGCATGGCGGACCTCCCTCTGATTGGTCAGGTTAAATGACCAGATCGAGGGAAGTCCAGTGAAAGCGTGTGTTAGTTGGTCGGGCGGATGATGATCTCGACCCGGCGGTTTTGCTGGCGACCCTCGGGCGTCAGGTTGGTGGCGACAGGCTCGTTCTCGCCGCGGCCAAAGCTGCGAACGCGGGCAGGATCGACGCCCTGTTCCAGAAGCACACCGGCCACGGCGCTGGCGCGGCGGGCGGACAGATCCTGGTTGTAATCGGCGGATCCGGTGTTGTCGGTATGGCCGATCACGTCCACGGTCGAGGCCGGGTATTGCTGCAGGTTGCGGGCCATGGCGCGCAGGTCGGCCTGAAGGCCCGCCCGAATCGCGGCGCTGTCCGTGTCGAAGAGAATGCCATCGGGCATGGTGACCATCAGGTGATCGCCCCGGTTGTCGATGACGATATTGTCATTGGCCATCGAGGCGCGCAGGTCGGCGGCCTGCTGATCCAGCGAATAGCCGATTGCCCCACCGACAGCCGCCCCCGCCGCGGCGCCGAGCACGGCATTGCGGCCCCGGTTGTCATCATCCGCCGCCGCCCCGAGAAACGCCCCCAGCATCCCGCCAAGGATCGCCCCGTCGCGGGTGCGGTTCTGGTTCGGGTCCTGAAGATAAGCGGGTTCACAGGCGGCAAGGCCCACGGCCGATACAAGGCTGAGAGTGAGAATGCGGAAGGGGGTGTTCATATGGCTGCCTTTCCCAATAGGTCGGACCCGGTCTGATGCGGGGTTCGGCGAGACTATAGCAGCGGTTTTTCGCCGTGGCAGCGGTAAACTGCCTTGCGGCGGAATCCCGCGCACTTCCGGCGGCGCGATCCGGCAGGATATGCGGGGCAATGGCGGCAATCGTCGGTTGCATTCGCACGCGGCAGCCCTACCGTAGGAATTGTCAGACGGGGGACCTCCATGACCGATTTTCTGCTTCTCGCCTTCATCTTCCTTGTGGCCGGTGTCGTCGCCGTTCCCATTGCGTCCCGGCTCGGGCTCGGGTCGGTTCTGGGCTACCTGATTGCGGGGATCGCCATCAGCCCGGTTCTGGCGCTGCTGCATGTGGATGTGATTTCGATCCAGCATTTCGCGGAGTTCGGCGTGGTGATGATGCTGTTCCTCGTGGGGCTGGAGCTGGAACCGAAAAACCTCTGGTCGATGCGCGCGCAGCTTCTGGGGCTTGGCGGCGGGCAGGTCGGTCTGACGACGGCGGCGGTCATGGGCGTGGCGCTGGCGCTTGGCCAGCCCTGGACCGTGGCGCTGGCGATCGGGCTGGTCTTTGCGCTGTCCTCGACCGCGATTGTCCTGCAAACGCTGAATGAAAAGGGGTTGATGCGGTCCGATGGCGGGCAATCCTCTTTCGCAGTGCTGCTGACGCAGGATATCGCGGTGATCCCGATGCTGGCCTTTATTCCGCTTCTGGCGATGCCGGAGCTGGTCGAGGTGCTGAGCCACGGTGCGGGACATGGGGCAGAGGACGGCCACGGGCCGGGCCTCAGCCTTGTTGACGGGCTGACCGGCTGGCAAACGGCGCTTGTGACGATCGGAGCCATAGGGGCCGTTGTCGTGGGAGGCAACTACCTGACCACACCGATTTTCCGCTTCATCTCGGTCGCCAATCTGCGGGAACTGTTCACCGCGACCGCCCTGATGATGGTCATCGGCATCGCGCTTCTGATGTCGCTGGTGGGGCTCTCCCCCGCGCTTGGCACCTTTCTTGCGGGCGTTGTGCTGGCCAATTCACCGTATCGGCACGAGCTGGAAAGCGATATCGACCCGTTCCGCGGCCTGCTGCTTGGCCTGTTCTTCATGACCGTTGGGGCGGGGGTGAACTTTGCGCTTCTGGCCGAAAATCTCGGGGTGACGGTCGCGCTGACGCTTGGGCTGATGGCGTTGAAGGTTGCGGTGCTGCTGGTGCTGGCGGTCCTGTTCAAGATCCGCGGGGCGGACAAGTGGCTCTTCGCGCTCGGGCTGGCGCAGGCGGGGGAGTTCGGTTTCGTACTCCTCTCGTTCACCGTGGCAAACGCGGTCATTCCCGGACCTTTGGCCGATCAGCTGCTGCTGGTGGTGGCGCTGTCGATGCTGCTGACCCCGGCGCTTTTCATCCTCTACGACAAGGTGATCCGCCCGCGCTACACCGCCGGGCAGGATCGGGATGCCGACGAGATGCCCGAAGGCTCGAACGTGATCATCGCGGGGGCGGGGCGCGTTGGTGGTCTCATCGACCGCATCGTGCGCGCGGCGGGCCACCAGACCACGGTGATCGACTATTCGTCGCGCAGGCTCGACATCATGGCGCGCTTCGGGATGCGCACCTATTTCGGCGATGCGACCCGGCCCGACCTGCTGCACGCGGCGGGCATAGCAGAGGCGCGGGTTCTGGTCGTGGCCATCGACGACCGAGAGGGGATCACCCAGATCGTGCATCACGTGACCTCGACCTATCCGAATGTCCACGTGATCGCCCGGGCCACCGACCGCGACCACGTCTATGACCTGTGGCAGCATGGCTGCCGCGATATCATCCGCGAAACCTATGACAGCAGCCTGCGCATGGGACGCTCGGTGATCGAGGCCTTCGGGATCGACCGCGACCGGTCCGAGGCGATGATCGGGGCCTTCAACGCTCAGGATCGAGAGGCGATGTTGCGCGTGGCAGATGTGCACCGGCTGGACGTGCCCCCGCATGAAAACGAAGCCTATATCGCCCGCGTGGCCGAGTTCCGGGAAGAATTCGAAGAGGCGCTGACGGCTGAAATGGCCCGGATCAGGGAAGGGGGCTAGGCGCTTTCGCGCGCGTCCTCCTCCGCTGCTTCCCAGGCCAGCATGGCGCGTTTCACCGGCAGGCCCCAGTGATAGCCGCCAAGCCCGCCCGATTTGCGAAGCGCGCGGTGGCACGGGATCAGCCAGCTGATCGGGTTGCGCCCCACGGCGGTGCCCACGGCGCGCACGGCCTTGGGGTTGCCGACGGCGCCCGCGATTTCCGAATAGGTGGTGACATGGCCCGAGGGAATGCGCAGCAGCGCCTCCCATACCTTGATCTGGAAGGGTGCGCCGATCAGGTAAAGCCGCGCCTCGCCCCCCGCCGCGCCGAAGGCCGCGTCGGCCCAGGATTTCAGCGCCATCGGATCCTCGGTGAAGGTTGCATGGGGCCAGCGCGCCAGCATGTCTTCCATCGCGGCCTCTGGCCCCGTTTCGGCGGCGAAGGCGATGCCGCAGATACCCTTTTCGGTGCCCATGATCAGCGCCGGGCCAAAGGGGCTTTCATACCAGCCCCAGAAGATCTCCAGCCCCGCGCCGCCGCGCGCGTAGTCGCCGGGGCTCATCGCTTCCCATGTCACGAAGAGGTCATGCAACCGACCGGAGCCGGACAGCCCGATCTCATTTGCCGTGGCGAGTGTCGTGAACCGGTCGCGCAGCAGGTGCCGGGCGTGATCGAGCGCAAGGTATTGCTGATAGCGCTTGGGGCTGACGCCCACCCATCTCGAAAACACCCGTTGCAGGTGGGCCGGGCTCATCCCCAAGGCCCGCGCCAGATCTTCCAGCGAGGGGCCGGGGGCCGGGGCCGCGTCGATCACATCGAGCGCGCGACGGATCACGTTGTAATGGTAGGCGGTGTCGGTCATGGCGTCTGTCTCCTGCCCTTCTGTCTACAGCCCCCGCCCCGGCCCCGCGACCCGTTTCCTGCGCATCTTGGGCGTGTTGACCGACCTCCCCGCGCTTTGATGCGCGACAGGGGATAAGCGACCTGCTAGCATCGCTTCGTTTTGAATTTGAAGGAATTGCCCATGGCCGAAGAGTATTTCGGTTCGCCGTCCCAGCAGGGGCTGCAACGGCGCGCCGCCGCGATGTGGGCGCTGCTGCACGACGATCCTGCCTATTGCTGTCATGGCCGCGCCGTCGGGGTGACCGAGCCTTCGCCGGAAACGATTGGACAGCAGATCGCGCTGGCGCGTCTTCAGGGGGTCGGAGCCTGCGAAGGCGTATCGGCAGAGGACACACCCGCACGGCGGGCCGCCTTGGAGGCGGCGGGGCTTTCGCTTGACGAATATGTCAGTTGGAGGGGCGGGGCCGAGGCCATTCGGACCGCGCGAGAGGTGCTGGCCAGCCGGTCGCTGCCAGCGGGCCTGACCGTCGGGCAGGTCGATGCCGACACCCCCGCCGAGGTCATGGCGCAGCTTGATCGTGTGACCGCCTCCTGCGAGGTGCTGCTGCCCATGGGGCAGTTTCTGCGCGGGATCGCCCGTCCCGCCGTTTGCGTCTATGCGCAGACTGAGGACGGTGAAGTGGTCGCCACCTCAGCCGCCGTGGCGCAGTTCCATCCCGCAAGCAGCCGGGGGCGAGAATTCTGGTGGGGCATGCTGGCGACGGATGATCGGTATCGCGGTCAGGGGCTCGCGCTTCTGCTTGGGGCGGACTCGTTGGTGCGGATGGTCGACAGCTGCGACATGACCGGGTTTTTCACCGGGATACGGGCCGGGAATGCCCCGTCTGAACGGCTTTGCAGCAAGCTCGGCCTTGAGGCCACCGACCGCACAATCCAGATCTCCATCGCTCCGGAGGTCTTTGCCGCGACAAACGTCACCAAGTGACGGGTCCGGCGTGAGAACAGAAGGAAGCCAGCCATGATCCAGCCCCGCATTGCCACCGCCTGCTACGCCTTGGTCGTTCTGACGGGCTTTGTCACCTCGGCCTCTGCCTGCGTGATCCCCCTGCCGGAATGCACGCTCGACGGCGGCGGCATCGCTTACCTGAACGGTGACAACGCCGGCGCCGTGCATTTCACCGAGCAACGCGTTGTCGATGGGCGGACCGAGGCGCGGTCGGTTCTTGTCGAATGCACCAGCCGTCAGGGCATTGCCATCGAAGAGCCCGATAGCTGGGACGACCCATATTACGACGCCTATGACCTGATGGCCGATGCGATGTATTCCGAAGAGGCTGTGACCTTGCGCGCGCTGACGCGGGACATTCGGGCCTTGGGGGTCGAGGTGCAAAGGATCACGCTGCCCGCGGGCCATTGCGGCTGCGATCTGCCGGATATGCCGCCGCCGGAATACTACTGCCCCGAGTTCTAGGCCACATTTGCCCATGGCAATGGGCGCTGCCGTTGATCTTTCCCGCCATCCCCATTAGGGCGGGTGAAACCATTTCAGAAGCGCCGGTATCATGGCCAAGCAACTGCCCTATCACACGATCCACGAGATCTTCACCCGGTTTCAGGCCGCAGAGCCGGAACCGAAGGGCGAGCTCAATCACACCAATGCCTATACGCTGGTGGTGGCGGTGGCGCTGTCGGCGCAGGCGACGGATGTGGGGGTGAACAAGGCCACGGCCAAGCTCTTCGAGATCGCCGATACGCCCCAGAAGATGCTGGATCTGGGCGAAGAGGGGCTGATCGAGCATATCAAGACCATCGGTCTTTACCGCAACAAGGCCAAGAACGTGATGAAGCTGAGCCGCATTCTGGTCGAGGAGTATGGCGGTGTCGTCCCCTCCTCCCGCGCGGCACTGGTCAGTCTGCCCGGCGTTGGCCGCAAGACCGCCAATGTGGTGCTGAACATGTGGTGGCACTATCCGGCGCAGGCGGTGGACACGCATATTTTCCGCGTCGGCAACCGGTCCGGCATCTGCCCCGGCAAGGACGTGGACGCAGTGGAACGCGCCATCGAAGACAATATCCCGGTCGAATTTCAGCAGCATGCCCATCACTGGCTGATCCTGCACGGCCGCTATAAATGCAAGGCGCGCAAACCCGGCTGCGCCACTTGCCTGATCAACGATCTCTGCGCCTACGAGGACAAAACCGAATGAGCAAAACCTACGACGTGGTCGGCATCGGTAACGCGATTGTCGACGTGATTTCCCACGGCACCGACGATTTTCTGGCCAATATGGGCATCACCAAGGGCATCATGCAGCTGATCGAACGGGAACGGGCGGAACTGCTCTATTCCGCGATGCGCGACCGGGTTCAGGCCCCCGGCGGATCGGTCGGCAATACGCTGGCGGGGATCGGCACGCTTGGGCTGGAAACGGCCTTCGTGGGCCGGGTCAAGAACGACCCGCTTGGCCAGTTCTACGCCGAACAGATGGTCGAGGAGGGCACTGCCTTCCCGAACCCGCCTACGGATGACGATCCGCTGCCCACCTCGCGCTCGATGATCTTCGTCAGCCCCGATGGCGAGCGGTCCATGAACACCTATCTGGGCGCGGGGGCAGAGTTTTCCTCTGACGACGTGGACCCGGTCGTGATGGAAAACACGCGTTACCTGTTCCTTGAAGGCTACCTCTTCGACAAGGACAAGGGCAAGACCGCCTTTCGCGCCGCTGCTGCCGCCTGCCGCCACGCGGGCGGGCAGGCCGGGCTGACGCTGTCCGATCCGTTCTGCGTCGACCGGCACCGCGAAAGCTTCAAGCAGTTGATCGAGGACGAAATGGATTTCGTGTTCGGCAACGAGGAGGAGTGGCTGTCGCTCTACGAAACCAAGGACCTCGCCACCGCCTTGCAAGAGGCTGCGATGGTCTGCCCGCTGGTGGTGTGCACCCGGTCGGGCCATCCCGTGGTGATCCGGGCCGATGATCAGGAAATCCACGTGCCGGTGACCGAAGTCACGCCCGTAGACGCCACCGGCGCGGGCGACCAGTTCGCCGCCGGGTTCATCTATGGGCTCGCCACCGGGCAGGACCTGAAGACCTGTGGTCAGATGGGCGTCGCGGCGGCCGCCGAAGTGATCGGCCATATCGGCCCCCGTCCCAAGCGGCCTCTCAAGGTCGTGTTCGCGGAACAGGGGCTGATCTGAGTTCTGTCAGGCGGGGCTGTCCACCACCTCGAAATCATGGGTAACCTCTGCGGTCTTGGCCATCATGGCCGAGGCCGAGCAGTATTTCTCCACCGACAGCTGAATGGCGCGTTCTACCTTTGCGGGGTTCACGCCACGCCCTTTGACGATGAAATGCATGTGGATGCGGGTGAAGACGGCAGGCGTTCCCTCGGCCCGGTCGGCGTCAAGCTCCACCACCACATCCTCGATCGGCTCGCGCCCCTTTTCGAGGATCGAGACCACGTCATAGGCCGAACAACCGCCGGTGCCGATCAGCACCAGCTCCATCGGGCTGGGGCCGGGGGTGGTGCCGTCCTCTTCCTTGGTGCCGAAGACGAAATTATGGCCGGTGCCGGACTTGCCGATGAAGGTCCGGTTCTCGGCCCATTTCACGCGCGCTTTCATTGTGCTGCTCCGCTAGAGGGATTTGCCGCCTCATAGCGCAGCCGGGCCGGGGGGCCAAGCGGTCAAGATCATGCTTGGGGGATAAGGAACCATAGCTCGATGCGGCCCAACCCGTCCTCGATCTCGCAGGTCAGCTGCACGAGCGCGGGATCTGTGTCGGCATGGCGCAGAACCATGTTATTGCTGACATCGCAGTCGCGCAGGATGTCGATGGCGGCGGGATCGAACGGATGCGGGCCAATACTGCCGCCACCGACCGTATGAGGCGGCAGGATTTGCAGACTGGCGCGCAGGCTGTCCCGCATCCGGGCGGTGAGCTCGGACAGGGGCAGGTGATAACGCGCCGGGCCGGAAAATCCGAACCCGTCGAGGTCCAGCCCGCTCTCGCTCAACGTGATTGCTGAGGGTGTCCCGAACCGGGGCGGGTCCAGAGGCCATGCGTCGAAGTCGTGATACAGGTCATAGGGGTTGGCGGGCGCAGACAGCGGCAGGGTTTCGACGCGCGGATCGCCATCCGGCCCCCGGTCAACCACCCTTGCCACGCCCTGAAACCCCCGGTCATCCCCGCCAGACAGGTTGCGGAAGACCAGCAGCGTATCGGTCTGGGTCACGCCGTGCAGACCGTGATTGTCCCGCGTTTCGCGGATCAGAAACAGCGTATCGGCGTTGCGCGCGAACAGTCTGTCGCGGATGTCCATCGTGCGGGGCGGCGTTGCCATGACCGGCAGCGCCCCGACCAATAGCACCGCAAGCAGCGCCCTAGTCGCCCAGTTTCGCATGAACCTCGTCCAGGTCGATCTCTCCCACGGGCATCTTGTTGGCCGGGTTCTCGAAATCGTATTTGAAGAGCTGGAAGTCCTTCTTGTAGATCTCGTAGACCAGATGCATCGACAGGTCGTCGAAATAGTCCTCTACCGGATGCGCGCGCTTTGGGCCGTGGCCCTCGGATTCGTTGAAGCGCGGGATCGTGGCCAGGTCGAGCGAATGCTTGGTCTCGATATTGTCCAGCACCTGCTGCATCCCGTCGTTGAAGCTTTCGGTCCAGAAGATCTTGTCGTAGCGCCCGCCGTTGACGATGAAGGTCGAGATATGACCCGACATGGCCGACCAGTGAATGTCCGGGTCCATCGGGCGGCGCCAGCGGATGGTGTCGCGGGCAAAGAGCAGGAAGCGGCGGAAGCTGGCGATCTGGTCGAACTCCTCCTTGCCGTCATCGCCGCCCACCTCGATCCCGTATTTCTGGATCAGAAGCGGCACGAGGTTGCCCCGGTAACGTTTGCCGTTCCTCTGAATGCCGCAGATCTTGTCGAAAAAGCTCGACAGGATGCGGGCGTAGGGGTTGCGCACGCAGGTGAAGGCGTAGGAGCCATGCCCACGCACATTCGCCTCGATCAGCGGCTGTGACGCGTCGAAGGCCCATTTGTGCATGCCATCCTTGGCATCGTGAATATCACCATCAAAAAACGCACCGTTGTCCGAATAATACATGATCTGCCCGATGGTTGAGCAGGCACATTTCGGAACCACCCGATAGACGACGCTTTCGCTCTCTGTCATCCAGGTCCCAGGGAAACCCATACTGCCTTTCCTCCGACGGTTTTTTGCCCGAACCACGGATTGATCGGGCTTTCATGAAACTCTAGGCTGTCTTTACCTGCTATCAACTAGTAATGGCACAACAATAAGGAAAGTTTGAGGCGTCTGTTTCGCAAATGGCAAAAATTGCCTTCATCTTGTTGTGTCACAAAGACCCTGAGGCGATCATCCTGCAGGCGCGCCGTCTGACGGCGGCTGGCGACTGCATTTCCATCCATTTCGACGCCCGCGCCGGGGCCGACAGCTATGCCCGCATCCGCGAGGCGCTGGACCAGAACCCGTCGGTGACCTTTGCCAAACGCCGGGTCAAATGCGGGTGGGGGGAATGGTCGCTGGTACAGGCGACGCTGAACGCGGTGCAGGCGGCGGTGGACGCTTTCCCCGATGCCACCCATTTCTACATGCTGTCGGGCGACTGCAACTCGATCAAATCTGCGGCCTATGCCCATGAGTTCCTCGACCGCCACGACAAGGACTATATCGAAAGCTTCGATTTCTTCACCTCGGGCTGGATCAAGACCGGGATGCGGGGCGAACGGCTGATCTATCGCCATCTGGTCAATGAGCGGAAGCACAAGCGCCTGTTCTACTGGCTGATGGATATGCAAAAGCGGCTGCGGCTGGACCGCGCGATCCCCGATGACGTGCAGATCATGATCGGCAGCCAGTGGTGGTGCCTGCGCCGCGCGACGATCGAGAAGATCCTGCAATTCTGCAAGGACCGCCCCGATGTGATCCGCTTCTTCCGCACCACATGGATCCCGGATGAAACCTTCTTTCAGACCCTTGTGAACCACCTTGTGGCGGTGCGGGAGATTGAGACGCGGACGCTGACCTTCCTGATGTTCACCGATTACGGGATGCCGGTCACCTTCTATAACGATCATTTCGACCTGCTGCTGTCTCAGGACTTCCTCTTCGCCCGCAAGATCAGCCCCGAATCGACCGAACTGAAGGAAAGGTTGGGGGAGTTGTGGGTCTCGGACCGGCGCGATTTCGCGATCTCGGACGAGGGCAAGAAACTCTTTGAATTCCTGTCGGGCCGGGGCCGCATCGGCCGCCGCTTCGCGCCGCGCTTTTGGGAAAGCGAAAGCACGCTTGGGCAGGACCGAGAATTGCTTATGCTCGTCTGCAAGAAATGGCATGTCGCCAAGCGTCTTCTGACCGCTGCGAAACGGGTTACCCGCACCCGTGGGCTGGAGTACATGTTCGATGAGGCAAGCTGCGAGATTCCGCATCTGGGCGGGCTGGAACGCACGCTGGACAAACGTAACCGCCACCGCCGCGCGGTGATGAAGCTTCTGTTCGACTATTACGAGGTGGACCGGCTGATGATCTGTCTCGACCCTAACAATGTCGACCTGATGCGCGATTTCATGTCGGACAAGTCGAACAACCGCATCCTCGAAATCCAGTGCACCTTCGACGACGACTACCTAATCGGCCACGCGCATCGCGTGGGTCTGGCGCGCGAAGAAACCCCGCCCGAGGTGGTGGAACATCTGCTGCCGACATTGCGCCATGAGTTCGACTATGAGGCGGTGCGCATCCGCGAGGCGGGCTTCGGCAACCATTTCCGCATCCATCAGGACCGCAGCCTCGAGGAGAACGCCACCGTTCTGGCGGACTATTTCAACCTCGATATGGACGCCGCCCGCGAAATCGCCAATACCCCCTATCTGTTTGACGACTGAGGAATATCCGCATGGCCTATGCCTATGACGACCAGAACATCTTTGCCAAGATCCTGCGTGGCGAGATCCCCAACAGCACGGTGATGGAAACCGAGCATACGCTCGCCTTCAACGACATCGCCCCGCAGGCCCCGCATCATGTGCTGGTCATTCCCAAGGGGCCCTACGTGACCCACGATCATTTCGCGGCCGAGGCCAGCGACGCCGAGATCGCCGATTTCACCCGTGTTGTCGGTGCCATCTGCGCGGGACTTGGCATCCAGCCGGGCGAGGGCGGCGAGGGTTATCGCCTGATCTCCAACGCGGGCGAGACCGGCGTGCAGGAGGTGCCGCATTACCACATGCATATCCTCAGCGGCCGTCCCCTTGGCCGGATGGTGAAAAAGGCGGACTGACGCAGGACAAACGGATCGGCCTTGCCGGGGGCGGGCCGATTTGCCATATGTCGAAGCGTTGCAAGCCCCCGTTTGTTGCGAAGGATCGCCAGCCATGACCATTGACGCCCCCGAAACCGAAGTTGTGACCAGCTGGCGCGTGGCCTGCGACGGCGGCGAAGGCGCGCTCGGGCATCCCCGCGTGTGGCTGTCGCTGGACCGTGACACGGGCGAGGTCGAATGCGGCTATTGCGACAAGAAATTCATCCACGCTTCGTTCGCGGATAAACAGAACGGCTGATCCCCGCCGATCCGCCCGATTGCCCCAAGGTCATCCGCTCGTCCCGCTTTGTCCGTGACCGGACCGGTGCTATCTATGGGTTATGGCACTCCACCCTGATCCCGTTCCGATGCCCCATGCGTCCCGGATCTATACCCGGGCGGAACTGCTGAGCGATGCCATCGTCCACCTCGCGGCCCTGATCCTTGCCATCGGCGCGGTGCCGGTGCTGATCACGCTGACCGCCATGTGGCAGACGGGGGCGCCGGGGATCGTGGGCGTGTCGATCTATGGCGCGTCACTGATTGCGATGCTGACCGCCTCGCTGCTTTACAACCACCTGCCGACACCCGACTGGCGCGATTTGCTGCGCCGGTTCGATCACGCCGCCATTTACCTGAAAATCGCCGGAACCTACACGCCCTTCGCCCTGCTGTCCGGCACCGGGACGGGCATTCTGGCGGTGATCTGGACCGTGGCGCTGGTGGCGACCATCGGCAATTTCCTGGTCCGCAAATGGTCCACATTAATCGGCGTCCTCATCTGCCTCGGCATGGGATGGGCGGTGGTCATCGGCGGGCGCGACCTGCTGGCGCTGATGTCGACCCCGGTCGTGGTGCTGATGGTGGTGGGCGGGCTGCTTTATTCGACGGGCACGGCCTTCCTGCTGCTCTCTCGCATGCGCTTTCACAACACCATCTGGCACGGCTTCGTGGTGGCGGCATCGGCGGTCTTCTTCGTGGCCATCTTTATCCACGCCGCGCAGGTCGCCTGACCCTCGCCAAAGCCCGACCCCCGCGCTACACAGGGGGCCTGACCAACGCGAACAGGGACGGCACATGGCATTCGGTAAAGGGCATCATCTGCATCTGGTCGACGGCTCGGCCTTTATCTTCCGCGCTTACCACGCGCTGCCGCCGCTGACGCGCAAATCCGACGGGCTGCCGATCGGGGCGGTGTCGGGGTTCTGCAACATGCTGTTCAAGCAGATCGAGGATAACAAAGGCCCCGATGCGCCCACCCATGTGGCGGTGATCTTCGACCATTCCGGCAAGACCTTCCGCAACGATCTGTATGATCTCTACAAGGCCAACCGTCCGCCCGCGCCCGAAGACCTGGTGCCGCAGTTTCCGCTGACCCGCGAGGCCACCCGCGCCTTCAACATCGCCTGTATCGAGCAGGAGAATTACGAGGCTGACGACATCATCGCCACCTTCGCCCGACAGGCACGCGAGGCGGGGGGGCGCTGCACCATCATCTCTTCCGACAAGGACCTGATGCAACTGGTCGGTGGCGGGGTCGAGATGCTCGACGCGATGAAAAATGCCCGCATCGACAGCGAGGGCGTGGAGGCCAAGTTCGGCGTCGGGCCGGATCGCGTGGTGGATGTGCAATCGCTGGCCGGTGACAGTGTCGACAACGTGCCGGGCGCGCCTGGGATCGGCATCAAGACCGCCGCTTTGCTGATCAATGAATATGGCGATCTGGAAACGCTGCTGGAGCGCGCGGAAGAGATCAAGCAGCCCAAACGGCGGCAGACGCTCATTGATTTCGCCGACCAGATCCGCCTGTCGAAACAGCTTGTGACGCTGGATGATCAGGTGCCGATGGAGGTCACGCTCGACGATCTGGAATTGCGCGACCCGGAGCCAGAAGTGCTGCTGGAATTCCTCGCCCAGATGGAATTCCGCACACTGACCAAGCGGATCGCCACGCAACTGGGGATGGACGCGCCTGATATCCCAGAACCCGCCGCCGTTGCCGCCAGCAATGATGCCCCCGCGCCTGAGGCCGTGCCCTTCAACGCCGACGCCTATGAATGCGTCCGCGACGCCACCACGCTGGCCGCCTGGATCGCCAAGGCCCATGCGCGCGGCTACGTCGCGGTGGACACCGAAACCACCAGCCTGGATGAAATGACCGCCGATCTGGTGGGCGTCTGCCTGTCGGTCGAACCGGGGCAGGCCTGTTACGTGCCGCTTCAGCACAAGGAAGGCGAGGGCGATCTTTTCGGCGGCTCCGCGCTCGCCGAGGGGCAGATGGGGCTGGAGGACGCGCTGGCGCTCTTGAGGCCGATGCTGGAGGACCCGAGCGTCCTCAAGATCGGGCAGAACATGAAATACGACGCCAAGATCTTCGCCAATTACGGGATCACCGTCGACCCAATCGACGATACGATGCTGATGTCCTACGCGATGCATGCGGGGCTGCACGGGCACGGGATGGATGCCCTGTCCGAGCGCTACCTTGGGCATGAGCCCATTCCGATCAAGTCCCTGCTTGGAAGCGGAAAATCGGCGATCACCTTCGATCTGGTGAAGATCGACGAGGCGGTGAAATACGCCGCCGAGGATGCCGATATCACGCTCCGCCTCTGGCAAAGCTTCAAGCCGCAACTGCACCGCGAAAAGGTCACGACCGTCTACGAAACGCTGGAACGCCCGCTGGTCCCGGTGCTGGCCCGGATGGAACGCCACGGCGTCAAGGTCGACCGCGATACGCTTTCCCGCATGTCCAATGCCTTCGCCCAGAAAATGGCGGGGCTGGAGGCGGAAATTCATGAGCTTGCGGGGCGCAGCTTCAACGTGGGCAGCCCCAAGCAATTGGGCGAAATCCTGTTTGATGAAATGGGGTTGGCAGGCGGCAAGAAGGGCAAGACCGGAGCCTATGCGACAGGGGCCGATGTGCTGGAAGACCTGGCCGCTGAGGGCCATGATCTGCCCGCGCGGGTGCTGGACTGGCGGCAGCTCAGCAAGCTGAAATCGACCTATACGGACGCGCTACAGGACCATATCAACCGCGACACGGGCCGGGTGCATACGAGCTATATCCAGTCGGGCGCCTCCACCGGGCGGCTGGCGTCCACGGACCCGAACCTGCAGAACATCCCCGTGCGCAGCGAGGAAGGCCGCCGCATCCGCGAGGCCTTCGTGGCGGAATCCGGTAACGTTCTGGTGTCATTGGACTATTCCCAGATCGAACTGCGCATTCTGGCCCATATCGCCGGGATCGACGCGCTGAAAGCGGCGTTCAAGCGCGGGGATGACATCCACGCGATGACCGCGTCGGAGATGTTCAACGTGCCGATGGAGGACATGACGCCGGAGATCCGCCGCCGCGCCAAGGCGATCAATTTCGGGGTGATCTACGGCATTTCCGGCTTCGGTCTCGCGCGCAACCTTCGCATTCCGCGGGGCGAGGCGCAGGAGTTCATCAACACCTATTTCGAACGCTTCCCCGGTATCCGGGATTACATGGACGCGACGAAAGAGTTTGCGAAATCAAAGGGCTATGTGCAGACGCTCTTTGGCCGCAAGATCCACACCCCCGAGATCAACGCCAAGGGCCCGCGCGCCAGTTTTGCCTATCGCGCGGCGATCAACGCGCCGATTCAGGGCACTGCGGCGGATGTGATCCGGCGGGCGATGATCCGCATGGAGGACGCCATAGAGGGGCTGCCCGCGAAGATGCTGCTGCAGGTGCATGACGAACTGATCTTCGAGGTCGAGGAGGGGTCTGCCGATGCCTTGGTCGCGCGGGCGCGCGAGGTTATGGAAGGCGCGGCGGAGCCTGCCGTGAAACTGGCCGTGCCGCTGGTCGTGGATGCGGGTCAGGGCGCGAACTGGGCCGAGGCGCATTGAGCCAAAAACAGGGGGGTGCCATGCGTACACCCCCTGTGCACCCCCCGTACACCCCCTGTGCAGACAGAATGCGAAACCGGCGCGTGACGCGGGTGCGTGCGGTGTGAGCAGGGGCGGGTGCATAGGGGGCAGGTGATGCCGAGCCGACAAGGGATGCTAGCGGGCACAGCGCGCGATGGGATTGCCTCCAGGGGTGGTTCGGCAGCGCAGGGGTGTGACTTTATGGACTGGGACCCGAAGGCGACGTCTGACCTTGAAGCGCTGCGGTCGGTCTATGACACGAATGGTGACGGCAAGCTGACGAGCGCGGACAGCACCTGGTCCCAGTTCCGGGTGGCGGTGACGGAACCGGACGGGAAGCTCAGCTATCACACGCTCGACGCGCTCGGGATCACCGAGATCGACCTGATGGGCGATGCGACGCATATTGAGCTGCCGGATGGCTCGGTGATCACCGGACAGACGACGTTTACCATGAACGGCCAGACCCGCACGGTAAATTAGGGTCAGGGCTTCGGTAAAGGGGTCGTTTCAGTCAAGCGGTTTTACGCAGAATGATTGATCTGCCAGAGCGGTTCAGTTGTAGCTTCTCGTGCCCACCCTGCGCCCTGTCGCGGCTTTCGGCTGAGATCCTTGGGGTACATGCTTCGGTTCGTGGTAAGCGCCGCGGTCGAAGCTTGCGATCATTCGGGCCAGCCCTCGAACCAATGGCGGGCAGGCCCTCATTATTGCTGCTCGGATGGCGTGCGCGGTCGTGGCGCAGCCGTGACGAATTTGTCCCATAGGGCTTCCTTCCATTCCGACGAATAGATCGCACCATCAAATAGTGGGATCAAACACCTGGCAGGTGCTATCGCGGGTGCACAGGCAGGATTCTTTGCCGGGACAGTTACTGGTGGTCCAGCTTGGGTCCTGACCAAACGCTCTAGTGGGTCCGATCCGGCCATCGACGGCTTCGCGCAAGAGGACCCGCGTTCGCAGGGGCCGGGTGTCTCCTGTCAAACGACATCATAGTCGGGGAAACCTGACCTCAGCCCCACTTGGCGCGGCCAGCCAAACCGGTTAAGTCTGACTCTTGTAGGCAGGACGGGCCTTTTGACATGAGTGCAGACCACAAGTTCCTGATCGAGCAGATCGCGCAGGGCGACAAGCAAGCCTTGGCGGCGCTTTACCGTGCCCTCGAACGGCCCGTCTACAAGTTTATCGTGTCCAGATTGAACGATCCCCACGAGGCGAGCGACATACTCCATGAAGTGTTCATGGATGTCTGGCGTTCCGCCGGCCGCTTTGAAGGGAGATCGAAGGTGCAAACCTGGATTATGGGCATAGCCTACCGAAAGAGCATCGACGCGATGCGCAAGCGCGGCCGTATGGACCTGACCGATGAAACACCGGACATGGCAGATGACGGCCCCGATCAGGAGACCTGCCTTGCAGCCGGCCAGGAGGCCGCGCATGTGAGGCATTGCCTGGAGACGCTGAAGGACGATCACCGCTCGGCGATCACCCTGGCGTTCTATCAGGACATGACCTATGGCGAGATCGCCGAGGTCGCGGGGGTGCCCGAGGGCACGATCAAGACCCGTATCTTCCATGCCAAGAAACTGTTGATGCGCTGCCTGTCTGGCCGCGTGGAAAGGGGTGTGGCATGAGCTACCAGGATATTCACGAATTGCTGCCCTTCCGGGCGAACGGAACCCTCGAAGGCGCCGATCTGGCCGCCGTGGACGCGGCCCTGGCCGAGGATGCCGACCTGCGCGCCGAACTGGCCGCGCTGACCGCCATCCGCGCCACGATGCGGGCCGAAGAGGTAGCCAGCCCCGGTGATTTCGGTCTGGCCCGGCTGATGCGCGATGTCGATGCCGAAACCCATGTGGCCGCGCCCGTTGCCGCCAATGACAACGTGGTGCCCCTGTCGCGTCTTCGGATCTGGCAGGTCGCTGCCGCCGTGGTGTTGGCCGTTGGTATCGGCTTCAACCTGCCGCAGATCGGGCCGGGCTCCGCCCCCATGGAGCGGGCCGAAAGCGAACCTGCGGGCTTTACGCTGGCCAGTGGCGGTGCCGCTGCCGACTTCACTGTGGTCTTCGCGCCCGACGCGACCGAGGCGGAACTGCGTGCCCTTCTGCTGCAGGCCGGTCTGGAAATCGTTTCCGGCCCCTCGGCGCTTGGCATCTACGGGCTTGGCCTGATCGACGCTGAAATGTCGGATGCCGCATTTGCAGCGCTGTCGGCTTCGGCTATTGTCGAGGACGTGCAATAGTCCCTTTCAAAGGCCCTGCTTATGTCTCGTCTGATCATCCTAGTCGCCGCAGCTTTTCTGCTCACGCTTCAGGTGGGGGCTGCGCAAGCCCAGATCGAACCCACCGACCCGGCAACCGGGGGACCGACCAGCCCCGGAGAGTGTGACGGGCCGTGCTACCCCGACGATCACCAAGACGAATATGGTTATGAAGATGAACGGGTAGATGCCAATAATTCATCACAACCTCGCGTCGTGACATCTCCATCGGGTCTGCCTGAATACATCGTCAGCGGTCCGATCTCGGAATTCGACGCCTCTCGGAATGGCCTGACCGACGCCGGGGCGCAATTGCTGCGCTATCGTGATCTGCCTCTGCTCGGCATCCGCATTGCCATCTACGATTTCCGCCTGCGCCTTGGTGTGCGCCGGGCCAACATGATTCTCGACGATGTGGCTCCGAATACCCAGGTGGGGCGCCACCACATCTATGAGTTGTCTCAGGCCCGCCCCCGCGTTTACGCCGCCGATATGATTGGCGATGCCTCCCCCGGTGCCTGCCCGGTGGGGCGTCGGTCGATCGGTCTTATCGACGGGCCGGTTGACCCGGACCACCCGGCGCTTTCCGGAGCGCAGATCGTGACGCAGAGCTTCCTCGGCGATGGCGAACGCCCGCCTGCGGGCAATCACGGAACCGCCGTGGCGGCGCTGATCGTGGGGCAGGACCCGTCCGGCGCGCTTGGCGGCTTCGCCCCCGGTGCTGCGCTGTACGCCGTCTCGGCCTTCACGGAGTCGCGCGGTGATGTCGGGGCGGATATCGAACGCATTGCCACCGCCATCGAATGGCTGCTGCAACAGGATGTGCGGCTGATCAACATGTCCTTCGCGGGGCCGGAAAACACTGTGCTGTCGGCTGTTCTGGACAGCGCTGCCGCGCGCGGGGCGATCATGATCGCCGCCGCGGGCAATGACGGGCGCGAGCGGGCCGCCTATCCGGCGGCGCACCCTTCAGTCATCGCCGTAACCGCCGTCGACGCCGCTTTCCGCCGGTATCGCGATGCCAATTACGGCGACCATATCGAGTTCTCGGCCCCCGGTGTTGATATCTACGTGGCCTCGTCGCGCGGCGGCAACTATGCCTCCGGCACCTCCTATGCCGCCCCTATCGTTACCGCACTGGCGGCCCGGCTGGGGGCAGGCGGCGGGCTGAGCCTGACCCAGATCCGTGACCGCCTGCGCGGCTCGGCGGTGGATCTTGGGCCGGATGGCTTCGATTCCGAATTCGGCTGGGGTCTTGTGCGCGGCGGTTGCTGAAACCGCATATTGCAAGAGTGATCCTTGAGGAACCGGCCTGTTGCGGGCCGGTTTCTTGCGTTTCCGGCTTTTGCCACGATGAAATCGGGATGGGATTTTGAACCGAGGCCGGCCACCGTCCGACCAACAGGTATAAGGGCGGATTTTCCCGCCGGATGCCATAACGATCAGGACCCAAGCCATGACCCGTTTTCTTGCCCCCTTTTCCTCTGCCGCCCGCCGCGCCATCGCAGGCGATCACCTTCGGGTCCGCAGCAGTGCCGCCGGATCGCAGCGTGACCTGGTGGCGGTGCCTACCCGCGACACCGCCCCTGCTTCCCGCGCCCGGCTGACCAATTTCCGCCGCGCCATTCAGGGCTGAACCATCGGTGTTTCCGTGGCCACTGTCACCTGCCACGGACTTGTCCCTCGTCTGACCGATCCCGCTTTTCCGTCCCGATCGGCACCTTTCCGGCCCGTATTCTTCATGAGTGCGGGCCTTTTTTTGTACGTGGCCCGCCAGTTCGGCGCGCGGATCGAAAAAAATCTGAAAAACTTTGAACCAAGTCGACACGTCCCCCGACCTACTCCTGTATCGCGCAGATGTTCTGCGCTGCAGGTGAGGGAGCACAACGTGTCACGATTTCTGAAGTGCATGCTGACATTTGTCTCGGTCAGTGTGAAACGCGTTCCTTCCCCGATTGCCTTGGATTTCTGGCAACCGCTGCCCGCTTGTTATGGCCAGGCGATCAGTGGTGATGACGAAATCATTTCCCAATATCGCAGCCACTTGTTTTCCGTCTAACCGGCTGCTTTCCCGGCGCCGAACACCCCCCGTCCTTAGTTCGGTGCCCCGATGCCCGGTCCTCCCCCGGACCGGGCATCTTCTTTTTCTGTCCCGTCAAGTGCTCTTGAAATCCGTTGCACGATGCGCAACGCCTGTCTCATCCTCTTTGCGCTGCCCGTGCACAAGCGTATCACAGGGACATGAACAGCTGGCTGCCCCCAGATCCCGCAACGCTTGCCACCACGCTGGCCGTGGGCGCTATGGGTGCGATGGCCGCGGTCTTGCTGCACATTCCCGCCCCCTACCTGACCGGGCCTGCCGCGCTGGTGACGCTGGCGGGTGTCTTGGGCCTGCGCACGCGGGTGCCGCTGCCGCTGAGGGACAGCTGCTTCCTTGTCATCGGCACGTCGATGGGGGCTGGCGTGAACCCCGAGATCCTGGCCGCCGCAGCCCAATGGCCCCTCAGCCTCGCGGCGCTTGCCTCGGCGCTTCTGGTCATTTTTCTGGGCGGTGCCACACTCCTGCAGCGCTGGCTTGAATTCGACCGCATATCGGCCCTGCTGGCGGCGACGCCCGGACATCTGAGTTATATCCTGTCCCTGTCTGCCGATACCAAATCGGAGCTATCGACCATCACCGTGGCGCAGTCCCTGCGGGTGCTCATCCTGACATTGCTGGTGCCGCTGGCTGTGGCCCTGCTGACCGATGTGGATCTGAGCATGTCGGCGCGCCCCGACGCGGTTATGTCGCTGGTGCATCTGGGCGTGATCATGGTGCTGGCCGCGGCGCTTGGCGCAGTGCTGAAACGCCTGAACATGCCGGCGGCCTTCCTGATGGGCGGCTTCATAATCTCGGCGGTCAGCCACGGCACCGGCGCAACCCCGGGGCTGGTGCCCGGATGGGTGACGATCCCCGGATTTGCCATCATGGGCACTTTGATCGGCACCCGCTTTTCAGGCATCTCGCTGGCCCAGATCCGGCGTGCCTCGGGCGCGGCGGCGGTGCTGACGACGCTGGCGCTGATCGCCACCGTGGGGGCGGCACTGTCCATGCACTGGGCCCTGGGTCTGCCGGTGACGAACCTTCTCATTGCCTATGCCCCCGGCGGGTTGGAGACCATGGCCGCGATGTCGGTGATGCTGGATGCCGACCCGGCCTTCGTGGCCTTCCACCACGCTTTCCGCATCCTGCTGCTGACTTTCCTCGTTCCCGCCTTCCTGCCCAGATCGGAGCCCGAGACATGACCGCGCCCAAGCCCCTTGCCGGTATCCGTGTTCTGGACCTGACCAATGTGCTGGCCGGTCCCTTCGCCTGCCATCAACTGGCCCATATGGGGGCCGAGGTGATCAAGGTGGAGGCGCCGGGTCGGGGGGATCTGGCGCGGCAGTTGGGGGCCGATCCGGGGTTGAATGCGGCGGGCATGGGCGTGTCTTTCCTGGCGCAGAACGCCGGGAAGAAGTCGGTGACGCTGAACCTGAAACATGCGGAGGGCAAGGAGATCCTGAAGGAACTGGTGCGCGGGGCCGACGTTCTGGTGGAAAACTTTCGCCCCGGTGTGATGGACCGGTTGGGGCTGGGGCCGGAGGTTCTGCGGGCCGAAAACCCCCGGCTCATCTACTGCGCGATCTCGGGCTTCGGGCAGGATGGGCCATGGGTCAATCGCCCCGCCTATGACCAGATCGTGCAGGGCGTGGCGGGCGTGATGTCGATTACTGGCGATGCAGAGAGCGCGCCTTTGCGCGTGGGCTATCCGATTGCCGACACGATCGGCGGGCTGACGGCGGCGATGACGATTGCGTCCGCGCTGAACGCGCCGGACCGGGGCTGTGTGATCGACGTGTCGATGCTGGAGGCAGTGTTGGCCACGATGGGATGGGCGGTGTCGAATTACCTGATCGCGGGGGTGGAACCCGGTGCGCATGGCAATGAGAACACGACCTCCGCCCCTTCGGGCGCGTTCCGCTGCAAGGGGGGGCTGGTGAATATCGCTGCCAACAAGGACGAACAGTGGGAATTGCTGGCCCGGCATCTGGGGTTGGAGGTACTGCTGGACGACCCCGACTATGCCACCCGCGAGGACCGAAAACGCAACCGCTATGCGTTGCGGTCGCTGATCGAGGCGCGGTTGGAGGCGAAATCTGCGCGGGACTGGGCACGGGAGTTGAACGCCCTGGGCGTGCCGGCCGGGGCGGTTCTGTCGGTGCCCGAGGCGCTGGCGCATCCTCAGGTGGCCGACCGGGGGCTGGTGGCCTGCTTCGAGGATGTGCCGGGCGTGGACCGGCCGGTGCGGGTGCTGCGACCGGGCGTGAAACTGGATGGGGCCGTGCCCGAGGTGGCACAGGGGCCACCCGCGCTCGGGGCCGATTCGGCGGAGGTCTTCGGGACGCTCGGGCTGGATTCGGCAGAACTGGAACGGCTGGCGCGCGACGGGGTGATCTGAGCGGCGGGGAGCGGCCCGGCTCAACCTGCCCCCGGACGGCGGAGGCCTCGCCGGGCCGCGCTGCCGCGGGATATCGGCTGGGTCAGGTTTGCCGGTTCGGAGGTTTGCGCGGGTTGCTCGGGAGGGATGCCTCCGGCGGGAGTATTTGGGCCAAGAAGAAGGGTACGGGGGTCAGTTGGCCTCGGTGTCGATCCAGATCGTGACCGGGCCGTCATTGATGAGCGAGACCTTCATATCGGCCCCGAACTGGCCGGTCTCGGTCGGGATGCCGAGCCCTGCCAGATGGGCTGCCACATGCTGATAGAGCCGGTCACCCTCGGCGGGCGGGGCGGCGGTGGAGAAGCCGGGGCGGTTGCCGCGCGAGGTGTCGGCGGCCAGCGTGAACTGGCTGACCACGAGGGCCGAGCCGCCCATGTCGAGGATCGAGCGGTTCATCTTGCCCGCCTCATCGGTGAAGATCCTGAGTTTCGAGATCTTGGTGGCCAGCATTTCAGCCTGCGCCGTGTCATCGCCCTGCATGGCGCAGACGAGGATCAGCAGGCCGGGGCCGGATTGGCCAATGATCTCTCCGTCGACGCGGACGGCGGCTTCGCTGATGCGTTGGATGAGGGCGCGCATGTTGGATCCTTTCGCTGATCCGGGGGAGAGTGCGGAAATCTTGACCGGAATCAAGGCGAATCCAAGCGGGATGGGAGAGACTCCGGGACGCAGGCAGAGGCGTGATCTGTCGCACATCAAGGAGGATCGCTATGGTTGAGAAATCGCATACATCCGGTGGATGGCCCTCGGTTTTTGAGCCCTTCCGCACCGTTGGCCGCCATGTGGCGGACTGGTTCGCACCGGCGTCAGAGGCGGCTGTGGATGAGGCCAGCTACCGCGTGGTGGTGGAACTGCCCGGTGTCGAGGACAAGGATATCGATGTGAGCGTCCATGACGGTGTGTTGACCGTGAAGGGCGAGAAGAGGTCGAGCCGCGAGGAAAAGGGCGAGACCTGGTATTTCAGCGAACGGCAATACGGGGCGTTCTCTCGCAGTTTCCGGCTGCCGCCGGATGCGGATGAGGGGGCCGTGAGTGCCGACCTGAAGGACGGGGTCCTGACGGTGTCGGTGGCGAAATCTGCCCCCGCCAGCCCCGAGGCCAAGCGGATCGAGGTGCGAAAAGGCTGAGACCGGGCGCGGGGAAGGGGCTTGCAAGCCCCTTGGAACGTCCTTGCAAGGACGTTGGTTGCGCCTAGCCCTGCCAGCGGAGCGTTTCGTCGAGGCCCGCGCGCGTGGTACGGAAGCTGTTGGCCGGGTGAGCGTCATCCGCCCGGCCCATGCTTATGACGCAGATCACTGTCCGGGTTTCAGCGAGATCAAAGAACCGATGCAGGAAAGGCGCATAGCTGGCCAGAGCCGCTTGCGGAATGGTCGCCACATCGCGCGCCGCCGCGGCCAGGGTCAGCGCGGTCAGGAAGCCGCCGCAATCGACGAGCCCGTAGGGGCCGAGCTCTGCCTCCGAGGTCAGGACCGCCACATGCGGCGCGCCGAAGAAGCGGAAGTTTTCCATCATCTGCCGGTGCGACCCGTCGCGGTCGCCCTTTTCCACTCCCACAGCCCCATAAAGCTGCCAGCCGCAGGTGGACCGGCGCTGATTGTAGACACCCGAATACCGCTCGGGGAAGGGGATGTCGGGCGTGTGGCTGGCCGTTGTCATCTCCTCTGCCAGTTCTGCGCGCAGTCGGTCCGTTTCCTCGGCGCTCGTCACCACCAATTGCCAGGGCTGTGCGTTGCACCAGCTGGCGACCTTTTGCGAGTCGCTCACGATCTCCTCGATCAACTCGCGCGGCAGAGGGTCAGGCCGGAAGGCCCGGCAGGAAAACCGGGCGTCCAGGATGCGGGTCAGCGCCTCGGCGTCGCTCATTGCTGCGAAATCGAGTAGAGATAGGCGGCACCGGCAGCCAGGGCGAGGCCGATGACCACGGCGATGGCGATCTTGATCGCGGACCAGGGCCGTTCGCCCTGCACCTTGCCGGTCTGGCCATTGACCACGAAGCGATAGCTTTGGCCCTTGTATTTATAGGCGGCCATCCAGACCGGCAGCAGCACATGTTTGAAGGTGATCTCGGACACGGCCGTGTTCACATGGCTTATGCGCTGGCGGTCGCCGCCGATATCGGCGTTGATGTCGCGGCGGATCTGAGCGTCCATGATGCCGCGCGCTTCCGCGAACCCCTCCTCTACATCGACCGTATAGCCCTCGGCCATGAATCCGGCGAGGTAATGGGGCTGGTAGGGTTCCAGCTCGCTCAGGTTCCAGGGCTTGAGATTATCGGTGTAGCTTTTCGGCAGCGAGCGCGAGCCGAGGATCAGGATATCGTCGAAGAAGCGGCTGACGCGGCCCCGGACATTGGTCCAGCGGATTTTCTGTTCCCGGACCTGTGTCGGCTTGCCCTCGCGCATCACCGTGCGAGTGACATAGTAGATCGTCCCGCGCTGACCCTGGTAGCGGCTGGCGGTCTGGGCGTCATAGGTCCAGTAGGGCACATAGATGCCGTCGAGGCTGCGGCCCTGGCGGGCATATTCCTTGAGCCCGTTCGGCGCGAACCAGAGCCGCCCCAGCCAATCGGTCATCGCCTTGTGGGCGTCGCGTTCTTCCAGCTTGAAGGGCAGGACGGCCTTGGGCTTGATATGCCTGTGGGTGCCGGTATCGGTCACCACCGGGGTGGCGCAGAAGGGGCATTCGGTGGAATGAACGTCCGAGTTGAACTCCACCTGCGCGCCGCAATTGGGGCAGGGGGTGACGCGGATCTCTTCCATCTCGGCGCTGTCGAGGCCCGAACGCAGCGCCGCTTCGAAATCCATCTCGCGGATCTCGGGCAGGTCGGCGGTCTCGAAGTCTTGCTCATTGCCGCAATGGTCGCAGATCAGCTTGCCCTCTTCCGGGTCGAAGCGGAAATCGGATCCGCATTGATCACAGGGGAAGCGGTGTTCGGCGCTTTCGGGGGCGTCGGTGACTTCCGGCTCGGGCTCGGTTCCGGGCGGGGTGGGGGGTAAATCGCTCATGGCTCTCTGAAAAATGGTTTATGGTCCTGCCACATCTTCGACCGCGGCAGGGCGTAATTCAAGGGAATAAGCCACATGGCCCAGGCTAGCGTGGGCGCAGCATTCGGGTCATCGTGCCGTCTTTCAGCACAAGCTGGTGCAGGATCGCCACCAGCGCATGGCCGAGCGCCACGATCATCAGCGCATTGCCAAGCAGTTCGTGCCCTTCGCCAAGGGCCTCGATGCCGCCGAACCAGGTGATGGCCCCGCCAATGGGGGTGAGAATCATGAGCAGGTAGAGCAGCCGGTGCCCCCAAAGCGCGGCGGCCTCGGCCAATGCGGAACTGCCCGGCACCGGACCCGGCGTGCCCTGACGGTGGCGCACGATCACGCGGATCAGGACCAGAACGAAGACGGCGAGGCCAAGGATCGCATGGGGGTTGGGTGTCAGAATGCCGCTTTCAAGACGGGCCTCGAAGGCGGTTTCCATGGCGTCATGGGTGATCCAGGCCGCGAGGATCAGGACAGCAATCAGCCAATGAAGCGCGATTTGCAGGCGGGAATAGGCGGGGGCGTGTGACATGGGGGCTCCTGAAACAAACAGTCCGGCCCTTTTCACGGGGCCGGACCGGATTTCCGTCGCTGTCGGGAATCAGATGCCCGGCGGCGGGGGCGGGGGCATGACGGTGAAGAGCTGCGCGAGCTCTGCCACGTCCTCGGCCTTCTTCCAGCCGTCCTGCCCGGCGGTCCAGACATAGGTTTCGCGCTTGAGCTGCCCGGCGCTGGCCATGCGACCCAGATCGGCCTTGGAGAAGGGGCCGGTGGTCTGGCCGTTTTCGGCCAGGTGCCAGACATGTTCGACCGGCGGCGGGGGGGGCACGGCGGCACCGCCGCCCTGCGCAGGCTGCTGCTGGCTGCCCTGGTTCATGGCATTCGCCATCTGGTTGGCCATCGCCATGCCCATGCCAAGCCCCATGCCGGCAGCGGCCTCGCCCCCGCCGGGGTTCGACGCGGCGGCGGTCATGGCTTCGGCGGCGGAGAACTGGGTGTATTTGTTCAGATCGCCCACAACCCCCATCGAGGTGCGCTTGTCGAGCGCTGCTTCCACGGCGGGCGGCAGGCTGATGTTCTCGATGTAAAGTTCAGGCAGTTCCAGCCCGTACTGGTCGATGGTGCCCGAAATCGCCTCGGCCATCATGCGGCCCAGATCGTGGGTGTTGCCCGCCATGTCGAGCACGGGAATACCCGACGAGCCGATCACGCGGGAAAACTCCTGAACGATGATGTTGCGGATCTGCGAGGTAACCTCGTCGGTGGTGAACTCGCCATCGGTGCCGACGATCTCGGTCATGAAACGGCCCGCGTCCTTCACCTTGACGGTGTAGGTGCCATAGGCGCGGATGCGGGTCGGCCCGAACTCCGGGTCGCGCAGCATGATCGGGTTCTTGGTGCCCCATTTGAGATCCGTGAACCGGTTGGTGTTGACGAAGTAGATCTCGGATTTGAAGGGCGACTGGAACCCGTGCGACCAGTGCTGCAGCGTGGTCATGATCGGCATGTTGTTCGTTTCGAGCATGTAGAGGCCCGGGGTGAACACATCGGCCATCTGGCCTTCGTGGATGAAGACCGCCGTCTGGCCTTCGCGCACGGTCAGCTTGGCGCCGTACTTGATTTCGTGGCCATGGCGTTCGAAGCGCCAGACCATCGTGTCGCGGGTGTCGTCCGTCCAGTGAATGACGTCAATGAACTGGCCGGAAAGGAAATCGAAAATGGACATCTGGTCCTCCTTTTGAAAATCAGACCTTGAGAGTCAGCTTGGCCCACCAACCAGCCCGTCTGCAAGCTCTTGCAGGATCGGGCGGGCCTCATCGGGGGTCATGCCGGGGCTGAGACGGGGGTTGTAGAGCATGCTGAGCAGCATCTCGTCATGGGTGGTGAGCAGCGCGAACTCCTCGTCATCGTTGAAGATCGAGGGCCGCGCGGTGGGGCTGTCATTGGGCAGGCCGAGGCCTTGCGCCACTTCCTCATGCACACAGGACCGGCGTTGCAGGTCGGGGTGTTCGGTGCGGATGAAGGCGATGGCGGAGACGTAGACATTGGGCGCATCTGCGTTCGAAATCGAATAGACCGCGCAGAATTCATGCCGGGGCAGAGAGGTGATTTCCCGGATCGTGGCGTCGCTGATATTGGGCATGATCCGACGCAGCAGGGGTTCCGCTGCGCGCTGTTCGTCACGATTGAGGTAGAGCACATGGAAATTGCCGCCCGATCCCACGGCGCGAATCGAATGGCCGGTGATGCGTGCCAGACGGTCGGCATAGCGGGCGAGTTCCGCCCGATCCTCGTCGCGCATGTCTTCGGGCACTGAGCCGCCGAAATGCGCTTGCAGCCGAATGGGTCTCTCCCACCGTCGCAGTTCTGCGGGGGTCTGTTGCGCAACGAATCGGCCCCCGGAAATGGTGTATTCGCTATAGAGGGCAATGCGTTCGAAATTGGCCACCAGATTGCGGGCGACTATGGGCGTATCCGGCCCGCCGCCATCGGTGCGCAGAAGCCCCTGCGTCAGAAGCCGCTGCTGGACGCCCGCATAGTAGCGCGCATAGGCAAGGCTTTCTTCCGAGGGCTCCACAGACGGTGGCGCGACGATTGGGGTAGAGGGGCGCGAGGAAGGGGGCTCGGGGGCCTCCTCGCAGCCCGACAGCGCCGCCAAGGCGGCCACCATCAGGGCTGGAAACAGGGCCTTGCGCATACGGCCTCGCGCCTCCGGGTCTTGGATCAGGTCCGCGGCACGGCGGTGCCGACATTGTCGCCGGTGCCGTCGCCGCGCGCCGTGGCCGAGGCCAGCGTATCGCGCAGCTCGTGCTCCATCTTTTCCATCTCGACCTCGGCGGCTGCACGGCGGCGCTTGCCTTCGTCGGCAATGGCGAGGCTTTCCTCGATGGTGGCAATCAGATCGGCATTGGCCTGCTTGACCGCTTCGATGTCGAAGACGCCGCGTTCCATTTCCTCGCGCACCATCTTGTTCGATTCGCGCAGGTTGGCGGCGTTCTGGGTCAGCAGCTCGTTGGTCAGATCGTTGGCCTCGCGCACGGCCTGAGCGGCCTGGGTCGAGCGCTGGATGGTCAGCGCCTGCGCCAGCTGCGTTTCCCACAGCGGCACGGTGTTCACGAGGGTGGAGTTGATCTTGGTGACCAGCGACTTGTCGTTTTCCTGCACCAGACGGATCGAGGGCAGCGACTGCATGGTGACCTGGCGGGTGAGCTTGAGGTCATGGACCCGGCGTTCCAGATCGTCGCGCGCAGCGCGCAGATCGCGCAGTTCCTGCGCCTTCATGACCTGTTCATTCTCGGGCGCGGCGGCAACCTCGGCCTCTTTCGCGGGGATGGTTTCCTCGTCGAGTTCCTTCAGCTTTTCCTCGCCCGCGGTGATGTAAAGCGCCAGTTCATCATAGAAGGCGAGCGTCTTGTCATAGAGAAGGTCGAGCGACTTGATGTCCTTCATCAGCGTATGCTCATGCGCCAGCAGGCTGTCGGTGATGCGGTCGATCTGGCCCTGCACGTCTTCGTAACGGGCCAGGAAATCATGGACCGGCTTGGCCTTGCCGAAGAGCCGTTCCCACCAGCTGCGCTTGCGGTTGGGGTCCAGTTCATCGACGGAGAACCCGCGGATCGTCCCAACGATTTCGCGCAAGCTGTCGCCTGCCGGGCCAACATCCTTGTTCTTCACGCCTTCCAGCATGGCCTGGCTGATCGTTTGCAGCTCCGCCTGCGCGTTCGACCCGAAGGTGACGATGGAATTGGTGTCGGTCATGTCGAGCTCGGCCATCCGGGTGCGGATCTGGTCAGCGGTCGGCGCGGGGGCTTCGGCCAGTGGCACAAGCGCCGTCGAGGGTTCGGGCAAAACCGAGGCATTGATTTCATCGACGAGCTGCGCGGCAGCTTCGGCCTGTTGGCGGATCGTGTCACTCATTGTTATTGGTCCTTATGTCTCAATATGTAGATTATCACGGTTCAAACGATCCCGCAGCACGTCGATTTCAACGTCGAGATCGCTGCGATCCGTCACCAGCATGCGCTTGGTGCGGGCCGCGAAATTGGTTTCGAGGTCATCGAGCAGGGTGACGTAATCGGCACGCACCGAGGGGTCGCGGTCGCGGGCATAGAGATCGGCGAATTTCACCGTCGCGTCGCGCGCCCCGGTCAGGTAGACGCCCAGATACTTGCGCGCCTGGGTCAGATCGCGCGGGTCTTCCTCGACCGTGCGGAACATGTCGCGGGCGGTGGCCTGAAACGCCTCGACGCGGGTCTCCAGCTGCCGGTCGCCTGCGCGGCGGATCGCGTCGGACATGCCTGCCAGCAGCGCCTCGGCCTCTTCGATCTTGCGCGCCACGCGGTCGGTCTGGAACCGGTCGACCCCTTCCAGCCCCTTGTCCTTCAACGGATCGAGCCCGAAGGAGAAGAGATGCAGCGCGCCAGCGAGCGTGCCCACAAGCCCGGCATTCAGAACCGTCCATTGTCCGCCGAAGATCAGCAGGCCGACGCCCACCCCGGTCAGGACCGAGGCGAAGATTTTGCGCGGGATTGCGGGGCGGCGGGCGACCTTGCGTTCGTTATAGGCATCCTCTGCCCGCACCCCGTCGCGCAGCAGCCAGGCGGCCAGCAGCAGCACGGCGGCGCCCGCGAAATCGGTGATCATCTCGGTCACCGGCTGGAAGAAGACGGTCAGGAAGACTAGCAGCGGCAGCAGGAAGAGGATGTTGATCCGCGCGCCATAACGCGCCGGGCTGCGGCCGCGAAAGCTGGCCTCAAGCGGTCGGGTTTGCGGGGCCTGAACCTCGGTGCTGTCGGGATCGGGGCTGAACTGTCCGCCATAACGCTGCGCCATCTCAGACCACCCCGAAGCCGCCGAAAATCGCCATCACGATGATGACCACAAGCGCCACGAAGGCGACACCCTGAAGACCGTTTGAACTCATTTAAGAACCCCTTTCCGCCCAATACGATAAGCACGCAGGGGCGTAAAAAAAAGATGTCAGTGCGTGGAATCGTGAACCGGGACGGTTTCCGCCTGCGCCCCGCGCGCCCTTTCAGCATCAAGCTTGCGTTTATAGCCGGTTTGAATGAATTCGACCACGAACAGCACCACGACCGCGAAATAGAAGGTGGTCTTCGACATGGGGATCAGCGCATAGCCGAAGATATGGATGCCCATGGACGGATCATGGGTGGCATGTTCGGCGGCCACACCTGCCTCGCCAAGCAGCACCACGCCCACGATCAGCAGGATGAACAGGCCAAGCACCTCGTACATCCGGTTCTTCTCAATAAAGGCGGTTACCCCGTCGGCCAGAAGCAGCATGGCGCCCCCCGACAGCAGGATCGCGGCGGCAAGAACCGGGAAGACATCGGTGATGGCGAGCGCCGAGAGCACGGAATCGAAGCTGAAGATCAGGTTCATCAGGACGATCAGCACAACGACCTGTAAGGCGGATTTCCCTGATTTTTCAGAACCCTCGTGGTGCAGGTCATGCATCGACAGAAGGTGGCCGATTTCCTTGACCGCCGTATACATGATGAAGATACCGCCGAAGACGAAGACGCAGGTGGCGAAATTCACACCGCCTTCCAGAACGCCGACCCAGTTCATCACGAAGAACGGCTCTGACAGGCTCTCGATCAGCTGGATCATGGTAAAGAGCAGCACGACCCGCAGCGCCACGGCGATGATGATGCCCCAGAAGCGTACCGATTTCTGGCTCTCCTTCGGGGCCCGCTGGCTTTCGATCGAGATGTAAAGAAGGTTGTCGAAGCCCAGAACCGCCTGCAGGAAGCATAGCATCACCAGGTTGCCAAGATTTTCGATGGTCAGGATATCAGCCATTTTCTATCGCCATTTTTCTATCGCCTTTTCCGGTCTGTGCCGGGTCTCTTCGCCTGAATAAGCGCTAGGGGCGGGGCTTGTCACGCCTTTCCCCGCGTCCGGTTCCCTCTTGTCAAGGCGGGCGCGCTGACGTATCCCAACCCCACCGTGGCGATTTGTTAACCGGATTGCGGGCCACGTTAAACAAGCCGCTAAAGAGGTCGAGCAGCGCCATCCATGGCTCTTGCCCCCGACCGTTCACCCGGTTCGGGGTTTTTTCATGCCCCGGGCCAGCAAAGGACCGTGAATGAAAATGGGACCGAAAGTTCTTCCCGCCGACGCCAAGCCCCGCACCCGCGCCGTCCATGGCGGCACCCGCCGCAGCCAGTATGGAGAGGTCAGCGAGGCGATCTTCCTGACCCAGGGCTTCGTTTATGACAGCGCCGAACAGGCCGAGGCGCGGTTCATCGAGTCTGGCGATGACGAGTTCATCTATGCCCGCTACGGCAACCCCACCGTGCGCATGTTCGAGGAACGGATTGCGGCGCTGGAAGGCAAGGAAGATGCCTTTGCCACGGCCAGCGGCATGGCGGCTGTCAGTGGCGCGCTGACCTCGATGCTGAAGGCGGGCGACCATGTGGTGTCCGCCAAGGCTCTGTTCGGCTCGTGTCTCTATATCCTCGAAGAGGTGCTGTCGCGGTTCGGTGTGGAGGTCACCTTCGTCGACGGCACCGATCTGAACGAATGGAAGGCGGCGATCCGGCCCGATACCAAGGCGGTGTTCTTCGAGAGCATGTCGAACCCGACGCTGGAAGTGATCGACATCAAGGGCGTTAGTGACCTGGCCCACGCGGTCGGGGCGATTGTCGTCGTGGACAACGTCTTCGCCACGCCGGTCCTGCAACGTTCGGGCGATTTGGGGGCCGATGTCATCGTCTATTCCGCCACCAAGCATATTGACGGGCAGGGGCGCTGTTTGGGTGGCGTCATCTGCGGCACGCGCCAGTTTATCCGCAAGGTGGTGGAACCCTACATGAAGCATACTGGCGGGTCGCTCTCGCCCTTCAACGCCTGGGTGATGCTGAAGGCGCTGGAGACGATGGACCTGCGGGTACGCGCACAGGCCGACAGCGCCTACAGGATCGCCAAGGCGCTGCATGGTCAGCCGGGTCTGGCCCGCGTCATCCACCCGTTCCTGCCCGATCACCCGCAGCAGAACCTCGCGATTGCGCAGATGGAGGCGGGCGGCACCATGGTGTCGATCGAACTTGCGGGCGGCAAGCCGGCGGCGTTCAAGATGCTCAATGCGCTGCAGATCTTCGTGATCTCCAACAATCTGGGCGATGCAAAGTCCATCGTCACCCATCCCGCAACCACAACGCATCAGCGTCTGACACCAGACCAGCGCGCTGCGCTTGGCATTTCGGACGGGCTCTTGCGGCTGTCCGTGGGGCTGGAGGACGCGGGCGACCTGATTGCCGATCTCGAACAGGCTTTGGCGGCGGCCCAATGACCGAGATCACCATTCACCGCATCCGGTCGGGGGAGGGGGACCTTCTTGGGCAGCTCTTCCACCGATCCGTGCATGAGGGCACGCATGGGGCCTATGATGCTGCGCAGCGTGCGGCGTGGAGTCCCCAGCCACCGAGCGGCCCGGATTGGGAGGCGCGGCTAGCCGGGGCCGTGACGCTGGTGGCCTGGGCCGGGAAGCTGCCCGCCGGGTTCATGACGCTTGACCCCGAGACCGGTTATCTCGACCTCGCCTTCGTCGCGCCAGAGTGGCAGGGGCAGGGGGTGGCGGCGATGCTCTATGGGCTTGTGGAACGCTGCGCGCGGCGGCAGGGGCTCGCCCAACTGACCAGCGATGCCAGTGAAGTGGCGCGCCCCTTCTTCCTGAAACAGGGATGGCAGGATGGGCCACGGCAGGAGGTGACGCGGGGCGGTGTGACCTTGCACAATTACCGCATGGCAAAACCGCTGAAACCTGCGCTAGAACGGGCGGCATGAAACCCTTTCTGATCCTGCAACTGCGCCCCGAGGATGAGGCCGCCGACGAGGAGTTCTCAAGCTTCCTCACCAAGGGCGGGCTGTCGGAGGATGAGGTCCACCGCATCCGGCTCGACAAGCGCGACCTGCCCGGTGGTCTGGTGCTGGCCGATTATTCCGGCGTGATCGTCGGCGGCGGGCCCGGCTGCGTGTCGGACGCGCCAGAGGACAAGACCCCGCAGGAAGCCAAGATCGAGGCGGAAATCCTCGGGCTGATGCCGCGCATCACCGAGGGCGACGTGCCCTTCATGGGCTGCTGCTACGGGCTCGGCATCCTCGCCCATCACCTGGGCGGCGAGGTCAGCAAGGCGCGCTATGGCGAGGCGATTGGCGGGGTCGATTGTACCCTGTCGGAGGAAGGCGCTGCCGATCCGCTCTTTGACGGGTTGCCCCCGACCTTCCGCGCGCTGGTCGGCCACAAGGAGGCCGTGCAGAACCTGCCCCCCGGCGCAGTGCATCTGGCGGCGGCGGATAGCTGCCCCTTCCAGATGATCCGCTACGGGAAGAACGTCTACGCGACGCAATTCCACCCGGAAGCCGACGGCGAAAGCTTCGCCACCCGCATCCGCATCTACCGCAACAAGGGATACTTTCACCCAGACGAGGCCGACAGCCTGACCGAAGCCTGTCTGGCCGAAGAGATCACCGTGCCGGAACAGGTGCTGAGGAACTTCGTCAACCGCTATCGCACCGGGTGAGCGGGGCGCGGGGAAAGCTCTTCGAAGAGCTTTGCAATTTTCTTCGAAGAAAATTCCAGCACTCCTGAGCAGCCTGCGGGCCAAGTGCCGCCGTTTCACGCTCCTGTGCCGTTTTGGACCGGTCCCGGCCCGGATCGCCGGTCTATCTCTCGCAACGGAAAACTTGGAATAGCGGGGCGGCTGGCCCATATTGTCAGTCTCCAGACCCCGGGAAGGCCCGCGCCATGAACCTGCAGCTCAACGATCTTGCCACCGCGCCTGACAGCGACGAGGCCCGCAAAGCGCTGGAGACCCTGCGCGCATGGGCTGCCACCGCGTCGGCGGAGGAGCTGGCTGCGCTCGACCCGTCCGTCACCAGCCTATTGCGCAATGCGCCCGACTATCCGGTGTTCAACCGCGACTACCCGCAGGATTTCACCGTGGATGCCGCGTATAAGGACAGCCTGCCGGACCTGCAGAACGGTCCTTCTTCGCTGATCAAGGGGCAGAAGCGGGTGATCCAGCATGTAGGCATCTCCAACTTCCGCCTGCCGATCCGCTATCACACCCGCGACGATGGCGATCTGACGCTGGAAACCTCGGTCACGGGCACGGTCAGCCTTGAGGCGGAGAAGAAGGGCATCAACATGTCCCGGATCATGCGCAGCTTCTACAACCACGCGGAACGGACCTTCAGTTTCGAAGTGATGGAAGCCGCACTTGACGCCTACAAGACAGATCTCGACAGTTTCGACGCCCGCATCCAGATGCGCTTTTCCTTCCCGATGAAGATCGAAAGCCTGCGCTCGGGCCTGACCGGCTACCAGTATTACGACATCGCGCTGGAACTGGTGGAGCAAGGCGGCAGCCGCAAGAAGATCCTGCATCTGGATTATGTCTACAGCTCGACCTGCCCCTGCTCGCTGGAACTGAGCGAACACGCCCGCGAATTCCGCAACCAACTGGCGACCCCGCATTCGCAACGCTCCGTGGCGCGGATTTCGGTCGAGGTGCCCTTCGGGGGCGACTGCCTGTGGTTCGAGGACCTGATCGAACTGGCCCGCAACGCGGTGCCCACGGAAACGCAAGTGATGGTCAAGCGCGAGGATGAACAGGCCTTCGCGGAACTGAATGCCGCCAACCCGATTTTCGTGGAGGATGCCGCCCGACTGTTTGCGCAGGCCCTGCATGACGAACCCCGCGTCGGTGATTTCCGCATTGTTGCCAGCCACCAGGAAAGCCTGCACAGCCATGATGCCGTCAGCGTGCTGACAGAGGGCGAAACCTTTGCGGCCACCAGCCTTGACCCAAAACTGTTCAAGACGCTTTTCCACATCGGTTGAGCCCTGCCCCTGACGCAACCCGGGGTTTCCGGATCGGCATTGGGCAAACGGGTCAGGAAGACATACCTATCAGGTCGAACCGGGCAGATGCCCGTCGCAGATATCAAGAGGTAGTCCCATGGCAACCATCGCCCTGTCCCCCGCCGCAACCGGCACCGAATCCCCGATCCGCAGCTTCTTCGCCGCGCTCCTGCGCGTGTTTTCCGCCTATGACGCCGCGCAGTCGCGCGCCAATCAGGTGCAGCGCCTGAACGGCATGACCGACGCCGAACTGGCCCGCATCGGTCTGCGTCGCGAAGATATCGCGCGCTACGTCTTCCGCGATATCCTGTATATCTGACGCGCCCGGCGAAAGCGCCCGTGCGAAGCTTCACCGGTTGACAGCGCGCGCGGGCCGGGCCAACGCTTCGGCCCATGTACGACCTCAGGCCCATTGGATATGTGATCGGACTGCTCGTCCTTGTGCTGGGGTTGACCATGCTGGTCCCCATGGGCGTCGATCTGTATTATCAGAACGGGCATTGGCGGGCCTTCCTGGAAAGTGCCGTTCTGACGGTGATGCCCGGCGCGATGCTGGCGCTGGCCGCCTCCAGCGGAGGCAGCAAGCGACTGTCCATCCAGCAGACTTTTCTTCTGACAACGGGTGTCTGGCTGGCCCTGCCCATCTTCGGTGCGTTTCCCTTCATAATCGGGGCGACGGACGCTACATTCATCGACGCGCTCTTTGAATCCATGTCGGGCCTGACCACCACGGGATCAACCGTTTTCATCCGGTTGGAGCTGCTGCCAGAGGGGCTGTTGTTCTGGCGCGGAATGCTGCAATGGTTCGGCGGCGTCGGTATCATCGTCGTGGCGATGGTGTTCTTGCCGGAACTGCGCGTCGGCGGCATGCAGATCTTCAAATCCGAAGCCTTCGACACGATGGGCAAGATCCTGCCCCGCGCGGGTGAGATCGCGCAGCAGATCTCGGTGATCTATCTTGGCCTCACGCTTGTCTGCTCGCTTACCTATGTAGCGCTCGGGATGCCGACATTCGAGGCCATCGTGCATTCGATGACCACCGTCTCGACCGGCGGGTTTTCCACGTCGGACGCTTCTTTCGGGGCGTTTCAGGGGCCGATGGAATATGCCGCGTCCATCTTCATGATCCTCGCCAGCCTGCCTTTCGTGCGCTACGTGCAAATGATTGCCGGCAGCGCCCGGCCGCTTTGGGTCGATACGCAGGTCCGGGCCTATCTGACCACGATCCTGATCCTTACGATCTTCTTCGCGGTCTACCGGCTGGTTGTGAACGGCGACCATCTGGAACACGGGTTCCGCGAGGCGATCTTCAACGTGACCTCGATCATCTCGGGCACGGGCTATGCCAGCGTCGATTATCAGGAATGGGGCGCCATCGCAGTTGTCGTCTTCTTTTTCATTGGCCTCATCGGCGGCTGCGCGGGCTCGACCGCCTGTTCGATCAAGATCTTCCGATATCAGCTGCTCATGGCCTCGATCTCGACGCAGCTGCGCAGGCTCTACGCGCCGCATGGCATCTTTGAGCCGCGCTACGAGGGGCGCAAGGTCAGCGAGGAAGTCCTGTCCTCGGTCATGGCCTTCTTCGTGATGTTCTTCGTCAGCCTCGGGGTCGTGGCGATGCTCTTGGCGCTGACCGGGCTTGATTTCGTGACGTCGGTGTCCGGTGCGGCCACGGCGCTGGCCAATATCGGACCGGGCCTTGGGGCAGAAATCGGCCCGGCGGGCACGTTCACCAATCTGGGCGATACGGCCAAGTGGATTCTGACCGTGGCGATGCTGGTCGGGCGGCTGGAGCTGATGGCAGTGTTTGTCCTCTTCACCACCCAGTTCTGGCGGGGGTGAGGGACGCGGTGGAAAGCAAAAGGGCGGCCCGTCGGACCGCCCTTTTCTGTTCACAAGAGCCTTGGGATCAGTTCCAGCAGGTCACCAGAACCGCCAGATCGCTGCCATAGCGGGCCAGTGCATTGCGGGTCATCGCGTCGGCCTGCACCGGGGCGGCGTTGACGGTCACACCCGCGCCACCGAGGAATTCCGCCATCCGGTCGCCGCGCAGGGCGAAGCTGACGCCTTCGGGCAGGGCGCGGCCGGTATTGGGCTCGGGCAGGACCATGCCGATCACCGCGCCGGTGGCATCCAGCACCGGGGCTCCGGCCTCTGACGGTTCAATCGACATTTCCAGCCGCGCCATCGTATCCTCGCCATTCAGCCCCTGCATGTCGGCCAGCGTGCCGAAGTTCATGGACGCTGCGCCAAGCGCGCCTTCATAGGGGTAGCCGGCAACAGCAACATCCGTGCGGATGCGGGCGGGAATGGTCGGGAAGCCCGCATAGGTCGACGGGGCCAACGCCTGTGTCGGGCGCAGCACCGCGAGGCCGAGCGCCGGGTCGGAATGGGCGACGGTCATCTCATACCGGTCATTGACCAGCACTCGGGTGCAGGACGCCACGGCCTCGGCGGTGGTCAGCACGGTGCCGGTATTGTCGAGGTAGAAACCGCTGCGCGCCCGGTCGGGCTGACGCACTTCTAGCCCCGCCATCAGGTCGACGCCCTGTTCCATGCCGGGATCGACCGCGCCGGGATCGAGCGTGCCGCCATAGGTGGAGAAACTGTCCTCCATCATGTCCAGCACACGGGTCATCTGCGCATCCCGGTCCGGCGTCCAGATCAGGGTAAAGCCCTTGATCTGACCGTCTTCCAGACGGGCCACGGTATGGCTGCGCAGGGTGTCGGACTGACCGGTCAGCACGAAGCTGTTGGACCGGCGGTTGCGTTCGCCTTCCAGCGGTACGATTTCCAGCGTCTGCATGATCTCATAGAGGCCGCCAAGCGTGGCTTCGCTGCCCTCCTGGCTGATCAGCAGAACCTGGACACCGGAATCACCAATGGAATCGTACTGTGCGAAGGGGAATTCGTAGCGGGCGAACTCGACCATTGCGAGCGGCAGGTCGATCTCGATTCCCGCACGCTCGTCACGCACCGTCTGCATACCGAGCGCATTGAGTTCACCCTGGTACTCGGCCAGCAATTGCGCCCGCTGACGCGTGGTCAGGACGCCGGTTTCCGCATAGCCCTGCGCGGCTTGCCAGCGGGACATGGCCCCGCGTGTGCCGGGGCCGAACGCGCCGTCGATGCCGGAATTGTAGTAACCGAACCACTGCATGGCGATCTGCAACGCCTCGCGTCCCTGCTGGTCGAGCCGGGCTTCGCTTTGGCGTGCCTCGGCGACGGTTTCCTCGGGGATTACCGGTTCCGCGGGCTGCGGGGCCTCTGCGATGGTGGGGGCCTCAGTCACGGCACCGGGGGCCAAGGTATTGGCGCCAATGGGGAAAAACTGTTGCTGGTAGATGTCGACTTCGGACAGGTAACTGTCCTGCGGAATGGCCCCCTGCGCGCGCAATTGGTTCAGAACCGCCGCGCCTTCTCCGGGCGTGTAGGGCCCAAGCGCGATGGCGTACCAGCCGGTCCGCAACCGATAGCCGTTCACCGCTGGCAGGATCCGCGAATAGGCGCGGACCCGGCCCTCGGCGGTGGCCAGATCTGGGTGGGCCTCCATCTGGACCCACACCCGGTCCTGTGCCTGGGCGTCATCGGCCCCGAATACGGCCAAGCCCAGTATGATCAAAAGACACAAAACAATCCGGCGTGCTGCCATCCTCTTTCTCCTAACCCCATGTTTCCTGCGGGCTTCGCCCGTTCACGATCGGCGGCAACCTATCAGAGTGAACAGCCGATGCACCAGAAATATGCGTGATCGGCCAATTGACCATGGCGGGGGGGACCACTATCACACCCCTGCCTTGCAACACCCGGGAAAAGACATGGCCATGAAAAGCACGCCGCCGCGCAGTTTTCAGGAAATCATCCTGAGGCTTCAGTCCTACTGGGCCCAAAAGGGCTGTGCGATCATGCAGCCCTATGACATGGAGGTCGGCGCCGGCACCTTCCACCCGGCCACCACCCTGCGCAGCCTCGGCACGCAGCCCTGGGCCGCGGCCTATGTCCAGCCCTCGCGCCGCCCCACGGACGGGCGCTATGGTGAGAACCCGAACCGGTTGCAGCATTACTACCAGTATCAGGTGCTGATCAAACCCTCGCCGCCTGATCTGCAGGCTTTGTATCTCGGCTCGCTGGAGGCCATCGGCATCGACATGGACCTGCACGACGTGCGCTTCGTGGAAGATGACTGGGAAAGCCCCACTTTGGGTGCCTGGGGCCTGGGCTGGGAGGTCTGGTGCGACGGGATGGAAGTCAGCCAGTTCACCTATTTCCAACAGGTCGGCGGCCATGACTGCAAGCCGGTCTCGGGCGAGCTGACCTACGGGCTGGAACGTCTGGCGATCTATATCCTCGGCGTCGATCACGTCATGGACATGCCCTTCAACGACCCCGACGCGCCGATTCCGCTGACATATGGCGACGTGTTCCGCCAGACGGAGGAGGAATACAGCCGCTTCAACTTCGATACGGCGGAAACCGAAATCCTGTTGCGCCATTTTGAGGACGCGGAGGCCGAATGCGAGGCGATCCTGAGCCACCCGGCAGAGGACCCCAAGACCGGCAAGCGCATCATCATGGCGCACCCGGCCTATGACCAGTGCATCAAGGCCAGCCACCTCTTTAACCTGCTCGACGCGCGGGGGGTAATCTCGGTCACCGAACGGCAGGCCTATATCGGCCGCGTCCGGGCGCTGGCGAAGAAATGCGCCGATGCCTTCGTGCAGACCGGGGCAGGGGGCTACGTGCCTGAAAGCGACAGCGCGGCATGACCCGGGGCCAATTCGTGACAGCAGCCATTCTTCTTTCCGCCGCCGCCGCCGGATCCCTTCTGTGGTGGACCGAAACGCGCGCCTATTATGAACCGATCAGCATGGATGCGGTGACGATCAGCGCCACCACCTTCGATGGCGTGGTTGACCCGCTGCCGATCGCCGATTTCGAGGGCATCGACGCCGACACCTCGCCGCTGCGTTTCCGGGCCTGTTTCTCCACGCCCCTGTCGCTGGCGCTGATGACGGAAACCTATCAGCCCTATGACGGTGCAACGCCGCTCAACACGCCGGGCTGGTTCGACTGCTATGACGCGGGCACCCTGACCCGCGCGTTGGAGGCGGGCACCGGGCTGGCCTTTCTGGGCGAAGCGAACATCATCTACGGGATCGACCAGATCGTGATGATCACCGAAGACGGCCATGGCTATGCCTGGCACCAACTGAACCATTGCGGAGAGGCGGCCTATAGCGGCGACCCCGTCCCCGAAGACTGCCCGCCCGCGCCCGAGAGGAACTGACATGCCCGATCTTCTGCTGGAACTGTTCAGTGAGGAAATCCCCGCGCGGATGCAGCGCCGCGCGGCTGAGGATCTGAAGAAACTGGTGACCGATGCGCTGGTCGAGGCCGGGCTGACCTATGCAGGTGCCGGGGCGTTCTCCACCCCGCGCCGTCTGGTGCTGGCGATGGAAGGGCTGACGGCGGAAAGCCCCGACGTGACCGAGGAACGCAAGGGCCCGCGCACGGATGCCCCGGAAAAGGCGCTGGAGGGCTTCCTGCGCGCCACGGGTCTGACGAAGGACCAGCTGGAGATCCGCGACGACAAGAAGGGCCAGACCTATTTCGCCAAGATCGTGAAGCCGGGCCGGTCGGCAGAGGATATTCTGGCAGACGTCATCCCCGCTACGATCCGCAACTTCCCCTGGCCCAAATCGATGCGATGGGGCGCGGGCAGCCTGCGCTGGGTGCGTCCGCTGCATTCGATCCTGTGCATCCTGTCGGACGAAAACGGTGCGCGCGTCGTGCCGATTGACGTGGACGGCATGGCCGCTGGCGACACGACCGAGGGCCATCGCTTCATGGCCCCAGGCCGCTTCGCAGTCTCCGGCTTCGACGACTACGCCGCCAAGCTGAAGAAAGCGCATGTGATCCTCTCCGCCGAGGAACGGGCCGACCATATCTGGCACGACGCCACCAACATGGCCTTCGCCGCCGGGCTGGAAGTGGTCGAAGACAAGGGCCTGCTGGCCGAGGTCGCGGGGCTGGTGGAATGGCCAGTTGTGCTCATTGGCGAGATCGGTGAGGACTTCCTGGGCCTGCCGCCCGAGGTGCTGCAAACCTCGATGCGCGAACATCAGAAGTTCTTTTCCGTAAAGAACCCCAACACGGGCCGGATCGAACGCTTCATCACCGTCGCCAACCGCGAGACCGCCGACCACGGCGCAACCATCCTGGCGGGCAATGGCAAGGTGCTGTCGGCGCGTCTGGCGGATGCGAAATTCTTCTGGGAAAACGACCTGCGCGTCGCCAAGTCGGATATGTCCACCTGGACCCGCAGCCTTGAAAACGTGACCTTCCACAACAAGCTCGGCACACAAGCTGCCCGGATCGACCGGATTGCGGCGCTGGCGCGTGATCTTGCGACTGTGGTGGGGGCCGACCCCGATCAGGCGGAAACCGCCGCGCGCATCGCCAAGGCCGACCTGTCCTCGGAAATGGTCTACGAGTTCCCCGAATTGCAGGGCCTGATGGGCCGCTATTATGCCGAAGCCGCGGGCTACCCGGCAGAGGTCGCCGCCGCCGCGCAGGAGCATTACTCGCCGCTTGGCCCCTCCGACGATGTGCCGACCGCGCCCGTTTCGGTCGCCGTGGCGCTGGCCGACAAGCTGGACACGCTGGCAGGTTTCTGGGCCATCGACGAAAAACCCACCGGGTCAAAAGACCCCTACGCGCTGCGCCGTGCGGCGCTTGGGGTGATCCGGCTGGTGCTGGTCAATGGGCTGCGTCTTGACCTTGACCGCTTCTTCGATGCGCAGCTGGTGCGGGTCGAGGCTGCGGTGAATACCGGCATGGGGGACGCTGCGCTGACCGAACTTTTGCAGGAGATCGCCGAACACGGGGTGTTCGGAGCTGCTTTCCACGCGGTCAGGGATCGGTTGGACGATCTGCATGACGATTTCCTTGCGCTGGAAAACAAGGTGCCGGATACCTCCGATGATCTCCTGCGCTTCACCCATGATCGGCTCAAGGTCCACCTGCGCGATCAGGGCATTCGCCATGACGTGATCGACGCGTGCCTTGCCCTGCCGGGCAGCGACGATCTGGCCCTTCTGGTCAAGCGGGCCGAGGCGCTGGCGGCCTTCCTTTCCTCCGACGACGGGGAAAACCTCGTTCAAGGCTACAAACGCGCCGCCAATATCCTGGCGCAGGCCGAGGAAAAGGACGGGGTCGAGTACCGCTATGGTGCCGATGTGAAATACGCTGAGACCGCAGAGGAAAAGGCGCTGTTCGCGGCGCTGTCGCAGGCCGAGGCCGCTGTAGCCCCGGCGCTTGCATCGGATGATTTCCCCGCCGCCATGTCCGCCATGTCCGCTCTGCGCGCGCCGATCGACGCCTTCTTTGACACCGTGCAGGTCAATGCGGACAGCGCGATCCTGCGCCGCAATCGCCTCAATCTGCTGCACGAGATCACCGCAAGCTGCGGCAAGATCGCGGACCTGTCGCGGATCGAAGGTTAGGCGTTCCTTTCAGCTTGGTGAAAATACCTCGGGGGAATCGCCGAAGGCAACGGGGGCAGAGCCCCCGGACCCGCTCTTGTGAAAGCGTTTCACGCGGCCAGCAAGGGCCGCGCGGGTCGACGTGCCAAAGGCACAGCGAAACACCCTGACGCCCAAACACCGCACTGGACCCGGCGCGATTCCGCTGTATGGTCCCCTCAACCCTTTTTCTGCAAGTGCGAAGCAAATGCCTGACCGCCCGGATATCGTCCAGATCACTGCAACCGCGTCGATCAAGAAGGACATGCATGGCAACCGCGCCAAATGCCTTCAGCGGCTGGTGCGGCTCGACCTGCCGGTGCCGCTCTCCGTGGCGTTGTCCTTCGACACGGTGCGAAGGCTGGCGCAAGGCTATGTGCCGGATATGTGCGCGCTGTCGGCGATTTTCGAGAAGGGCGACCTGCTGTCCGTCCGGTCCTCCAGCGAGGCCCCTGATTGGGGCGGGCCGGGGACGGTGCTCAATATCGGCATGAATGACGCCGTCGCCGCGCGCATCGCCGAGGAACACGGACAATCGGCGGCGGACCAGCTTTACCTGTCTTTCATCCGTGCCTACGCGGTCGATGTGCTGCGGCTCGACGAGGATCTGTTCGCAGATCCCATCACTCCCCGTATCGCGCTCGCCCATTTCGAGGACGAGATGGAGGAGCCCTTCCCGCAGGATGTGGAAACGCAGCTGACCGAGGTCCTGCGCTCCATGGCGCGGGCCTGGGAGGGCACCTCGGCCCGGCTTCTGCGTCAGGCCAAGGGTGCGCCTGCGGATGCGGGGCTTGGCCTCGTCGTGCAGCGCATGGCGTTGTCCATCGGCAAGGAGGAAACCGGCGCCGGTGTGCTGCAGTTCGTTTCCACCGATACCGGAGAGCCGCAGATCACCGGGCGCTACCTGCCGCAAAGCCAAGGCCGCGCGGCGCTGAGCGAGGCGGATGCCCAGTTCATCGAAACCGACCCGCGCGGCACCGCGCTGGAGGATCGCTGCCCCGATCAGGTCGCGGCGCTGCGCGATGCAGGCCATCTGATCCGCACCCGCCTGCGCGAGGAAATGCAGATCGAGTTCACCCTGATGGAGGGCCGGCTTGCCATTCTTGATGCTGTCCGGGTGCCCCGTTCAGCGCGCGCAGATGTGCGCATCGCTGTCGATCTGGCCGAGGACGGGATCATCCCGCGCGAAGAGGCGTTGATGCGCATCGCGCCGTTTACCCTCAACCAGATGATGCACCGCCAGCTCGACCCGGAGGCCCCGCGTGACGTGCTGACCCGCGGCATTGCCGCGGCCCCCGGTGCGGCAACCGGCAAGCTCGTCTTTACTGCCGCCGCAGCGCAGGCCGCGAGTTCGCAGAATGAACCCTGCATTCTCGTACGTCGCGAAACCAGCCCCGAGGATATCCGTGGCATGCATGCCGCCGAGGGCATCCTTACCGAACGCGGCGGCATGACCAGCCACGCGGCGGTGATCGCCCGTGGTCTCGGCGTACCTTGCGTGTCTGGTGCCACCGATCTTCAGCTCGACCATCGCAAGAAGACCCTGACGGTGCCGGGCCGCAGGGTGTTCCATGAAGGCGACATCATCACCATCGACGGCAGCTCCGGGCAGGTTCTGGTCGGCGCGGTCAGGATGATCGAGCCCGACATGAGCGGCGCGTTCGCCACCTTGCTGAAATGGGCCGATGCGGCGCGCGATATCGGCATCCGCGCCAATGCAGACACGCCCGAGGATGCGCGGCTGGCGCAGACCTTTGGTGTCGATGGCATCGGCCTGTGCCGGACCGAGCACATGTTCTTCGACCCCATCCGCCTGACCGTGATGCGAGAGATGATCTTCACCGAGGATCCGGAGGACCGCAAAGCGGCGCTGGAGCGGCTTTTGCCTATGCAGCGCGGCGATTTCATCGAGCTCTTCAAGCTGATGCAGGGCCAGCCCGTCTGCATCCGCCTCTTTGACCCGCCCTTGCATGAATTCCTGCCCGGCGACCGCGATGGCATCCGGGCGCTGGCTGAGGCGCTTGACCTGCCCGTCAGCCGCGTTGCCGCCCGGATCGAGGCCTTGCAGGAGTTCAACCCGATGCTGGGGATGCGCGGTGTCCGGCTCGGCATCACGGTGCCAGGCATCTATGACATGCAGGCCCGTGCCATCTTCGAGGCGACGGTTGCGGCGTCAGAAGGCGGCGACCCGGTTGTGCCTGAAATCATGATCCCGCTGGTCAGCGCCAAACGCGAGGTGGAGCTGATCAAGGACCGCGTCGATGCGGTGGCCGCGGCGGTGCGCAACGAAACCGGGGTGAATTTCACCTATCGGCTCGGCGTGATGGTGGAAACGCCCCGTGCCGCGCTGCGCGCGGGCGAGATCGCGGAACATGCGGCCTTCCTGTCCTTCGGCACCAACGACCTCACACAGATGACCTATGGCCTGTCGCGCGACGATGCGGGGCGCTTCATGTCGGCCTATGTCAATCAGGGCGTCTACCCTGAGGACCCGTTCCAGCGGCTTGACCGGGACGGGGTGGGTGAGTTGCTGCTGCTCGGCTCGGCGCGGGGACGCGCGGCGCGACCGGGCATCACCCTGTCGATCTGCGGCGAACATGGCGGTGATCCCGATTCGATCGCCTTCAGCAGATCCGCCGGGTTCGACTATGTGTCCTGCTCGCCCTTCCGGGTGCCGGTTGCCAAACTTGCGGCCGCACAACTGTCCATTGCTGACATATAAACGGCGGGATTCCAGCCCATTATAAGCCGACGTTAAATGATTCTCTTTGCGGAGACCCCTAGCCGTTGGGGTCCTGTTAAGGGGATGTCACTAGATTGTGCTCCGGTTTGGTCGATTGGCGATCTTTCCGGTACACGTATGAGGTCGAAGCAGAGCCGGGAAAACCCGGTCAATGGGGGATGCCCAGAATGGGACAGCCGAACATCTTGCGCGCCGTGAAGGCCGCTGCCACCGCATTGCTATTCACCGCCGGTCTCGCGCAGGCCGATGTTGTGGCGTCAACCTCCACCGATCCGACCCATACGCTCGGCTCACTCTTTACCTCTGTCATGGGACAGGAACACAGCGGCATGCGCGCGGTCAGCCCGCTGCGCCTGTCGGCGCTTGGCGCGCCCTATACCGGGCAGGGACTGGATCAGACCGGTGGTGTGGCCCCCTATTCGGCGGCGGAACTTGACGCCATGGGCCGCGCCCGCGGCGGACGCCAGTGGCAATGCCTGACAGAGGCGCTTTATTTCGAGGCGCGCGGGGAAAGCGTGGCAGGTCAGTTCGCGGTGGCAGAGGTCATCCTGAACCGGGTCGATCACGCCAATTACCCCGATACGATATGCGATGTCGTCAACCAGGGCACGGGGCGGCGTTGGGCGTGTCAGTTCACCTATACCTGTGACGGCCGTCCCGAAACCGTGACCGACCACGCGATTCACGAACGGCTTGGCCGTATCGCCCGCATCATGATTGACGGCGGTCCGCGCAACCTGACCTCGGGCGCGACGCATTACCACGCCAATTGGGTCAGCCCCTCCTGGGCGCGCGACTTCCCGCAGACCGCTGAAATCGGTGTACATCTCTTCTATCGTGGCCGCTAGGCCCGCGTCGCATTCCCGGCCAACAGTGACGCCTCCGGCCCGTGCATCCCGCGCGCTGGCCTGCTAGAAGGACGCGACTGTCCTGACCGGCCCCGGAGGCCAAGCCCCATGTCCGATGAAACCCGCCTTGCCTTTGCGCACCCGTCCGAACGCGCCAAGGCCACAGCCGGTAACGATCCGCTGGACCGGATCAGCCTCTCTGACCATGAACGCGAGGTCGAGATCGGCGCGTTTCAGCAGGAACGCGGGCTCTTGCAGCGGGTGCGCTTCAACGTCGTGGTCGAGGTGCGGTCCGCCGCCAATCCCGATGCCGATGATGTGGACCGGATCCTGTCTTACGACACGATTTCCGAGGCCATCGACCATGAATTGCAGGCCGAACGCCTGAACCTGTTGGAAACGCTGGCCGCGCGTATTGCCGAACGCATCCTCGCCCATCCCTTGGCCGCGCGCTGCTTCGTTCGGATCGAGAAGCTGGATCGCGGGCCGTTTGCCCTTGGCGTCGAGATTGTGCGCACCGCCCCCGAACGCCCGCGCCTGTCGCTGCTGAAGGACGGTGCCCCGCATCCGCTGGTGGTGTATCTGTCGAACGCGGCCATTGCGCGCCCGGATCTTGCGGCGCTACTGGACCGGCTGGAAGGGCAGGGCAAACCGGTGATCCTCTGCGTGGGCCGTCCCGATACGAACGTCCCCGTGGCCGATCACGCCATGCCGCAACGGCGCATCGACCTTTTGGCCATTGAACAGAACGCCTGGATCCTGGCCAGCCATGACGACCGCTGCGTGGTGGTCGAGACCCGGACAGAGCTTGACTGGGCAATGAAGCATGACCGCATATCGGTCTGGGCTCCGTCCAAGCTGGTGCTGGACAGCGTTGATGGACCGCACAGCTCTGCCCGCTCCGGTGAGGCGCTGGCGCTTTGGCTCGCGGAAAGCTTCGAGGCGGAGGGGATGCTGTTCCTTGGCGGTGATGCGCCCAAGGCCGATATCGCGCTGACGGTGCTGGCCCCCGACGCGATGCCCGCGCTCTGAGCCTTGCCCGCGAGGCCCCATGACGCTAACCGGCCGGCAACCCGAGGACCGCACCATGACGCTCTATTACCGCCCGATTGCCCAGACCGATCCGGCTCGCCCCGCTGCTGCCTTGCCGCTTGCAGGAACATGGGCGTGGTTCACCCATGTGGAGGAATTGGCAAGGGGCCGCGCGCCGCGTGTGATCCCGGCCGATGCAGTGCCATCGGAAGAGCTTGCCTGCCTGACCACTCCACGCACGCCAATTGCTGGCCTGACATTGGACTTGCCCCGCATCATGGGCATCCTCAACCTGACGCCCGACAGCTTTTCCGACGGCGGGGAATTCAACAACCCCGAGGCCGCCATGGCGCAGGTGCGCCGGATGTTGGAGGAGGGTGCCCATATCCTCGATCTCGGCGGCGAAAGCACCCGCCCCGGTGCGCAGGAGGTTCCCGTTGAAGAGGAAATCGCGCGCACCGCGCCCGTCATTGCCGCGGTCCGGGCGGCGGGCATCGACACACCGATTTCCATCGACACCCGCAAGGCCCCGGTGGCGCGGGCCGCTTTGGCCGCAGGGGCGCAGCTGATCAACGATGTTTCGGCCTTCAGTTTCGACCTCGACATGCAGGGGCTAGCGGCGGATACCGGCGCGCCCGTCTGCCTGATGCACGCGCAGGGCCTGCCCGACACCATGCAGGACAACCCGAATTACTCCGACGCTCTGCTCGACGTTTATGACAGCCTTGAAACATCCGTCGCCGCGGCTGAGGCCGCCGGTATCCCGCGTGAAAAGATCCTCGTCGATCCCGGCATCGGCTTCGGCAAGCGCGATCCGCACAACCTGGCGCTGATTGGGCGCATATCGCTCTTCCACGCGCTTGGCTGCCCGATCCTGCTTGGCGTGTCGCGCAAAGCCTCGATCGGTCGGATCGGTAATATCCCCGATCCTCACGACAGGGGCCCGGCATCGGCAGCAATCGGCCTATGGGCGCTTGGGCAGGGGGTCCAGATGCTGAGGGTTCATGATACACAGGTGCACAGGCAGATGATCGCGCTGTGGCGCGCGGCAGCAGAGGGAAAGGCATGACTCGCAAACTCTTCGGCACCGACGGCGTCAGAGGCCGCGCCAACAGCTATCCGATGACGGCGGAACTGGCGCTGAAACTTGGGGCGGCGGCGGGCCGCTATTTCCGGCGTGATCAAAGCCCCGGCCACCGGGTGGTGATCGGCAAGGACACGCGGCTGTCGGGTTACATGATCGAGAACGCGCTGACGGCGGGGCTGACCTCGACCGGTATGAACGTGCTGCTGCTTGGCCCGGTGCCGACGCCTGCTGTGGGGCTTTTGACGACTTCCATGCGCGCAGACCTCGGCGTGATGATTTCCGCCAGCCACAATCCGGCCACCGACAATGGCATCAAGTTCTTCGGTCCGGATGGCTTCAAGCTGTCGGACGAGGCCGAGAAGGAAATCGAAGCGCTGGTCTTTTCCGAGATCCAGCCCGCGCAGGCCGAAAACATCGGCCGCGCCAAGCGCATCGACGATGGCCGCGCGCGCTATGTGGAACGGGTGAAAGGCACGTTTCCTCATGGATTCAGCCTCGACGGGCTACGCGTGGTGATCGACTGCGCCAACGGCGCCGCCTATCGCGCCGCGCCTGAGGTTTTGTGGGAACTGGGCGCGGAGGTGATCCCGCTTGGCGTCGTCCCCAATGGCTTCAACATCAATGATGGCGTGGGCTCGACCAAACCCGCCGCCGCGCAGGCGCTGATCCGCGAAACACGGGCCGATGTGGGCATCTGCCTTGATGGCGACGCCGACCGGGTGGTGATCATTGATGAGACCGGAGAGGTGGCGGACGGCGATCAGATCATGGCGCTGTTCGCGAACAGATGGGCGGAAGAGGGCCGCCTGAAAGGCCACACGCTGGCCGCGACGGTGATGTCGAACCTCGGGCTCGAACGCTACCTGGCCGAGCGCGCGATCAACCTGCACCGGACCCCCGTGGGCGACCGCTACGTGGTCGAGGCGATGCGGCAATACGGGCTGAACCTCGGCGGCGAGCAGTCGGGCCATATCGTGATGACCGACTATGCCACAACCGGCGACGGTCTGATCGCGGGGCTGCAGTTCCTGGCTGAGATGACCCGCACCGGCAAACGCGCAAGTGAGCTGGCCCGCAGCTTCGAGCGGGTGCCGCAGCTGCTCAAGAACGTGCGTTTCGCGGCAGGCCAGACGCCGCTGGAGTCTGCAGGTGTGCAGCAGGCGATTGCAGAGGCAGAGGCGCGGCTGGAGGGCTTTGGCCGTCTGCTGATCCGCAAATCGGGCACCGAGCCGCTGATCCGCGTCATGGCGGAATGCGAGGATGAGGGCCTGTTGCGCAATGTCGTGGGCGAGGTTGTCGCAGCAGTTGAGGCCGTCGTCTGACCGTCAGTCGGGTTGCACCAATCGGGCGGTGACGAAGATCACCAATTCGCGGTGCCGGTCGGTCGCGGCGCTGGACCGGAAGGCGTGACCGACGACCGGAAGGTCGCCGAAGAACGGCAGCGACGCATTCCGCTCCGTGGAATGGTCCGGTGTATCGTGCATCAGCCCGCCGATGACTATGGTCTCACCGTCCCGCACTGCAACCTGCGTCTGGACCCTGCGCACCAGCAAACCCGGATCACCCGTGGCATAGACATTTCCGGAAAACTCGAGATCCGTATCGCCGATATGAGGAGCACCCGCCGCGGTTGCATCAAAGGTAATCAACGGGCGGGAGATATTCTTGATCTCGGCCCGAACGTTCACGTGAACGGATCCGTCCTGAGTATTCAGTTGCGGGGTCATGATAAGCTTCAGGCTGGTCCGCCCGGTGGTGGCCAGCTCAGCCTCCCTCAGAACCCGGGGTGCGCCGCGGAAAAGCGTGTTCAGGTGCCGCAGGTTGGGAATCTGCAACAGCTCGATCCGTTCTTCTTCCTCAAGCAGGTTGAGAAAAGCGGCTGACGGCTTCGCAAGACCCGAAACAGCCCCGACAGCCAGCCCGGCAGTGAATAGACGACGGTCCATGACACGTCCTACCTTTGCGCTAAAGAAACCATTATAGCACGAGTAAGGGGTTTCAAGCGACTCCGCTTGGGTCAGACGCCGAACAGCCGCCGCAGCGCGCCCCACTGGCTCAGGAACACCCCGGCGAGGATCAGTGCCAGCGCCCACAGCAGTGAGGGCTGCAGCGGCTCGGACAGGACCAGCGCGCCAAGCACGACAGAACAGACCGGCACGACGTAGTTGGTCAGGCTCATGAAGGTGGGGCCCGCGCTGCGGATCACCACGACCCGCAGGATATTGGCCGCCGCCGTCGGCACCAGCCCCAGAAGCGCCAGAACCGCCAGCGTCTGCCCGTCCACGGCGGGCGGCGGGCCTTCCACCATCAGCGCGGCGGGGATCACCATCGCCGCGCCGATGATCAGCAGAACGGTCGCGAGACCGATCGGATCGACCGCAGGCAGGCGGCGCATCCAGACGGAACTAAGCGCATAGCAGCCCGCTGTCCCAAGGCAGGCGAGCCGCCCATAGGGTTCCAGCGCCGCGCCGGTTGAGGAAAAGGCCTGCCCGCCGATCAGCACCACGACGCCCGCGAAGCCGATGACAAAGCCCGCCGTCCGACGCAGCGTCATCCGCTCGCCCGGCACGAGGAAATGCGCCAGCGGCAGCACCATCAGCGCCACCGCGGCCATCGACACGCCCGCGAAGCCCGAAGTCGTGTATTGCTGGCCCCAGCTCAGCAGCATGAAAGGCACGGCGGAACTGAGCGCCCCGATCACCACCATCGCGGGCCAGTCGCGCGCCTCGTCAAGGAAGAGCCGCCCGCCGCGCGCGAGCCACACCACCGTCATCAGCGCGGCGGCAAAACCGATCCGCGCGGCAGCGAGCCAGAAGGGCGTGATGCCGCGCAGGGCGATCTCGATCACCATGAAGGTCGCGCCCCAGGTCAACCCGAGGGCGAGGATCATGAGCCAGCTTGCGCGGGTTATGTTGGGGGTCATATCAGGGGGCTCCTTCCCCGCGCACCTGACAGAGCGGCGCAGGGAAGGTCAATAGCCGACGCTTCGCTCTGCGTCGAAGCGCGTCTTGCGGTCAGACGAAATCAACGAACCTGTTGAACGGCATCTCGCGCAGCCGCTGGCCGGTGGCGGCGAAGATCGCGTTGGCCAGCGCCGGGGCGGCGGGGGGAACGGGGGGTTCCCCGATCCCGCGCACGGGGCCGCCAAGCTCCACGCCGCGCACGGCGATCCGTGGCGCCTGCCAGATGCGCATGCCGTCGTGGCTGTCGAAATTCGACTGTTCCGCCATGCCATCCGCAAAGGTGATCTCGCAATTGATCGCGTGGCCAAGGCCCCAGATCACCCCGCCCTGCACCTGGTTCTCGAAGGCAACGGGATCGACCACCGTGCCCACCTCCGCCGCGACCCAGACATCGCGGATGCGGATGCCCTGCGGGGTGGTCTCCACCTCGATCACCTCCGCCACGGGCACGCCGAAGCTTTCGACCATGGCCACGCCAAGGCCCCGGTTTTCGCCCGGGGACCGGCCCCAGCCCGACATCTCGGCCACGGCCTCCAGCACCGCCACCGCGCGCGGGTCATTGGCCAGCCGCAGCCGTTCGGCCAGCGGATCGGCCCCCGCCGCGTGGATCAGCTCGTCTAGGAAACTCTCGCCAAAGAACCCGCTCGAAGACGCCCCGACGGATCGCCAGGACGAGGTCGGCGCCAGTTCCGGCACCGCGTAGGCGCGCACCCGGTAGGACGGGATCGCGTAAGGCGCGTTCCACACGCCCGCCGGGATCTGGCTGTCGGGGCCGGGCACATTTTGCCCGATCCGGCCCATCTGGCTGCGCGAGGAGGATACCGCCGCAATCTGGATATCGGCGGCCTCGACCCGGCCATTCGCCACCGCACCGTGCCCGCGCGCCATGCCGATCTGACGGGGGAAATCCTGGGCGAAATCCTCTTCCCGCTGCAGGGTCAGCTTGACCGGAACGCCCGGCATCTGCATCGCGATCTCGGCGGCCAGCGTCACGTGCTGGAATTCCAGCCTATGGCCGAAACTGCCGCCCGAGAACTGGTTGTGGAAGGTGACCTGTTCCGCCTCGTGCCCGGTCACGCCCGCCACCTGCTGTTGCAGGAAACGCGGCATTTGGTGCCCGGTCCAGACCTCGACGCCTGCCTCCGTCACCCGCACGATGGCATTGAGCGGTTCCAGCGGCTGGTGCGCCACGTAGGGCGCACGGTATTCGGCCTCGATCACGTCGCCGCTTAGCGCCGCTTCCACGTCGCCCTCGGCCCGCCATTCGCGGTCAAGCCGCGCGTCGGTGAAGCTGGCGGCGACCTCGGCCCAATGGTCGGCCTGCTCGGCGGGGTAGGGGGCAGGGCCCCAAGTGCACTCCACCGCGTTCACGGCCTGGAAGGCGCGCCAGGTGTTGTCGGCGACAACGGCCACACCGTTCGTGACCTCGACCACCTCCGACACCCCGCGCATGGCGCGTGCGGCGCTGGCGTCATAGCTGGACAAGACGCCCCGGCGCGGGTTCACCCGCGCGGCGGCATGGACCATGCCGGGCACCGAAACATCAATTCCGTAGACCTGCTGCCCGGTCGATTTTGCGACGATATCCAGCCGCTCGGTTTCCTGCCCGATCAGCCGCCATTCGGAACGAGGGGTCAGGGGCGCGTCCTCGACAGGGTCAATCGTGGCAGCTTGCGCGGAAAGCTCCGTATAGGGAATGCGGATGCCATCGGGCAGCACCACCGCGCCACTTTCGCAGCGCAGTTGGTCCGAAGGGATCGAGGTTCGGATCTCGCCCGCCCGGCGCAGGGTTTCGCGTGCCATCGCGCCCGCCAGCCGCAGCTTGTCGAAACTGTCTGGTGTCGAGGTAGAGCCGCCTGTGACCTGCATCCCCAACACCTTCATGACGGCCCCCATGGCGGTGCGGGTCGTGCGCGCGGCAAAGCCCTGGTCGCTGGACAGGAAAGGCGCGCCCTCCTCGCCCATGGCCCTGTTCCAATAGGCGGGCGACGGGTCGCCGAAGCTGATATCGAACTGGCCGGGGTCCAGCCGCATTTCCTCGGCCAGCAGCATCGCCTGCATATGCGCCACACCTTGCCCCACATCCGCGTGGGGGGTGATCAGGGTGATCCGCTCGGGCCCGATCAGCACCCAGGGGTTGAAGGTCACCTCCCCCTCTGCCAGCCCCGCCTCCAGCGGGTTCTCATGCGGGCGGCGCACGGTGTAGACCCCGAATGCCACACCGCCGGCCAGCACGGCGGAGCCAATGAGGAAACTGCGGCGGGCGATTTTTCCAACACGCGACATGGCTCAGCCCTCCCGCAGACGCGCGGCGGCGTCGTGAATGGCGGCGCGGATGCGCGGGTAGGTGCCGCAGCGGCAGAGGTTACCGCCCATGAAATCGTCGATATCCGCATCCGTGGGGTCCGGCACGGTAGCCAGCAGATCGGCGGCCTGCATCATCTGCCCCGCCTGGCAATAGCCGCATTGCGCCACCTGATGGGCGATCCAGGCCTCCTGCACCGCGTGCAGGGTTTCGCCTTCTGCGAGGCCCTCCAGGGTCGTGATTGCGGCGCCCTCCAGACTGTCGGCAGGCAATTGGCAGGACCGCATGGCGATGCCATCCACATGCACCGTGCAGGCCCCGCATTGGGCGATGCCGCAGCCATATTTGACGCTGGTGATCCCCAGCTCATCCCGGAGAACCCAGAGAAGCGGCATGTCGCCTTCCACATCCACCTCGCGGGGGACACCGTTTACCGTAAACCGCATAGCCATCCTCGTCTGTGCTTTGGGGCTTTCAGGATAGGTAGGAACGCGACCGCCGCATGTCACTTGCAGATCGCGCCATTTCTCTCGCTTTCCGTGCCGTCACTCTTTCGCACAGCACCTGTTCAGGTGCTGCGCTTGATCGCGCGCGGCGCGAGGGTAGGGTGTGATGAAAGAAGGAGAGCACCCATGGGCCTGATGATCGACGGGATCTACCACGCCGAGGACCCCGGCCCTCATACGTCCGAGGACGGCAGGTTCCAGCGGCAGAAGGCGACGATCCGGCACTGGATCACTGAAGGTGGCCCCTTTACCCCCGATCCGGGGCGCTATCACCTCTATGCCGCGTGGAACTGCCCCTGGGCGCATCGGGCGCTGCTGATCCGTGCTTTGAAAGGTCTGCAAGACCAGATCACGGTGGCCTATGCCCGACCGCGTCGAACGCCCGATGGCTGGGTCTATGATGCGGAGGGGGAATACGCCGACCCCGAGCTCGGCGTCAGTGCATTGCATCAGGTCTATGCCGGCGCGTCGCAGCCCTTCACGGGCCGTATCACCGTTCCGCTTCTGTGGGACCGCGAGACGCGCCAGCCGGTGTCGAATGAAAGCGCCGATATCGTGCGCATGCTGAATGACGCCTTCCCCGGCCCCGATTTCGCGCCGGAACCCTTGCGCGACGGGATCGAGGCATGGAACGCCCGCATCTATCGCGACGTGAACAACGGCGTCTATCGCGCCGGGTTCGCCAGAACGCAGGCCGCCTATGACGAAGCGGTGGCGCAGGTCTTCGCCACGCTCGATGAGATCGAGGCGCATCTGTCGGAAAATCGCTACCTGATGGGCGAGAGCTTCACCGAGGCCGACATCCGCCTTTTCCCCACGCTCGCCCGCTTTGACGTGGCCTATCACTATGCCTTCAAGTGCAACATCCGGCGGCTGATGGACTACCCCAATCTCTGGGCCTATGCGCGTGAGATCCATGCCATGCCGGGCGTGGCTGTGACCGTCCGGTTCGACATCTACAAACAGGGCTATTTCTCACCCTCAGAACTGCGCAACCCGCTTGGCATCGTGCCAGCGGGGCCGATCGTCGACTGGTCAGCGCCGCATGGGCGCGGTCAAAGCCCCGCCTGAAACGCCGCGCGCAGATTGTCGGTGTAGTAGATCATCGTAGGGCGGTCATTCGCGGCGGCTTTCGTCAACAGCTCGGGCAATTCGGCGGGATCCGCCACATGCGCCACGGCCCATCCGCTGGCCTCGGCCTGTGCCTTCAGGTCGGGGGTGTAAAGATCCACGCCAACGGTGCCCATCTGCTTGGCGATCATGTAATTCTTGATCTCACCATAGCCCGAATTGTCGTAGAGCATCACGATCACCGGGGCCTCTGCCTCCACCGCGCTGGCCATTTCGGGCGAGGAGAACTGGAACCCGCCATCGCCCGACAGCACCACAACCGGCCCGCCACTGGCCAGCCGCGCGCCGATCCCTGCGGGCAGGCCATAGCCAAGCGTCCCGAACCCGGTGGTGGAGCTGTGGTAATGCCCCGGCTTGGCGCTGGCAAACCCCAGATTGCCCGCATAGACCGCCTGGCTGCTGTCGCCCATAAAGACCACATCGGGCAGCGTATCGCGGATCAGGTCGAGCATCGCCAGATCGCCACGCATTGCGTCGTCCAGAACCATGCGCCCGGCTGACGCCGCCATTGCCCGCGCTGCGCCGTCCTTGTGCTGGTCTGGCGTGGCAAGCTTCAGCAAAGCGGCGGCGGTGGTGGCGGCATCGGCCACGATCCCGATCTCGGGGGCCGCGCTGCGGGCCATCTGCACCGGGTCCACATCGACGCGGATCATGCGGCCTGTGATGCGGAACCCGTTATCCTCATACATGTCGTAATCCGTGCGCCCAATCTCGGTGCCAAGCGCCAGCACCACGTCGGCATTGGCCACCAGCGCCCGCGTTTCGGGCTGCGAGGCGGTCAGCGACACGCCAAGCGGATGCTCGGGCGGCAGCAGGCCCCGCGCATTTGCGGTCATCACCACGGGCGCGTCCAGTGCCTCGGCCAGGGCGCGTAGCGCCACCGCATTCCGCGCGCCGCCGCCAGCGAGGATCACCGGCGCTTCGGCCCCGTTCAGCAGCTCCGCCGCCTCGGCCAGCGCGCTTGCATCGGGGGCCGCCCGCGTGATCCGCATGGGCGCTTTGGGCAGCGGCAGGTGATCGGCGGGCGCAGTCATGATGTTGATGGGAATTTCCAGATGCACGGGCCGGGGCCTGCCGCCCTCGAACACCGCGAAGGCCTGCGCCAGCGCCGGGGCCAGTTCCTCAACCGTGTGGATCGTCCGCGAAAACGCCGAGACGCCCGAGACCAGCGCCTGCTGGTTCGACAGTTCATGCAGCCAGCCCTCGCCCGATCCCATGCGGCCATGGGAATTCACCGCAGAGATCACCAGCATCGGGATGGAATCGCCATAGGCCTGCCCCATGGCTGTCGCGATATTGGTCATGCCGGGGCCGGAAATGATGAAACAGACTCCGGGCCGCCCGCTGACCCGCGCATAGCCGTCGGCCATGAAGCCCGCCCCCTGTTCATGGCGCGGTGTCACGTGGCGAATGCCCGATCCGGGCAGGCCACGATAGAGCTCCACCGTATGCACACCGGGGATTCCAAAGACCGTATCCACCCCGTAAAGCGCCAGAAGGCGGGTCAGGTACATGCCTGCGGTCAATCCAGTCACGTCGGTCATCGCTTTGCTCCCTGTGTTCACCGGGCGACTGTTCCAGAGCGTGCGGTCTTGCACAAGAGCATCACGCCTCGCAGTCCGTGCTGCCGTTACATGCGCCCAAAAGAACCGAAACCCGCGCGGTCGGTAGGAGGGCCGGCGGAGAAGCGAAAAGTAGGAATCGACAATCCGGCCAGCTGCCGTCAGCTTTGTCGCGGGGGCATCCCCCGCGAAATTGAAGGACGGCGCGTACAGGATGAAGATTACCCTCGCACAGCTTCGGGCCTTCGTGGCGGTCTCGCGGGAAGGCTCGTTCACCCGCGCGGCAGAGCGGCTTGGCACCTCGCAGCCGTCGGTGACAATGGCGATCCGGCAATTGGAAGAGGCCCTTGGCCTGAAGCTGTTCGACCGATCCACGAAAGTTCTGGCTCTGACCAAAGCCAGCGCGACCTTTCTACCGGGGATCGAGCGCACGCTGAACGACCTCGATACAACGCTGGCCGATTTCCACGCGGCCGCGGACGGCACACAAGGCAGCGTCGCGGTGGCGGTGCTGCCCTCGGTCGCCACGGTTGTTCTGCCGCGCACGATTCAAAGCTTTTCCGCAGCCTTTCCCAAGACCCGCATTTCCTTGCGCGACGACAATTCCACCGGTGTGTGTGACCGCGTGCTGAGCGGCGAGGTCGATCTGGGGGTGGCAGGGCGGACCGATCATGTGGCGGGGGTGCAGTTCGAACCCTTGCTGCGCGATCCGTTCGGGGCGGTCGTTCACAAGTCGCATCCCCTTGCCGGGGAAACAGGCCCGCTGACCTGGAAAGACCTGGCCGGGTATCCGTTCATCTCCTTCGCCGCCGATACGGGGTTGCGGCCGCTGCTGGACACACTGGTCGATCAGCCCGAAAACGTCAGTTCCCCCTGGATCGAGGTGTCGAACATCGCGACGGTTCTGTCGCTGCTGAAGACCAATCTGGGGATTGCAGCGCTGCCGAAGATGTCGGTGAACCCGATCGAGAACGACGTGGTGTTCCGGACCCTTCTGAACCCGCCGCTGTTTCGCGAGCTTGGGTTGATCACCCGACAGGGGCGATCCCTGACGCCCGCAGCGGAGCATTTCGTGGAGCATATGAAGGAAACCCTCAGGCCCAGATGGGAGAAACCGGCGGCGCATTGATACCGGCGGGTTATCTTTTTATTCGATTTACTTATAGGTGAGCATTTTATATCAAAAATGCTCATAAAATGCTTAGCACAATCCGTGGAATCATGTGTCCCTTGGGGTATCCGAACCAGGAGGACTTCCCATGACTAATTCGATCAATCGACGCGGATTGCTTGCTGCGGCAGGCGGCATCGCTTTCGCCTTGTCCGTGACCTCACCGGGTTTTGCGCAGGATCCTGACTTTCTGAATATCGGCGGTGGCCCAAGCGGCGGCACCTTCAACGTGGTCGCAACCGGCCTTGGCGATCTGCTGCGCGGCGAGTTCGCCGACAGCATCATTGGCGTGCAGCCCGGCGGATCTGGCCCTAACCTGTTGCGGGTGTCGTCGGGCGATGTCGATCTGGGCATCACCTCTGCCAGCAACGCGGCGGATGCCTGGGCCGGGCGCGACCCGGCGACCCCTGACAGCCCGATCCAGAATGTGCGCGGGCTGATGACCTTCTTCCCGAGCGCGATCCAGATCTGGGTCGATGCCGATTCCGACATTTACTCGGTCGAGGATCTGGTCGGTCGTCAGATCAGCGCCGGCCAGCCCGGCCAGACATCGTGGCTGGCCTTCAACAACCTGCTGTCGGTCTATGACATGAGCATCGAGGATATCGAGGCCGGTGGCGGCCAGGTGCATCCGCTGAGCTGGGCGGAGTCGCAAAGCGCCTTGCGGGACGGTCAGCTGGATGCGGTGATGTGGGTTGCGCTCTATCCGCATTCCACGGTTCTGGCGACGGAAACGGCGCGTGAGATCCGGGTGCTGTCGCTGGATGAGGAGCGTGTGGCGGAATACCTGGACCTGCACGGTGCGGGCTTTGCGGAAGTGACCCTGCCCGTGGGGCTCTATCAAGGCCAGAGCGAACCGGCCTTGACCGTGGGGACCACGACCTTCCTGTTTGCCTCCGACGACATGAGCGACGACACGGCCTACCGGGTGACCTCTGCGATCTGGAACAACCTCGAGAGGTTCCAGCAGACCCATGCCCTGCTGCAATATATCGAGCAGGACACCGCAGGACGTGGCATGTTCGTGCCGATCCACCCCGGCGCAGCCCGGTTCTATGAAGAGCAAGGCATCCCGATGGATGAGCCTCGCCTCGACTGAGACAGCTCCGGTCACGAGCGGTGATGCTCTCTTGCCGCTCGTGACCTCTGCACCCCTGATGTCCGATGTTTATGGCTGGCGGGCCAGTGATGCCCTCAGTGAAGCTTAGGTGACCCCAATGCCCATCCCCTTGGAAAGAACGGTGACGGTGCTGGCGGTGACGATGGCGCTTTTCCATCTTCTCGTCGCCTCGCCCCTGACCCTGTTTCCCGATCTGATCGTGCGCGGGGCGCATCTGCTTCTGGCGCTGGTGATCGGCTTCCTGATCTATGGCATGAAGGGAGGTGCCGTTCAGAAGACGGTCGACCTTGCCCTGATTGCGCTTTCGGTCGTCTGCCTGGGCTACCTTGTCGTCAACCACGCGTCGATCGTTGTGCGCCCGCCATGGACGCGGGACGCGACGCCGATTGAGCTTTTCGTCGCGTTTGGCACCATCGTGGTGGTGCTGGAACTGACCCGGCGCGCGCTTGGCATGGCGATTACGGCGCTGTGCCTGATCTTCATTCTCTATGGCTTCATCGGGCCAGAGCTGCGCCATATCGGATTTCTCAGACCGCTGGCCCATAGCGGCGTGGACCTCAATGAGTTCGTGGACCAGATGTATTTCAGCTTCGAAGGCATCTTCGGGGTCGCGCTTGGGGTGTCCACCAGTTTCATCTTTCTCTTCGTGGTGTTCGGCGCGCTCTTGCAGGTGATCGGCGGCGGCGATTTCTTCGTCAATGTCACCAAGGCTGCGACCGGCGCAACGCGGGGCGGCCCGGCCAAGATGGCCGTGGTGGCCAGTGCCCTGATGGGCATGATGTCGGGCAGTTCCGTGGCCAATGTCGCGACCACCGGGGCGATCACCATCCCGATGATGAAGAAACTCGGCTACCCGAAGACCTTCGCGGGCGCTGTCGAGGCGGTGGCATCGACCGGCGGGCAGATCACGCCGCCGATCATGGGCGCCGCCGCCTTCCTGATGGCGGCAATTCTGGGCATCAACTATCAGGAGGTGATCACCGCCGCCGCATTGCCCGCCGTTCTGTTCTTCCTGTCGCTGTTCGTGGCGGTCCACTGGGAAGCGCTCAAGCACGGATTGCAACCGCTGGAGCGCGTCGAAAAGGGCGCGACGATGCGGGAATTCGCGGCGGGCTGGACCTTCATCTTGCCCCTGGTGGTGATCACCACGTTCCTGATGATGGGCTACACACCCAGCCTGTCGGCCTTCTACGGCGTGGTGGCAACGCTGGTGACGCCCTTCCTGCGGCGCTCGACCTGGGTGTCGCCCATGGTGCTGGCCGAAGGCTTGAACCTCGGGGCCCGCGCCGCCGTGACGGTCGCCATTGCCTGCGCCTCGGCGGGGATCATCGTGGGCATCGTCCAGATTTCAGGGCTCGGGTTCCGCTTCAGCAGCCTTGTGATCGCGTTTGCTAATGGCAATCTCTACGCCGCGCTGTTCCTTGCCATGATCGCGGCCTTCATCTTCGGCATGGGGATGCCGACGACGCCCGCCTATATCATCCAGGCCACGCTGGTCGCCCCCGCGCTGGTCGAGCTTGGCGCGACGCCGCTGTCGGCGCATCTGTTCGTGTTCTACTATGCTGTTCTGGGCCAGATCACCCCGCCCGTCGCGGTGGCGGCCTTCGCAGCCGCGCCGATAGCGGGATCGAGTTCCACCTCTGTCGGGTGGCGCGCCTTCGCATTGGGCATGCCCGCCTATGTCATCCCCTTCCTGTTCGTCGCCAATCCGGTGCTTCTGGGGCAAGGCGGATGGGGAGAACTGCTGGAGGTGCTGTCAAGATCGGCCACCGCCATCGTGTGTCTGTCCATCGCCCTGACGGGTTGGCTCGGCGGCCGGGCGCTTGGCTGGATCGGCCGGGGCATGCTGTTGCTTGCGGCGGCCCTGCTGATCGCCCCCAACCATTTGCTGAGCGCAGTCGCCATCGTCCTGTGTATCGGCGTCTGGTCGATCCAGTGGTCGGGCTGGTCCCTGCATCGCCTGAAAGGAGAGCCCCGTGACTGAGCCGAACCCAAGCCGGATGACGACAATGCTGACGGGCTCTCGCGGTGATCTTGCCGCTGTCGCGGGTCGTTTGCCCAAGCCGGAGGGGACGCAATACCCCTATGAGCTGGTGATCATCGACGGCACGACTGCCTTTCTGGCGGGTCAGATCCCGAAGCAGGCGGGGCAGCTTGCGGTTGTCGGCAAGGTTGGCATGGACGTCAGTTGCACCGAGGCCGCCATGGCCGCGCGCATCTGTGCGGAACAGGCGCTGGCCTGGTTGAACCACTCGGCAGGCGGGCTGGAGAACCTGAGACGGATTCTGCGCTTGACCTGCTACATTGCCCATGATGACGGGTTTCAGGACATATCGGCAGTTGCCGATGGCGCCTCGACCTACCTGATCGAGATGCTCGGCGACAAGGGACGGCACACACGGTCCGTTGTGGGTGTGAAAAGCCTGCCGCGCAACGCGCCGGTGCTGGTCGAGGTCACGGCCTCTCTGATATCGCCGACCCGGGCCGATGCCATAGGTGGGTGATCCACGAAGAACAGGCAGGCAGCTCTACGCATTCCCGCTCGCCTATTGCCGATAGCTGTATGCCGGGCGCGAGAACGCGCTGGCCGTCGGACCAAGCGTCGGCCCGGTGTCGCGGAAGGCCATGTTGTTACGACGATCCTCGAACGGCGACAGGCCAAAGACGGACCTGTAATTCTTCGACAGCTGCGACGCATTGGTGCATCCGACCTCGATGGCGATTTCGGTGATGGGCCGGGTTGAAAACCGCACCAGTTGCCGCGCGGCCTTCATGCGCATCGTGCGATAGTAGACGGACGGGCTTTGCCCCGTGGCGCTTTTGAACCGGCGTTCCAGCTGTCGCTGTGACATGTTCATACGGTCGGCCACTTCGGCGATGCTGATCGTGTCCTCGATATGGTCATTCAGCAGCGCGATCGCCCGGCGCACGGGTTCCGGCACGCAATCGACGGTGCTGTCGGCATGCAGTGTTGGTACCCGTTGCTGCACGCCGGTGCTGCGGATGATCGGGTGCTGGAACCAGCAGGCCACCTCGGTGGACACATCCAGGCCGAGGCGGTCCCCGATCAGATGCAGCATCAGGTCGAACGCCGCCGCCGATCCGGAGGCGGTCTGGCGGGCGCGATCCACCACGATCACCTCGTCGGACGACTCGATAGCGGGAAACTCGGCAGCGAACGCGGCGCGATAGCACCAATGCACACTGACCCGGTGATCGTTCAGAAGACCGGCCCGCGCCAGCGGAAAAACACCCCCGCTAATCGCCCCGAGCACCGAGCCGTGCCGCGCCAGATGGCGCATTCGGCCTTGGCTGGCGGACCTGCTTGCAAATGCGCTGTCCGGGGCGCTGAGAACGAACAGGTAGTCCAGCCCGACCGTATCGGGCAGCGCGTGGTCGGCGTCAAAGCCAACCCGCGCGCTGGACCGGACCGCCCCACCATCCTCGCTCAGAAGGCACCAGTCGAAGACCTTGCGTTCGGCGATCTCGTTGGCCACCCTCAGAGGCTCGATCGCCGAGGTCAGGCAGGACATGGGAAAGCCCGGCAGCAGCAGGAAGCCGAAGCGAATTGGCTTTTCTCGGGGCATGAGCCTTTCGTTCCTCCCAGATCGGCCGGATCAGATATCCAGCGTGTTATCCTTTTCCCATCGGCTGAAATGGGACACGAAGTCGTTCCATTCCTGATGCTTGAGCTTGAGGAAAGCCGCCGAGAACTCTTCGCCCATGGCCGCCTTCAACCCCTTGTCGCGGTCATAGGCGCGCAGGGCGTCCAGCATGTTCAGCGGCAGTTTCGGCGCACCGCGCACCTTGTGGCCTTCGGCATACATGTCGATATCGTATCGCTTGCCGGGATCGGCTTCGTTGCGGATGCCGTCGAGGCCCGCCGCGATGATCACCGCTTGCAGCAGGTAGGGGTTTGCCGCGCCATCGGGCAGGCGCAGTTCGAACCGGCCGGGGCCGGGCACGCGGACCATGTGGGTGCGGTTGTTGCCCGTCCATGTCACGGTATTGGGCGCCCATGTGGCCCCCGACATGGTGCGAGGCGCGTTGATGCGCTTGTAGCTGTTCACCGTCGGGTTGGTGATCGCGGCCAGGGCGCTGGCGTGGCTCATGATGCCGCCGAGGAAGTGCTTGCCCGGGGCGGAGAGACCCAGTTCGCCGGTCGGTCCATCGCCTTCGCCGGCGAAGGCATTGACGCTGGCAGCCGAACCCGGCGCGTCCCAGACCGAGACATGCACATGGCAGCCATTGCCGGTCAGCCCCTCGACCGGTTTCGGCATGAAGGTGGCGCGCAGCCCATGTTTTTCCGCGACCGACTTGGTCATGAACTTGAAGAAACTGTGCTTGTCGGCGGTCTTCAGCACGTCGTCGAATTCCCAGTTCATCTCGAACTGGCCATTCGCGTCCTCATGGTCGTTCTGGTAGGGGCTCCAGCCAAGCTCCAGCATGTAGTCGCAGATCTCGCGCACCACGTCATAGCGGCGCATCACCGCCTGTTGGTCGTAACAGGGCTTGGCGGCGGTGTCGTATTCATCGGAAATCTGCTCGCCATCGGCGGTCAGAAGGAAAAACTCGGCCTCGACCCCGGTCTTGACGTGCAGGCCCATCTCGGCGGCTTCATCCACCAGACGGCGCAGCACATTGCGCGGGGCCTGGGCGACGTCTTCGCCCTCCATCACGCAGTTGGACGCGACCCAGGCGACCTCGGGCTTCCAGGGCAGTTGGATGACGGATGAGGGATCGGGAACCGCCAGCATGTCGGGATGGGCGGGCGTCATGTCGAGCCATGTGGCAAATCCCGCAAATCCCGCGCCATCCGCCTGCATGTCGGCAATCGCCTGCGCGGGCACCAGTTTGGCCCGCTGGCCGCCAAAAAGGTCGGTGAAGGAGATCATGAAATATTTGACGCCGCGTTCCGCCGCGTAGGCTGCCAGATCAAGTGTCATGTCGTCTTTTCCCGTTTCCCTGTTGCTGTCTTTATGCGTTAAAACGGCGCGAGGTCACACCCCGCGCCGCATTGTATCAGTATCCGCTGCCCGGTTTGCCCGGATACCAGTCGGTGCCTGCCAGCGGCACCTGTGCCATGGCGGCGGCCTCCATCGTCAGGGCGCAGAGGTCCTCCGGCTCCAGATTGTGCAGGTGGTTGTGGCCGCAGGCCCGCGCGATGGTCTGGGCCTCCAGCGTCATGACCTTGAGGTAGTTGCGCAGCCGCCGCCCCCCTTCGACGGGGTCGAGCCGCTTGGCCAGCTCCGGGTCCTGCGTGGTGATGCCCGCGGGGTCCAGCCCCTCGTGCCAGTCGTCATAAGCGCCGGTGGTGGTGCCGAGTTTCTGATACTCGGCTTCCCATTTCGGGTCATTGTCGCCAAGCGCGACCAGTGCGGCGGTGCCGATGGCAACCGCATCCGCACCAAGCGCCAACGCCTTGGCAACATCGGCCCCGGTGCGGATCCCGCCAGAGACCACAAGCTGAACCTCGCGGTGCAGCCCAAGGTCTTGCAAGGCTCGCACGGCGGGGCGGATACAGGCCAGCGTCGGCAGGCCCACATGTTCGATGAACACATCCTGCGTGGCAGCGGTGCCGCCCTGCATCCCATCCAGCACCACCACGTCAGCGCCTGCTTTCACCGCCAAGGCAGTGTCGAAATAGGGCCGGGTGCCGCCGACCTTCACATAGATCGGCACCCGCCAACCGGTGATTTCGCGCAGTTCGAGGATCTTGATTTCCAGATCATCGGGGCCCGTCCAATCCGGGTGACGGCAGGCCGACCGCTGGTCGATCCCTTTGGGCAGCGTGCGCATCTCGGCCACACGGTCGCTGATCTTCTGGCCAAGCAGCATGCCGCCGCCGCCGGGCTTGGCGCCCTGGCCCACGACGATTTCAATGGCATCGGCCTTGCGCAGGTCATCGGGGTTCATCCCGTAGCGCGAGGGCAGGTATTGATAGACCAGTTTGCTGGAATGGCCGCGTTCCTCTGGCGTCATGCCGCCGTCGCCGGTGGTGGTCGAGGTGCCAGCGGCACTCGCCCCACGCCCGAGCGCCTCTTTCGCCTGCGCCGACAGCGCGCCGAAGCTCATCCCCGCGATGGTGATCGGGATATCGAGCTTGATCGGGTTCTTGGCGAAGCGGGTGCCAAGCGTCACCGATGTGTCGCAGCGTTCGCGGTAGCCTTCCAGCGGGTAGCGCGACACCGACGCGCCAAGGAACAGCAGGTCGTCGAAATGCGGCACCCGCCGTTTCGCGCCGCCGCCGCGAATGTCATAGATGCCGGTCGCCGCCGCGCGGCGGATCTCGGCGTTGATCGGGTTGGAAAACGTCGCCGACTGAATGGGGACGGTGCGGGGGATCTTGTGGTCTTGATCGCTCATGGTCCTCGTCCTCAATAGGCGTTGTCGATGTCGAAATTGTAGAGCTTGCGGGCCGATCCATAGCGGCGGAACTCTTCCGGCTTGGCGTTCACGCCCGCGCGGGTCAGCAGGTCAGTCAGAAGATCCAGATGTTCGGGCCGCATCTCTTTCTCGATGCAATCCGCGCCAAGGCTTTTCACCGATCCGCGCACGAAAAGCCGCGCTTCATAAAGCGAGTCCCCAAGCGCGTCGCCCGCATCACCGCACACGACGAGGTTCCCCGCCTGTGCCATGAAGGCCGACATATGGCCGATATTGCCCTGCACCACGATGTCGATCCCCTTCATGGAAATCCCGCAGCGGCTGCTGGCATTGCCCTTGATGACCAGCAACCCGCCATGCCCGGTAGCGCCTGCATATTGGCTGGCGTCGCCTTCGACGATCACCGCGCCCGACATCATGTTTTCTGCCACGCCCGGTCCGACGGAGCCTTCCACATGCACGGTCGCCTGCTGATTCATGCCCGCGCAGTAATAGCCAGTATGGCCCTTAACCGTGACTTCGATCGGGGCATCCAGACCCACGGCCAGCGCGTGGCTGCCGCGGGGGTTCAAGATCTCCCACGCGGTCTGGTTGTCGCCGCCTTTCTGCGCCTGAAGGGTTTCGTTCAACTCGCGCAGCGAGGTGGTTGCTAGGTCGATCTGGCTCATCTCAGTGGCTCCAGAAATAGACGGTGGCGGGTTCGGGTTCCCAAACGCGGGCCGCGTCGATACCCGGCAGGTTCACCAGTGCGCGATATTCGCTGCCGAAGGCGACGTATTGATCGGTTTCGGCCATGACGGCGGGTTTGCAGGCGATGGGGTCGCGGACCACGCCGAAGCCTTCCTTGGTGCCGACAACGAAGGTGAAGAACCCGTCAAGATCGGTCAACGACGCTTCCAGCGCCTCGCCGAGGGACGCGCCGTTCTGCATTTTCCAGGTCAGGTAGGCAGCGCCCACTTCAGTGTCATTCTCGCTCTCGATCCGCACGCCTTCACGCCGCAGTTTCCGTCGCAGGCTGTTGTGGTTGGACAGAGACCCGTTATGCACCAGGCACTGATCCGGCCCGGTGGAAAACGGATGCGCACCTTCGGTGGTCACGGCGGACTCAGTGGCCATGCGGGTGTGCCCGATGCCATGGGTGCCCGACATGGCGGGCAGGTTGAAGCGGCTGGCCACGTCGCGGGGCAGGCCGACCTCCTTGTAGATCTCGATCACGTCGCCATCGCTCATCACCCTTATGCGACCGGGGCGGTCTGCAATCGCTGTGCGGGCGGCTTCGACCTGATCGGCGGGCAGTTCCAGAACCGCGTGGGTGTCATTGGCGCGCAGGGTGACCGGCGCCCCCAGTGCAGCTTCAAGCTCTTCGGCCAGCGTCGCGAAATCCTGATCGGGGTTGTCCGATTGCACTGTCAGCTTGGCGCGGTTGCCCGCCGCGCCGTAGATGGCAATCCCGGCGCTGTCTGGTCCGCGGTCGGTCATGGTGATCAGCATTTCCGTCAGCAGCGCGCCGAGCTGGGGCTCCAGCGCCTTGTCCTTCAGGAACAGTCCAACGATCCCGCACATCTGTGCATCTTCCTTTCAAAGAGTGGTCTTGCCCACAGGCTATCAGTACATTGGAGTCATATAAACCCTTAGGAATAAAATTTTCACAAGGGGCAATTTTTGTCGACCTTTCCGACGCAAAGCTGATTTTGCCGACAGATCAGGCAAATTGCGCGCTCGCTGAACAGCAAAGTGGCACGGATCAAGCCGCATCCATCATTCAGAACAGAATCGGATGATGTGGTCAGCTCGTCTGCGGATAGGCAATGATCGAGAGGTAGCGCGCGGGCAGGACCTTGAGGATCTCTGGCCCGTGCGGCGCGTCGGCATCGAAGAACAGCGTATCGCCGGGGCGCAGATGATACAGCCGGTCGCTATGGCGATACATCACCTCGCCTTCCAGCATGTAGATTGTTTCGATCCCGCCATGCTGGAACGTCGGGAAGACATCCGATTCCTCGCTCAGCGTGATCAGGTAGGGTTCCACCATGACGCCGCTGGCATTGGCGCCGATATGGCCGAGCAGCTTGTACTGATGCCCGGCGCGGGTGCCTTCCCGGTCGATTTCCACCCCTTCGCCTGCCTTGGTGTGAACCGCTTCGCGATGCTCCTCGAAACGGCGAAAGAAGGCGGTCAGCGGCACCGACAGGGCATTGGCCAACGTTTGCAGCGTGGTCAGGGAAGGCGAGGTATTGCCGTTTTCGATCTTCGACAGCATCCCGATGGAAAGGCCGGTCAGCCCGGCGAGTTCCGCAACGGTGATGTTCTGTTGCAGGCGAAATCCCCGGACTTCGCGGCCGATGGCCACTTCCAGCACCTTTTCGCGGTCATCTGCCTGCCGATGCGGGTTCTGTTTCAGTTTTGCCAAGGGTATCGTCCTGCCTGTTCGGGCCTGATGTCCGGATCATCTAAACCGACTGACGGGCCGTTTGGAACCGGCAACCGGCTGGGCAGGGCGTTTTGGCCCGGCAAAGGGGTCTGCACTAGACGCTCGTGCACGCGGCCTTGTGCCGGTCTGCACATCAGGCGGGCGCAGGGCGCAACCTGCTTGACCCGCTATCCGGACAGACCCTAACTGCGCGCCACGGGCGTCCATCGCCCGCGCAAACGCAAGCCGCGTCGCCATAGAGGAAAGGACCGCGATGAAGACCGCCGCCGATGCGTTCGACGCCTATGAGGCCATTCGGCATCTTCTGCCAGCCATGCCCGCTGCGGGTGCGGGGCAGGATATCGGCTCGATCCTGGACATCGCCGACGGCGTGGACGCGTTCGTTTTCGATGCGTTCGGGGTGCTCAATGTCGGTGACAGCCCGATCCCCGGTGCCGCCGAGCGCGTGGCGCAATTGCGGGCCAGAGGCAAGCTGGTCCGGGTGCTGTCAAACGCTGCCAGCTATGATCGCACGGCGGCCTTCTCGAAATTCGCCCGGCTTGGCTTTCCATTGGCCGAGGATGAACTGATCACCAGCCGCGACGCGACCTTGCGCGCGGCGGATGAGCGGCTCTGGGGGGTTATTGCGGCACCGGAAGATGCGCTGGAAGACCTGCCATTCCCGGTCCTGAGGCTTGGGGAGTCCGCAGATGCCTATGACCGCGCGGAAGGACTCCTGTTCCTGTCGACCAGCGATTGGTCCGACCACCGGCAGACGCTCTTGCAGGCCAGCCTTGGCCGTCGACCCCGGCCGGTCCTGATCGGCAACGCGGATCTCGTCGCGCCGCGCGAAACCGGCCTGACGCTGGAGCCGGGACACTACGCGCGCGGCCTGCCGGGCGATATCCGGCTGTTCGGCAAACCCTTCCCGGATGTCTATGACCTCGTGACTGCCACTCTGCCCGGCGTGCCCGCCGACAGGATCGCCATGTGCGGCGACAGTTTGCATACGGATATTCTGGGCGCTGCGGCGCAGGGCTGGCGCAGTGTGCTGGTGACGGCTGACGGGCTTTTTGCCGGGGAGGAGACCGGCCCCTATGAACTGCGATCCGGCATCGTCCCGGATTGGCGCGTGGCGCGGATCTAGCCGCGCGTCGCGCAGGCCCTCACATGGCGCATGCGCGTCACCGCCTTTCGTGATAGGCTTTGGCACGATTTTCCACGTTCAGCCCTTTCCCGGAGACCATAGTCATGACCCGCAGTTTCCTGACGAGACTTTCGCTTGTGCTTGCGCTGTCCCTGTTTGGCAGTGTCGCAAGCGCCCAGACCACAACCGACTGGCTGACCAGCCAGGACTACCAGGCCTATTTCGACAGCGTGGTTCCGGCGGGCTATATGCCTGTGTCGGTGCAGGCGGGGCTCGTCTATGGCCATGTCCGCTATCAGGCGACATTCGCACCCACGCCTGCTGGCATATCCTGGGTTGCCCGCCATGGCCAATCCGACAGCAGTTTCGCCGAAACCAATGCCGGCCTGACGGCGCAGGGCTACAGGCTCAGCTTTCATCACCGTTTCAACACCGAAGGCATGGTCCGCAACCAGGCGATCTGGGTGCGCTGAAACGATCCGGTGCACCCGCCAGAGCGGATGGACGACGTTCAGCATCCGCCAAGGGCGAGCGGCGCAGTCCTGCGCGCAAGCGCGGCGAGGATCGCCAAGGCGACCGGATGCGGGCCCGGCCTGTCGAAACGAATATCCGTGCGGATGGTCTGGCCCGGCATGACGAACCGCGCGGCAATGCGATGCGCGCCACCTTCCGGGGTGGAGATCAGAGTAATGTGGGTCGCGTCGATGCCGGGACCGCAGATGGCGCTGGCCATGGCGGTGTTGAGGTGATCGGGAAAACGACCCGCCGCCTCGACCAGCGGCCCGCGAAACACCGGGCCGGGGCGGTCCGCAAGACCGGGCGCATATTGCCGGACAAACAGCTTCGCAGGCAGACCCGGAGGGCACAGAAGCGGCCCGGAAATCCACCCGGTGAAGAGCTGAATCCTGTGTCCACTTTGCAGCGCGGCGCGATGCAGCCTGTCGCGCAGGTCGGGGTCGATCAGGGCGGCGGCGCCGACCGTCCACAAATCCCCATGTGACAGTGCCTCTTCGCCGAACTGGCGCAGGGCGTCCGGTCCGGCCATGTCGATGGTGATGTCGGCTTGGGGAAGGCGGCGGGCGTCGCGTCCAAGGATCGCCTCGACGCAGTAGCCGTGAAGCTCTGGCAACTGGGCTGTGACGTCCCTGCCGATCCGGCCGCGTCCGATCAGGACCAGCTTGGTTGGGGAATGGGTCATCCGCTGCGCGAAGAATGCGCCCGGCCCCGCGATGGGGCCGGGCAGGGGGGTCAGTTGATCGACGCCATGAAGCCAGAGACCTCTTCCAGCGAGATGTAGCGCTGTTCGGCCATGCCGCTGTCATCGAAGACCCAGGACACGGCCGGGGCCGACACATTGCCGTTGGCATCGAAGGTCACCGCGCCGGTCGCGCCCTGATAGGACACGGACCCGCCTTCGGACAGGACCTCCATCGCGCGGGCGAAGCCTTCGACCGTGGCGGGGATCGCCTCGCCATCGGGGTCGGTCACTCGCGGCACCTGGGCTGCAATTTCCGCACCCGTCGCGTCGCGGCCTGCCGCGTGGTAGGCCAGCAGCGCGATTGCTGCCGCGTCAAAGCTGTTGGACAGGCCCGGTCCACTTGGGGCGGACCCGAAATGCGCGGCATAGGCATCGACGAAGGCCTCGGCGCTCGGCACGCGCGGGCTGGAGGTGTCGGTGCCGACGAAATCACCGAGATTGGCAAGGCCGACGGTCGTGCGGAAATCGTCGGACCGCAGCGAGTTCGCCCCGATCATGACCGACGTGCCGCCAAGACCCAGCCATTCGCGCACGAAGGAAATCCCCTCGGTCGGATAGAGCGCCAGATAGAGCGCGCCGGGCTGGTCACGCAGCGCCTGCGTGGCCTCGGCGCGATAGCTTGGCTGCGCGTCGTTCAGCGCGATGGAGGCATGCACCTCGATCCCCACGGCCTCGAACGCGGCGGCGGCCATGCGACCGATATCCTGACCCCAGTCGTCATTCTTGTAGACAACTGTGATGCTTTCGATCCCCGCATCGCGGGCCAGCATGGCGGCAACAGCGGCCTGCACATCGGCGGTCGCAAAGGTGCGGAACCACAGCCCGCGCGCCTCACCGGAGGCGGCGATTTCCGTCAGCCGGGTCGAGGAGGAACAGCAGGACATCTGCATGACACCCGCGGGCGCGGTGACCGAGGTCAGGATCGGGATGGTGATGCCCGAGGACACGGTGCCGATCAGCAGCTGCACCTGGTCGATATCGACCAGAGAACGCGCCGCATCGACGCCAACGCGACCGTCGTTCTGGTCGTCACGCAGGATCATGTTGACATCGCAGCCATCGACGCCGCCGGCCTCGTTGATCATCTCGCCGACCCAAAGCGCGGTCTCCGCAATCGGGCGGCCCCAGTCGACAGAGGTCGGGTAAAGCGTGCCGACATTCACGCTGCAATCCTGCGCCAGTGCGGCGCCGGTTTGAAGGCCGATTGCCAGCGCCGAGGCACCGGCCAGTCCGAGAATATGTCGTTTCATGGTCAGTCTACTCCTTGTTGGATGTGGGTGCGGCCTTGGTGGCCGTCGTGTTTCGGGTGTTGGATATGCGTTCCGGCAGCAGCCCCTCTGGCCGCCAGAGCAACATGGAAACGATCAGGGTGCCAATGAGGATGTACTGGATCGAGCCCGCGTCAAGCTGCATCGAGTCGGGCACAAGCCGGGTCAGGGCAAATCCGCTGAGCGTCCAGGCCCCCCAGATCAGCACCGCGCCAAGCACCGCGCCGCGATTGTTGCCCGCGCCGCCGACGATCAGCATGGCCCAGATCTGGAAGGTCAGGATCGGCAGCAAGTCCTGCGGGCTGACGAAGGCGGTGTAGGAGACATAAAGCCCGCCACCCGCGCCCATGATCGCCGCACCGATGACCAGTGACCAGAGCCGCAGCCGCGCGGGGCTCTTGCCGAGCGCGCGGGCGGCGGTCTCATCCTCGCGGATGGCGCGCAGGGCGCGACCGAAGGGCGAATGCACCAGCCGCTCGATGCCCCACCAGACCAGGGCGAGAACGGCCAGCACGATCAGCAGGAAGACGACACCAAAGAGGAAGTTGCTCTCGATCACCGCTTCGAACGGGCGTGGAAAGCCGCGCATGCCCCTTGCACCGCCGGTCAGCCATTGGGAATTCCGGGCCAGCGATTCCAGCGCCACGGCCACGCCGAAGGTGGAAATGGCCAGATAGTCGTGCCTCAGCCGCAGCGTCAGCAGCCCCACCACCCAGGCCAGCGCCGCCGCCAGCAGGATGCCCCCGCCAAGCGCCACCAGATAGGGCAGACCAAAGCCGCCGAACTGGCCGGGCTCGGCCGGGCCGCCAAGGATCATCGTGCCATAGGCCCCGGCCCCGAAGAAAGCGACCACGCCGCCATTGAACAGTCCGGTGTACCCCCATTGCAGATTCAGCCCGAGGGTGATGATCGCCATGATCCCGGCCATGGTCAGGAAGAACGTCAGGTAGGACACCACGCCGATCATCTTTGATCCTCCCCGAACAGGCCCTGCGGGCGCACCAGCAGCACCGCCAGAATGATGAGGAACGGCATCGCAGGAGCGTAGCCCGAGGGTAGCACCAACAGCGCAAGGCCAGAGGCGATGCCGACGATGAAGCCCCCCAGAACCGCGCCGTAGACACTGCCGATGCCGCCCACGATGGTCGCTGCGAAGACCGGCAGCAGGAAGACCGGCCCGATCATCGGATTCAGCTGGTTGGTCAGCGCATAAAGCGTGCCCGCCGCCGCCGACAGGCTGCCCGCGATGATCCAGACCGCCGCGATCACGGTTGTCAGACGCACCCCCGCAACCTGCGCCAGCGCGGGGTTTTCCGCAACCGCACGCAGGGCGAAGCCGAATGTGGTGCGGGTCAGCATAAGATGCAGCGCCAGCATCAGGACCAGCGCCAGCGCCAGAACGAAGACCTGGTCGGGCTTGATCAGGATCAGCGGATCGAAGCTGAGGATGGTCGCGCGGGCGATCTCCTGCGAATAAAGCTGTGCGTGATGGCCGAAGATCAGCACGATCACGTTGCGGATGATCAGCGCCACGCCGAAGCTGGCAAAGACCATCGACAGCGGATCGGCCTTCTGCCGGATACGGCGGAACACCAGCCAGTCGATGATCACCGCAGACAGCCCGGTCAGCAGCATGGCGATCACCATCGACAGCGCCAGCGCCCCGGTCAGGGTCAGGGGCGCGAAGGCCTGATCCAGCACCGGCACCAGCGCGGAAAAGAGCCGGTCGAAGACCAGCGCCGCATAGGCCCCGATGGCCAGCAGTTCCGAATAGGCGAAATTGGCAAAGCGCAGCATATGCATGATCAGGGTCAGGCCAATCGCGCCGAGGGAAATGATCGCGCCTGTGAGGATGCCGTCAAGGATGCTCTGGATCATGACGCCACCATGCGCTTGCCGCCAAGGTAGATTTCCCCCACCACCGGATCTGCCGCGATCTGCGCCGCAGGCCCGTCGATCTGGTTGCGCCCTTCGGCGAGGATGTAGCAGTGATCGGCCACGCGCAGCGCCTGCTTCACGTTCTGTTCCACAAGCAGCACCGTCACCCCCTGCCCGGTCAGGCCGCGCGTCAGGTCCAGCACCTCGGCGGCGATCTTGGGCGACAGCCCGGCAGAGGGTTCATCGAGCAGGATCACAGAGGGCCGGTTCGCCAGCGCCATGGCAACGGCCAGCATCTGCCGTTGTCCGCCTGACAACGCGCCTGCGCGCTCGCCCCGCTTGTCGCGCAGCGCCGGGAACAGATCATAAAGCTCCTCCAGCCGCGTGGCGCGGTCGGGCGCGCGGCGCAGGACCAGCAACAGGTTTTCGCGGATCGTGAGGTGGCGAAAGATGTTGTCGGTCTGCGGCACATAGGCCAGCCCGTGCGACCCCATCAGGTCCGGGCGCAGGCCGGTGATGTCGGTGTCTCCCAGCATCACATGCCCGCTGCTGACCGGCACAAGACCCGCAATCGCCTTGATCAGGGTCGATTTCCCGGCCCCGTTCGGGCCGATGATGACGGTCAGCTTGGCGTGCTCCGCCACGACGTCCACATTGCGCAGGATCGGCAAGTCGCGCACATAGCCGGCCTCCAGCTGTTCGATGCGCAACGCGGTCATGCGGGCGCCCCCAGATAGGCGTCCAGAAGCTCAGGGTTTACGCGGGCCTCCTCGGCGGTGCCCTGGAACATGACCTTACCTTCGGCCAGCGCAATCACCGGGTCGCAGTGGCGCATGACGAAATCCATGTCGTGCTCGATCACCACGAAGGTGACGCCGCGCCGGTTCAGTTGCTCGATCCGGTCGATCAGGATATTGGTCAGCGACGGGTTCACCCCCGCCGCCGGTTCGTCGAGCAGGATCACGGACGGATCGCCCATCAGCGCGCGGCCCAGTTCCAGCAGTTTCATCTGCCCGCCCGAGATCTTTCCCGCCGGGTGATCCGCGAGATGTGCCAGAGTCACGAAATCGAGGATTTCTTCCGCTTTCGCGTGCAGCGTGCGTTCCTGTTCGGCCACGCGGCCCCGGCGAAAGAGCGCGCCTGATACTGTTTCACCCACCTGCGCGGGCGGGGCCAGCATCAGGTTGTCCATCACGCTCATCCGCCGGAAGGGGCGCGGGATCTGGAAGGTGCGGGCAAGGCCGAGCGCGAAAAGCGCCTCGGACGGCTTGCCTGTAATGTCCTGCCCGTTCAGGGACACAGTGCCGCTTGAGGGCTTCAGACTGCCCGCGACCATGTTGAACAGCGTCGTCTTGCCCGCGCCATTGGGGCCGATCAGCCCCGTGATGCTGCCCTTGCGGATGTCCAGCGTCACCCCGTCCACGGCCCGGAAAGGGCCGAAATCGCGGGTCAGCCCGGCAAGGGACAGGGCCGCGTCGGTCATGATCCGTGCACCTTGTCGGCCGGGTTGGTGTTGAGGTTGTATTTCATGATCCGCCCGTGGCGGCCGCTGCGGTCGCCCTCCAGCCCATAAACGGGGCCGTTCGGTCCACCCGCCTGCGCCAGAATCGCGTCGATCTTCGCCCGATCCTCCGCATCCAGCGCGAACCCGAAGACCTCCAGCGTCTTGGGCAGGTGGCGGGCATAGCGCGCGCCGACGATGGCGGCGGCAACCTGCGGCTGATCCAGCACCCACCGGGTCGCGACCGAGGACAGCGCCACGCCGTGCTTGTCCCCGATGGCCTGCAGCGTCTGCAACAGGGCCTGAAACAGCTCCCAGGGCCCGAATTCGTCGATGATCAGCCGGTATTTCACGAGGCTGCGGTTCTCGAACGCAAAGCCCGGATCGGGCTTGCCGAGCCAGTTTTCGGTCAGGAACCCGCCCGCCAGGGTGCCATAGGCGAGGATCTGCACATTGCGCCGTGCGCCCCAATCGCTGAAATCCCCGGCAGGACGGCGGTCCAATACCGAGTACTGCACCTGCGCCGAGACCACATCAAACCCCGCATCACAGAAGCGGTCCATCACCGGCGTGTTCCAGTTCGTCGCGCCCAGATTGGCGATCTTGCCCTTCTTCTGGCAGTCCTTCAGCACGTCGAGTGCCTCGACCGCGTTGCCGATGGACATATCCCACCAGTAGAACTGCACCAGCGGGATGCGCTCGATCTGCAGGCGATTCAGCGACCGGTCGACGATGGCCTCCACCTCGTCGGGGCGAATATCTGCCAGGCGGCCAAGGTCCGGCACCAGTTTCGTGTGTACCATCACGCGGTCCGCGACCTCTGCCCCCCGCCGGTTGCGCACATCGGCGATGAAATGGCCGATCATCTCTTCCACGCCGGTATAGATGTCGGCGCAGTCGAAGGTGGTGATTCCGGCGTCGAGGAAGGCCTCCATATCGGCGATGGCCTGCTCGCGCCGCACCTCGCCATGGTCACCGGCCAGCTGCCAGCCGCCCTTGATCACGCGTGAGATGCGGTGGCCGGGGCGCAGATCCGCCGTTTCCACGGTCATTTCTCGGTCTCCTGCCAATAGGGGGTGCTGCGTTGATCCGGCAGGCCCGTTGTCGCCGCGTGAGAATACCAGCGTTTGCCCTCACGAATGATGCGGAAGCGGCCGCCGCAATGCGGATCGGGGCAGGCGACCTCTGCGTCGGTGCTCATCCAGTCGTCCTCGTCTGTCAGTCGCTGCTTGGCGGGCAGAAGCGGCAGAAGGGCCGCCAGCGCATACATCGACAGCTTGTGAGGTTGGTCGAAGACGAGGTTTTCTCCGATCACGCGGAAGGAGTCCCCCTCCACATGGCGGCACACGGGCACACGCCCGTCCAGAACGGTATCGACCCGCAGGTCATAGAGCCAGAACCCCCGGTCCCCATCCTTCTCCATCGCACCGCCTTTCCGGTCTTGCCGTGTGATCTGCGATCTGTGATATTTAATCACAATGATATTCCGATTCTGTCAAGCATCACATGTCTGCACCAGCCATTTCCCGCATCGACCCGACCAAGCTGCGCGAGAACGCCTATTTCGCGCTGCGTGACGCCTTTACACGCGGGGCCTTCGCGCCCGGCGACGTGCTGACCCTGCGGGATCTGGCGGCACAACTGGGCGTGTCGATGACGCCCGTCAGGGAAGCGGTGCGCAGGCTGGTGGCGGAGGGCGCGCTGGTTGACACGCCAACGCGCAAGCTGATGGTGCCGCCCTTCGACGCGCGCCGCGCGGGCGATCTACTGGCGGCGCGGCTGGCGATGGAGGCGCTGGCGCTCGATCAGGCGATGGACCGGATGACGGGGGCGAACCTTGATGCACTGGACGCGGTGCTGGCGCGGGTGCCGGACACGCCGGGCAGCCAGCCCGACCTTGTCACCAACCATGACTTCCACTTCACGCTTTATCGCATCGGCGGGTCCGAGGTGCTGCTGCCCATCGTCGAGGCGCTGTGGCTGCAATACGGGGCCTATCTCAACCTGATCATCAACCGCCCCGGCGTGACCGACATCGAAGAGCATGTGCACCATTTCGAACTGATGTCGGCCCTGCGCGCGGGCGACCGGGCTGCGGCCCATGCGGCCTTGCGGGCCGATATCACGCGATCCTTCAACTTCCTTCTGCCCCCGGAGTGACCCCATGCCCGACCGTCCCGACCGCCTGAAACTCTCCGACAGGCTGGAGATTTCCCGCGCGCTGACGGGGCTATGGCAGGTCGCGGATATCGAGAAGGATGGCGCGACCATCGACCCCGACACCGGGGCGGATTGGCTGGCCGCCTATGCCGATCAGGGCTTTGACACATTCGACATGGCTGACCATTACGGCAGCGCCGAGATCATCGCCGGGCGGCTTCTGTCCCGGGGCGGCGCGCCCCGCCCGCTGGCCTTCACCAAGTGGTGCCCCGCCCCCGGCCCGATGACGGCCAAGGTGGTGCGCGCCGGGGTGGAGGAGCGGTTGCAGCGCCTGCAGGTGGACCGGATCGACCTGCTGCAATTCCACTGGTGGACCTTCGAACATCCCGAATGGCTCGATGCGCTGCACGAACTGGCCCGCCTGCGAGAGGAAGGGCTGATCGCGGAACTGGGAGTCACCAATTTCGACGCCGCGCATCTGAACCTTGCCCTGTCGGACGGTGTGCCGATCCTGACCAACCAGGTCAGTTTCTCGCTGATCGACCGGCGCGCAGCGGGGGATCTGGCCGAAGTGTGCGCCCGCCATGGGGCGTGGCTACTGGGTTATGGCACGCTTAATGGCGGGTTCCTGTCCGACAAGTGGCTGGGCCAACCCGAGCCGCAGGACATCACCGACTGGTCCAAGATGAAATATCACCGTTTCATCCAGACGGCGGGTGGTTGGGAGGCCTTCCAGTCCGTGCTGCGGGCTGCCGCCGGGGTCGCGCGTAAACATGGCGTGTCAATGTCCAACGTGGCAACGCGCTGGGTGCTGGACCAGGCCCGTGTTGCGGGGGTGATCATCGGCGCACGGCTGGGCGAGGCGGTGCATACCGCCGACAACCTGCGCCTGTTCTCCTTCGCGCTGGACGCGGAGGATCGCGCGGCACTGGACGCGGCTTTCGCGGTCACGACGCCCATTCCTGGCGATTGCGGCGATGAATACCGCAAGCCGCCCTTCCTGACCGCCTCGGGCGATCTCTCGCACCACCTCGACGCGATCCCCAAGCCCTTCACGCCGGAACCGGCGGGCGGATCCGCCACCCGGGTTCTAACCGGATCCTACTGGGAGAACGAGGCAGGCTATTGCCGGGCGCAGCGGATCGGGGACCGGGTGCTGGTGTCCGGCACCACGGCGATCGCGGGGCTCGACCGGCCCGTCGCGCCACAGGATGCAGGCGCGCAGACCACCTATATCCTCGACAGGATCATCGCCGCCGTGATCTCTCTCGGCGGGCGGGTAGAGGACATCGCGCGCACGCGGATCTACATCACCGATGAATCGGACGTGCTGGCCATTTCCCGCGCCCATGGCCGCGTCTTTGGCGACATCAAGCCCGCCAACACGCTGGTCCGGGTCGCCGGTCTGATCGGCGATCACAGGGTCGAGATCGAGGCCGAGGCCATCCTGAACCGGCAATAGGACCACGGCCGGACCCAAAACGCGGCGGGCGGCGATGCGTCGGGCTGGGGCCCTATCAAGAAGCGCCAAAGCCAGCGGCGCGAGGTGGCAAGGAACAAGCCGGATCACGCCCGTGGGGCGGGATCAACTGTCTCTGCCCCCCGCCAGCCGAGCCAGCAAGGACCAGAGCGCCGCCCCATCGGGCGACTGGACCCGGATCATCAGACGGTTGCCGCTGCGCGTGACATGAGCGCCGAGACCGCCGAACAGCGTTGTGGCCGATGGCGAGCTGCCATCGAGCGGCGTTGCGGTGCAGGCGGCAGCAATTTCCTCGACGCGGGGGCCCTCCAGCGAGATGAGGGTATAGAGGTCATCGGCAAGACTGATCGCATAGGACCCGTGCCAGCCGGGCGCCACGTCCAGTGGCGCGTCCGTGACCAGCAACGCCCTGTCCCGCGCGATGCGGATCGCGTGCGGCCCCTCCGGTGCCGGTGCCCCACATCCCAGAACGGGGGCGCCTTGCACCAGTGCGGAGATTGCCGCATCCAGATCGCCAGAGATCATCAGCGCCCCTCCGGGGGCGGCGCAGGCGACCGAGAGGCCGGGATACTCCGCCACCTGTCCCGGTTCCGGGCTTGGATTGGTCCAGCGACGTTCATCCATTCAGCCGCCCTCCCTCCGGGTCGAACGCACAGGCGGGGGTGACCTGTACGGATCGCGTTTCCCCCAGATGGAATGCGGTCAACGCCTCGCCCATCCGGGAACCGCCCGCCTCCAACAGGGCCAGCGCGATCGGGCGGTTCAAGGTCGGGCTGACATGGCTGGAGGTCACGAACCCGAGCGACCGGCGCGGTCCATCGCTGGCCACCAGATGCGCCCCCACGGGCAGCGGGTCGGAGCCTTCGCTGACCAGCCCCACCAACTGCCGCCGATCCTCGCGGCAAGCCTCCGGCGTGAACAGCGACCGTCGCCCGAAATACTCATCCTTGCGCTTGTCACGCGGCCCGCCCCAGCCCAGATCATGGGGCATGGTCAGCCCGTCCGTGTCCTTGCCGACGAGGATGAAGCCTTTCTCGGCGCGCAGGATCATCACCGCTTCCAGCCCGATCCAGCGGCCCTTGTGGGCCGCGCGCGCGGCCTCCAGTCGGGCGTGCAAATCGGCGCCATGGCGGGCCGGCACCGAGATCTCGTAGCTCAGATCGCCAGTGAAGCTAACCCGCGCCACGCGCAAAGGATGGCCGTTCCAGAGACCCTCCGCCACGCCCATATGCGGCAGCGCCAGCATCCGGTCGGGCAGCCCCGCCGCATGGGCCAGATCGCCCGCCCGCGGGCCGGTGAGCGTGATCGTCACCCAGTTGGCGGTCACGTCGTGGATATAGCTGCGGCGCGGATCGAACCGGTCCTGCCGCGCCTCTTCAAGGATCATCCGCACGCTGGCCACGTGACTGGACGACGCCGAGACGATGAAGCGGTCCTCCGCCAGCCGGAACACCACACCGTCATCATGGACGATCCCGGTTTCCGACAGCATGAAGCCATAGCGCGCGCGCCCCGGTTTCAGGGTCGACATGCGGATATAGCCGCAGAAGTCGAGCAACTCCGCCGCGCCCGGCCCGATCACCTCGATCTTGCCAAGGGGCGAGGCATCATAAAGCCCCACCGTTTCGCGCGCGGTCTTGGCCTCGGCCTGTGCCAGTGTGGATTCCTCGCCATCGCCGTAGACAGAAGGGCGCAGCCAGCCGCCATATTCGCGGAACCGGGCGCCCTGCGCGCGGTGCTGCGGCTCCAGCGCCAGCCGTTTCACCGGGTTGAACAGCTCCCCCCGCCTGAGCCCTGCGATGGTTTTCAGCGGCAACGGCGTGAAGGGCGGGCGGTAGGTCGTCGTGCCGGTTTCGGGGATCGACAGCCCCGTGATCGCCGACATCGCCGCCAGCCCCGCGAAATTGGCGCTGCGTCCCTGATCGGTCGCCATGCCGAGCGTGGTGTAGCGCTTGAGATGCTCGACGGAGCGATAGCCCTCCTGCGCGGCAAGCTTCACGTCCTTCAGCGTCACGTCGTTCTGCGGGTCGAGCCACTGGCGGCCTTTCAGCGTCGGGTCGGGACGCATCGGAATGAGCCCCCAATCGCCCGTGGTTGCCGCGCGCGGCGCGCGGCCTGTGCCGGTCCCGGCCCGGTGGCCCTCCTCCAGCGCGTGTTGCAGCCCGAAACCGCCGTTCGCGGCCCCCGCTACCGCCATGCTGCACGTCCCCGGACGCGGCACCAGCGCATCCGCCCCGGCATTCCAGTCCAGCTTGCCACCCGCCTGGCACCAAAGGTGGACCGAGGGCGTGTAGCCTCCCGAGACCAGCACCGTGTCGGCACCCACATGGCCGCCCTCGACCATCGCACCGCCAACCTCGCGCGCGCCCTTCGCTTTGGTCAGCCTGGCCCCGCGCAGGAGTTCCACCGCCTCAGGCGCATTGGGACCATCCGCCCGCGCATCCGCCAGCGTCACCCGCGCGCCCGTCTCGGCCAAGGCCGCCGCAACCGGGTAACTTGCGTCATTGCCCGTGGCCAGAAGGATCCGCCGCCCGGCCACGGCCCCGTAAAGGCGCAGGTAATGCAGCGCCGCCTCTGCCGACATCACGCCGGGCAGGTCGTTATTGGCGAACCACAGGGGCCGCTCGATGGCGCCAGCGGCCAAAACGACGGTCGCTGCCCGGATACGCCAATGCCGGTCCGGCTGGCCCTCTCGCCGCTGCCATGCCGCATAAAGCCCATGATCGAAGGCACCCCAGAGCGTCGTGTCCGTCATCACGCGGCCCCCGGCGGCCTCGACCGCCTTCACCGTCTCGCTGGCAAACTCCCGCCAGTCGCCGCCGTCGATCTGCCCGCCGCGCCAACGCAAACTGCCGCCGACCTCGCCCGCCTCGTCAATCAGCCAGACCGCCCGCCCCTGTGCCGCCGCCGCCTTCGCCGCCGCCAGACCGGCAGGTCCCGCCCCGATCACCAGCAGATCACAACGCGCGTTCATCGGCACCGCATCCGCCGCCGGATGGTGCCCCGGATCGACGCGGCCTAGCCCCGCCATGCGGCGGATCATCGGCTCCCACCGCATCCAGCCGAGCGCCATGAAGGTCTTGTAGTAGAACCCCGCGGGCAGGAACCGATGCGCAAGGTCCATGATCCCGAACCGGTCCCGCGCCGCGTCGGGGGCCGCGTTGACCGAAGTCAGCGCCATGCCGTCCCGCAGCCGCATCTGCGTGGCGCGCGCATTGGGGGTAAATCCGTCCGGTCCGGTCACGTCGAGGATCGCATTCGGCTCCTCGCCGCCCATCCCCCACAGCCCGCGCGGGCGGTGATACTTGAAACTGCGCCCGAGGATACGGGGGCCCGAGGCCAGCAGCGCCGAGGCCAGCGTGTCGCCCTCGAACCCCGTCAACGTCTGCCCGTCGAAGGTAAACCCGAGCGGCTTGTCGCGGTCGATCCCGCCGCCAGAGGGAAGCCGCCAGCCGCTCATCCGTCCCTCCCCGGCAGGGCCGTCACATCCGTGATTTCCCGCGTGACCGTGTCGCGGGTCATCACGAAGAACTCGCCGCAGGTCGCATGCACCCAGACCTCGCGCGCGGCGCCCTTGGGCGCGTCATTCAGGTAGAGGTAGTCGGCCCAGTCGGCATCGCTGACCTCTTCGGCCGGTTCCGGGCGGTGCTTGCCCGCCTCGGCGGCGAAGTGGAACTCGGTTTCCTCGCGCGGCCCGCAGAAGGGGCAGGTGAATATCTGCATCGTCTCGCCCCCCTAGTGCGAAATCCCGGCGCCCGCGGCCTCGTCAATCAGACGCCCGCGCGCGAAGCGGTCCAGATCGAAGGGGCGGCTGATCTCGTGGTGCTGCCCCTTGGCCATCAGATGCGCCAGCAGCCAGCCACCGGCAGGGATCGCCTTGAACCCGCCGGTGCCCCAGCCACAGTTGATGAACAACCCCTCCGGCCCCACCGGGCCGATGACGGGCGAGCTGTCGGGGACCACGTCCACCACCCCGGCCCATTGGCGCAGCAGTTTCAGTTGCCCGAAGGCCGGGAACATCTCCAATAGGCCCGAAATCACGACCTCCTGCGCGGGCAGGTTGCCCTTTTGCGCATGGGTCGGCACCCGGTCGAGCCCGCCGCCGAAGACCATCTCGCCCTTGTCGGACTGGCTGACATAGGTGCCGGTGCCGAGATACAGCAGCACCGTGTCGAGACAGGGTTTCACAGGTTCCGACACGAAGGCCTGCAGAGCGTAGGTATGGATGGGCAGGCGCACGCCCGCTTCGGCCACGATGCCCGGGGTTGCGCCAGCGGCGGCCACGCCGACCCTGTCCGCGCGGATGGTGCCAAGGCTGGTTTCCACACCGGTGATCCGCCCGCCCTCGATCAAGAGGCGCTCCACCGCGCAATTCTCGATGATATCGACGCCCCGGTCGGACGCGCCGCGCGCATAGCCCCAAGCCACCGCGTCATGGCGCGCGACCCCGGCGCGGCCCTGCCAGATGCCACCCATGCATTTATACCGCGCATCAGCGGTCTGGTTCAGAAGCGGAATGCGTCGCAACGCTTCCTCCGCGCCCATCAACTCCCCATCCACGCCATTGAGTCTCATCGCATTGGCGATGCGCGCGCAGATCTCCATCTGGGCGGGGGTATGGGCCGCAATCAGCATGCCGCGTTGCGAGAGCATGACGTTATAGTTCAGCTCCTGCGAGAGACCCTCGTAAAGCCGCAGCGCCAGATCATAGAGCGCCACGCTTTCGGGGTAGAAATAATTCGAGCGCACGGCGGTCGTGTTGCGCCCGGTGTTCCCGCCCCCGATCCAGCCCCGTTCCAGAACGGCAACCCGGCTCATCCCGTGGTTCTTGGCCAGGTAATAGGCCGTGGCCAGCCCGTGCCCGCCACCTCCGATGATGATCGCGTCATAGGCCGGTTTCGGCCGTGCCTTGCGCCAAGCAGGCCGCCAGCCTCTGTGGCTCCGCAGCCCCTCGCGCAGCAGGGAAAAGGCGGAATAGCGGGTCATGACAAGGGGCGCTCCGTCGAACGCTCGGCAAAACTGCGGCTAAAGCGGATGAACTCTTCGACTTCCTCCGCGCTGGGGCGCACCCCGGTGAAGCAGTAGAGATAGCCCGCGAGGCGCGGCAGGCGTTCTTCCAGCGTCTCGGCCAGTTCAAGCGCGTAGTAGCCAAGCTGCTGGTAATAGAGCACGCGGGCGCGAATATCGGCCTCGGCGGGGTCATAGCCGTGGCGGATGAACATCTCGGCGATCGCGGCATGGCGCGCGGTGTCGGAGCGGTCGATCACTCGGCGCACCTTGCCATCCCGCCGCGCCCATTCGCGCACCGCGAAATCGAGCTGGTGGTTGAACCCGTCGGGATCGACGATGCAGCGGAAGAAGTTGTTGACCGCAGCCGTGATCGTCTTCGCGGGCATCCGGCAATGGGCCACCATGATGCCAGTATTGGTGCGCTCCCACTCCGCAAGCAGCTGGTTCAGCAGGTCCTGACGGCTTTTGAAGTACCAGTAGAAAGAGGACCGAGAGACCTCCAGCCGATTGCCGATGGTCAGTACCTTCACGCTGTCCACCCCGTCGCTGATCAGGATGTCGCGGGCCACATTCAGCCAATCTTCGCGCGTCACCTTGGTATGGGCGACAGGACGGGTTTCATGGGGTGCGGTCCTTGGTTTCTCGGTCAATGGTCTGGTCCGTCTGTGCGTTTGCCTGAGGCTATCGCGCGGCATGGGGAATTGCGAGGGGGCTAGCTGACCGGTGGTGCGCCACCTTCGGCGGTGCGGCGGGCGATGAAGGCATCCAATGCGGCAACACGGTCCGGGGTTGCGCAGGTCGGGGGCTGGTGATCTTCGACGATCTTTTGCCAGACATCCGTGGCCCGCGTGTTCGCGTCCCGCGATCCGCGTTCGGTGAAGGTGCCGAAATTCGACCAGTCGGCAACGATGGGTTCGTAGAAGGCCGTGGCATAGCGCTCCATCGTATGGGCGCAGCCGAAGAAATGCCCGCCCGGCTGCACTTCGGCCAGCGCGTCCCATGCGATATCCGCATCCTCGGAGGGCGTGCCGCTGCACAGTTCAGCGATGACCTGCACAGCCTCCATGTCGGTGATGAGCTTTTCCATCGACACCGACAGCCCGCCCTCGATCCAGCCCGCCGCGTGGATCACGACCGTGGCACCCGCCAGCACCGCGCCCCAGAGGCTCATCTGCGTTTCATGGGCGGCCTGCACGTCGTTCACATTGGCCGCGCATCCCGCCGCGTTGCGCCAGGGCAGTCCAAGATGGCGCGCAATCTGGCCCGACAGAAGGCTCGCCTTGACCTGTTCCGGCGTGCCGAAGGCGGGCGCCCCCGATTTCATGTCGACATTGGAGGCGAAGGCCCCATAGAGAACCGGCGCGCCGGGGCGCACGAGCTGCGTCAGCGTGATCGCTGCCATCGCCTCGGCATGGGACAGGGTTACCGCACCCGCTACCGTGATGGGCGCCATTGCCCCCATCAGGCAGAAGGGCGTGACGATTGCAGGTTGCCCATGGCGGGCGAAGTCGATCAGCCCCTGTGCCATGGGAATATCGATCTGGCGCGGGGAATTGGTGTTGATGATGGTGTAGCAATGGGCGCGGTTCAGAAAGTCCTCATCCGACAAGCCCCGGAAGTCGCGCAGCATTTCAAAGCAATCCTCCGCCTGCCCGGTCCCGCGCGAAAAGACGAAGGGGATCTTGTCCGACAGGGTCAGTTGCGTGCGGGTGAACGCATAGTGGCGCAGCGAAACGTCCACGTCCTGCGGCTCCACCCCGGGCGACAGCATCTGGATCGCGTCGAAATGCTGGACGAGCTTGGTCAGCTCGACCACATCCGACAACGCCCCCGGCCTGCGCCCCCGAAGACGGTCGGTCACATTGGGCGCGCCCGCGCCAGATTGAAAGCTGAGCGTTCCCAGTTCCATCTGAAGATCACGCTCGGGAACAGCGCCATGCAGCCGGAAGCTGCGCGGGGCAGCGGCAATCGCGGCCTCCACGATCTCACGCCCCAGAAAGACCATTTCGCTGGCCTCATCCACCCGCGCGCCAGCCGCCTTGTAGATCGCCCGTGCCTCGGGCAGCAGCACCTTGACGCCAAGTTCCTCCAGCACCCGCAGGGCGGTCTGATGGATGGCCTCCACCCGGTCTTCGCTGACGGCAGGGACCGCCGGGAAGGGGTTCTTCAGCTGGCGATATTGGGGGATACGCCCCGAAGGGGTGCCCGCCTCCCCCCCGCGTCGCCGTTTTCGCCGACCACCGGTTTCGATGAGGCCAGTCATGACCCGGCCCTTTGCCCGCGCATTGCGCCGCCCGCAGGATCATAGGGCGATGGCGCGATGACCGTCGCCTTGCACTCCTGCCCGACGATATGGACGGTCAGGTCTGTGCCCTCTGCCGCCGCGCCCCGATCCACCATTGCCAGCGCCAGCGATTTCCCGACCGTGTGGCCATAGCCGCCGGAGGTCACGAACCCCACGCGCCTGCCGTCCTGCCACACCGGTTCATAGCCGCTGGCATCCGCGTCGGTCGCATCGACCTCCAGCGTGACGATCACCTGTCGGGCCCCCGCATCGCGCTCTGCCAAAGCCGCCTCGCGGCCGACGAAATCGCCCTTGTCCCAGGCGATCCAGCGATCCATGCCGGTCATGCCCGGCGTGTACCCTTGGGTGAACTCCGCCGACCAGATGCCGAAGCTCTTCTCCAACCGCAGGCTCAGCAGCGCATTGAACCCGACCTCGCGCAACCCGAGCCCGTCGCCTGCCTCCAGCAAGGCCCGGCGCAGCGCGATGTGATCGGCGGCGGAACAGTGGATCTCATACCCAAGCTCCCCCGCGACCGAGAGCCGCCCGATCTTCGCGCGCACCAACCCGACATCGAACGATCCGCAGCCCATGAAGGGCAGGTCGGCGACGGGTCCATCGGTCAACCGTTCCAGCACCTTCAGGCTGTTGGGACCGGAGAGCGAGAAGCCAACCGTCGCATCGGAGATATCGGCCACGGTCACATCCGCGCCCATGTGATCGGCGAACCAGCGCATGTGCCATTCACGCAGGTAGTAGCTGCCCATGATCCACCAGCTGCCATCGCCCCAGTTGAACACGGTGAGGTCACCCTTCAGCTTGCCCGTTTCGCTCAGCATCGGGGCCAGTCGCGCGCGGCCCGGGGCGGGCAGCTTCGACGCCATGATGTGATCGAGCCAGGCCTCGGCACCTGCCCCGGTCACTTCAAAGCGAGAGAAGGCCGATATGTCCAGTAGGCCAGCGGCCTCGCGCACCGCGCGGCATTCCTCGGCCACGATGGGGAAGGCGTTGGAGCGTTTGAGGGTTGGCGTTTCCTCGAACCCTTCGGGCGCAAAGTAGAGCGGCAGTTCCAGCCCGTAGCTCGCGCCCCACCGCGCCCCTGCCGCCGTCATCGCGTCATGGGCCGGGGCCATCTTCAACGGACGGCCTGCGGGCAGTTGCTCGTTCGGATAGGTCATCACAAACCGGCGGGTGTAGAACTGGCCGGTGGTTTCGCGGATGAAACGCTTGTTCTGCGCATAGTCGCCGAAGCGCGCCACATCCATGCCGAAGACATCGGCCTCCGGCTCGCCATGGATCATCCATTCGGCCAGCGACTTGCCCACACCGCCGCCCTGAAGGAAGCCCGCCATCACGCCACAGGCGCACCAATAGCCCGGTTTGCCGCGCACCGGCCCGACCAGCGGGTTGCCATCGGGCGCGAAGGTGAATGCCCCGTTGACCCAGGTCTTGATGCCGACATTCTGCAAGGCGGGATAGCGTTCAAATCCAAGGATCAGTTCTTTCTCGATCCGATCGGGATCTTCCTGCTGGAGCTCGAACCCGTATTCCCAAGGCGCGCCATCCATCATCCAATGCTGGTGGTCGATCTCGTAAATGCCCAGCAACATGCCGTTCTGGTCCTGCCGCATATAGGTGAACCCTTCGAGATCGACCGTCAGCGGCATCTCCTTGTCCAGCGCGGCCACTTCCGGGATCGTGTCGGAGATCAGGTAGTGGTGATTGAGGGGAGAGACGGGCAGCTCGATCCCCGCCATGCGGCCGACCTGCTTGGCCCAGAGACCGGCGGCATTGACGACATGTTCCGTATGGATCGTGCCCTTTTCGGTGACGACGTCCCATCCGTCCCGCGTCTGCACCAGCTCCAGAACGCGGTTGTGCTCGATCACCTCGCCGCCATATTTGCGGGCCGCGCCAGCATAGGCATGCACCGTGCCCGTCGTATCGACATAGCCTTCGCGGTCGGCATACATGCCACCCAGAATGCCATGGGTCGACATCAGGGGATTCAGCTCTCCGGCTTCCTCGGCAGAGATCAGGTGAACATCGTCGATCCCGATGGACTGGAAGGTGCGATAGGCCGATTGCAGCCATTCCCACCGGTCGGGCGTGCCCGCCAGCGTCATGCCGCCGGTCATATGCATTCCAACCGATTGGCCCGATTCCTTCTCGATTTCGGTAAGCAGGTCGATGGTATAGGCCTGCAGCGCGGCAATATTCGGGTCCGCGTTCAGCGCGTGAAACCCTCCCGCCGCGTGCCAGCTGGACCCCGCCGTCAGCACTTTGCGTTCGATCAGGCAGACATCTTTCCAGCCGAATTTCGCGAGGTGGTAAAGCACCGAAGCCCCGACGACGCCACCGCCGATGATCACGGCCCTGTAGTGAGATTTCATCTTCTTCTCCCTTGCAGAAATCGGCTGCCCAAACCGGTGCCCGTTTCTCTAGACAACACTGTCTAGATTCGTTCGTCAAGAGGCTTGCTCTTGCCGGAAAGCCAAGCCTAATCCTCGCTAGGGCCCTGTTTTATAATGGGTTTCCAAAGCGTCTCTGAAAGAGATTGACGGAATCGCGGGGATGGAAAATTCTATGGACAGTTGTGTCCACAGAATCACGACACCCCGTTCAACAAGGGAGATCCCAGTCAATGACCCGCAAGACGCACCCCGTCGCAGCGCTCTACGCCCAAGAGTATGAGGCCGGACAGCTCAGTCGCCGCGAATTCCTGAGCCGCGCCACGATGCTAGGCGTATCGGCCACCGCGGCCTATTCGATGATCGGGCTGACCATGCCCGCCCCGGCCCATGCGCAAGCGATGCGGGGCGGCACCCTGCGGGTGAACATGGAAACCAAGGCGCTGAAGGATCCGCGCCTGTGGGACTGGACGGAATATGCCAATTTCTGCCGTGGCTGGCTGGACTACCTGACCCAGTTCAACCGCGACGGCACCGTCACCGGCGCGCTGTGCGAAAGCTGGGAGGCTAACGAGGACGCCACCCAATACACCCTGCATCTGAGACAGGGGGTCAGCTGGAACAATGGCGATCCCTTTACCGCGTCCGACGTGGCCTTCAACCTTGAACGATGGGCCGACAGCACGGTCGAGGGCAATTCGATGGCCACCCGCGTGGGGGCCTTGCAGGATGCTGACACCAACCAACTCGCCGAAGGCGCGGTGGTGGTTGTCGACGACCACACCCTTCAATTGAACCTGCAACGCCCGGACATCGCGATTATGGCAGCGTTGTCGGACTATCCGGCGGCTCTGGTCCACACCAGCTACACCGGCGGCGATCCCTCGGAAAATCCGGTTGGAACAGGGGCCTACCTGCCCGTGCATAACGAGGTCGGCGTGCTGCAGGTGCTGGAGCGCAACCCCGATCACGATTACTGGCGCGAAGGCGGCTGGCTGGACCGGATCGAGTTCATCGACCTCGGCACCGATATGGCGGCGGTCCTCGCCTCGGCGGATGCGGAGGATATCGACCTGACCTACCGCACCGATTCCGACTATGTCGCAGCCTTCGATTCCATCGGCTGGACCTCGACGGAAGCCGTTACAGCCAACACGCTTGCGGTGCGGTTCAATCAGAACTCTGCACCCTTCGACAATCGCGACGTGCGCCGGGCTTTGCAGATGGCCGTGGACAATTCGACCATCCTGCAACTGGGCATTGGCGGCCTGGGCCTTCTTGGCGAAAACCACCATGTCTGCCCGATCCACCCGGAATATGCTGAACTGCCGCCGCTTCAGGCCGATCCCGAAGGGGCCATGGCCCTGCTGACCGAGGCGGGTCACGCGGATACGGTGTTTGAACTGATCTCGCTCGACACCGAATGGCAGTCCAACACCTGTTCGGCTGTCGCGGCCCAGATGCGCGACGCGGGCATAACGGTGGAACGCCGCATCATGCCCGGCGCGACCTTCTGGAACGGCTGGACGGAATATCCGTTCTCGGCCACGGAATGGGGTCCCCGTCCGCTTGGCGTTCAGGTGCTGGCGCTGGCCTATAAATCGGGCGTGCCCTGGAATGAATCGGGCTTTGCGAATGCGGAGTTCGATGCGCTGCTCGATCAGGCCATGGCCGTGGCCGATGCCGACGCACGGCGAGAGATCATGACCCGGATTCAGCAGATCATGCAGGAGGAAGGGGTGATGATCCAACCCTACTGGCGGTCGGTCTTCAACCACTCCAACGGGCGTTTCGCCAATGTCGACGTGCACCCGTTCTACGAGCTTGCGGTTCATGACATTCATATGATCGGCTGAACCACAGTCAGCCAACAGATCGACCGGGCCGCGTTTCTGGTGGCCCGGTCGCCTGGCTGCAAATTTGGGCTGTAACTGACGTGTTCAGTGACTCGCGCCCTGACTTCCTGCCTGACCTTCCACGTCCCGCGAGGACTGCTACCGACCCGAAACAAACACTTAGGCCGCTGCTTCTGACTTCTTGTCTGATTCCGTCCCCAAGTAGGTCGAAACCCCCTCTCCATATGCACGCCCGGTGTACGGGGGGTGTACAGGGGGTGTACGGGGGGCACCCCCCTCTTTTCGGGCGTATCCCGAACCCGCCCGGTAGTGGTTGCGCGTGCCACATGGTCTGATCACACGGCAACCGGGGCGCGTGACGCACACGCCCCGGCTTTTGTCACCAGATGCCCGATCTCAACGCAGGAGGATCTCCACGGGCCGGCGCCCCGCAACTCTCGCTTACCGGTCTAGCATGAATTCCTTCAGCATATCGGCAAGGCGCTCCTCCGCTTCCAGGGCGAGGCTGTGGCCGCATTCTTCGAAGACTTCGGCTTTCTCGACGCCCGCCGACAGACGGGTCATCTGCTCTTCCACAAGCGGCCCGAAGAACTCCGGTGCGCCGACGGTCATGATTGGAAGTGTCAGTTTTTCCTTGCGCAGGTCCCGCACGATGTCGGCGTTCCGGAAAGCGGCGCGATAGGTTTCAAGCGTTCCGCGCAAACCGCCGGGCGCCTTCAGGCAGGATACCCATTCGTTCATCGCCTCTTCGGTAATGGCGTTCGGGTTCCAGGTTTCCGCCTTGATCCAGAATTCCCAGAATTCCCGCTCCTTGCCGGAAATCAGCATTTCGGGAAGATGGGGGATCCAGAAGAACGGGATGTGCCAGACCCAGACACCGTTCTGGCGGAACTGGGCCGAGATATTGTCAGGCGTGAAGAAAGAGGCCTCTTCCAAGCCTTCGCCGGACAGCAGCATCTCGCAAAATGACAGGGTCTTGACGCGGTCACGTTCGGTTGCGGCCAGAACATAGGCAAATTCCGCGCCGCGATCCTCACCATGGACGTGGAACCGGTCATGGCCGAGAAAGCTCATCAATTCCGCCAGATCGCGCGCATTCGCAAGGCTGTCATAGCCTTCGCTGACCGGCGGCTTGTCGGTATAGCCGAACCCGCGCAGGTCGGGGGCGACCACCGTGAAATGCCGGGTCAGCAGGGGGAAAAGCTTGTGCCAGTAGTAGCTGGTTTTGGGGGTGCCGTGGACCAGCAGCAGGGGCTCGCCCTGGCCCGCGGTAATGTAGTGCATGCGGATGCCATTGACGCGGGCGCGCCCATGTTTGACCGGCGCGCCGGTGTGGTCGAAGACTTCAGCCATCTTTACTTCCTCCTGTCCCTGTTCGTGAAAACTGGCCCGGGCTGCGGATAGGGCCCGGGCGGTGTTCGGTCATCCTGCGGCCTTGCGCGGCGGGGCTTGTAGCGAGGCCCGGTAGCCCGAAGGTTGATCCAGCTCCATCGCCGCGATTTCCCGGTGCTGCTGCTCGGCTGACCAGCCAAGCGCGGTGGCCGCGACGCGTGCGCATTCGGCAATCGCGTCGGATGTCAGCCGTCCCGACATCGCGATCAGCGTGCGCCGGAGCAGCAGGTCGGCCAGAGTTCCTACGCGCTCGGTTTGGCACAGGGCGCAGAGTTCCTCGGTGGAATAGTCGGGCAGGCTGACGAGCATGGTCTCGCCCATGCAGGCGCGCGCGATGGACTCTGCCGTCGTGCCGTAGCGGGACAGAAGCGTGTCGATCCGGTCCCGGGCCAGCCCGGTTTCGGCGGCCACGCGGTCAATCCAGAGCGTCCGTGCCGCAGGGGTGCGGGGAAAGTCCCTGCCGCCGCCGATGGCCATGTCGGCCGTGTCGGTTCGACGCGTGACGCCGAGATGGCGCAGTACGCGCGACGTGGCTTCGGCGGAGAAGGCTCTGAATGTCGTCCACTTGCCGCCAATCAGGCACAGGACCGGGGTGGCCTGCCCGAAGCGCAGCTCCGCGATGGAGTGATCCCGCGTGACCAGTCCGATATCGCAATCGGCCCGGGGCAGGGGGCGTACCCCGCAGAATCGGTAGCGGACGTGATCTTCGCGAAGGTCCAGATCGGGGAAAATCTGCCGCATCGCGGCCAGCATGTAGGACAATTCATCCGCGTCGCAGCGTGCGTCGTCCGGATCTTCGATCGGAACGTCCGTCGCCCCGACAAGGACGCGGCCCATGAAGGGATAGCAGAGGTTCACCCGCCCGTCGGCTGTTCCGAAATAGATCATGTGCCCGTTCAGCGCGCGGTACAGCTCCGGGTGATCTATGATGAGATGGGATCCCTTGGATCCGCCCATCAGCTTGCTGGCCAGTCCGAGATCGTGGTTAACGGAGTCGATCCAGGCCCCGCCCGCATTCACGACAACCCTTGGGCGGACGGTGCAGAGCGTACCTTCATGGGTAAAGGTCACGCTGTCGCCCTGAACCGCGATGACCCGCGCGTGATTGAGCGCCCGAGACGCGGGATTGAGGGCCTCGCCATCGAGCACCAGTTCAAGACCAAGCCGCTCGGCATGGCTGAGCTGCCCTTCGTAGTAGAGACCTGCCGCAAAGATGCCAGCATCCAGCCCGGACACCCGCTGCTCCAGTGCCTTGCGCCCGAGCATCCTGTGAACCGGCATGGACCGGAACCGGTGACCGAACACATCATAGAGGATCAGGCCAGCCCGCGTGATCAGCGATCCGCGGTCGGTCATTTTCGCAGGCAGGCCGAAAAACCGCTTTGCGGACGGCAGGATGCCGGAAAAGCGCGATCTCAGGGGCAGGATGGTCGGCAGGGCGGACACGTAGTGCGGGGCGTTGGCCAGCAGGCGGTTCCGCTCCGTCAACGATTCCCGAACCAGGCCGAACTCTCCTGTCTCCAGGTATTTCAGCCCGCCATGCATCAGCCGGGACGACGCGGCCGAAGCCCCGGCGCAGAAATCGTCCCGCTCCAGCAGCAGGCAGGTGACCCCCTGGGCGCAGAGATCGCGAAATGTCCCGCACCCGTTGATACCGCCCCCGATGATCAGGACATCGATTTCTTCTGCATCAGGCATTTTCGATCGCGACCTTTATCGCAGAACCGCTCTCGGCCACCTCGAAGGCGCGGGCCGTTTCTTCCAGCGGGAAGGTGTCGGTGATCAGCTGCGCCACGTTCAGCCGACCCGATGCCACCATGTCGAACGCATCGTCGAAGTTGCGTCGGCTGAGGCCGAAAGCGCCGGTCACGGTGATCTGGTTGTAGTGGATGGCGTTGATGTCCATCTCGGACATGTCGCCTTTCGAGAAGCCGGCAAAGAGGCTGACACGCCCCCCATGCGCGGCCAGGTCTGTTGCCTGGCGGGCCAAGGCCGGGACACCGATGGCGCAGATGACCACATCGGCCCCGCGCCCGTCGGTTTCGGCACGCACGCGATGCGCGACATCCTCTGATGTGGGGTCGATCACCACATCGGCCCCGAATTTCAAGGCTGCCTCGCGGCGGTTGGCATTGGGGTCGGATACCAGGATCCGCATGGCGCCGCGCAGTTTCGCCAGCAGGACATGCAGCAGACCGATGGGCCCGGCTCCGACGATCACCACCACGTCCGCGAACCCGAGGTTGACCTGTTCCTGTCCGTTTAGGACGCAAGATAGCGGTTCGACCAGCGCGGCCTCTCCGAAGGTCATGGTTGCGGGCAACTTGCGGACATTTCCGGCGTCCACCGCCTTCGCGGGCACTCTGACATACTCCGCGAATCCACCGTCGATCTCATAGCCGAAATTCATGCCTTCCGCGCAGAGGTTCTCAGCGCCGCGCTTGCAGCGGTGGCACTGGCCGCAGGGAATCGCCGGGCAGAGACCAACGCGATCCCCGACCGCGAATTCGGCGCGTCCACCAGTGTCGACGATGTCACCTGCAAACTCGTGACCGAGAATCGATGGGTAGCGTACCCCCATGGTCTTGCGTCCACGGAAGATCCGGATGTCGGTGCCGCAGACGGTGGCCACGCGCACTCGGATCAACAGGTCTCCAGGCGAAAGGGCTGGATCATTTGTTGAGTCGAGAGTAATTTTGTTCGGTTCATGCAGGATAGCGGCCTTCACATTAGTAACTCCGATTGAGCGTTTGTCTAATTTTGCTACACCGCACCGCGCCCTAAATCCAGAAAAATCGCGCAAAACACTGCGGTAAATCGCTAAGTGTCTGATTTATATGATGAACATATATGTTGACACATTTACAAAAAAGCGCAAGTGTCAGGAACGAAGGATTTGGGAGGAGCCGCATCCGTGACCTGTGACTACGCATCCGTTGGGTTTTACACCTATGACTGCCTTGGCTGGCCGTTTGCGGGGGTTCCGCCCGGCGGCGGCACTTACTTCATCGACGAGATGACAATTGCCGTTTCAGGCGCAGCTGGCGCAGCGGTGATCGCGGGCGCCAAGGTGGGGCTCTCCACCCGCGCCGTCGGTGGCGTCGGCCACGATCTCATGGGGGACTGGGTGCTGAACCGGCTGCAGGGGTTCGGTGTCGACACGACCCATATGAAGCGTTTCGCAGACACGCCGACCGCATCGTCCATCGTGACGACACGTGCCGACGGTTCGCGTCCCGCGCTGCATGTGAAGGGCGCGACGCGGATCTTCCGGATCGACGATGCCGATCTGGACGCCATCACCGATGCAAAGGTCCTGCACCTGGGCGGGGTCGGCCTGCTGGACGCCATGGACGGAGAGGGCACCGCCCGGTTGATGGCGCATGCCCGGGCACGCGGCGCGATCACCACGGTCGACGTCTTCGCCGGATCGCAGGCCGATCTGCCAGATGTCGAGGCCGTGCTGCCCCATACCGATTATTTCATCCCCTCGATCGAAGAGGCCGAGGCGCTGTCGGGCATGACCGACATCCCGCGCATGGTGTCCTTCTTTCTGGATAAGGGCGCGCAGTGCTGCATCTTCACGCTGGGCGCGCACGGGGCCTACTACCATCACCGCGACGGCACCCGCATCCAGGTGCCCGCGCATGACATCGACGTGAAATGCACCTGCGGCTGCGGGGACATCTTCAACGCCGGGATCGCGACCGCGCTGGTCCGGGGCATGCCCCCGAAAGACGCGCTGCGCTTTGCCTCGGCCATGTCTGCGCTGAACGCGAGCGGACTCGGATCGCAGGCCGGGATCGAGAACTTCGATCAGGTCGTCAACTTCATGAACTCATGCCCGACGAAAGAGCCAGAGCTCCTGATCGGCGCGGCCTGACCCTGCGAACAATCATAACCCCACGGAGGAGAAACCAGACCATGACTACCAATTCCAAGACGAAGCTGATCGCTCAGCGCCTGGGCAGTGCCGCCCTTATCGCCGCGCTGGGCGTTGCCGCCAACGCGCAGGGCGTGACTTTCATGTCCGCCTATGATCCCACCCCGGAAACGATCCTGAACGATCCCAATTTCCTGTCCTTCGAGGAATTCACCGCACGGGCGCGTGAAGGCGAAGCCGCCGGTGTCTATGGCAATGGTGAGCCGATCACGCTCGCTTTCTCGCAGGTCGTCATGAACCACCCGGTCCGTATCAACATGGTCGAGACCTTCCTGGCAAACTGTGAGCTGTACTCCAACGTGACCTGCATCCACACCGAAGGCACCGGTGATGTCGGTGTGGAGATCGCCAATATCGAGAGCCTGATCCAGCGCCAGCCCGACGTGCTGATTGCAAGCAGCCTGTCCGGCACCGCTGTCTACCCGGCCTATGAGGCTGTGAACGACGCGGGCATCCCGCTGATCATCAACAACTCCGGTATTCCCGATGATGATGCGGATCACATCGAGTACACGTCCTTCATCAGCCCCGATGACTGGTACAACGGCGGTATCCTCGCAGACTACCTGGTCGAAGCTCTTGGCGGCGAAGGCGACATTATCGTCATCCAGGGCGTGGTGGAATCGTCGAACTACGAATTCCGCTGGGGCGGGTTCGAGGAAGTGATCAGCCAGCACCCCGGCATCAACGTGGTCGGCATGCAGGCTGGCGCATGGATCCGCATGCCCGCGATGCAGGCGACGGTGGACCTGCTGCAGGCCAACCCGGATATCGATGGCATCTACGCGATGAACGACGAAATGGGCATGGGCGTTCTGGCCGCTTTGCGCGCAGCGGGTCGTGAAGACGAAGTGGTAATGGTCAGCGTCGATGGCCAGGCCGACCTGGTCTGCGAAATCCTGAACGGATCGGCCGCAGAAGCATCCGTCTTCTGGGAATCCGACATGACCTCCGTGGTCGATGCAGCGCTGGCCGTTGCCGAAGGCTACGTGATCGAGCCGCACATCTGGTACCAGCCGCCGCTCATCACCCAGGAAAACGCTGCTGAATGGCTGCCCGAAGGCGCCTGCCAGTAACCCGAGCATCGAAAGGAACCGAGACAATGACCCTGTCACTGAACAGATTCGAGGCGCGCAAGGCCGATTGGGACACGCCGCTGATCGTGGAATCTCATCTCAACGGCGAACGTACCAAAGAGATGAACCCCAACACGCCCCGCACCTATCAGGAAGTGATCGACGACGCGATCGCCTGCTGGGATGCCGGTGCCTGCTGCATCCACACCCACAACACCAGTTTCGACCTTCTGGGCGAGGCTGCCGCCAAGGACTATCACCCGGTCTTCGACGAAGTGCTGCGTCAGCGTCCTGACGTGGTGTGGTATCCGACAACCTGCAACCGCGAGCTGCTGAACGAAGATCAGTTCGGCACCGAGCATAGCGGGTTCCTGCACAAGACCCACAATGTCAACATTTCCTGCATTGATACCGGCGTGAACCTGTTCGCCTTCGACGTGAACGAAAAGGGCCATATCGAAGGCCGCGAATACGGCTGGAACTACAAGCAGGTTGCCGGCCAGGTGGACCAGGCGCTGGCCAACAACATGAGCATCATCTGGGGCGTCTACGAACCCGGTCAGCTGCGGCTTGCCATGCACTACGTCAATCGCGGCATGTCGACCCCCGGTTCGTTCATCGACTTCTACCTGATCGGCCCCTACGCGCTGACCTCGACGAAGGCGATCGGCACCTCCGGCATGGAGCCCACTGTCGAGAGCCTCTACTACTATCTCGACATGATGGAAGAGCTGAACCAGACCGGTCAGAAGATGAACTGGTGCATCTCGATCTGGGGCGAGGGCGACCGTGATACCCGCGAGGTCATCCGCCGCACCATCGAACTGGGTGGTCACGTCAAGACCGGCCTGGAGCTGTTCTACGATCCGGCCCGCAACCCCACCAACCTGGAACTGCTCAAGGAAGTGCAGGACATCGCCCGCGAAGTCGGCCGTCCGCTCGCAACCCAGGCTGAAGCGCGCGAGATCTATGGCATCTCCAAGCAGCACGAAGCCGGCAAGGCCCGGATGGCGTTGCAGCCCGCATGATCCAGGCAGGCCGCACTTTCGGGTGCGGCCCCATCCCGAGCGGAGCCGGTGCCGACTCTCCGGCGATGCTCGGGCCTTCGCCTCTCCCTTCGAAAACTGGCGATCTGTCCTGGCCGGTGTTTCCACTCCGATGCACCGGCAGGACCCCGCCTATCCGTTCCAACCAGTCTGTGGAGACAGGGACAATGCAAACAACATATCCTCAAAGCACCTTCTCAGGCTTGCTGAGCGAATACAGGTCCGAGGCGACGCTCATCCTCTTTCTCGCTGTGGCTTTCATCTTCGGGCCGCTCTTCACCGAGTATTTCCTGACGCCCGACAACCTCTTCAACCTGAGCCGTCAGGGCTCCTACCTGACCATCGTGTCCATCGGCATGGCGCTTGTCCTGATCGTGGGCGGCATCGACCTGTCCATCGGGGCGGTCATGCAGCTGGTCGGTCTGTTCACGGTGCTGCTGCTTGGGGCCGGTGCCTCGGCCGAGATTGCATTTCTCTTCGCACTGGCAATGGGGGCGGTGCTGGGGGCCATCAACGGCGTCCTCACGGTTTATGGCCGGATGCAACCCTTCATCGCGACGCTGGCCACGGGCGGCATCATGACGGGCATCGTCATGACCTATACCCAGGGCAACGCGGTCGCGCCGCGCGGTATCGACCCTGCGTTCCGGGAAATCGGGGGCGGCGCCGTAGCCGGATTGCCCATTCCCGCGGCCATCATGATCGTTGTCGTCCTGCTGTTCTGGTGGACCATGACCAACACGACCTACGGCAAGAACGTCTATGCCCTTGGATCCAACAAGCACGCTGCGCGCAATATCGGGCTGAATACCGAACTGCTGGAATGCTCGGTCTACATGCTGAGCGGCATGCTTGCCGCGCTTGCCGGCTATCTTACCTTCGCCCGGATGGGGACGTTCCAGCCCGCCACCGCCGCGACCGGCGGGACCCCGGTTGAAATGGTCATCATGGCCATCGCAGCGGTCGTGTTGGGCGGTGGAAGTCTGGCCGGTGGCAAGGGGACCATGATCGGTGCCTTCCTTGGCGCAACCGTCAGCGCCGTGATGCTCAACTACCTCGTCCTGCTGGGCATGGGCATCTGGTTCCAGCGGTTCATCCTCGCACTCATCATCATCGTCGTGGTCCTGCTGGCCCGCAAGAACGAGAGGGCATGAAAATGGAAGGAAGCATCGTGTTGGATTCGCATGTGATCGAAACGAATGCCCTGGAGATCCATGGAGTTTCCAAGAGCTTCGGTCAGAACAACGTCCTGCAGGACCTGAACCTGACCCTGAGGAAAGGCGAGGTTCACGCCCTGATGGGGGAAAACGGGGCCGGCAAGTCCACCTTGATCAAGATCATCTCGGGCGTGCACAAGGCCGACCAGGGTGAGATCAACCTCAATGGCAGCAAGGTTGATTTTCACAGCCCCTACGAGGCCCAGATCGGCGGCGTTGCGACGCTGTTCCAGGAGATTCAGGAAATCCCGGATCTGAGCGTCGCGGAGAATCTCTACGCCGGAATGGAACCGCGCAAGCACGGGTTCCTGATCGACTGGAAGAAGCTCTATTCGAACGCACAGCGCCAGATCGACGAGCTTGGGCTTAGGATCGACGCGACCCAGAAGATGCGCAGCCTCAGCCCGTCCTCTCGCAAGATGGTCGAGATCATTCGCGCGGTTCACAAGCGCGGGGCCTCGGTCGTGATCATGGACGAACCCACGGCCAACCTGAATCAGGGCGAGATCGACGCGTTGTTTTCCATGATCGAGGAACTCAAGCAGAAGGGTGTGAGCATCATCTATATCTCGCACCGCATGCGTGAGATCTTCCAGATCGCCAACCGTGTCTCGGTTCTGCGGGACGGGCGGCTGATCCGGACATCCAATATCGAGAACATCTCGGAAGACGAAATCGTCAAGCTGATGGTCGGCCGTGACCTGCCCGCGCTCTATCCGCAGCGCACGCCGCCGGAGAACGAAGTTGCGATGAAGGTGGACAACCTGACCGTGGACGGAGAGCTCGACAGCGTCAGCTTCGAGGTGCGCAAGCGGGAAATCCTGGGCATTGCTGGTCTGGAAGGGTCTGGCGCGACATCGGTCATCAAGGCGCTTTTCGGTCTCAGGCCCGTGAGCGGCGGGACGATCGAAGTGGATGGCGAGACGCTCGTGATCAAGAACCCCAAGCGCAGTATCGCGCAGGGGCTGGCCTATGTGCCCGAGGATCGGAAGGAAGACGGTTTGTTCCTGAACAAGACCGTCAACTTCAACCTCGTGGCGAACGTGCTGAAAAGCCATTTCGCCCGCATGGGCTTTGTCGTTCGCAAACGGGCCGCGCAAACGACCTCTCGCGATGTGGTCAAGCGTCTTGGAATCAAGACCACTGGCGGCATGGCCAAGATCGGCAGCCTGAGCGGCGGCAACCAGCAGAAGGCCCTTGTCGGTCGCTGGCTGATCGGGAGCTACAAGGCCATCCTCCTGGAAGAGCCGACGCGCGGCGTGGATATCGGCGCCAAGGTCGACATCTACGAAGAGATCAACGCCCTCGCCCGGTCCGGTCTGCCCGTGGTCATGTACTCGTCGGAACTGCTGGAGCTGATCGGGATGTGCGACCGGGTTGTCGTCATTCGGAACGGCCGGGTCAGCGGCATCCTCTCGGGTGACGAACTGACCGAAGAAAACATCCTGGAGAAGGCCATCACCAGCTAGGCGGCGCGCACATGCCGTCGCGAGGCCGGAGTCTTCCGACCGGGAAATCTTAACCCTTCATATGGAGCGGGATAATGGAAAACGTCTTGAACAATGCACTGCCGATGACCCGGCCGACGAGGCGCGCCTCGCTTGCCGAGCTCGCGCCTGCCCTGATCGTCGTGGTGCTGCTGGTCATCGGCACGATCACGTCCGATAGGTTCATGCAGACCAACAACATCCTCAACATCCTGCAGTACGCGGCGGAACCGTCGCTGATCGCCGTGGGCATGATGTTTGTCATCCTGGCGCGGGGGATCGACCTTTCGGTCGGCTCCGTGATGGGGGTCGGCAACGTGACGGCCGCGCTCCTGCTCGCTGCCGGATACCCGGTGATCGTGGCAATCCTGGCTGCGGTCGCGTTCGGGGCCGTGATCGGGTTGGTGAATGGCCTTTTGATCACGAAGGGCCGGATGGAGCCTATCATCGCAACGCTGGCGACGATGATCGGGGTGCGCTCGATCATCTACTTCATGACCGACGGCGCCCCCCTGTTTCAGGGCATCCCGCGGGAATTCGTGCAAATCGTTCGCGGAAGCGTGACGGGCTTGCCGAACGGCGTCCTGTTCCTGGTCATCTCGTTCCTGCTGGCCTACGTCTTGCTCAACCACACCCGGTACGGGCGGCATGTCTACGCTGTGGGTGGATCCGAGGAAACCTCGGAGCTGTTCGGCATCAAGGTCACGCGGATCAAGATTTCGGTCTATGTCCTCAGCGGCGTCATGGCAGCCATTGCCGGTGTTGTCGGAGCAAGCCGTCTGGGAATCGGCGATCCCAATTCCGGTATCGGCTATGAACTGGTCGCGATTACCATGGTGGTCGTGGGCGGCGTGCGACTGGCGGGTGGCGTGGGCACCGTCATGGGGGCCTTGTCCGGTGTGCTGATCGTGTCGATCCTGACGAATATTTTGCAGCTCAACAATGTCAGCACCCATGCGCAGCATATCTTCCTTGGCGGTGCCATGGTTGGCATGATGCTCTTCCTGTCCTGGCGGGATGCGAAGAAGGCCTGATGACTTGGGTATGCAGGCGATTGCGGAATGGCACGCTTTACGGCATTCATGAAACAGTGGGGTTAGGGGAGAGACATGTCGAAGTTATCCAGAGAAAGAGAGTCGGACCTCGATACCATAGAGGCTGTGTCCATCGGCTCCGGTACGCCTGATGACTTGAAGACAAGGGTTTCCTGGCTCTACTACATGGAGGGCAAGACACAGGACGAGATTGCCCAGATCGTCGGCAGCAACCGGTCGAAGGTCCTGCGGATCCTCGCACAGGCCCGGTCAGACGGAACAGTGCAGATCCGGGTAACCACGCGCCTGTCGCGCTGCGTCGAGCTGGAAGCGGAACTGAAGAGCAAATACGGCTTCGACACCGTGATCGTCGTGCCCTCTCCGCAGGAGCCGTCGGACCTGCCAGATATTCTTGGCGCTGAGCTTGGGGCATATCTGTCGGACCGGATCGGGCCGGACATGAGTGTCGGTCTTGGATGGGGCCGGACCCTGACGTCGGGTATTCCGGCGATCGAACAGCGCCAGCCTTCGGGCATTTCGGTGATCTCGCTTCTGGGCGGTCTGACCAAGGTCAACCGGGTCAATCCCTCGGATTTCGCATGGCGGGTCGCGGATCGGTTGGCCGCAGAATGCTACATGGTCGCGGCCCCCGTCTTCGCCCCGGATGCCGCCAGCCGCGAGGCATTGATGAACCATCACGGCATTTCCGAGGTGGTCGAGCGGGCGCGACGGCTCGATCTGGCCGTGGTCTCGGTCGGGGATCTTTCGCCTGAATCGATCTTCACCCGCTACGGGCTGCTGACCCATGACGAGATCATCTCGCTGGAACGCGCCGGTGCGATCGGGGACGTACTGTGCCGTTTCATCGACGCCGAGGGGCGGGTGATTGACCATCCGGTCAACGACCGGGTGCTTGCCGTACACCCCAATGACCTGAGCGGCGCGCGCGAAGTCATCCTCGCGTCGGGGGGCTGGAGCAAGCTGACCGCGATCCGGGCCTCTATCAAGCTGCTCAAGCCGCGCGTTCTGATTACGGACTCCATTGTCGCGGAGCGGATCGCGGTCGAGTGATCTGCAAGGGGCACCGTCCCGATCAGTCTCCGCCATCCTCAAGAAGCGCTTTGGCCGTGGTCTCGTCGGTGATGAAGACACCGGGTCCGAGCGCCTTCAGGGTCGCATGGATGATCTCCAGCTTGTCGAGGCCGCCGGAGATCAAGACCTTTCGGGGAATGCGACGAAGCGCATCGAGCGGCATGGAGATCGCCCGTTGATTGATCGGGTGGTTCAGCACTTCGCCATCCGAATCCAGGAAATTGTAAAGAATATCGCCGACCGCGCCGGCCTCGATCAGGGACAGGCGTTCGGCCTCTGAAATGTGGCCCGAGCGATAGGATGTGGTCATCGCGGATATCCCGCCGCAGGACAACAGCGCGATGTCGCAGGACTGGGCAAGCTGAAGGATCTGGTCCAGCCCGCAATATTCCAGAAGCGCGTGCTTCGTCGTCGGAGAGTCCACGATGGCGGGGGCTGGGATCAGGTAGCCCTCGGCTTCGAACAATTCCGCGAATTGCCACGCGAATTCGGCCGGGTTGAAGCGGCGGGCCTGCGCGATACCGCCAAGCAGCGACACCACGCGCACGCCAGCCAGCGCCCGTCCCTCGACATAGGGCAGCATCCTGTGCAGGGTACGGCCCCACCCGACACCGACGGTCAGGTCGTCTTCCATCAACTCCGAGACATAGGCTCCCGCAGCGGCGGCAATGGCGCGTGTCGGATCGACGTCCCGACCATCGACCGGGGCAATGATGGCCCTCTTCAGCCGGAATCGCCGTTCGAGCGCCTGTTGCATTTCGAGCAACGGCGCAATCTGCGCGCGGATGCGGATGACCACGTCGCCGCGCTTCCTCGCGTCAGACAGCAGGCGCGTGATCATGATCCGGTTGACGCCAAGCGCCTCGGCCACATCAGACTGGGTCATCCCCTCGATATGATAAAGCCACGCCGCCCGAATGCGCAGCTGCTGGTGCGGGTCACCAGAGACCCGGTCCGGGGGCGGCCTGTGGGTTTTTTGAACAGCCTCAGACATATTCGCCCCCGCGACACGGTGGGATTGGCGCGATCACACCGCAGCCCGCAAGATCTTACCGACCAGATCGGGTTGTTCGATCTGCGGCATGTGACCGATCCCGTCGAAGAGGTGCAGAGCGACGCGGCCCGGTGCCCGCAGCGCATGGTTCCACGGAATGATTGCATCCCGTTTGCCCCAGATGATCCGGGTGGGCACCTCGACCCGATCAAGCGCGGCGCGCAGGTCGAAGGCCTGTACCCCGTCAGGGAAAAGCGTATCGGCCAGCGCCACCTGGGCGGCGCGCAGGGCTGGGTCGCTACGCCCTGCCATTGCAAGGCGGATGTAGGATTCCGTGACCAGTTTCTCTTCCGCGACCAGCGATTTCAGCCACGGTCCCAGGCTCTCTGCGCGGGTCGCCCTGCAAATGCCAGTCAGTGCCGAGCCGTTGATTTCAGGCCCCAGACCTGCAGGCGCAATCAGCGTCAGCGAGGCAATGGAGCGTAGCCGCGTATCGGCCAGTGCCAGGCTCAGGGCGCCTCCGAGGCTGTGGCCGATCAGATGTGCCTGATCCAGCTGCAGCGCGTCGAAGGCGTGGCGCAGTTCCTTCACGAGATCTGCAAATCCGGGGAACCGTCGCCTTGGAGACTTGCCATGACAGGGCAGCTCGATGCGGATCAATGGGCGATGCTTGAGATATGGCTCAAGCGGGGCCCAACTGGGCGCATCGCTGGCGAACCCATGCAGGAGAACGACCGGGGTTCCCGTCCCGCCCTTGCTGCGGGTCACCGCGAGCGGGCCGGTTTCCGAAGTGAAGCCGGGCGGTGCGGAAAGGGTGGCGACGCTGTTCAGGGCGGACCGGACATCCTCGGCCTGCACGCGGCCGCGCGGGCCGGTGCCGGGAATGGCATCAATTCCCAACCCGGCCTCTCGGGCCAGCCGGCGGGCGCTTGGGGTGGCGCGGGGCCGATCCGCCGTGGGAACGGCTTCGGCATCGGAAGGCCGGGACACGACGCTGGCAGCCTCGGACGAGTGGTCCGGGGCGGGCGCCGCTGCCGGGGCCGGAGCAGGGGTATTGGCACCAGAGATGGCAAAGGGCTTGGGCTGTTCGCCGATCGCCTCCCCATCGGCATAAAGCCAGGCCACTGCTTCGCCGATGGGGATCTCGGACCCTTCTGGCGCGGCAAAGTGCAGAACGCCGGCGTCAGGGGCCTCGATCTCCATCGCGGCCTTGTCGGTTTCGATGTCGAAGAGCGGCGCACCCTTGGCCACCGCTTCACCCTCGCCGACATGCCATGACATGATCTTGCCGCTGGCCATGTCCATGTCGACCTTGGGCATGATGACTTCAACGGGCATCAGATCTGTCCTTTCGCCAGCGACCGGGCCGCGTTCAGGATGTCAGGCATCTGTGGCACCGCCGCCTTTTCCAGTTCCGGGTTGTAGGGGATCGGGCATTCCGCGCCGCCAAGCCGGATGATCGGCGCATCGAGGAAGTCGAACGCGTCGCTTTCGGCGACCATGGCCGAGATCTCGGCCCCGACTCCGAGCGTTTTCACACCTTCATAGACGCAGACCAGACGGCCGGTCTTGCGCACGGAGTCGAGCACCGTGTCCCGGTCCATCGGACGGACCGTGCGCAGGTCGATCACTTCGGCCTCGATGCCATCTGCAGCCAGCGTCTCGGCCGCAGCCAGCGCCTTGTGGACCATCAGCGAGGTTGCAACGATGGTCACATCCTTGCCCTCGCGCCGCACGGCGGCTTTGCCGATTGGGGTGGTGTAGTAACCCTCGGGCACGTGGCCCTTCATCTTGTAGAGAATCTTGTGCTCGAAGATCATCACGGGATCGGGATCCGCGAGGGCCGCCAGCAGCATGCCCTTGACGTCTTCGGGCGTCGACGGCTGCAGCACTTTCAGCCCCGGAACGTGGCCGAGCCAGGCTTCGATGCTCTGCGAGTGCTGCGCTGCCGCGCCGGTGCCGGATCCAGCCGGAAAGCGCATCACAAGGGGGACGGAGACCGATCCGCCAAGCATGTAGCGTACCTTGGCGGCCTGATTGACGATCTGTTCCATGGCCAGGGCGGCAAAGTCCGAGAACTGAAACTCGAAAATTGGCTTAAGGCCCGTCAGCGCCGCGCCAACCGCGACACCGGCCCCGCCAAGTTCGGAAATTGGCGTGTCGATCACGCGGTCCTCGCCGTACTTATGGACGAGATCGCCGGTCACCTGAAAGGCGCCGCCGTAGACGCCTATGTCTTCGCCCATCAGAACGACGGCCGGGTCCGATCCGAGGGCGATATCCATCGCCTCACGGATGGCCTCTGCGTAGCTCAACTCGCGGGTTGGGGCTTCAATCTCTACATGCGTGTTCATGCTGCCGTCTCCGTGTAGACGTCGCGGGTCAGTTGGGTGATGTCCGGGTCGGGACCGCCGCGGGCGAATTCGATTGCCTCGGCAATTTCGCGGTCCGTGCCAGCGTCGATGTCCGCAAGCTCTGCCTCGGTCAGAATGCCATGGGCGATCAGATCGGCGGCAAAACGTGGGATCGGGTCACGCGCCATCCAATCGGAGATCTCTTCCTTGGTCCGATAGCGGTTGCGGTCGGACTTGGAATGTCCACGCCAGCGATAGGTGACGTTTTCCACCAGAGAGGGGCCCTCGCCAGCGCGGGCGCGCGCGACAGCGCCGTCGATCGCCTCGGCCACGGCCGAGATGTCGTTGCCGTCTACGGATACGCCCGGGATGTCATAGCCCTTGGCCCGGTCGGCGATGGACTTGACCGAGGTCGAGCGCTGGATCGAGGTCGACATGCCATACTTGTTGTTCTCGCAAACGAAGACGACCGGCAGCTTCCACACGGCGGCCATGTTCACCGATTCATGGAAGGCGCCTTCGTTATTGGCCCCGTCCCCGAAGAAGCAGATGGTAACATCGTCGCGCCCAAGCCGCTTTGCCGACAACGCCGCGCCAACAGCAATGGGAAGCCCGCCACCGACGATGCCATTGGCCCCGAGGTTCCCCTTTGACGGATCCGCGATATGCATCGACCCGCCACGGCCTCGGCAATAGCCAGTTTCCTTGCCGAAAAACTCGGCAAACATCTTGGCGACATCGGCACCCTTGGCGATGCAGTGGCCATGGCCGCGATGCGTCGAGGTGATCTTGTCGGCATCCGTCAGCGACAGGCAGGTGCCGACGCTGCTGGCCTCTTGCCCGATGCACAGGTGCATGGTGCCGTGGATCAGACCACGGGTATAGCTTTCCTCGGCCCCCTCTTCGAACTTGCGGATGAGATACATCTTGCGCAGGGCATCCTTCAGCTTCTCCGGCGTATGAGTCCGGATCGCATAGGGGATGTTGCTGTCGTCGTTCCTGTCAGTGGACATCGGCCAGTTCCTTGCCATAAAGCATTTCGTCCTGCCGCTTGCGCAGCGCGACGAGCTTGGTGTTCGGGAGAGTTGCGTTTTTGGCGGTGATCAGCTCGCCCTTGCGGATCGGGGCGGTGACGACGGCGCCAGTCAGCATTCCTGCGGGCAGAGCCTGGGCCGCCTGCGCGCGGGACACTTGCATGGCCCAAGCGCGGTAGGTGTATTCGCCGATCTGGTCCAGTTTCTCGCCGGGCTTCAGATCGCGCTTGGCAACGGCACAGACCTCGGCCACCGGTTTGTCGAGCGGAACCATATCTGCCTTGCCATAAAGCACGACGCGGGCACAGGTCAGCGGCACCTCCAGCGAGGTCAGGTGATAGGGGCGGATAAACTCGAAATAGGGGCCGTCGCCCATCTTCAGGTCGCGCATGCGTTCGTGGATGCGCGGATGTTCGGCCTCGGCGATGACGAAAACCCCGGGGGAGACGCCCTTGCCGATGGAATAATCCACCCGGCCGATATCCGACAGGATACCGCCATCCTTTTTCGGGATCAGCACCTTGGCCAGTTCCTTCGGCCCGGCGGCGGGGCCATGCATGCCGTCACAATCCGGGATCAGCCCGGTGGCATTGGCGATCGCGGCCATTTCCACGGCGGTCTTCGACCCGTCGACGAATTCCACCAGAAGGCGCGGGTTCATGTGCCGCGCGATAGCCTCGGCCGCATAGGCGTCGGGCGTGGCGTCGATGTTCAGCGGGTTGTTCTTGCCCTTTCCGGCGCACACGATGCGGTGCCCCATGGCCGAGACGAATTCGATCAGCTCCATGCAGGAGGACGGCTCGTCGCCCGCGCCGAGGCTGTAGATGACGCCGAGCCGGTCGGCCTCGCGGCGCAGGTAGGAGCCGATGGTGATATCGGCCTCGACATTCATCATCACCAGATGCTTGCCGCGCTCCATCGCGCGCAGCCCGATTTCGGCGCCGACGGCTGGCACGCCGGTGGCGTCGATCACCACGTCGATCAGGCCTGATTCCAGCAGCGCGTCGGCATTGTCTGTAATGGCGGTCTTGCCGCTTTCGATGGCGGCGTTGATGGCATCGGTCGTGCCTGCGTCCTGACTATGGCCCGTACCCATGCGGGCGATTTCGACAGCCTTGTGCGCGGAGGGCAGGTTCAGCTCCGCGATTGCGGCCACATCGACCCCATCCATCATGGCGGCCCGAGTTACGATGTCGGTGCCCATCTCACCGGAGCCAATGAGGCCGATGCGAACCGGCCTTCCGGTGTCGGCGCGGGCGGCGAGATCCTTGGCGAGGCCGGTGAGGGCAATGTTTGAAGGCATGTTCTGCGATCCCTTTCTGAATGCGTGGAGGATTGCCTTTCGGCCGTTGGTCCCGCAGTAGATGAACTAAAGTATATCTGTCAATAAAAATGTTCAAACACGGCGAGGCGATGGAACGCGAAAACCCAAGCGGGTTCCGATTTTTCTGGAAGATTTCAGCGAAAAAGGATAGTCTTGTCACGAGACGCCCCTGCATTGCCAAGGGAATCTGGGAGAAGAGATCGAACATTATGACTATAGGAAGAACAAATGCACGATTTCGACACAATGGTTCACCGACCAGACCCCTTGGCGGTCTCTGGTGGTGTGTGGGCGAAGATCCGTTTCGCACCGCTGGCGGGGCAGGGGCGATGACCCATCCTTTCCCGCCATCTCTGTCACCCGGTCTCGGTGCGTCCGTCCTGCGCGACGCCTTGCGTGGTGTGACCCACATGGCCGGGCTGGCGCAGGATGCGCTTCGTCCAATCTCGCCACATCTACCGCTTCCATTGCGCGACGCCGTTGAAGGCGGACTGCGCACCCTTGAGACTTTGACGCGTGAAGAAAACGCAGCACCGCTTGATGCTGCCACGCTTGAACGCGCTCAGGCATTCGTCATCGGCAGGAGCGACCGCACCGCAGATGCAGAGGCCTGCGCCAGATGCCTCGGCTTCGCGTGGCAGCATCTCGGGCGTGACCATGAGGGCCTGCACCATATGCTGTTCAGTGAAGCGGTAACGGCAGGACTTTTGTGCAAGCTGGCCGAGTGCCACGACAGCACTGAGACGCAAAGGGCTGCGGCTATTCTGGAAACGATCATCGGATCGGGTGCGATCCTGATGCTGCCGGGTTCGCCCGTCGGGACAGAGAACGGGATCGAACTGGCCTGCGAAGACATCGTCAGTTCGGCCCTGGTTTGGCTCTTGGCAGAGCGCGCGGCCTCCACAACCCAAGAGCTTGCCCTGCTGGACATGGCGCAGGCCCTGACACGGTCGACAGCTGATGCGACTGCCTCGGGCAAGCTGTCCAGGGCAGCCCGTACAGCACAGCTGCGCAACCTCGCAACGCACCTTTAGGAATCGACCATGCAAATCCTCATGACCGAACCCGACAGCGCATTGGCCTTGCACAAGGAAGCGCAGCGATTGCGTTGGTTGTTCGAGGCATTTGAACACCAGCAACATGTGACCGAGCAGGAAACCGGTTTCACATACCGCACTGACCGGCATGACCTGGCATTGGCCTTTGCCGACTGGCTGAAGGATTTCGAAGCTCAGAAACCTGCCGATTCCCGCAGCAACGCCGCCTATGTCGGTTTCGCGGCCGGGCTGATGCTGCGGGCCCTGATCCGCCACACCCCTTCGAGCGTCAGCGCGAGGCCCAAGGCCGCGCAGGAAAACGATCCCGCGCATTTCTGGCCGGAAGGATATCTCTACGTTGCATTCTGCCTGAGTGTCAGGGGCCAGGTGCTGCGGTCAGACTACGGCGAACGGCAATATCAGAGCGGTAAGCTGGGCGATCTGCGAACCTGGTGGAGCTTCAAGGAAAATACCTCCGAAGACCCGTCGCGGGCGATCGGATTCCTGGATCTCTTTGCCGGATGTGAACCGGCATGGGACGTCCCGCAGATTTTCAGGGGGCGGCCGGGCTTCCGTCTTGCCACTGGGCAGCCGGGTCAAACCGGTGGTCATCTCAGGTGAATTTCTGACGGCCGTCAGTCACAATCCAGCCGGAGCCCCCTGACGACAGGCGCTGTAGGGGGGAAGCCCGTGTTCAACTGGTTTTGACTGTCTTGGTCGCGTAGGCTGCGCGGAGGGAATCCGCCGCATCCAGAGAATGCGCGGTCATGAGGTCTTCCGCCGCCTCGGAATCGCCAGCAAGGATGGCATCGAGAATCTCCGCGTGCTGTCGCCAGATCTCTTGCGGCAGATCGCCTTGGCGCAAGGTTTCGTTCATTGCGCGACGCAGAACGCGCCAGTGAGGTTCAGCCGTCTTGGCCAGCAACGGATTGCCTGACGCAGCATAAAACAACTGGTGCAAAGCCGCATCCTGGCGCACTTGCTCGGCAACATCTTCGGCCACGACGGCGGCCTCGCCCCGGCGCAAAATCTCAAGTCCCCGGGTTTTCAGATCCCGTTTGGCGTCCGCATCGGCACGAATGCGGCGTGCCGCCTCTCTTGCGGCGAGGCCGTCCAGAACGCCGCGAATGGCATAGTGATTGCGGATGCGGTCCATATCGAGGGGCGCAACCCGAAGGCCGCGTTTGCCCGTTCGCTCGACCAGCCCGTCCAGGCGAAGCCGAAGCAGCGCCTGCTGCACAGGCTGACGCGAAACGCCGAGCCGTGCTGCCAGGTGTTCCTGCACCAGATGCTCACAAGCCGCAATTTGGCCCGTGCAGATTTCTTCCGCGACGACATCGTAGACTTGGTCCGCGATACTGGTACTTGGCTTGAGAGTCTCCATGGCGACCCAAGACTCCTGCATTCTGTATTCAGACTTCGGAAAAACTGGATTTGACTGCCACAGTCAAGACTGTTGTCCCTAAGACCTGTCGGAGGCACCGCCGGAATACCCTGGCCTGAGGAGGCGTAGCCGGCACGTGCCAGCCAACTCGGTATACAGATGGGCAGGGCGGTTGTCCTTGTGGAGACCGGTTGGAATTGGTCTGCCAGCCCCTGACCCGCATCCCGCCCGCCAAGCCCCAGCAGAACGCCAGAGTCGAGCGCAACAACCGGACGATCGGGCAGGAAAGGCTGGACCTCCGCATCTGCGAAACCATCGACGAGTTGCAGCAGATCGCCACCGAGTGGCTGTGTATATGCAACAAATATTGCGTGACTATTGCATTGACAATGAATACTTCATAAACTGTCGAAAAGCATCGCAGGAGGAAGCGGCATGCCCCACGAAACGGTTCGTCTGACCATGGCGCAGGCCTTGGTCCGCTATCTTTGCAACCAGTTCACGGAAATCGAGGGCGAGCGCGTGCCGCTTTTTGCGGGGGTGTTCGGCATTTTCGGTCATGGCAATGTGACCTGTCTGGCAGAGGCGCTGGAGACGGTGCAGGACAGGCTGCCCACTTGGCGTGGCCAGAACGAGCAATCCATGGCGCTGGCCGCGATCGGTTACGGCAAGGCCAGGCTGCGGCGGCAGATCATGATTGCCACCTCCTCGGTAGGGCCCGGTGCGACCAACATGATCACCGCCGCAGGTGTGGCCCATGCCAACCGCCTGCCGCTTTTGTTGTTGGCTGGCGATACCTACACCAACCGGCTGCCGGATCCGGTGTTGCAGCAGGTGGAACATTTCGGAAATCCCACGACGACCGTGAACGATGGCTTCAAGCCGGTCAGCCGGTATTGGGACCGGATCACCCATCCCGCGCAGATCCTGTCGTCGCTGCCGCAGGCCATTGCCACCATGCTGGACCCGGCGGATTGCGGCCCGGCCTTCATTGGCCTGCCGCAGGACACGCAGGAACTGGCCTATGACTACCCGGTGGCCTTCTTCGAGGAACGGCTGTGGACGATCCCGCGCCCGCGCCCGTCGCGCGATCAGGTCGCGGCGGCGGTGGACCTGTTGCGAACCGCAAAGGCACCGCTGATCATCTCAGGGGGCGGGGTGCGCTATTCCGGTGCAGGCGCGGCGCTGGCGGAGTTCGCAACGGCGCGCGGCATCCCGATGGCCGAAACCATCGCGGGCAAGGGGGCGGTTGTGCATGATCATCCCGCATATGTCGGCCCGTTGGGAATTGAAGGCACCGATGCGGCAAAGGCTCTTGCGGAAAGCGCCGATGTGGTGATCGCGGTCGGCACGCGGTTGCAGGATTTCACCACCGGATCCTGGACCACCTTCGGCGACGATACCCGGTTCATCAATATCAACGCGGCGCGTTTCGATGCGCTGAAGCACCGGTCGCTGCCGGTTGTGGGCGATGCTTTGGAATCGCTGGCCGATCTGGATGATGCGCTTGGGAATTGGGCCTGCGATCCGGCCCGTATGGCGGATGCGCAGCGGCTCTATGCCGACTGGAACCGCATGCTGGACGAGGGCCAGGCCCCGACCAACACAACACCCCCCAGCTACGCGCAGGTCATCGCCGTGGTGAACAAGATGGCCAAGCCAGAGGATACGATGGTGACGGCAGCGGGCGGCCTGCCGGGAGAGACGGTCAAGAACTGGCGGGTGAAAAGCCCCAACACATTTGATTGCGAATTCGGTTTTTCCTGCATGGGGTACGAGATCGCCGGGGCCTGGGGTCACGCGATGGCCAAGGGTGGCGAGGGCACCCCGATCGTCATGGTGGGCGACGGGTCCTACATGATGATGAATTCCGACATCTACTCATCGGTCCTGTCAGGCCACAAGATGATCGTCGTGGTCTGCGACAATGGCGGGTTCGGCGTCATCAACCGGCTGCAGACCGGCATGGGCGGGGCGGGTTTCAACAACCTGCTCAAGGATTCGCGGGTGCTGAACAGGGACAATCCGCTCCATGTCGACTTTGCCAAGCATGCTGAATCCATGGGGGCCTATGCGCGCCATTGCGACAGCCTCGCCGATCTGGAGGCCGCAATGGACTGGGCGCAGGGAACCGACCGGACCACGGTTCTGACCATCGCTTCGGATGCCCATGCGTGGACACCGGGCGGGGCCGATTGGTATGTGGGCGTGCCAGAGGTGTCCGAGCGTGAGGGCGTGCGGGCCGCGCGCAGCGGTCAGGAAGAGTTCCGCAAGAAACAGCGGCCGGGGGTCTGAGGGGCTGCGTCGCCTCGGGGCCAGACATGCTGACGAGCCGGGGCGGTGGCGTTTATGTCACCGGCGCCCGCTTCGCCGGACCGCGCCACAGCCCGCCCATTTCCTGCGCGGCCACGCGGTTTGCGATCCATAGCGACAGGCCAAGGCCCGAGATCACCGCACAGGCGACACCGAACCAGACGCCATGTTCGTCAAAGCCCCAGATGCCGACGAACAGCCATATGAAGAAGGCGATGCCGAACCCCTGACGGTAGAGGCTGATCCAGACTGTTGCCATGGGGCGCTTGAGCGCCTGAAGCAGCCCGTTGATGGAGAACAGCATCATGTAGACGGGCAGGATCACCCCGTCGATGCGCAGATAGATCGTGCCGACCCGGATCACCTCGGGGTCATCGGTGAAGACCGACAGGATGGTGCTGCCGAAAATCCACAGGATGGGTGCGGCCGTGGCGGTCATGATGAAGCCGACCTTCCAGCAAAAGCGCAACGCTTCCCTGACACGCTCGTAATCCCCGGCGCCGAAATTCTGCGAGGCAATTGGCAGCAGCGCACCGGTCACGCCGAAGACCGGCAGCAGCAGGATCTGTTCCAGCCTGATCCCGAGACCGAAGCCTGCCACGGCATGTTCGCCAAACCCTTTCAGCGCGTATTGCACGACGAAGCCGGAGAGGAACATCACCAGCATCGAGGTGGCCGTCGGCAGCGTCTGGAGAGAGATCTCGCGGAAGCGGTCGGCGCGCGGGCGAAAGTTGCGCGCCCTCAGCCGGGCCATGGTGCGCAGGCGAAAGACCTGCCGCAGCATGTAGAGCATCACCCCGGTCTGGCTGACCACGGTCGAGGCCGCCAGCCCGTCGAAGCCGATGCCGGACCAGAGGCCGGGAATGCCATAGATGAACAGCGGGTTGAGGCCGATATTGGCAACGAACGCCACCATCAGCGCCCGCTGCATCGACCGGCCGTCGCCATGGGCCTGCAAGACACCGTTGCAGCCGAAGGCAACCAGAAAGCCGGGCAGGGCCAGCGACAGGATCTGGAAATAGCGAATGCCCGCATCCTGATAGGCTCCGGCCTCTGACACCAGCCGAATGATCAGCGGGCCATACCACAGCCCCGCAAGGCCGAGCACAATGGCCGCCGTCACCCCGTAGACGATGCCCTGCGCGATGGTGCGCCGGGCCTGACGCCGGTTGCGCGCCCCAAGGGCGTTGCCGACCAGCGCGCCCATGGCCGCCCCAAGCCCGACCCCAACTGACATGGCGATGTGAAACGCCTGAAAGCCAAGCGCGATTCCCGCCTGCGCGCTGGTCCCGAGCAGCCCCGCGAAATACATGTCGACGATGTTGTAAAGCGTGTTGAACAGCATCCCCAAGGCACCGGGAATGGCAAGCGTGCGGAAATGGCCGGCGATGGCCCCCTCGGTCAGATCGTTGTCGATGGGGCGTGCCATGTCAGGGCCTCACGGTCTTTCGGCCTGAACGGTCAGGAAGGTGAATTCGGGGCTCAGCACCTCGACGAACCCATGGTTGAGCTCGGCATCCACGCTGATGCTGTCCCCTGCGCGCAGGGTCAGGTGTTGCTGCCCGTAGCGATAGACCGCTTCGCCTGCAAGCACCTGAACGAAAACGACGCCATGACCGACATAGGTGGGGGGCGGGCCGCCCTCGCGAAGCAAGGTTACCCGCCTTGCCTGAAACCGCAGATCCTTGCGGGCATGGATAGCGAGGTTGATATATTCGTGCTGGTGGTCGTCGGTAATCCGGGTCGATTTCAACCCCTCGCCGTGACGTACCAGCGTGAAATCCGTGTGGTCGGTCTGGGCTTCTCGGAACAGCGAGATAATCGGCACTTCCAGCGCTTCGGCCAAAGCGGCGAGGGTGCCGATGGAGGGCGAGACGAGGCCGTTTTCGATGCGGCTGATCATGGCGGCGGAGACGCCCGAAAGATCGGCAAGGGACCGTGCGGAATGGCCCCGTTGGTGGCGCAGTTCTTTCAGCGAGGCACCGATGGCTCTGTCGATCAGCTTGCCGGGTGGGTCCTCTGTCCGCATGTGCCGCGCCCCTAGTCCTTCTTGTAGTAGCCCACGACGTCGCCGTCGGTCGTGACCCCGAGCCCGTTGAGCAACCTGTTGGCGTAGTTGAAATATCCGACGATCTGGTTGATCTCCAGGATCTCGCCGTCATCCCATCCGGCGGCGCGCAGCCCGTCCACATCCGCCTTTTCGATCTTGCCGGGATGCAGAGTCAGCTTCGCCGCATAGCGCAATGCGGCCAGTTCCGCCCCGTCGAACGCATCTTCCGGGCGACGCGCCTGCAAGGCGTCTTCGACATTGTCCGCGCGGGCGTCGTCGCCGATCAGATGGCGCGCGTTCGCCCAGTGATTGGCGTAGGAATAGGGGCAATCGTTGAGCGTCGAAACATACGAGCTGATGACCTCCTGAAACCACATCGGCACGGTGTTGCTGTCATCATGCAGGCAGGCGCGATACAGAACCACATGGCCGTTCATTGTGCTGGGGCGCAGGGAATGCACACGCATCACGTTATCGACGGTGCCATGTGGCGTCCGGGCGAAGTCGAGGGCCTTTTTCAGGGGCGCGTCGGCCTCGTCATCCGAAAGCATTCTGATCCAGGCGGACATGGTCGCTCCTTCACGTCTATGTGCTCAAAAACTATGCGCTGTGGTTTCGATCCACATTCGTGCTACATTTTTTATTGACGAATTATTGCGCCTCGCGCAACCTTATTCAGCGACGCGCAACAGATTCAGGGGCTGGGGAATTGCTTATGCGGTGGAACTGCACAGGATCGGGGGCGGCCCGACCGGGCTGCGCCATGTGGCCCGTCGGTGGTGCCGATTTGGCCTTCCTGTCATGACAGGTGTGTCCGACCCAATCATCGAGGTCACGAATCTCGACAAGTTCTATGGCGATTTCCATGCGCTGAAAGACGTCAACCTGACGGTCCACCAAGGTGAGAAAATGGTGATCTGCGGCCCGTCCGGGTCCGGCAAATCCACTCTTATTCGCTGTTTCAACGGGCTGGAATGGCACAATTCCGGCCAATTGGTCATCGACGGCGTCGAAGTGCACGAGCAATCCAAGGACATGCGCAGGCTGCGGCAGGAAGTCGGGATGGTCTTCCAGCAGTTCAACCTGTTTCCGCACCTGACGGTTCTGGAAAACCTGATGATCGGCCCGATGAAGGTGCGCAGGCAAGGCCGTGCGCAAGCCGAGGCCACCGCCAGAAAATACCTGGACCGCGTCCATATTCCCGAACAGGCGGACAAGTATCCCGCACAGCTGTCCGGCGGCCAGCAGCAGCGCGTGGCCATCGCCCGCTCGCTCTGCATGGAAACGCGGATCATGCTGTTTGATGAACCGACATCGGCCCTTGACCCTGAAATGATCAACGAAGTGCTGGACGTCATGGTCGAACTGGCCCAGTCCGGCATGACCATGGTCGTGGTGACGCACGAGATGGGCTTTGCCCGCAAGGTCGCCGATACGATGGTGTTCATGGAAGCTGGTGAAATCGTCGAGGTCTCTCCGCCAGACCGGTTCTTCACCAATCCTTCATCCGAGCGCTGTCGGCTGTTCCTCGACCAGATTCTGGAGCACTAAGGATGAGCGCACCGGACCTGTCCGGCCTCCGGGGCCAGCCGCTGCCGCAACGCCCGGCGTTTCAGCGATTTCTTTCGTCCACCGGTGTTTCCGTGGCGATCTATTTCGCGGTGATGGGGCTGATCATCTATGGTTCTTTCACCGGCGCGCAGAACATGGGCTACAACTGGCAATGGCACCGGGTTCCGCAGTTTCTCTACAGTTTCACCGATGACGGGTTTCAACTGGGCGAAATCTTCCACGGTCTTCTTGCGACGATCCAGCTGTCCGCCACGGCCTTCGCGCTTGCCGTGGCACTTGGGCTTCTGGTGGCGCTCTTGCGCCTGTCGGGGCTGGTCATGGGCACGGCCGTGTCGATCGGGTTTCTCGAACTGATCCGCAACATCCCGCTGCTGGTGTTGCTTTACCTCTTCTACTACGTTCTTGGCCCCATCTTCGGGTTCGACCGCTACTGGGCCTCGATCCTGACGCTGGCTGTGTTCCATTCCGCCCTGATTTCCGAGATCTTCCGCGCCGGGATCAATGCCGTGGACAAGGGCCAGTGGGAGGCCGCGAAATCCATCGGGATGACCACAGGCCAGACCTATCGCTACATCATCCTGCCGCAATCGGTGCGTTTCATGCTGCCGCCGATGACCGGGGAGGCGGTGCATCTGATCAAGAGCTCCGCCATCGTCAGCGTCATCGCGGTGGCAGAGCTGACCACCATCGGGCGCAACATCATTTCCGACACCTTCATGAGCTTCGAAATCTGGTTCACGGTGGCCGCCGTCTACATGGTGGTCACGCTGATCCTGTCTGTCGGCGTCTCGTATCTCGAACGCAGATACGCCGTTGACCAATAACAAGAGCACCAAGTCCCTAATGATCCAACAAGGAGACATACAATGACGATTACTCGCAGACTGTTCGGGGCCGCCCTCGGCGCGGCCATGGCGGCGGGCGTTGCCCTTCCCGCCGCGGCGCAAAGCGCGTCGCAGGCGCTGATCTCTGACAGCGTCATCACCCAGATCCAGGAAGAGGGCGTGATCCGTATCGGCCTGTCGCTCTTCGTGCCGTGGTCCATGCGCGACGTGAACGGCGACCTCATCGGGTTCGAACTCGACGTGGGCCGCCAACTGGCCGAGGACATGGGCGTCGAGGTGGAATTCGTCCCGACCGCTTGGGACGGCATCATTCCGGCCCTGCTGGCGGGCAATTTCGACGTGATCATCTCGGGCATGTCGGTGACTTCACAGCGGAACCTGACCGTGAACTTTACCGATCCCTATGCCTATTCAGGCCTGGCCATCCTGGCCAATCGCGAGATGACGGAAGGTATGGAGATGGCGGATCTGAATTCGCCTGACGTGATCTTCGCTGCCCGCCGCGGCGCCACCCCCGCCGTGGTGATTGCGGACCGCTTCCCCGAAGCGCAGCTGCTTCTCTTCGATGAGGACGGAGCCGCCGCGCAAGAAGTACTGAACGGCAACGCGCACGCAACCATGGCCTCTCAGCCCTCGCCCAACCGCGAGGCGGGCCGTCACCCCGATGTGCTCTACGTGCCCTTCGACCAGCTCTTCGATCCGCGTGGCGAAGGCTTTGCCGTGCGTCGCGGCGACCCGGATGCGCTGAACTACTTCAACAACTGGATCGCGCAGCAGTGGCGGTCTGGCTGGCTGGAAGAACGCCACGACTACTGGTTCGCCACCGAAGACTGGGCCGATCAGGTCGCTCAGTAAACCCTAACGAGAAGGGGCGGTTCCGCCGCCCCTTCACCCCTTCTCAGACAGGCCGGCACCGTGATCAGGTTCTTTCGAAAATTCAGATGGCCCGATTGGGTGATCCTGGCGGTCCTGATGGCGTTCTTCAGCTATATCTGGTTCACCATCGAAGGGACGCTTAACTATTCCTGGCGCTGGCACCTGATCCCCAATTACATCGTCGGCTGGCACACCACCCGTGAAGAGTATTTTGCCAATATCCTTCTGCAGGGGCTTGCCGCGACGATCCGCATTTCGATCTATGCCTCGATCCTTGCCGTGATCCTCGGCACGATCCTCGGCGTTGCCCGCTGTTCGGCAAACCTGACGGTGCGGATGCTGGCGCGCACCTACCTTGAATTCCTGCGCAACATCCCGCCCGTTGTCGTGGTCTTCATCTTCTTCTTCTTCCTCTCGCAGCAGCTGATTGACGCTCTGAACCTCGAAAGATGGGCGCGCGGCATCGCGCGGCAGGAAAACAACGGCGTTTGGGAATTCTTCTTCGGCGAAATGCGCCGCTTCCCCTCGCTTGTCTCCGGCGTGATCGTGCTTGCCCTGTTCGAAAGCGCCTTCGTGGGCGAGATCGTCCGCGCGGGCATCCAGTCGGTTCCCAAGGGCCAACGCGAGGCCGCCCGGTCCATCGGCATGAACCGCTGGCAGGAACTGCGCTATATCGTGCTGCCGCAGGCGCTGAAAAAGGTCGTGCCACCGCTGGCCAACCAGTTCATCACGCTGATCAAGGACAGCTCCATCATCTCGCTGATCTCGGTGCAGGAGCTGACCTACAAGACGGTGGAACTCGTCGCTTCGTCCCGCATGATTTTTGAGGCCTGGATCACCACGGCCGGTTTCTACTTCGTTGTGTGTTTCTCTCTCTCGCGTCTGTTCGGGCGGCTGGAGAAACGAAACACGCGGGACGAACGATAGCTCAGGGTAAGGAATGGTCAGATGACGCAACGCTATTCCGCTTTGTCCCTCCTGCGCCACGGGATCAACCGGCACACCACCTGGGCCCCCGCCTGGCGCAGCCCGCCGCTGAAAGACAGCTATGACGTGATTGTCATCGGCGCGGGCGGGCATGGGCTGGCCACCGCCTATTATCTGGCGAAGGAACACGGGCTGACCAATGTCGCGGTGCTGGAACGCGGCTGGCTTGGCGGCGGCAATATTGCGCGCAACACGATCACGATCCGCTCGAACTACATGCGCGACGCGTCGATCCCGTTCTACGTGAAATCGGTGGCACTCTACGAGGCGATGACGCGCGAGCTCAATTTCAACATGATGCACTCCAAGCGCAGCATGATCGACGTGATCCAGAACTACCCGATGATGCGCGACCGCAGGCGGCGGCAGCATATCATGGATATCTACGGCTCGACCTACGAGCAGATTTCCGAGGTCGAGGTGCGCCGCCGCATTCCCGCGCTGACCGGCGGTGGCCCCGATGCGCGCCTGCCTGTTGTGGGCGGCTACGTGCACACCGATGCCGCGATCAACCGTCATGACGCCGTGGCCTGGGGCTATGCCCGCGCGATCGACTCTATGGGGGGCGAGATCCACCAGCAGACGCCGGTCACGCAGCTTCTGCGCGGGGCGGATGGGCGGATCGAGGGGGTAGACACCCCGCGCGGCGTGATCCGCGCCCCCAAGGTCGCCGTGGCCGTGTCGGGCCACACCACGACGCTGACGGAAACCGTGGGGCTGAAACTGCCGCTGCGGACCATGAACCTGACGGCCTTCGTGTCGGAGCCGGTGAAGCCGCTTGTCGATGTGATCGTGAACTGCCCCGATGCGGGCTTCTACCTCAGCCAGTCGGACAAGGGATCGCTGGTCATTGGCGGCGCGCCGGACCCCGGCCAGAGCTTCCGCCGCGATATCAAGCAGACAGTGTTCGAGGATACGGTCTCGGCGATGCTGTCGCTCTTCCCGTCCTTCAAGAAGCTCAAGTTCCTGCGCCAGTGGGGCGGGCATCTGGATATCGCCCATGATGCCTCGCCCATTCAGGATGAAACGGACGTGCCGGGGCTCTTCGTTACCGCTGGCTGGTGGGGCGGCTACAAGGCGATCCCGGCGGGGGGGCTGACGCTGGCGCATCTTGTGGCGACAGGGCGGCCGCATCCGCTGATGGAATCCTTCACAATCAACCGCTTCCGCCATCTCGACTACGTGATGGAAACCGGCACGACGACGGCGAGGTAGGAGAACCGCGATGATGCAGATCCCTTGCCCCTTCTGCGGGCCGCGCAATGAAAGCGAGTTTTCCTTCGGCGGGCCGGTGAAGCCGCCGCGCCCCGATCCGTTGACGGTCAGCGACGAAGACTGGACCGCGTGGCTGACGCAGGTGCCCAACCCGCTCGGTCCCGTTCAGGAACAATGGTGGCACGTGCGCGGCTGCGGAACCTGGCTGAGCATCTGGCGCGACACCCGCACGCATGAGATCGTGGAGGCCCCGGATGACGGCAGGTAACCGGCTGGCAACGGGCGGCCGGATCGACCGGTCGCGGCCCCTGAATTTCACCTTCAACGGCAAGCCCTATACCGGGTTTCAGGGCGACACGCTGGCCTCGGCCCTGCTGGCCAACGGCGTGCGGCTGACGGCGCGCAGTTTCAAATATCACCGCCCGCGCGGCATCGTCGGCGCAGGGGTGGAGGAGCCCGCAACGCTCGTGGAACTGATGGGCGCGGACGCCTCCGGCAACCGCCCCGCCACGACCGTGCCGCTGACCGAGGGGTTGGCGGCGAAAGCGGTGAACTGCTGGCCCTCGCTGGAGTTTGACGTGGGCGCTGTGAACCAGCTGGCCAGCCGCTTCATCCCGGCGGGGTTTTATTACAAGACGTTCAAATGGCCGAACTGGCACCTCTATGAACGTCCGATCCGCAAGGCGGCGGGGCTGGCGGCAGCCCCCTCGGAACCGCCCGCGACGGGCCACTATGAGACCCGCTATGGCCATTGCGACGTGCTGATCGCGGGCGCAGGTCCGGCGGGGCTTATGGCCGCGCTGACCGCCGCGCGCGCCGGTTTGCGGGTGATGATCGCGGATGAGGGGTGCGAGGCGGGCGGGTCGCTTCTGTCGCGCAGGCTGACCATCGGCGGCGCGGATGCGATGAACTGGGTCGCGCAGGCGGTCGCGGAACTGGCCGCCCTGCCCAATGTCACCCATCTGCAGAACGCGACCGTCTGGGGCTACCGCGAGCATAATTACCTGATGGTGACGGAACGCGCCCCGGCGAACCCCAGCCTTCTGGAACGCACATGGCGCATGCGCGCGGGCCATGTGATCACCGCGACGGGGGCGATCGAACGGGGCCTCGTCTTCGGCAACAACGACCGGCCCGGCGTGATGCTCGCCTCTGCCGTGCAGACATACGTCAACCGCTACGGCGTCACCCCCGGCAAGCGCGCGGTGATCTTCACCAACAACACCTCCGCCTATGCGGTTGCCGCGAATCTGGCGGCGGCGGGGGTCGAGGTCCGGGCTATCGTGGACAGCCGAGATAGCGTGCCGGACGACGCCCGCGCGATGGTCCCCGGCATCGAGATCATGGCAGGCAAACTCGTGACCGAGGCGCAGGGCGCGCGGCAGTTGCGCGGCGTGGCCGTCGCCGCGAAAACCGGCGGCTCGGCACGGATTATCTCCTGCGATCTGCTGGCCATGTCGGGCGGCTGGAACCCCACGGTGCATCTCTGGTCGCAGTCCCGCAGCACGCTGCGCTATGACGAACCGCTTGCGACGTTCCTGCCCGACACGCCCGCGCAAGCCGTCAGCGCCGCAGGCGCGGCCAATGGCGCGCTCACCCTGCAAGACGCGCTGCGCTCCGGCGCCGAGGCCGCCGCGCAGATCACCGGCGCGCAAAGCCCCGAGATCCCCGACGCCCCCGACCTGCTCTATGACATAGAGCCGCTCTGGCGGGTGGAAACCACGAAGGGCAGGGCCTTCCTCGACCTGCAGAACGATGTCACCGTGGACGACATCCACCTCGCCCTGCGCGAGGGCTACTCCAATGTTGAGCATGTCAAGCGCTACACCACCGGCGGCATGGGCTTCGATCAGGGAAAGACCGGCAATATCAACATCATCGGCACCGTGGCGCTGGCGCAGGGGCTGGCGATGGAGCAGGTCGGCACCACCACCTTCCGCGCGCCCTATACGCCCGTCTCCTTCGGGGCCATCGGCGGCCTTCGCGAAGAAACCGTCGCCCTGCCCTACCGGCACACGCCGATCACAGACTGGAACCTCGCCCAGGGCGCCTTCATGTACGAGGCGGGGGCGCGCTGGCGCAGACCGGGTTACTTCCCGCGCGCGGGCGAGGGCCTGCAGGAGGCCACCAACCGCGAATGCCGCGCGGTGCGCTTCGGCGTGGGCGTCTATGACGGCTCCCCCCTTGGCACGTTCGAGCTGAAGGGCCGCGACGTGGGCCGCTTCCTCGACTACCTCTACAGCAACGTCATGTCCTCGCTGAAACCGGGGCACGGACGCTACGGGCTGATGCTGTCCGATGACGGGCTGATCATGGATGACGGCGTGTGCTTCCGGCTCGATGAGCATCGCTGGATCATCTCCACCTCCACCGGCCACGCCGACGCGATCAACGGCTATATGGAGGAGATGCTGCAAACCCGTTTCCCCGGCTGGAACGTCTTCATCACCACCGTCACCAGCCAGTGGAACAACGCCACCATCTGCGGGCCGAAGGCGCGGGAGGTCATGGCGGCGCTCGGTACCGATATCGACCTTTCACCCGAGTCCTTTCCCTTCATGAGCTATCGTGACGGCACCGTGGCGGGCCTGCCCGCCCGCGTGGTGCGCGTGAGCTTCACCGGCGAGCTTTCCTTCGAGGTCAATGTCGCGCCCCGCCATATGCGCGACCTGTGGGCGAAGGTGATGGAGGCGGGCCAGCCCTTCGGCATCCTGCCCGTGGGATCGGAAGCCAGCCACGTTCTGCGCGTCGAAAAGGGCTTCCTGTCGCTTGGGCACGAGGTGGACGGCACGGTTGACGCGTATGATCTGGGCATGGGTTGGGCGATGTCGAAGAAGAAGCCCGATTACCTCGGCAAACGCGCGGTCCAGATCCGGCGCGAGGGGGCCGCGCCGCGCCGCGAACTGGTGGGCGTGATCCCCGAGCCCGACCGCCAGATCCCCGAAGGGGCGCCGCTGACCCCCGGCGGACGCAAGGAAAGGACCGAAGGGTTTGTCACCGCCTGCGTCTGGAGCGTGGTGCATGAGAAGTGGGTTGGCCTCGCCCTGCTGGAAGACGGCCACGCCCGCCACGGCGAAACCGCCCATGTGCGGCTGAAGGGCGGCGAGGTCATCCCGGTGCGGGTGACGGCGCCCTGCCATTACGACCCCGACGGCGAAAAGCTGAGGTCCTGAGCGATGCCCTATGACGTGACTTTCGACCGGCTGGAGACGCAGGCGCTTTATGATCTCAAGGGCCCGTGCGCCGCGCTTCTGGCCTGGGCGGGCGACGCGCTGCCGCCCTTCCCCGACCAGCCCAACACGAAGACCGAGGCCGGGGGCGCGACGCTCATGTTCATCGGCCCCGACCACTGGCTCCTGCGCGCCGATCTGACCCGAGAAGATGCGCTCGACGCCGCCCTCCGCCCGGCAGAGGCGCCGCCGGAAATCTCCCTCGTCCGCGTCTCGGACACGCTGGCGTGGTTCCGTATCACCGGGCCGGACGCGGCGGAAGTCATGGCCGTGGCCTGCCCGTTGGACCTGCACGCCAGCCGCTTCAGCCCGGACGGCGCCAGTTTCACCGAAGCCTTCGGCCTTCGGGCGTTCGTCACCCGCTGCGCGGGCGGCTTCGATCTGGCCGTCGAGCAAAGCTTCGGCCCGATGGTGCAGGACTATCTCACTCGCGTCACATCCTGACCTGCACCATGCCGTCCTCGACCCGTGCCTCCAGCACCCGCATGGGCCGGGTCGCCGGGGCTGCCACGGGCCGCCCGTCGCGCACGTCGAAAGCGCCCTGATGCAGCGGGCATTCGATGACATGGCCGTCGAAATACCCGTCGCACAGATCCGCCCCGCCATGATTGCAAAGCGCAAGCGAGGCATAAACCCCGCTCGGGCTGTCATAGACGGCAATCAGCCGCCGTCCGACCTCCACCCGCGTGACCCAGTTCTTCTCCAGGTCCGCCACCGCGATCACGTCGCGCCAGTCCTTGCCGCTCATCCCCGCGCCTCGCGGATCTGGCGCAGGATGTCGAGATGCGCCCCGAAATAGCCGCGCGGCTCCACATGGATATGGTCGCGCAGCTTCTCGTGCAGGCGCGGCAGGGCGTGATAGGGCACGGAGGCCACGTAGTGATGTTCCGCGTGGTAGTTCATGTTCCAGCACAGGAATCGCCAGGGGGCCGAAACAAGGTTGGTGCGGGTATTGTCGCTCATCTGCGCCACGGTCGGGCGGCCCACATGCTCGGTCATCCGGATGAAGCGCATGACGGGTTCGCCCAGGAACAGCGGGATGATCCAGTACCAGATCAGCCCCCACCAGCCGGTAAGTGCCATGGCCACGAAGATCACCGCGTAAATCCCCAGCATCATCCGTGCGTCCCGGTAGACGGCGGCATGTTCCTCCTTCGGGATGAAGCGCTTTTCGACGTCGGAAAGCCGCCCGCTGGCGTGGCGGAGCACCTCGGTGAACTTGGCACGCCAATAGGGGATGGCCGAGAGATACAAGAGGTATTCGCCGTAGGTCTTCGGCATCGGGATCTGCTCGGGGTCCTGCCCGGTCAGCTGCGTATGGGTGTGGTGGTCGCAATGCTCGTACCGGAAGAAGCGGTGCGGCAGCAGGATGATCAGCCCGCAGATCTGGCCCACGATATCGTTCAGCTTCCGCGTCCGGAACACGGTGTAATGCACGCATTCATGTTGCAGCGAGAAGTGATGCACCAGAACGATGCCCTGCAGGAACATCGCGGGCCAGATCAGCCAGCTGTTCCAGGTCAGCGCGATCAGCGTGGTGGTGCCGGCCAGCACCAGCACCCAAAGCGTCAGCCGGCGCAGGGCCGGGCCGTCCGAGCGTTGCATGAAGGATTTGAGCTCGTCCCGGGTCAGCTTGCCCTCTGCAAGCGCCTGGGTCAGGGGCGTGACGATGCCGTGTGTCATTTTGGGATGTCCATGAGTTTTGCCGGTGCCGGGGGCCGCAAGGGGCGCCATCTCGGGTAGGACCGGCGCCGGAGACGGGAGTGCTCCGCACCATGGGGCCGTCTCATACCGGTCCCATTAACAATGGATTATGGAGCGCCTGACGCCAAGATCAAGCCCTTCATCCAACGGCCCGGAGGCCGATATCGCGGTCGGGCCTGTCAAACAGGGCTGCCACGCCCGGATAGCGGGCAAGAATCGCAGGCCCGCCGGGCAGGCGGTCGGCACGAAAGACGCCATTGTCCCACAGCACCACGCCATCGACCTCGATTGTGGGATCGAAGATGTTCCAGCTGATTTCACCGGGCGCATAGGTGCCGCAGGTGTGGAAATGCAGGATGCGGGGGTTGCCAAAGGCCGCGCCCCCCCACCGTTCGTAGTTCTGCCGCATGTCCCAGGGGTAGCCGCAACCGGGATGGATGCCCGCATGCCAGGAATGCACGAAATCGCGGTCGATCCCGAACATCGACGACACCCGGTCATATTGCGCATTGGCACGGGCGACATCCGTCGGTTCGCCCTCGAATCCGGTCAGGCGTCCGTTCTCCATCAGGGCAAAAACCGGTGCGCTGAATTCGGGCGAATAGTCGTCGTAGTATTTCGATCCGGTGCCGGTCAGAAAGCTCATCGCGGCGCGACCGGAAAAGCTGTGCGCCGGGACCGGCGTGAAGACCGACATGGGAAAGCGCAGGATCGTCGTGTCGCCCTCGGGCGTCAGGTTCATCTCGGGCCGCCCGGTGATCTCGGTCCCCAGGGGGCAGGTGATCCGCACATGTTCCGCCCGGTCCAGCGTCTCGTTAACGACGGCTTTCAGATCCAGAAACGCCTCGTGATGGCCATTGGCAAAGCCCGACCCGAACAGATCCCGCGAGAGCGCGAAGCTGACGATGATTGTCTTGCCCTGCGGCATGTCGGAAAACCGCAGTTGATCGCCAAGCCGCGCGAGGAAGACGATGATATCCGCCGCCTCGAACCGGGCCAGCAAGTCCTGCGGCAGGTGCGGATTGTCGGGGTTGAACCCCACGTCGACCGCATCGACCCGAAGCCCGAGGCGTTCGGCGGCACGGGAAACGATGCTGACGGCGTCTGCATCGAAATAGCCATATTCCGGCGGCTCGTAGGCAATGAGCAGCCTGTCACCCGCCGCCGCATGGGCGCAATTGCGCAGCAGGTTGAGCGCACCTTTTTCCGGGGACGGGATCGGCATCTGGTGGGCTCCTTTCCTGATCTACACCAAAAATGTTGACGGATCGTGAAGTCACTCTAATTCACATTGGTTGCATTCAGCTATTTGATTCCCGTAATGGGTGCCATTAGACTGACTTATATGATCATCAACCTTCCCTTCTCTGCCCTGCGCGCCTTCGAGGCGGTGGTGCGCCTGTCCGGCTTCTCTGCCGCCGCACAGGAATTGGGTGTCAGCCAGAGCGCCGTCAGCCAGCATGTGAAGACCCTGGAGGAGTGGCTGGGGCATGAACTGCTGATCCGTGGCGCCCGCAAATCGGAACCGACGCGCGAAGGCGATCAACTGGCCCGCGCGATCTCGGACGGGCTGGGGCGAATCTCGGATGTCTGTGCGCAGTTGCGGGACCGGACGCGATCGGAAAACACCATTGTCATCAGTTGTTTGCCGGGGTTTGCCTTTACATGGCTGTTTCCCCGCCTGCTCAATTTCGACACCAGTCATCCGCATCTGGCGGTGTCCATCGCCACCGATACCGGCCAGCACCCGTTTTCCGCCGCCGATGCCGATATCGGCATTCGGTACGGGCTTGGTGATTACCCCGGTTTCCACGTGGATCACTTGATGCATGAATGCCTGACTCCCGTCTGCGCCCCCGCATTGGTCGATGGCCCGCCCGGCCTGCACCGATTGCAGGATCTGGCCCACCACACCCTGCTGCATGACGAAAACGAAAGCTTCGGCAATGCTGCCCCCACGTGGGACTTCTGGGCGCGGAATTGTGGCCTGACCCTGCCGAAACCGGCCAAGTCCCGACGCTTCGGGCAATCGAACCTTGTGGTGCAGGCGGCGATTCAGGGGATCGGTGTGGCGCTCGGGCGCAAGCCGCTGGTGATCGACGCGCTTCTGGATGGACGGCTGGTTCGGCCATTCCCCGAGATTGCGCAATCGCCTCTCTCCTATTGGCTGGTCCTGCGCCATGACCGCATGGACAGCGCGAAGGTGCAAAGCTTCCTGTCGTGGATCAGGTCCGAGGTCGCCTCGGAACCTGACCTGCCGGACGCTGTTTTGCCAATGAATTAGCCTGCCTAATGGGGGCATTACCTCTGCCCCATGGCGCAACGCTGCGCCTTACGGCAGGATGGGCCGGAGCCATCCCAAGAAAGGACGCCACCCATGTATCTGAGAAACTGCTGGTATGTTGCCGCCTGGAGCAAGGATGTAGGCCGCGAGCTGAAGGCGGAGACCTTTCTGGGCGAGCGTATCGTGTTCTACCGCAAGGAAGACGGCAGCCCCGTGGCGCTGGAAAACGCCTGCCCGCATCGCAAACTGCCCCTGTCCAAAGGCAACCTGATCGGGGACACGGTGGAATGCGGCTATCACGGGCTGACCTTCGACTGCACCGGCACCTGCACCGACAGCCCGACGCAGCGCGGCATGACCCCGCGCCGGGCGGTGGTGAAATCCTACCCGGTTGTGGACCGCTACCGCTTCCTGTGGATCTGGATGGGCGACCCAGAGCTGGCCGATCCCGACACCATCTTTCCGATTCCCAATTTCGATGACCCTGCCTGGGGCAAGACCGATGGCGGGGTGATGGATATCGATTGCCATTACCTGTGGGTATGCGACAACCTGCTCGATCCCAGCCATGTGGCTTGGGTGCATGTCAGCTCCTTTGCAGGGGCGGGCACCGATCACGAACCGCTCAATATCGACCGGCACGACAACGGCGTCGTCGTGTCCCGCTGGATCGAGGGCAAGCCGCCGTCGCCTTATTACGCCAAGCTTGTCCGCTTCGAGGGCGATTGCGACCGGCTCCAGCATTACGAGATGTGCATGCCCGCCATCGGGGTGAACAAGTCGATCTATACGCCTGTCGGTACGGGGGGCTATGACAAGCCGCAGGTGGAGGACACTTTCGTCAACATCTCGTATAACTTCATGACCCCGATTGACGAGGACCGGACCCGCTATTTCTGGTTCCAGCACCGCAATGATCATGCGGAGGATCAGGCGATCTCTGAATACATGAATGACGGTGCACGGATGGCCTTCCTGGAGGACAAGGAGGTTCTGGAAGAGGTTCACAAGGGCATGAAGAACCCGGTGACTCCCCATATCGACCTCGGGCTCGATGCCGGGGCCAAGGCGTTTCGGCTGATGCTGGACCGAGCGATCAAGGCGGAAACCTGATGGCCGGTCATTCCAGATCGTAGAGCACGCTAGTGCCGTTGGCATTGGTCCAGCGCAGGCGCGTGGCGCTGATAACCGTCAGACTGTTGCCATTGCCGCTTTGAAACCGGTCCTGCGCAATCCGGTGGTAGGGCACCGGGGGCGAGGAGTATCCCTGCCTTTGCAAGGTGATCATGTCCGGGCCGATCACACGCAGGATCTGGCGCAGCTCCTGTCCGTCGGTCCAATGCCCCAGATAGGTTCCCCCGGTGATGCCGGCCTGTGCCGCGATGGTTCGCGTTGCGGGATGGGTTGAGAAGAGCTCGGCCTCGGCGGGGACCACCCACAACAGGAAAGGCGCGAGCAGCAACTGGCGGCGGTCAGGACAGGGCATTTGCAGGGCCTTTCTAGGCTAGGGGATGTGACCAGCCTAAGGTGTGGGGGGATGGCTGCGGATAGGGTCGATCCCCCAAACGGGGCTTTGGTCCCCAAGGGAAACCCCGCCAGCGCAGGGCTGACGGGGCTGCATGACGCGAATGCGCGCGGGGGGGGTGAGTCAGTCGTGATCGTCCTCCTCTTCGAGAATGCTGTAAGAGCTGCCGACACCGGTGCCCTCTTCCACAAGAGCGCCACGGTTATCGCCGACGATGCCTTGTCCGACGCTGATCTCGATGGGGGCGCCTATGGCAACATTGCTGTAGTCGGGCCAGGAGGGGCATCGAATGCGGAACGGATGTTCGGTATGCGCCAGTTCCGGGCAATAGCGCGGCCCGGTATCGGCAATCGGGATGCCGGGATTGGCGACGTAGGTGTTCGGTCCGGTTGCGGATTGGGCAAGGACGGGGGCGGCAGAAAGCGCCAGCAGGGCGGCAAGAATGAATTTGGTCATGGGTGGGCCTTTTGGGTTGGGGCGGTGTCTGGGATGAAGATATCCGAGGCACCGGTCACCTTGGATGAGGGCAATCCCCCAATTGCCCGGTGGCCTATTTGGACCGCGCGTCGCTGTTCTCGAAGGTCAGCGCAGAGGCGGGCATGCTGACGGCCAGCGTCACGGCGGCGGTGACGGGCAGCAGCACGGCAATGGCGAGGGCGGCGGTGAGCGTGGTAAGAGAGGATGCGCGGTTCATGAGGTTCTGTCCCTGTTTCATGATGAAGCTGGGATCAGGGATATGGCGCCCATGCCCGCCGGGGCATGGGGCGAATACCTCAATCAGACGGGTCTAGCCGTTCTCGCGGAAATCATCGTCGGCATTGCGTAGCTCGGCGGGGCTGGCAAAGCCGTCCTCATCCTGATCAACACGCCGAAAGGCGATGCGATAGGCAGCGAAATTGCGGATCAGCCGGGCCGTGGGCTGGCCGGTGCGGGCCATCTGGCGCACGAATTCGCGGAACTCGGGAAAGCTGAGCATCCCGTCGCGGTCCACGTCCGCCACGACAAAGGCATCAACCTCGCCTTCGGTCACGGGGCCGACGCCATCCACCTCGGTCTGGGCATTGGCCGCGAGGGGAAGTGAAAGTACCAAGAACAGAACCGGCAAGCGCATCATGAGGCTCCTTTTACCACGCGGTCTGCAGGAATTCGCAACGAAAAAACGGTGCCCCTTCCGGGGGTAGAGGTGACGGCCAGTGTCAGCCCGTGCTGCGCGGCAAGTTCGTGGCAGATCGACAGGCCAAGCCCGTGGCCGCTGCTGTCCTTGCCCGAGGACCAGGCCTGCTGGAAGCTTTCCAGCTCCTCTGCCGTCATGCCAACACCGGTATCGAGAATCTCGATGATGGCCCCGTTCGGCCTGCGGCGTACCCCGGCCAGAACTGTCCCCTCGGTGGTGTATTTTACCGCGTTCGACACGAGGTTCGACACGATCCGCATCAGGATCAGCGGCGGAACGGTGGTGGTCAGGGAGGACGGCACGATCCGCAGGCGCAGCCCCTTGGACACGGCCTCCTCCCGGAACATCTGCGCGACCGTGTTCAGGATCAGTGACAGGGCATACGGCTCTGGTGTGTCCTCAGGCTCTGACGGGGCGGGATCACCCGGCAGGTCCTCCTCGGGGCGGGTATCCTCCAGATGACCGAGGGCCAGATCCTGCATGTAGTCGAAGGCCTCCGACAGCCGTTCCCGGATCTCGGGCGACTGATCGCGGGTCATGGTTTCCATCGTCATCCGCAGAGAGGCGAGCGGCTGGCGAATGTCATGGGACATGGTGGCAAGCTGCTGCCGCCGCCGGTCGGCCAGATCGCGGGCGCGGGTGTAATTGCGTTCGGCCTCCAGCAACTCGCGTGTGGTTTCCGCCTCTTTCTGAAGGGCCACCATCTCCCGTTCCAGCGCCGCCGCATGTTCCCGCCGCATGTCGATCAGCCCGACCGAAAGCCCCGACATGGTGCCGAACGCGATGATCGCGTAGATCGCCTTTATCGCCCAATTCATCGGGATCTCGACCGAGCCAAGTCGCGCCAGCGCCAGCAGGATCAGCAGGCCAAGCCCGACGAAAGCCACCAGCACCACAATGCGAAACACCGGCCTGCGCGCGCCGGAGACCATGTCCCACTGGAATCCCGCCAACAGGTGACTCCCAAGCATCAGCACCAGCAGGATGTAAGAGGCGGGGGCCATGATCTCTGGCGGTAGAACGAAGACAAGGGCAATGCCGATGATCGAGACCACGGCGAGGCCGCGCATGGCCTGTTTCAGCTTCGGCTTCCGGGCAAAGCGCGTCAGCGACAGGGCGGCAGTCGCAAAGCCTGCCGCGCAGAGCGCATAGAGCAGGGACAAGCCAACCGGCAGGTGCCACGTCGGATGGGCGGGATAGAGGAAGCGGAACAGCAGAATGTCGATATAGGCGATGAAGAGCAGCCCCAGGGCCAGAAGCCCGGCGTATGCGCCGCCCACATCGCTGCGCATGGTGGCGCTGAAGACCGCGAAGAACAGGATGCAGGAGCCCAGGAAGGCGTAGAACCCGGCCAGCGTCAGGCCATCGGTAAAGGTGCGGGCCTGATGATCGGCGGGGGTCTCAAGGCTCAGATCCACCAGATCGGTCGCGCCATAGGTCATGCGCACCATCAGCAGCGCCCGTTCCCCGGCAGTCAGTTCCACCGGCGCGCTGCTCAGCCTTGTGGCGCTGAAATCGGCGGGGTCGAAGGGTTCGCGGATGTCATGGGCCAGCAACTGCTCGGTCAGGCCGCCATCGCGCACAAGGAACACATCGAGCGCCACAAGGCCATGGGTATCCGACGCCAGAATCCAGGCATCGGGCGGGCGGCCCTCATCGGGGGCGACGTTCAAGAGTTCGGTCAGCGCCCAGATCGGCTGATAGGGGGTGGCAGGCGCGATCACCGCGTCGAAATCACCGCTCAGGGCGCCGTCCATATAGGCGGTGACGATGTCGGCAATCGGCTGGCCCACATCGCGGGCAAAACGCATGGCGGGCGCGATATCGGGCGAGGAATAGGCCGGGTCGACCTCCATCACCGGCGGGCTCTGCGAGGCTGCGGGAAGGCTTGCGAAAAGCAGGGTCGCACAGACCAGAAGGAATGATAGGATCGCCTGCAAGAGATTGCCTTTTCGAAAGATAATGGGGGGAGCTTAATTTGCCCGAGCCAAGATTTCACGCGGTTATTGCCGATGATCATGCCATTGTCCGGGCGGGGTTGCGCACGGCGCTGGAAACCCCCGGCATGGTGGAAACCGACGGCATCGCCGTGGTGGCGGAGGCGGGGGACGGGTTGCAGGCCATATCCGCCGTGCGCCAGCACCGGCCGCAGTTGCTGTTGCTCGACGTGCAGATGCCCCATGCGGGCGGGCTGGAAGTGCTGCTGGAGGCGCGCCGCTGGTCGCCCGAAACCAAGATCGTGATCCTGACCGGCGTCATGTCCGTGGGCAAGATCAGCGAGCTGGTTTCAAGTGGCGTGGACGGGCTGTTTTCCAAGGGTGAGGACAATACCGAGCTTTACCGCCAGTTGCCCAACATCCTGCGCGGCCGGCGTCACATCGCGGCGAGCCTTGTGGCCATGCTGGAAGATGCACCGGACGCGCCCGACCTGACCGCGCGCGAGAGGCAGACGCTGAACCTGATCGTCGCGGGCCAGTCGAACAAGGAGATTGCCGAAACGCTCGGGATCAGCGCCAAGACCGTGGATCGCCACCGCACCAGCCTGATGCAGAAGCTCGACGTGCATTCCGTCGCGCAGCTGATCGCCTATGCGCTGCGCGAAGGGTTGATCGACCCGGCGGGCGGGTTGTAGCGCCGCCGGGCCTGTGCAGCGTTAGGGCCGGTTGATCGCGGGGGCCGGGCGGCCTGCGGCTTCGGCGAGGTCCATGATGCTGTCATGGATTGCCTGCAGCGTGTAGTTCGGGTTGTGGGCATACCCACCCGGATCGCGCGTCACGAACTGGAAGTTGTAGGCAGCGGCCAGCAGGCGCGGCGTCCAGCTGACATACTGGTTGGGAAAGATCGCCTCGCCCTCGTCGGCTTCGCCGTTCCCGTTCGTGTCGTTGAAGAAATACGGGTATGTATGCAGTTCATAAAGGATCGGTGCCCCCGCGACCGTGTCCGCATAGGCGGCGATTTCCGTGGCCAGGATCAGGCGCAGCCCTTCGACCTCGGCGGCGATGCCCTCGGTGATGTCGCCATCGCCGTCATAGTCGATGCGCGAGATGCGGATCGTTTCGGGATCGGCGTTTTCGTGGCAGGTCAGGCAGCCGTCGGTGACAACCTCCAGAGAATGGGGGTCGTGACAGGAGGAACAGGTGGTGATCGGCCCGGTATGGCTGAAGGCCCCGTCATAGGTCCGGCCCATATACTGATAAAGTCCCGCAACTTCCGATCCAAATGTCGTGGCCCCCGCCGCCGCATAATGCGGGTTCACGAAGCGGAGCTCGTCATTCGGCGTGTCGGGGTCCATCCCCTCCAACTGCCCTTGCAGCGTCGGACCCGAGGACCGGCCCTGGTGGCAGGTCAGGCAGGTGCCCGCATTGGGCAGCGCGGTCATGGTGACGCCAGAGGGGAAGGTGATCTCGGAAATCGCCGATACGCCGTCCGTATGGCAGGTGTCGCAATCCACGACGCCTCCCGGCGCGATGGTCTGGTCAACCGTGCCGACGGCCGTGCCGTCCAGCCCATGAAAATCGCGAAAGCCCGCCCCGGAATGGCAGACCGCGCAGGCGGCGGGCACCTCGTCTTCGCCGTTCCAATGCGCAAAGGCCTCGGCGGCGGCATCGCCATGGGCCGATTGCACCCAGGCCTGCACAGCGGCAGCCGTGCTGTTTTCCTGCGCGAGAATGGCAGAGGGTGCAATGGCAGTCAGCAGGGCCAACAGGGTGGCGCGGGCGGTCTTCATGACAGTCTCCTTCAGGGCGGGAACAGCTTGGGTCCAGATATGCCAGATCGCATCGGTCCTGGCTTTGACCTCCATCAATCCGGGGCAGGGCGTTAAGCGCTATGGTGGGCAGATGAGAGCCCGCGTCATTTCACCGGAGAATCCCGAATTGCCCCGTATCAAAGGTGTCAGACTGCCCGATCAGGGTGCGCCCCGGCAGGAGGTCGGGCCGGTCAAGCTGCCAGATTATGTCGGGCTGATCGGTGCGGATTATCCGGGGATGAAGCTGCGCGCTGTGGTCGCGGAGGGGGATCGTGTGTCTGCCGGTCAACCCATGCTGCACGATCATGCCATGCCCGAGAGGGTGGTAACCAGCCCGGTCAGCGGCACGGTGGAGGACATCGTGATCGGCGCGCGCAGGCAGGTGGCGCGGATGGTGATCCGGCGCGGCACAGGAGAGGCGAGGCGATTCGACCCCGCCACGGCGGACAGCACCGAAGGACTGCGTCGTCTGATGCTGAGCACTGGCCTGTGGGCCGCATTGTTGCGTCGGCCTTTCGGACGGGTGCCGCCGCCCGATGAAACACCCGCAGCCATTGTTGTGACCGCGATGGCCACCGAGCCCGGTGCCGCCGATCCCGCACCTTTGATCCGGGCCGAGGCAGGAAACTTCAACACCGGCATTCAGGCGCTGAGCCGCCTTGGCGGGGGGCCGGTCTTCGTCTGTCAGGCCCCGGGCGCGGAACTGGCCCGCATTGGTGAGCGTGTGCGCGTCGCGGTCTTTTCTGGTGCGCATCCCGCGGGGATGCCCGGGGTGCATGTGGAACGATTGTGCCCGGCCACCGCGTCGCATCCTGTCTGGCAGATGGGCTATGCGGATGTTTTGGCGCTCGGCCACGTGCTGCGCGATGGTGCCTTGCCTGCCGACCGGGTCGTGTCCCTCTCCGGGCCTGCGGCGGCGGACCCCCGGCTGCTGCGCCTTCCCATCGGGGCGGATATCGAGGCGCTGGCAGGCAGCGAGACGCGCGGCACCGCATACCGCGTTCTGTCCGGCCCGCTGTTGTCGGGGCAGGAGGGGCGGTTCCTGCGTCGCAGACATGTGCAGATCAGCCTGACCCCGCGCGAAGCCCCTGCACCGCATGGCCGCAAGGGGTCGGCCCTTCAACGCGCGGCGCTGATCCCGAATGCGGCGATCTCCCGCTCTCTCGGCCCGGATTTCCCGGCGGTTGCCCTGTTGCGGGCGCTCAGCGTCGGAGAGGTCGAACAGGCCGAGCGGATGGGGGTTCTGGGATTGCTGGAAGATGACATGGCGCTTGCCAGCTATCTGACCGGAGGGGGCGAGGATTTTGGCGTTCGGCTGCGGGCCGTTCTTGACCGGTTGGAGGCAGCATGACCGCGCGCGGGCTCTGGTCACGGGACATGATCGGGTGGGCCGTCATCGCCGCCCTTCTGCCACCCGCCGCCATCGTGGTGGTCGAGCAGGGGGTGGAGGGCATGCTGCGCATGGGTGCGGTGCTGGCTGTCGCGTCGCTGTGGCAGCTTTTGTTCCGCAGGCTGAACGGGGTGCCCTGGTCGCCCACAGGCGCGGTTCTGGCGGTGTCGATGGCGGTGCTGGCCCCGGCGGGCCTCTCGCCCATGCAATTGGCGCTTGGGGCGAGCTTTGGCATCGTGCTGGCAGACCTGATCTTCGGTGGCTGGGGTCGCAACGTGGTGGGGGCCGCCCCGGTGGCGCTGGCGATGGTGTTCCTGACATGGCCGGGCGGTGCCGCGCCGGAGGCGGAAACCACGATGTTGCTGGCTGTGGCCGCCTCGGGGGCTGTGCTTCTGGCGCTTGGTATCCTGCCATTGCCAGCGCTGCTCGGCGGGGTCGCGGGCGTGCTTGGTGCAATGGCCCTGATCGGTGCGCCGTTGGAGACCGCTCTGCTGGCCGGGGGCGCGGGCTTCGGGTTGCTGCTGCTGGCCGACCCGGTGACTGCGCCGACAACGCCAGTCGCACGGCTGGTCTACGGCCTGCTCGGCGGCGCGTTGATCGCGCTTCTGGCCGGTTCGGACGGGCTGGCGGGGGCGGAACGCGCCACGGTCTTCGCGGTGCTTCTGGCGCAGGTTTTTGCGCCGACAATCGACTATGCGGCGCTCGCGGTGAAGCGCCATGCAAGGGGGCGGCGACATGCCTGATCTGAACCCGATATCCCTGTGGCAGCGGCTGCTGGCGGCCCCGAATGACAGTCGGGGCAAGACCCTGACCATGGCGTTTCTGGTGTCCTTCGCGGCCGCGCTTGCCGTGTCCAGCGCGGCGGTGCTTCTCGGGCCAAGACTCGATGCGAACCGAGAGGCCGAACGCCGCGCCCGGCTGGAGGCGTTGATCGCCGAGACGCCGGGACTGGCCGAGGTGCTGCCGGGCAGCGGCATCGACAGCCTGGAGGTGCTGACCGTGGATCTGCGCGACCTGACGCTGGCGGACGCAGTCGATCCCGCACAGGTGACGGAACTGACCCCGGACGAAGACATCGCGGGCATCGGGACGCGGCCTGACCTGCAACAGATCTTCATGGCCCGCGACGGGCGGGATCTGGCCCTCGTGATCCTGCCGGTCTACGGGCAGGGCTATCAATCGACGATCCGGGGCTATCTGGCGCTTGGCCCAGATCTGAATACCGTGATTGGCCTGACGATCACCGAACAGGGCGAAACACCGGGGCTCGGCGCCACGATCCAGACGCCGGGATGGCTGGCGCAATGGCCGGGCACGCAACTGATGGATGAGGCCGGTGAGATTCGCGTTGCCGTGGTGCGCGGCGGCGGTACGACGAGTTATGAGGTCGATGCGATCACCGGCGCGACCCGCAGTTCCAACGGGGTGCAGAACATGATCCGTTTCTGGGTCGGTCCGCTCGGCTTTGGCCCGGTTCTCGATGCCCTGCGCAGCGGGGATCTGTGATGAGAGCCGCGCTGAAACCCCTCTTTGACCCGCTCCTGCGCGACAACCCGGTGACGGTGCAGATCCTCGGCATCTGCTCGGCTCTGGCCGTCACCACCTCGATGACCACCGCCCTGACCATGAGCTTGGCCCTGACCGCCGTTCTGGTGGCCTCCAGCGCTGTCGTGTCGCTGATCCGCCGTCATATCCCGGCGCAGATCCGGCTGATCCTGCAAATCACCATCATCGCGGCCATGGTCATCGTCGCGGACCTGATCCTTCAGGCCTATGCTTATGCGATCAGCCAGCGGCTCTCGATCTTCGTGTCGCTCATTGTCACGAATTGCATCGTGCTTGGCCGGGCCGAGGCCTTTGCCATGTCGCACCCGGTCGGTCCCAGCATCCTGGACGCGCTTGGAAACGGAGCGGGCTATTCCGCGATCCTGATGGTCATCGCCTTCCTGCGGGAGCTTCTGGGCTTCGGCACGTTGTTCGGCGCGACCATCTTCCCGACCGTGGCTGAGGGCGGCTGGTATCAGCCCTTCGGCTTCATGCTGCTGGCCCCGTCGGCCTTCATGCTGCTCGGGCTGCTGGTCTGGGCGCTGCGCAGTTGGCGGGTGGAGCAGGTGGAGCCCGCAACGACCCATGTGGACCGGGAGGAGGCGCTGTCATGACCGACCTTTTCCTGCGAGCGGTCTTTGCCGACAACCTGATCCTCAGCTTCTTTCTTGGGGTCTGCACCTTTCTGGCGGTGTCGAAACGGGTGGAAACGGCGCTTGGCCTGGGGGCCGCGATCATCGTGATCCTGACGATCACCGTGCCGGTCAATCAGCTGATCCTGAATTGGCTGCTGGCCCCCGGGGCATGGGACTGGATCGGGGCAGGGGATGTGGACCTGACTTTCCTGAGGCTCATCGCCTTTATCGGCGTTATCGCGGCCATGGTGCAGGTGCTGGAAATGGTGCTCGACCGCTTCGCCCCGGCGCTCTACGCGGCGCTTGGCATCTACCTGCCGCTGATCACGGTCAACTGCGCCATCCTGGGGGGCAGCCTGTTCATGGCAGAGCGGTCATACGGGTTTGGGGAGTCCATCGTCTTCGGCTTCGGCAGCGGGTTGGGTTGGGCGCTGGCTATCGTTGCGCTTGCCGCGATCCGCGAGCGGCTGGCCTATGCAGATATGCCCGCCGGTCTGCGCGGGCTTGGTATGACCTTCATTGTCACGGGCCTCATGTCCATGGCGTTCACCGCCTTTGCCACGATGGCCGCGCCATGACCCAGATCCTGCTTGCCACCGGACTGATGGTTGCGCTGATCATGGCGCTGGCGCTTGGTGTCATGGCCGCGCGGGCGGTATTGGTGCCGTCGCGACCCGTTCGCCTGACCGTGAATGGGCGGCGAGAGGTTGAGGCACGGACTGGGGAGAAACTGCTCGATGCGCTGAAGGCCGGGGGCATCCCAATGCCGTCAGGTTGCGCCGGGGCGGGCACCTGCGGGCTCTGCCGGGTGGTGGTGGAGAATGCAGGCCCGCCGCTTGCGACCGAAACCGGAACCCTTGGCAAACCCGCGACCGATCGGGGCGAAAGGCTCGCGTGCCAGACCGTCCTGCGCGGTGCGATGTCGGTGCAGGTGCCCGAGGATATCCTGTCGGCAGAGCGCTACGAGTGCGAGGTCATTTCCAACCAGTCGCTTGCCCCGCTGATCAAGGAACTGGTGGTCGCCCTTCCCGACGGGGCGGAGTTCGACTTCATCGCCGGGGAATACGGCCAATTGACCGCCCCTGCCTATGCGCTCGATTTCACCGATGTCGACGCAGGTGCATTTGCCGGGATCTGGGACAGTCGCGGGCTGCGCAGCCTGAGCTCCCACAGCCCAGAGCCGGTGTCTCGCGCCTATTCCATCGCAAACCGGCCCGAGGATGCGGGCAAGGTGGTGTTCAACATCCGCCTCGCGCTGCCGCCTGCGGGCAAGCCCGGTGTTCCGCCCGGTATCGTGTCCTCCTACCTGTTCGGCCTGAAACCGGGGGACCGCGTGGCGCTGGCCGGTCCCTATGGTACGTTCCGCGTTCGTCCGTCCGACCGGGAGATCGTGCTGATCGGTGGCGGGGTCGGCATGGCCCCTTTGCGCGCGATTGCCCATGAGCAACTGGCAGGCCCTGGCGCGTCCCGGCGGATCTCCTATTTCTACGGTGCGCGCAGCCGGTCGGACCTGTTCTATGACGACGAGTTCAAGGCCCTTGCCGCCGCGCATCCGAATTTCAGCTGGACCGTCGCCCTGTCCGATCCGCAAACGCAGGACGGCTGGACTGGCGAGACCGGCTTTATCCACGACGTCGCCCTGCGCGCCTATCTGGGCACGCATTCCGCGCCCGATGCCTGCGACTACTACCTCTGCGGTCCGCCCCTGATGATGCGGGCCGTGATCACCATGCTGGACGACCTCGGGGTCGAGCCGGATTCCATCTTCTTCGACGATTTCGCGAGCTGACCCATGACCCTGACCCGCCGCCATTTCCTCGCCCTTTCCGCCGCCACCCTGACGGCGCGACCCGCGTTTGCCTCGGACCCGCAGGTGATCGGGGGGCAGGCCTTCGGGTCCTACTGGCGCGGAATGTTTGGCAGCGATTTGCCCGCAGGCGATGTCTCGGCTCTGATCAACAGGGTCGTGGCCGATGTGGACGCCTGGATGTCGCCCTATCAGCCGGGATCGGAGCTGTCGGTGTTCAACCGCGCGGGCCATGCAGCCCTGTCCGTGGACGTGGCCGAGACCACCCGCGCCGCGTTGCAGGTCGCGTCGGACACGGGCGGGGCGTTTGACCCCACCGTTGGACCATTGGTGGCGCGCTACGGGTTCGGCCCGATCGAGGGGGCAGAGCAGGCAGGCTGGCGGGCGCTGAGCCTGTCCGGCAACCGGCTGACCCGCGCGGCAGCGGGTGTCACGCTGGACCTGTGCGGCATTGCCAAGGGCCAGGCCTTGGATCGGATGGCGGATGCGTTGGAGGCGGCGGGGGCAGGCGGCTTCGTTCTGGAACTGGGCGGCGAGGTGGTCGCCCGTGGCCAGCACCCGGAGGGCCGCCCGTGGCAGGTGGGCATCGAGGATGGCGCGGGCGGTTTGGCGGGGATCGCGCGGCTCGACGGGATGGCCGTTGCAACCTCAGGCCTGTGGGATCAGAGCTACGCCGTCGGGCAGGGGCGCTATGGCCACCTCATCGACCCGATCACCGGCGCGCCTGCGGGTGATACGCTGGCCTCGGTCTCGGTCTTCCATGACCGGGCGATGATGGCGGACGGGCTGGCCACTGCGCTCTTTGTGATGGGGGCCGCGCCGGCAGCGCACTATGCTCAGGCCAACGGGCTGGCCACGGTCCTCGTGGCACGCGGCGGAGGCGCTACGGTGACCGGTGAAGCGCAAGCTTTCGTTGAGACAGGAGGATTGGGCTGATGGGTGTCTTTCTGGCGGTTCTGGCGGTCTTCCTTCTGGCGGCCCTTGGCCTTGGCCTTGGTCTGATGATGGGAGGAAAACCCGTGCGGGGCAGCTGCGGCGGCCTGTCTTGCGGGGCCTGTGAGACCTGTCCGAGAAAGAGGGCGGCGGAATGACCCAAGGCGCCACGATCGACCGCTACATGAGCCGCAATCTCGTGACCCTGTCGCCGGATACGGAGGTGACCCGAGCGGTAGCCACCTTGATCGAACATGACATTTCCGCCGCCCCGGTCGTGGATGATCTGGGTCGACTTGTGGGCATTCTGACCGCCAGGGACTGTTTCCGCGCGGTGCTGCACGCCCATTACCACCAGGAGCTTGGCGATACCGTCGCAGGCTACATGACTGCGGATGTGACAACGCTCGACACCGGTATCGGCGTCGTCGCCGCCGCGCAGGCGTTCATGGACAGCAATCACCGCCGCTATCCGGTGATGCAGGACGGGCGGCTTGTGGGGATCATCACCCGTATGGATCTGCTGCGGGCCTTTCAGGCGGAAGGCTAGGGCAGATGCAGCGCTTCGCGCCCGACCGGTCCCATCTGTCGGGTGATCTGGTCCGTCAGGCTTTGAGCGGCCATTGTGGCCACCTGCTCCGGCAAGTCCCCCAGTTCCCCGGCCCGAGCGACAACGGTGATGGATCGTGAGAAACTGGCCGCAGGCAGCGGGCGGAGGGACAAGGGCATCTGTTCGACAAACCCGTCGATCAGCAGGCTCGGCGTCAGGATGGTAAATCCCAAGCCCTGCGCCACACAGGCAGTCACCATGCTAGACCGGTCCGCCTGAATGACCCTGGGAACCGCCAGTTTCAGCCGCCGCAGATGCTGTTCCGTGCGCCGCCCGACACTGGTCGTTGCGGCAAATCGAACCAAGGGCAGGTTGTCGAGGATATCGGACAGCGACCCGCTTGGGCCACGGTAGCTTTCGGGCAGGACCAGCAGAAAGGTTTCGGTCAGAACATCGTGCCGTTCCAGCCCGTCCATGTCGTAAAACGGGTTCGAGGTGACCACCAGATCGGCCCTTTTGCTGCGCAACAGCGCTTCGTGATCGCCGCTTTGGCCGGCATGCAGGGTCAGGTCCTCGACCCCGAAATCGGCCTTGGTCAAATTGACCAGGGGCGGGGTCAGGGTGGTGGCGATGGAGGCCAGCATTCCCACCCGCAAAACACTGATCGGCCGGGGCCCCTCGTGGCGCATGGAGGTTGCGAGGTCTTCGATGCTGTTCAGGATGCGCTGCGCGTGACGCAGGCACAGCTCGCCCGCCTGCGTCAGTCTCAGCGGTCTGACGGAGCGGTCCACCAGCCGCGCGTCGCAGGCCTCTTCCAGCGAGGCCAGTTGCTGAGACGCCGCTGATTGGGTGATGCCAAGCAGCTTCGCCGCGCGTGTCACCTGACGGGTTTCGGCAATGGCCACGAACACCTCCAGCGCCGTCACCAGGTTCTTGTCGGACAGCAGCCGCGAGGAGAGTTTTTCCTGCATCATAAGAATACCTAATGCTGTGTGGTTTCATTTGCTGTACCGCGGGCCGTTGGGTCAAGCTCCTGTGAGGCGAGACAGGGGTTTGGCATGGCAAGGCGTGGCAAGAAACGAGAGGTGGATCAAAGCACCATTCGCGCGCCTTATATTGACCGCAAGATCGGGCCGCTGCCGGTTCTGTCGCAGGAAGGGCTGGAATTGATCGAGGCCAATGCCGACCGCATCCTTGCCGAAACGGGGATGGAGTTTCACGACGATCCCGAGATTCTACAGATCTTCGCCGAGGCCGGGTGCGATGTGATGGGCACGCGGGTGCGGTTCGTGCCCGGCTTCTGCCGCCGGACCATCACCGCGACAGCCCCCGCCAGTTACACGCAACACGCCCGCAACCCCGCGAAATCGGTCCGCGTGGGCGGCAGCACCAGTGTGCTCTGCCCCTCCTGGGGGCCGCCCTTCGTGCAGGATATGGACCGGGGCCGGCGCTATGCGTCCTGCGAGGATTTCACCGATCTGGTGAAGCTGCACCAGATGATCCCCTGGCTGCACCATTCCGGCGGTGTGGTCTGCGAACCGGTGGACCTGCCTGCCAACAAGCGCCATCTCGACATGCTCTACGCCCATATCCGCTGGTCCGACCGGCCCTTCATGGGAGCGTTCATCGGGGCGGAACGGGCCGGGCATGCGATTGATATGGCGCGGATTCTGTTCGGTGCGGATTACGTGGCCGAAAATCCGGTGCTCTACTGTGTCTCCAACACCAATGCGCCGCTGGTGATGGATGCCAATATGTCCGGCGCGCTGAAAACCTATGCCCGCGCGGGTCAGCCCGTAGCCTGCACCCCCTGGACCCTGACCGGCGCGATGAGCCCCACGACCGTCGCCGGAACGCTGGCGCAGGTGCTGGCAGAGGCGATGGCCTGCCTTGCGCTGGTGCAGCTGGTCAATCCCGGCGCGCCCTGCCTGATGGGCTCCTTCGCGTCGACAATGTCGATGCAGACCGGCGCGCCCACATTCGGCACACCGGAGGCCGGGCAGATGGTGCTGGCCGCGGGGCAGCTGGCGCGGCGGCTCGGGGTGCCGTTTCACACCGTTGGCACGCTGTCCGCGTCGAAACTGCCGGACGGGCAAAGCCAGCAGGAGGGCACCTGGGGCCTGCTCATGTCGATGTTCGCGGGCGCCAATATGATCAACCACGCCACCGGCTGGCTGGAGGGCGGGTTGGTCACGGGCTATGAGAAAACCATGATGGATGCGGATCTGTGCGGCAAGGTTGCGAGGTTCTTTGATGGCATTGACCTCTCTGAAAACGCGCAGGCGATGGAGGCGATTGCCGGGACCGGACCGGGCAAGCATTTCCTGGGGTCCGAGCACACACAGGCGAATTTCCTCAGGGCGCTGTTCCGGCCCGACCTGCCCGACAACAATTCCTATGAACACTGGTCCGGGGCTGGCGGGCTCGACATGGCACAGCGCGCGAATGCTCTGTGGAAACAGCGCTTGGCAGAGTATGAAGATCCGGGGTTGGACCCCGCGATTGACGAGGCGTTGCAGGACTATATCGCGCGCCGCAAATCCGAGACCGAAGACAGGGCCTACTTCTGATGCGCGTCCTCGTCCGCCGCCTGGCAGAGCAGATCGTAGAACGGCCGGTGATGCGCGTCGTAGTCGGTATAGGGCGCACCGAGCGCCGCAAGCTCCGCCCGGTAGTCCCGGTCCTCCGCCGGTTTGATCCCCGTGGAAGACAGAACCTCCTTGTGCCAAGCCTCAACCGATTTCCAGCCCTCGGGAACGTCGCTGTCCCAGCTCAGCGCCTCGGGACAGTCGGGCAATCCCACGGCCTGCCAATAGCGCGCCATTTGCCCCGCAGGGTCGGCCCGCAGCGCCGCCGAGCGGATGACCACCGGCTTCAACCCCGCCGCGCGCAACTGTTCGTAAAGCCGCCACAGCCCCTCGATCCCCACCTCTTCGCAGGCGAAACCGGGGTCCTTGCGGTGATAGGACAGGATGCTTTCTGCCGGATCGCGGACAAGGAAAGCATGGCTCATGGCCCTCATGAAGTCCGGGTCGGCGGGCAGTTTGTCCTGCACGTAATAGGCCATGTCCTTGAAGAACACAGGCGCATGCGCGCCAAGTCTCAGGATCATCTCGCGGATGCCTGCGTAGTCGGTCGGATGGCCCGGTTCCGGCTCGAAATTCTCGAAGGGTTTGTTCCCCGCACCGATATAGTAGTCATACATGAAGGGCTCATGCAGGACGGTCAGATCGCCCCTTTGCCGCATGATGCGTTCAAAGGCGGTCGAGACGGAGCGGGGGTGGCACCAGAGCGCGTGAATGGTCATGCCTGCGAAGCTGCGCCGGTTCGAATGCCCTGTCAATTCCCCGCGATAGGAGGTCCCGCATGAGCCGTATCATCATCATCGGCGGCGGGGCGATTGGCCTGTCACTGGCCTATCACCTGGCGCAGCGTGGGGCGCAAGACGTAGTTCTGCTGGAACGCAACCAGTTGACCTCCGGCACCAGCTGGCACGCGGCGGGGATCGTTGGCCCCCTGCGCGCAACGCCCAACATGACCCGGCTGGCGATGTATGCCGGTGAGCTGTTCCCGAGGCTGGAGGCCGAAACGGGGCTGTCGACCGGCTATCGGAAAACCGGCGGCTATTGGCTGGCGCGCGAGCCGGAACGGATGGACGAGCTGCACCGGATCGCAGCGCTTGGCCGTCATTTCGGGCTGTCGCCCCGGATGGTCGGTCCCGATGATTTGACCCGTGACGTGCCTTGTGTCGATCCTGCCGGGCTGGTCGGTGTGATGGACGTGACTGAGGATGCCAGCGTCAATCCGGTCGACCTGTGCATGGCCTATGCCCGCGCGGCCAAGGCGGCGGGGGTGGAGATTCGGGAAAACACAGGCATTGACGCGCTGCTGACAGACGGGAGCAGGGTAACTGGCGTGAGGCTGGCGGATGGCACCGAGATGCGGGCCGATCACGTGGCGCTCTGCGCGGGTGCGTGGTCCAAGCGGCTTGCGGCGACGGCGGGTCTGGCGCTGCCTTTGCAACCGGTTGAGCATATGTATGTGGTCACCGAACCAAGGCCCGAGTTTGCTGGCTTCCCTGTGCTGCGCGACCTCGACCGGGGAATCTACATCAAGGGCGATACCGGCAAGCTGGTCATTGGCGGGTTCGAGCCGAACGCCAAATGCTGGGACCCGCATGGGCCGGAAGGCAATCGACCTTTCCTTGAGATGGCCGAAGATTGGGACCAGTTCACCCCTTTCATGGAGGCGGCGCTGGCCTTGATTCCGGCGCTGGAAACCACCGGCATCCAGCATTTCATGAACGGGCCGGAAAGCTTCACCGCCGACACCAGGCCACTGGTCGGGCAGGCCCCCGGCATGGACGGGCTTTTCGTGGCGGCGGGGATGAACTCGGTCGGGGTCATGTCTTCGGCAGGCGTGGGTCGCGTGCTGGCCGATTGGATCGTGGACGCCACCCCGCCCATGGATTTGTGGGAAGTCGATATCGCCCGCTGCGATCCGCTTGCCGCCAGCGACACCCACATGGCCGCGCGGATGGAAGAGGCCGTGGCCGACCTCTTCGCCTTGCACTGGCCGTTCAAGCATCCCAAGGCCGGGCGGGGACTGCGGCTGTCACCCTTGCATGATCGCTGGCAGGCGCAAGGTGCTGTATTCGGTCTGACCGCCGGGTGGGAACGTGGGTTGTGGTATGCGCAAGACGAGGCCGAGCGCAGCTTGCCCTATTCCATCGGCGCGCAACCATGGGAGCCCATCGTCGCGCGGGAAGCCGCGCGGATGGAGACGGGGACCGTTCTGCTCGACCTCTCGCCGTTCAGCAAATTCCACATCCACGGGCCACAGGCCCTGGCCTTCATGGAGCAGATCGCCTGTTCCCTGATGGACGTGCCCGAGGGCAAGGTCGTCTACACCCAGCTTCTGAACGCCAAAGGCGGGATCGAGGCGGATGTGACCGTGACCCGTCTGGCCGCCGACCGCTTCCGCCTGACCTCCGGCGCCGCGACCCGCTGGCGCGACGGGGCCTGTCTGCGTCGGGCCTCCCAGGGCTTCGACGTGACCATCACAGACGTGACGGAGGAAACCTGCGTGATCGGTGTGATGGGCGCAGGCGCGCGGGATGTGCTGACGGCGGTGGCGGGCGATCACTGGCAGGATTTCCCCTTCGCCACCGCCCGTACGATCCCCTTCGCCCGCAGGGACTTCTGCGCCACGCGGATCAGTTTCGTGGGCGAGCTTGGATGGGAACTGACCGCCACGCCTGATGTGGCCGGGCCGCTTTTCGATCAGCTCATCGCGGCAGGTGCGCAGCCCATGGGGCACTACGCGGTGGATGCCTGCCGGTTGGAAAAGGGCTTCGTCCATTGGGGGCACGATGTGGGGCCGGAGATCACGCCGCTGGAGGCTGGCCTTGGATTCTGCGTCGACTGGACGAAGGACTTTACCGGCAAGGCGGCGCTGGAGGCGCAGCGTGGGAACCTCACCCGCAAGCTGGTGCTGTTGCAGGTCGAGGGCGATCCGCTTGTTCTGCATGACGAACCGGTCTGGGAAGCGGGCCGCGTCGTGGGTCTGACCACCTCTGGCGGGCGGGGCGCACGGACGGGGCTGACACTGGCCTTCGCGCTGATCGACCTCACCGATACGCCGCTTGCAGACCGGCAGTTCGAGATCGACATCGCAGGGGCACGCTACCCGGCCAAAGTGCTGGTCAGGCCCCCCTATGATCCCAAAGGCGAAAGGATGCGCGCATGACCGAGGCGCAGGTTCTCATTATTGGCGGCGGCGCCATGGGCGTGTCGCTGGCCTATCACCTCGCCAAGGCAGGCTGGTCTGACGTGGTGCTGACCGAAAAGAACGATCTCACCCACGGATCCACCTGGCATGCCGCGGGGCTCTGTACCCATTTCGCCCATAGCGCCACGATCCAGGCGCTTCGGGCGCACTCGGTCAAGCTCTACCGCGACGTGCTGCCCGAGGAAACCGGGCAAAGCTGCGGGTTCCATCGGTCCGGCGCGATGCGGGTGACGAAGAACCCCGAGCGGATGGACGAGTTCCGCCATGTCGCGGGGCTGTCGGCCTTCACCGGCTATCCGCTGGAGGTGCTGACGCCCGAGCGGATCGCGGAGCTGCATCCTCTGGCGCAACTCGATGGTCTGTTGGGCGGGATTTATGAACCCGATGACGGCCATGTTGACCCCTCACTGGCCACCAACGCCATGGCGCAGGTTGCGCAACGAAACGGGGTCACGATCCTGCGTCAGAACCCGGTTCTGTCGATCACGCGGGAGGGCGAGGGGTGGATCGTGGAGACCCCCAAGGCCACGATCCACGCCCGCCAGATCGTGAATGCCGCCGGAACCTGGGGCTTCGAGGTTGGGCAGATGATGGGGGTGAACGTGCCCTTGGTTCCCGTGCTGCACCAGTACCTTGTCACCGACACCGTGCCCGAAGTGGCCGAACGCATCGCCGCCGGTCTGCCGGAACTGCCCATGATCCGCGACCCGGAGGAAAGCTGGTATCTGCGGCAGGAACGCGACGGGCTGATCCTTGGGCCCTATGAGAAAGAGGCGCAGGTCTGGTCCGTTGACGGGGTGCCGCCCGAGTTCGGGGCGGAACTGATGCCGCCTGATCTGGACAGGGTCGAACACATCATCGAGGCTGCCATGGCCCGCGTTCCGGCACTGGGCAACGGCGGCGTCAAGACGGTGGTGAATGGCCCCATCACCTTCACCCCCGACGCCAACCCACTCATCGGCCCGGCCCATGGGGTGCCGGGGGCGTGGCTTCTGACCGGGTCCTCTATGGGGGTGATGGAAGGCGGCGGCGCGGGCTGGTTCCTGGCCCATTGGATGACGCATGGGGCACCGCCGATGGATGCGCTTGCGATCGATAGCCGACGGTTCGGGGATTGGGCGGACCGCGATTTTCGCGTGGCAAAGGCGGTGGAGTGTTTCGGCCTGCAATTCGGCGTGCATTACCCCTATGAGGAACGCCCCGCAGGGCGCGGTCTGCGCCTGTCGCCCCTGCATGACCGGATGGTTGCGCGCGGCGCCGTCATGGGCGCGGCGCATGGCTGGGAGCGGCCCAATTGGTTCTCCGACATGCCCGATGATCATGCGAGGGAGAGTTTCCAGCGGACAAATTGGTTCGAGCCTGTCGCGCGGGAGGTTTCTTGCGCGACAAACGGTGTGGCGTTGGCCGATCTTTCGGTTTTCTCCAAGTTCGAAGTCACCGGGGCAGGCACTTCAGAATTCCTCGACACGTTCGGGGCCAACACGTCGCCGCGTGTAGGGCGGATCGGGCTGATCCATACGCTGACCCCAACGGGGGGCGTGTTGTCGGAATTTACCGTGGCGCGGCTGGCAGAGGATCACGCCTATCTGACCAGCGCCGCAGCGGCGGAAGAGATCGACCTTGACCTGCTGTGCGACCATGCGGCGGCGCGTGATGTGACCGTGACGACTGTCACCGAACGGCTCGGGGTCATCGGCCTGATGGGGCCAAAATCGCGCGATGTTCTGGGGACGCTGACCGATGCAGACCTTGGCGACGGCTTCCCGTGGCTTACCGTGCAGGAGATCACTGTCGCGGGCCTGCCAGTGCGGGCGCTTCGCGTTTCCTATCTTGGCGAATTGGGGTGGGAATTGCATGCCGAGGCACAGCACCTGCCCGCGCTTTTCGATGCGCTTGAAGAGGCGGGCCAGCCCCACGGGATCGGCTTTTACGGGGCCTATGCCGCCAATTCCATGCGGCTCGAAAAAGGCTATCGCGGGTGGGGCGCGGACCTGACCACGGAACGCTCGCCGCTGGAAAGTGGGCTTGCCGCCTTCACCAAGACCGAGGGCCGCGACTTCCTCGGACGGCAAGCCCTGCTGACGCGCGCCAACGACTGGCAGTCGGTCCTGCTGCGCATCGAGGACGGCCCGACCGATCCGTTCTATGCCCACCCCGTCTATCAAGGCGAAAGGATCATCGGCATCGTTACCTCGGGCGGGTTTGGCCATAGGGTTGGCCACGCTCTGGCCCTTGCCTTGCTGCGCGAACCGCTGTCCGGTGAAGACCTCAGCATCGAAATCCTGGGCCAGCGCCGCGCCGCGACCGTGCTGGACCGCCCGCCCTTCGACCCCGACAATAGCCGCCTGCGTGCGTGAAAGGAGCCCAAGATGACCGACCTTCCCATTGACTGGACGACCGAGGGCACCGCGCGCCGCCGCGACACCTACTACGCGGCGACGCAGACCAAGTTCGTGCCCTTCAAGGATCCGATCGTCTTCCGCAAAGGGCAGATGCAATACCTGTGGGACGCAGAGGGCAACAAATACACCGACCTTCTGGGTATGAATGTCTGTATCTCTGTCGGCCATTCCCACCCGAAGGTGGTCGCCGCCGCCCAAGCACAGGCCGCCGATCTGACCCATTGCACGACGATGTTCTATCACCCGGTCCCCGCGCATCTGGCCGAGGAGCTGGCCGCGACGATGCCGAAGGGCCATGACTGGGTGGTGCATTTCACCAATTCCGGGGCCGAGGCCATTGACCTCGCCATGACCATCGCCCGGACCTACACGGGCAATCTCGACCTTCTGGCGCTGCGCACCGCCTATCACGGCCCGACCGCTGCCGCGCAATCGGTGACGGGGATTTCCACCTGGCGCCACCCCGGCATGCCCGGCAACGTCGCTTTCGTGGCCGACCCGAACCAGTATCGCGGGATCTTCGGGGAAAACGCGGGCGCGGCCCCGTATCTCGATGAGATCGAGCGCACCATTGCCACCGCCACCTCCGGCAGGATCGCCGGGATGCTGGTGGAAAGCGTGCAGGGCTATGGTGGCATCATCGAGATGCCAGAGGGCTACATGTCCGGCGCTGCGGAACGGGTGCGCGCGGCGGGCGGGCTCTATATCGCGGATGAGGTGCAATCGGGCTTTGGGCGCACCGGCGATCACATGTGGGGGTTCGAGGCCGACGGGGTGGTGCCCGATATCGTCGTCATGGCCAAGGGGATCGGCAACGGCTTCCCCCTCGGGGCCGTGGTGACGCGCAAGGATATCGCCGCGCCGATGGCGGAAAAGTTCATGTTCCACACCTATGGCGCCAACCCCACCAGCTGCGCGGCGGGACGCGCGGTACTGCAGGTGATCCGCGAGGACGAGGTACAGGAGAATGCACGCACGGTCGGTGCGGCACTGCTGAAACGCCTGCATGAGTTGAAGGACAAGCACGAGGCCATTGGCGACGTGCGAGGCAGGGGGCTGATGCTGGCCATCGAGATGGTGAAGGACCGGCGCACCAAGGAACCCGACCGTGAAACCACATCGGCGGTGTTCGAGAACTGTCGCGCCTCGCGCCTGATCCTGTCCAAATCCGGGCCCACGCAATCGGTGCTGCGCATGGTGCCGCCGATGTGTCTCTCTTTGGCAGATGTGGACGAGGTGGCCGAGGGGCTCGACCGGGCCTTCACCGCGCTCGGCTGACGGGGCATTGCCTGTCGCGCCCATCTGCGCTTTGACTTGGGGGTAGTCGTCCAACTGAAAGCAAGCCCCATGACATTCACCACGCGGCCCGAAATCTCCGGCACCTTCGGCATGGTCACCAGCACCCATTGGCTGGCCACGGCGGCAGGCATGAAGATGCTGGAGGCTGGCGGCAGTGCCGCCGATGCGGCGGTGGCTGCGGGCTTTGTGCTGAACGTGGTGGAGCCGCATCTGAACGGGCCGCTTGGGGACATGCCGCTGCTTTTCCGGGCGGCAGGGGCGGAGGAACCGGTGGTGATCTGCGGGCAGGGCACCGCGCCTGCGGGGGCGACGATTGCCCACTACCGCGCCCGGGGGCTGACGCGCATCCCTGGCTCTGGTTTGCTCGCCACTGTCGTGCCGGGGGCTTTTGACGCGTGGATGTTGCTGCTTCGCGATCATGGTCGCCTGCCACTGGCGGAGGTGCTGGCCCCCGCGATCCACTATGCCCGTCATGGACATCCGATCCTGCCGCGCGTGGCGAATGAGATTGCGGGCATGGCGGATGTGTTCCGAACGGAATGGCCCAGTTCCGCCCCGGTCTGGCTGCCCGGTGGTCAGGCACCCGAAGCGGGGACTCTCTTCGCCAACCCCATGCTGGCCGATTTCTGGGAGAGGCTGGTGGACGAGGCCAAAAGCGCGGGCGTGGACCGGGTTGCACAGATCGAAGCGGCGCGGCTGGCCTTTTACGAGGGGTTTGTTGCCGAGGCAATTGACGATTTCCTGCGGGATGCCGAGGTGCTGGACGCCTCTGGTGACCGCCATATGGGTGTGATGACCGGGCAGGACATGGCCGATTGGCGGGCGAGCATTGAGGCCCCGATCTCGGTCGATCATGCGGGCTGGACGGTCTGGAAAGGCGGCGGCTGGACCCAGGGGCCGGTGCTGTTGCAATGCCTGCAAATGCTGCGCGGCGATGATCTGGCCGGGATGGACCCAATGGGGGCGGATTTCGTTCACCTCGTCACCGAGGCGCTGAAGCTCGCCTTCGCGGATCGCGATGCCTATCTGGGAGAGCCGAACGCAAAGGACCTGCCGCTGGAGGCACTGCTATCCGCCGAATACGGCACGGCGCGGCGGGCAGAGATCGGGGATAGCGCCAGCCTCGACTTCCGACCGGGCTCCCTCGCGGGATATGAGGACTGGGCCGATGCGTTCCGCGCCCGTGTGGCGGAACCCGTGCCCGACGATACCGGCATCGGCATCGGCGAACCGACAATGGCGCATCTGACGGCCAAACGGGGCGATACCTGCCATGTCGATGTGGTGGACCAATGGGGCAACATGCTGTCTGCCACGCCGTCGGGCGGATGGCTGAAATCCTCACCCGTGGTGCCGGGGCTTGGGGTTCCGCTCAACACCCGCGCGCAGATGTTCTGGCTGGAGGAGGGCCTGCCGACCTCGCTCGCCCCAGGTCGCCGACCGCGCACGACGCTGTCACCCTCGATGGCCCAAGCCCCGGACGGAACGAAGCTGGCCTTTGGCACACCGGGCGGGGATCAGCAGGATCAATGGCAACTGACCTTCCTGCTACGGCTGATCCATCACGGCATGAACCTGCAAGAGGCCATCGACGGGCCGCTCTTCCACACGGGCCATCTGCTGGAAAGCTTCTACCCGCGCGGCACCAAGCCCGGCTATCTGATGATCGAGCCGAATTTCCCCCGGGCGACGCTGGCCGAACTGGAACGGCGCGGTCACCGGCTGGAGGTTTCGGACCCGTGGTCCATCGGGCGGCTGACCGCTGCGCGCATCCGTCCTGACGGGATCATGTCCGCCGCTGCAACTCCGCGCCTGATGCAGGCTTATGCCGCCGGGCGTTGAGGGCCTGGGCCACACAATGCGATCAGCGTTCCGGGCTTGTCCTGCGATGAGGACGAAGCTCTGGCATAGACGATATGTTCGCAGAAACATAATGAACCCTTGCCATCGGTCGTCTCATGCGGCTAACTCCCTTTCATGTCCCACCCCGACCAGCTGCCATCACCGCCCTCCCGCCTGCGCCTCAGACTTCTCTTCGGGGATGACCTGATGCTTGGCCCCGGCAAGGCGGATCTGCTGGAAGGAATACGCGACACCGGTTCGATTGCCGCTGCCGGACGGGCCATGTCCATGAGCTACAAACGGGCGTGGACCCTTGTAGATCAGATGAATGGCGCCTTTCAGAAGCCGCTGGTCGACAGCGTTCGGGGCGGGGCGAAAGGCGGCGGTGCAAGACTGACCGAAGCCGGGGAACAAGTGCTGAAGCATTATCGGAAACTGGAAGACATCGCTGCCGAGGCCGGTGCCGCGCGGATCAATGCCATATCGGACCTGCTGAAGACCGGGGATGCCGCCCCGGACGATCAAGGGCGCGGCTGATGTCAGCGATGTGTTTCAATGGCCATAACGTGGAGGGGATCTCTCATCAACCGAGACCCGTGCGCCTTGTCTGTTTCATACTATCCTTGATGGCCATGGTCCTGACCGCTGCCCCGGCAGCGGCCGAAACGGTGACGGTCTTTGCCGCCGCCAGCCTGACCACAGCGCTGACACGGGTTGCGGAGCAGTATGAAGAAACGGAAGGCGGGGACATCGCGCTTTCCTTCGCGGGATCGTCGGCCCTTGCACGTCAGATTCAGCTAGGCGCCCCTGCCGATATCTTCCTTTCCGCGAACCCCGATTGGATGGACCTTCTTCAGGCGGGGGATCTGATAGACCCTGACAGCCGAATTGACCTGTTGGGCAACAGCCTTGTGCTGGTCGCGCATGAGCCAACCGACCATGTCGACCTGACAGCTGACCTGGACTTGTCTGCGCTGCTTGGTCCCGGTCGCCTGGCCATGGCGTTGACGCAGGCCGTGCCCGCAGGGATCTACGGACGCACGGCGCTGGACACGCTTGGACTGTGGGATCAGGTGGCCACGCAGGTGGTCGAGACGGACAATGTCCGGGCGGCGCTGGCGTTGGTTGCGCTCGGCGAGGCCCCGCTTGGCGTGGTTTATGCCACCGATGCCCGGGCCGATCCCGATGTTCACGTGATCGCGACATTCCCCCCGGACAGCCACCCGCCGATTACCTATCCGGCCGCCCTGCTATACGGTCCAGCCGCAGAGGAGGCCGGGGGATTCCTGACCTTCCTTCAAGGCCCCGATGCCCGCGCGGTGTTCGAAGCCGAGGGCTTCACAGTGTTGGGGGACTAGGCCGGTGGACTGGCTGGGACCGGAGGAATGGCAGGCGGTGGCCCTGTCGCTGCGCGTGTCGTTTTGGGCGACGCTGGCCAGCCTGCCGCTTGGCATCTTTACCGCCTATGCGCTGGCGCGCTGGCGGTTTCCGGGGCACGGTTTGGTCAACGGGCTGGTGCACCTGCCGCTGATCCTGCCGCCGGTGGTCACCGGTTACCTGTTGCTCCTGACCTTCGGTACGCGCGGGCCTGTGGGATCGGCGCTGCAGGAGATAGGCATTGTCCTTGCCTTCCGCTGGACCGGCGCGGCGCTTGCCGCCGCTGTCATGGCCTTTCCGCTGATGGTGCGCGCCATTCGCCTGTCGATCGAAGCCGTGGATCCCAAGCTGGAACAGGCGGCCGCCACGCTTGGAGCCTCTCGCCTATGGGTCTTTGCCACCGTGACCTTGCCGATGATCCTGCCCGGCATCATCGCGGGCGCGATCCTGGCCTTTGCCAAAGCCATGGGGGAATTCGGCGCGACGATTACTTTCGTGTCCAACATCCCCGGCCAGACCCGTACCGTGCCCTCCGCGATCTATGCTTTCCTGCAAGTGCCGGGGGGTGAAGACGCGGCGATGCGGCTTGTGCTGGTATCGGTCGCCGTGGCCATGACCGCGCTACTTCTTTCGGAAGTCATCGCGCGGAAGATTGCCGCAAGGGTGTCCGGCACATGACCCTGTCGGTCTCCCTTCGCCACGCTTTGCCGGGGTTTCTGCTGGACGCGGAGTTTGACGCCCCGCTCGGAATAACGGTGCTGTTCGGGCGGTCCGGGTCCGGCAAGACCACGATTGCCAATGCGGTGGCAGGGCTGCTTCGGCCAGACCGGGGGCGGATCGTTGCCGGGGATCAGGTGCTGATGGATAGCGACCGGGGCCTGTGGGTGGCTCCGAACAAGCGCCGGATCGGCTATGTCTTTCAGGAGGGGCGGTTGTTTCCGCATCTGACCGTGCGCCAGAACCTCGCCTATGGCCGCTGGTTCGCCCCCAAGGGCGCGCAGATCGAGGACATGGCGCATGTGGTCGATCTTCTTGGGATCGGGCATCTGCTGACCCGCCGTCCCGGAGCGTTGTCGGGCGGGGAAAAACAGCGGGTGGCAATCGGTCGGGCCTTGTTGTCCGCGCCGCGGCTGATCGTGGCGGATGAACCGCTGGCCGCCCTGGACGAGGCGCGCAAGGCCGAGATCCTGCCTTATCTGGAACGGCTGCGCGATGAGGTCGAAATTCCGATTCTCTATGTCAGTCATTCGGCAGCCGAGGTGGCGCGGCTGGCGACAACGGTGGTGGCGCTTGAAAACGGGCGGGTGATCCGGCAGGGGGCCGCGGCCGAGGTGCTGGCCGATCCTGCCGTTACCCCGCTCGGGGCGCGATCCGCCGGGGCGCTGCTGATGGCAAGGGTGGTTGCCCATCATGACGACGGGTTGACGGAGCTTGAGGCCGGGGGATGCCCGCTGTTTCTGCCGCGCATTCCGCAAGCGCCGGGCCATGCCACCCGTATCCGTATTGCAGCTCATGACGTGATTGTATCGCGGGCAAGGCCAGAGGGGCTGTCGGCATTGAACATCCTGCCGGCGACCGTGCGGGATATCCGGGCAGGCGACGGGCCCGGCGCCATCCTGTCGCTCGACACTGCCGCAGGCGTGGTGCTGGCAAGGGTCACCCGCAGGTCTGTTGCATCGCTTTCGCTGGCGCCGGGAACGTCCTGTCATGCGGTGATCAAGACGGTGGCCATAGCGCCTGAAGATGTCGGCGCGCTTTAGCCAACAAGATTTTTCCGGAAAAATCTTGCGGCGAAGGTATGAAGACTTTTCTGGAAAAGTCTTCCTTGCCTGCGAGAAAAATCTTCTGGAAGATTTTTCCGGGATCTCTCAGCCAAGCAGCGATTGTGTCAGGGGATGGTCTGCCTGTTTCAGCCCGTCGATGACATCGAAATGGTGACGACCGGGATCGTAGACCGCAGGACCCATGTCTGTCTTGCCGGCCCAGGTCTCTGCCAGGATCTGCGATTGACGCAGGAATTCCGGCCGCTCCAATGCGCCGGTCCAGCAGGTCACGGATTTGTCGGGCAAGGGGGCTAGCAACACCGGGCTTTCACGCTCGGCCTCCGGCCCGTCAATCTGCAATATCTCATTCATCGAATGCAGGCGCACGGGGCGCAGGTCGTGGACGCCGCTGATCGAGACAACGCGTTCAATACGGTCGCTGACCGACGTGGGCAATGGTCCGCCTTCGCAGATCATCCGTGTCACCAGATGCCCGCCAGCAGAATGCCCGCCCAACCGGATCGGCCCGTCGACCATCGTGGCGGCCTTGCAGATGGCCGCGCCGATCTGGCGTGTGATGTCCGCGATCCTGGCCTCGGGGGCCAATGTATAGCTCGGCATGGCCACCGCCCACCCGCGTGCCAGGGGCCCCGCGGCAAGATCGGAATACAGTCCCTTGTGCATCCGCATCCAGTAGCCGCCATGGACAAAGACGACGAGGCCTCTGGTCAGACCATCGGGCCGGAACAGATCGAACCGTTCGCGCGTGGCGTCTCCATAGGCGATATCGGTTTCCGCATGGGGCCAGCTGTCGCGGAAGGCATGGGCGCGCTGTTCCCAGATGGCTGGAAAGCCGTCACCGCCGGGGATGTGGTCGGCATTGGCGAAGGCATCTTCCCAGTCGATTCCGCTGTCCGGTGCTGCGCTGGTCATATCTGTTGTCCTATGGTCACAAGAAACCCGGGGCGCAGAGTAGACCCGCCCCGGGGGAATGATCAAACGGGAAAACTGCCGCTCAGATGATCTCTTCGAACAGCGCCTTCACGTTGTCCGATGTCAGGGGCACCGGGTTGCCGCCGCAGGAGGGGTCTTCCAGGGCCATTGCCGTCAGTTCGTCGATACGGTCGCGACCGACGCCCATTTCGGACAGGGTGCGCGGAATGCCAAGGCTGTCGTTGAACGCCTGCACGAAGGTCTGGAACCCGGCAAAGCCGCCCTCGATGCCCAGATAGGCGGCGGCGCGGTCGAAGCGCTGCTCGATTGCAGGGGCATTGAGGCGCAGCACGGCGGGCATGCAGACGGCATTGGTGGTGCCGTGATGGGTGCCGTAGACCGCGCCGATGGGGTGGCTCAGCGCATGGATCGCGCCAAGGCCCTTCTGGAAGGCGGTCGCGCCCATGGCAGCGGCACTCATCATGTTGGCGCGGGCCTCAAGGTCGCTGCCATCGGCATAGGCGCGGGGCAGGTTGTCGATCACCAGCCGCATGCCTTCCAGCGCGATGCCTTGACTCATCGGGTGGTAGTGGGGGCTGCTATAGGCCTCGACGCAATGGGCGAAAGCGTCCAGCCCCGTGCCCGCCGTGATCGCCTTGGGCATGCCCATGGTCAGTTCCGGGTCGGCGATGACGACCGAGGGCAGCACCTTGGGGTGGAAGATGATCTTCTTCACATGGGTTTCGGAATTGGTGATGACGCTGGCGCGCCCCACCTCGGAGCCTGTGCCGGCGGTGGTGGGCACCGCGACGATGGGGGCAATGCCCGCCGGATCGGCCCGCGTCCACCAGTCGCCGATATCCTCGTAGTCCCAGACGGGCCGGGTCTGGCCCGACATGAAGGCGACCATCTTGCCCAGATCGAGCCCCGAGCCGCCGCCAAAGGCGATGACCCCGTCATGACCGCCCGCCTTGTAGACCTCCAGCCCGGCGGCGAGATTTGTCTCGTTCGGGTTCGGATCCACATCGGCAAAGATCGCGCGGCCAAGCCCGGCGGCCTCCATGATATCCAGCGTCGCCGTGGTGATCGGCAGATCGCGCAGGCCCCGGTCGGTGACCAGAAGCGGGCGTTTCATACCAGTTTGGGCGCAGGCTTGGGGCAGTTCTGCAATACGGCCTGCGCCGAACTTGATCGCGGTCGGGTAGGACCAGTTTCCGGTGAGACTCATTTGGTCACCTTCTTGAGATGGTAGGATTTGGGACGGGTCAGGTTGTGATAGCCGATGACCGACAGGCCACCGCCGCGCCCGGTGTTCTTGCAGCCGGTCCAGCACAGGCCCGGGTCGAGATAATCTGCGCGATTGAGGAAGACGGTGCCGGTTTCCACCCGGTCGCCCACGGCCATGGCCCGGTCGATGTCTGCGGTCCAGAGGCTGGCGGTCAGGCCAAACTCGCTGTCGTTCATCAGCGCGATGGCCTCGTCATCGTCTTTCACGGGCATGATGCCGACGACGGGGCCGAAGCTTTCGTCGCGCATGACGCGCATGTCGTGGGTGACATTGGTCAGGATCTGCGGCGTCAGGTAGGCACCGCCGTCATCTTCCGCGAATGTGGGGATATGGGCGATGGCGCCCGCCGCCACGGCCTCTGCCACCTGCGCGCGCACCTCGTCGGCGAAGCGGGTGTTGGCCATGGGGCCGAGCGTGGTGTCCGGGTCCAGCGGATTGCCGAGCTTGTAGGTTTTCACCAACGCCACGGATTTTTCGACGAAGGCGTCGAACAGGCTTTCGTGGACGTAAATCCGCTCGATCCCGCAACAGCATTGCCCGGAGTTGAACATGGCCCCGTCAATCAGCGTGGCCACAGCGGCATCCAGATCGGCGTCTTCCATCACGTAGCCGGGGTCCTTGCCGCCCAGTTCCAGCCCAAGGCCGGTGAACGTCCCCGCCGCCGCGCGTTCCATGGCCTTTCCGCCGCCGACCGAGCCGGTGAAATTGACGAAGTCGAAGGCCCCGTCCGCGATCAGGGCCGATGTCGTGTCGTGGTCGAGGAAGACGTTCAGGAACACATCCTCCGGCACGCCCGCCGACTGGAAGGCGCGGGCCATGCGTTCGCCCACCAGCAGCGTCTGCGTGGCGTGTTTCAGCACTACCGTATTGCCCGCGATCAGCGCGGGCGCCACGGTGTTGATCGCGGTCATGTAGGGGTAGTTCCAAGGTGCCACGACGAAAACGACGCCATGCGGGACCCGCTTGATATAGCGTTTGAACGTGGCGTCCTCGCCCACGGCAATATCGGCCAGAGCCTCCTCGGCAATCGCGGCCATGTGGCTGGCGCGTTCGTTGAACCCGCCGAATTCGCCGCCGTAGCGCACGGGGCGGCCCATCATGTGGGCCAGTTCCGGCACGATCTCGTCATTCATTGCGCCGACGGCGGCGACGCCCGCCATGACCAGTTCAGCCCGCTCGGACAGAGGCCGGGCGGCCCAATTGGCCTGCGCCGCGCGGGCGCGGTCCACCAGGGCGCGGGCGGCCCCGGCTTCAAGGGTGGCGCGTTCGGCAAAGACCGATCCGTCAATGGGCGAGATGCATTTGAGAAGGCTCATTGGTTGAGGTCCGTGTTAATCCCCGAAGGTGTTGAAGCTTGTGTGCCGGATTTTCCAGCTGCCATCAGGCTGCTTGAGCAGAGTGTTGAGGCTCGACCCCAGAATGGTCCCGGTCACGCCGTCCGGGAAGTCGATATCGACGGAAAAGACCAGCGAACAGAATCCGACCTGCCCGTCGACATGAGCATCCATGATGGATACGTCGCGCTTGCTGTCGCCCATCTGGAACCAGTCTTCGTGCAGAGCGCGGATCGCAGCAGAGCCTGTCGCAGGGGCGCGGCAGGGAGAAAAGACCTGACCATCCGCCGTATACTCCGCCGCGCAGGCACCGGCATCGTGGCTGGTACAGGCGCCGAAGTAGCGGTCGAACACGGGTTGAAAGAGCGCGCGCGCCTGCAAGGTCAGGCCCTTTCGAACCCGCGGGCGACCTCGTAGTCGGTCACCACGCGGTCGAAATCCTCGATCTCCACCTCGGCGGCGCGGGTATAGTGGTCGACCACCCAATCGCCCATGGCCTCGCGCAGCATGGCGGAGTTACGCAGCGTCTCTGCCGCGTCGCGCAGGGTGCCGGGGATGTGGCCCACGTCGCCCTCATAGGCGTCGCCCTTGAAGGGTGCCTCAAGCTCCAGCTTGTCCTCGATCCCCTTGATGCCAGCCGCCAGCATCGCGGCCATGGCCAGATAGGGGTTCATGTCGGACCCGCCGATGCGGCATTCCACGCGCACCGCCTTGCTGCCCTCGCCACACAGGCGGAAGCCCGCAGTGCGGTTGTCCACCGACCAGACGGTGCGGGTCGGCGCGAAGCTGCCCTTCTGAAAGCGTTTGTAGCTGTTGATATAGGGGGCCAGGAAACAGGTGTAGTCGCTGGCATATTTGATCAGCCCGGCCATGTAGTGCTTCATCAGCTGCGACATGCCGAGCGGGTCGTTCTCATCGTAGAAGACCGGCGCGCCGTCCTTCCACAGCGACTGGTGCACATGGCTGGAACTGCCGACCTTGTCGTGATGCCATTTGGGCAGGAAGGTCACCGCATGGCCGTTCTGCCAGGCAATCTCCTTCACCGCGTTCTTGGCGATGGTGTGATTGTCGGCGGTGTTTAGCGCCGCGGAATAGCGGATGTTCAGCTCTTCCTGCCCGGTTTCGGCCTCGCCCTTGGAGTTTTCTACAGGGATGCCCGCGGCATAGAGGTGATTGCGGATCGGCCGCATCACATGCTCTTCCTTGGTGGTCTGGAAGATGTGGTAATCCTCGTTGTAGCCGCTGATCGGCTGCAGTTCGCGGAAGCCCGATTTGCGGATCTCGTCAAAGCTCTTTTCGAAGAGGAAGAACTCGATCTCGGTCGCCATCATGGCGTCATAGCTCATGGCCTCCAGCCGCTTGACCTGTTTCTTCAGGATCGCGCGGGGCGAGTGGGGCACGTCCTCATGGGTGTGGTGATCCAGAAGATCGCACAGCACCATGACGGTGCCCTCCAGCCACGGCACCGGGCGCAGGGTGCTGAGGTCCGGCTGCATCACATAGTCGCCATAGCCCGCCCGCCAGCTGGTCGAGGCGTAGCCATCGGGCGTCGCCATCTCCAGATCGGTGGCCAGCAGGTAGTTGCAGCAATGGGTCTCCTTCCACGCGCTTTCGACGAAATTCACGGCATGGAAGCGCTTGCCCATCAGGCGGCCCTGCATATCCACCGCGCAGACAAGCACGGTGTCGACCGAGCCGTTTGCAACTTGGTCTTTCAGGGTGTCGAAGCTCAGGATGGCGGACATGGTGTATTCCTGTAAGGCAGTGGGGGTGCCCCGGCCCGGTGTGGGGCCGAGGCGGGATCATGATCAGGTGTAGCGGTAGGGGCGGCCAGCGGCCTGCATATCCGCGTTATACTGCCGGAAGATTTCGACCACACGCCGTTTCGTTTCCGACTCGGCGGCGATCTCTTCCCAGAACTCTTGTGCAGCGGCCTCGACCGTTGCCCATTCCTCATCGGGGATCGAGGTCAGTTCCATGTCAGTTCCGTGGACACGCAGCGCGGCCTCGCCGCCCCAGTACCACCACTGGCGGTAATAGTGCGACTGGTCACAGCAGACGCGGAACAGGGTCTGCAGGTCTTCGGGCAGTTCGTTCCAGCGATCCATATTGGCGAAGAACGACCCGGCCCATGCGCCAGAGATGTTGTTGGTCAGGAAGTAGTTGGTCACGTTGGCCCACCCGACGGTGTAATCCTCGGTGATGCCCGACCAGGCGATGCCATCGAGCTCACCCGTCTGAACCGCGACTTCGATGTCTTCCCAGGGCAGGGTCACCGGCACCACGCCGAACTGTTGCAGGAAGCGGCCCGCCGTGGGGAAGGTAAAGACCCGCTTGCCCTGAAGATCGGCCAGGCTGCGGATCGGATCGACGGTGGCGAAATGGCAGGGGTCCCAGGCACCGGCAGAGATATGCTTCACACCGACCGCCGAATAGGCCTCGTCCCAGATCTCGTTCAGCCCGTACTGGTTGAACAGCACCGGCACGTCGAGCGAGTAGCGCGAGGCGAAGGGGAAGTAGCCGCCGAAGACGGTCACTTCCGTGGGCGAGGCCATGGAGTCGTCGTCCGACTGCACCGCGTCGATCGTGCCGCGCTGCATGGCGCGGAACAGCTCACCCGTGGGCACCAGCTGATCGGCATAGAACAGCTCGATCTGCATCCGGTCGCCCGCGATCTGGTTGAACATGTTGATCGCCGGGGTGATCACATGCTCGGCCAGGGCTGCCCCGGCATAGGTCTGCATCCGCCAGCGGATGGTGTTCTGGGCAATTGCGGGGGTAGCCAGGCCAGCCGCCGCCGCACCGACACCCGCCGTGGCGAGGAACTTGCGTCTTGTGGTCATTGTCAGGTCTCCTTGTTGATGGGTCGCCCCGGTTCGCGGGGTCTGTTTGCTATCGGTTGTAAACGTATTCAGGCAGCCACAGCGCGATCTGGGGGAAGACCATGACCAGCGTCAGGGCCAGCACCATCACGAGCGCGAAGGGAATGATGGATCGGTAGATGTCGCGCAGGCCGATCTCGGGCGGGGCCATGGCGCGCATCAGGAACAGATTATAGCCGAAGGGTGGCGTCATGTAGGCGATCTGGGTGGTGATCGTGTAAAGCACCCCGTACCAGATCAGGTTGAAGCCCAGTTCATCGACCAGCGGCACATAAAGCGGTGCCACGATCACCAGCATCGCGGTATCGTCGAGAAAGGTGCCCATCACGATGAAGCTCAGCTGCATCAGGATGAGGATCATCCAAGGCGACAGTCCCCATTGTTCGGTGAAGAGGCTCTCAATCGCGTTCACCGCGCCAAGCCCGTCGAAGATCGCGCCAAAGCCAAGTGCCGCCAGGATGATCCACATGAACATGCAGGAGATGCCGAGCGTATTGCGCACCGAGGTCTCGAACACCTCTTTCGTCATCCGGCCTTTCAACACGGCGGCCACGAAGGCGGTCAGCGCCCCGATGGCAGAGCTTTCCACCAAAGAGGTCCAACCATTGACGAAGGGCACCATCATCGTGGCGAATATCACCAGCGGCAGCAGCCCGGCGCGCAGCAGGCGCAGCTTTTCGGCCATGGGCACGTTGCGCTCTTCTTCCGGCAGGACGGGGCCAAGCTCTGGCTGAATGCGGCAACGGATATAAATGTAGATGATGAACATGGCGGCCATCATCAGGCCGGGCAGAACGCCCGCCAGCCACAGCTGCCCCACCGGTTGGCGTGCGATCATCGCATAGAGCACCAGCACGACCGAGGGCGGCACCAGGATGCCGAGCGACGATCCCGCCTGAATGACCCCCGTCACCATGATCTTGTCATAACCCCTGCGCAGCAGTTCCGGTAGCGCGATGGTGGCCCCGATGGCCATGCCCGCGACCGACAGTCCGTTCATCGCCGAGATCAGCACCATCAGCCCGATCGTGCCGATGGCCAAGCCGCCCCGGATCGGCCCCATCCAGACATGGAACATCTTGTAAAGATCGTCGGCGATCTTCGATTCCGACAGGATGTAGCCCATGAAGATGAACATCGGCAGCGTCAGCAACGGATACCAGCGCATCAGCTTCATCGCGTTGGCGAAGGGAATCTCGATGCCGCCCACACCCCAAAGCAGAACGCCCGACAGCGCCGCGACAAAGCCGATGGCCCCGAACACGCGCTGCCCGGTGAACAGCATCAGCATCATCGAGCTGAACATCATGATGGCGATGAGTTCATAGGACATTACAAATCCTCCCCGCGAATGCGGCCGATATCGCGGAAGAACTCAGCCGAGGCCTGAAGGATCATGAGGAAGACACCGATGCAAAGCGTGACCTTGATGGGCCACAGGATGGGACGCCACGCCGTGGGGCTGCGTTCGAGAAAGCCGATTTCCTCTGCCGCGCCACCAGGGCCGCCGGTCAGGAACGCCCAGGCCAGATCGCGGAAGAAGGTAAAGGGCTCCATCCCGAAATAGCCAAGCGCATAGGCGGTGGAACTGATCGCGCCGATGAACAGCACGACGAGGTAGTACATCAGGAACAACACGGTGAAGGCATCGACCCAGGCTTTGGTGCGCGGGCTCCAGTTGCCGTAGAACAGGTCCATCCGCACATTCGATCCCAGCTGGATCGAATAGGGTCCGCCAAGGATGTAATAGGCCACCATCACGAATTGCGCGGTTTCCAGCGTCCACTGTGCCGGGTTGAAGAAGGTCTTGGAGATCGAGCTCCACAGCAGAATACCGATCAGGACGAAGATCAGATACATCGCGATGCGCCCGATGAAACGGTTCATCCGGTCGATGGCGCGGATATAGGCGAGGATGGCTCTAGGCATTCCCGGCCTCCCGGTCGGTCAGGCCCAAAGCTGCAAGCGCGGGGATCAGCAGCAGGTGAATTTCTTTGGCAAACGCCGCTTGATCGGCGTCACTCGCCAGCAGGTCGTTGCGAATCTCGATCATCACATTCGGCAGGCCCCGGTCGATCCCGTGCAGGCGCAGGGAATGGGTGACGCCATCGGCGGGGCCGTAGGGTTCATTGCGGTCAACACGCCGGTGGGGCAGGGTGGAGGCATGGTCCAGCATCGCATCGGCAACGCGGCTGTCGGTGTCGTGAAGAATACCGATCTCAACAGCGCGAGTACGCCCGTGAAACACCGGGGTGAAGCTGTGGACGGTCACCAGCGCAGTGGGAGACTTGCTGACACGGCGACCGTCTAGAACCTCCCCGACCGCATCGCAGAAGGGGCGGTATACCGTGGCTTCCCGCTCGGCCCTTTGATCGGCTGAAAGGCCATGATTTCCAGGCACGTCTATGGCTTCGGACCGGGCGGGCATGGCGCTGGCGGCCTCGGGCGGGCGGTTGCAGTCGTAGACAAGCCGCGACACGCGGCTGGCCACGAGCGGCGCATCCAGCAAGTTGGATAATTCCCGCGCGACGCCAAGCGCGCCGGGATCCCAGGCGGCATGGCTTTGCCGGTCCTGCGGGGCCAGCCCAAGGCCGTCATAGCGTGCGGGAATGTGATGCGAGGCATGTTCACACAGCAAGACGACGGGGCCTGTGCCCCCGCGATTGATCACCTCAACCGCATCGCTCGCTGTCATGTCGAGTGCCGCAGACATGCCGATTCCATCCCTGTTCTGTAAATATTGTTTCCTTATGCAGCATTTCTGTCAATATATTTCCAGAGTGCTTGGACCGGGCTGCGCCAACTGCTAAGAACTGCAGCCAACCTGCCCGGGATTTCGGCAGAACCTGTCTGGTGGAGGGACGTCATGGCCGCAACGACCGTCCGGGAGCTGATCCGCGAACACTATTCCCTGCTGACCCAGTCAGAGCGCAAATTCGCCAATGCCCTGCTGGAAAATTACCCCTCTGCCGGGCTGGCATCCATCACCATGGTGGCCGCCAATGCGGGTGTATCCACGCCGACGGTGGCGCGGATGGTGCAAAAGCTTGGGTTCAAAGGATATCCGCAGTTTCATCAGGCTCTGTTGAAGGAGCTTGAGGCGCGTGCATCCGGCCCCACACAGCGCCGCGCCACATGGGCGGCTGCGGCCCCCGACACCCATATGCTGAACCGGTTCGCCGAGGCGGTGCAGCAGAATATCGGCCAGACATTCGAGAATGTGGATACCGCCAAGTTCGATGCGGCGGTTGAACGGCTCGCCGATACAAGCGGGCGGCTTTATGTTGTCGGGGGCCGGATCACGCGGGCTTTGGCCGACTATTCCTTCACCCATTTCCAGGCGATTCGACCGCGCGTCACGCATATGACGTCGTCCTCCGCCACATGGCCGCATTACGTGCTGGACATGGTCGAAGGCGATACGCTGTTGATGTTCGACGTGCGCCGCTATGAAACCAATCTGGAACGCTTGGCCGATCTGGTGGCCCCGCGCGGCGTCAATATCATCCTGATCACCGATCAATGGGCCTCGCCCGTGGCCAAGGTGGCGGGGCAGGTGTTCAATTGCTGGGTGGAAATCCCGTCGGCCTGGGATTCCAACATCGCCACCATGATGCTGGTCGAGGCGCTGATCGCTGCCACGCAGGAAAAAAGCTGGCCCGATACAAAGGACCGCTACGACCGTCTGGACGAGCTTTTCGACATGACCCGGCTGTTCCGCAAGTTCACCTGATCCGTCTGTCCGCTGCCCGCTTTTTGGGCATTCCCGGCAAGACCGCCCGACCATTCAGCATCCATCTGTGGGCAAACGCCCGGATTTTATGCTCGGCCTTCCGACTCCGGCGTCGAAGAGGGCACCTCTGGTGTCGGACAACCCGACGGAGGCTCCCATCAACAAGCCGCTATCAGCGCAAGACCTGTCCGGGGTCGCAAGCCAGCCAAGGGCAATCGGCGCGGCGCGGTTGACCGTCGGGCTGTCAGGATTGCGCGGATTGCGGCAATCCGGGTCGATGCGCGTGCTGTTCCCGCGACAGACGCCGAGCTGGCCGCAGGCGGTGCTGCTGAACACCTCGGGCGGGGTGACGGGCGGCGACCGCTTTGCCGTTGAGGCCGACGCAGAGCCCGCCGCGTGCCTGACCGTGACCACGCAGGCCGCCGAACGCATCTACCGGGCGCAGCCCGGGGAAACCGGATACGTGGACACGCGCCTGACCATCGGGGCGGGCGGGCGCATCGACTGGCTGCCGCAGGAAACCATCCTGTTCGAACAAAGTAGCCTGCGCCGTCGTCTGTCGGTGAACATGGCCCGAGACGCCAGCCTTTTGGTCGTGGAACCCATGGTCTTCGGGCGCCGCGCCATGGGTGAGGTTCTGCACGACATTCGCCTCTCTGACCGGATCGAGATCTTCCGCGATGGCGCGCGCCTCTTCACCGATGCCACCCGGCTGACCGGCGATGTGTCCCGGCAGATGCAGGGCCATGCCACCGGTCACGGCGCGACGGCACTGGCAACGGTGATCTTCGCCGCGCCGGGGGCCGAGGCGTTTCTGGGCGATGTCCGCGATCTGCTGCCTGAAACCGGTGGGGCAAGCCTGATCCGCCCCGATCTGCTGTTCATTCGCATTCTGGCCGAAGACAGCTTCGCCCTGCGCGCCAGCCTGATCCCTGTCATCACCGTTTTGCACCGGGCGGATCTGCCCCGAACATGGATGCTGTGACATGAACCTGACCCCCCGCGAAAAGGACAAGCTGCTGATCGCCATGGCCGCCGAGGTCGCCCGCAAGCGCTTGGCGCGCGGCGTGAAGTTGAACTACCCCGAAGCCATCGCCCTGATTACCGACGCCGTGGTCGAGGGCGCGCGCGACGGGCGCAGCGTCGCCGACATGATGGAGGCGGGCGCCCATGTGATCACCCGCGACCAGTGCATGGAGGGCATCCCCGAGATGATCCACGAAGTGCAGGTCGAGGCCACCTTCCCTGACGGCACCAAGCTGGTCACCGTCCACAACCCCATCCGCTGAAAGGAGCCACCGATGAAATACCTGTTGCCGGGTCTTGGCCTGATCCTCGCCACCGCCGCGCAGGCCCACGAGGGCGGCCACCTGCACCCGCACGAGGCCAATGGCTGGTTCGCGGGCGCGCTTCTGCTGGCGGCGGGGCTGGCGGGCGGCTACCTGATCGGCCGGGTCCGCCGATGATCCCCGGAGAGCTGTTTCCAGCCGAGGGCGATCTGGTTCTGAACGAGGGGCGCGAGGCGATCACGCTGATGGTGGCCAACACCGGCGACCGGCCCGTTCAGGTGGGCAGCCACTACCATTTCGCCGAGGCCAACAGCGCACTCGATTTCGACCGCTCTGCCGCGCGCGGGTGCAGGCTCGACATTGCTGCCGGCACCGCCGTACGGTTCGAGCCGGGACAGCGGCGCGAGGTCAATCTCATCCCCATCGGGGGCGCACGCCGCGTCTTCGGCTTCAACCAACAGGTGATGGGAGATCTTTGATGGCCACACTACCCCTTCTGACCGACGACCAGCTGACGCCCGAGGCGGCGGCGGTCTTCGCCGATATCCGCGCCACACGCGGCACGGATTACGTCAATAACTTCTGGCGCGCGCTGGCCCATAACCCGGCGCAGTTGAAGGCGACGTGGGAGGGGTTGAAGCCCGTCATGGGCCCCGGCGCGCTGGACCCGCTGGTGAAAGAGATGATCTATATCGCCGTCTCGGCCGCCAATGCCTGCGAATACTGCTGTCATTCCCACGCGGCCTCGGCCCGCGCCAAGGGGATGACGCCCGAGATGTACAGTGAACTGATGTCGGTCGTGGCCATGGCCAGCAGCACCAACGCGCTGGCCAACATGCTGCAGGTGCCCGTGGACGAGGCATTCCGCGCATGACGACCGGTCCAATCTAGGAGCCCCCGATGCCCGCCACGATTTCCCGCCGCGACTATGCCGCCATGTTCGGCCCCACCACGGGCGACCGGCTGCGCCTTGCCGATACCGACCTGATCATCGAGGTCGAGCGTGACCTGACCGGCCCCTATGGCGAAGAGGTCAAGTTCGGCGGCGGCAAGGTGATCCGCGACGGCATGGGGCAAAGCCAGGCGACGCGGGCAGACGGCGCGGTCGATACCGTGATCACCAACGCGCTGATCGTGGACTGGACGGGGATCTACAAGGCCGATGTGGGCCTGAAGGACGGGCGCATCCACAAGATCGGCAAGGCGGGCAACCCCGATACACAACCGGGGGTGAACATTATCGTCGGACCGGGGACCGAGGCCATCGCGGGCGAGGGGCGTATCCTGACCGCGGGGGGCATCGACAGCCACATCCACTTCATCTGCCCGCAGCAGATCGAGGATGCGCTGCATTCGGGCCTGACCACCATGATCGGCGGCGGCACCGGGCCTGCGCATGGCACGCTCGCCACCACCTGCACGCCGGGGCCGTGGCATATCGGGCGGATGCTGCAGGCCGCCGACGCCTTCCCGATGAACCTCGCCTTCGCAGGCAAGGGCAATGCGTCGCTTCCTGCCGCGCTGGAGGAACAGGTTCTGGCGGGCGCCTCTTGTCTCAAGCTGCACGAGGATTGGGGCACGACGCCCGGTGCCATCGACTGCTGCCTGTCGGTGGCCGATGCCATGGATGTGCAAGTGATGATCCACACCGACACGCTGAACGAGTCGGGTTTCGTGGAAAACACCGTAAAGGCCATGAAGGGCCGCACGATCCACGCTTTCCACACCGAGGGCGCGGGCGGCGGTCACGCGCCCGACATCATCCGGATCTGCGGCGAGGAGCACGTGCTGCCCTCGTCCACCAATCCAACGCGACCCTTCACGGTGAACACGCTGGAAGAGCATCTCGATATGCTCATGGTCTGTCACCATCTCGACAAGTCGATCCCCGAAGACGTGGCCTTCGCCGAAAGCCGCATCCGGCGCGAAACCATCGCCGCCGAGGACATCCTGCACGACATGGGGGCGTTCTCGATCATCGCGTCGGACAGCCAGGCCATGGGTCGGGTGGGCGAGGTCCTGATCCGCACCTGGCAAACCGCCGACAAGATGAAGAAACAGCGCGGGCGGCTGGCCGACGAGACCGGCCAGAACGACAATTTCCGCGTCCGGCGCTACGTGGCGAAGTACACGATCAACCCGGCGATCGCCCACGGGATCAGCGCTCATTTGGGCAGCGTCGAGGAAGGCAAGCGCGCGGACCTCGTGCTGTGGTCGCCTGCGTTCTTCGGGGTGAAGCCCGAGATGGTGCTGCTTGGTGGCACCATCGCCGTGGCGCAGATGGGCGACCCCAACGCCTCGATCCCCACGCCGCAGCCGGTCTACACGCGGCCCATGTTCGGGGCCTATGGCCGGTCGGTGGAACGTTCTGCCGTCACCTTCGTCTCCGCCGCCGCGCAAGAAGACGGGATTGGTCGGACGCTCGGGCTGGCCAAGGACACGCTGCCGGTGGCCAACACCCGCGGGATCGGCAAGCGCGATCTTCGGCTGAACGACGCGCTGCCGCAGGTGGAAGTGCACCCCGAAACCTACGAGGTGCGCGCCGATGGCGAGTTGCTGACCTGCCAGCCCGCCGAAGTGCTGCCCATGGCGCAGCGCTATTTCCTGTTCTGAGGGGCGCGGATGTCACCAGGGTTCGATCAGTTCGATGTCCTCCTCCTGCGGGACCGGCCCCTGTCTAGGAAGGGGCTTGGTCACAACCGTCCGCGTCGTGCTGATTTTCCAATATCTGTCGTCGCGGTGAATGGCGTCGGGCAGGGCGTCCATGTCGATGCTGCGCCGGCTGCTTTCGCGAACCGTCACCACGAAACGGCTGCCCGCGACCGGCCCGTTGGAGCGCGCATCGAGCAGGGCGGTGCGCAATTCCGCCTCCCGCTGCTTGAGCGCTTTGATGTCTTCGCGGACCGCGCCAAGCGCATCGGCGAGGTCGCGCGGTGTCGGGTGGCTTCTGTTCATGCGGGCATCCTGTCACGCGAAGATGAACGCCCGGTTAACCGCCCGCGGGCCCTGCGCCCTGCTTTTTCGGAGTTCCCTACATGACCGACCTCACCGCCACCGCCTATCACGGCCATGCCCATGCCACGCCCGTCGGCACCGTCCGGCTCGACTACGAAGGGCGTTTCCTGCGCCGCAGGGTGCTGAGCCTGACAGATGGCCGGGCCTTGCTGGTGGATCTGCCCAAGACAACCTCGCTCGATCATGGCGGGGTGCTGGTCACGCCCGAGGGCGAGATCGCCATAGAGGCCGCGCCCGAGCCGCTTCTGGAAATCACCGCGCCCGATCTGACCCGCATCGCCTGGCACGTGGGCAACCGTCATACGCCCTGCCAGATCGAGTCCGGGCGGCTGCTGATCCAGCCCGATCATGTGATCGCCGACATGCTGGCCCGGCTCGGGGCCACGACGCGCGAGGTTCTCGAACCCTTCACCCCCGAGGGCGGGGCCTATGGCCACGGGCGTACCCATAGCCATGACCATGGCCACACCGCCCACGACCACGCCCATTGACCCGATGACCGACGCCGCGACCCTTCTGACCCTAACGCAATGGTTTTCGCCCGCCTACCCGGTCGGGGCGTATGCCTATTCGCACGGGCTGGAACAGGCGGTGGCCGAGGGGCGCGTCAGCGATGCCGCCAGTGCAGAGGCGTGGATCGGCGAGGTGCTGACCCTTGGCAGCCCGCGCACCGATGTCACCCTTCTGGGGGCGGCCCATGACGCCGACGCCCCGGCGCTGACGGGGATCGACGCGCTTGCCCGCGCGCTGGCCCCGTCGAAGGAACGGCTTCTGGAAACCGTGCAGCAGGGCCAATCCTTCGCGCAGACCACCCGCGCGATCTGGGGCGGGGACCTGCCGGATCTGACCTATCCCGTCGCCGTGGGCCGGGCGGCACGGCTTATGGGCTTGCCGCTGGACACCGTCGCCACGCTCTACCTGCATGCCTTCGCCGCGAACCTGACCTCCGCCGCGATCCGCATCGTGCCCCTGGGCCAGACCGAGGGGCAGGCGGCGCTGGCGCGGCTGTCGCGGCTTTGCCCCGCGATCGCCGCCGAGGCCCTGCAAGACACGCTCGACGGTATCGGCAGCTGTGCCTTCCTGGCCGATATCGCGTCGATGCGCCATGAAACCCTGTATTCGAGGATCTTCCGATCATGAGCATGTACGGCCCCCTTCGCGTCGGCATCGGCGGCCCTGTCGGCGCCGGCAAGACCACGCTCACCGCCGCGCTGTGCGAGGCGATGCGCGACCGCTGGTCCATCGCCGCCATCACCAACGACATCTACACGCAGGAGGACGCCGAAGCGCTGATGCGCCTGCAGGTCCTGCCGCAGGAACGGATCATGGGCGTCGAAACCGGCGGCTGCCCGCATACGGCGATCCGCGAGGATGCCTCGATCAACCTAGCCGCCATCGCCGAGCTGACCGCGCGCATTCCCGATCTCGACGTGGTGCTGATCGAAAGCGGGGGCGACAACCTGTCGGCCACGTTCAGCCCGGAACTGGCCGATATCACGCTTTACGTCATCGACGTGGCGGCAGGAGAGGAGATCCCGCGCAAGGGCGGGCCCGCGATCACGAAGTCGGATCTTCTGATCATCAACAAGACCGATCTGGCGCCTTACGTTGGGGCGAGCCTTGAGGTGATGGAGCGTGACGCCACCCGGATGCGGGCCGGACGACCGTTTCTGTTTGCGCAGCTCAAACATCGCAAGGGCGTGGACGCGGTTGTCGATCAGATTGCGCGGATCGGCGGGCTGCCCATGCGGGAAGCTGCCGGGGCCTGACCGGGGTCAAGGGTTGGATTATCAGCTTCTGCCACGGATACCTTCAGCCAAGACAGGGCGCATTTGACGGTGGTGCGGGGGCCGGGCTTCGGGTTTGATGGGATCTGACTGTCCTGACCGGAGCCTGCCCAGAATGCCCCCCCGTACCTACCATGCCCCCACGGGCGGCTTGCCGCCGCAAACGCAACTGCTGACGGATCGGGCCGTGTTCACCGAGGCCTACGCGGTCATCCCGCGCGGCTGCTTCTCTGACATCGTCACATCGCAATTGCCGTTCTGGGAACAGTCGCGCTTCTGGGTGATCGCGCGCCCCATGTCCGGATTTTCCGAGACCTTCTCGCAATATGTTGCGGAGGTACAGCCGGGCGGTGGCAGCGACCGGCCCGAGACGGATCCCCGCGCGGAAGCCGCCATTTTCGTCATGGAAGGTCATCTGGCGATCAGTATTGCCGGGACGGATTACGAGATCGGCGCTGGCGGATTTGCCTTTGTTCCTGCCGGTACCGAGTGGCGCCTGCGAGCCATGGCGGGGGTGCCGGCCCGGTTCCACTGGATTCGCAAGGCCTACCAGCCGGTGGACGGGCTGGGGCTGCCGGAGCCGTTCGTGGTGGCGAACGAGGCGGCGATAGCGCCCAATGTCATGCCGGACACGGACGGGGCCTGGGCCACGACGCGCTTCATGGATCATGACGATCTGCGCCATGACATGCACGTCACCATCGTGACGCTGCAACCCGGGGCGGTCATTCCCTTCCTTGAAACCCACGTTATGGAACACGGGCTCTACGTGCTGGAAGGCAAGGGCGCCTACCGGCTGAATCGGGACTGGGTCGAGGTCGAGGCGGGCGACTTCATGTGGCTGCGCGCCTTCTGCCCGCAGGCTTGCTATGCTGGCGGTCCGGGACCGTTCCGTTACCTTCTCTACAAGGACGTGAACCGTCACGCTGTGCTCTGACATCTGAGCGTTGCGGTGGAAGGATCTTGCAAGATCCTTTCAATTTTCTTGCAAGAAAATTGGGCCGCGCCCGTTGCCAGGTGCGGCCCTTTTCGTTTGCCCTGGTCCTGTGGTTCAGCGACCGTGACCGGACATGCCTCCCGAGACCTCTTCCGTTGCCTCCGCAGCCAGTTCCTGCGGAAGGACAAGGTTCAGTACGATGGCGATCAGGGCGGCCGGCAGGATGCCGGAGGTGGCCAGAACCTTCAGCGTGGCGGGCAGATATTGCAGCGCATCCGGTTCCAGTTGCAGGCCGAGCCCGAGCGACAGGGCAATCGCGAAGATCACCATGTTGCGGCGGTTCCAGTTTACGTCCGACAGCATCGAGACACCCGCCGCGACCACCATGCCGAACATGACGATCACGCCGCCGCCAAGCACTTCGATCGGCACCGTCGATATGGCCGCGCCGATCTTGGGCACCAGGCCGCAGGCAATCAGGAAGATCGCCCCGATGGTCACCACATGGCGGCTCATGACACCGGTCATGGCGATGAGGCCCACATTCTGGCTGAACGAGGTGTTCGGCAGCGCTCCGAACAGACCGGACACTGCCGTGCCGATCCCGTCAGCGAAGGTTGCACCCTGGATCTCGGTATCGGTCGCCTCGCGTCCCGCACCCCCCTTGGTGATGCCGCTGACGTCACCCACGGTTTCGACCGCCGAAACAAAGCTCATCAGGCAGAATCCGATGATGGCGGCGACGCTGAATTCCAGCCCGAAATGCAGCGGGTTGGGCAGCGCGAAGCTGGCTGCGCGGCCGATGCCTCCGAAATTGACCATACCCATGGCCATGGCCACGACATAGCCAGCAATCAGCCCGAGCAGCACTGCAGATACGGACAGCATGCCCCGGGTGAAGAACTTGAGACCGAGTGTGACAATGATCACCACGCCCGCAACCGTCCAGTTCTGAAGCGACCCGTATTCTTCGGTCCCGATGGCGGGCACGCCGCCTGCGGCATATTGGATGCCGACCTTGACCAGTGCCAGACCGATCATCGTGACCACAAGGCCCGTGACCAGCGGCGGCAGCGCAAAGCGGATCTTGCCGATGAAGAGCCCGAGGCAGGCATGGAACAGGCCGCCCACCAGAATGCCGCCCATCAGCACGGCAATGGCATCAACGCCCTGGCCCGCGACCAGCGGGATCATGATCGGGATGAAGGCAAAGGACGTGCCCTGTACGATCGGCAGCCGCGCGCCCACGGGGCCGATCCCGATGGTCTGGATCAGCGTGGCAATGCCGGCGAAGAACATCGACATCTGGATCATGTAGATCATCTGCGGAAAATCGGGCGAGTTCGACCCGAAGCCGAAGCCGGCCGCGCCGCAGACGATGATTGCCGGTGTGACGTTCGAGACGAACATCGCCAGCACATGCTGGATGCCGAGTGGCACAGCCTTGGCCAGCGGCGGAGTATAGTTGGGATCGCGCAGTTGTTCTGCGGTCCCGATTGACGTGTCAGCCATCTCTCGTTTCCCTTTTGTTGGATGGTGCCGAAATTCCCGCTCTTGACGGCGGGTTCAGGACATCGGGCCGACGATCAGCGGTGTGTCGAACCAATGCTCCTCCAGGTTGTTGCCGGGGCCGATCCGATCGACCACGGCGTAGAGCCCGCGTTCCCCTAGCGGGCAGAGCACCCCGTGCCAGACACCGCGATGGAGGTTCACGGACTGGCGGGGATGGGTGATGAAAGCCTGAATGTTGACGGGGGTTCCGCCGTCATCCTCAGCCACGACGACAAGAAAAGGCGTCCCGGACATCGGAATGAACGCCTGGCTTCCGAGAGGATGACGTTCCACAAGCGCAACCTCGCAGGGCAGGTGCCGCGCCTCGGCGTCGAAAAGGCTGATCCCGGCACGGCCATCCGCGAAGTCGAGCTGCGCCAGGTCGTGGTGCCGCCCGCACATGCCTTGATTGATGATCTTGTCGGGCACGTCCTTCAGCTCGATCACCTCCCCGAAGGCCGCGAAATCCGCTTGCGTCAGGGGGCGTGGGGTCAGCGTGGTCACGGCAAGATATCCATCAGGCGAAATTCCGCGATGCGTTCGACCTGTCGGCAGGCCTCGGCGAATTCGGTCTCGGTGTCATTGCCGATGCGCCGCTCAAAGGCCGCGCGGATCGAGGCCTTGTCGTGGTCGCGCACCGCGATGATGAAGGGGAAGCCGTGCTTGTCCACATAGGCCGTGTTGAGCCGGGTGAAGTCCGCCCGCTCCTCATCCGTCAGCATGTTGAGCCCCGCGCCTGCCTGTTCGGAGGTCGATTCCGCCGTCAGCCTGCCCGCCGCTGCCAGCTTTCCGGCCAGATCGGGGTGGGCGCGCAGCACGCCGAGCCGTTCCTCCTCGCTTGCCGTGCGGAAGGCGCGGGAAAGCGCGTTGTGGACGCCTGCGGCGCAGTCATGGGCCGGGCCAAGCTCCAGCCCCCAGGCCCGTTCCGCGATCCAGGGGGAATGCTCGAAAATCCCACCATAGGCCACGACGAAGTCTTCGCAGCTCATTTGCGAGGGCAGGGGCCGCTCCACCGGCGGATGCTCCCGCGCCCAGTGGTCGGCAATGTCGATACGGCGGGGGAACCAGACGCCTTCGTGCCCGGCGGCATAGTCGAGGAAGCGTTTCAGCGCCATGACCCGGCCCGGGCGGCCGATCAGACGGCAATGCAACCCGATGGACAGCATCTTGGCCTGACCGGCCTCTCCCTCGGCATAAAGTGCATCGAAGCTGTCCTTGAGATAGGCAAAGAACTGGTCGCCCGAGTTGAACCCCTGCGGCGTGGCGAACCGCATGTCGTTGCAGTCGAGCGTGTAGGGGATGATCAGCTGATCGCGGTCGGCGATCTTCACCCAATAGGGCAGGTCGTCGGCATAGGTGTCGGAGATATAGTCCATCCCGGCCTCGGCGGCCAAGGCGACTGTGTTGACCGAACAGCGCCCCGTATACCAGCCGCGCGGACGCTCGCCCGTCACTTCCGTATGCAGGCGGATGGCCTCGGCGATCTGGGCGCGCTCCTCCTCCTCGGGCATGTCCTTGTGTTCGACCCATTTGAGCCCGTGACTGGCGATCTCCCACCCGGCCAGTTGCATGGCACGCACCTGTTCGGGGCTGCGGGCCAGGGCGGTGGCGACGCCATAGACGGTCAGGGGGATGTCCATGCCGGTAAACAGCCGGTGCAGCCGCCAGAACCCGGCGCGCGCGCCGTATTCATAGATCGACTCCATGTTCCAGTGCCGCTGGCCCGGCCATTGCGCGGCGCCGACGATCTCCGACAGGAACGCCTCTGACGCGGCATCCCCATGCAGGATGCAGTTCTCGCCGCCTTCCTCATAATTCAGGACAATCTGCACGGCGATCTTCGCGCCACCCGGCCATCTCGGATCGGGCGCGTCGGGGCCATGGCCGCGCATGTCTCTGGGGTAGCGTGTCACGGGTGTCTGTCCTCGTCGCGTTTTTGTCACCATAGATTAGGGAATGCCTTTTGACTTTCTGGAGATTTTTGAAACTGCTGTTGTCGGAGTGGCAGTGCGCAGACCGTCGCAACGCTGCATAAACGGGCGCAAAGAGTAAGGAGAGGGCGATGGCCGGATATCTGACGACACATGTGCTGGACACGGCGCGGGGCTGCCCCGCCGCGGGGCTGAAGATTGCGCTTTACTCGATCGACGGGGACGCCCCGGCGTTGCTGGTCGAGATGATGACCAATGACGATGGTCGCACCGATAGCCCGATCCTGCCTCAAGAGAGCTTCGCGACCGGCACCTATGAGCTGGTGTTTCACGCGGGCGATTACCTGCGGGCCATCGGCCAGGGAGGGGACGAACCGCTGTTCCTCGATCAGGTGCCGATCCGCTTCGGCATGTCGGACGCCGGGGCGCATTACCATGTGCCGCTGCTTCTGTCGCCCTATGGGTATTCCACCTACCGGGGAAGCTAGGCGGGGGAATGTCCTTGCAAGGACATTGAAAGGATCTTCGAAGATCCTTTTCCGTCCCCTACGGCAATTCGCGCCTGATGTGATCGGACATGAAGTCTATCAGCAGGCGCGCCTTGGGGTCCTGCCGCTTGCGGTGCATGTAGAGACAGGCCATCTGGATCGGCACCGGCGGCTCGTTTTCCAGCACCGGCACCAGTGTTCCGGCGGCCAGATGCTCGGCCACTTCGAAGACCGGCTTCAGCACGATCCCCTGTCCGGTCAAGGCCCACCCGGTCAGGACATCCCCATCATCAGATTCGAAGGGCCCTTTCACGGCAATCCGCCTGATTCCGTCGGGCGTTTGCAGCGGCCACTGGAACTCCGGCGCACCGGGATAACGCAGGTTGAGGCAGTCATGCTTCCCCCCGATCAGGTCAGCGCCGCTTCGGGGCATTCCCTTCCGCGCGACATAATCCGGCGAGGCGCACAGCACCCTGGGGCAATCGGCGATCTTGCGGATACGCAGAGTGCTGTCCTCGGGCACGCCCAGAAAAAAGGCCACGTCGAGCCCCTCCTTGGCCACGTCGAGCCGCCGGTCCGACAGGCGCAGGCGGATGTCGATAAGCGGGTATTTTTCCTTGAAGGCCGGCATCGCAGGCGCGACCAGCCGGCGCCCGACCCCAAGCGGTGCCGCAATATACAGCGTCCCGCGCGGGGTCTGCGTGACCTTGTTGATCTCGGCCTCGGCTTCCTCCACCGCTTCGAGGATCTTGCAGGCCCCGCGATAGAAGATCACCCCTTGTTCCGTCGGGTTCAACTGCCGCGTCGTTCGCTGGAAAAGACGCACATTCAGGTGCTCTTCAAGCTGCGAGATGCGTGACGAGGCCACCGCCGCCGAGATCCGTTGATCTCGCGCCGCTGCCGACATCGACCCGAGTTCGAACACCCGCACGAAGGTGCGTACATTGTCCAGATAGGCCATGTAAATTCGTAGCCTTTTTTTGAAACAGCTCGGTAATTTCTTGCAATACCGACTAAACAAACGCTGCGATAGGTCTAAACTGGATACAAGCAAAGAAAAGGGCGCGGGGATGCAGGATTTCCTGATCATGTGGGACTGGCTGGAAGTGGCCGTTCGGTGGCTGCACGTCATCACGGCGATCGCTTGGATCGGTTCGAGCTTCTATTTCATCGCGCTCGACCTGGGTCTGCGGCGCGAGGGCGACCTGCGCGGCGCCGATGGTGAGGAATGGCAGGTGCATGGCGGCGGCTTCTACCATATCCGCAAATACCTGGTGGCGCCCGAGGCGATGCCCGACCACCTGACCTGGTTCAAATGGGAAAGCTATTCCACCTGGCTTTCCGGCGCGGCGCTTTTGATGCTGGTCTACTGGGCGGGGGCAGAGCTCTACCTCATCGACCCGGCCAAGGCGGACCTGGCGACCTGGCAGGGCATCCTGATTTCCGCAGCGTCGCTGACCATCGGCTGGCTGGTCTATGACTTCCTGTGCAAATCGCCGCTCGGCGAACAGCCCACGGTGTTGATGCTGCTTCTGTTCGTGCTGCTTGTCATCATGGGCTATGGCTACAACCAGATCTTCACCGGACGCGCAATGATGCTGCATCTGGGGGCGTTTACGGCCACGATCATGACCGCCAACGTCTTCTTCATCATCATGCCCAATCAGCGGATCGTGGTGGCGGATCTGAAGGCGGGCCGCGCGCCCGACCCGAAATACGGCAAGATCGCCAAGCTGCGCTCGACCCACAACAACTATCTGACCCTGCCCGTGGTCTTCCTGATGTTGTCCAACCACTACCCGCTGGCCTTCGCCACCGAGTATAACTGGATCATCGCGGCGCTGGTCTTCCTGATGGGGGTCACAATCCGGCATTTCTTCAACTCCATGCATGCGCGCAAGGGCATGCCCTGGTGGACCTGGGCGGTGACGGTGATCCTGTTCATCTGCATCGCGTGGCTGTCCACCGCGGGCAGCGAATATGACAGCTATGAGGAGTCCCAAGCGCGCGACCTGACGCATCGCGAGGAGATGCTGATGGCGGCCGACGGGTTCGAGGACGTGAGCTGGACCATTCCCGGCCGCTGCGCCATGTGCCATGCGCGCGAACCCTCTTGGCCCGGTATCCGGCAGGCTCCGCGTGGGATCCTGCTGGAAACGCCCGCCGACATCGCCCGCGCGGCGCGCGAAATCTACCTGCAGGCCGGGGTCACCAATGCGATGCCGCCTGCGAATGTGTCCTATATGGAAGAAGAGGAACGCGCCCTCATCCGCCGTTGGTATCGTGCGGCAGGCGAGGATGTGCCCTTTGGGCTCGCGATGAACTGATCACCCGTTAAGGGGTTGGAAAGGCGGGTCTGCCACTCTGGCAAGGCCATGCCAGATGTTCCCGAGCTTCCCCCGCCGTTACGGCCCGATCAGATCGCCCTGATCGAGACCAGTTTCACCAGCGCCCTGCGCGTAAAGGCAGAATTGGCGCAGAGCGTCTATGATCATCTGTTCCGGCTGGAACCGCAGGCAAAGGATCTGTTCCCGCCCGATCTGGCCATTCAGCGGGCCAAGATCATGCGGGCGCTTTCGACCATCGTGCGGTCTCTCAGTTCTGACCGGGAACTGGTGCGCGTTGCGGAGGGTCTGGCGCGGTCGCACCAGCGTTTCGCCCTGACGGATGCGCAATTGCACCACATGGAGACAGCGATCCTCATGGCTTTCGAAGACAGACTCGGGCAGGACTTCACCACCGACATGCGCAGCGCCTGGACGTCCGCCTTCGATCGGTTCATCCAGATGGTCAGCCACGCGCAAGACAGGCTTGCGGACGTGGAATAATGCTTCAGCGCGCGGCCTCTGCCGCGGCCCGGATGGCGCGAATATTCTCGCCATAGACCTGCGGCTGGTCGACCGATCCGCCCTTGAACACAGCCGATCCCGCAACCAGAACATCGGCGCCCGCTGCCGCCACCAGTGGCGCGGTTTCGGTCGTCACGCCGCCGTCGATCTGGATATGGATCGGCCGGTCGCCGATCATCTGGCGCAAGCGCCGGGTCTTTTCGACGCCTGAATGGATGAATTTCTGCCCGCCGAAGCCGGGGTTTACCGTCATGATCAGCACCATGTCGACGAGGTCGAGCACATGCTCGATGCTGTCCAGTGGCGTGCCGGGGTTGAGGCTGACCCCGGCCATCTTGCCAGTGGCCTTGATCGCCTGAAGGGTGCGGTGGATGTGCGGGCCGGCCTCCACATGGGCGGTGATCATGTCGGCCCCCGCCTCCGCATAGGCCTCGATATAGGGGTCGACCGGCGCGATCATCAGGTGGACATCCATGAAGGTTGTCACATGCGGGCGGAAGGCCTTCACCGCGGGCGGGCCGAAGGTGAGGTTGGGCACGAAATGCCCGTCCATCACGTCCACATGAACCCAGTCGGCGCCCTGGTCCTCGATGGCGCGGATCTCCTGCCCGAAATTGGCGAAATCGGCGGAAAGGATCGACGGGGCGATCTTGATGGAGCGGTCGAAAGGCATGGCGCAGTCCTCCTGGAGCGGTTGCGGCGGGGTTATCGCCCGCGCGCGGTTTGATCAAGGGCGGGGGACGGCTTTTCGAAAAGCCGTTGGAAGCGGTTTCGAAACCGCTTGTCACGGGCTTTGCAAAGCCCGTCCCCGCGCCTAGCCGTGATGGGCCGCGACGGTCTTGAGCACGGAGAAGCCGTAAAGGGCCTCAAACCCCTTTTCGCGCCCGTGCCCGGAATGGCCGACACCGCCGAAGGGCAGCTCCACACCACCTGCCGCGCCATAGTTATTAATGAAGACCTGCCCCGCGCGCAGCTTCTTCGCCATCCGCATGCAGCGCCCGCCATCCTTGGACCAGACCGAGGCGACCAGCCCGTACTCCGTGCCATTTGCAATCTCGACCGCGTGATCCTCGTCCCGGAAGGGGATGATCACCTGCACCGGCCCGAAGATCTCGTCCTGCGACAGGCTATGATCCGGCCCCACGCCCGAGACCAGCGTCGGCGCCACGTAATGCCCGCCCGCAGGCGCATCCTCGACGATCCGGCCCCGGCTGAGGATGTGGTTCTCATCGGTCATCGCCAGGAAGCTTTCCACGATCTCCTTCTGGCGCGCGGAAATCAGCGGCCCTACGTTCAGATCGGCCATGGCAGGCCCCACTTTCAGCCCGTCATAGGCTGCCGCCATATGGGTGCAGAGCTCGTCATAAAGGCTCTCGTGCACCAGGATCCGCGACGAGGCCGAACAGGTCTGGCCCGCGTTCTGGATGCCTGCGTTCACGAGGAAGGGAAGCGCCTTTTCCAGATCCGCATCCTCGAACACCACCTGCGGGGACTTGCCGCCAAGCTCCAGCGTCACCGGCACGATGTTCTGCGCCGCCGCTGTCTGCACCAGCTTACCCACGCCGACGGAGCCGGTGAAGGACAGGTGCTTGACTCCCTTATGCGCGGTCAGGGCCGCGCCCGCTTCCTCGCCCAACCCCGGCACCACGTTCAACGCGCCATCGGGCAGGCCCGCCTGCCGGGCAAGATCCGCGAAGGCCAGAGCCGACAGGCAGGCCTCCTCCGCCGGTTTCAGCACGCAGGCGTTGCCCATGGCCAAAGCCGCGCCGACCGACCGGCCGATGATCTGCATCGGGTAGTTCCACGGCACAATATGGCCCGTCACCCCATGCGGTTCGCGCAATGTGTAGACGGTAAAGCCGTTCTGGAAGGGGATCGTTTCCCCCATCAGTTTGTCGGCGGCCCCCCCGTAAAACTCCATGTAGCGGGCCAGCGCGATGGCGTCATTCCGGGCCTGTGCCAGCGGCTTGCCCACGTCGGTGGCCTCGATCTCGGCCAGTTCCTCGACCTTCTGGGTGATGAGCCAGGACAGCCGCATTAGGATCCGCCCCCGCTCGGCGGCGGTCAGTGCGCCCCATTCGCCCGCCAGTGCGTCCTCGGCGGCGCTTACGGCATTGTCGATGTCCTGTGCATTGCCCCGCGCGATGCGGCCGATCTCCTCGCCCGTCGAGGGGTTTTCCAGCGGCAGGGTCTCGCCGCTGGCGGGCAGGAACCAGCGGCCGCCGATGAACACTTCTGCGGGGTCGAACCAGAGCTGCATGGGATCAGTCCTTTCGTGCATAGTCGGGCAGGCGCGGCGCGGCGGCCAGAAGGGCCTGCGTGTAGGGATGGTCTGGGGTGGCGAAGACAGTTTCGGTCGGGCCTTCCTCCACGATCTGCCCGGCCTGCATCACCATCACCCGGTCGGTGATCGCGCGCACCACGGTCAGATCGTGGGAAATGAACAGATAGCTCAGCCCCATCCGGTCCTGCAAGTCGGCCAGCAGGTCGAGGATCTGCGCGCGGACGCGGACATCGAGGGCGGATACGGCCTCGTCCAGAACGAGGATTTTCGGTTGCGTGATCAGCGCCCGCGCGATGGCGATGCGCTGGCGTTGGCCGCCGGAAAACTCGTGCGGGTATTTGTCCATGTCGGACGCTTGCAACCCGACGGCCTCCAGAGCCTTGGCCACCTGATCGCGGCGTTCGGCCCGCGAGGGTTTCTCGGACAGCAGGTGATAGGGTTCGGATACCAGATGCTCCACCGTCCAGCGCGGATTGAAGCTGCCATAGGGGTCCTGAAACACGACCTGGATGCCCGCGCGCATGGCGTGGGGCATGGCGGGGGAGATGGCGTTGCCAAGCGCCCGGATCTCGCCGCCCTGAATGGGGTCGAGGCCGAGGATGGCGCGGGTGAGGGTCGATTTCCCGCAGCCGGATTCGCCCACCAGCCCAAGGCTTTCGCCCTCGTTCAGCGCCAGACTGACCCCGTTCACCGCGCGCACCGGGGCACCGCGGCGGAAAAGCCCGATGCGCGGGCCGGGGTAGTGGCGGTCGATGGCGCTACCCGTGAGAAGTGGTGTGTCCGCCTGTCTCGGCGTTCGGGCGGGGCGGTGGTCCGATGCCTCGAAAAGCGCGCGGGTGTAGGGGTGGCGCTGCTGGCTCAGAACATCGCGCGTCGCGCCCTGTTCGACGATCTCGCCCGTCTTCATCACCGCCACATGGTCAGCCATATCGGCCACGACGGCGAGGTCATGGGTGATCAGCAGAAGCGCCATGTCCTCTTCCTCCACCAACCCGCGCAGGAGGTCGAGGATCTGCGCCTGTGTGGTCACGTCGAGCGCGGTGGTGGGTTCATCCGCGATCAGCAGCCGGGGGCGAAGCGCGATGGCGGTGGCGATGCAGACGCGTTGCCTCTGGCCCCCTGACAGCTCATGCGGGTAGCGGTCCAGCGCGATCTGCGGCAGGCCCACGCGGTCGAGCTTCTGCCGGGCGACATCGAGGGCATCGGCGCGGGAGGCCGCCCCGTGGATGCGCAGGGTCTCGGCCACCTGATCGCCGATGGTGCGCACGGGGTTGAGGGCGGTCATCGGTTCCTGAAAGATCATGCCCAGTTCATTGCCGCGCAGGGCGCACATCTCGGCCTCTGGCCGGTTCAGAAGGTCGATCCCGTCAAGGCTGGCCCGCCCGCTGGTGCGCGAGCCCTCGGGCAGAAGCTGCATCAGCGCGAGCGCCGTCATCGACTTGCCCGATCCGCTTTCGCCCACCAGCCCGAAGGTGCGGCCCGGCTGCATGGCGAAACTCACGTCGCGCAGGATCGGCGTGCCGTGAATGTCTAGCGAGAGGCGGTCCACCTCGATCATTGCCGGACCCTCCTGAGCCTTGGGTCCAGCATGTCGCGCAGCCCGTCGCCCATCAGGTTGAGGCCAAGCACCATCAGTACGATGGCCAGCCCCGGCAGAACCGCCAGCATCGGGTGGGTGTAGATCATCGTCTGCGCGTCTGACAGCATCCGGCCCCAGCTTGGCGTCGGGGGTTGCACGGAGAGGCCGACATAGGACAGCGCCGCCTCGGCCAGGATGCCCAAGCTGAACTGGATCGTCGCCTGCACGATCAGGAGGTTCGCGATATTAGGCAGGATATGTTCAGCGCTGATCCGGGTCTTGCCCTTGCCCGCGACACGGGCGGCGAGGATGTAGTCGAGCGTCCAGAGGCTGAGCGCCCCCCCCCGCGCCACGCGGGCGAAAACGGGGATGTTGAAAATGCCGATGGCGAGGATCGCGTTGAAGGCGGAGGGGCCGAAAACGGCCGTGATCAGGATGGCGATGACAAGGCTGGGGAAGGCGAAGATCAGGTCGTTGCCGCGCATGATCAGCTCATCGAGCAGGCTGCCGCGTGTGGCGGCCGCGGCAAGGCCGAGGGGAACGCCAATCACGACGCCGATGCCGACGGCCACCAATGCGACGGCCAGCGACACCCGCGCGCCGACCATCAGCATCGATAGCAGATCACGCCCAAACTGGTCGGTGCCGAGTAGGAAGTCGGCGGAGGCCGGTTGCAGCCGGTTCGCGATCACCAGTTGCTCCACGTTATGGGGTGTCCAGACGAAGGACAGCAGCGCCATGGCGAGGAAGACGGAGGACAGAACCGCGCCAAGGATCAGGGGGACGGGCAGGCGGCTCATGCGCGGCGCCTCAGGCGCGGGTCGGCCACCGCATAGGCGATGTCGACCGCGAAGGTGACTACGATCACCGCGAAGACCAGCAGCATGGTGACCGATTCCACCACCACCAGATCGCGCTGCGTGATGCCCTGGAAGATCAGCCGCCCGAGGCCGGGCAGGAAGAAGACGTTTTCGATGATGATCGCACCCGCCAGCAGGAAGGAAAATTGCAACCCGATGATCGTCAGCACCGGAATGAGCGCGTTGCGGAGCGCGTGACGTAGCAGCGCCTGACGACGGCTCAGCCCCTTGGCCCGCGCGGTGCGCATGTAATCTTGCGCCAATGTCTCAATGAGCGCGGACCGCATGACGCGGGCGAGTATCGCCGCCTGCGGAAGGGCCAGCGCGACCGAGGGCAGCAACAGCGACTTGAGCGCCAGCAAAGGCTCCTCCCACCCCGGGAATCCGCCCGCGCTGAACCAGCGCAGGTTCACGGCGAAGACCAGCACCAGCAGCATGCCGAACCAGAAATTCGGAATCGCGATGCCAAGCTGCGTGCCGCCCATGATCCCGTAATCCGCCGCCCGCCCCCGGTTCGCTGCCGCCAGCAACCCGACAGGGAAGGCGATGACCGTGGACAGGATCAGCGACAGCACGGCCAGCGGCAAGGACACCCACAGCCGGTCCGCCACAAGCTCCGCCACCGGAACGCGATAGGTGTAGGAGGTGCCGAAATCGCCCTGCACCATGCCCGCGATCCACGTGAGGTACCGCTCGGCCCTGGACCCATCCAGCCCCAGATCGGCGCGCAGCGCCTGCACCGTCGCCTCATCCGCATTGAGCCCAAGCATGAACGCCGCCGGGTCGCCGGGAATGACCTCGATCACCGTGAAGATGACGAGACTCGCGACGATCAGGCTGAGGCTCAGCGAGAGAAGGCGGCCAAGGATAAAGCGCAGCATGGCCGCCACTTTAGCGCAACTAACCGGCTTGCCTAGGTCCTGTCTGACGGAACCGCATCAAGGATTTGCTGAAGCTCCTGTTCTCCGATGTCGACGATATGGGCCGCAGTCGGAAAGGCGCCTGTTTCGATATCTGCCTTGTATTCGCGGTAGGCGGCCACGCGCTCTGCCTGCAAGCGTTCGCGTTCGGCGGCGAAATTGCGATAAGCCTTCGCATGGCGCGGGAAATGTCCCCGGTTTTCACCCAGAAGATCGGCCGAGAACAGGTATTGGGCGTCGCAATCGCCGCCCGAGCCAAGCGAGATCGTCAACATCGATGTTCTTCGGGTGATCGCAGCGGCAAGGCGGGCGGGGATTACCTCCATCTCGACCGCATAGGCCCCCGCATTCTCGAAATCCTGCACCTGCCGAAGCAGCTGGACACCCTGTTCGTGCGATTTGCCGACGGCCCTGAAGCCCCCTGTCCAGGTGGCCTTGGGGGGCACCAGCCCGATGTGGCAGATGACGGGCACGCCCTCGCGCGCCAGCACCTCGATCACCGCAGGGCTCATCCCGCAATAGATGGACTGGGCCCCGGCCTGCATGGCCACCATGGCATCGCGCAGCGCTTCGGTGTCGTTGGCGTGCTTGCCCCATGGCAGGCCATATTGGAAATGCGTGCCGGGCACGGCGCGCGCGAAATGGGCGCGTTCCGGGATGAAGGCTGTGCCGATCATGTCGACCCCCGCCTCGGAGGCGGCAATCGCCTCGTCCTCGCGGGCGACCTGCACGAACGAAATCTGGCGCACGCCTTTCAGCGCGCGCAGATCCATGACGGTCAGGGGCTTTGTCATCGTCCGGGTCTCCCACGACGGGATTTCAGGCGCTCATGGGCGGCCTTCGTGCCATCATGGAAGGTGCCGAACCACTTGTCCCAGGGCATTTCGAGGTTGCCATAGTTCACCTCGAAATAGCGGTGGTGCATCTGGTGGTGGAAGGTGCCGAGCGCGAGGCGTTTCTGGTCCTCGACCAGCAGGTTTTCGAAGCCCGTGTGGGACGTGGCCGCCGTCAACGCCTGATGCTGCATGTGGAAGAGAATATGCAGCGGATGGGCGGGCACGATGAGATGGATCAGGATCGAGCTGAAGAAGATCAGGTGCTCCACCGGGTGCATCGACAGGCCCGACCAAGGCCCGACATTGACGTTGCGGTGATGGAGCGCGTGGGCCAGCTTGTAGAGCGGCCCCCAATGCAGCGCCCGGTGCACCCAGTAGAAATGGAAGGAGATCCACACCGGCGTCAGCAGGAACCACAGGACGAACAGAACGGGATGCGAAGCGGGAGACAGCAGCGGCGCATAGCCGTTGCCCATGGCCCAGAACATCAAAACCTCATAGGCGGTCCAGAAGCCGACGCCGCTGCCAAGGCTCCAGAACATGTTGTCGCGCACCTGCCCGCCGAAGGTGAACTGGCGGCCGTTCACCATCAAATCGCGCGGGTCGAATTTCAGCCGCTCGCCCTGTGCCTTGCGCATATAGAAGAACCAGTGCAGCGACCCGGCCACGAGGATCATCAGCGCCATGTTGCGAACCCAAAGGCCGAAGATCCAGCCCGGCGCCAGCGTGGCCGTGACCTCCAGCGGTGGTTGAAACCACAGCCAGCTGATCGTGGCGAGCGCCAGGACGAGCACATTTTCCGCGATGCCAAGCCAGCGCGCGGCGATCCAGCGGGCCATTCGCACCGGGTCAGGCGGCCAGCTGAAGAAGGGGGACACCTGAATGGGCACGTCCGGAACGTGGTTCCAGCCGGGGATGCGGTCGGCATTGTTCTGCATGGTCGGGTCTCCTGTTGCGCGAGCCTATACTGCCATGGGGTCAAACACCGGAAAATCAGTATTATCAGTTCATAAAAACCTGATTCGGTGATGATATGCCCCCCTCCCCCCGCCTCTCCCTGCGCGCCATGGCGGCCTTTGCCGCAACGGTCGAGCAAGGTTCCATCGCGGGCGCGGCGCGGCAGCTCAACATCGCGGCGTCCGCCGTTGCGGCGGCGGTGGATCAGGTCGAGGCCGAGGTGGGCGCGGCATTGCTTGTGCGCACGCGGGCCAAAGGGATTGCGCCGACCGAGGAAGGCCGGGTTCTGGCGGCGCGGTTCCGGGCGCTGCTGGAAGATTGCGACAGCGTGCTGGAGGATGCGCGCGCCGGGGCGGCGACGCTCTCGGGCCATCTCAGGATCGGCTATTACGCGCCGGTCGCTCCCGCCTTCCTGCCCGGGCTGCTGATCCCGTTGCAGCGGGCGAATCCGGGACTGGAGATCACGCTCACCGACTGTTCGGCTGACGAGGCGCAGGCGGCGCTGCTGGCGGGGCGGCTTGACCTGATCCTCTTCGCGGCCGCGCCTGTCCGGGCCGGGATCGTGACGCGCAAGCTGCTGGACCTGCCGCCCTACGTGCTGGCCCCGCTTGGGCATCCGATCACCCGCAGCGGTGCGACGCTGGCCGATGTGGTGGCCCATCCGCTGGTGCTGCTCGACCGCCCGGTAGCAGAGCCCTATGTGACGGCCCTGTTCCGCGACCGGGGCCTGTCGCCCAACATCGCCGCGCGGGCCAATACGACCGAGATGGTGCGCAGCCTTGTGGGTGCGGGGGCCGGGCTTGCGGTGCTCAACATGCGGCCCCGAACCGACCGCTCCTATGCGGGCGACGGGGTGGCGTCGGTGCCTTTGGCCGACACTCTGCCGCCCATCACGCTGCTTCTGGGCCGGGCAGAGGGACGGCCCAAGCGGGCGGTGGCGGTGGTGCAAGACCTGCTGCTGGCCTGGGCAGAGGGGCCGAACGCGCGCGAGCTGATCGTGTCGCAAAAGGGCTAGCGAGACCGAGTTGAATCACGCTATAGCGCGGATCAGGCAGGGGCGATGGCGTCGCCCCGGCGGCGTGGCCGCTTGCCTGCGGGCCCTCCCCGCGACCGCCCTGTACGCCGGGGCCTTGGTCATATGAAGGAATTTCCCATGGACCGTCCCGAATTCTACCGCCTGCACAATGGCGACAAACCCGCCCTGCAATTCACCCAAGCCGAATATGACGCCCGCCTGATGGGCCTGCGCGCGATCATGGACGCCCATGGCGTCGATGCCGCCGTCATGACCTCGATGCACAATATCGCCTATTACTCCGGCTTTCTCTACTGCGCCTTCGGGCGGCCCTATGCGCTGGTGGTGACCGCGTCCGAGGCCGTGACCATCAGCGCCGGGATCGATGCGGGCCAGCCCTGGCGGCGGGGTGCGACCGACAACATCACCTATACCGACTGGAAGCGCGACAACTTCTGGCGGGCGATCCTACATGTGACAGGTGAAGGAAAGGTTATTGGCTATGAGGCCGACCACCTGACGCTGCTGCAACAGGGAAAGATGCGGTCCTTCCTGAACCCGTCCTCCGAGGTCGATATCGCGCCTGCAACCATGCAGCAGCGGATGCGTAAATCGCCCGCCGAGATCGAGCTGATCCGGGCCGGGGCTGCCGTGGCCGATGTGGGCGGCTACGCCATCAAAGACGCGGTAAAACAAGGCGTTAGAGAGATCGACGTGGCCATGGCGGGCCGCGACGCGATGGAGCTGGAAATCGCCCGCCGCTACCCCGATGCCGAATACCGCGACACCTGGGTCTGGTTCCAGTCGGGCATCAACACCGATGGCGCGCATAACCCGGTCACGGGGCGGGTGCTGCAGCGGGGCGATATCCTCAGCCTCAACACCTTCCCGATGATCTCGGGCTATTACACCGCGCTGGAACGCACCATGTTTGTCGAGGAGGTGGACGACGCCTCTCTGGCCTATTGGGAGGCCAATGTGGGCGCCCATGAATATGGCATGAGCCTGCTGAAACCGGGTGCATCTTGCGCCGATGTTACTCATAAAATCAATGACTTCTTCGCCGAACGGAACCTGCTGCAATACCGCAGCTTCGGGTATGGTCACAGCTTCGGCGTGCTGTCTCACTACTACGGTCGCGAGGCGGGGCTGGAGCTGCGCGAAGATATCGACACGGTGCTGGAACCGGGCATGGTGATTTCCATGGAGCCGATGATCACGATCCCCGAAGGCCAGCCCGGCGCGGGTGGGTATCGGGAGCATGATATCCTGATCATCACCGAGGACGGGGCCGAGAATATCACCGGCTACCCCTACGGTCCCGGCTTCAACATCGTGGGCTGAAAAGAGGGGGTGCCCCCCGTACACCGGGCGTACACCCCCTGTACACCCCCCGTACAGACAAACCGCCGGATCTGGAAACAGGTCCGGCGGTTTGGTTCGTTGACAAATGGAGTGGGGGACGGATGGTGAGCAGAGAAAGTAAATACTGCGTTCTTGCGCGTTCGACGGGGATCTAGGCCGATGAAGGTCAGAAAAATTGGTTGGATAGGTCGGCTGCTCTGGCGCAACTATAGCCCAAGAACGCAACTCTATATCAGATCAGGCTTTACGGTGGTCGTCTGCGGAAACACTGAGTGGCCAGCAATCATTACTACCAGCGGCGGGGAGTCTCACATGCTCAGAATTTCCCGGAACACCACGATCTCGTTGATTGATTTCATATCGCGCACCTTCGGTGCAGACGATCAGGATGTCGAGATATCCCCTGAAGTTGCCTACCATCCAAATTCTGAGAAAATTGAAATTGGCGATAGGATAGTTGTTTGGCGGACTAAGAGGGGGTGGAGCTTGGCAAAGAAGGGGGTAGGGATGCCAAGCGCTGAACTGAGCGACAGTGAATGGCGCCTTACCAGAACCGCTTTGGAGAGGGCGCTGCACGACTCTCTAGAAAGCACAGCCATTTCCCACGACACGGCCAACTAGAGCATTCCCCCATGCGCAGCTTCCTCAGCCTTGACCTGCCCGACGCCTGCCGCGATCCGCTTTTGCGGATGGTGGGAGGGCTTCGGGCTGGGCGGGTGGTGCCGTGGGAGAACCTGCATGTGACGCTCTCATTTCTGGATGACCAACCCGAGGAACGGCTGGAGGAGTTGCATATGGCGCTGGAACCCCTGCGACTGCCCGCACCGGAATTGCGCTTTGCGGGGATCGACTGGTTCGGGCCGGGCAAGGCGCGGATGCTGGCGGCGTTGCTGGAGCCGGTGCCGGAACTGGTGGCGGTGCAGGCTGAGGTGGAGCGGATGGCGCGCCGGGTGGGGATGCAGCCGGAACGGCGGGTGTTCAGGCCGCATGTGACGCTGGTGCGCTTTGGGCGGCATATGTCGGAGGGGGAGGCGGCGGCCCTGCAAAGCTTCCTCGCTGCGGCACCCGTGGTCGATGTGCCCGTGACCCGCGCCTCCAGCTTCTCGCTTCAGGGTTCCACCCTAACCGAACAGGGCGCGCGGTATGAGGCTTTGGCGGTCTATCCGCTGAGCTAGCCGGGCTGCACCATGGCCGCTTCCCATTCCTCGATGAACTGCCGCCGCTTCAGCCGGTCGAGATAGACCAGCAGGCCGGGGCCGAGTTGGATGGGGCGCAGGCTGGCGTTTTCAGACAGGCGCGCAGGCGTGATGCCGGGGAAGGCGAAGCGCCCGCCGCCCTCGGTCCAGGCGGTTTCGATCAGGTGGTCGATGAAGCGCCCGGCCGCCTCCGGGGTTTCGGCATTGGCGGGGATCAGGACGGTGCGCATCATCACGGTGGTGAAATCCTCGGGCGCGATGATGTGGATGCGATCATGCAAGTCTTCGCGCACCTGCGCGTAGCTGCCGAGCACATTATACGCCACCGCGATCCGGCCCGAGGCCACATCCTCGATCATGTCGGACGAGCCGCGATAGAGCTGCGTCTGCAAGCCCCCCATCACCTGCGCCAGACGCCAGTAGGTTTCCGACGTGCGCCCGTCCTGCGTGGCGAAGAGGTAGCCAAGCCCGCTTTCGCGCACGTCATAGGTGCCGATCCGTCCGCGGAACCGGTCGGGATGGTCGCGCAGCGCGGTGATCAGTTCCTGCCGTGTGCGGGGCAGGTCGATATCCGCGAAATCGGCGCGCGAGAGCACCATGGTCGCGGGTTCCTGGGTGAAGGCGAAGACCCGGTCGCGCCATCGCGCCCATTCCGGCAGGCTGCCGGTGGCGCCAGAGCGGTAGGGCAGGGCAAGGCCGTCATTGGCAAGCTTGATCTGAAGGTCCATGGCCGAGGAAATGGCAAGGTCGAAGCGTTCGCCTTCGTCTTGCAGGGCGACCATGATCTCGGAGGAGCTGACGACGTAATAGTCCACTGCCACGCCGGGATTCAGCGCCTGGAACGCGGTGATGAAGGGGGTGAACAGATCCGCATCGGCGGTAGAGATCACCCGCAGCTCGTCGGTCTGGTTCGCGGCCGGGAACTGGACATGTTCCTCGATCTCGAAGGCGAGGCCGGGCAGGGCTGACAGGATCAGCGCAAGGGAAGAGATAAACGCACGCATGCGCCGGGGCCTCCTTCGATATTGGCGATGGTAAGGGTGCCGCCATGGGCGCGAGCGACCTCGTCCGCGATGGTCAGGCCAAGGCCTGAGCCGATGACGCCGGTGGCGTTTTCCCCCCGCGCGAAACGGCCTGTCAGGGCATCGGCCCCGGTCGCGGGAAAGCCGATCCCCTGGTCGCGGATGGTCAGGGTGGCGCCGGCGCCCTCTCGGGTCAGGGACACGTCGATTGGGGTTTCGGGTGGCGCGTATTTGATGGCGTTGTCCAGAAGGTTGCGCACCGCGTTCTGGATCAGGATCGTGTCGCCCATCACCTCCTGCTCCTCGCTGACCTCGAAGCGCAGGTCCATGTCCTTGAGTTCCGCCACCGGGCGCAGCCGGTCCACGAGGTCGGCCACCAGCGGGCGCAGGGCGACGGGCGACAGTTCCAGCTGATCGGCACGCAGCGACACCATGGCATGGTCCAAGAGCTGCCCCGCCGCGCGGCTGCTTTCGTCGATGGCGCGGATCATTTCGCGCAGGGACACGCGGTTTTCTTCCTTGCTGACCCGGCGCAGCGTGTTTTCCCCATGGGCGCGGACGGTGGCCAGCGGGGTGCGGACGCGATGTGCGGCCTCGGCGATGAAATCCTCGGTGCGGGTCAGGGCGGCGGAAAGCCGGGCGATGAGGCTGTTGAGCGAGGTCACCAGCGGGCGCATCTCGCTTGGCACCTCGGCCACCACCGGGCGCAGGTCCTGCGGTCCACGACGCGACACCGACTCGGCCAGCCGCGACAGCGAGGCGGCAGTGCTGCGCCCGGCCAGAATCGCCAGCAGGGCAGAGGCGGCGAAGAAGCCGAAGCCGAGCAGAACGGTCATCCTGAGGATGCGGGCCAGAACGTCGGCCTGCGCGTCACGGGTCTGGCCGACCGTCACGTCGATCCTTGTGGGTGTGCCCCCGACCGAGACGCGGCGGGTCAGCGTGGCAATGCGCAATTCTTCTCCGCGATAGGTGACGGTATCGAAGGCCGGACCGGTGCCCTGATCCTGCCGGGCGCTTGGCAGGTCGTCATAGCCGGTCAGCCCGTCGCCGTCCTGCGTGATGCGATAGAAGACCCGGTCGTCGACGGAGTTGTCCAGCATGGTGAAGGCGGAATAGGGGATGTCGACGCTGATATTGCCCGACTGGACGGTGGTGGCGTCGAGGATCGAGGTGGCCGAGGCGGACAGGATCCGGTCCTGCGATTCCGCGCCGATCTGGCGGGCGAAACTGTAGACGATCAGGAACAGCACCAGCGCCATCACCGCCGCGCCGGTCAGCAGTTGCAGCGTCAGCCGAAGACGGATCGAGCCCGGAGCGCGAAACGGCCACATCAGGGCACCGCCAGCCGGTAGCCGAGCCCGCGCACGGTGACGATGGACACGTCGCTGCCCTCCAGCTTCTTGCGCAGGCGACCCACATAGACCTCGATGGCGTTCTCGGACACGTCCTCGTCATAGGAAAACAGCCGGTCCACCAACTTGGGCTTGGGGATGATCTGGCCTGGTGCGCCGAAAAAGACCTCCAGCAGGCGCAGTTCGCGATTGCGCAGGGGAATGACCCTGTCGCCATTCGTCAGCGTGCCCTCCAGCGCGTTGAAGGCGACGTTGCCGAATCGCTTCACATTGGTCGCGGTGCCGGTCCGGCGGCGCAAAACGGCGCGGCAGCGGGCCTCCAGTTCCGCGAAATCGAAGGGCTTGGGAATATAATCATCGGCCCCCATGTCGAGCGCGCCGACCCTGTCCGACACCTCGGATCGTGCGGTCAGGACGATGACGGGCGTGTCCTTCCCCCGTGCGCGCTGCGCGTTCAGAAAGTCGCGGCCATCGCCGTCGGGCAGCATGATATCCAACAAAATCAAATCGTAATCGGTGGCGGAGATGTAGTCCTCGGCCATGCCCAGATCGCCTGCGTGATCCACGACATGGCCATCCAGCGACAGCCGGTCCAGCACGGCGGCGGCGAGCTGCTGGTTATCTTCTACAAGAAGGAACCTCATCGGCGGGGCGGGCCTTTCTGTGCGCGTGACAGGTGAATGTCAGGTTTGGGTGCTTTCCTTCAGTCATGGGCACTCGCCCCTCTTTGTCAAACTGGGAGGAGACAATGATGAAAACGAACCTGACCCGTCGGGCCTTTGCGGCTGCGGCGGTTGCCGCGATGAGCCTCGGCACGCCTGCTCTGGCCGATGGTCACCAGCAGATGGACAGCATCCACTTCCTGATCCCCGGCGGCGCCGGTGGTGGCTGGGACGGCACCGCGCGCGGCACCGGCGAGGCGCTGGTGAACTCGGGTCTCGTTGGCACGGCCAGCTTCGAGAACATGTCCGGCGGCGGCGGTGGCGTGGCCATTGCCCACCTGATCGAGAACGCAGAGTCGAGCCAGGGCACGCTGATGGTGAATTCCACCCCCATCGTGATCCGCGCCCTGACCGGTGAAATCGCACAGAGCTTCCGCGACCTGACGCTGGTTGCCGGCACCGTTGGCGACTACGCCGCGCTTGTCGTCTCCGCCGACAGCCCGCTGACCTCGATGGACGAGGCCCTGGCAAACTATCGTGAAAGCCCGATGGACTTCGCCATTGGCGGCGGTTCGGTGCCGGGCGGCATGGACCACCTGGTGGCGGCCATCGTGATGCAGGCCGCGGGCGAAGACCCGACCGCCTTCAACTACATCGGTTATGACGCCGGTGGCGAGGCCATGGCCGGGCTTCTGTCGGGCGAGATCGACGCGCTGTCCACCGGCTTCTCGGAAGCCGTGGCACTGGCCGAACAGGGCGAAGTGCGCATCCTCGGCGTGACCGCGCCGGAGCGTGTGGCCGCCTATGACGCCGCCCCGACCTTCGCCGAGCAGGGCATCGACGCCCAGTTCGTCAACTGGCGCGGCTTCTTCGCGGCTCCGGGCATGCCCGAAGAGACCGTGTCCGCCTATCAGAACCTGCTGGCCACCATGATGGACACCCCGGAATGGGAAGCCGTGCGCGCGCGCATGGGTCTGGTCAATATCTTCCGTCCCGGTGACGAGTTCGAAGCCTTCCTTGAAGCGCAGGAAACCCAGATCGGCGACCTGATGCGGGATCTCGGCTTCCTCTAAGCCCTGCCCTGAACCACGCCCCCGGTCGGTCAGAGGCTGACCGGGGGCACTCTCCCCGGACGCGACCCGGGCCGAGATGCAGGCGGACGCCTGTCTGCGCGCCGCGCCGCTCTGGCCCCGCCCCGCCCGTCACAATCGAAAACGGAGGAATGACACATGGCGCTTGATCGCTGGATCGCGCTGGCATTCGTGGCGATCTGCTGCGTCTATGGCTATGCCGCCTTCTTCACCATGGATCACCTGTTGCCGCCGATCCTTCAGCGCAACCCGATCTGGCCCTCGACCTTCCCAAAGATCCTTGCGATCGCGGGCGTCGTTGTCGGCCTGTTCGTCCTTCTTTCCCCCAAACCCGCGCCGAAGGACGGCGAAGAGGCCAAGGACGGGGTGATCGATCTGAGCCGCATCGGGGACTATCACGTCGGGCAGGCCATCGCCCTGCTGGTGCTGATGGTCGCCTATGCGATGACCCTGCGTTCGCTCGGGTTTCTGGGCGCGACAATCGGGTTCCTGGTTCTCGGAGGGGCGATCCTCGGGGAACGCAAGTTTCACATCATGATCCCTGTCGCGGCCATTGCCGCGGGGTCGATCTGGTATCTGGTCCAGGAGGTGCTTGGCATCTACCTGAGCCCGCTGCCCAGCTTCCTGTAAGGAGACAGCACGATGCTTGAAGGTCTTCTGCTCGGTCTGAGCGCCGCCGTCACCCCGGTGAACCTGATGATGGTGGTGTTCGGGTGCGTCATCGGCACGCTGATCGGCATGTTGCCCGGTCTTGGGCCGATGTCGATCATCGCGATCATGATCCCCGTGGCCATCGGCCTGGGCGATCCGACGGCGGCCCTGATCCTGCTGTCCGGGGTCTATTACGGGGCCATCTTCGGCGGCTCCACCTCGTCGATCCTGCTGAACGCGCCGGGGGTCGCGGGCACGGTCGCGACCAGTTTCGACGGCTACCCCATGGCCCGGAAGGGCCAGGCCGGCAAGGCGCTGACCATCGCCGCCATCGCCAGCTTTGCAGGCGGCACCATCGGCGCGATCCTGTTGATGATCTTCGCGCCGGCCCTGTCCAGCGTGGCCCTGCTGTTCCATTCGGCGGAATATTTCGCGCTGATGGTGGTGGGCCTGTCGGCCATCGCCGCCTTTGCGGGCACCGGCCAGGTGGGCAAGGCGCTGATGATGACGATCCTTGGCCTGATCATGGGCACCGTGGGCGAGGGCGCCCTGTCCAACATGCCGCGATTCACCTTCGGGGTGATGGAACTGCAATCGGGCTTTTCCTTCATCACGCTGGCCATGGCGATGTTCGCCCTGCCCGAGGCGCTGTTCCTGGTGATGAACCCGGCCCGCGCGGCACAGGGGGAAAGCGGCAAGATCACAGGCCTGCGGATCAGCCGCGCCGAGGCGAAGGCAATTGCCCCCGTGATCGGGCGGCAGTCGCTGCAAGGCTTCTTCATCGGCGTGCTGCCGGGGGCGGGGGCGACCATCGCCTCGTTCCTGGGCTACGCGGTGGAGCGCAACATCGCCAAGGGCGAGGAGCAGGCGGAATTCGGCAAGGGTTCGATCAAGGGGCTTGCGGCCCCGGAAACCGCGAACAATGCCGCCTGTACCGGGTCGTTCGTGCCGCTTCTGACGCTTGGCATTCCGGGCTCGGGCACCACGGCGATCCTGCTTGGCGCGCTCATCGCCCTGAACGTCACGCCGGGGCCACGGCTGATGACCGACACGCCCGAGGTGTTTTGGGCGGTCATCATCTCGATGTATATCGGCAACCTCGTGCTTCTAGTGCTGAACCTGCCGCTTATTCCCTATATCGCCAAGATCCTTGCGATCCCGCGCAACTACCTGATCCCGTTCATCCTGTTCTTCACGCTGATGGGGTCCTATATCGGTCAGAACAACTCGACCGAACTGCTGCTGCTGGTGGGCTTCGGGGTGGTTGCGACGATCCTGCGGTTTGCGGATTATCCGCTGGCGCCGCTGCTGATCGGCTTCATCCTCGGGACGATGCTGGAAGACAATTTCGCGCGGGCCATGCAGCTCTATCGCGGGTTCAGCTTCATCCTGGAGCGTCCGATGACACTGGCGCTGCTGGTCATTGCCGCGCTGCTGGTGGTGGTGCCGAGCTACCGGGCCCGGCGGGCGCGTCTGAGGGCACAGGGCGTCGCGGACGACTGAGCGGTTTCGCCGCCTCCGGCGTCGACCCGGGGGCGGCCCTCGTCAGGCCCCTCCGGGGCCCTCCTCGGGCCGCGTTGCCACGGAAATGTGGTGAGGGAGTCGTGCAGATTGCATGATCCGCCGGTGGCACCGTTGCGTGCCTCCGGCGGGAGTATTTGGGCCAAGAAGAAACTCAGTAGGGATTCTTCGGGGAACGGTCTGCGGACAGGGTCTGCTGGCGGCGTTCGACCAGAAGCTCGATCGCATCGGCGAGATGTTTTTCCTGGATGTTATAGTCGCCCGCCGCAACGCGCATCCGGTGCGCCTCGATCATCACATCGGCATGGGTGCAGCCCGTGGGCGGTTCGAACCGGTAGCAGGCCAGTTCGATCATCAGGCCCATCGGGTCCTTGAAATAGATCGAATCCATGAAGCCGCGATCCTTGGGGCCGGAATGCGAGATGCCGCGCTCATCGAGCCGGGTCACGCATTGGCTGAAGGTGGCCTTGCTGACATTGAAGGCGAGGTGATGCACGCAGCCCGGTTCCGTGGGTGTGCGGCGCGGGTCGGGTGTGCGGTCTTCATTGGTGAAGACGGTGATGAGCCGCCCGTCGCCGGGATCGAAATAGAGATGGCCTTCACGGGGATTGTCGAGATTGGGCTGGTCGAAGATGAAGGGCATGCCGAGCACCCCTTCCCAGAAATCTATGGATGTCTGCCGGTCGGCGCCGGTCAGTGTGATGTGGTGGACGCCCTGAACCTGTAGCTTGCGCATTGTTGTATCTCCCCTTCTGTCGGAGGGATGGTAGCCCAAATGCGGCCAAAGCCAAACGCCGACCAGCGCAGGGGCTTTGTGCGTCAGCCCCAGATGTCGCCAACGCGGAAGCCCTGCTGGAACGGGTCGGTGGGGTCGAGCAGGTATTGGCTGGTGCCATAGATCCAGGCCTGGCCCGCGATGCTGGGGAGGATGGCAGGGTAGGGGCCGACCTGGGTCAGACCCTCGATCCTTGCGGTGAAGGTGGTGCCGATGGGGCCTTCGTTGATGTAGTCCACCCCCGCTTCCAGCATCCCGCGCGCGTGCAGGCAGGCGAGTTTGGCGCTGGTCCCGGTGCCGCAGGGCGAGCGGTCGAGCGCGCCGGGAAGCGACAGGGGGCTTGGCGGGGCCGAGACGCTGTTCGAGACGGTGACGGCGCTGCGCCCGTGGTTACCCGCTTGCTGCGCGGGGCCGGTCAGTTGCGAGATCGTGGGGCCGGTGATGGCGGGGTTCTCCGGGTGGGTGACGGGCAGTTGGTCCCGCGCTGCACGGCGCAGGGCCTCGCACAGGCGGACCATTTCGGCACCGTTTTCCGGGGTCAGGTCGAGGCCGAACTGGCTGGCATCGGCGATCACGTAGAACATCCCGCCCCAGGCGACATCGACCTTCGCGGCGCCATGGCCCTCGACCTCGATTTCGGCATCCAGATGCAGGGCGAAGGAGGGCACGTTGCGAAAGGTGACACGGGTGACCTTGCCATTCCGGCAGTCCGCACGGACGTGGATCAGGCCCGCCGGGGCCTCCAGCGTCAGTTCGGTCACCGGTTCGACCATCGGCAGGATGCCGGTTTCCAGCAGGACGGTCACGGTGCAGATGGTGTTGGACCCGGACATGGGCGGGTATTCCGTCTGTTCCATGATGATGAAACCGGCATCTGCCGCCGGGTCGCAGGGTTCCACAATGGCGTTGCAGCACAGCGCCGGGTTGCCGCGCGGTTCGCGCAGCATCAGCAGGCGGATGTCATCGGCATGGACCTGCATCCACTGCATTTTCTCAAACACAGAGCGGCCGGGAATCGGCGGGAGGCCCCCGGTGATGACGCGGCCCGGTTCGCCTTCGGCATGGGCTTCCACGGCTGTGATCATGCGGCTGCTGCGCATTCTGGTCCTCCTGTCGGTTCGGCAAACCTATGTGGGACAGGCGCAGGCTGTCCACACTCCATTATAGTGTTGCATGCACACTTATTTAACGGCAATATCGTCCCTCTGAAGAGCATCGCGCAAGAAAGAGGCCAAGAATGACATCGGACTGGATGGGCGTCTTCGCGCTGCTGATTATTATGAGCCTGCCGTTTCTCATTTATTCGCACGTGACGCGCACTGGACGGGACCGTACGGAGCAAATGGAAAGGGAGGCGGCTCGGGTGCATCGGATCGATCTGAGCATTGCCACGATCGGCCAACGGCTGGAGGCCGTGCGCGCCTGGCAGGCGGGCAAGGTCATAGTCGATACCCGCAACGACCGCACAGCCACGCTGAATGGGTTCGACTTTCTGACCGAACAGGCCAACCGCTTCATCGCGCGCGGTGAAATCAGGGCTGCGATAGAGGTTCTGGAGGCGCGCCTGCCGTTGGATCGGGAGGAGGATCGCAGTTGGCTTGACCCAGACGAGCCGTGGGATGATCCGCCTGCCTTGCAAGTCAGCTACGAACGGTTGGCGCTGCTGGTGCGGCTGGAGGTGGTGGTTGGGCATATCGACCGTAGCCTGACCTATCTTGGCCGCGAGTCTGCCGAATGCCGGAACGATGAGGTCGAGAACAGCTCGATGATGCCGGTCCTGGTCGAGGCACTTGCGATCTGTGAGCGTTTGGAAGCTGGAGCGCTGGCTGATCAGTTACGCGCGCGCTGTGCCAAAGCAGGAATGGAAATTCCGGACGATCCGCCGTGACGTCGTGTCCAGCGCCTCTTGCGACGGGTCTTCGCTGGTATCGGGGGACGGGCTGCGCTATCTCCTGCGCACGCCAAGGCACAAAGGGACCAAAATGACATTCGAGACCCCAGGGCCCGTCGAGACCGACTACAAGAATGCGATCTCGCCCATTGAAGAGATCATCGAGGAGGCCCGCCAGGGCCGCATGTTCATCCTTGTCGATCACGAGGACCGCGAGAACGAGGGCGATCTGGTGATCCCCGCCAATTTCGCGACGCCCGATGCGATCAACTTCATGGCCACCCACGGGCGCGGGCTGATCTGCCTGACCCTGCCTGCGGAACGAGTCGAGGAACTGGGCCTGCCGATGATGGCGGTGAACAATTCCTCCCGCCACGAGACAGCCTTTACGGTCTCGATCGAGGCGCGGGAGGGCGTGTCGACTGGCATTTCCGCTGCTGACCGGGCGCTGACCGTGAAAACCGCCATCGACCCGCAATGCACCGCTGCCGATATCGCCACGCCGGGCCACGTTTTCCCGCTGCGCGCGCGGCGTGGCGGCGTGCTGGTGCGCGCTGGGCATACCGAGGCGGGCTGCGATGTGGCGCGACTGGCGGGGCATTACCCGTCTTCGGTGATCTGCGAGATCATGAAGGAAGACGGCACCATGGCGCGGCTGCCCGATCTGGTGGAATATGCGAAGATACATGGGCTGAAGATCGGAACGATCTCGGACCTCATCACCTATCGTTCACGCAGCGACAACCTGGTGGTCGAGACCGCGCGCGATACGGTCACCTCCGAATTCGGTGGCGAATGGGAGATGCGGATTTTCACCGACCAGACCCATGGTGTTGAACATGTGGTGCTGGTGAAGGGCGACATCACCACCGATGAGCCGGTGCTGATCCGCACCCATGCGTTGCAGGCCGGGGCGGATCTGCTCGGGCTTGGCCCGAAACCGACCGCAGAGCTGCCGACCGCCATGCGGATCATCGCCGAGGAGGGCCGGGGGGCGATCTGCCTGATCCGGGCGCCCCGGAAGGAGGCCTTCGCCGTTGAGGACGAACAAGGCCCCCGCACCGTCAAGCGCACGGGGCTTGGGGCGCAGATCCTGTCCAAGATGGGCCTGCACGAGCTGATCCTGCTGACCGACTCACCCTCGACCCGCTATCTGGGTCTCGACGCCTTCGGGCTTTCCATCGTGGGCACGCGCCCGATCATGAAGGGCTGACGCTATGGCCGGATCTGAAACTCATTACACGCTGCCACTGCCCGCTTTCGACAAGCCGGTGAAGGTGCTGATCGTTGTGGCGCCCTATTACAAAGATATCGCCGACAACATGGTGGCGGGGGCCATCGCCACGCTGGATGAGGTGGGCGCTACGCATGACATCATCGAAGTGCCCGGCGCGCTGGAGGTGTCCACGGCGATCCGCATTGCCTATCGGCAGGCCAATTTCGACGGGTTCGTCGCCATTGGCTGCGTGATCCGGGGCGAGACGACCCATTACGATACGGTCTGCAACGACAGTTCCCGTGCGATCCAGCTTCTGGGGCTGGAAGGGGCCTGTATCGGCAACGGCATCCTCACCGTGGAAAACCGCAAACAGGCCGAAGTGCGCGCCGATCCCGCCGATCAGAACAAGGGCGGCGGGGCTGCTGCGGCGGCGCTCCATCTTATCGCGTTGACGCGGAAGTTCGCAGCGCCTAAAGGCGGCATCGGATTCAAACCGGCGGGCAGCGAGATGCTGATTGCCGGCGATGCAAAAGGACCAAGCCGCGCATGACCACCCCCAAGGGCCCCACGAAGGACGAAAAGCGCCAGATGAAATCGGCCGCCCGGCTATACGCCGTGCAGGCGCTGTTTCAGATGGAGGCCGCGGGGCAGACGGTGGAGAAGGTGCGCCGCGAGTTCTTCGATTTTCGCTTTGGCCAGGAAGTGGCGGGCGAGGAGCTGGCCGAGGCCGATCCCGATCTTTTCACCAAACTGCTGGATGACGCGGTGAACTGGCAGGCGAAGATCGACCAGATGACCGACCGGGCGCTTGTTGCGAAATGGCCGATTGCGCGCATTGACCCGACGATCAGGGCCCTGTTCCGGGCGGCGGGTGCGGAGCTGCTGGACTCGAATACTCCGCCCAAGGTGGTGATCACGGAATTCGTGGATGTGGCCCGCGCCTTCTTCCCCGAAGGACGCGAGCCGAAATTCGTGAATGCCGTGCTGGATCACATGGCGCGCGAAGCCCGGCCCGAGGCGTTCTGAGCCGGAAAACTCTTCCAGAAGAGTTTTCCGGTCTGAAAATTTTTCGAGGAAAAATTTTGGTTCGGAAGAATTTTCTAGAAAATTCTTCCGCGTCGATCAGCGCCCTTCCACGCGGAAGAAGCGGGTCCATTTCTTCAGCGCCATCATCACGATCTGAAGCGCGATCACCGTCAGCATCGCCACGTGCCAGGCCGTGGCATCCGCCAGGGCCTCGCCCTCGCGCCAGGTCGAGAGCATCTCGAGCGCATACATCATCGTCATGGTGCTGAGCCAACTGGGATGCTCGCGACGGAACACGGTGCGCCAGCTGAAGGGCAGGGCGGGGGGCACCCAGCCCGACAGGCGCGGGAAGAAGGCCGGGGTGCGCGCGGCCCAGTCGTTGTACTCCTGTCCGAACTTGTCTGACAGGAAGCGTTCTTCGGCGGCGATGATCCGTTCGAAGTAGATCACCAGCACCAGCGCCATCAGCGCCCCCACCCAGAGCCATTGGGTATATAGCGCCACCCCCACGTAGCCGATCGCATTGGCAAGGTAGAGCGGGTTGCGCACAACCGAATAGATCCCGGTGGTGTTGAGCGATTCCGCCACCTGCCCCTTTGTGTTGCGACCCGAGGTGCGCGCGGGCACGTAGCCCACCGTATAGGCCCGAAGAACCACGCCGGTCAGCACCAGCACGAGACAGAGCGTTTCGTAGATTTCCCCCACGGTGTCGCCGAAGCGCAGCTCGATTGCCTCGCCCTGCCAGATGGCGAACAGAACGATGGGAATGAACAGGGTCAGAACGAAGCTGCGCCAGCGGAACAGGGTTTCGCCCATGTTCGCGAGGTGGTCCTTGATGAGCATGCGGGAGGGTCCTTCCAGAAATCATCGGCCTGAACGGCCGTGCCTGCGCATAGAACGAAGGCTTCGGCGGGTGCAATAAACTCCGGTTCATGCGCATGGGCTTGCGGTTGAAAACGGGCCTATTGCCCGTGCGCAGGGATCACCCAGTCCTCGCCGCGCGCGGTGGTCACGTATTCGGGCCAGCGGAAGTGAAGCGGCGGGGCGTAGTCGCAGAGCGGCGGAATATGCTCTTGGGCGGTGCGTTGGCGGAACTCGGCCTGTGCCGTTTCCAACAGGGCCGGGTCGGTGAGGCAGTCGAGCGCGGTCATGGCGATGACCTGCGCCGCGACCTCCGTCATCGGGTCGATGGTCGCAGGGTGCCCGCCAAGCGCGTTCATCGCCCAGGCCGGGTAGGCGAAGCCCTCGGGTGCGGTCAGCGCCGGGCGCCCGATATAGAGCCGCACCGTGGGCGCGTGCCAGCAGTATTCGGTGTAGTCGTCCGAGGTGAAATGGCGCTGCGACGGGGGCAGGACCTGGCGGATCTGGCGTTCGGCCTCTTCCGGAGGTGTGAGCTTCGAAATCATCGGCAGAAACGGGTCGGCCATGGGGTCGAGCCCCAGTTCAGCCTGAATCGCACGGGCGAAGTCGGCGGCCTCTTCGCCCCAGACCGGCGCGCCCACGGCCTCCAGGTTGGCGTAGGTTGCGCGGGCCATGGCGTGGTTGGGCAGGCCGGGGCGCGATTTGGCCACCCAGTGCCGCCGCCAGGAACAGTGGCAAAGCTGTGCCGCAGCCTCGGCGAAATGATCGAGGCCGCGGATGATGTGCTCGGCCTCGCTGACCTCGCTGATGCGGATGAAATACTGGATCTGCGCGATCTGTGCCGGGATGTTGTCTGCCGTGGCCTGCCCATGGCTCAGGATGGCCTCATTCATCGACCAGCTTTGCCCCGGCGCCATCACATGTTCGCGCAGGGCTTTGGCCGATTGATACATCTGCACCATGGCATCCGTGGCCCCCGGCGCACGGGCAGCGGCGTGGCTGGCGGGGATCGGGCTGGCATCCTCGCCCGCCATCCAGGTTTCCGGCGCGTCGCAGGTGAATTCGTAGATGACGCCGTAGCCCACGCCGCAATGGGTGTCCCACCGCACGGTGTTGCACAAGGGCGCCATGTAGAAAGGGTGAAAGCTGATTGCCGCATCGAGGTCATCGTAGTAGCCCGCCGCCGCGTGGATGGGTTTCGATCCGCGCACCTTTTCTGCCGGTTCCCCGAAGAACTTGAGCCGCCCGGGGATGTTATGTGCCTCCATCGCGGCTTTTGCCGCAAGAAAACCGCCGAGCGATCCCATGCCAAGCGCCGAATGGGGGTCGGTGTGGCCGCCCGCATGCGGGCCGAGGCCGGGGCGGGGGGCCTTTCGCGGTTCTGCAGCCTGGCAGTTGCCGGGGATGCCGTCATATTCGGCGTAGCCGCCGATGGTGGGGCCGTCGCCGTTTGACCAGGTGGCGCAGAAGGCCGTGGGCATGCCGGCGCTGCCTTCCTCGACCTCGAATCCCTCGCTCCGCAGAAGGTCCACGTAGTAGGCGCAGGATTTGTACTCGCGCCACGCGGTTTCCCCAAAATCCCAGATGTCGCGCGTCCAGCGGGAAATCTCGCCCATGCGGGCCCTGACCGTTGCCCGCGCCGTGTCTTTTGCTGCCGTCATCAGCTGCCTCCGTTTTCAGCACGACGCTAGGCCGCTGCCCCTGATCAAGGCAAGCATCTTGAGGCAGGGGCGAATATTGGCGCATGGGCGGCTCTGACGCAGGCTTGTGGGTTGCAGACGATGCAAGCAGTGCTAACATGATTGACAAGGTCAAGGAGGACATCATGCCAGAGCATATCAAGATGATCATCAGACACGGCTTTATCGGACTCGGGATTTCCGTCGCTTTCACGGCGATGATCCTGGCCTTCAATGTCGGCAACCTGTGGCACCTTGTGACCCATACCGCCGAGGGGCCGGTGGCGGTGCTGATGCTGATCGTGTTCGGCACGATCACCTTCGGATCGGCCCAGATCGGCTACAAGATCATGTCGATGGGCGAGGATGAGGACGATGGCCAGGGCGGCAAGCGCGATGCGCTGCCGGTGGTCGATCCGGTTGCGATTCCGATCAGAATCACCGACCACTAGACACCCCACAAGAAAGAAGGCCCGAAGCATCTGCCTCGGGCCTTGGTCTTTCTGAGGTGACGGGACCACCACAGCCGTTGGGAATTGAATTCCCGAGGACCTGTTTTTACAGGTGGGCGCCAGGTAAACGAACCACGGTCCGCACAGAGCCAGCTCCCTCGGAATTGCTTAAGGCCACCGGAATTTTGCCCGTTACGAGAAGGGCAGAACCCGCCAATCCCTCACATAGGCCCTTCCACCGGTTCCGGCAAGAGCAATGCAGGCAATTGCATTTGTTCTTGAATTGTTCCAATCTGGCCTGATGACAAACGACGCTCTCCTTCCCGATCTCATGCCCGGCCAGTTGCTGGCCCGGGGCGTCTGCCGTCACCTGCGCCAGCATGATTTCGCCAGCCTGGAAGAATTCGTGCCGGAGCGGGGCAAGCGGGTGGATGTCATGGCGCTTGGCCCCAAAGGGGAAATCTGGGTGATCGAGTGCAAATCGAGTCGCGTCGACTTCACCTCCGATTCGAAATGGGATGGCTACCTGGAATGGTGTGACCGGTATTTCTGGGCTGTGGACCAGGAATTTCCGACCGATCTGCTGCCGGATGGCACGGGGTTGATCATTGCGGATGCTTATGACGCGGAAATCCTGCGCTTCGGACCCGAGACCAAACTCGCCCCCGCCCGGCGCAAGGTGCTGACCCAGAAATTCGCCCGCACCGCCGCGCAACGTCTGCACGGATACCGCGATCCCAAACCGGGCAGCATTTGACTAAAATTGTCCGCGCCCCCTTCTTCTTGGCCCAAATACTCCGGGGAGCGCGAGGGGCAGCGCCCCTCGTATGACAGGCCATCGACCGGCGATGCCGTCGGGCCGGAGATCAGCCCTTGGCGCCCTTGCGGATGGTTTCCGCCGCGACGCGCAGTTCCTCGGCGATTTCCAAGGCTTCTTCCGGGTCGAAATCGAGCGGCAGATCGACGCCGTCTGCTTCGATATAGATGCGAACCATGCCCATGGTGGTCGGGCCGATCTGCAGATTGGCGGCGATGTCGCTTTCGCTGTCGATGCCCATTGATGTCCTCCGAGAAACCGGTTTTCCCCATAAATGGGGGCTGGCGAGCGGCCTAGACCCTTGCCCGTTGCGATACAAGGCAAAATACTGGAAGCGGACGGCGTCCACAAAGGGGAAATTGCATGTCGGACGAGGTCATCCTGAAGGATCTGGGCATTGGCGATGCCGGCTGGCTGATCCAGCAACATGCGGAGCTCTATGCCCGCGAAGAGGGATTCGACGCCAGTTTCGAGCCCTTGGTGGCCGAAATCCTTGCCGACTATCTTCGCAATCGCGACCCCGCTTGCGAACGCGCCTGGATTGCCTGGGGTGGGGGCGAACGGCTCGGCTCGATCTTCTGTGTCAGGGGGCCGGAACCGGGGCAGGCCAAGCTGCGGCTGTTCCTTCTGACCCCGTCTGCACGGGGCAAGGGGCTTGGCAAACGCCTTCTGGAGGTTTGCATCGCCTATGCCCGAGACAAGGGTTACGGGGAATTGGTGCTCTGGACCCATGCCAGCCACCGGGCCGCCTGCGCGCTCTATGAAAAGGCCGGGTTCACCTGCGTCGACAGCCATCCCGTCACCTCGTTCGGGCAGCGGCTGGAAGAACAGACATGGAAGCTGAAATTGACATGACAGAGAGGCTTGCATTCCGGCGCAACGGGGGCTATCCACCCCGCCAGTGCCGCCTTAGCTCAGTTGGTTAGAGCGCTGGATTGTGGATCCAGAGGTCCCCCGTTCAAGCCGGGGAGGCGGTACCATCCTCCGATCACATGGGAAGTTGCGCCCGCAGGAGACAGGCCCCTGTGCTGACGTCGCGTGGCCGGATTCGCAATAGCCGCGAAAGCTAGCGCCCAGATCAACGCCTCCGATCCTGCGTCACTGCCCCGGCCTGCGCGGGCTCTACGGTGCTTCCGAATAGTCCGACAAGCCGTTCGGGACGTCGAGGTATCTGCTTTCCCTCGTAATTCCCAAAGGTCGGTGCTAGGCATTATCGCGCTACGGATGCGGGCAGGCGATTGGGGTGGAAGGATCAGGTTCAGATGCGTATTGCGATGATCGGAACAGGCTATGTCGGGCTTGTCTCCGGAGTGTGTTTTTCGGATTTCGGCCATGACGTGATTTGCGTCGATAAGGACGTCGAGAAAATCGCGCGGCTCGATGCCGGCGAGGTGCCGATTTTCGAGCCAGGCCTGGAAGATGTGATGGCGCGCAATGTGGCTGCCGGACGCCTGACCTTCTCGACGGATCTGAACAAGGCGATTGACGGGGCCGATGCGGTTTTCATCGCTGTTGGCACGCCGACACGTCGCGGGGACGGGCACGCCGACCTGACCTATGTGATGGCCGTTGCCGAGGAGATCGCCAAGGCATTGACGGGCTATGCTGTGATCGTGACGAAATCTACCGTTCCGGTGGGAACCAACCGCAAGGTCAAGCAGGTGATTGCCAAGGCCAATCCCGATGCCGAATTCGACGTGGCCTCGAACCCCGAATTCCTGCGCGAAGGGGCGGCAATCGACGATTTCATGAAGCCTGACAGGGTGATCGTCGGAGTTCAGAGCGAACGCGCGGCCGAGGTCATGGCAGAGATCTATCGCCCGCTCTATCTGCGCGAATTCCCGATTGTGACCACCGATCTGGAAAGCGCCGAGATGATCAAATACGCCGCCAACGGTTTTCTCGCCACGAAGATCACGTTCATCAACGAGATCGCTGCCCTGTGCGAACGGGTCGGGGCCGACGTAAAGGAGGTGGCGCGTGGAATGGGGCTTGACGGCCGTATCGGGCAGCATTTCCTGCATGCCGGTCCCGGTTATGGGGGGTCGTGCTTTCCAAAGGATACATCGGCCTTGGCCCGGATCGGTCAGGAAAACGCTGTGCCTCAGAATATTGTCGAGACGGTGATCCGCGTGAACGACTCGGTCAAGCAGCGCATGGTCGAGAAACTGCGTGATCTCTGTGGCGGCAGCTTCAACGGCAAGACCATCGCAATCCTTGGCGTGACCTTCAAACCCAATACCGACGACATGCGCGAAGCGCCCTCGTTGACGATCATTCCGGCGCTGGTCGGGTCGGGTGCCAAGGTGCGCGTCGTCGATCCACAGGGGCGGCGCGAGGGCGAGGCCCTGCTTCCCGGCGTGATCTGGACAGAGGACCCCTACAAGGCCGCGAACAATGCCGATCTGCTGGTGGTCCTGACAGAGTGGAACGAATTCCGCGCGCTGGATCTCAAGAAGCTGGCCCGACGCATGGCCACGCCGCACTTGGCTGATTTGCGCAACGTCTATTCCGCAAAGGACGCGAAACGGGCAGGGTTCAACGGCTACGACTCCATCGGTAGGCGAACGATTCCGCCAGCCGAATGCGGCTAGACAATGGGCCCCTCTGGCGAAGTCGCCCGGAGTAGGAACTGAGTAAAATAACACCAGGCCGCAGACAACGCGCATTGTATTTCGGCAACCAACCGCAGACTGCGGTCCAAGCCCGGCCAGTACTGTTGCAACGCCCGTTTCTCTGTGCAAAGAACTGCCTCGCGGAAACGGGCTATGGTGCAGGGGTGCGAAGGTGTGAACAGGTCAAGTGACATATAGTGTCGAAAACAGATCACCTCTCGCTTTGATCAGTTGAAAACAAGACGTCTTTTACGCGACACAAGGTTCAGGTTTGGTTCATGAAGGATTTTCTTCAGCTCAATAATGAGCTCTACGATCTATATAGTGCTGTGGTCGAAAACCGGGTTCACGATGTAGACCGCAAGCTCTCGTCCATCCGGGACAAGATCTCTCCAGATGCACCGCAGTCCATTCGGCAGTCCTATCTGAACTTCTCGCGTCTCATCGCAGGACACGCCTCGGTGCGTGAAGTCTGTTTGACGCTGCCGGAAGCAGTCCAGGATGGGGTTGCGATGCGGCGCGATACCTTGCTCGGCGGTATCGAGCCTGGCGGCGCACCGGGCGTCAGCCTCGTGACCTGCGCCATGAACCGAACGGATAACCTTCTCAAGGCTCTCGGCAGCTGGCTGGCACATGCGCAGATCTCCGAAGTGATCATCGTGGATTGGAGCTCTCGTGTACCGGTGTCGCAGTCTTTGAAGGACGCAGGTGTCGACGATCCACGCATCCGGGTGATCCGCGTCGATGATGAGCCTCGCTGGATCCTGTCCTACGCGTTTAATGTCGGCTTCCGTATGGCCAGATGCGAACGGATATTGAAGGCTGATGCGGATATCGTGGTCTCCGATGGATTCTTCGACAGCAATCAGCTGCCAAACCTCGACACCTTCATTGCAGGTAACTGGCGCACGGCTGCGGCTGATCAGGTGCATGTGAACGGTTTCTTCTACACATCGCGCTCGGCTCTGGCGGCAGTGGGGGGATTCAACGAATTCATCACCACCTATGGCTGGGATGACGATGACCTTTACACCCGGCTAGAATCTGCGGGGTTCATCCGCCGCGATGTGGCACCGGACACGATCCATCACCTGGATCACTCTGATGAAGAACGCACCGGAGAAGGCGACAATGAGCAACGCCCTGCTCGGGACGTGATCTCTGCCAGCCCGCGCTTCATGATCCAGCGCAACCGCATCCTGTGCGACATGTTGCCGGGCTGGAATGGCCAGCGACAATTGCTGCCGCTTAAGTTCACGCAGCAAGACCAGCACCTGAGCAGTCTGACCCGTGCCGGACATCATGAAAACGTCGTGCCCACTCACGTATTCGACGCGGCGTCGCGCCAGATGCTGCAGGAGCTCATGTCCTGGGACTATGGTCCGGAAGTGCGCGATCTGAATGCCGAAGCCTTTGAGCGCGTGATGCAGCGCCCACTCGGGGAGCTATCCAAGCAGGCCTTCCTCGACGCGATGGCGAGCCCTCCTGACGCGGTTCCGCCAATGCCCGCAGTTTCGGTGCCCCGGAACAAGATCTTCATCGATGCACAGCACGGCCTAGGCAACCGCCTGCGCGCTATCGGATCGGCCGCCGCAATCGCCGAAGCAACGGACCGGGAACTGGTGATCGTTTGGGAGCCCGATCACCATTGTGACTGTCATTTCGGAGACCTGTTCGACTTTGATGGCGCCGTAGTCGACAAGGGCTTCCTGAGCGAAGCTGATGCGATCGGGTGCGATGTCTACAACTACATGACCGCCGAACCCGGTGCTGAGAAAAATGCGCCGATAAGTCTCAATGACGGTCGCGGGGTCTACGCCCGCGCAGCTTTCGTCCTGAACTCCGAGCACAGTCACTGGACAGCCGAGAACGCGTTCATCCAGTCGCTGATCCCGGTCAAGATGATCCGAGACCTTGTGGCCAGCGTGCGGAATCCCAATGACGTTACCGCCCATGTGCGCATGGAAGGTGGCAAACAGTTCGAGCATTTGCCCTACGAAAGCGCGGAAAACTGGACGCAGGAAGACCATGATCTGATCGCCGAATGGCGCGCCAAGAGCCATTTCGCGCATTTCATGAAGCGCCTGGACCAACTGACGGTTGAAGGGCGTGCCGAGCAGATATTCGTGGCCGCGGACCGGCCGGAAACCTATGACGCTTTCAGCGCGCGCTACGGCTCCCGTGTTGCGTTCCTTCCGCGTAGCGCATATGACCGGTCGGCGGAACAGTTGCGCTATGCAATGGCCGACGCGATTCTGTTGTCGCGGGCGCCACTGATGCTGGGCAGCACCTGGAGTTCGTTCTCGGAATTGGCCATGCGTTTGGCGCCGGGGGGGATTGAAGTGGAAATGAGCGGGAAAGAATTTTGATGACCGGGACCCCTGATATTGAAGGTAATTCGCAATGAAGCCTGTTGCTCTTTCCGGCACCCGAGGTCATGTGCCTGGTCTTCCTTTCATGGACACGAAAACCGCAATGCAGCGTGTTGGGAACAACTGTGGAAATCTAGTGTTTCAATATGCGGCTTGTAGCATCATTTCAGACAAGATCAACCTGATCGGCCAGGACGTTCCTTGGCAGCCCAATCAGATCAAGGCAGAACACAAGGCGGTCGTCATTCCCTCCGCGAATTTCCTGCGGGAGAATTTCGATTTAAGTAGCTACGTGTCTTTTCTGGAGAAATGCGACTTGCCTCTTGTATTCTTGGGGCTAGGAGCGCAAGCGGATGATTTCAGCAAAGACAGCTTTGACTTCCATTCCAGCATATTGCGCTTGCTCGACCTGATGCGGGAACGCAGTCCCAAGATATCCATACGTGGTGAATTCACGGCGAAAGTGCTCGAAAAATACCGTGTCGAGAACTACGAAATCACGGGCTGTCCTTCAAACTTCATTAACCCGTCGCCCGATCTTGGTAGCATGATCGCACGCAAGTTAACGTCGCCCATGCGTAGCTTTATTGCCCATGCCGACGAGCCTTGGCCCAAGAACCCGACCAAGGGCCAAGCTGAACGCAAATTGGCATCCTGGGCTGCAAATGGCCCGGGCATCATGGTTCAGCAGGCTGTTCCTGAAATGATCGCGTTCCTGCGCCAGAACAATCCTTTCGCGGTCGATCGCAAGGCGGAGAGTTTTGAAATCAGCCTCGCGAAGGCTATTTTGCCGGAGGCTGATCTTGATACCTTCCGCGACTTTATTGCGACCAAGATGCGAACGTATTTCTGTGTTGATCAGTGGCTTGAAGACAGCAGTCACTTTGACTTTTCCGTTGGGCTGAGGCTGCATGGGAACATGGCTGCATGGCAGGCTGGTACGCCTGCTCTCTGGATAACTCATGATTCACGAACGAAGGAATTGTCAGAAACCATGGCTTTGCCAAATATCGGGATCGAAGACTTTCTGGAAAAATGTGAAACCGTTGAAGATGCTTGGAAATGGATTGAGTTTGATAGCTCTGCGTATGAAAGGCGCAGACATGATTTGTATTCAAAGATGTCGTTGGTGGCTAGTGCATCTGGAATATCAATTCGAGAATCCAACTAGATTGGATTGGTTGGAGTTCTTAGATAATGTCACAGAAGCCCCTGTTGGTCTTGCATCCAGGTCTGCCCAAGTGTGCCACGTCCACGATTCAGCGTTTATTCACATTGGATGACAATAAAATTGGTTCCGCGCTGGGGATTGGTGTTATTGGAAAGGAATTCAAGCCTGGAAATGGATATCCTGAAGTTACAAAGCTGATGTACAGGCAGGATAATTTCGTTGAGGAAATCCACCGTCAGAAATTTTCTTATGGATCATATTTTTACTCAAATGAAGCGCTTCCGGGAAGCCAAATTGCTCTCGAGGCCATTGGGAAAAAATTTATAATTACCGCTAGCATCTTCACAGTTCGCTTTCCGCCACTTCAGAGCCTGTCACAGTTCAATTACAGTGGTTGGCTTACCGCAACATTTGATGAGTTTGTTAATGGAAAATGGACGAGTCCGATTTCTGCGCTTGAGCGCTTTGTGCCGCAAATTGAGAAATTCAGAAAAGCATCTAGTAGAATACTTATCTGCCCAACGGAGAGGTTGGGTAAACCTCTGGAGATTAGGTTTATCGAGACATGCTTTGGTTCGGTACCGGAGGTAGCTTCGCAAGCTCCGTTTTCTCAGGGCTTCACCACAAATAGGTCAATTGGATTCGCGTTTGCGCAGTCGCTCGCGCTAGAAATAAGGAGAAGAGGAGTTCTAGTGCGACCTGAAGATCGAAGCATACTTGTCAAACTGGCTCAGAATTACCCACTTCCATGCGAACTCAGAGAGATTGCCCCCCTAGGCCTCAGTAAAGATGTACTTTGCAGGCTGCAGATGGTTATTCCGAAATATAGAGAATTTTTGATTGAGTATGGACTGGGGGACGCAGAATCTGACGAAGTTGTTAGGAGCGCATCTCGGGATCTCGATAGGGCTTTTGACCTCAGGGTCAGCACTGAAAAAGAGTCTAAGGAGCTAGCACGGCATGCATGCCAAGTTTTGGACCTTGCGCATATCTCCAAGTCATGAGGCAAGCATGATTGAGCGCAAGAAGCATCGTTGACTGTATCCATAGCGTAGTCACGGTGGGTTTGTTTAGGATTGTTTGGTAGGAAGGAAGAAGACATGAATGAAAAAATCATCGTTGAGATATTCAAAGAACTTGCAGTATTGAGGGGTGATAGAACTGCAGAGGGGCAATGGCTGAATGATAACCCTTGGATTATCCAAAAGACCTTGGCGGATGCGATTTCTATGGTTGAAAAGGCGAAGTCTCAGGCCGAATAATAGTGTTCCTTTGTCCAGAATTTCGGCATCTGGAGTTTTATCAACTGGATGGAGCGGTGGCATGTGCTTGACCTCTTCGTTAAGTGAAGGACCAAGCCACCATCAAAGAACTCAGGCTGTATACCTACAATGACCAAAAAAGCGCTCATCACCGGCATCACTGGACAGGACGGATCCTACCTCGCAGAATTCCTGCTGGAAAAAGGCTACGAGGTGCATGGCATCAAGCGCCGGGCCTCCTCGTTCAACACGCAGCGGATCGACCATATCTACGAGGATCCGCATTCCAACCATGCCCATCTCAAGCTCCATTATGGTGATCTGACCGATACCTCCAACCTGACACGCATCTTGTCAGAGGTGCAGCCGGACGAGGTTTACAATCTGGGCGCGCAATCCCATGTCGCCGTCAGCTTCGAGGCGCCGGAATATACCGCCGATGTGGACGCGATCGGCACCCTGCGACTGTTGGAGGCGATCCGCTTTCTCGGGCTGGAAAAGACAACCCGCTTTTATCAGGCCTCAACCTCCGAGCTTTACGGCCTGGTGCAGGAAACGCCGCAGCGTGAGACAACGCCGTTTTATCCCCGTTCGCCTTATGCCGTGGCCAAGCTCTACGCCTATTGGATCTGCGTGAACTACCGCGAAGCCTACGGTATGTTTGCCTGCAACGGTATTCTCTTCAACCACGAGAGTCCGCGCCGGGGCGAAACATTCGTGACCCGAAAGATCACCCGGGGTTTGGCCAATATCGCCCAAGGTCTGGAGCCCTGCCTGTACATGGGCAATATCGATGCATTGCGTGACTGGGGCCATGCCAAGGACTATGTTCGCATGCAGTGGATGATGCTGCAGCAAGACGAGCCGCAAGACTTCGTGATTGCAACTGGTCAGCAGTTCTCGGTGCGCCAGTTCATCTCGTGGTCGGCCGAGGAACTGGGTGTTACGCTGCGCTTCGAGGGCGAGGGTGTGGATGAAATCGGAGTTGTGGATTCGGTTGAAGGGGCCAATGCTCCTGCGGTCAAGCCTGGCGATGTCATAGTGCGTATTGATCCCCGTTACTTCCGTCCCGCCGAGGTGGAAACGCTGCTTGGCGATCCGTCCCTGGCCAAGGAGAGATTGGGTTGGGTGCCGGAGATCTCCACCCAGGACATGTGTGCGGAAATGGTCTCCGAGGATCTTAAGACCGCAAAACGTCACGCACTGCTAAAGGAGCATGGTATGGACCTGCCAATCAGCCTGGAGAATGGCTGATCCAAACTGTGAGCGAGGACTTATAACGTGTCACCTGCGCCCATGCCTCTGCCGCTGTACTACGAAGGTAAGTCCCTTGCTGACATGGAGCAGGCGCTCCGAAATGGTTTCTTGAAGGACTCTGGATGGCTCGACAGCGCGGACCGGAAACTCTCGGTCCGTGACGGCGCACCGATGCCCTGGTTCACCTACGGTGCCATCGAGTTCCTGGAACGCGAACTGCCCGCTGACCTGTCCATGTTCGAATATGGCGGGGGGCAGTCATCGGTTTACTGGGCCGGCCGTCTTCGCCGACTTGTCAGTATCGATCATGATCCGGCATTCGGTGCAGTGATACAGCCGCAGCTTCCGCCCCATGCGGAATTCCGGATTGTCGAGGAGGCGGCTCCCTTGCCCCGACTGCTGGAGGAACGGGCACAAGGTCAGCCGGTGCTCGTAGACCCTGAACGGAGCGTTCGAACATACCGTAGCGGTCAGTTGAACAACGCCTTCCGAACCTATGCGCTGCAAATTCTGGACAACCCGCCCGATAGTTTCGATGTGGTGGTCATCGACGGTATGGCGCGCGTGCTGTCGACTTGGGCGGCGATCCGGCATTTTCGACGTGGCGGGTTCATCGTGTTCGACAATTCGGATCGGGATATCTATCAGCCCGCATTCGATCTGCTGGCGGATTCCGGCTATCGGCGCATAGACTTTGGGGGGCTCGGTCCGATCAATCCCTATGCGTGGTGCACCTCGGTCTTCTACGCATATCGGAACTTCACCAGTGTCCGTTGGTTCGAGGACTCGCGGCAAGGCGAGGTTGAGGCCCGACGGAAACCGGAACTGGGGATCCTGGTCCTCGGATATGGCCGCCCGCACCATCTGCAATCAGTACTCGAAAGCCTTCGACAACAGGGCAAGCTGGGTTCTGCCCATGTTTGGATCGACGGGACCAAGGGACGTGCCGAACTGGCCGGTGTCAACGAAGAGAGCATCGCACTTGCGCAACGCTACGATTTGGCGGAGCTGAGAGTGCATCATTCCCATCTGGGCATTGAAAAGCTGATGCTCGATGGGTTGGAGTGTATGGCAGCGAAGTATGATCGCGTGTTGGTGCTGGAAGACGACTGCTTTCCCAAACAGGGTGCCGTCGATGACTTCGAATCCGAACTTGAGAGAATTGAGAAAGATCCAAGGTACTTTTCTGTCTACGGACACCATTTCGGGTGTGAAGATCCCGATGATGGCGACTTCCCGCGTTTCCAAGGGTGGGGGTGGGCGGCTCATTCGGAGCAACTCTTGGCGCTTCTCCCGGAATTAAAGCGGCTGTTTCTGCTGGATGAAGACACCTACTGCGCAGAGATCGCAAGCCGAATGACGGACGACATCCGGGCAAGGCTGGACGTGACCCCGGGGCGCGATGTCCTCAAGGTGCTTGGGCGCGGTTATTCTTGGGACTCTGCCGTGTCATTTCTTTCCGCCGAGCGGGGCTTGAAGCATCGGCGCACGCGGGAAGCCAGTATTGCGAACACCGGTATTGTGCCAGAGGTCGGACATTTCAATCGCGATATTCCGTTCTTTCGTCGCCCTCCGTTCAACATGATTACGCTGAATGAAGCCTGGGCGCAGTATGACCGCAGATCGATACCCTGCGACTTCTCGCGTGAAAGCTATGGACTTGAAGGGCTTGATTTGCGTCTTGTGGAGGCGCTTGGCGATGAGCCTCCGGGGTTTCTAGTCGAGATCGGTGCCAATGACGGCCTTCAACAGAGCAATTCTGTTCTCCTAGAAAAGCTTGGATGGTCGGGCCTTCTTATTGAAGCCAACCCTGTAAGCTACGCCCGATGTGTCCGGACGCGCCCGAATATGATGACGGCGCATGCGGCTTGCGTCGCATCCGATTTTGAGCGCAGTCATGTGACGCTGACCGATGTCGGCCTCATGGGCATGACAGACCGGAGCATTCTGGACTCTGGGGAACGGGAGATCTGGATTTCCAGGGGCGAACGATCCGCGCGGAAGCCGCGACAGGATATCGAGGTTCCTGCGATTCCGATGAGCAGGCTGCTTGACGCGCGCGAGGTCGAGCGGCTCGATTTACTGTTGCTTGACGTCGAGGGGGCTGAGATCGATGTCTTGCGTGGGCTGGATTTCTCTCGCCATGCGCCTCGTCATATTCTTGCAGAAGATAATTATTCCGACGATGTGGGAACATTCCTCATTCAGCATGGGTATGAACGGATAGCGAAGCTGTCCGAAAGAAAATACACTCGAGATTGCCTGTATCGTCGCAAGGACCCAGGCGATCCATTCCCCGGTTTCTCTTCGCAATCGACTTGAGGATGTCAAAGGTCATGCAGAAAATTTACGTTGCCGGCCACCGTGGCATGGTTGGAGGCGCGATCTTGCGCAAGCTTGAAGCGCGTGCGCGTACGGGAGAGAAGATCGAGATTGTCACCCGCACATCCTCGCAGCTTGATTTGACGGATCAGACGGCAGTGCGGGAATTCATGCAGGCGGAACGGCCGGATGTCGTCATTCTGGCTGCTGCAAAAGTGGGCGGCATTCACGCTAACAATACCTACCCAGCAGATTTCATTTACGAAAACTTGATGATTGAATGCAATGTCATCCATCAGGCCTTTGCCGCTGGCGTGCAGCGCCTGCTGCAGCTCGGGTCATCCTGTATCTATCCCAAGGGCATTCCGCAGCCAATGCGAGAGGATGCACTGCTGACGGGCACCCTGGAACCCACGAATGAGCCTTATGCCATTGCCAAGATTGCCGGGATCAAGCTTTGCGAAAGCTATAACCGGCAGCACGGGACCGACTACCGTTCGGTCATGCCAACCAATCTGTACGGACCCGGCGACAACTTTCACCCGGAGAATTCGCACGTTCTTCCTGCGCTGATCCGGCGGTTTCATGAAGCCGTTCAGGAAGGCAGCGACGAGGTCGTCATGTGGGGTACCGGCAAGCCGATGCGCGAATTCCTGCATGTGGACGACATGGCCGAGGCGAGCCTGTTCGTCCTTGATCTGGACAAGACGAGCTACACCGCCAATACCGAGCCGATGCTGAGCCATATCAATGTTGGTAGCGGCACGGATGTCAGCATTGGAGATTTGGGCCGGATGGTGGCCAAAGTGACCGGTTTCGAGGGCCGAATTACCAACGACACGAGCAAGCCGGATGGCACCATGCGAAAGCTGATGGATGTAAGCCGCCTTGCCCGCATGGGCTGGACTGCGCGCATAGGACTCGAAGACGGGATTGCCGAGACTTATCAATGGTTCCTCGACAATCAGGGCAGCTTCAGAGGCTGAACAATGCCCCTACTGGTTTTGAGACGCCTGCTGGCATAGAACGAATACAGACAGTAGAACGCAGGATGCGCTTGCAAGTAGAAAAGTCGAGGTCAGGCGAAGTTCGGAACACCGAGCCTGTATCATGCGATCTGAACCGATGGGAAAGACGGAGGCTCGGGCGGAGATGGAAACAAGCCCTCATATGGCGGCAGGAAGCCTGATCATTGTCGGGTGCGGCGGCGCGTCTGAGATGCTGCCGAAGATTGGTCAGAGGATTGGGCCCGTGGGCCAGATTGCCCTGTTTGATCCAGTTGCCGAAGCGGCCAACTACTTGCCCGACTCGCTCAATGAACTCGGCCCGACACATATTCTCGCGGTTCCGGGTCCCAGGTCTGGCAAGGCTGAGGTGATCCACTATTCGCTGCCCGGACTCGTGAGTCTCGGTCAACCGACAGAGGCTCTGATGGCACTCTTCCCGGGCCTGAAAGAACGGAACAGGACATCGGCGGACCGAATAACCGGCAAGGACCTTGCGGCGCAACTGGGCGATTTGCCTGATCCCGTGAATTGCGTGATCGATCTGCCCGGTGGCGAAGCCGAGATCCTTGATGCGCTGGACGCCGCGGGTTTGCTGCAAAGACTTTCCTCTCTTTGCGTGCGCTGCGGCGTCGAGCCGTTTTTCGACGGAGCATTGGCCAGTGAAGAGATCGAGAGCCGGCTCATCGAGCGTGGCTTTGCGTTGCGAAGTGTGAACACGGACGATTCCGACTGGCCGGAACTGCATTTCACTGCCGATCCCAGGGCGCGCCGACTTGCCGAGTTGGAGAGTGAGCTTAGTTCACTGCGTGCGACCCTGTCCGACCGTGACCAAAGCCTGAAGAAAGCGCGGGCGGAGTTGCAAGCGCAGGCTGACGAGGGCGAACAGCGCGACAAGGAAATCGCGACGCTCAGAGAGCAGCTAGCTGCCCGCACCCTTGAGGTCGAACAATCCGTTGGCGAGTTGTCAGAACGGGAAAAAGCCCTGCAGGCAATAAACAGTGAGCTCAAGACCAAGGCGAGATCACTCAGCGCGAAACTGTCCAATCGTGACCAAAGCCTGAAGAAAGCGCGGGCGGATCTGCAAAAACAGACCAAGGCGGTCGAACAGCGCGACAAAGAAATCGCGACGCTCAGGAATCAGCTTGATGCCCGCACCCTTGAGATTGAGGAAGTCGGCAGCAAACTTGCCAGCAAAAACGCTGAACTCGCCAGCAAGGCCTTGGAGCTTGAAAGGTCTGAGGAGGCACTGTCCCGGGCGACTAATGAACTTGACGAGGCAAGCCGCGCTTTGGCTTCCAGCCTTGCAGCGAATGACGAAGCAAACCAGAAGCTTGAAGGCAAGGAACAGGAGCTCGCCAGCAAGCGCGAGGCGCTTGAGAAGGTAGGTGAGGATCTTGCCGATCTACGCCGACAGCTTTCCCAGAAGCAGGCATTGCTGGATGAACGAAATCAGGCCTTGGCTGACCACAGTGCAGAGATCGTGGATCGCGATAAGTCTCTGCATTCAGTCAGGAAAGAACTGGATGAACTGAACAAGCAACTGAAGGACAAGACCGTTGCGCTAGAGAATACAAGGGCGTCGCTAGAATCGAAGGAAGCGGCGCTCGCAGAACGGGATCAGTCGATTGCTACCGTAAGTGAAGAACTGGCGGTGGCCAGAAATGACCTGACTGAGAAGAGCGAAGCCCTGGCGAAAGCGCAAAAGGCGTTGGCAATGCGGGACGAAGCCCTGGAAGAGGCTCGGCAGGCAACAGCGGATCTGAGGACTGCTGTGTCAAGTGCGCAATCGGCTTTGGCAGAGCGTGATGCCGTCCTGACGGAGCAGAAGAAAACTGAAGAGCAGCTCAAGGCTGATCTTGCTGCGCTGCAAGTGGAACTGCAGGACCAAGCGCAAGTCGTTGAAGGACATGTGCAGAAACGTGAAGAGCTTGAAGGGCACCTCGCAGAGCGTGATGCCGTCCTGGCGGAACAGAAGAAAGCTGAAGAGCAGCTCAAGTCTGATCTCGCTGCGCTGCAATCGCAACTGCAGGACCAAGCGCAGGTCGTTGAAGGACATGCGCAGAAACGTGAAGAGCTTGAAGGACACCTCGCAGAGCGTGATGCCGTCCTGGCGGAGCAGAAGAAAACCGAAGAGCAGCTCAAGTCTGATCTCGCCGCGCTGCAATCGCAACTGCAGGACCAAGCGCAGGTCGTTGAGGGACATGCGCAGAAACGTGAAGAGCTTGAAGGGCATCTTGCAGAGCGCGATGCCATCCTGGCGGAGCAGAAGAAAACTGAAGAGCAGCTCAAGTCTGATCTCGCTGCGCTGCAATCGCAACTGCAGGACCAAGCGCAGGTCGTTGAAGGACATGCGCAGAAACGTGAAGAGCTTGAAGGGCATCTTGCAGAGCGCGATGCCATCCTGGCGGAGCAGAAGAAAACTGAAGAGCAGCTCAAGTCTGATCTCGCTGCGCTGCAATCGCAACTGCAGGACCAAGCGCAGGTCGTTGAAGGACATGTGCAGAAACGTGAAGAGCTTGAAGGGCACCTCGCAGAGCGTGATGCCCTCATCTCGGAATTGCAGGCGAAGGTGGCCACCGGTGAGGCCGAGCTCACCGAGCGTACAGGCCAGCTGACCGACATCGAGGCGAGGTTGGCCGAAGTCACACCAGCCCTAGAAAGGGCCGAGCGGCGTGCCGAACAGGCCACGACCGAACAAGCCTTCCAATCCAGGGTAAACGCCATGTTGCAGGTCGACCTGGACAATCTACGCACCCGTTTTGAATTCAGCGAAGGCAAACGCCGTCAACAGGAGGAACTGCTGCGTAAATTGACCCCTAAGCTGACTCAAGCGTCTGAACATCTTCAGATGCTACAACTCGCCCAAGCCGAAGAGACGCCCGCGGTGGAAGACCAAGCGCCTCCCAAGTCTGTGAAAAAGAGGCCTGGGGCCAAAAAAGCTTCGACCAAGCAACGTCGGAGTGCGGCCGCGTCCAAGCAGGGGAACTGAGGATGGCGTCCGACATCACCACGGATGTTCTGGCAGGCGAACTGGCGGATGCGCTGGCAATGCTGGAAGACTATCGTCAAGACGGCGCGAACGCGGTGGCAGAGCCGCTGCCGAGCCTTCTGGAGCAATGCCAGGCATTGTGTGAAGACTTTACCCCACCAGAGCCGGTGCGCAGTCTTCACCATCTTGCATGTTCCGGCGGCACGTTGATTTCCAAATGCATCGCTGCCCTGCCGAATGTCGTGCTGCTCAGCGAGATTGACCCGCTCAGCCGCATGGAGGTCGCAAATCTGGGTGAAAAGCCCAAATTCGCACCGACCGATGTTATCCACGCGCTTAATCATGCGAACCGAAAGGTCGACGACGAGATCCGTATTGCGGCCTTCCGTGCCAGCATAGACAGCGTGCTGACAGGTTTGGAACGACGCGGGATGCGCATGGTGCTGCGCGACCACCCGCATTCGCAGTTCCACGCCGGTGCAGATCACACTGCACGTCCTACGGTGTTGGAAATCCTCAGCGCCGCCTTTCCCACACTTTCCCTGGTCAGTGTACGCCATCCGCTCGATGCCTATCTGGCCCTTGCCAACAATGGTTGGATCGGTTTCGAGCCTGATACGCTGGAAGAGTACAGTCTGCGGACAATGGCCTTCCTGAACCGGCACGAGTCCTCCCCGCTGATAAAATACGAGCAATTCATCGCCGATCCCGAAGGGCAACTGGAACGGATTTGCGAGATCCTCTCGCTGCCCTATGAACCGTTGGCTCTCGACATGATCGGCGCAGTCCGCATCAGCGGGGACAGTGGCCGAAGCAGCCCGATCATCGGCGCCCGCCCGCGCAGGCCCGTACCAGAAGCAGTTGAGTCACAGCGCAGTTCTGAGGCCTACACCATCCTTTGTGACAAACTCGACTACGAACCTTGAATTGTGAAGGCCGCAGATGCGTCGACATGGCCGGTAAATGGGACTAGAAAGCATGAATCAGATTTTAGACACCGGAAAGCCCGTTCAATCCATGCAAACCGGCCCTTCACAGTCCGCTTCGACCGTCCTTGTGACCGAGGATGTTCCCGGTCTCGTCTTGCAGGCGCTACTGGGTGCTGGACTCGGTGTTGAACGGATTGATACCGAACAACTCCGCGAAAGGTTGGAGGGCGGCACCGGGCAAATCTCCTTGTTCTGGGATATCCCGTCTGAGACTGTTGCCACCGCGCTTCAAAACGATGGACAGACGGTCGAAATCATAGCCGACTGGCTTGATCGGATGCGTGGCCTGCTGTCGCTGCTGCGCCGTCACCGCCGTGGTTTGAAGCTGTTCGACGCCCGCCTCATATCGCCACAAGCCGAGCCTTCTGACCGTGAAAGGCTTGCGTCTGCCCTTGGTCTGGCGCGTTTGCCGGAAGTGCAGCTTGGCGAGGCCGGGCCGGGCGATACCGTGTCACAGATGCTGGCAGTTCTTGCCCTTTCTCGCCTGGACATGTTGCGTGACTGTCTTGACGAACTGGAGGCAAACAGTCTGACCTTCGGAACCGATGCATTGGCGACGTCTTGGCTCGAACCGGCTGCAAAAGGGTTGCAGCGCATTCGCCGGTTGTCCTTGGACCTGAAGGACAAGACGGAACAGGACGACCGGGCGCTTGCCGCGGCAAAGGCCGACTGCGTGCGTTTGAGCGCAGAGCTTGCGACGACAGTCTCCTCCGCCGAGACACATGCACAGGAAATCAGCTTGCTGCGTGATGAACTTGGTGTGCAACTTACCGAGATCGCGAGGCGCGAAAAGGAGATCAGCTTGCTGCGCGATCAACTTGGTGTGCAACTTGCCGAGATCGCGAGGCGCGAAGAAGACGGACTTCGCAAGGAGGAGCTTCGCGACAAGGCCGCGTATGAATCCGAGCGCGCGCTGTCCCGGGCCCTGACCGATCTGCGCCGTGAAGCGAGAGAGCGCAATTCCCTGCAAACACGGCTGCAGGAAACCGAAGCGCGCCTTGCTTCGGTTGAAGCGGAACGGAACATCCTGAGTCAGCAAATGACCGAGATTTACGAGTCGCGCTCCTGGCGGATCACCAAGCCGCTGAGGCAAGTTCGCTTGTTGGTTGCCCCAATACGTGAGGCGGAGCCTAGCAGTCAGGCGGACTCTTGAGCACCATGGCGACCCCTCAGGCAAGGTGCCAAGGACAGGTATGATCCCGGTTTATTGCTTTGGCGGGTACCGAAACCGGAACCCTTTGAGCTATGATGCAATCCGAACAAGGCTCGGTGACAGGGTGAGCTTGGTTGACACTCCGGCAGATGCCCGCCTTCTCGTTATCAGCCACCATGCGGATTTCGACCTTTTCGGCAGTCAGATTTACGAGATGCTGGCGGCGGTGCCGGACCTTCGTCTGGTATTGCTGTCGGAAGAACCTTTCTGGGACAGCATCTGGATGCCGGATCCGGTATCACGCCATCAAGTCCGCGAAACGGTGCACGGCGCTCTCCCTTACACGGTCCTCAATCATGTGACATCTGATATCTACAAATCGGAAAAAATTCCATATTTCCTGCTGACCGACCCGCGCTATATTGCGCATTATCGCCCCATGACGGCTCGCAATGCAGGGATGTCGGCGACAGCATGGCATCATCATTTTTCACAGGCGCGCGCTGATGCTGTGTTCTTGAACATTCGACGCACAGGGCAGGTTTTTTCTCCCTGCTTTGTCGACGCTGGCATGTGGGCGCTATCCGTGTATCGCAGCAACTTCGCGGCGCAATGCATCGGCCGAAGCGTGGTTCGCAAAGGTTACGGGTGGGAGGACGCGCCTCTGCGGCAGGAGCTGGACGACTGGCACCGAGACAAGCTGGTCCGTTTCGATCATTCTTGCCGCTACATGTCGGCTTTTGAGAACACGCATCATCCCGACTACGTCTCCGAGAAGATCTATGATGCCTTCGCAGTTGGCGCTGTTCCGCTTTACTACGCTTCGTCTGGCCATCGCGTCTCCCGACTTCTGGGTACGGAAGGCTGGCGCAATTTCTATGATCATACCGACACAATTCCGGTCTTCGATGCCGAACGGCCTGTCGACCAAAAGACCTGCGAAGGCTACGCCAGAACCCAGGAGTATCTGGCGCGTCTTTTCGATGACAGGCAGGCCATCGAGGCGGAGTACGAAAGACTTTGCGTCGCGTTGGTCCATGAATTGAATTCGGTGATCTCGGGACGGCGGATATAGGGTCTCTTCGACGCCCTTTCCTTCCGTCAGCTGTTCTTCATGCACTGCACGTTTCCGTTCATCTTGAAAAACGATGTCTGAAGCGTGAGGGACACGGGTGAGTGGCGTGCCGTGTCGGACGGAAGGCAGGCATTGTCCAAACCAGTTGGAAAGCGGCATTTAGTGGCGTAAGAGAAAACTATCAAAATCAGTTGTTTGGACAATGGGCCAGCGTGGAAATGTCATCTGAGAAGACTGCACAGGATTATTTGCTTGATGCCCGGCGGCACTTCGACGCCAAAGACCATGCTGCGGCACTTCGAATTGCAGAAGACGGCCTTGCCCAGTTTCCGGTCCACGCTGGTCTGTGCGACTTAATAATAGCGACACTTCGGGCCATGGAAGGGGCGGAGTCCGCTATCGCCTTTTCCGAAACCTTGCCGCGAGAGCTTTTGGCGAGTTGGCTTCTCAACCGAATGGTTGTCTTGCTGATCGAAACGGAGCGATTGCAGGAGGCAAACGACCTGCTGAACGAGGCGACCGCAGAAACTCGTGCCCGACAGCCATACCAGATGGCTCGGATACGCGTGACCGAAATCATGGAAGGGCAAGAGGCCGCTTTGTCCCACGCTCAGGCGTTTTGTCGGGCCCATCCCGACCGCACGGAACTCATCTTGCGCGCTGCTGGATTGCTGGAAGACCTGGATCGCTGCCATGAGGCCATCGATTGCCTTGACCCATTGATAACGAAAGACGCGCCATGGCCGCATCGAAAACAGTTTGCGCGGGTGTGCAAAAAGGCGGGCTATCTCATCTGGGCGATTTCTGTCATGGAAGACGCTGAACGGGATCTGCAAAACCCTCCGCCCGGGCTGTTCTCTGATCTGGCGCAAGCACTAGAAGAAAAGGGTCGTCCGGAGGAAGCGCTGGCGGTTCTGGACCGCAGCCTGCAACGTTACTCAAACAATTCATATCAGTGCTGGATGAAAGCCCGAATTCTTCGTGGATTGGGGAGGGCTGAAGAGGCACTCGATTTCGTTTTTCATTGGCGCCAGGGGCCTTGGATGAAAAACTACAGAACATGGTCTGTAATCTGTTGATCGAGATCGAACGCCATGAGGAGGCGGAGGAATTCATAGAGTCCCTGCCAATAGACGCGCAAAACCGTCCGGCGATCCTGCTGTCCCGGCTTCGGATCTGCCATGAAACAATGGGCCCGTCGGAAGCCCTGGCATTTGCCGAGCAATCAATCGGCTTTCGTCCAGCGGATCAGTTTCTCGCATTGGAGATTGCGCATTTATTGCAGCTTGCCGGCCGCAACCACGATGCAATATCCATCCTGACGCGCTTCGCAACCGATGCCATGTCAGCGCCAGTCGCGGGCAAATTGGCGAGATTGAATTTGGCGACGGGCCAACCGGATGAGGCCGTTCGGCTACTTGCCCCTTTGGCTGACGCGAAAGCAACCAATGCTGATATGCAGAGCCTCCTGGTGCAAGCCTTCGAAGAAGCAGAGCAGCAGGCGAGCGCACTGGACGCTGTGGAAAAGGGTCTCCAGCGCTTCCAGGGCGATCCGAATCTCTTGGCACAGTACTGGCGTTTGTTATCGGGCTTTCGTGGCCGCGAAGCAGCCATTCAAGCCTGCTATTGCGCGCAAACCGACTGGCCCGGGTCCGTGCAGGTTCAGATTAAGGCGTTGCAATTCTTGTCGCGAATGGAGGACGAGGACGGCTGTAAGAATGCAAGTGAGAGAATCGAGCATGCGGACCCGGACAATCAGCAAGGTGCTGTCGTTCGTGCGAACTATCTGTTGCAGCAGAAGGATGCCGTCGGGGCGCGGAACCTCCTAATGGCAACGCGAAAAAAAAATGGGTCCTCAGCCTCACTTGACAGGACATTGGCCGTTGCCTGCCATCACCTCGGCCTCAACGATGAAGCCATGAGCGTGATCGAACCGTTGGCCTGTGGTCCAGAAAGCAACGCGTATTCAGTAATCGAACTGGTTAAATTTAGACAGGCCGTTTGCGACTACGATGGTGCAAGGGCCGCGCTGGACAGTATTCCTGTGCGCAATCGAGACGATGAAAAACGCAGGCGTGATCGCTTGGCTGACATGGCCCTTGGAAGGGCCGATGTGGAAAGCGCTTTGGAACTGGCGCAAGCGACGGTTCTGGCCAATCCAGACAATGTCTATGGGTGGTCACGCAAGGCAACAGCAGAACTTATGGCTGGTGATGTTGATTCAGCTTGGGAAAGTCATCGGACATGGGTCAACTTGCGTTGGATGCAGGATGAAACCGGTAAGCTAACCAAGAAGGTCAAACGTTCCCTGAACGGTCAGATCATGAATGAATACCGCTTGCTGGGTGATGATCCCGCGCTTGCACTAAGCCGCCCAGGTCTTGATCAGCGGATAGCCGCACGAGAATACAAGCGGAGCCTGATGGGCAACCCGTCAAGCACGGCATTGGCCTTGGGCCTGATGGTATCCCTGCGCCGCTGCGGCGAGGTGCTGGATCAGGTGCATGATGCGCCAGAGTTGTCGTCCGCCCCAGATCGGATTCCGCGTAAGATCTTCCAATTCTGGGATGCGCCGGATCCGCCCAATCAAGTTGCAGATCTGATGGAAGAGAACCGCGTTGCCAACCCCGCTTACAGTTATCGGCGCTTCGACCAGAAATCAGCGCGCGACTACTTGCAGGAAAAGGGTGAAAAGGCGGCCATTGAAGCGTTTCGGCTGGCGCCGAATGCCGCCGGCAAGGCCGATATCTTCCGGTTGGTCGTGCTTTGGCACGAAGGTGGAATCTACCTGGATGCAGACGACCGTTGCACAGTCCCTCTTGACACATTCATAGACCACTCGCTCCGCTTTCTGGGCTACCAGGAACCACAGATGAGCGTGGGCAACAGTTTTCTCGCCGTTCAGCCACGCGACCCGATCATCCGCGCAGCGCTGGATGACGCTGTCAACGCATTTGGCGGGCCGCAAGGTGAAATCCTTTGGCTGAGCACGGGGCCGGGTGCAATGACACGGGCGGTCGCGAATGTGGGAACCGACGAGGCGGGACTGCTCTTGCCCGGTGTCTGTATCGTTTCCATCAATCTGCTAAGAAATGGCGTTTGGCCACATATTCAACTGTCATACAAATCCACTGAGCGAAGCTGGATACGATCCTTTCTAAACCCGGACGCGGGCATCGGGCGCGCTACCATTAGAGCCAAGGGTCGCAAGGCAACAACCTGAATACCTCAACCATGCCTGGTAGAGTGAGCGTCTGGAATTTGCTGCCACTGGATTGCTGCGATGCCAATGGTGATTGAACGGTTGCAGCATCTGTACTGAATTGGGTGCCTAAGCTCCGCGGAACCTGACACACCCGCACTATTCATACGCCTTGCGGCAAGCAATGTCGGTCGGACGGGGCGTGGTTCAGGCCGCGCTGACCAGTCTGGTCAGCTCCCCCTTGCCGTAGTAGCGGCCGAATTCGGTTTGCATGAAATCTTCGAGGCGCACGTCCTCTTGCCGGACGAAGCCTTGTGCGGGCAGCTTGCCTTGGCGCATCAGGTCCATCACGCCCGTTACGCCCGCCGCCGTGGTCAGCTGGATCGCGCCCCAGGTCTTGCCGTTCACCTGACCGGCCAGCGATTTGTTGACGAAGCTACGCTCGCGGTATTCGCCGTCAATCCAGCCCGTGGCGGTGGAATAGATCAGCACAACATCCTGATTGGTGCGGGGCAGGGCGGTTTCAAAGATTTGGCCCATAAGGTCGCGGCGGGTGTCCAGTTGCAGGTCTTGCAGCAGCATCTTGATGATGGCGCGGTGGCCGGGATAGCGGATCGTCCGGTAGGACACTTTTCGCGCCTTGCCCAACAGGGTTTCCGTCAGGGTGCCAAGCCCGCCGGAGGTGTTGAAGCATTCGTAATTCACGCCATCCAGGCCGAACTCCTCCAGTGCCTCCAGCGGCGCGGCCTTGATCCGCTCGCCCCCCTCGATCACGTCGCAGGGGTTGCAGTATTCGTTGATCAGCCCGTCGGTGGACCAGGTCAGGTTATATTTCAGCGCATTGGTGGGGTAGAGCGGCAGCGCGCCGACCCTCAGCGCCAGCGTGTCCAGCTTGTCGAATTGCGCGGCCAGATGCGCGCCGGAAATGCCAACGAACCCCGGTGCCAGACCGCATTGCGGCATGAAGGCTGTCTTGCTGTCCTTCGCCAACTCGCGCACGGCATCAGTCGCGGCCACGTCCTCGGTCAGGTCGAAGTAATGCGCGCCTGCGGCCTTGGCGGCGGCGGCGATGGTGGGGGTCAGGAAGAAGGGCGCGGCGCTGATCACTGCGTCGAACCCGTCGAACGTGCGTGTCAGAGCGGCCTGATCCCCGGCATCGGCCTGTGCCACCTTGAACCCCGCCTGCTGGAAGGGCGCGAGATTCGCGAATTCGGAATCGACGATTGTGACGGAATAGGTGGGCGATGCTTTCAGAAGCTCGGCGATCATTGTGCCGATCTTCCCTGCACCCACGATGCAAACGTTCCAGTTGCGCACGATCTTGCCTCCTGCTTCGGGTCCTTTTCCAAAGCCTGAGGCAGGACGTATCGTGTCGTCTTCTGCCGATTGTTCGCGGATCGGGGGAAATCCGGCAAAATGCCGGGTCAGCCAGCGTCGAGTGTCGACATGGCCTGTATCTGGCGGAAAATCCGCTCCGCCGTCTCGTCTGATCGGCGGTCGATGCGGCGTCCGAAGACCACAGATGTTGTGGTTCGGACGACGCCGGGGATCTCCCCGATCTCGTCGATCAGGATGTCGAGGTCTTCCACCCGCGGGGCCTCTGCCGACAGGAACAGGTCGAACTCACCATTGATCGAGAAAACGACCTGAATTTCAGGGTATGTGTTCAGTCGTTGCAAGACCTTGCGCGTGTCCTGCTGGCGGATCTCCAGCATCATCAGGATCTGCACGGTTTCCTCGCCGGGATTGCGGGAAAGCACCACGGAATAGCCCGCGATCGTGCCATCCTTTTCCATCCGGGCAATGCGTTCATGCACCGTGGATCGGGCCACGCCAAGCGCCTGCGCGATGTTGGAGGTGGATTCCCGCGCGTTGCGCTGAAGTTCCCGTATGATCCGCTTGTCGAGTGTATCTCGCATGCAATTTGCCATATCAGCCGATGAAATGCCGGAAAGCTGACGAGTTTCCCCGAAATGTCAATGCTTTTGGCGACGATGGTGGCGGGCATGCCGAAGAACCCGGTCCTCACGCATTCGTGAGGTGGGCATCCCCGCAAAGTCGTGGAATGCTGCCATTGCGCGGCGACGGGATTCGTTGCAGCATCAAGACTCGGAAAATCAAGGCTGTTTTGGATCGGGACGGGGTCTGAACCATGCCGGGGACCGGACTTTTTGGAGCTGGAATTAGACGGAATGACATTCACAGGATATCGCGCGCTGAAAGCGACCGGGCTTTCGGCCCTTCTATTCACATTGTCGGGCCCCGCCCTGGCCAATGGCATCGGTCTGCCGGACGAAGACACGCTTGCCGCGCAGATGGAGGTCTACAACTCCGACGCGCCGGGGTCGATCTACGCCCTGCAACCGTTCCGCAACGAAATGACCCTGACGGGGGATGACGGGCTGGAGGTGACGCTGACCTCTATGAACCCGATGGTGAATGCCTGGTTCATTCTGCGCGTGGACAGCGATGAGATGTCCCGCCCGCGCTATTATCATCTGGAAAACGCCGCGCCGGATTTCTGGCAGATCTCGCTGGAGATGGATGGCGATGATCCGATCATCCTGATCGAGAACGACGATGACGAGGTTGAATGCGCCCCCTGGGATGGCCGCAACCCGGAACTGGAAGAGGCCCGCGCCGAACCGCTGCCCTATGCGCCGATCTGTGACAGCACCATGTATCTGCGCAACCGGGTGTCCGGGTCGCGCACCACGCGTGAGGCGATTGCCGAGTTCCTGCGCGAAAATGTGCTCTTTGGCGATTCCATAGTGAACCTGATCAAGGGTACGCTGTTCCGTGACGCCTATCTGGAAAGCTCTGACGAAGCCGAATCCGAAGATCCGGGCGCGGTCGTCGAGGCGCTTGGCCAGGCCAATCTGGGCCGCTTCCCGGTCATGCGCGCGGCCCCCGGTTTCGACCTTGTGGGCGCAGAAGGTGGCATGGAAGCCGGCAGTTGGTATCAGGTGGAGGACGCCCCCGGTATCTACGCCAGCATGATGCAGCCCGGCATGATCAGCGACGAGATCCTGAACCGCTCGGGCGAGACCAATTGGCTCGACGGCGTCGAACGGGGTGCCAATGTCTATCTGGTTGCCTTCGACATGCGCGAGTTTGAAATCGGGTACGAGCTTGGCACCGATCACCCCGGCTTCGAATGGTCCTCTCGCCCGCACGGGGCCGGACGCGACTGGTCGATCCCCGGACCTGACGGCATCAGCTCGCCCGATCCGCTGGTCATGGTGGGCATGCTCAGCCCCTCGCTGACCGACCGGGTCGCCGCAACCTTTACGGGCGGCTACAAGCGCGACCATGGGGCCTTCCGCTACGGGGATATGGCGACCTTCAACCATGGCCACCATTACGGGTTCCTTGTGAACGGCACGGTTTTGAGCCGCCTGTGGCCGGGCCTGTCGACCATCTATGTCACCAATGACGGCACCTTCGGCATGACCACATGGACCGAGGAGCTGAACGAGGAACTGCTGCCGCATCTGCGCTTTGCCCGCCAGAACGGTGTGCCGCTGATCAACCCCGACCCGGAAACCGGCGAAAGCGTGCCCGGCGATCGTGTCACGCAATGGGGGGCCGGTAACTGGTCCGGCTCTGCCGATGCGCAACTGCGCACCCTGCGCGCCGGGTCCTGTCTGCGAGAGGTCGATGGCCGTCAGTTCCTGATCTATGCCTATTTCTCGACCGCCACACCCTCGGCCATGGCCCGGACGTTCCAGGCCTATCACTGCGACTATGCCATGCTGATGGACATGAACAGCCAGGAGCATACCTATATGGCGCTCTACCCCGAGATCGAGGATGACGACTGGATCGAGGCCGAGCATCTGGTCAGCGGCATGAGCCATGTGGATCAGGACACGCGCAACGGCACGATCCCGCGTTTCGTGGGCTTCGCCGACAACCGTGACTTCTTCTACCTGCTGAGACGAGAGTAACCCCAAGCGCAAGGAGTGCCCCCCATGAGATATCTCACCCGAACCCTGATGGCCCTTGTCCTTGGCGTCATTGGCGCCGGGGTGGGGGGCGCTCAGACCCTGCAGGAACTCAACGAACAGATGTTCCAGCAGATGCGGGAAGTGCGCGGCGTCTCGAATGCCGAGATCCAGCGGATCCGGCAGATCTTCGCCGGATCCTCCTATATCGGGCAGGGCAATCCGGCGGTGACGCGCCATGCCATGACGCCCGAGGAGGCGGCAGCGCGGATCGGCGGATCGGTCGCCAGCGTGCAGCAAAGCTATCGCAACGCCAGGTGGGAACGGATCTGCGGCGGGCCCTATCGCGCGCCGCTTTATGATCCCGCGACCGAAAGCCCCGAGGATGCCGAGGTCTGCGTGGATATGTTCGAGTACCCGAACATCCCGATGGTCTACCCGGTGGTTTGGGTCCGTGCGAATGAGGCGCATATGCTCTGTGCGGCCGAGGGCGGCCGGATCGGCGATGCCCATGAATGGGAAGGGGCGGCGGCGGGTGCGCTGCTGGAGCCTGACTATCGCTTTGACCTTGGCAGCCCGCAGGCGATGCGCGCCTGGCACAATGCAGAATGGGCGCATACGCGCAATGTCTACAGCATCGGCCAATGGCGGTCCGGGGTCTGCGCCACGGGCAGTTTCAAATCGGCCAGCTGCAATGGCGGCAGCTTCACGGGATGCGGGTCCAACACCTATCCGGCGGGGTCGTTCCCGCAATGCCACAGCCCGCTTGGCGCCTATGACATTGACGGAAACGCGGCGGAACATATGAACCTGCCGCTGTCCCCCGATCAGATGGCAAGCCGGGGCTCAACGACGCTCGGCGTGACCGAGATGAAGGGCAGCTGGTTCATCTGGGATACGGTGCGCGCGCATGAGCATTGGGCGCGCTGGCGGGCGCCGTTCTGGCATGGCAGCCGGGTGATGTCGCCCTCAAGCCACCGGAACTACCACCTTGGGTTCCGCTGTTTCCATGATGTGAATTGACGGGAAATGCGCCCTCAGCCGTGGCCCCACCCACCCACCCACCACGGCTGAGGGCGCAAAAAACAGCTCATGAAAAACCCCGCCGGATGAGGGCGGGGTTTCCTGTTTCTGCTCGATTGTGACGGGGGTCAGCGCGGGTCAGCGCGAAGCGATCTGGATCGCGGGCCGTCCGATCGGGCCATCGGTATTCAGTAGACCTGCATAGGTGCCGTCCATCAGCAGGTCCTGCAGGTCGACGGCGCGGCCGTTCACGAAGGCAGTGCGGCTGACCAGGCGGATGCCGTGGCTGTAATCGGCATATTCGGCGCCATGCACGGTCGAAAGCGGCTGGATCGGGTTGCCGCCCGGACGGTGCCAGCCATAGATCGCCACGCGGCCCGGCGCACTGGACAGGCGGTTTGTCAGCACCAGGTCCTTCTTGTGGCCCGACACCAGCATCCCAAGACGACCGCCCGCGTTCTGACGCTGGCCCTCCACGGTGGCGTTGTGGCGCATGAAGTAGGTGGTCGAGGACATCTGCGAGCCCGGCGTCATCGGCGAGGGCGACAGACGCAGATCGGCCTGCGCATAGATGGCGTCGACCATACGGGTGGTCGGCAGCATCATGTTGAACTCTTCCGCGACCCGTGCAGCAGCCGTCAGGCCAAGTGGCACGCGCACGAAGTCGCTGTCACTGCCAACGGCCAGATAATCGGGCGTTACGCAGATCGTGATCTGGGCACTGCGGCCATTGGGCAGGACGCCCGTAAAGGTGACCGGGGCAAGGTCGCGCAGGAAGGCAGGGACATTGCCACGCAGCACTTCCCGGGCAATGGCCGCGTCGCGGGTGGTGCCAGAGACGTTTTCAAGCGAGGCGATAAAGGCCTGTCCGCCGGCCGCGCTGCCGGCCCGACGTGGAATTTCACGCGACAGGCGGCGGGTGCAGGCATTGGCGCTGCGGTCGAAGGCGGGACCAAGCGCGGCGGGTTCGTCCGGGGTCAGCGCCGCCAGGGTCACGTTTTCGGTGGGGTCGGTGGCGCGGGCCACGAGGCTGGGGGCCGAGGTGACATCCAGATCGGCAGGGCGCGCGGCAGGGCGCGGGCTGATGCTGGTGGCGAGTGGGGACGCGACGGCGAGTTCGATCACCGGCTCTTCCGATGCGGCATCGAAGGGGCGTTGTTCCGGGCGCAGAGAGGCGACATTGGCGGGGTCGGTGAAGCTGCGGGCGGCGGCGGCCAGCGCCACGATATGGGCGGGGCGCGGCACGGCCTCGACCGGCGGGCGGCCTGCGATGATCGTCGGCGCGGGATCTTGCGGGCGGGTGTCGATCGCCGGATCGGCCAACACGTAGTCGCGGCCGGGTGCCATCGGCGGCAGCGCGGTCGGCATCAGCCGCTCCGGCCCCTGATCGGCCCCGGCTATGGGGCCCCCCATCGTGTCGGTCACAGGCAGAGCTCCGAGGCTTGCCTGCGGAATTTCCACACGGGCGGGCTCGATGCCAAGCGTGGCAATCCGAACCGCCGGGGCGATCCTGGTGACCGTGAGTGTCAGGATGGTCGCGCAGACAAGCGCGGAGGCCGCAAGCGTCGCGATGACGGCTGCAGGCGATTCCATGAACTCAGGTTTTCTGTCAACGGCCCGCTGTCCCAGCAGGTCAAAATATCTGTCCCTCATGGCAAAATGGATACACCCACATTTTTAACGAAACAAGAATGCCAGAACGATTATGGCAGGCTCGCCACATTTGCGGCGGAAAACTGCCGTTTTGCTGCGACTGCGAGCGAATTTCTGCGCGTGCAAAATGGGCCGGAGTTCGCCCTTCAGATGCTGGTCTTCTTGAAGATCATCTCGGGCACCGCGCAGATGATCGACATCACGAGCCACCAGATTGGCCGTACATATATGATATTACGTTGTTTTTTCACGGCCTTGACGATGGCGTCCGCGACTTCGTCGGGTTCTGCCGTCAGCTTGGCGGGCAGGTCCAGATGGGCGGTCATGGCGGTGTTCACGAAGCCCGGTTTCACCGTCACCACATGCACGTTCTGCTTGGCCAACCGGTTGCGAAGCCCCGACAGGAAGGCGGTGAAGCCTGCCTTGGCCGATCCGTAGACATAGTTCGAGGCCCGACCACGGTCGCCCGCGACGGAACTGATTCCCACCAATGTGCCCGAACCCCGGTTCGCAAACCGGTCTGCCAGAACTCCAAAAACGATCGCCGGGCCCTCGAAATTGGAGCGCAGGACAGCGACCGCCTTGGCCGGATCTTTCTCATTCTCCTCCTGCTCGCCCATGGTGCCCACAGCGCAAACCGCGATACGTGGCAGAACCGGCAGGCCATCAACGAAGCCCTCGTGCCCCTCCACATCAAGCGCGTCGAAGTCGTGAAGCGTGACCTCTACCCCGTAGCGGGTTTCCAGATCGGCCTTCTCCATCTGCATACTGTCCGCATTGCGGGCAGCCAGTTGGATGGGGTGGCCGAGCGCGGCAAAGGCGCGGGCAGTGGCGCGGGCCATGTCGGACCGTGCGCCGAGGATCAGAACGGGGTGGGTCACAGGTGGAGCCTTTCGGATTGGGCCGAGGCAAAGGCATCGGCAAGGCCGTTCTCCCGCCGCCATTGTGCAAATGCAGCGGCGCGGGGGTCGGCGGTGGCGAAAGTGTCGGCCGGAACGCGGCTGTCCTTGGCGAGGTAGAAGCGCCCGCCATTGTCGAGCGTGATCGCGTCCAGTTCCGGCATCAGGGCGATGGCGCGGGGGTGGCGCGGGAAATCGAGCGCCAGCGTGTAGCCTTCCATGGGGAAGGAAAAGGGGCTGTCCTGCGGGCCGAAGCGTTTGAGCACCGAAAGGAAGGACGCCTGACCGGAGTCAGATATCGCCGACATCAAGCGGTGCAATCCCTCGCGCGCCCGGTCCTGCGGCAACACGCATTGGAACTGCATGAACCCCTTGCGGCCATAAAGCCGGTTCCATTTCAGGATTGCGTCGAGCGGATAGAAATACCCGTCCCAGTCGATGATCTGCTGACCTTCCTGCCGCGCGCCGTTCCAGAAATAGAGTGCATTGAAGGCGCGAACGGAAAGCGGGTTCAGGGCAAAGCCCGGTGCGTTCATCGGGAAGGTCTTCTTGCGACGGCGAGGGGCCTTGAAGGGCGTGGCGCGGTAGCGCGGGGGCACCTCGCCCGGTTCCGCATGTTCCCCCAGCATCACCAGCGACCGGCCAAGCGCCGCACCTTTCGCGGCACAGTCGATCCAGGCGACGGAATAGGTCGCGGCCATGTTGTCCTCGAAAGCGCTGATCGCCTCATCGAGATTGGCGGCGGGGATCATCGTCTGTCGAATCCAGCCGGATTTGACCGACCGAAGCCGGATCGCACAGCGCAGGATGACGCCGGTCAGCCCCATGCCGCCGATGGTCCAGCCGAACAGATCAGAGTTCTCGTCGCGCGAACAGCGGGTGACAGAGCCATCCGGCCCCATCAGGTCAATCCAGTCCACACAGGCGCGGAAGCTGCCGTCCACATGGTGGTTCTTGCCATGCACATCCGCCGCGATCGCGCCGCCAAGCGTGATCAGCTTGGTGCCCGGCGTGACCATGGGAAACCAGCCGCGCGGCAGGAAGCTGTCGATGACGTCAGACAGCATCACGCCCGCCTCGGCCACCAGCTGCCCGGTGGCGGCGTTGAAGGACAGCATCCGATCGAAACGGCGCATGTCGAGCGTGCGCACGGCCCCGATGGCGCTGTCGCCGTAGGACCGGCCATTGCCGCGCGCGATGGCGCGGCCTTCTGTGACCTGTTCGGCCACCTCTGCCTCGGTGCGCGGCGCGGTCAGTTGAGTTGTGCGTTTGGGGAAATTGCCCCAGCCGGTCAGCTGCATTACGTCCCCTCTGCCTGCAAGCGGTCGTCGGTGAAGACGAAGCGGCGGTCGAGCATGTACTTTGTCACATAGCCCACCATCAGGCCCAGAATGGCCCCAAGTTCCCGCATCAGATCGGTGCCCCAGATCAGCCAGAAGGCGGTCTCGGATCCCCAGAAGATGCAGGTCGTGACCAGCCCCATGGCGGTATAGAGCGCGAATTTGCGGCTATGGGCCTTTACCCCGGTGGACTGGTCGAAAAAGATCCAGCGCTTGTCCAGCACGTATTTCACCACCAGCCCGACCAGCGTGCCGGCGGCCACCGCCATGGCGAAGACGCCGCCGCTGTCACCGAAGGACAGGACGATGCGCTGCGTACCCAGGTTGGTCACGGTCGCGATCACCGCGAACAGGGCATAGCGCAATGCGAGGCTCGCGGTGCTCATAGAAACAGCGCCCCCGCTGCAAGCGCCAGCATGGCGAGGAAGGTCGCCTGGCTGGTCCGGTCGGTCACCGCGAAAACCATCGGGTCATCGTTCATCTTGCCCCTGTGGGTGACGAACACCATTCGTGTGACCCAGAATAGAAGCAACCCACAGACCCCCCACAGATAGGTGGGCGACATGTAGTTCGCGCGAATATCGGGCGTGTTGATGTAAAGCGCCAGAACCAGCACTGACAACAGGCCGGAACTTGTGGCGATCTGGGTGATGATCGGCAGATCCTCCAACCCATATCCCCGGCCCACGGTTTTTTCCTGCCCGGTGGATTTCAGATGCACCAGCTCTGCCTGTCGTTTGACGGCGGCCAGCGAGAAGAAGAAGAACATCGAGAAGGCCAGCAGCCACAGGGACAACGGGATGCCGGTGGCGACGCCGCCTGCCACGATGCGCAACGTATAAAGCCCCGCCAAGACGCAGATATCGACGATCACCTTGCGCTTGAGCCAGAGCGAATAGCTCATGGTCATCAGGAAGTAGAAGGCGATAACACCAAGGAACTTCACGCTCAGCGTGGCCGCCGTGGCAAGCCCGAGGACCAGAAGGATCGGAAACAGCATCGTCCCATGCGGCACCTGCAACCGGCCAGAGGCCATCGGACGCTTGCATTTGCGCGCATGGGCGCGGTCGGGGCCAAGATCCAGCAGATCGTTCAGCACATAGCCCGATGACGCCACCAGCCCGAAGGCCAGAAACGCCAGCAGACATTGCAGGAAACTGGCCAGTCCAAGAGAATGGCTGGCCAGCACCGGCACGAAGACGAGGACGTTTTTCAGCCATTGATGCAGGCGCATCGCCTTGAAGATCGGGATCAGCGCATGTTCGGGCGGGCTGATATGGGTGACATCGGCATTGACCCCGGCCACCTTGGCCTGAAATCCTCTTGTCGCACCAACGGTCACGGCGGCCTTGGCGCGCGACCAGACCTTCAGGTCGGCCTTGCTGTCACCCACGTAGATATAGCCGCCGGGGCCGTAGTGGTTGTCGAGGAAGTCTGCCTTGCGCTCTGCCTTCAGGTTGTTGCCCGGCTCGGTCCCGAACACCTCGTCAAAGAGGCCCAGATGTGCCGCGATCCGGTCCGCAAGGATCTGGTCGGAGGCGGTCACCAACGCGGTCTTGCCACCCTCGGCGCGCCAAGCCTCGATGTGGGCAATGACCTCGGCATTATAGGGCAGGCGGGCGATGTCGGGGCTGGCGGTTTCCGCCAGTGCGCGTTTCAGCTCCGGGATGCCTTGGGACAGGGCCTTGGCCGCAATGATCGGTGTACGCCAGTTGCGCGCGGCACTGGCCCAGAAGCATTCGAACAGCATATCGGACCGCAAAAGGGTCCCGTCCAGATCGACGACCAGAACGCTGTCTTTGGTGCCGGAATCGCGCATCTTCCCGTTCATCTTCCCGGCGTGGGTCTGCCTTTAAGTCCCCGTGCCGTGCTGCTCTTCGTTTCGTTGAATTTTATAAGGCACGCAAAAGCTTGCATAGGGTTAAGGCATTGGCCAGCCGTTTCTGTGGTTTTCTTTGGAAAGCTTGGGGCAAGACGGTCGACAGCCGGGGGGCGAATTCGCTAGGGTTTGACCTGTATTTCAATCATAAACCGGTCCGCTGCCATGAAAATTCCGCTTTTGCCTTCGCTGTCCGGGGTTGCCATGACCCTGGCGCTGTCTGTCAGTCCACTGGCGCTTGCTGCGCAAACCGCGCCGGAAAATGCCGCCGCGCTATGCGCTGAGACGGCTGGTGTGCCAAACGCCGGGGTGCCGATCAGCCCCGAAGCACAGGACGCGCTGGAGGCCGCACTGGCCGAAGCCATGCCCTATTGCGAGCAGGCCTTGGCAGAGGGCAGCGAAGATCCGGTCGTTCTGTTCCATATCGGCGCGATCCGGCAGGCCGATGGCGATCATGAGGAGGCCGTTGCCGCCTTTGAAGCCGCTGCCGCTGCCGGGCTGGCCGCCGCGAATACCAAGCTAGGCGACTATCATCTCTTCGGGATCGGCCCGTTGCGGCGCGATGCCGATACGGCGGCGGAATATTTCGCTGCTGCCGCCGAAGGGGGCGATCCGGCCGGTCAGATGACGCTCGGGCTGTTGCACCGGATCGGGGCAGGTGTGCCACGAGATACGGGCCGTATGGTGGAACTGATGCGCGCGGCGGCGGATGGGGGGTATCACTTCGCCCAGTACCGGCTTGGCCAGACCTATTTGACGGGCGACGGCATTCCGGGCGGCGAGGATGACTCGCTCGGCATCCCCGACCGGGATGAGGCGGCGCGCTATCTGTCCATGGCTGCCGAGCAGGGCAATATCGAGGCGGTGCTGGATCTGGCGCGGATCTATTCCGAGCTTGACGGCCCGGGCACCGGCGACGCAGACCAGCAGTTCCGCTGGACCGAACGCGCGGTTGAGGCGGGGTTGCCCGATGCGATTGCGGCGCTTGGCTTCCTCTACGAACGCGGGCGCGGGGTTGAGGCCGACCCGGAGCAGGCGGCGGCGCTTTATGTGCAGGCGCTGGAAACCGGCGATGTGGATATGGATGACCTGCGCGGGCGGATCGGCGGCTATGAACCCCCATGGGACCGGGCCACGGCCATCGCCTTTCAGGTGATCCTGCAGGAGCGTGGGCTGTATCTGGGCGCGATTGACGGCCAGATCGGCCCGATGTCGCGGGCGGCTGCTGCGGCGCTGGATGACTAGCGGTTGATCTCGACGCTCTGACGCAGCTCTCCGCTGTCCCGGTCGAAAATCAGGATGCGGTCGTCATCGGTCACGACCGCATACCAGCCCTCGCCCATTGTGACTGCACTGGCGCGCACGCCCTCGGGCAATATCACCTGATCGGGCAGGCTGACACCATTGCCGCCCGGGAAACGGGTGACAAAGGTGATCACGACCGCTATCAGCCCGACAATCATCACCACCGTCAGGACCGTCACGAGGATGCGCAGCACCCTCAGGTTCAGCGGGTCCTTGTCGTCCTCTGTCAGCGGAGCGTTCTGCATGTCCGGCCTTTCGTCCAAGATCGTCTCGGTCCGTATTGGTCCGGACCCTGCGCCGCGCCTTGATAAGGCACTGGCCCGCGATGTGCCAGAGGAGGCGTCTCTCAGCCGGTCGCGGCTGGCGAAACTGATTGCGGACGGCATGGTGCGCGTGAATGGGGCCGTCGTGACGGATGCCAAGGCGAAGCTGGTCGAGGATGATCTGGTCGAGGTCACCGTCGAGGAAGCCGCCGATGTGGCGACGATGCCCGAGGATATCCCGCTGGAGATCCTCCATGAAGACGATGATCTGATCGTGATCAACAAGCCTGTTGGCATGGTGGTGCATCCCGCCCCGGGAACCCCTTCAGGCACGCTCGTTAACGCATTGTTGCATCATTTCGGTGGCAACCTGTCTGGCGTCGGCGGCGAAAAGCGCCCCGGCATCGTGCACCGGATCGACAAGGACACGTCGGGCCTGTTGGTGGTGGCCAAGTCCGACCGTGCGCATCACGGGCTGGCGGCGCAGTTCGAGAAACACACGGTCGACCGGCACTATCTGGCGCTGTGTCATGGCGAACCCGATGCGTCCGACCCCCGGTTGCGCGGCGTGCGGGGCACCAGCTTCGAGATGGGCGGCATCCTCAAGATCACCACGCAGCTCGCGCGTCACAAGACCGACCGGCAGCGGCAGGCGGTGCTGTTTTCCGGCGGCCGCCACGCGGTTACGCGGGCGCGGGTGGAGGAAGGGTTCGGCGCGGTGGCGCTGATCAATTGCTGGCTGGAAACCGGTCGCACCCATCAGATCCGGGTGCATCTTGCCCATGCAGGCCACGCCCTCATTGGCGACCAGACCTATGGCGGGCGGCGCAAGGTGGCTCCGAAGGTGATGGGCGAGGCGCTGGCGGCGGAGCTCAACAACTTTCCCCGGCAGGCCCTGCACGCCGCAACGCTTGGTTTTGTGCACCCGGTCAGCAGCGAGCATCTGAGCTTCGAGGCCCCTCTGCCCGAGGATATGGCGACGCTTCTTGAAAAACTTCGCGAAACTGCCCGCTAAACTGTGCGCAAATGCACGTGAAAACCCTGTAACATGCGTTGCGGTGCGTGAGCTTCGCGGGGTAATGTCTTCAGGAATTCGTGGACAGGCCTCTTGAATGGCTTTGTTTACGTTCCCATCTTGAATTTAAGTTAATCAGATTTACATCTGAGGATGTCGAACAGGGGATCCGAAAAACATGAGCAGTTATGCAAATCTCCCGGCGCCGTCGCCGGAACAGGGCCTGAATCGCTACCTGCAGGAAATCCGCAAATTTCCGATGCTGGAGCCGGAGCAGGAATATATGCTCGCCAAACGGTGGGTGGACCACGAAGACACCGAGGCCGCCCATCAGATGGTGACGTCGCATCTGCGTCTGGCCGCCAAGATCGCCATGGGCTATCGCGGCTACGGTCTGCCGCAGGCCGAGGTGATCTCCGAGGCCAATGTGGGTCTGATGCAGGCAGTGAAGCGGTTCGACCCCGAAAAGGGCTTCCGTCTAGCAACCTATGCCATGTGGTGGATCCGCGCCTCGATCCAGGAATATATCCTGCGGTCCTGGTCGCTGGTGAAGCTTGGCACGACGAGCGCGCAGAAGAAGCTGTTCTTCAACCTGCGCAAGGCCAAGGCCCGCATCGGCGCGCTGGAAGACGGTGACCTGCGGCCCGAACATGTTGAGCGGATCGCCCATGATCTGGGCGTGACCGAAACCGAGGTGGTTTCCATGAACCGGCGCCTGTCCGGAGGCGATGCCTCGCTCAATGCCATGATCGGCACCGAAGGCGACAGCGCGACCCAGTGGCAGGACTGGCTGGAGGACGAGGATGCCGACCAGGCCGGTGACTATGCCGAGCGGGATGAGATGCAGCACCGCCTTGCCCTGATGGAAGAGGCGATGGAGGTCCTGAACGAGCGTGAGCGGGATATCCTGACGCAACGCCGCCTGCAGGATCAACCGGTGACGCTGGAAGATCTGTCGAGTGTCTACGATGTCAGCCGCGAACGCATCCGCCAGATCGAGGTGCGCGCCTTTGAAAAACTGCAAAAACGGATGCGCGACTTGGCGCGGGAACAGGGCGTTCTTGAGACGGCCTGAGGAAAGCTCCAGTCAATCTGTAACGGCCCGCCTTTTCGGCGGGCCTTTTTTGTGGTCTTGTTCGCGCTAACAAGGAGATGACCGAAATGACCGATCCGATCCGTTGGGGCGTGCTTGGCGCCGCGAATTTCGCCCGGACCACCATGGCTCCGGCAATCCATGATGCCGAAAGCGCGGTTCTGGCTGCGCTGGCCAGTTCCAGCCCGGAAAAAGCGGCTGGATTCGCCGCGCTGGCCCCAGGGCTGCGCATCCATGACAGCTATGACGCGTTGCTTGCGGACCCTGACATCGACGCGGTCTACATCCCGCTGCCCAATGCCCTGCATGTGGAGTGGACGGAAAAGGCCGCCCGCGCGGGAAAGCATGTGCTGACGGAAAAGCCCATTGCGATGAAGCTGGACGAAATCGACCGGCTGATCGCGCTGCGCGATGAAGCCGGGCTGCTGATCGCCGAGGCCTATATGATCCCCCATCACCCGCAATGGCAGATGGTGCGCGATCTGGTGCAGGGCGGCGAGATCGGTGAGTTGCTGCATATTGACGGATATTTCACCTTCCGCCTGACCGATACCGGCAATATCCGCATGCGCCCCGAAACCGGTGGCGGCGTGACCCGCGATATCGGGGTCTATACGCTCGGGTCGGCTCGGTTGGTCACGGGGCAGGAGCCTGAAAACGTGCAATCCCGTTTCGGCTGGCAGAACGGCGTCGATGTGTCGGCCCGGATCTGGGCCAATTTCGGCGGCGCGACCTGTTCCATCTACATGAGCATGGAGGCTCCCAATCGGCAGGTGGTCACCTATCACGGCACCGGCGGCTTCATTGAGCTGGTCGCGCCCTTCAACCCTGTCGTCCACCGCGAAGCCTCGGTCCGCATCGTGCGTGCCGATGGAGAGGAACGCCTGCACCGTTTCCCATCCGCACGGCAATATGTGAATCAGGTGGAAGCTTTCGGGCGCACGATCCGCGAGGGGGCCGATTACCCTGTGCCGCTGGAGTTTTCGCGGGGCACACAAGCCGCGCTGGAGGCCGCCTTCGCAGGTGAGATGGCGTAGGATCTCAGCCCAAGCCATGGTTGTTTTGGACTCAAACGATATTTCCCCCTAGTCTTTTGGTGAATTCAGACCACTTTAGGGGAGTTCGTTTTGTCTGAACCGATTCAATCCATAACCATTGTCGGTGGCGGTACAGCGGGTTGGATGGCCGCGCTGATCTTGCAAAGCAACTTCGGCGACCTGACCCGACCCGACGCGAAGATGAGGATCACCCTGATCGAGTCGCCCAATGTCCCGACCGTGGGCGTGGGAGAAGCGACCGTCCCCAACATGCTGCGCACCCTGCGCATGGCGGGCATTTCCGAACAGGATTTCTTCAAGACCTGCAATGCCTCGTTCAAACTTGGGGTATTGTTTGCCAACTGGAACGTGGATCGGAACGGCAAGCAGATCGACTACGTCAATCCCTTTGCCCATCCGCAGGTGATCGCGGGGGTCGATCTGGCGGATTACTACCTGCAATACGGGGCAGGGAAGCGCGATTTCATCCAGTGTTTCTCGCCTGCGGTCGCCTTGGGTGAGGCGTTCAAGGGGCCGCGTCCCCTGGGTGAAAAGGCGTATGCCATGCCCGTCGGTCACGCTTATCACCTCGATGCCGGTCGCTTCGCCAATATGATCCGCGACATCTGCAAGTCCCGTGGTGTGCAGCATATCGAGGAAGATGTGGTGCATGTGGAGCAGGACGAAAACGGCTATGTGAGCGCGCTGCAACTGGCGGAGACCGGGCGGCACGAGACCGAGCTTGTGATCGACTGCACCGGCTTCAAGGGGCTGATCATCAACGAGGTGCTGAAAGAGCCCTTCATCTCCTATTCCAACTTCCTCGCCAATGACCGGGCGATGGCGGTTCAGATCCCGCATCCCGACCCGACCAAGATCCCGTCGCTGACGCGCAGCTATGCGCTTGGGGCTGGGTGGGTCTGGCGGGTGCCGCTCTATAACCGGATCGGGACGGGCTATGTCTATTCCTCGGCGCATCGCACCGATGAAGAGGCGCGGGACGAATTCATCGCGCATCTGGGCGACACCTGGAACGGTGTGGAGCCGCGCGTGATCCCGATGCGGGTGGGGCGCAACCGCAATGCCTGGGTCAAGAACGTGGTCGCCATTGGCCTGTCGGGCGGCTTCATCGAACCGCTGGAATCGACGGCCATTCACATGATCGACATGTCGATCCGCTGGCTGGCGAGCTACTTCCCCGACAAGAGCTACCCGGAGCCCCTGCGGGATCGCTACAACAAGCTGACAAGCAAGCTCTATGACGAGGTGCGCGACTTCATCTGCCTGCACTATGCGCTCGGGAATCGGACCGACAGCCAGTACTGGATCGACGCGCGTGAAGAGCTGGAGGTGCCCGACCGGCTGGCAGAGAATCTGGAGCTCTGGCGCTACTCTGTTCCCGGGCCGCTCGATCTGGAAACTGAGGTCCTGTTCAGTTACGCGACCTACCAGGCGGTGCTGCTCGGAAAACAGGTCTACAACACCGATTACCCGGCGCCGTCGTTCCGAAGGAACGGGAACCTGCCGGCCAATATGTGGCAGGGCTATCTGCAAAAGGCCGAGGCGACCTTCGGGCAGGTCGTGAATAAGATGGCCGACCATTACACGCTGATCCGGGAATTGCGCGGCGAGCTGCCAAAGCCGAAACCGGCCCCGCAGTTTGTGCTGAACCAGCCGACCGTCGGCCTGCCCGGTGCGCCCCCGCCGCGAGTGCCGATTGGCAACCCCAAGCCGGCACCCGCCCCGGCCCGGGCCGCGAAGGACGACGAGGATGGATCGGTCAGCCTGCTCTAGCGGTACATAGGCGGTCTCTGATATCCTCTGCCTGTCTTAGTCAGAAATGGACCAAGGGCATGGCCGGAGGATGGGCGCGCGACGGCGCGGTGTCGGAACAGATCGAAGCCTCGATCGAGGATGAACTGAAACGCATGCAGGCCCGCGCGCAGCCGCAGGGCGAAAGCCTGACCCATTGCGCGGAATGCGAAGAGGAAATCCCGGAGAAGCGGCGCGCGGCCATTCCGGGTGTCAAGCTCTGCATCGAGTGCCAGCAGGAGCGGGACGGGGCCTACAAGGCGCGCGGCGGGATCAACCGGCGGGGATCGAAGGACAGCCAGCTGAAATAGGCGGTGGAAGGATCTTGGAAGATCCTTGAAAAAATTCTTGCAAGAATTTTCCCGCCGCCCGGCCGCCCCGGTCGCGATCGGTTTAGACGGGTGCGGCAGCTGCACGGACAGGGGCTGGCTCGGTCTCGAATGAGCAGGGCATCCCTACCGGCGGTTTCGCAGCGCTTGCCAGAGCGGCTTGATATCAAGGGCCGCGACCGCGATGCCAAGCGGGATCATCCAGAACCCGAGCACCGGCAGGAAGCCGAACACGCCCCCAACGATCAGCAGCAGGCCAAGCACCAACCGCAACCCAGGCGGCACATTCGCGCGGATCCAGACCAGCCCCCGTTTCATCCGCATGCGGATCGCAGCCCATTTGTCCTTTGCGGTCATGACAGATCTAGGCGCAGGATGTTCTGCGGGCCGGAGCGGCCTTTGAGGTAGAGCCCGCCTGCATCCGTCCAGCCGCTGGCAAGATAGGCGTCATAGGCACGTGCGTTCCGGCAATTCACGGTCAGGTAATAGAGCCGTTGCCGTGGATAGCGCGCGCTCAGATAGGCAGGCAGAGCCGCCAGCAGCGCGCGTCCCAATCCCCGGCCTTGATATTGCGCGCCGATCAGAAGCCCGCGCAGGCCCCAGCCATGGACCTCGGCAAACGCATGGGTCGGGGCGTAGTCGCGGTCGATCTTGAAGAAGCCGACCACCTGATCCGCGTCCCACACGACGTGGAAATCTCGGGCGGGCAGGGGGTCTTTCACCATGTCGCCGATGGTCCCCACGAAATCCGCCTGACCGGGACCGAGGGCAAGGTGCAATACCTCATCCACCCGGTCGCGCGGCAGGTCGGCGATCTGGATCATTCCATCGCTTCAAGCTGGTCGATGAAGCCCTCGATCATGCTCAGCCCCTTGTCCCAGAAGGCCGGGTCGCTGGCATCCAGCCCGAAGGGGGCCAGCAGATCCTTGTGGTGCTTGGACCCGCCCGCCTTCAGCATATCGAAATACTTCTCCTGGAAGTCGTCGCCGCCTTCCTCGTAGACCGCGTAGAGTGCGTTCACCAGCCCGTCGCCAAAGGCATAGGCGTAGACGTAGAAGGGCGAGTGCACGAAATGGGGGATATAAGCCCAGAAGGTCTCATAGCCCTCCATGAAGTTGAAGACCGGCCCGAGGCTTTCGGCCTGCACGGACATCCACAGCGCGTTGATGTCGTCCGGCGTCAGTTCGCTTTCCGCGCGGGCGGCGTGCAGCTTGCATTCGAAATCGTAGAACGCGATCTGGCGCACGACGGTGTTGATCATGTCCTCGACCTTGCCCGCCAGCATCACCTTGCGCTCGGCGTCCGACTTGGCGCGCGACAGCATCTTGCGGAAGGTCAGCATCTCGCCAAAGACCGACGCGGTTTCGGCCAGCGTCAGAGGCGTGGAAGACAGGAGTTCCCCCTGACCGGCGGCCAGTCTCTGATGAACACCGTGGCCCAGTTCGTGGGCCAGTGTCATCACATCGCGCGGTTTGCCGAGGTAGTTCAGCATCACGTAAGGGTGGGCGTCTGCCACGGTCGGGTGGGCGAAGGCGCCGGGGGCCTTGCCTTCCTTCACGGCAGCATCAATCCAGCCATCGGTGAAGAAAGGTTCAGCCAGTTCTGCCATGCGCGGATCGAAATCGGCATAGGCTTCGGACACCACCTTGCGGGCCTCGTCCCAATGGACCAGCCGGTCATCTTCCATCGGCAGGGGCGCGTTGCGGTCCCAGACCTCCAGCGTGTCGAGACCCAGCCACTTTGCCTTGAGCGCGTAATAGCGATGCGACAGGCGCGGATAGGCGGCGACGACCGCATTGCGCAGCGCCTCCACCACTTCGGGTTCCACGTGGTTGGCTAGGTGACGGCCCATCTGCGGGGTGGGCAGCTTGCGCCACCGGTCCTCGATTTCCTTTTCCTTGGCGAGCGTATTGTGAACGCGGGCGAATAGACCGATCCGCTCACCGAAAGTCTCTGCCAGCGCCCGCGCGCCTGCCTCACGCCGGTCGCGGTTCTGGTCGGTCAGCAGGTTCAGCGTGGCCTCGATGCCAAGCTCTTCGCCGTCCACGTCGAAACTCAGCCCGGCAATGGTTTCATCAAAGAGCTTGTTCCAGGCCGCCGCGCCCACCATCGACTGATCGTGCAGGAATTTTTCCAATTCGTCCGACAGCTGGTAGGGCTTCATCGCGCGCATGCGGTCGAAGATCGGGCGGTAGCGGGCGAGGTCCGCATTCGCCGCCATCAGCCCCTCGAAATGGTCATCATCCAGCCGATTGAATTCCAGCCCCCAGAACACAAGCGGGGTGGTGGAGACGGTGATCGCTTCTTGCATGTTCGACATGAACTGCGCGCGTTCCGGGTCGGTGGTGTGCTGGTAATAGCGCAGGCCGGCAAAGGACATCAGCCGCCCGGCAATCAGGTCGATCTTCTCATAACGCTGCACGGCCTCCAGCATCTGATCTGCCGACAGATCCGCCAGCTTGCCCTGATAATCCTCGGCAAACGCGGCGCATTCCGTGGCCAGCCAGTCCTTGTCGCGTGCAATTTCGGGCGCGTCGGTGGCGGGGTAGAGGTCGCTCAGGTCCCATTCCGGCAGATCGCCCAGATTGTCGGCTCCTCCGGCGGCATTGGCATCGCGGACGGGCAGGGGCATCGGGAAGGTGGGGAACTGCATTTTGGACCTCTCTTGCATTGCACGGGCTACAGATAGGCAGCCCCATGGGGAAAGTGCAATGGAGGCCGCGCATCGGGTGGGGAATTTGCCGCTTAAAGGTCGACCGGATCCTCGACCGGATCGGCCTCGGCCTCGCTGTCCGGCTCGCTCACGCGGCGGCGAATGATGATGTCGCCATTGGGCAGCCGTTCGGGCAGCTCATACATGGCCACGTCGTCGATCAGCGCACCAAGTTCCGCGATCATCGGCAGCAGGTGCTCATCCACAAAGGGCCGCATTTCCTCGGCCAGCCCTTCGAGGATCAGGCGAGAGCCCTCTGACAACAGACCCCAACCTTCGCGAAGGTTGCTGTCTTCCCCGCTATCCTGTGCGGCGGCAGGTGTGGCGAGGGCAAGGATCAGGGCAAAGGGAATGACGTGTTTCATGCCCCTCAAGATAAGCGTGAATGCCCCCGGTTTGAAGGGGTCAGCCGCTGACGGGCGATGGAAACGGGCCGTTCAGTTGCATCGTGACCGGGAAATGGTCGGACGCCACCAATAGCGCCCGTTGCAGGGTTTCATCCCGCCAGCAGGCCGGGTCTTCGAACGGGTGCCAGATGCGCCAGCCAGTGCAGAAGGGGCGCAGCACCGGGCTGACCATGATGTAATCCAGCAGTGCCGTCAGGTAGCGGTCTTCGTCGCGGATGTAAAAGCGCGCGGTGGTGGGCTGCGCCCCAAGTCGCGATTGCAGCGCTTGTTCCGCGTGGGGGTCGAACAGCTGGTCCTGCGGGTCCAGATCGGTGCCCAGGACGATCTCCAGCCCCGATCTGCCAAAGAGCCGTTCGAACTCGTCCAGCCCCGGACCATCGTTGAAATCGCCCGCCACGATCAGCGGATCGCCCATGTCGAGGTGATGATCCACCCTCTCGCGCAGCCAGATACATTGCGCCAGCTGCTTGCGCCGGTTGGCGATGGCCAGCCGCATCATCTCGTCCCGGTTGCGCGCGCCATGGGGCGCCTTGGACTTGGCGTGCACCCCGATCAGCCGGAACGTGCCTTCATCACTGTCGATCAACGCCTCCAGCGGCGGTTTGGAGAAGGTCACCAGATCCTCTGTCGCGTCGATATCGAGGTCGATGCGGTAGGTTCCGTCAAAGCGGGGGGCGATGCGGGAGCCTTTCTTGCCCGTTTCCTCACCGATCGGGTCATGGACGGCGCTCAGAACATCAGGATCGTAAAGCAGCATGATTTCCTGCTGCGTGTGGTTCTCGAACCCGATCAGCGCCTTGCGCGCGCGGATGCCGGCGTAGGCGGCGAAGTTTTCAAGGGCGAGACTGCCATTGCGCTGGCGTGAGCTGTCGGGCGCTTCGACGACCAGAACGGCATCGGCATCGAGACGTTTGAACACGAAGGCCAAGGCGGCAAGCTGCTCGCCCCGCGTCACGTCCTGCCGGCCGGACCATTGCCCGTCCTCCAGCAACTTCCCCTCGTCATCGAAGAGATTGGCGAACCATTCCACGTTATAGGTGGCGATGCGCATCGGCGTCAGGTCCCGTGATGGGATTCGATCTCTTCCCAGGCATTGTTGATGGCAATCAGCCGGGTCTGGGCCAGTTGCACGGCCTCTTCCGGGACACCGCGCGCCATCATTCGGTCGGGATGGGTTTCCACCACCAGCCGTCGCCAGACCTTGCGAATCTCTGCCAGCGACATGGCCGGGTCTACCCCAAGAACCGTGTAGGGGTCGGGGTCGGCATCTGGCACGTTGCGGGCGCGCAGGGCAGCGAATTCGCGTTTGGACATGCCGAAGATCTCGGCCACCCGTTCAAGGAAAGCATCCTCGGCGGGGTGATATTCGCCATCGGCCACGGCGATATGAAACAACCCATCGAGAAGGTCCATCAGTACCGCGCTATCGGCCTCGAACATGGTGGCGATCTTGCGGGCGTAGTCCTCGAACCCGGCCACATCCTCCCGTGCCAGATTGAAGACGCGCGCTGCCGATCTCTCATCGGCCTGGGGAATGGCAAAGACCTCGCGGAAGGCGGTGACCTCGTTGCGGGTCACCAGGCCATCGGCCTTTGCCATCTTCGCGCCAAGGGCAATCACGGCAATCGCGAAGCCGACGGTCAGTTCCGGCGGCTTGCGCAGCTTGTCGAACATCGCGCCAAGCCCTTCACCGGATGTGAGGGCCGCAAGCGCGTCACTGATACGGGACCATAGGGACATGGGGGCTTTTAACCCGGATGGGCCGGGAATGTCAGAGGAATTTCTGCATCAGCACAAGATCGTGCCAGCGCCCGAATTTCCAGCCCACCTGCGGCAGTCGCGCCGTGTTTGCGTAGCCGAGGGCTGCGTGGAAGGCGATGCCCGCCGGGTTCTCGCCGGAAATGCCGGCAATGAGCGAATGAATGCCCTGAGCGCGCGCATGATCCTCCAGCACCGCGATCAACGCCCGGCCAATTCCCCGCCCCTCGGACCCCTTCGCCACGTGAACGGAGTGTTCCATGGTGCGGGCATAGCCCGGCCCGCCCCGGAACTGGGAATAGGTGGCGAACCCCAGGATCGCCCCGTTTTCCAGCGCCACCCAAAAGGGCTGTGTGCCCATGGCGTCCGCAATCGCGGATGGGTCCTTTTCTTCCGTGGTGAAGGTCGCCGCCGTGTCGCGGATGATCCGGTTCCAGATCGCGGCTATGGCCTCGGCATCTTCAGGGCGCGCCGGCCGGATCACAGGCGGACGGTCCCCTTGGGTCCGGTCAACTCGACCGTCAGGGTGGGCGCGGGGCCATGCTCGATGCGGAGCCGCGGGTCAGTGATCATCGGGGTCAGTGCTGCGGACAGCATCTCCGCCTCGGGGTGGGTCAGGGTGAGCCCGGTCATGCGAAACCCATGATCCGGCAGGCGCGGGGCAGGATGGGCGCTGCCCTGCCATTCGATCATCGCGGGAAAGCAGTTGTTGAAGGGCAGCTTGCCATCGGTCGGCACCGCCATACGCCATTTCAGGTCGCCCCGTTCCAGATCCCACGGGACACCGGCACCAGCGGGCGCAGCGGCCAACGCGGCCTCAAGATCGGGGCAGCGGCAGATCCAGTTCGTCATCCGGGGCGTGCCCACGAAATTGTCGATGTCGAACCAGCGTGGCTGATCGGGGCCGGGGGCATCGGGGTTGATCGCGATGACCTCCAGGTACTCCTCCGGCCCAAGGGACAGCAGCCGGTTGTGGGTGCCCATGGCGGCGTGTTCGCCACCCGGGGCAAGCTCCACCCCCAAGGCGGCCTCGACATGGGCAACGCCTTCGGCAAGGCTGTCGCAGGAAATGGCCAGATGGTCGAATGTCAGCATGTGCGGTGTGGTCCCTCGTCTAATGTTGTGTCAGTGAAACCCGGGCACCGCCCCGAGCGCAAGAGAAACACCGCGATGGATCTGACTGCCCAGAAAGCCGCTCTCCGCAAGAAAGCCTTCACCGCCCGTGCCGAAGCCTTCGAACGCGCGTCGGTCTCTGACGCCAATGCCGCGCTTCTGGCTGAAATCGGCCCGGTCGAGGGCAAAGTGATCGCCGCCTATATGGCGATGCGGACCGAGCTGGACCCGACGCCCGCAATGCGCGCGCTGGCCGAGGCCAACCGGATCTGCGTGCCGGTGATCGAGGCCAAGGCGCAACCGCTCAAATTCCGTGAATGGCGGCCCGGCTGCCGGATGGTCGACGGCCCCTTCGGGGCGCGGGTGCCGGAAAATGGCGATTGGCTGGAGCCCGAGATCGTGATTGCGCCGCTGGTCGCTTTCGACCGGGGTTGCAACCGGTTGGGCTATGGCGGCGGCTTCTATGACCGGACGCTGGAAGGGCTGCGCGCCAAGCGTCCGACGCGGGCCATCGGATTTGCCTACGCCGCGCAGGAGCTGGAGGGTCTGGTGGTGGAACCCACGGATCAGCGGCTAGATGCGGTGGTGACGGAAGCAGGCGTGTTCCGGCCCTGACGGGGGATGCGCGCGCTCCCGGCCCGCGCTACCTTGCACGCGAAGCACAAGGGGGCACTCATGGCCAAACACGACTACACCGCGCGGATCGTCTGGACGGGAAACCGGGGGCAGGGAACAGCCAGCTATCGCGGCTATGACCGGACCTGGAATGTCGAGACACCGGGCAAGCCGGTCATCAATTGTTCCAACGATCCGCTGCTTGGCGGCAACCCGGCCCTGCACAATCCCGAGGATATGCTGATCGCGGCCCTATCTGCCTGCCATATGCTGTGGTTCCTGCACCTGGCAAGTGATGCGGGGATCGTGGTGGACGGATACGAAGACGATCCGCTGGCCGTGGGGGAGAGCCTGCCATCTGGTGCGGGCCGGTTCCTGTCGGCAACCCTGCGTCCCCGGATCACGCTGGCACCCGGCTCGGATCCAGAGGTGGCAGACAAGATCCACGCCCGAATTCACGACGTTTGCTACATCGCCCGGTCCGTCAACTTCCCTGTCGCCTATGACGCGAGCTACACCGTCCGCCCCTCACCCTAAGGGGAATCGCAGCCGACCTCTTGCCGCCTCGCCGCGAACCGCCTAAGCCTTGGCCATGAGATTGCTTTTTCTTGGCGATGTGATGGGGCGCGCGGGGCGTGCTGCGATCACCGATACCCTCCCCCGGCTGAAAACCGACTGGCGGCTCGACTTTGTCGTCGTCAATGGCGAAAACGCGACCTCGGGCCATGGCCTGTCGCAAGGCCATGCAGAAACAATGCTGGCCGCCGGGGTCGATTGCCTGACCCTTGGCGATCACGCCTTCGATCAGCGCGACATGCTGCAATTCATCGACAAGGAGCCGCGCATCGTGCGGCCGATGAATTATGCCAAGACCGCGCCGGGCCGGGGCTTTCAGCTGTTCGAGGCCAGGGGTGGGCGCAAGGTGCTGGTGGTGCAGGCGCTTGGCCAGGTCTTCATGAAGCGCCCCTTCTCGGACCCGTTTTCGGCGGTTGAGGGCGTGTTGCGGTCGCATCCGCTTGGTGGCTTGGCAAGTGCCATCATCATCGACATTCATTGCGAGGCAACCTCCGAGAAAATGGCCGTGGGTCATTTCTGCGACGGGCGTGCCAGCCTTGTTGTCGGCACCCATACCCATGTGCCCACTGGTGACGCGCAGATCCTGCCCGGCGGCACCGCCTACCTGACCGATGCGGGCATGTGCGGCGATTACAACAGCGTCATCGGCATGGAAAAGGGCGAGCCCCTGCGCCGTTTCATTACCGGAATGCCGAAGGACCGGTTTACCCCTGCGGCGGGTGAGGCCACATTATCGGGCGTTTTCGTCGAAACCGATGACAAGACCGGCAAGGCGCTGCGCGTGGCCCCGATCCGCATTGGCGGGCGATTGCAGCAGGCGGGTCCGGATGGCGCGCTCTGAAAAACTGTGGCTGGTGGCGGTGCTGCTGGTCTGCTCGCTCGGCTGGGGCATTTCCATCCCGATGAGCAAGATCGCGGTCAGCGAGGATTACCGCCATATCGGCATCATCTTCTGGCAGTTCGTCCTAGGGGCGATGGTTCTGGGCGTTATCAACCGGATGACCGGGCGGGGCCTGCCGACTGATCCGCGCGCCTTGCGCTTCTACCTGATCATTGCCCTCATTGGCACACTGCTGCCCAATACGGCGAGCTACACGGCGGCCATTCATCTGCCCGGCGGCATCCTTGCGCTGTGCATTGCCACTGTGCCGATGCTGGCCTTCCCGATTGCGCTGGCCTGGGGCAATGACCGGTTTTCGCCTGCGCGGCTTGTGGGCCTCTGCCTTGGCCTTGCCGCCATTGCGCTGATCATGCTGCCGGACACCAGCCTGCCCGATCCTGCCATGCTGGTCTGGGTGCCCGTGGGGTTGATCGCCCCTGCCTTCTACGCCTTCGAAGGTAACTATGTGGCCCGCCACCAACCCGACAGCCTAGACGCGGTTCAGGTGCTTTTTGGTGCGTCGCTGGTGGGAATCGTGATCTCTCTGCCTATCGCGATTCTATCGGGTGAATGGATTTCCCCGCTGCCGCCCTACGGGTTGCCCGATCTGGCGGTGGTCATCTCCTCCGTCGCCCATGCGCTCAGCTATGCGGGCTATGTCTGGCTGGTCGGGCGCGGCGGGCCGGTCTTTGCGGTGCAGATCTCCTACCTGGTCACCGGGTTCAGCGTGGGTTGGTCGTGGCTGCTGCTCGGGGAAACCTATTCGGCCTGGGTCTGGGGGGCGTTTGCCCTGATGCTGGCCGGTGTTGCGCTGGTGCAGCCGCGTGCAAAGGAAGCCCTTGCCGTTCCCCTGCCCGTCAACAATGATGGCCCCTGATCAATCGGGACGGGATCGCCGATGCTTGCTGAGTTCCTATCGCCCACCATGCAAGGGGTTCTGACCCTCGGCGTCGTGGCCGTGATGTTCGTGCTGTTCGTGCGGGAAAGCTTCCCGGCAGAGGTGGTCGCCATCGCCGGGGCCGCCGCCTTGCTAGGGGCCGGGTTCCTGCCCTATGACGCGGCTTTGTCTGTCCTGTCCAACCCCGCGCCCTGGACCATTGCGGCGATGTTCATCGTGATGGGGGCCTTGGTACGCACCGGGGCACTGGCCAGCTTCACCCATCTGGCAGAAGCAAAGGCCAAGACCCAGCCCAAGACGGCTCTGGCGGCGCTGCTTGGCTTCGTTGTCATCGCCTCGGCCTTCGTGTCCAATACCCCCGTGGTGGTGGTCATGATCCCGGTCTTCGTGCAGATCGCCCGCTCGCTCGGGCGGCCCGCGTCGAAACTGCTGATCCCTCTGTCTTATGGCGCGATCATGGGGGGCACCCTGACCCTGATCGGGACCTCCACGAACCTGCTGGTCGATGGTGTGGCCCGTGCGCAGGGGCTGGACCCGTTCACGATCTTCGAGGTCACGCCGGTGGGCATCGTCGTGGTGATCTGGGGAATGCTCTACATGGCCCTGATCGGCCCGCGCCTGCTGCCTGACCGCAGTTCGATGGCTGATATGCTGTCAGGCCGCAAGAGGATGAAGTTCTTCACCGAGGTCGCCCTGCCAGAGGATAGCGCCCTCATTGGCCAGAACGTCAACGAGGTGGACCTGTTCAAGCGCGAGGGCGTGCGGCTGATCGACGTGCTGCGCGGGGATGCCTCGCTCCGCCGCAATATGGCGAGCGTGTTGCTGGAGGCAGGCGACCGCGTGGTTTTGCGCACCGATATGGCCGAGGTTCTGGGGCTGCAGCAAAGCAAGGACCTGCGCACGGTGGACAAGCTGTCCTCCGTTCAGACCACGACGGTCGAAGTGCTGATTTCGCCCGGATGCCGCATGGTGGGCCGCTCGCTCGGCTCGCTGCGCCTGCGGCGGCGTTACGGTGTTTACCCGCTGGCCGTGCATCGGCGGAATCAGAATATCGGGCGGCAGCTGGATGAATTGATCGTGCAGGTGGGCGATACCCTGTTGCTGGAGGGCGATCCCGCCGACATCCAGCGCCTTGCCGCCGATATGGACCTTGTCGACATCACCGCCCCGACCGAACGCGCCTATCGCCGGGGACATGCACCGATTGCCTTCGCCGCAATGGTGGGGATCGTGGCCTTCGCAGGGCTTGGCGTGGCCCCCATCTTCCTGCTGTCGGTGCTGGCCGTCGCGGTCGTTCTGATCACCCGTTGCATCGACGCGGAAGAGGCGTTTTCGTTTATCGACGGGCGCTTACTGGCGCTGATCTTCGCCATGCTCGCCATCGGGGCCGCATTGGAACACACCGGCGCGGTGGAGCTGATCGTGACCACGCTGGCCCCATGGCTCGGCGACCTGCCGCCCTTCGTGCTGGTCTGGGTGATCTACCTGATCACCTCTGTCCTGACCGAGCTTGTGTCGAACAATGCCGTGGCCGTGGTGATCACGCCGGTAGCCATCGGCCTTGGCACCGCCATCGGCGTCGACCCGCGCCCGCTGGTCATTGCGGTGATGATTGCCGCCTCGGCCAGTTTCGCCACGCCAATTGGCTACCAGACGAACATGCTGGTTTACGGTCCCGGTGGCTATCGCTTCACCGATTTCATGAAGATCGGCATCCCCCTGAACCTGAGCCTTGGCATTGTCGTCAGCCTCGTCATCCCGCTGATCTGGGCGCTGTGAGGGCGCTGCCGTGAGCGACTACGCCAAGGGCCTGTGGCTCACCCTGACCGGCGTGCTGATCCTGTCGCCGGACGTGCTGCTGATCCGGCTGGCGGGGCTGCCGGAATGGACGCTGATGTTCTGGCGCGGGGCAGGCATGGGTGGGATGATCGCGCTTTGGTTGCTTCTGAGTCAGGGGCGTGGGGCGATTGCAGCATTCAAGGGTGTAGGTCTGGCCGGGTTGGCGATTGGGCTGAGCTACACCATTGGAAATGTGAGTTTCCTCTACTCGGTCGGCCACACGCTTGCAGCCAACACGCTCTTTATCCTCGCTACGATGCCGGTCTTTTCGGCTTTGATCGCCCGCTTCGTCCTGGGCCAGCCGGTGCCGGGGCGCACATGGGCCACCATCGGGGCGGTTCTGGTGGGGATCGCCCTGATCGCCATGGGCAGCGCAGGCGGAGGGCAGGGGGACCTCTTGGGCGACCTTGCGGCCATGGTCACGGCGCTGTCCTGGGCGGTGATCTTTGCCATCGTCGGGCAGAAGCGGACGTTTTCGATGGTGCCTGCCATGTCCATCGCGGGGTTCTTCGCCATGTTCGTCTCGCTGTTTCTGGCGCCGGGCCTGTCGGTTCCCGCCACCTCGGTCCCCTTCGTGGCGCTGATCGCGCTGATCGTCACACCGGGGGCCACCGCCCTGCTCAGCCTTGGCCCGCGCTACCTGCCACCGGCTGACGTCTCGCTGATCATGCTGCTGGAGGCGGTCTTTGGTCCGCTGCTGGTCTGGCTGGTGCTGGCGGAATTTCCCGGTGCCTGGACATTGGCAGGTGGGGCCGTGGTGCTTGGCGCGCTGACGCTGAATAACCTCGCCGGGCTGCGTGAGAGGCGTTAGAGCGGCCAGACCAGCAGGATGGTGGGGATCGAGACGCCGATCACGATGATCTCCAGCGGCAGGCCCATGCGCCAGTAGTCGCCGAAGCCGTAGCCGCCGGGGCCGAGTACCAGCGTGTTGTTCTTGTGCCCGATGGGCGTCAGGAAGGCGGCCGAGGCTGCGACCGCCACCGCCATCAGGAACGGGTCGGGGTTGACCTCCAGCGTCTCTGCCATGCGAATGCCGACGGGGGCCGCAACGATGGCCGTGGCGGTGTTGTTCAGCACGTCGCTGAGCGTCATGGTCACCACCATCAACAGCGTCAGCGTGCCCCAGGCGGGCCAGCCTGCGCTGATCGACACAAGACCCTGCGCCAGCAATTCGGTGCCGCCGGAGGATTCCAACGCCGCGCCGAGCGGGATCATGGAGCCAAGGAGCACCACCACCGGCCACTCGATATGGTCATAGACCTCCGCCAGCGGCAAAATCTTGAACAGCACATAAGCCACCACCACGATCCCGAGCGCAATCGGCAGATAGACCAGCCCGAGCGAGGCGGCGATAACAGCGCCCGCGAAAAAGCCGATGGCGGCCCAGGTCTTGCTGTCGCGTGTCACCGCCAGGCCCCGGTCGGCCAGGACCAGCCCGCCGAGCCAGTCCACCACATCCTCGCCGGTGTCCGATGGCGTCAGCAAGAGCAGGATGTCGCCGGGTTCGATCACGGTCTGACGCAGGCGCTTCGTCATCCGCTGGCCCTTGCGGGAAATCCCCATCAGAACGGTGCGCTTGCGCCAGCCAAGCCCGATGGCCTGCGCGGTCCGGCCCGCGATGCGGCTGCTGTCGGTCACCACCATCTCGATCAGGCTGACCCCGTCGCCCACGGCATCCTCGATCGGGTGGCCTTCCGGGGCAAAGTCGAGCTTCAGCGCGGTGCGGAATTCATCGAGCGCATCGGGGGCCGCCTCCAGCACCAGGATATCGCCCGCTTTCAGCACCAGATTCCGACCGGTGCCAAAGCGCCGCTTGCCGTCGCGCACAAGGCCCAGGATCGCCACATCGGCCTTTTCCGCAGGTTCCAGCAGGTCACGCAGGCGGGTGTCCACCAATTTGCTGTCCTCGGGGATGGTGAGCTCGGAAATGTAGGGCTCCAGCTCGCCAAGGGCATCGCCCCCCACGCCGGAATCGCGGGTCGGGATCAGGCGCCAGCCGATAAGGGCCACGAAGGCGAGACCGGCAATGGCGGCCGCCCCACCGACCGGGGCGAAATCGAACATGCCGAAAGACTCGCCGAGAGATTCCTCGCGGATCGCGGCGATGATGATATTGGGGGGCGTGCCGATCAGCGTTGCCATGCCGCCGAGGATCGTCGCGAAGGAGAGCGGCATCAACGACAGACCGGGGCTGCGGCCTGCCTTGCGGGCGGTGGCGATATCGACGGGCATCAGCAGCGCCAGCGCTGCCACGTTGTTCATGAAGGCCGACAGCACGCCGCCCACGCCGCCCATGATCGCGATATGGGCGCCAAGCGAGCGGCTGGCATCGACCAGCGTGCGGGTGATCAGGAAGACCGCGCCGGATCGGACCAGACCGGCAGAGACCACCAGCACCAGCGCCACGACCAGCGTGGCGGGGTGGCCGAAGCCTGCGAAAGCGTCGCTTGCCGGGACCAGCCCAAGGACAACCGCCACCATCAGTGCCCCGAATGCCACGAGGTCATAGCGGAACCTGCCCCAGAGCAGAAGGCCGAAGACGACGCCGAAAAGCGAAAACAGAAGGATCTGGTCAGTGGTCATGGCGCAGTCTTACCGCGCCATGACCGGGGCGTCACGGGGTCAGATGAACTCTGCCGTGGGGCCGGGGCGGGCATTGGCGACAGCCAGCGCGTCGCTGAGCGCGATGGACTTGTCGAAGAGCGCCCGGCCAATGATCGCGCCAGAAATGTGCTGGACATATTTCAGACGTGCGATGTCATCGAGGCTGCGCGACAGGCCGCGCACAATCACCGGGGACCGCGCGCCATCGGCCAGTTGCGAGATCATGCCGAGCGAGCCATCGCTATCGGCGATATCGGAATCGATATCGGTCACGATGAAGGCCGCCAGCGGATCGTCATCGAATGCGGCCATGAAATCGGCAGGCGTAATCGCTGCGGTGTCGCGCCAGCCATTGGTCATCAGCTGGCCCTGGAACACATCAACGGCCACGACGATCTGGTCGGGGAAACGCTTGGCCGCCTGCTTGACGATATCGGGGTTCTGCGCGGCAAGCGAGCTGACGACGATCCGGCCCGCGCCCTTGTCGATCCACTTGGCAATGGAATCGAGGCTGCGGAAGCCGCCGCCGAGTTGCACAGGAATGCCGGAATGAAGAATGATCTCTTCGATGATGCTGGCATTGCCATCACCGCCGACGACCCAATCCAGATCGGTCACATGCATCCATTCCGCCCCGTCGGCGGCAAAGCCCTTGGCCTTGGCGATCGGGTCGACATGCCAGATCTGCGGTTCTTCGATACGGCCACGATGCAAGGAGACGCAGCGGCCGTTCTGCAGTTCGATTGTGGGGTAGATCATCATGGGTCAGGTCCTCCCGGTGGGTCTGGGCAACACATAGCCGACTCGGGTGCGGGACGTGGTGTTTGAAAACGGCATTCGCGCGATCCATGGCGTCGCGAAACCCCGCTTGCGTGTCCCCTCTGGCTTGCAGTAGAACCGCGCCGATCAAGTATTTCAGGAGAAGCGTGATGGCAGGCCATTCAAAATGGGCGAACATCCAGCATCGCAAGGGCCGTCAGGATGCGTTGCGGTCCAAGCTGTTTTCCAAGCTGGCCAAGGAAATCACCGTGGCCGCCAAGATGGGTGACCCCGACCCGGACAAGAACCCGCGCCTGCGGCTGGCGGTCAAGGAAGCCAAGTCGCAATCCGTCCCCAAGGACGTGATCCAGCGCGCGATTGACAAGTCTCAGGCCGCGGGCGGGGATGACTACGAGGAAATCCGCTATGAGGGCTATGGCCCGGGCGGCGTTGCCGTGATCGTCGAGGCGATGACCGACAACCGCAACCGCACCGCCTCCACCGTGCGCTCGACCTTTGGCAAGCATGGCGGCAATCTGGGTGAAACCGGCTCCGTGTCCTTCATGTTCGAACGCAAGGGCGAGATTATCTACCCCCTGTCCGCCGGCGATGAAGACACCGTGATGGAAGCCGCGATCGAAGCGGGTGCCGAGAACGTGGAGACCAACGAGGAAAACCACGTGATCACCTGCGCCGATACCGATCTGAACGAGGTCTCGACCGCACTGGAAGAGACTTTGGGTGAATCGGAAACCGCCAAGCTGATCTGGCAGCCCACCACCACCACCGAGCTGGATCTCGATGGCGCGCAGAAGCTGATGAAGCTGATCGAGATCCTGGAAGACGATGACGACGTGCAGCGCGTCACCGCGAATTTCGAGATCTCGGACGAGGTGATGGAGCAGCTTGCGGGGTGACCCGACAGGCACGAAGAGCATCACGGAAGCGCCCGCCAATTGGTGGGCGCTTCCTGTTTCCGGCGATCGGTTCGGGTCGGCCCGCAGACGTGTTTCCTTGCGTGGGGCCATAGGCTGAGCTAGTCCACGAACTGGACCCAATCGCAGATCAGGACCCGCCGATGTCGACCGAGCCCCTGCACCCCGACCAAACAGCGCCGGTCGCGGATATCCGGCGGGCGTGGGTGATCCTGGCGATTGTCTGGGCCGCCTTCGCGGTTGTCATCCTGATTCCCGGGAATGTGGTGATCACCTCGCATTGGGGGGACGCGCTACATCTTGTCGATATCCTCGACCGGATGTCACAGGGGCAGCAGCCGCATCGCGACTTCGTCACACCCCTGGGGGAATGGGCGTTCTCCCCGATCTCGGCCCTTATGGCCGCAGGGCTGCCGACGGGGCGTGCCTATCTGGCCGCGCAGATCCTTTTGGCCGGCGGACTTGGGGCTGCCGGGCTGGCGATTGCCCTGAGACGCATGCCTTGGGTCTGGGCCGTTCTGTTTGCCTGCGCGATCGTTATGACGACTTGCGCCCTTGTGCATGGCCGCCCCGAGTTCAGCCTGTCCATCAATGTCCATTACAATCGCTGGTCCTGGGCGCTTGGTTTCGTTGCCTTGCTGGCAGCCCTGCTGGAACCGGACAGGGTGCGCACTTGGGAAGGCGTGGTTGTCGGGGCTGCCCTGGCCGGGCTTGCCTTGATCAAGATCACCTATTTCGTGGCCTTCCTGCCCCTCGTGGTCCTGGGTCTTGCCGTGACCGGCCAAATCAGGTCCTTGATCGTGGCGCTTGCAACCGGGGCGGGCATCGCGGTGCTGCTGACAATCCTCTGGGGCGCTGACTACTGGCAGGCCTATCTTGGGGATCTTCTGTATGTCGCCGGGGCCGATGCGAGACCGAATGCAGGGGGCGGGGTGCTGCGCATGATGACCGGCCCGCGCATGCTGGCCCCATTGGCATTGGTTGCTGCCGCTGCTGTCGTGCTGTGCCAGAGGGGGGGACAACGCAAGGGGCTGCTCCTGGTCGGCACTTTTCTGGCAGGGGCCTTTGTCAGTGATCAGAATGCAGGTTTCGACCCGCTGTTCCTTGGGTTTGTGGCGTTGCTGTTGCTGGTATGGGGGCGGCGCCAGAGCGATGGCCGACATGTCGCCCTGACGGTTATCAGCCTTGGGCTCGGCGTGGCGGTGGCACCGAACCTGTTCAACCTGGCCACAAGCCCCGTGCGGGCGGCGCTGGCCGACAGGTCCGGTTTCGTGCCGCTGGTGATCGGCGGCACCCGGCATCAGGACATCTTGCTTGACCGCAGCGCAGCCTTGTCCGCCGGTCAGTCCTATCTGGGTTTCGATGGTCAGAGAGCGTTCTTCGGGCAACAGCTCCCCGCGCCGGTCGAGTTCCAAGGCGAAGCGCTGACGGCCTGCGAAAGCCTGATCAGCCCTGCCTTCTTTGCCTCGATTGCCGCCGACTTGGCAGAACGCGACCTGGCGCAGGGGCAGACCATATTCGTCGCTGATTTTCTCAGCCCGCTATGGTTGTTCGGCGACCATCCTCCGCTGATAGGCGCCGCCCCGTGGAGCTATGGCGGCCTGAATGGGGTCGAGAATGCCGATCTGGTGTTGATCCCGGTCTGCCCCAACCGGATGTCCGTGCACCGCCTTATACTGGAGGCGCTTGAAGAGACTCCGATGACGGAACTGGTGAGCACCCCGCTTTATCGTCTCTACGCATTGTAGATCGGGATTTGCGGAGCGTTCCACGGGCTTCCCGGCTCGCATCGAGCCAGGAAGATGCTCCTCGGCAAGCTGTGCGATTTACTCGGCCGGATGCTGCGACGGCGCGGGATCTGCGGGGGCTTCAGGCTTCGTCCCGAACCGCTCCTTCAACGCCTGCCAGCTTTCCACGAAGGGCAGCACCATGGCCGCGCGCAGGGTCGGGTGGGGCTGGTCCTTGAGGTTGCCCTGCCGGTCGGCGACACCATAGGTCAGATCCTCGTAGCTTTCGGGGATATAGAGCGTGTCGAACATCCAGTCCCACAGGGCAAAGATCGAGCCGTAATTCTTGTTGAAATGCTTCTTCGCTGCCGAATGGTGGATCTGGTGTTGCGCCGGCGAGATCAGGAAATGTTCCAACACCCGGCCATAGCTGACCCAGATATGGCTGTGACGGAAGTTCGAGCCGAGCGCGTTGAACGCCACGTAGAACACATTCGCCCCGCCAATCGTCACAAGGTTTGCCTGTCCGACAAGCGCATAGAGCGCGAGGCCCTGTACGATGCCCACGATGACGCTGGCCATGATGTTGCGGATCAGCACCTCGACCGGGTGGACGCGGGCGACGGTGACGGGCGTCAGCACGTCGGCGGAATGGTGCACCGCATGGAAGGGCCAGAGCGATTGCCATTCATGGCAGATGCGATGCGTCCAGTATTTGGAGAAATCGTTCACCACCACGATGATGAGCGTCAGAAGCGCGGTGCGCCCGAGGGTCACCGGCGGCAGGGCGTAGCCGTCACCGGAAAATGCCGCCAGCGTCACCACGACCTTGAAGGCCACGAAGGGAATGAACACGACGGCCCCGAAGAACCCCACGGCACCGAGGATGTGATTGGCAAGGAACAGCTTGATATCCACCCAGTTCGACTTGTGGGTATAGACCGCTTTGGGCACCAGCCAGGACAGGAAAGGCGCGGGCCGCCCGCGCGCCAGCCAGATGATGAAGGCCAGAGCGATCGTCGGCGCGATATAGATCAGCGCGAAGCGGATGCCCGGGTCGATCGGTGCCCGGAAGACAGCCGTCACGATATCGGTAAACCAGTCCATTTTTTCATGCCTTGCCCGTTATTCTTTGACGCAGTCTAGGCAGAGAAGATGGCGACAACGGGGCACCAATCGGATGAATTCGAGCCGATTGTTCAGGATTGGGGTGGGATCAGCAGGCTCGCGGCGTGCTGTTTCAGGGCGCGGGTCAGGTCGCGCAGGGCCGGGGTGGCCTGACGGCTGACCTGCCAGAACAGGGGCGTGGAAAATCGGCGGCCGGGGATCAGCTCTACAAGGTCGCCACTGTCAAGAAACGGCTGGAACAGCGCCACCGGGTTTGCCCCCCAGCCAAGGCCAAGCCGGATCGCCTCGGTGATGCCATGGGTGGTGGGCAGGTAATGCGTGGGCACGGCAAGCCGCGCGCCCGCCACGTCATCGGCCCAGTCCCGTTGCAGCCGGTCCTTGCGATTGAAGGTCAGACATGGGGCGTCTGAGAGCGCTTTTGCCGTGACTCCATCCGCAAGCCATTGGGCAGCGAAAGCGGGCGTGCAGGTGACCGCATAGTCAAGTGCGCCGAGCGGATGCAGGTCGCACCCCGCAATGGCCCGTCCGTGCGAGGTGATCGCCCCCGTGACCTCACCCGCGCGCATCAGATCTGCCGAATGGTCCTGGTCGTCGACGGTGATATCGAACAGGAAGCCTTTTGCAGCGGCCAGCGCGGGTAGCGCCCAGGTGGCGAGGCTGTCGGCGTTCACGGCGATGCGCAGGGGGCGGTTCGGGTCGGGGCCAAACCCCGCCAGATCCTGTGTGAGTGTCTTTTCCAGCAGGCCCACCTCTTCCGCATGGCGCAGCAGGCGCGCACCGGCTTCGGTCGCCATGCAGGGGCGTCCACGGCGTATGAGGATGGTGCCGACCCGGTCCTCCAGCAGTTTGATGCGCTGCGTGATGGCCGGTTGGGTCAGGCCGAGCTGTCGCGCTGCCCCGGCGAAACTGCCGGTGTTCAGGATGGCCGCAAGGGCCGTGAGGGCATCGTAATCGAGTCTCATAAGAATATTTTATCATAAAGAAGAACAAGTAAGTCGAATTGATTTACTGAACACGCTAGCAGGGGGCGTCGCCAAAGGGGTTTTCCATGTTTCACGCCGCGTCTGCCGGGTTCTATCTGGGCTTCAGCCTGATCCTTGCCATCGGGGCGCAGAACGCTTTCGTCCTGCGGCAAGGGCTTCGCCGGGCGCATGTGTTGCCAGTGGTGCTGACCTGCGCGATATCCGACGCGGTGCTGATCGCGCTTGGCGTTGGCGGGTTTTCCGTCATGATTGACCTGATACCCTGGATCGCGCCCGCCCTGCGTTTTGGCGGGGCGGCGTTCCTGATCTGGTACGGCGCGCGCAGTTTTCATGCCATGTGGCGCGGGGGCGAAGCGTTGCGAGCGGCGGACACCGGCGCGGGGTCTCTGCATGCGGCATTGCTGACCTGCCTGGCGCTGACATGGCTCAATCCGCATGTCTACCTGGATACGGTCCTGCTGATCGGGTCCATCGCCACGCAATACGGGGAGAATGCCCGTTGGTTCGGCGCAGGCGCGGTCACCTCCAGCTTCGTCTTTTTCTTCTCGCTTGGCTTTGGGGCGCGGCTGCTGGCCCCCATCTTTGCCCGTCCACGGGCGTGGCAGGTGCTGGACGGGGTCATCGGGCTGGTGATGTGGGCAATTGCCGCGAAACTTCTGACGGGCACGTGACGTATCGCCTTGCTGTTCCCGGCGCTTTGAGGTTCTTTGCTAAACATGGCAAGCAATTCATCCCCCATGCGCCCGCCCGGCCAGAACCCCGCAATGGGGGTGTTCTGGATGGTGGTGACGGGGGCCTGTTTTGTGGCCGTGACAGCTGTGGTGAAGATCATCGGCCCGACCGTGCCGCCCGCGCAATCGGCCTTCCTGCGCTACGCGCTCGGGCTGGTTTTCGTGCTGCCGATGATCCGGCCCATCCTGAACGCGCACCTGTCGCGGCGGGCGTTCAAGCTGTTCGCCCTGCGCGGGTTCGTCCATACCTTTGGCGTGATCAGCTGGTTCTACGCGATGACCCAGATCTCGATCGCCGAGGTCACGGCGATGAACTACCTCAACCCGATCTATGTGACGATCCTTGCTGCCATCTTCCTGGGCGAGCGTCTTGCGATGCGGCGGATCATGGCGGTGGTCGTGGCCTTCTGTGGAGCGTTGATCATCCTGCGCCCCGGCTTTCGGGAAATCAGCCCCGGCCATATCGCGATGCTGTTCACGGCGGCGGCGTTTTCCGTTGGCTATCTGGTGGCCAAGATCATGGCGGATGAAACCTCGCCCGCCGTGGTGGTGGGGATGCTGTCCTTGACCGTGACGGTGGGGCTTGCCCCCTTTGCCTGGGCGGTCTGGGTGCCGCCGACATGGGAGCAGATTGGCTGGCTGTTCCTCGTCGCCTGTTTCGCCACGGCGGGGCATTTCACCATGACCATGGCCTTCAAGGCCGCGCCATTGACAGTGACGCAGCCGATCACCTTCCTGCAACTGATCTGGGCCACGCTGCTTGGCGCAGTCGCCTTTGGCGAGCCCGCCGATATTTTCGTGATTATCGGAGGCGCGATGATCATCGCGGCGATCAGCTATATCACCCTGCGCGAAGCAATGTTGCGCCGCAAACAGGTGACGCCGGCGGTTGCGCAGACCAAGCTGTAGCGGCTGGCGTTCGTTTGTTGCCACCCGAATAGGCATCAGGCGCAGAGATTGCCTAGCGGCGGTCCAACGCGGTGCAGGCGACTGCCCCGGCGCAATCCGCGCGCTTGTCGCCGCGCCGGTCGGGCGTATTCCTGATCCCGTGGAGGATCACGAATGGCTTTGGAAGCGATCTTGTTTGGTGGGATCGGTGCGATCTCGGAATGTGCCGATCTGGACCGGGCGGCATGGAATGGCGCGTTTCGCGCGCAGGGGCTGGACTGGGAGTGGAGCTGGGACATGTACCAGCGGCTGCTGGCCACCCGTGATGACCGCTCGCCAGTGGCGCGCTACGCGGTGCAGCAGGGTTGCGCGGTGGATGTCGCCGCTGTGGAACGCACCCAATCGCATCTCTTCGCGGCGATGCTGGCCGAGGGGTTGCCACTGCGCCCGGGCGTGGCGGCGGTGATCATGGCAGCGGCGGGACGCAGGCTCAAATTGGGGCTGGTCAGCCGCTCGGCGACGGAACCGGTTCGGGCCATGCTGAAGGCGACGGCACGGGCGCGCGGCGGCGTTGGCTTTGACGTGGCGATCCTGCGCGATGACCTGCTCCACCTGCCGCCGCATCCCGAGGCCTATCAGCTGGCCCTGGCGCAGATTGGCGTGTTGCCCTCCGCTGCCCTGGCCGTGGTCGACAGCGCCGCGGCAATGCAGGCCGCAGCCGCTGCGGGGATCGGCACATTGGGCTTTCCCGGTGCCCTTGCACGGTCCGGCGGGCTGGGCGTGCCGGGGCAGGGTGGCGAAGTTGCGGTGCTGTCCATGGCCGAAGTCGATGCCGCTTGGCGGCGCAGTCTTCGGCAGGCGGCGGAGTAGTCCTTTCTCAAGATTCCTTTCCCCGATTGACCTCTGTCAAAGTGGACGCCGCGCGCGCCCTGCTATCCATACCGTCGGAACACGACAATAAGAGGAGCGCGACATGTCCCACACCCCCCATGAACTGGCCGAGGAATTTCCCGACAAGGTCGAAAAGATCCACGAGCTGAAGACCTCGAACGCCCATTTTGCCAAACTGATGGACGACTATCACGAGGTGAACCGCGCCGTGCACCGCGCCGAGACCGGGATCGAGCCGAAAGAGGAACTGGCAGAGGTTGAGATGCGCAAGAAACGCATGCATCTGAAGGATGAGATCGCCTCGATGCTGGCCAAGGCCTGACCGATTTTACCTCACGGACCAGACGCGGTCGGGGCTATGCCTCGGCCGCGTCTTCGTGTTCGGTTCTGCCTTCCACATGGGTCTGGAAGCGTTCGAAGAACTGGTCTGCCATCTTGCGCGCGAAGCCGTCGATAAGGCGCGAGCCAAGCTGAGCGATCTTGCCGCCGACCTTGGCCTCCACGTCGTAGAACAGTTCGGTGCCGCCCTCGGCATCCTCCAGCCGCACCTTGGCTTCGCCCTTGGCAAAGCCCGCGACGCCGCCCTTGCCCTCGCCCGAGATCGTGTAGCTTTCGTTTTCGACCACGTCGGACAGGGTCACTTCACCCTTGAAGGTGGCTTTCACCGGGCCGACCTTCTGCTTGACGGTGGCGGCGAAACCCTCTTCGGGTGATCCCGTCAGTTCCTCACAGCCCGGAATGCATTCCTTCAGCACCTCGGCAGAGTTCAGTGCCGCCCAGACCGTCGCCCGATCCGCCGCGATCACGCGGCTTGAATGCATTTCCATGATGGTTCTCCCGATTGCGTGTCGCGATAATTTGGCCGGGGTCGGCGGCCTGCGTCAACGCCCGATCTCGTAGGGCAGGGTGCCGCGTTGATCCGGGTCGATGCGCAATTGCCGTTCCAGTGGCGGCACGGACCGCTGGTGGCAATTTGTCCGTTCGCAGATGCGGCAGGAGATGCCAATGGGCTGATAGGCACTGGCGGTGCCGATATCCATGCCATCAGCGTAGACCACGGCGCTGGCATGCTGCACTTCGCAGCCGAGCCCGATGGCAAAGCGCCGTGTGGGCGCGTGAAACGACCCGCCAGATTTCGACACGTCACGGGCGAGGCACAGGTAGCGCACCCCATCGGGGGTTTCGGCCAATTGACGCAGGAAGCGGCCCGGTGTCTCGAACGCCTGATGGACGTTCCATAGCGGGCAGGCGCCGCCGAAGCGGGCGAATTGCAGTCGGGTGGCGCTGTGGCGCTTGGTGATCGTGCCCGCCTGATCGACGCGGACGAAGAAGAAGGGAATGCCCTTGGCGCCGGGGCGCTGCATCGTGGACAGGCGATGCGCCACCTGTTCGATCGAGGCCCCGAAGCGGACGGCCAGTTGTTCCAGATCGTGGCGGGTTTCGCCCGCGGCCTCCATGAAGCGCCCGTAGGGCATCAGCACAGCTCCGGCGAAGTAGTTGGCCATGCCCACCTTGGCGATGGAGCGGGCGGTGTCGGTCTGGAATCGGGCAAGGTCCAGCGTTGCTTCCAGCAGCCGGTTCTGTGCAATCAGGGCCAACTGGTGCAGCAGCTGGAAGCGCTGCGTTTCGGGGGCGGTGCGCGGCGACAGCGTCAATTCCTTCCGTGAAGGATCATAGCGGCGAATACCGGCATCGTCGGCGTAGCGCACGGCAATCCCCTGATCGTCGAACGCCGCGCGGATATGGGCATCCAGATTACCGCCCGCCTTTTCGGCGAAGCGTTCGGCGGCGTGGTCCACCGCGTCGATGTAATTGTCGCAATAGTGGAAGAAATCACGCACCTCTTCCCACGGGCTGGCGGCGACGCGGGCGCCCTCGCGGCCAAGCGCCTCGTCCAGCGAGGCGAGCCGTTCATGGGTCTGTCGGTAGGCGCGGTGCAGGTCGAGGAAGGCGCGGGCCAATGCGGGGGCGTTCGAGGCGGTCAGGCGCAGGTCGGGCAGGGGGGGCGCGGCCTCGGTGAAGACTGGATCGGCCAGCGCCTCTCGCATGTCGGAGACCAGCCGTTCGGTATCGCCCGAGGCCAGCTCCGTCACGTCATAGCCGAACTCCTGCACCAGCCCCAGCATCACGGTCGAGGACACGGGCCGGTTGTTGTTTTCCATCTGGTTCAGATAGGGCAGCGAGACGCCGAGCTTGGTGGCGAATTCCTTTTGCGTCAGGCCCATGCGCCCGCGCAACTCGCGCAGCTTTGCCCCGGCATAGAGTTTCTGGATCGCCATATCTGCCCCTCGGTTTGCAAAGTTACTATGGGCTTTGCAAATCCGGGCGACAAGGGGTCAGGCCGCGCCGACGAATCGTTCGCGGCGGATCGTGTAGACAATGGCGACGATCGACATGGCAGAACTGCCAAGCATGATGGCGACAAGCGGCATCGCGGTGGTGCTGCCGGCAAGCGACGACCCGGCCAGATCCGCCAGCAAGGCGCCACCGGCGAGCATCACCGCGCCCCCGACACCGGAGGCCGACCCGGCCAGATGCGGGCGCACGGACAGCATGCCGGAATTGCCGTTGGCCATGGTCATGCCATTACCGAGACCAACGAGCGTGACCGAGCCGAAAAACGTCTGTGCTGAATCCTGCCCCATGAAGTGCAGGGCCACCGGGATCAACAGACCCGCGGTCGAAATCGACGTGCCGTAGAGGATCATGCGATTGATGCCCAACCGCACCGACAGCCGCGCCGCGACGAAATTGCCGCAGAAATAGCCTAGCGCCGGGGCACCGAAAAAGAACCCCACCTGCGACGGCGTCAGGTGATAGATTTCCGAGCCCACATAGGGCGCGCCGCCGAGATAGGCGAAAAACGCGCCCGAGGCGAAGGTCGTGGCCCCGCAATAGCCCCAGAAGCGGCGCGAGGTAAACAACTCGGGATATTCTCTGATCTGGTCGCGGAACCCACCGGTGCTGGCCCGCGCGGTTTCGCCGAGGTCGAACCATGTCAGGGTCAGGACCGTCAGTCCAGTCGCCAGAAGCAGCACGAAATTCGCCTGCCAGCCGAAGGTTTCGCCAAGGATGCCGCCCACCACAGGCCCGATCATCGGCACCAGTGCCATGCCCATGGTCACGTAGCCGATCATCGCCGCGGCCTGCGGACCCGGCACGATATCGCGCACCACGGCACGGCCAAGCACAAGCCCGGCCACCACCACGGCCTGCGCCATGCGGAAGGCAAGGAAGATTTCGGCTGTGGGCGCGAAGATGCAGCCGATCGTGGCGAGGGAAAACAGGATGAAGCTGCCAAGCAGCACCGGCCTGCGCCCGAACCTGTCCGAAATCGGCCCGATTCCCAGTTGCAGGATCGCATTGATCAGCAGGTAGAGCGTGACCGAGCGCTGCATCAACGCGTAGTCAGCCTGATAGTACTCCGCCATTTGAGGCAGGGTCGGCAGGAAGATATTCATCGACATCGCGCCAAGTGCCGTTGCCGCGATCAGGGTCGAGATGTGAGGGGGCGTTGACCGGTCAAGATACCGGATCTCGGGGGCTGAACTCATTGGTTTACTTAACGCCGCAATGAACCGCTTGTCCATGTGCGATCTTGCACAAGGATGTCACTAGTTTGCATATTAGCAAATGCAAAATAAGCAAACCACAATCATTTGCAAATATGCCGGATTCCGCTGGCCTTTCGCGATCAACTCGCTAGGTTCCCCTCGAATTCGCATCGACGGACGGGTCGCTCCCGTTCCGGCACGGGAGGAAGGGGACCCCATGAAAGACATCCTGCAGGAATTGGAACATCGCCGGGAAGAGGCCCGGTTGGGTGGCGGCCAGAAGCGCATCGACAGCCAGCACGCCAAGGGCAAGCTGACGGCGCGTGAGCGGATCGATCTGCTGCTGGACGAGGACTCCTTCGAAGAGTTCGACATGTTCAAGACCCACCGATGCACCGATTTCGGCATGGAAAAATCCAAACCGCGTGGCGATGGCGTGGTGACCGGATGGGGCACCGTCAATGGCCGCATGGTCTATGTGTTCAGCCAGGATTTCACCGTTTTTGGCGGGTCGCTGTCCGCCACCCACGCGCAAAAGATCTGCAAGATCATGGACATGGCGATGCAGAACGGCGCGCCGGTGATTGGCATCAACGATTCCGGCGGTGCGCGCATTCAAGAGGGTGTAGACAGCCTCGCTGGCTATGCCGAGGTGTTCCAGCGCAACATCATGGCCTCTGGCGTGGTGCCGCAAATCAGCGTCATCATGGGGCCGTGCGCGGGCGGTGCTGTCTATTCCCCCGCCATGACCGACTTCATCTTCATGGTGAAGGACAGCTCCTACATGTTCGTGACCGGCCCCGACGTGGTCAAGACCGTGACGAACGAGGTTGTCACCGCTGAGGAACTGGGCGGCGCGTCTACGCACACCAAGAAGAGCTCCGTCGCCGATGGCGCGTTCGAAAACGATGTGGAGGCGATGGCAGAGGTCCGCCGCCTGGTCGACTTCCTGCCGCTCAACAATCGCGAAAAGCCCCCGGTCCGCCCCTTCTTTGACGATGTGGCGCGGGTGGAGGACAGCCTCGACACCCTGATCCCCGACAATCCCAACAGCCCCTATGACATGAAGGAGCTGATCTACAAACTGGCGGATGAGGGCGATTTCTACGAGATCCAGGAAGACTATGCCAAGAACATCCTGACCGGGTTTGTCCGCCTGGAAGGGTCTACCGTGGGCGTGGTGGCGAACCAGCCGATGGTGCTGGCGGGCTGTCTGGATATCGACAGTTCCCGCAAGGCCGCGCGCTTCGTGCGGTTCTGCGATGCGTTCGAGATTCCGATCCTGACGCTGGTCGATGTGCCCGGCTTCCTGCCCGGCACCAGCCAGGAATATGGCGGCGTCATCAAGCATGGCGCAAAGCTGCTCTTTGCCTATGGCGAAGCGACGGTACCGAAAGTGACCGTGATCACCCGCAAGGCCTATGGCGGCGCTTATGACGTGATGGCGTCAAAGCACCTGCGCGGCGATTTCAACTACGCGTGGCCGACCGCCGAGATTGCGGTGATGGGCGCCAAGGGCGCGACCGAGATCATTCACCGCGCCGATCTGGGCGATGCCAAGAAAATCGCGGCCCATACGAAGGACTACGAAGACCGCTTCGCCAACCCATTCGTGGCGGCGGAACGTGGTTTCATCGACGAGGTCATCCAACCTCGCAGCACCCGCAAGCGCATCTGCCGCGCTTTTGCCTCGCTGCGCGGCAAGAAACTCCAGAATCCGTGGAAGAAGCACGACAACATTCCCCTTTGAGCTTCTTTCTCGGGTCTATCCCCCGCCCAGGTCCGGCCGGCGGCACGGGCGGGGGAACCCTAATTCAAGGAACCGATATGCGCAGGATCACGCACAGGATGTTGCAGCGGGCAGGTGGGCAATGACCGCCCGCCGCTGGCATATCCTGCGTGAGGACGCGTCGCTGACACTGGCACGACACCTGCCCGCGCGGTTCGATATCGGCGTGGTGGCCGAATTTCCGAACATGGGAAAGCTGCGTCTGGCGCAGCAGGTCCGGCAGGACATGTGGCGCGCGTTGAGGGACGTGCGCGGCTTTTCCCCCGTGGTTCATGTGGAGGAGCAGGATCACGGGCTGAGGCTGCGCGCGGGCGGGCGGGTCGAGGGCCCCGCCCCCCGTGCGGGCCTCGAAACCAGGATCGCGGGTGTGCTCTCCTGCCCCCGCAACCGCGCCCGTTGGGCGGCCTTCGCGGGGCTGCGGGCATGAGGGCGCTGGCGGTGATCCTGGCGCTGACTGCGCTGGCGGGCTGCCGCGAGGAGGCGCTGGAGCTGCCCTCGGGCCTTGCCGTGGAACTGGCGGGAATGATCAGCGAGGACCAGCCGGGCGGTGAGACCTGGCTGATCCTTCAGGTGCTGGCCCCGTCGCTGGACGGGGTGCGGATCAGTGCCGAAGAGATGGCCGAGGATACCGGTGTGATCTGCGACACATGGGGGCTTGCAGCGGCGGCAGAAGCCGACCAAACCCCCGATCAGATCGTGGTGCAGGTGATGAGCGAGCGGGTCGAACGTGGTCAGCCAGCCCCTGGCGTCACGCAGGTCTTCGCCGGATATCGCGTTCAGGACGGGTCCTGCATCTGGGAGGATTTCTGATGACCCTACAACATGTTGCGAGACGTTCCTGCTGTGGATATCTTTCTGATGCAGCGCGGACACAGGACATATTCCTGCCATCATTTGGCTGCTTTTCCGCCGTCGTTTCGGGTATGATCAAATTTGGCCATGTGTGTACGGCCATTCCCGGGAACCCGGTCCGCCCCCAAGCGACCGGGACAAAAAACGATAGGAGAGCAGGATGTCCAACCGCATCAAAGCGCTTCTCGCTTTGGGCCTTCTTGTCGGCGTCACGGCATGTGCGCCGGCCCCAGAGCCAGAAGAAATCATCATCATCGACCCCGCCCCCATTCAGGCAGAGCCGGTGTATAGCAACAAATACGACTGACGCAGACCGGACCGGGCGGGACACCCCCGTCCGGCCCTACCGCGTCCCTGCACTCTTGGGGGCGTGGGCATGATCAAGCATCGTGGCTTTCCGGGTCGGATGCCCGGCACCGACTATCAGTTCACCATCCGGCGCGAGAACAAGAAGGGCGCGACGCCTCTGATTGCGCGCGAACGCTATGCCGACCGGCGCCCGGCCGACCGCCGCGCCGATGCGGCCTTTGTCGAGGCGCTCTGGCTCTACTTTGGCGACCAGCCCTTTGAGCGCGGCAACCTTGATGCAGGCCGTCTGTCCTGGCTTTTCGGGCGCGAAGTGATCGCGCTGGATGATCCTTTCGATCCAGAGGATTACGAGGCGCTGTTGCAGTTGGACGTGGCGCGCGCGCGGGCCTCTTTCCCCGAGGCTTTTGATGGGACGGGCCATTGGGAGGGGTCGGCATGAACCTGCCTATGGCCCTTGGAATTGCGCAGAAACGCGCCCAAAAACTGGCCTTCGGTTTTTCCAACTCGCGCGGCGCTCGGCCACGTGCAAACGTCATCTTGCCGGCCCTAGTCCCCAGCTTCAAACGGGCCGGTGGTAATGTGACGTGTTACCCTTCCCCTTCAGAGCGGCCCGTCGGCGTTGACGGCGGGCCGTCTTTTTTCAAAGGTGGGTCACGCCACTTGAAAAAAGAACGGGAAGAGGCACGAGCAACATGCAAAAAATCAAACTCATTGCGGTGTGCGCGATCGCGGCAACGCTTCTGTCGGGCTGCTTTGCTCGAACGGATCTGGATCGTGCGGCCGTCGGTGCCGCAGCGGGCGGCGTCGGTGCGGCGGTGCTTGGTGGCAGCGTGGCAACCGGCGCTGTTGTCGGCGCGGCTGCTGGCGCACTTTGCGACGACGTTAATCTCTGCTGACACACCAGACATAGCATCTGCGCATCGCGCGCAGATCGGCAATTCAATGGGACCATCCAGGGCTGACCGCCCCGGATGGTCCTTTTTCGTTTCCACGCCTGCCGTAACGGCCCCGGCGTAAGAGGAGGACAAGGGACCATGTTCAACAAGATCCTGATCGCGAACCGGGGCGAGATTGCCTGCCGCGTGATGAAGACAGCCAAGAAGATGGGGATCACGACAGTCGCCATTTATTCGGACGCCGACAAGCATGCGCTGCATGTTCAGATGGCGGACGAGGCTATACATATCGGACCTCCGCCCGCGAACCAGTCTTACATCGTCATCGACAAGGTGATGGAGGCGATCAAGGCCTCGGGCGCTGAGGCGGTTCACCCCGGGTATGGGTTCCTCTCTGAGAACAGCAAGTTCGCGGAAGCTCTTGAAGCGGCTGGCGTGGCGTTTGTTGGCCCCCCGGTCGGTGCGATCGAGGCCATGGGCGACAAGATCACCTCGAAGAAGATTGCACAGGACGCACACGTATCCACAGTGCCCGGTTACATGGGGCTGATTGAGGATGCCGAGGATGCGGTAAAGATTTCCAACGAAGTCGGCTACCCGGTCATGATCAAGGCCAGCGCCGGCGGCGGTGGCAAGGGCATGCGGATCGCGTGGAACGACGAGGAGGCGCGCGAAGGCTTCCAGTCGTCCAAGAACGAGGCCGCCAACAGCTTTGGCGATGACCGGATCTTCATCGAGAAATTCGTCACCCAACCGCGCCATATCGAAATTCAGGTTCTGTGCGATGCGCATGGCAACGGGATCTACCTCGGTGAACGCGAATGCTCCATCCAGCGGCGCAACCAGAAAGTGGTCGAGGAAGCGCCGTCGCCCTTCCTCGACGAAGCGACCCGCAAGGCCATGGGCGAACAGGCGGTCGCGCTGGCCAAGGCCGTGGGCTATGCCAGCGCGGGAACGGTTGAGTTCATCGTGGATGGGCAGCAGAATTTCTACTTCCTCGAAATGAACACCCGCCTGCAGGTGGAACATCCGGTGACCGAACTGATCACCGGCGTCGATCTGGTGGAACAGATGATCCGCGTTGCGGCGGGGGAGCCGCTGTCGATCACCCAGGACGATGTGAAACTGACAGGGTGGGCGATTGAAAACCGGCTTTATGCGGAAGATCCCTATCGCGGCTTCCTGCCCTCTATCGGCCGTCTGACCCGCTATCGCCCGCCGGCGGAAGTGGCTGCCGGGCCGCTCCTCGTGAATGGCAAATGGCAGGGCGACGCGCCTGAGGGCGCGACCGCCGTGCGCAACGATACCGGCGTCTATGAGGGCGGCGAGATCAGCATGTATTACGACCCGATGATCGCCAAGCTTTGCACATGGGCGCCCACCCGTGCGCAGGCAATCGAAGCGATGCGGATCGCGCTGGACAGTTTCGAGGTGGAGGGCATCGGCCACAACCTGCCCTTCCTGTCCGCCGTGATGGATCACCCGAAATTCATCTCGGGCGACATGACCACGGCCTTCATCGCCGAGGAATATCCCGACGGGTTCGAGGGCGTGACCCTGCCAGAGGATGACCTGCGCCGCGTTGCCGCCTCTGCCGCTGCGATGCATCGGGTTGCCGAGATCCGCCGCGCGCGGGTGTCGGGCCGGATGGACAACCATGAACGGGTGGTGTCCACCGATTGGGTCGTGGCGCTACAGGGCGAAAGCTTCCCCGTGCATATCGACGCCGATCACGACGGATCGACCGTGACCTTCCCTGATGGTGAGGTTCTGCGGGTGGCCAGCGACTGGACACCGGGTGACCAACTGGCGGTGCTCGATGTGAACGGCAGCCCGCTGGTGCTGAAAGTGGGCAAGATCACGCAAGGCTTCCGTCTGCGGACGCGCGGGGCCGATCTGGCCGTGAAGGTGCGCAGCCCGCGTCAGGCGGAACTGGCGGCGCTGATGCCGGAAAAGGTCGCGCCCGACACGTCCAAACTGCTGCTCTGCCCGATGCCCGGCCTCATCGTGAAGGTGAATGTCGAGGTCGGACAGGAAGTGCAGGAGGGTCAGGCGCTCTGCACCGTGGAAGCCATGAAGATGGAAAACATCCTGCGGGCCGAGAAGAAGGGCATCGTGTCCAAGATCAACGCGGCGGCGGGCGACAGCCTGGCGGTGGATGACGTGATCATGGAATTCGAGTGATGACAGCGCACCCGCCCTATGCCCCCACCCGGATCTGGGTGGTGCACGGGCTCGGCTTTCTGGCCGGGCTCGGGGCGATGGCGGGTGTAGTCTGGCTGCTGCTGGCCGATTTCCTGAGCGATCAGGTCAAGGCCGGGCCGTTGATGGCGGCGCTGCTGCTGGCGGTTGTCGCTGGTGCCAGCGTGTGGGCCGGGGCCTTGCGGCTTTGGCTTGGGCGGCGGTGGCTAACCCTTGCCGGGATCGCGGCATTGGCGCTGATGCTGACCAGTGGCGGGCTGATGGGCGCGGTTCTGGGGTTGGATGCCGATCCGGCAACGTCAGGTCTGGTGGCGCTTGGCGCGCTTTTCCTTGCAGGCGGCGTGATCCTTGGCGGAATGGGGGGGGAGCGATGACCGAAACGGCCTATTGCGACAGCCCCATTTCCTCGATCCGCATCGGCAGGTTGTCGATGGCGCGGGTGATCTCGCGCACGTCCCATGGCGTGGGTTTGCGCAGGGCAACGCGCCCGTCGCGCTGTAGGATCACCAGCGAAAAGCCGCGCGGGCGCAGCGCCTGCCGTATTTCGGAATTGGCGTCGGGATCGGCGTCGAAGATCACCACCACGTCGCGCTCGATCAGCGGGCCGGGGCGTTCCAACAGCAGATCGAGCTGGTCCTGGAACCGGGGATCGCGGGGCGTGTCGGCGAAGACGACAATCGGGCGAGAGGCCCAGAGATGCTCGTCCAGCGTGGTCTCGGTGGCATCAAGGATCAGCAATTCCGGGGCGGGACTCTCTTCCGCCACGGGGGGTGTCTCGGTGTCTTGCGCCATGGCTGGCAGGGCCAGCAACAAGGCGGTGATCAGGGGCAGGACTGCGCGCATGAAACCTCCGTATGTCAAAGATATAGGCGCGCGTTCCGTGAAAGCGAAGAGGCATAACCGCATGGGCGCAAGAAAGCGTCCCTGCATGGCGCGGGGCAGGGGCGATTGCCCCCCGGCGCGGGATTGAGAAGAGGACCGAAAAGATGAGCGACAAGACCCAAGCCTGGCAGGACATGGCCGCAAAGGAACTCCGGGGCCGTTCGCCGGATGACCTGACGTGGAACACGCTGGAAGGCATCGCTGTAAAGCCCCTCTATACCGAGGAGGACACTGCCGATCTGCCGCATATGGGCACGGTGCCCGGGCAGGAGCCGTTCACGCGCGGCGTCAAGGCCACGATGTATGCGGGCCGCCCCTGGACGATCCGGCAATATGCGGGGTTTTCCACGGCGGAAGAGTCCAACGCGTTTTACCGCAAGGCTTTGGCCGCCGGGCAGCAGGGCGTGTCGGTCGCCTTCGACCTGGCCACGCACCGCGGCTATGACAGCGACCATCCGCGGGTGGAGGGTGACGTCGGCAAGGCGGGCGTCGCCATCGACTCTGTCGAGGATATGAAGATCCTCTTCGACGGCATCCCGCTCGATAAGATCTCCGTGTCCATGACCATGAACGGCGCGGTGATCCCGATCCTCGCCAATTTCATCGTGACGGGCGAGGAGCAGGGGCATGACAAGGCGTTGCTCGCAGGGACCATCCAGAACGACATCCTGAAGGAGTTCATGGTCCGCAACACCTATATCTATCCGCCGGAACCTTCGATGCGGATCATCTCGGACATTATCGAATACACCTCGAACGAGATGCCCAAGTTCAACTCGATCTCGATCTCCGGCTATCACATGCAGGAAGCGGGCGCGAACCTGGTGCAGGAGCTGGCCTACACGCTGGCTGACGGGCGCGAATATGTGCGCGCGGCCATTGACGCGGGCATGGATGTGGACAAGTTCGCCGGGCGCCTGTCGTTCTTCTTCGCCATCGGCATGAATTTCTTCATGGAAGCGGCCAAGCTGCGCGCCGCGCGTCTGCTGTGGCATCGCATCATGGACGAGTTCGGGGCGAAGAACCCCCGGTCCAAGATGCTGCGCACCCATTGCCAGACCTCGGGCGTGTCCTTGCAGGAACAGGACCCCTATAACAACGTCATCCGCACGGCCTATGAGGCGATGGCGGCGGCGCTTGGTGGAACGCAATCGCTGCACACCAACGCGCTCGATGAGGCGATTGCCCTACCGACGGAATTCAGCGCGCGGATTGCCCGCAACACGCAGCTGATCCTGCAGGAAGAAACCGGCATCACCAACGTGGTCGATCCGCTGGCGGGCTCATACTACGTCGAGGCGCTGACGGCGGAACTGGCGGAGAAAGCTTGGGCGCTCATCGAGGAAGTCGAGGAGATGGGCGGCATGACCAAGGCCGTGGCCTCCGGCATGCCCAAGCTGCGCATCGAGGAAACGGCAGCGCGCAGGCAGGCGATGATCGACCGGGGCGACGAGGTGATCGTCGGCGTCAACAAGTACCGCAAGGATCACGAGGACCCGATCGACATTCTCGATGTGGACAATGTGAAGGTCCGCGACAGCCAGATTGCCCGGCTGGAGAAGATCCGGGCGTCACGCGACGAGGCGGCCTGTCAGGCGGCGCTCGATGAACTCACCCGCCGCGCCGAAGCGGGCGGCAACCTGCTGGAGGCAGCCGTGGAAGCGGCCCGCGCCCGCGCATCTGTCGGAGAAATCAGCATGGCTATGGAAAAGCAGTTCGGCCGCCACCGCGCCGAGGTCAAGACGCTGGCCGGGGTCTATGGGGCCGCCTATGAGGGCGATAAGGGCTTCGCCGCGATCCAGGCCGATGTGGAAAAATTTGCCGAGGAAGAAGGCCGCCGCCCGCGCATGCTGGTCGTGAAGATGGGCCAGGACGGGCATGACCGGGGTGCCAAGGTGATTGCCACGGCCTTCGCCGATATCGGGTTCGACGTGGATGTGGGCCCGCTGTTCCAGACGCCAGAAGAGGCCGCACAGGACGCCATCGACAATGACGTGCATATCATCGGCATCAGTTCCCAGGCGGCGGGGCACAAAACACTGGCACCCAAGCTGATCGAGGCGCTGAAGGCTGAAGGGGCTGGGGACATCATCGTGATCTGCGGCGGGGTCATTCCGCAGCAGGATTACGACTTCCTCTACAATGCCGGGGTGAAGGCGATCTTCGGGCCGGGAACGAACATTCCCGAAGCGGCCAAGAAGATTCTCGACATCGTCCGCGAGGCTCGGGCGACATGAGCAAGCGGGCGGTCATTCTTGTCGGGATGGCCGCCGGGCTGATCTGGTCCGTGGCCCTGGTGAGCTGGGCGATTGCCCCTGCCTCTGCCTTCGAGGGACAGGGCCTCGCGGAAGGATTGAGCCTTGCCGGCTTCCTGGCAGGGAGCCCGCTGCTTCTGATGATCGGTCGGCTGGCGCAGCGGCGCTTCTTCGACGACAGCATCATAGATGGCCAGCCTTACGCAGAAGGCAGCGCTGCGCAGATCGACCAGCGGGTTCTGACCAATACGACCGAGCAGCTGGTTCTGGCGGCGGCCATCTGGCCTATGGCTAGCGTGCTGTCCCATCCGGGGGCAGCGATCTGGCTGGCTCTGGGCTTTCTTGTGACGCGGTTGCTGTTCTGGGTAGGCTATCACCTTTCGCCGCCTCTGCGTGGCTTCGGATTCGCCGCGAGTTTCTATCCGACCCTCGTTGTTGCCCTTTGGGTGATCTGGAGCTTGCTCAAGGGATAAGGCCCCGCGCGATGCGGGGTCTTTTTCATGTCTGCGTTGGTGACAACGGCGCGCGCAAGTGCTCTGCTCAGCGAAATTGCCAGCTTCGGCTTGAAAACCCCGCCCGTCAGGGGCAGCTTGGGGCAATTGACTGCCGCGCCCAAGGAAGGACGACCGCCCCATGGCCCTGCCCGTGAAACAGCAAGCGACCTATTGGGGATTTGCGACAGCTGTCTTCCTTTTGCTGATGTGGTTTCTGGGGCAGGTTCTGCTGCCCTTCGTGGTGGGCGGGGCGATTGCCTATTGCCTCGATCCGCTGGCCGACCGGCTGGAGGAACGCGGCTTCAGCCGGGCGATGGCAACCGTGGTGATCTTTGCCTTCTCGGTCTTGCTGTTCCTGCTGGCGCTGCTTCTGGTGCTGCCGATGCTGATCGGGCAGGTGATCGCCCTCGTACAGGCCGCACCCGAGCTTTACGAAACCGTGCGCGATGTGCTGGTGGAGCGGTTCCCGACGCTGATTCAGGAGGATTCTGCCGCACGCCAGACAATCGCCGATGTGCTGGCCTCTGCCCGCAGCCAGATCGGCTCGGTGATCTCTTCGGTCCTGTCCTCGGCGGGTGCGGCCATCAACAGCGTTGTGGTTCTGGTCATCGCGCCGGTGGTGGCCTTCTACCTTCTGCTCGACTGGGACCGGATGATCGCGGGCATCGACGACCTGCTGCCCCGCGACCACGCGCCGGTGATCCGGCAGCTGGCGTCCGAGATCGACCGGACGCTGGCCAGTTTCGTGCGCGGTCAGGGGACCGTCTGCCTGATCCTCGGGATCTTCTACGCCATCGCGCTGATGTCCGTGGGGCTGAATTTCGGCCTGATTGTCGGGCTGATCGCCGGGGCGCTGACCTTCATTCCCTATGTTGGGGCTTTGGTGGGCGGTGTGCTGGCCATCGGCCTCGCGCTTTTCCAGTACTGGGGGTATAGCGAGGTTGTGGATGGCGAAACCGTGCGCCATGCCACGGACTGGCTGCGGATCGGCATCGTCGCGGTGATCTTCGCCGTGGGTCAGGTGGCAGAGGGCAACGTTCTGACCCCCAACCTTGTCGGCAGCTCGGTCGGGCTGCATCCGGTCTGGTTGCTCTTTGCGCTTGCGGCGTTCGGCTCGATCTTCGGGTTTGTCGGCATGCTGGTCGCGGTGCCCGTTGCCGCGATGATCGGGGTTCTGGTGCGCTACGGTATGGCACAATATCGAGAGGGTCGCCTCTACAAGGGGCTTGAAGGCCACGCCGAAGACGACGACATGTAAGTGATGGCCGAACAGCTTCTCCTCGATTTACCCGTGCGCACCGCTCTCGGGCGGGATGACTTCTTCGTCTCCGATGCCAATGCCGCCGCCGTGGCCGGGATCGAGGCGTGGCAGGACTGGCCGCATGGCAAGATGGTGCTGGTCGGACCGGAGGCGTCGGGCAAGACCCATCTGGCGCATGTCTGGGCCGCAATGACCGGCGCGCGGGTGGTCGATGCGGTGGCGCTTGCGGACATGTCACCCGATGATGCCGGCCCCGCACTGGTGGTCGAGGACGCTGACCGGATCATGGGGGACGCGGCCGAGACCGCGCTCTTTCACGTGCACAACGCGGTATTGGGGCAGGGCGGGCGGATCCTGCTGACGGCGCGCACCGATCCCTCCCGCTGGCACGTCACGCTGCCCGATCTGAAAAGCCGCATGCAGCAGGCCGGGGTTCTGAAGCTTCAAGGCCCCGACGATGTGCTTCTGTCCGCTGTGATGGTCAAACTTGCGGCGGACCGTCAGCTTGCGCTTGGCCCTGACCTGATTTCTTATGCGGTTCTGCGGATGGAGCGGTCCTTCGTTGCGGCCCGACGCTTGGTCGAGGCTATCGACGCCCGCGCCCTGCGCGACAAGACACGACCCACGAAGCCCATGATCGCCAGCCTGCTTGCAGACCTGACGGAATGAGTGTCACGCTGGTGTCACACCCCAAGCCTATGGCAGCCATATGATCAACGCCGATTTCCTGCACGAACCCATCCCCGCCCCTGTCGAGCTTCCCGAAGCGCAGCGCAGCGGGCCGCAGCGCTTTTTCAACCGCGAGCTTAGCTGGCTGGCCTTCAACTGGCGGGTGCTGGAAGAGGCGGAGAACCCCCGCGTCCCCTTGCTGGAACGGGTGCGGTTCGTCTCGATATCGTCTGCCAACCTCGATGAATTCTACACCGTCCGCGTGGCGGGCCTGCGCGAATTGGCGAACGAAGGAAACACCGCGCCCTCCGATGACGGGCGCACGCCCGCAGAACAGTTGCGCCTGATCAATGCGGATGCGCGCAAGCTGATGCAGTCGCAACAGGCGGCGTGGAATGCGCTGAAATCCGAGATGGAAGCCGAGAAAATCACCGTCGTGACCCGCTCGGCCCTCAAATCCGCCGACAAGGCCGCGCTGGACGATATCTTCCTGTCCAATGTCTTCCCGGTGCTGTCGCCCCTGGCCATCGACCCGGCCCATCCCTTCCCCTTCATCCCGAATGAAGGCGTGTCGCTGGCCTTGCAGATGAAGCGGGAGCGCGACGGGCGGCCCTTGCAGGCGCTGTTGCCGATCCCCGGCCAGATCGACCGCTTCGTGCGCCTGCCCGCGCCGGAAGGCGCCGCGCGGTTCCTGCCGCTGGAGGAATTGCTGCTGCTGAAGATCGGCGCGCTTTTCCCCGGCTACAAGCTGACCGGATCGTGCATGTTCCGGGTGCTGCGCGACAGCGATCTGGAAGTGGAGGAAGAGGCCGAGGATCTGGTGCGCGAGTTTGAGACCGCCCTGAAGCGCCGCCGCCGGGGTCATGTGGTGCGCCTTCAGGTCTCGGCCGGGGCGCCGCCCGCCCTGAAAGAGGAAATCTGCGAACAGCTCGGCGTCATAGGCGACGAGGTGGTCGAGGTGCGCGGCATGATCGGCCTCGCGCGGCTCAAGGAGCTTGTGCTCGACGAACGGCCCGACCTGCTGTGGCCCAGTTTCACCCCGCGCGTGCCCGAACGGGTGCAGGACCACGAGGGCGACATGTTCTCGGCCATTCGGCAAAAGGACATGCTGCTGCACCATCCTTACGAAACCTTCGACATGGTGATCCGGTTTCTGGCGCAGGCGGCGCGCGATCCCAACGTGGTGGCGATCAAGCAGACGCTTTATCGGACATCGAACGAATCCCCCATCGTCGATGCGCTGTGCGAAGCGGCGGAGAACGGCAAGTCGGTCACCGCATTGGTGGAACTGAAGGCCCGGTTCGACGAGGCCGCCAATATCCGCCAGTCGCGCAAGCTGGAACGGGCGGGCGCGCATGTGGTGTACGGCTTCATCAACTACAAGACCCACGCCAAGATCAGCGCCGTGGTCCGGCGTGAAGGCGACCGGCTGGTGACCTATACCCATTTCGGCACCGGCAACTACCACCCGATTACGGCGCGCATCTATACCGACCTCAGCCTCTTTACCTGTGACGACGCGCTTGGCCGCGATGCCACCAAGGTGTTCAATTATGTGGGCGGATATGCGGAACCGGAGAAGTTGGACAATCTGCGCATTTCGCCGCTCAACCTCAAATCCACGATCATCGAGAACCTGCAGGCCGAGGCGGAACACGCCCGCGCAGGCAAGCCGGCGATGGTCTGGGCCAAGATGAACAGCATCATCGATTCCGACGTGATCGACGCGCTCTACGAGGCCAGCCAGGCCGGTGTGAAGATTGATCTGGTGATCCGGGGCATCTGCGGATTGCGTCCCGGTGTGAAGGGATTGTCGGACAATATCCGCGTGAAATCCATCGTGGGCCGGTTCCTTGAACACAGTCGCATCGTCTGTTTCGGCAATGGTCATGGGCTGCCCGCCAAGAAGGCGCGGGTCTATATCAGCTCGGCCGACTGGATGGGGCGCAACCTCAACCGCCGGGTGGAGACGCTGGTGGAATGCACCAACCCCACGGTGAAGGCGCAGATTGTCAGCCAGATCATGGCTGCGAATCTGGCGGATGTGGCCCAAAGCTGGGTCTTGCAGGCCGATGGCAGCTTCGTGCGGCCTGACCTCGACCAGATCGACAAGCCCTTTTCCTGCCACCGCTTTTTCATGCAGAACCCGTCGCTGTCGGGGCGTGGATCGGCGGGGGCGGCGGATGTGCCTGAATTGGCGCATTCGCATGATTGACCGAGTCACACGCCCCGTGCCATGACCAAGTCATGATGGGACAAGCCGAATTGGCGGATCCGCGTATCGCAGGGTCCGGGACTGTGGCCGACGGGGGGCTTTTCGGCACGCCGCTGTTTCAGGATCCGCATGCGCGGAACCTGGCGCGTGTGGGCGTGATCGACATCGGTTCCAACTCGGTCAGGATGGTGGTGTTTGACGGCGCGGCGCGATCACCTGCCTATTTCTACAACGAAAAAATCCTCTGCGGGCTTGGCGCGGGATTTGCCGAAACCGGGCGTTTGTCAGCCACGGGCCGGCCCCGCGCGCTGGCAGCGTTGAAACGCTTTGCGGCTCTGGCCAAGGGGATGAACGTGACCTCTCTGGTCACCGTTGCCACCGCCGCGATGCGAGAGGCCGAGGACGGCGCGGAATTCAAGGCCGAGGCGGAACGCGAAACCGGTTTGACGATCCACGTGGTCGACGGGCGCGAAGAGGCTCGGCTGTCGGCGCAGGGTGTGCTGCTTGGCTGGCCCGGCGCGTTCGGCATGATCTGCGATATCGGCGGCTCGTCCATGGAACTGGCGGAACTGCTTGGCGACGGGCAGGTCGGCGCGCGCGAAACCTCTGATCTGGGACCGCTGAAGTTGCAAGGGATCAAGGGCGGCAAAAAGGCGATCAAGGCGCATATCAAGGATCGTATTGCCGAGCTGCGGGAACAGTTCACGGAACCTGCGGGACGGTTGTTCCTTGTGGGCGGGTCGTGGCGGGCGATTGCCCGGATCGACATGGAACGCCGGGGCTACCCCCTGAAGGTGCTGCATGAATACCGGATGACCCGCAAGGATATCCGCGCCACGATCGCCTATATCCAGAATGCAGATATGGAAGACCTGCGCGCCCGCACCGGCACCAGTGCCGAACGGATGGCACTTGTGCCGCTGGCCTCGCTGGTGCTGAAGGAACTTGTGCGCTGCTTCAAGCCCGATGAGGTGGCAATCTCGTCTTACGGTATCCGCGAGGGGTTGCTCTACGAACAGATGTCGGACGAACAGCGGCAGCGTGATCCGCTGATCGAGGCCGCTTACCAGATGGAGCTGGCCAATGCCCGGATGCCCGGTTTCGGACGGGCGCTTTACCGGTTCATCGAGCCCCTGTTCGGCAGTATCCGTCCCGAAATGAAACGCGTGATGCGGGCCGCGTGCCTGTTGCATGACGTCAGCTGGCGGGCGCATCCCGACTATCGCGCCGAGGTCTGTTTCGACAACGCAACGCGGGCCAATCTGGGCGGGCTGACGCATGAGGAACGGGTCTATCTGGGTCTTGCCCTGCTGCACCGCTACAAGTCCAGCCGCAAGGATACCGGCTTTGATCCCCTGCTGGAGCTGTTGACCGAGAAGCAGGTCCAACAGGCCGAAATCATGGGCCGCGCCATGCGGTTCGGGGCGATGTTCACGCTGGAAAAGCCATTGGATCACGGCAAGCTGAAGCTCTACCCGAAAAAAGGCATCCTGGAGCTGACCCTGAAAACGGATACCGCCCGCGATCTGTTCGGCGAAGTCGCACAGGCCCGGTTCAAGGCGCTTGCGGCTGCCATCGGGGCCGAACCGGTGGTCAAGGGGATGGGCTGAGGCGCCTTACGCCCTGCGGCGCAGGAATTTCAGGCCCGACCAGTCCTGATCCACGGCGCAGACCTTCACGTCAACCCATCCCGTGGACAGAATCACCTCTCGCAGCCCGTCCTCGGTCAGATCTCGAAACAGGGGCGAGGATTTCTTGGGCCAGCTGATCCAGAGCATCCCCTTTTCGGCCACCAGATCGAGCGCGGCAGGGCCTTGCGTGTCCAGCGTTTCACGGTCAGGGCAGAACAGATGGACAATATCGGCCTTGTCCGGCGCACATAGCCTCTCGATCCTCTCGGCCCCGGTCAGCAACTCATCAAGATGTTCGGGCGCGTTCAGGGCGAGGTAGCTTAGCCCCGGTTTCAGGCCGAGCTTCTGATAAAGAGGTTTCCCGGAATAGCCGGTTGCTTTGCTCCTTGGCTTGCGGGGCATGGCGCCTTTCCTGCTGTTTGCGTCACTCTCGCACAAACGCGACACAGATGCGCGCTTGGCGTTCGCCTCGGTCGTCATCGGTCGACATGGCTCAGTGGGTGGCTTCTGCCGCGATCCAGTCGCGAAAGGTCTTCACACCGGGCGCGTTCCAGCGGTCCGCCGCGCCGATCAGGGCGTAGCGGCCATGGGGCGTGCCGCAGGCCATGTGGGGGAAGGGCAGCACAAGCGCGCCCCGCTCCAGCTCTTCGCGGCACAGGAAGAGATCGGCCATGACGACGCCAGCCCCCATCACCGCCGCCTTGGCCGCCATGTCGAGATTTGGGAAGGCTTCCCCCTGACCGGGATCCAGCCCGTCGATGCCGAAATGCTGGACCCATATGCGCCAGTCCTCTCGCGCCGCGCTTTCGTGGAGCAGGGTAAACCGCCCCAAATCGGCAGGGGTGACGAGTGGAGGGGCATCCTCCAGCAGCGCGGGCGCGCAGGCAGGGGACAGGCGCATCGGGAACACCGGCTGGATCTGTATGTCCGGCGACCGACCCGGCCAGAATTCCAGCGAAACACCCAGATCCTAGCGCGTCGCGTCGAAGCCGGATCGCCCGTAGAAGTCGGTTGTCAGGCGGACAGGGGTCTCGGGATGCGCCTGCCGGAACGCAGCCAGCTTCGGAAACAGCCAGCGGATCGACAGGGTGGGCGGGCAGATGATGCGCAGCGCTGTTGCCTGCTCGGTCATCCGGTCGGTCTGCGCGGCGATCTTGCGGAACGCATCCGTCAGCACCGGCAGCAAGCCACGCCCCGCCTCGGTCAGCGTCACGCCGTTGTGGCCACGCTGGAACAGCTGCACGCCCAGATGCTCCTCCAGCAGCTTGACCTGCCGGCTGATGGCTCCGCGCGTGACGTGCAGTTCTTCGGCCGCGGCGATGTAGCCACTATGCCGGGCCGCCGCCTCGAAGGCGCGCAGGGCGTTGAGAGGGGGGAGGCGCATGGGGTGCCTTTGGATTAGATTTACTCACTCATGATGCGAGGAATTGTGGTTTGCAGCAAGCCCACATGGCAATTTAATTTGTTTTTAGAAGAATGAGTCTGGAGCAACAGGATGGCTTTCGTTCAGGAAATATCACCCTTATCCAATGGCAATCGCCCAGGGGCCTTGGCCCGCAGTCTGCGTGTGCTGGCGGATTTCGGGCGCCGCATTCAAAGGCGCGATATGGGCCCCGGCTGCGATGAGGATCTGTTGCGGCTTGCAGACCTCTCCCCACACCTGCTGGCTGATATCGGCTTTCAGATGGATGAGGGCGGGTCCTGCGATGCCTGCCAGGTCTGGCGCAAGGGGCCTGTCGTTCTGGAACTGCCCGCGCCTGAGTAAGGGACGCCCGGCAGCGGGGCCGCCTAGTGGATGCGAACCCCTTGCCGGGTCAGCTCTGTCTGAACGGCGGTCAGGTCCACATCCGCCAGGCCTCGGTTCGATTTCAGTGACAAAGCCGCCGCCACCCCCGCGCCTTGCCCTGCGACTGCGCAGCAGGCCATGTTGCGCACCGCTGCATGGGAAACCTTGTCGCCACCGATGGCGCGGCCCGTGACCAGCAGGTTGTCGATCCCCTTGGGCAGCATCGCGCGGTAGGGGATCTGCATGTAGCGGCCCGTCGTGGGCAGGATCAGGATGCCGTATCCGTCGATAAATTCCGGGTAGATGCCGATCGTGTCTTCGAACCGGCCCTGATGGCGCACATCCGCTTCGGTCATGTTGTAGACCGCGTCGATCTTGCGGCTGTCGCGGATGCCGATGGACATGCCGAAATTGCGCAGCCGCACGCCCTCGCAGCCCGGCGTGTAGCGGCGCAGCGCCTCGATGGCCATCATCGCCTGCTTGCGCCCCTCGATCTCGAACCTGGTCAGGCTGTCGGGATCGACCCCGTCGCAGCCCGCGAGGTGGACGAGATTCATATAGGTCATCTCGCCCGAGTCATGCACCGCGCCCCAGGTGCCGCCAATGGTGTTGAGATGTGCGGGGATCACCCCGTCGCGGATTGCCTGCGCGAAGGGCTTGGCGAGGAAGGGCGAAAACATATCGTCTTCCTTGCCGTCCGTTTCCACCTGCCATTCGCCGGTGGACCAGTTGGCATAGGTCTGCGGATCGGCCTTGACGCCGTCGATGAATTTCGCCTTGTCGACGCCCGCGACGTGGAACATCACCGATGCGGCCTGGGTTTCCTCCAGCGGGGTCTTGCGGGTGGGGGCACCGGCCCGGTGCGCCACATCCGCGTCGCCTGTCGCGTCAATAACACGCTTGGCCAGCACCGCCTCGCGCCCCGCCTTGCTTTCGACGATCACGCCCTTGATCGCGTTGCCCTCCATGATCGGCGCGACGAAGACCCGGTGCAGCATTGGGTGAATGCCCGCCTCTTCGACCAGCCGGTCGGCGACCAGTTTGAAGCCTTCGCTGTCGAGCTCGTAGGACAGCGACTGGCTTTCGGGCACTGCCGCGCCCATGGCCTTGGCGCGTTCCTCGAATTCCCAGCCAATGCCACCCGCCTCGACGGTCTGTTCATGGCGATACCAGGCGAAGCCCTCCACGCCGACCACGGTGACATTGCCCCCGAAACAGCCGAACCGATCCAGCAGCGTCACCTCCGCCCCCGCCCGCGCGGCGGCCAATGCGGCAGCGAGCCCCCCGGGGCCGGAGCCCACAACCAGCACATCGGTCTGGTGGACCACGGGAATTTCGCGGGCCGGTTCGGTGATGGTCAGCATGAGGGCGCTCCGCCAGTGGTGTCGTCAAACGGTTACAATCACCATCCGCGCGGCGGGGTCAATCGGCTTGACACTTCCGGGCGGCTTGGCCCTGATGCGATCCAACAGAAAGGACCCCAAATGCGCACAGACTTCGACGCCGAACTGGAGGACCGGTTGGTCCGTTATGCCGCCATCGACACCCAAAGCGATGAGACCTCGCCCACCAGCCCGTCGACCACGATTCAGCTGGATCTGGCACGCGTCCTGAAGGCGGAGCTGGAGGAGATCGGGGCCGAGGACGTGACGCTGACCGACTATGGCGCGGTTCTGGCGACGATCCCGGCCACCGTGGAGGGTGCGCCGGTTGTGGGCTTCTGCGCCCATATGGATACCGCGCCCGCCTTCAACGCGACCGGGGTGAAACCGGTGGTCCATCGCCATTACAACGGCGGCGACATCACCTTCGCCGACGCGCCGGGGCTGAAGCTCTCGCCCGAAAACGCGCCCTACCTGGCCGAGAAGGTGGGCGAGGACATCATCACGGCGAGCGGCACCACGCTGCTTGGCGCCGATGACAAGGCGGGTATCGCGATCATCATGACGATGGCGCGCAAGCTGCTGTCGGACCCGGATCAGAAACATGGAAAAATCCGTATCGCCTTCCCCCCGGATGAAGAGATCGGGCGTGGCGTGGATGAACGGCTGCCCGCCGATCTGGGGGCCGATTTCGCCTATACGCTTGATGGGTCGATGCCCGGCGAGCTGGAATATGAAAGCTTTTCTGCCGATGGTGCCTTGGTCACGGTCAAGGGTGTCGCCGCGCATCCCGGATGGGCGAAGGACAAGCTGGTGAACGCGCTGCATCTCGCCGCCAAGATCGTGCAGACCCTGCCGCATGTAACCCTGACCCCGGAAACGACCGAGGGGCGCGACGGGTTCATCCATCTCTACGCGATGTCGGGTACGGCGGCCGAGGCCGAGCTGAGCTTCATCCTGCGCGATTTCGAGCTTGATGGTCTCGCCGCCAAGGGCGTGCTGCTGAAGCAGGTCTGCGAGACCGTCGCCGCCACCGAACCGCGCGCCGAGATCACCTGCGCGATCCGGCCGCAATATCGCAACATGCGCTACTGGCTGGAAAAGGACATGTCGCCCGTAGACCTCGCGCGTGAGGCATACAGGGACCACGGCATGGACCCCGACAGCACCGCCATTCGCGGCGGCACCGATGGCTCTCGCTTGACGGAACTGGGCGTGCCATGTCCGAATATCTTCTGCGGGATGCAGGAAATTCACGGGCCGCTGGAATGGGTCAGCGTGCAGGATATGGCACTCGCCACCAAGGTCTGTCTCAGCCTCGCTGCCCGCGCGGCCCAAGCCTGATTGCCCCCGCGCGCCCTTTCCCCTAATCAGGGGCCAAACGAACCTATAGGTCTGCCCACATGCGTCTGTCCCGCTACTTCCTGCCCGTTCTGAAAGAAACCCCCGCCGAGGCCCAGATCGTCAGCCACCGCTACATGCTGCGCGCCGGCATGATCAAGCAGCAGGCGGCGGGCATCTATTCCTGGCTGCCGCTTGGCTTCAAAGTGCTGCGCAAGATCGAGAATATCGTACATGAGGAACAACAGCGCGCCGGTCATATCCCCCTGTTGATGCCCACTCTGCAACCCGCCGACCTGTGGCGTGAGTCGGGCCGCTACGACGATTACGGCGAGGAAATGCTGCGCATCCGAGACCGGCATGATCGCGACATGCTCTATGGCCCCACCAACGAGGAGATGATCACCGACATCTTCCGCAGCCATGTCAGCAGCTACAAGGACCTGCCGCTGACGCTCTACCACATCCAGTGGAAGTTCCGCGACGAGATCCGCCCGCGGTTTGGCGTGATGCGGGGGCGCGAGTTCTACATGAAGGACGGCTACAACTTCGACCTGACCAAAGAGGATGCGTTGCACGCCTATAACCGCCACCTGGTCAGCTATCTGCGCACCTATGAACGCATGGGGTTGCAAGCCATTCCGATGCGCGCCGATTCAGGCCCCATCGGTGGCGACGATACCCATGAATTTCTGGTGCTGGCCGAAACGGGCGAGTCGGAAGTGTTCTACGACAGCGCCGTGACCGATCTGACCTTTGGCGACCGCGAGATTGACTACGACAGCGTCGAACAATGTCAGGGCGTGCTGGAGGAGTTCACCTCGAAATATGCGCGCACCGACGAGACCCATGACGAGGCTCTGTTCAACCAGATCCCCGAAGAGCGCCGCCGCGTGGCGCGCGGGATCGAGGTGGGGCAGATCTTCTATTTCGGCACCAAGTATTCCGAAGCCATGGGCGCCGAGGTGCAGGGGCCGGATGGGAAGAAGGTTCCGGTCCACATGGGCAGCCACGGCATCGGCGTCAGCCGCCTGCTTGGCGCGATCATCGAAGCCAGCCATGACGACAAGGGCATCATCTGGCCCGAGGGCGTGACGCCCTTCCATGTGGGCATTGTCAATCTTCGTCAGGGGGATGAGGCCACGGATGCCGCCTGTGAACAGCTTTACAAGGCGCTGACCGCTGCCGGTCTGGAGCCGCTCTATGACGACACGAACGAACGGGCCGGGGGCAAGTTCGCCACCATGGACCTGATCGGCCTGCCCTGGCGGATAACCGTCGGTCCGCGTGGCCTGAAAAACGGCGTGGTGGAACTGACCAGCCGCCGGACGGGCGAGAGCGAAGAGATGAGCCTTGAGGCCGCTATCGCCCGCGTGCAGGAAATCTACGCGCCGCATATGGGCTGACCGCCGGTCCTCTGACAAACGAAAAACCGCGCCTCGATCTCTCGGGGCGCGGTTTTCGATTTCAAGGGGCGGTCTTAGCGCAGGCGCACATCGACCGTGGCGTTGTGGCGGCAGGTGAAGGCGCTGCCCTGCGCGGTGTAGCTGCCCGTCCAGCGGCCGCCGCTGGTGGTGCGATAGCGGAAGCGAATGCGGGTCTGGGCGTTTTCCACGTCTTCGAGATTGCGGGTGAAGCTGAAGTAGTATCCGTCCTGGATGACGCGGTTCTCGAAGGGCTCGGACCGCCAGATGCCCTGACCGTAGTCGTAGTAGTCCACGTCATAAATCTGGATGGCTTGGCCGCTGTAGTTGTGCAGGCGCATGGTCACGTCCTCGCAGATGTCGAAGCCCCATGCGCTGGCAGAGCTGGCGGTGGCGGCGAAGGCGGCGGCTGCGAGGGCGGCTTTGGCGAAGGTCTTGAGGGTCATTGGTTTGTCTCCGGTGTTGGGTGTTGTGTTTCGATGATCCTTTTATGCCGGATGGGGACCGCGCGGGGCATGGGGTCGATCCCCCAATATGCGCGTTTGATCGGCGAATTCTGCCACAAGCCTCTGACGCCAAAGAAAAACCGCGCCCCGGTTTCCCAAGGCGCGGTGCATGACTGAAGGAGGGGTCTTCAGCGAACGCTGACGGTGACGGACCGGTTGTGGCGGCAGGTGAAGGTGTTGCTCTGCGCGACATAGCCGCTTTCCCACCGGCCCTGGCTGTTCGTGGCGCGGTAGCGGAAGCGCAGCATGGTCTGGGCGTTCTCCACATCTTCCAGATTGCGGGTGAAGGAGAAGCTGCCGCCGTTCTGAATGACGCGATCGGGCAGCGGCTCGGACCGCCAGATGCTCTGGCCGAAATCGTAGTAGTCGAGGTCGTAGATTTCGATTGCCTGACCGGAATTGTTGTTGAGGCGCATGGTGACATCCTCGCAGATGTCGAAGCCCCAGGCGCTGGCGGTGGTGGCGGTGGCGGCGAAGGCAGCGGCGGCGAGGGCGGCTTTGGTGAAGGTCTTGAAGGTCATCTTGGTGTCTCCTGAAGGTTGCTGTGTTTCGATGACCCAGTTGTGCCGGAACGCGCCCCATTGCGGCATGAGGTCGATCCCCCAATATGCGGGCGGCAGGGTTTCGCCGGGGCCGGGCAGGGGCCTCAACAGATGGGGTTGTCCTGTGCTATGCTGGCTGAAAAGCAGAGAACAGGCAGACCCATGAGACTACTGGCACTGGCCGCCGGACTGGCGGGCGCGGGCGCGATGGCGCAGTTCCCCGAGGCGTCGCAGCACTATGTGCAGCGGCTGGCGGGCGCGGTGGATGAGCTGTCGGTCGTGGTGGCAGACTTCGACCGCTCCGCCCAATCCGCCGGTCTGACGCGGGACGAGGCGTTGGCGGAACTGTCCGGGTCAACCTTCCTTGCCGCCCGCAATGCCGACATGACCCGCACGATCACCCGGTATGAGGCGCTGTCCTCTGACCTGACCTTGTTGCGAGAGGCGGGACCGGTGGAGCGAGCCCTCCTTCTGCCCGCGCGGCTGGACACGGAAATCGGCCGCCGCGCACTGGAGGATTTCCACCCCGCCCTGCCACTCACCGCCAGTGGCGCGGGCTTCGCCGGAGTGGGGTTTCTGGCGGGCTATGGCCTGCTGGCGCTTGTCATGGCCGGGGCGGGGCGCGTGATGCGGCGGCGGCCTGTCGCTGAAACGTGAAACGGGCATGTGAATGGGCGGTTTCCGCTGCCCGCGCCATGCGCTAACCTGCGCCCCAAGCGCCCGAGCCATCAGCGGCGCAAGACAGGAGCAGCCATGCCGACCCCGCCCAAACCCTTCGCCCGGTTCGAATTCATGATCGCCTGGCGCTATATCCGTGCCAAGCGCGCCGAAGGCGGGGTCAGCGTGATGACCTGGATCAGCTTTCTGGGCATCATGCTGGCGGTGATGGCGCTGATTGCCACGCTCGCCGTGCGCGCCGGGTTCCGACATGAATTCGTCGGCACCATTCTGGGCGCGAACCCTCATGCCAGCGTGATCCCCGTGGGCCGGCAGGTGGAGGGTGGGCGCAGCCTGCGGGTGCTGTCCGATTACGATGCCATCGCCGAGCGCCTGCGCGAGGTGGAGGGTGTCACCAGCGCGTTTCCGGTCATTCGCGGGCAGGTCATGGCCACCGCGAACGGGCGCAATGCGGGTGTGGAAGTTATTGGAATTAAGCCGGAAAATCTGGATGAGGTGCCCCTGGTCGCCAACCCTGAACTGGCCTATGGCGCGCTCAGCGACTTCCCCTATGGTGTCGCCTTGGGCGTCGGCGTGGCGCGCGAGCTTGGTGTCAGCGTGGGTGACCGCATCCGCCTGATTTCCCCTGACGGCGCGCGCACGGCCTTTGGCACCAGCCCAAGGATCAGCGCCTACGAAGTAACCTATATATTTCAGGTTGGGCGTTACGACATAGATCGCATTCGCGTCTATATGCCGTTTGATGAGGCCCAGACCTATTTCAACCGCGACGGGGTGGCCGATGAGATCGAGGTCAGCGTCGCCGACCCGGATCGCGTGCTGAACATGGTCATTCCCCTGACCCGCGCCGCCGAGGCGGATGTGATCATCTGGACCTGGCGCGACAGTTCCGGCGCGTTTCTGAGGGCCTTGCAGATGGAGGATAACGTGATGTTCATCATCCTCTCGATCCTCGTCCTGATCGCCACGATGAACATCGTGTCCGGCCTGATCATGCTGGTGAAAAACAAGAGCCGCGACATTGGCATCCTGCGCACCATGGGCCTGTCAGAGGGCTCAATTCTAAGGGTTTTCTTCATCTGCGGGTCCTCCATCGGCGTCGCTGGAACACTGGCGGGCGTGACCCTTGGCTGTGCCTTCGCGATCTGGATCGACCCCATCTTCGCCGCCGTCAACTGGATGGCTGGGGGCGGGGTGTGGGATCCTTCGGTGCGGTTCCTCTCGACACTACCGGCGCGGCTGGAATTGGGCGACGTGATGTCGGCGGTGACGCTGTCGCTTGGGCTCTCGTTCGTGATCACCATTTTCCCGGCCCGGCGTGCGGCGCGGATGAACCCGGTGGAGGCGCTGCGCTATGAGTGATCCGGTGCTGGTGCTCGACGGGATCGAGAAGGGCTACAAGCTTGGAAAACCTGGGGAAATCCGGGTGCTTCGGGGCGCATCCGTAACCATCCAGCCGGGCGAAGTGGTGGCGCTGGTGGCACCCTCCGGTGCGGGGAAGTCGACGCTGCTGCATATTGCCGGGCTGCTCGATACGGCGGATGCCGGAACAGTGCGGATCGGGGGGGATGACCTGACCCGTGCGCGGGACCGGGCGAGGACGGCGACGCGGCGGCAAGATGTTGGATTCATTTATCAATTTCACCATCTGTTGCCGGAGTTCACCGCTGCAGAAAACGTCATTCTGCCACAGCTGGCCAATGGGGTTCCCCGCACAGAGGCCGAGGCGCGGGCGGCGGAACTGCTTGCCCGCGTGGGTCTGGAAAACCGCGCCGATCACCGGCCCGCGGCGCTGTCTGGCGGGGAACAGCAGCGGGTGGCCTTCTGTCGGGCTCTGGCAAACAAGCCATTGATTTTGCTTGCAGATGAGCCGACGGGAAACCTCGACCCCGGCACCGCCGACGTGGTCTTCGACGCCCTTTTGACGCTGGTCAGAGAAACCGGGATGGGGGCGCTGATTGCCACCCATAACCTGGAGCTTGCCGCCCGGATGGATCGGGTTCTGCACCTGCAGGACGGGGTGCTGGTGGCGCAGCCCGAGGGCTGAAAACAGGGGGGTGCCATGCGTACACCCCCTGTACACCCCCCGTACACCGGGCGTGCAGACAGATGGCAGATACAGGCACTGGTTTCTGTGCGGGCAGACGGCTTAGCCGGTCTTGCGTTTGACGGTCAGCACTTCGGCGCACCAGTCGGCGATCATCTTCACCACCGGGCCGCGCATGGCGTCGCCCTCCATCAGGATCTCGTGCCGGCCACCGTCGATCTGCTGCAACCGGCTGCCCGGCCAGCTTGCGGCGCGGGTGTGGATGGCGGGTGTCTCGACGATGCGTTCATCGGTGCCCAGAAAGACCAGCATCGGCAGATCGGGCGGGTCCATCTCCATCAGCGCGGCGGTTTCTTCCAGCGCCGCATTGACCCACCGGATCGAGGGGCCGCCGAGCGCCAGTTCCGGGTGTTGGGCGACCTGGCCTTCCATGTAGTTGAACATGTCCCGGTCATTGGTCAGCGGGTTGTCGTTGTATTCCATCGCGGCGGCAGGGCCGGTGGTGGGGGCAAAGTTCTTGTCCAGCCCGAGCGGTTTCGACAGGCCCATGACCACGCCGGAAATCGCCTTGAGGAAGCCCGACATGCGGATGCCCCACATCGGCGAGGAAAAGATCACGCCCGACACTGGCAGCCCGTCATAGATCGCCCGCAGACCGATCGCGCCGCCCATGGAATGGCCCAGAAGGAACCAGGGTTTCGGCAGGTCGAGCTGGTCGAGAACGGCGCGCAGGGCGTCCACGTCTTCGCGGTATTCATCGAAGCTGACCACATGGCCCATGTCGCGGCGATGCGCGGGACGGTCGGACAGGCCTTGACCGCGCCAGTCCATCGCCAGCATGCCATAGCCGTGATCCGCAAGCTCGCCGGCGAGGCGGCCGTATTTTTCGATATACTCGGTCCGGCCCGGAAACATCAGGATGGTGCCCTTGGGCCCCGCAGGCCAGACGCCCACGCGCAGGCGCGTGCCGTCCCTGGCGCGCAGCCAGTGGGCCTTGGCCCCCTCGGGCCCTTCCGCGATATCCTGAAGAAACGGGGCCGGTTCCATTGTCGCTTATCCCAGAAGGCCACCCAGACGCATGGCGGTGCCCATATCGCCGTCAAGGCGCAGGCGTCCGCCCATGAAGGCGGAGGTGGGGTTCAACTCGCCCGACAGGATTTCCTGGAACGTGTCGGCGTCGGCAGAGAGGGTCACGTCGGCCTCGTCACTGTCATCGGCGGCGCGCACGCCGCTGCCGTCGACCATGATCGCGCCTTCGCCGTCGATGGAGAATTTCGCGGTCCCGTCAAAGCCGCCCGACAGTTTTTCGGAAAGTGCGGCCACGGCTGCTGTGATGATCTCGCTCATGTGATGCGTCCTTCGTCAGTTTCAGGCCGGAAATCACTGGAATGACCGGCCCCAGATGCTAAGTTCGGGAATGACCATGCGGAATATGCGTTCAACATACAACAGTGTCGTGACGGCAGCCATTGCCTTGTGTCTGTGGCTGCTGCCGGTGGAGGCGCATGCCGATCAGCTGGACGAGCTGTTCCGGCAACTGGCCGACCCCGGAACGACGAACTGGGAAACGGTGGAACGCGATATCGAGATCCAGTTGAGCCTGTCGGGGTCGGCCTCTGCCGATCTGCTGCTGCGGCGCGGTCAGGACGCGCTGGAGGAACAGGATTTCGAGGCGGCGATTGACCATCTGACCGCCCTGACCGACCATGCGCCGGAGTTCGCGGAGGGCTATAACAGCCGCGCGATTGCCTATTTCCTTGCCGGGCTGATCGGGCCGGCGCTGGACGACCTGCGCCATGTTCTGGTGCTGGAGCCACGCCACTACGGGGCGCTGGCCGGAATCGGGGCGATTCTGGAAGAGGTGGGTGACGATGAGGCCGCACTTGCCGCTTATCGTGCCGCCTTTGCTATACATCCGCACCGCACCGACCTACATGGTGCCATAGCCCGGCTGGAACGGGCGATCGAGGGCACCGCCCTGTAAAGGCAAGCGATCCCGAACGAAGGGCGACAGAGCAGAACCATGCAACGCCAGGGGCGCATCACGGCCGTTCTCGGGCCGACCAATACCGGCAAGACCCATTATGCCATCGAGCGGATGCTGGCGCATCGCACGGGGGTGATCGGCCTGCCGTTGCGTCTGCTGGCGCGCGAGGTCTATGACCGGATCGTTTCGCTGCGCGGGCCGCGCGTGGTGGCGCTGATCACCGGCGAGGAACGGATCGTGCCGGACAGCGCCCAGTACTGGGTCTGCACGGTCGAGGCGATGCCCACGGGCATGGGCTGCGATTTTCTGGCGGTGGATGAGATCCAGCTTTGTGCGGACCCCGAGCGGGGGCATGTCTTCACCGACCGCCTGCTGCACGCGCGGGGGCTGCATGAGACGCTGTTTTTGGGCTCCGACACCATGCGCAGCGCGATTGCGGCCTTGGTGCCGGGCGTGCAGTTCATGCGGCGCGAGCGGTTCTCAGAGCTGACCTATACCGGGTCGAAGAAGATCAGCCGGATGGTGACGCGGGCGGCGATCGTGGGATTCTCGGTCGAGAATGTCTATGCGATTGCTGAATTGCTGCGCCGACAGCGGGGCGGGGCCGCCGTGGTGATGGGCGCGCTTAGCCCACGCACGCGAAACGCGCAGGTGGAGCTCTACCAGAACGGCGATGTGGATTACCTCGTTGCTACGGATGCCATCGGGATGGGATTGAATCTCGATATCCGGCATGTGGCGTTTTCGGGCCTACGCAAGTTCGACGGGCGCAAGATGCGGATGCTGGCGCCCAATGAGCTGGCCCAGATCGCGGGCCGCGCCGGGCGGCATACGCAGCCGGGGACCTTTGGGGTGACGGGCGAGGCCAGCCCGCTGGACGACGAGGTGGTGCAGGCGATCACCAATCACAGCTTTCGGCCCGTGGGCAAACTCTTCTGGCGCAATGCACAGATGGCGTTCGGCACCGTGGACCGGCTGATTGCCTCGCTGGAAGCCCCGGCAGTGGACGAATGGCTGACCCGCGCGCGCGAGGCCGACGATATCCGCGCGCTCAAGACCATCGCGGCGATGCCGGAAATGGCCGACCGGATCAGCGGCCCCAAGGACGTGCGCCTGCTCTGGGATATCTGCTGCGTCCCCGATTTTCGGGGCATCAGCCACGCCGAACATGCGACCCTGCTGGCGCGAATCTACGAGTTTCTGCACGGGGTGGGCCGGGTGCCCGATGACTGGATGGCCCGTCAGGTCAAGCGGCTGGACCGGACAGATGGCGATATTGACACGCTATCGAAACGATTGGCCTATATCCGCACATGGACCTATGTGGCGCAACGTTCCGGTTGGGTTGATGACGAAAGCCATTGGCGCGGGGCCACGCGTGCCGTAGAAGACCGCCTGTCAGATGCTTTGCACGAGCGTTTGACCCAAAGATTTGTTGACCGGCGCACCAGCGTATTGCTGCGCCGGTTGAAGCAGAAGGAGGGCCTTGTGGCCGACGTGAATGACAAGGGTGAAGTGACGGTTGAGGGCGAATTCGTCGGCCGTCTGGAAGGGTTCCGCTTCCGGCAGGATGCCAGCGCAACCCCGGATGAGGCAAAGACGCTGCGCCAGGCTGCGGTTGCGGCTTTGCGGCCCGAATTCCACCTGCGCGCCGACCGGTTCTACAACGCCCCCGACACGGAGTTCGACTTTACCGAACAGGGTGGCCTGATGTGGGGTGACCAGGCGATCGGCAAGCTGGTGAAGGGGTCTGAGCCTCTGAAGCCCGTCGCGGAAGCCTTCGTGGATGAGGAAGCGGGCCCCGAGGTGATGCAGAAAGTGCAGCGCCGGTTGCAGCATTTCATCGACCGCAAGGTGGCGACCCTGTTCGAGCCGTTGCTGGCGATGTCGCGCGACGAGGCGATCACCGGTCTGGCGCGGGGCTTTGCCTTCCGTCTGGTCGAAGCGCTTGGCATTCTGCCGCGTGCAGAGGTCGCCGACGATGTGAAATCGTTGGACCAGGAGGCGCGTGGCCTGTTGCGCAAGCATGGCGTGCGCTTCGGTCAGTTCACGATTTTCCAGCAACTCTTGCTGAAACCCGCGCCGACGCGGCTGCGTCTGGTGCTGTGGGGGCTGGCCAGCGACCACGCGGAGTTTCACGAAAGCCCGCCGCCGGGTCTGGTGACGATCCCCGCCGTCGAAGGCGCCCCGCGCGAATATTACACCAATTCCGGCTATCGCCTGGCCGGGGCCCGTGCGATTCGCATCGACATGCTGGAACGTCTGGCCGACATGCTGCGCCAGCAGGACAGCCGGGGCGGGTTCGAAGCCACCGCCGATATGCTGTCGATCACCGGCATGACGCTCGATCAGTTCGCCGATCTGATGGGCGGACTGGGCTATGCCGCCGAGAAAGGTGAGCGCCCCAAGGTGAAAGCTGCCCCCGCAGCCGGTGGTGAACCTGAGGCCCCCGCCGAAGTGCCGGGCGACGCGCCGACTGAGGCCCCGGAGACGCCCTCCGAAACCCCGGCAGAAACGCCCGTGGAAGCGCCGGTCGAAGCGCCGGTCGAAACCCCGGCGGACGCGCCCGTTGAACTGCCCGATGAGGGCAGCGCCGAGGCGGCAGAGCCGGAGATCGAGACCTTCTACACCTTCACCTGGGCCCCGCGCCGCCGGTCCGGTCCGCAAGGCGGACCACGCCGGGACGGAGCCAAACCGGGCGGCAAGCCGCGTGGCAAGGGCAAGCCGCAGGGCAAGGGCGGGCCGAAAGGGCCGCGCAACGAGAAACCCAAGAGTTACTCGGCCAAGCCCGAGCGGCGCGAGAAGAAGATCGACCCCGACAACCCGTTCGCGCAGGCGCTGGCGGGGCTGAAGGGCAACTCCTGACCGAGGAGGCGCCCTCCCGGCTGCGGCTCGATAAATGGCTGTGGCACGCGCGGTTCTTCAAGACCCGCACTCTGGCCGCGCGCATCGTTGCGGGCGGCCATGTGCGGGTGAATGCCCAGAAGGTTCACAAGCCCGCCGCAACGGTCGGCCCCGGCGATGTCCTGACCTTCGCACAGGGGCGTGACGTGCGGGTGGTGCGCGTTGTCGCCATTGGCGAGCGGCGTGGACCGGCACCGGAGGCGCAACAGCTTTACGACGATTTGACACCGGTCAAGGAAACCGTCCCGCAAAACCCGTCATACGAGGGAAAGGGGCGGCCCTCGGGCAAGGATCGCCGGGCGCTTGGTTCTTTACGACGCAGCCCGCTTGAATGATGCCCGTGCCCGGATTAAACCGGCCCAAGAGTTGTTGAACGGAACTGCCATGACCTATGCCGTGATCGAAAACTGCATCAACTGCAAATACACCGACTGCGTCGAGGTATGCCCGGTGGATTGCTTCTACGAGGGGGAGAACTTCCTCGTCATTCATCCCGATGAATGCATCGATTGCGGCGTCTGCGAACCGGAATGCCCGGCGGACGCGATTCGGCCCGATACCGAGCCGGACATGGAAAAATGGGTGGAGCTGAACCGGAAATATTCCGAGATGTGGCCGGTCATTGTTTCGAAGAAGGATCCGCTGCCGACGGCAGAGGAGTTTGACGGCAAGGATGGCAAGCTGCCGTACCTGTCGGAAGCCCCGGGCGAGGGCGGCTGACCGATTCGCCCCGGCGCTGGCAGTTATGCTGGTGCCGAAAGTCATGTTGCACTGCGGCAAAACCCTGTGAAAACAGGGCTTTTGGCGATAGTTGCATTGCGAATCTTTGAAATGGCCATTTTTTGTGCTATATTCCTGTTACAAAGGATGTCTCGTGAACGCACAAGCCGCGGTCGTGCCACACCGCGCATGAAATCAAAGAATGACAGCCCGTAGTGGAAAGTCCCGCTTTCCTCGCGGTGTTTTTGTCGCCCGTGACCGGGCCGTAAAAGGAAAACCATATGAGCAAATCGCGCAAATCGCAGGACTTTCGCCCGAACGACTATGTCGTCTACCCCGCGCATGGGGTCGGGCAAATCGTGTCCATCGAGGAACAGGAAATCGCCGGGCTGTCGCTCGAACTTTTCGTGATTTCCTTCGAGAAGGACAAGATGACCCTGCGGGTGCCAACGGCGAAGGCCACCGAGGTCGGGATGCGCTCGCTGTCCAGCCCCGATGTGGTGAAGAAGGCCATGGATACGCTCAAGGGCAAGGCCCGGGTGAAGCGCGCCATGTGGTCGCGCCGGGCGCAGGAATATGAACAGAAGATCAATTCGGGCGACCTGATTTCGATCGCCGAGGTGGTCCGCGACCTGCACCGCGCCGATGACCAGCGGGAACAGTCCTATTCCGAGCGTCAGCTCTATGAGGCGGCGCTGGAGCGTCTGACCCGCGAATTGGCTGCCGTGAACGGCATGGACGAGGCCGGGGCGCAGAAACGCGTCGACGAGGTGCTGACCGCCCGCGCGGCCTGATCCGTTCCTTCGGTTGAACAGAATGACCCCGTTGCATTTTTGCGGCGGGGTTTTTTCTTGGCGGGGAAGGGCCTTCGAAGGCCCTTGAAAGCGGTTTCGAAACCGCTTCCCCTAAGGCGCTTGCAAGCGCCTTGTCACCCGGCTCAAAGCGCGGTGGCCAGAATGGCAAGCGCCGCGATTTCGGCAAGCTGTTGGCTCGCGCCCAGAATATCGCCGGTCTGCCCGCCGATCTTGGTCCGCGCCAGCAGCCCGAGCGCGATGGCCACAGTCGCAACCAGCAGCGCCGCCCATATTGCAGCCCCCCCGGTCAGGACGATCGCCAGCACCAGCGCCACGCCTGCGCCGATCGCGGCGGCCTCCATCGAAGGCCGTCCCACCGCCCGAGACAATCCGCCCTCGCGGGCGGGTGGCATCCAGGCCATCAGGGCCACCATGGGAACCCGCGACAGCATCGCGGCTGTCATCAGCGCCGGGAGAGCGTGGCCCGCCGCAATCAGACCAGCCAGCAGCGACCAGCGCGCCAGCACCGACAGGATCAGCGCCAGCACCCCGTAAGTGCCGATATGGCTGTCCTTCATGATCTCCAGCCGTCGCTCCACCGTCCAGCCCCCCCAGAGCCCGTCGGCGGTGTCTGCCAGACCGTCCTCATGCATCGCGCCGGTGACCATCGCCATGACCGCAAGGGCCAGAGCCGCAGAGAGCCCGGCCCCGAGCCCAGAAGACAGCCAGATGGCCAGCCCGGCCAGCAGCGCGGGGGTCAGCCCCGCCAGAGGCCAGGCCCAGGCCGCCGCCGCGCCTCGGGTCATATCCGGCTCGCCCGGCAGGGGCAGGCGGGTCAGCAGCCCGAGGGCCAGGCGCAGATCGCCGGTAATCTGTTGCAGAATGTCGCGCGGGGCCATGATCCCGGATCCTTTCGGTCGCATTCCAATGGACAATCCGGCATATCCGCCCAAACGCCCCTTTGGCAATGACAGAGAGACCGACGCCGATGACCACGCCCTTCACCAGCCTTGCCGAATTCCGCGCCTTTCTGGCCGAGGCCCCCGGCCCGGACAGCGCCGCCATTTCAGGCGCAGAGGAGCGCAATGGGCAGCTGACCAAGCCGCCCGGCGCGCTTGGGCGGCTGGAAGATCTGGCGATCTGGTATGCGGGCTGGCGCGGTGATGCGCGGCCGTCGCTCAATGCCCCGCAGGTGCTGGTCTTCGCGGGCAACCATGGGGTGACGGCGCGCGGTGTCTCGGCCTTTCCGGCGGAGGTCACGGTGCAGATGGTTGCCAATTTCGAGGCGGGTGGTGCCGCGATCAATCAGCTGTCGAAGGCGGCGGGGGCGTCCATGCAGGTGCACGCGCTGGATCTGGACCGGCCCACGGCGGATTTCTCAGCCGGTCCGGCCATGAGCGAGGCGGAGGTCGTGGCGGCGCTGGCGACCGGCTGGAATGCGGTCGATCCCAAGGCCGATCTGCTGGTCACCGGCGAGATGGGCATTGGCAACACCACCTCCGCCGCCGCCATTGCGCTGGCGCTCTTTGGCGGGGAGGCCGCCGATTGGACGGGCCGGGGCACGGGCGTCGATGACGCGGGCCTGGCGCTGAAGGCGCAGGTCGTGGCTGAGGGGCTGGCGGCGAACCCGCAGGCGGGTGAGGACGCGCTGGAGGCGCTGCGCTGCCTTGGCGGGCGGGAGCTTGCGGCGATGGCGGGCGCGATTGCGCGGGCTCGGGTCTTGCGCATTCCGGTCATTCTGGACGGGTTCATCTGCACGGCGGCGGCAGCCACGCTGGAACAGGCCGTGCCGGGCGCGCTGGATCACGCGGTGGCGGGGCATCTGTCGGCGGAAACCGCCCACGGCGCTGTGCTCAAACGCCTTGGCAAAGAGCCGCTCTTGGCGCTCAACATGCGGCTTGGCGAAGGATCCGGCGCGGCGCTGGCGATCAACGTGCTGAAAGGTGCGATTGCCTGCCATTCGGGGATGGCGACTTTTGCAGAGGCCGGTGTGTCGGACGGCTAAACGCCGTCCCGAGAGGACTCTTCGTCTTCCACCGGCTCCGGCAGCTCGGCCTCGTCCAGATGCGTGGCGATGGCGGTTTCCAGATTGGCGTTCAACTCGCGCGAGCGGGCCACATAGGCGTCATTCTCGGCCAGGGGGATGCCGGGCTGCCACAGCTCTGCCAGTTCGCGCAGCACGTGGCGGTCGTGGCGGTAGAAGGCCATCTCCATCTCATGCGCCTCGTATTCGGACAGCCCCATGTTTTCCAGCACGTAGCGCCCGGCGCGCAGCGAGCTGTCGAACATTTCCCGCACGATGTCGTTCGCGCCTGCCTGATACAGTTCGTAGGTATGCACCCGGTCATAGGCGCGGGCCACGATGTGGATGTCGGGGCGGCGGCGTCGGGCGTAGCGCACCAGTTTCAGCACTTCCTCCTTGCCGTCCATGGCCACCACCAGCACCTTGGCATGGTCGAGCCCTGCCGCATGCAGCAGCTCGGGCCGGGTCGGGTCGCCGAAATAGCCATGAATGCCGAAGCGGCGCAAAAGCTGGATCGTTGACAGGTCCGCGTCCAGAACCACGGTCTTGAAGCCAGACAATTGCAGCATCCGGTTCACGACCTGACCGAAGCGACCTGTCCCCGCGATGATGATGCTTTCGGGGTTGTCGATCTCATCGGCATCGGGGCTATCTTCGACCGTGTCCTTGACCAGTTTGGACAGCACTTCATAGAGGATGAAGAACAGCGGCGTCAGCAGCATCGACAGGGCGACGACCAGCAGGAGGATTTCAGAGATGTGATTGGGCAGAACGTGGCTGGCCACCGCGTAGGAAATCAGCACGAAGCCAAACTCGCCCGCCTGCGCAAGGCTGAGCGTGAACAGCCACTGGTCGCGCCCGCGCAGCCCGGCGGCAAGGCCGATCCCGTAGAGGATGAGCCCCTTGGAGATCATCACCGCCAGCGTCAGGCCAATGATCGTGAACAGATTCGACCACAGCACATCAAAGTGGATTCCTGCGCCTACGGTGATGAAGAACAGCCCCAGAAGCAGGCCCTTGAAGGGCTCGATATTGGCCTCCAGTTCATGCTTGAACTCGGAATTGGCCAGCACCACGCCCGCGATGAAGGCCCCGAGCGCGGGGGAGAGGCCCACCAGAACCATCAGGAAGGCGATGCCCACGACGATGACCAGTGCGACGGCGGTATACATCTCGCGCAGCCGCGCCATGTGGATGAACTGAAACAGCGGCCGGGTCAGGAAGCGCCCGCCCACGATGACGGCAGCGACGGCGGCGATGGTGGTCAGCGTCACGCCCCAGGCGGGCAGACCCTCGACCAGCGACAGACCTGTCTCGGCGGCGGCTTCCATGCCGGGGCGCTGGATCGAGCCATCGGGGGAAAACTGGGCGGCAGGTATGGTGGCCAGCAGCGGCAAGAGCGCCAGCATGGGGATGACGGCGATGTCCTGCGTCAGCAGGACGGAAAAGGCGGATCGCCCGCCACCCGTGCGCAGCAGTTTCTTTTCGGTCAGGGTTTGCAGGACGATCGCGGTCGATGAGAGCGCAAAGATCAGACCCACGGCCAGCGCCTGTTGCCAGGGCAGGCCGAGGATAAAGGCACCGCCCCCCAGAACCGCCGTAGAGAGACCGATCTGCGCGCCGCCAAGCCCCACCAGCTTGTCGCGCATTTCCCACAGGCCCTTGGGGTTCAGTTCCAGCCCGATCAGGAACAGCATCATGACGACACCGAACTCCGCCACGTGCTGCAACCCGTGCGGATCGGCCCCCACCTGATAGAGGATCGGGGCCAGTGCGATGCCCGCGATGAGATAGCCCAACACGGACCCAAGCCCGAGCCGCACCGAAAGCGGCACCGCGATCACCATCGCGGCGAGGTAGAGCGTGGCCTCGAAGAGGATGGAATCCATGATCTGGTGTCCTGTTGCGTTTGCAGGTGCAGCATCGCGGGTCTGCGGCGGTTTGGCAACAGGACAGGCTGTCAGGTGGGCAGGGGCGCGTCCGGCTTCTGCTGATCCATGACGATCTGGCTTTGCACCCGTGCGACGGCGGGCGTGGGCAGGATGACCTCGTGAATCAGCCGGTGCAGCGCGCCCAGATCGGTGCAATAGACCCGCAGCAGGTAGTCGGCCTCGCCCGTCAGGGTCCAGGCCGAGATGATCTCGGGCCGCGTGTCGATAATGCGAGTGAAGGCGCGGACCTGAGCGGGGTCATGGGTGGCCATCTGGACCTGTACGAACGCCTGAACATGCAGCCCGAGCGCCTCGGGCGAGACCACGGCGCGGGAGCCGGTGACGATGCCTGCCTGTTCCAGCCGCTGGCGGCGGCGGCCCGCCTGACTGGCGGATAGGTTCAACTGCTCTCCCAGTTCCTGTGCGGTCAGGCCCGCATTGCGCTGAATCGCTTTCAACAGGCGGCGGTCGGTCTCGTCGATCATATGCGTGAAATCCGCGTGAATATGCATTCCAATGCTAATGTATCGTGGAAATCTCAGCAATACCCATGATCTTCGCGCGTTTTATGTGGATCACATGCGGTAAACTCTGCCCAAGCGAACACCAGACAGGAGGAAACGCCCATGGGCCCGTTCCCGCATGACGCCCCCCGCGCCACCATTACCGCAGAGAACCCCGCCGGAACCGACGGGTTCGAATTCGTTGAATTCGCCCATCCCGATCCGCAACAGCTTCGCGATCTCTTCGCCAAGATGGGGTTCGTGCACACCGCAAATCACAAGACCAAGGCGGTTGAGCTGTGGCAGCAGGGCGATATCTCTTACATCCTGAACGCCGAGCCGGGCAGCTTTGCCGCCAAGTTCGTCGAGGAGCATGGCCCCTGCGCGCCCGCGATGGCCTGGCGCGTCGTGAATGCTCAGCACGCCTATGAGCACGCGATTTCCAAGGGCGCGGAAGCCTATGAGGGCGACGACAAGACGCTCGACTGGCCCGCGATCAAGGGGATCGGCGGCAGCCTGATCTATTTCACCGACCGGTATTTCGACGCCTCGCCCTATAACGAGGAGTTTGACTGGATCAGCAGCGCCCATCCGCAGGGCGCGGGCTTCTACTACCTCGATCACCTGACCCACAATGTCCACAAGGGCAATATGGACACGTGGTTCCGGTTTTACGGCGACCTGTTCAACTTCAAGGAAATCCGTTTCTTCGATATCGAGGGCAAATTCACCGGGCTTTTGTCGCGCGCGCTGACATCCCCGTGCGGGCGCATCCGCATTCCGATCAACGAGGACCGGGGTGAGAAGGGTCAGATTGTCGAATATCTCAAGCGCTACAAGGGCGAGGGCATTCAGCATATCGCCGTGGGCACCGAGAATATCTATGCCTCGACCGACCTAATCTCGAACGCCGGTATCAAGTTCATGCCCGGCCCGAACGAGGCCTATTACGACCTGTCCTATGACCGGGTCAAAGGCCATGACGAGCCGAAAGAGAAGATGATGAAGCACGGCATCCTGATCGACGGCGAAGGCGTGGTCGATGGGGGGGAGACCAAGATCCTGCTGCAGATTTTCTCCAAGACCGTGATCGGGCCGATCTTCTTCGAATTCATCCAGCGCAAGGGCGATGACGGGTTCGGCGAGGGCAACTTCAAGGCGCTCTTCGAGTCGATCGAGGCCGAGCAGATCGAACGCGGTTTGTTCACCGACGAAGAAAAGGGTGACGCGGCCTGATCAGGGCCACGCGTCTAAGACCAGGGGAGGGGCCCCCGTCCGGCGATCCGGGCGGGGGTTTTTCGTCAGTTGAAGGCGAGCACCCCGAAGATGATCGCGATGGCCACGCCGCCGCGTCCAATGGAGCCAAGGGTTTTCATGCGCTTCAGGTCGGGTCGCGTGCCGGTTTTCTCGGCCTTCAGGGCAATGGCCGTCATCATCGTGACGGGAACAAGAACCGCCGTGGCCCCGACCATCTTGACCCAGAAGGTCCAGTCCAGCGCCGCGATGTCATGGCGGCCAAGGGTCATGCCAAGACCCGAGAGCCACAGAAGGATGACCGCGCCAAAGCCGATCTTGCCGATCACGCCCATGGTCTGGGCCACCATCGGCGGCGGAGGCCCGCCAGAGGCGATGACCTTTTTCAGAAGCAGCCCGTTGCCGATGCTCGCGGCGCCGCCTGCGAACAGGCTGAACATGTGAATGATCTTGAGTGCGATCAGCATGACGTCCCCCTTCATGCAATCTATGGAGGGGAACCTTGGGCCATACCGTCTCCGGGGTCAAATCGGAAACTCTGCAGCCAAATTCCATTTGCGATAGCGGGCTTCGAAAGGCATGTCGGGATTGGGCTTGCAGGGAGGCTGACATGAAACGCTCGACGATCAATGACATCATGGGGCAGGCGGATGCGTTCATCCGCTCATTCGGCTTTGCCCTGCCGCCCTTTGCCTACTGGACCCCCGAGGAGATGCGCGCGCGCCGGGGGCAGATCGACGGGATCGTGCAGGGCCGCATGGGCTGGGATATCACCGATTATGGCGAGGGCCGGTTCGACGAGATGGGACTGTTCCTGTTCACCCTGCGCAACGGGCGGCAGGCGGATCTGAAGAAAGGTGGCGGCATGTGCTACGCCGAGAAGTTGCTGATTTCGCGAAAGGATCAGTTGAGCCCGATGCACCGGCACTATCTGAAGGCCGAGGATATCATCAACCGGGGCGGCGCCACGATGGCCATTGAGCTGTTCGGCTCTGCCCCCGATGGCAGCCTCGACGAAACGGCAGGCGGCACGGTTCTGTGCGACGGGATCGCGCGGGACTATGCGCCCGGTGAGGTGCTGCTGTTCCAGCCCGGTGAAAGCATCACGCTGATGCCCGGCGACTGGCATGCGTTCTGGGGCGAGGGCGGCGATGTGCTGATCGGTGAGGTGTCCACGGTGAATGACGACGAGGCGGATAACTGGTTCCGCGATCCGATCGGGCGGTTTGCCGAGATCGAGGAGGATGTTGCGCCGACGCATCTGCTGGTGTCGGATTACGGGCGCTGGTTGGGATGATCCGGAGGGATTTCGCCGTGCCTTCGGCACGTCGACCCGCGCGGCCCTGACGGGCCGCGTTCGAGGCCGCGGCAGGTATCGACCGGGGATGGGGGCGCTGCCCCCGCCGCCTTTCGGCGGCTCCCCCGAGGTATTTTGGCCAAGATGAAAGGGTGAGGGTGTTTCGGGGTGGAGGGCCTGTTAACCTTAACGAAAGCATTGATGTCGCAGGCTGATTGCCGCCGGAGTGTCGGGCGCGGCTTCCCAAGGGCGGGTGGGGCCGCTAAAACGCGCCGGACAGGTTACCAGAAGGTTCCGAAACATGACCCAGATCCGCCCGCAACCCGGCATCATGGAGATCGCGCTCTATCAGGGGGGCGGGGCCTCCATCGCGGGGCAGGAAAAGCCGCTGAAGCTCAGTTCGAACGAGAACCCGTTCGGGCCGGGGCCGAAGGCGGTGGCTGCCGTTCAGGCTGCGGCGGGGGCGATGCATCTTTATCCGTCCACGGATCACGTTGGTTTGCGCACGGCCATTGGCGAGGTGCATGGGCTCGACCCTGACCGGATCATCTGCGGCGTCGGTTCGGACGAGATCATCACGTTCCTGTGCCAGGCCTATGCGGGGCCGGGCGACGAGGTGCTGTATACGGAACACGGGTTCCTGATGTACAAGATTTCGGCGCTGGCCGCGGGCGCGACCCCGGTCGTGGCGCCGGAGCGGGAGCGGACCGTTGACGTCGACGCGATCCTTGCAAAGGTGACCAGCCGCACGCGGCTCGTGTTCATTGCCAATCCCAACAACCCCACCGGCACCATGATCGGCGGCAACGAGGTGGCGCGGCTGGCGGCGGGCTTGCCCGAGAACTGCCTGCTGGTGCTGGACGGGGCCTATGCGGAATATGTGGATGGGTTCGATGGCGGTGCGGGGCTGGTCGATGCGCGCGACAATGTCGTGATGACCCGGACCTTTTCCAAGATCTACGGGCTAGGCGGGTTGCGCGTGGGCTGGGGCTACGCCCCCCGCGCGGTGGTCGACGTTCTTACCCGTGTGCGCGGGCCGTTCAACCTGTCCACGCTGGCGCTGGCGGGGGCCGAGGCCGCCGTGCGTGACACGGACTACGTGGACCACTGCCGGGCGGTCAACACCGCGCAGCGCAAGCGGCTGGCTGAGGGCATGGCGGCGCTTGGCTTCCCCTCTGATCCGTCCGAGGGCAATTTCATCCTTTGCCGGATGGAGGATGAGGCCACGGCACAAGCCGCTGACGCGCATCTGAAATCCAAGGGCATCATCGTGCGGCTGGTGGCGGGCTATGGCCTGCCCGATTGCATCCGCATTACGGTCGGATCCGAGGCGGATGTGACCCGCGTGCTGGATGCGATGGCGGATTTCGGAGGCGCGGCATGAGCGTGATGTACAACCGCGTGGCGCTGATCGGTCTGGGGCTGATCGCCGGGTCCATGGCCCATGCCATGCGGCGCGACGGGCTGGCCGGAGAGATCGTGGGCACCGCGCGCTCGGCGGAAACGCGCGACGTGGCAAGGGAAATCGGACTCTGTGATAGGGTCGTGGACAGCGCTTCCGAGGCCGTGGAGGGCGCCGATCTGGTGGTTCTGGCGGTGCCCGTGGGCGCCATGGGCCGCGTGGCCGAAGAGATTGCGCCGCATCTGGCGCCCGGCGCGACCGTGACCGATGTGGGCTCCGTCAAGAAGGACGTGGTCGATCAGGTCGGGCCGCATCTGCCCGAGGGCGTGCATTTCATCCCCGGCCACCCGCTGGCGGGGACGGAACATTCTGGCCCGCGATCGGGCTTCGCGGAGCTGTTCGAGAACCGCTATACCCTGCTGACCCCGGTCGAGGGCATTGACCCGGAGGCTGTGGCGCAGCTACGCGCGCTGTGGGAGGGGATGGGGGCAAATGTGGAGGAAATGGATGCCGAGCATCATGACCTCGTGCTGGCCGTGACCTCGCACACTCCGCACCTGATTGCCTACACGATGGTGGGCGTGGCCGACCACCTGCGCCGGGTGACGGAAAGCGAGGTCATCAAGTATTCCGCCGCCGGTTTCCGCGACTTCACCCGGATTGCCGCAAGCGACCCAACCATGTGGCGCGACGTGTTCCTGACCAACAAGGAAGCGACGCTGGATATCCTTGGCCGGTTCACCGAGGAACTGTTCGTTCTGCAGCGCGCCATTCGCATGGGCGATGGCGATGCGCTGTTCGATTATTTCACCCGCACGCGGGCGATCCGGCGCGGCATCATCGAGGCCGGGCAGGACACGGATGCGCCGGATTTCGGCCGTGTCAAACCACGTCAGGATGGAGACAAGGGATGAGGCTTGCGCGGGCGGCATTGGTGGCGGTTCTGGGCTTTGCCCTGCCCGCCTTTGCCTATGCGCCCGCGCAATCCCTGCGCCCCTTGCCGCGCCCTGTCTCAACCCCGGCACCGCAAAGCCCGGCCGACCGGGTGGTTGGCCCCTCTGATCCGCTTGTGGTGACGATCCGGGCCACCGATCTGGCGCCGTCGGCATCCCTGCGGCCGATTTATCGGCCGGGGCGGGCCGAGCAGGTGACGGAGCTGCGGCCGGATCAGACCATCGTGGCGGAACTGCCCCCGGAAGAGACCGAGGAGCGGGGGCCGCCGCGCGGGTTGCTGGCTTTGCTGACCGGGCAGAACCGGCGCAACCCGCCGGGGATGACCGCGGTGCGCGTCTCCTTGCGCCCCGTGGAACGGCCTGCGGGGCTGGCGGCGGCCATTCGCGCGGCGGAAACGCGGGGCACGCCGGGGCGGGTGACGCAGCCGGGCCAGCGCGGGGCGCTTTGCGGGCAGCGCGGCATTATCGGCGACCGGCTGGAGCGGATTCCGGGGCGGATCAACGGCTGCGGCATTGCGGAGCCGGTGCGGGTGCGCGAGATCGACGGCATTACCCTGGCGCAGCCCGCCACGATCAACTGTGATACGGCGCTGGCGGTGCAGGAGTGGCTGAACGATGCGGTCATTCCCACCGTGGGGCGATATGGTGGCGGGGTGGCGTCGCTGCGCGTCGTCGCCTCCTATTCCTGCCGGACGCGCAACAACCAGCCCGGCGCGCGGCTGTCGGAACATGCCACCGGAAACGCCATTGATATCGCCGGGATCGGTCTGGTGGACGGGTCCGAGATCTCGGTTCTGGACGACTGGGACGGAGGGCGCGAGGGCCGCATCCTGAGACAGCTGCACGAGGCCGCCTGCGGCACGTTCGGCACGGTTCTGGGGCCGGGGTCGGACCGCTACCATCGGGACCATTTCCATCTGGACGTGGCGGCCTATCGCGGCGGGGCTTACTGCCGGTAGCGTTTGGCAGCTGAGACCCTGCTCCCAGACCGAAGTCGATTCGCACTCAGTAGCTCGATCAATGGCGCGAGGGGCAGCAACGCGGGACGAAGTGAGCTTTCGCTGCGGTTGCGCCAAGGGCTGCTTATTAGGAATTTCCCGGTTACAAGTTGAAGCCAAAATGTTCCTAGAATTCGTTCGGAGTCTTCATGACCTTCAAATACCGACCTGCTGAAGGGAGCGACGGGCGCTCTTGTGCAGAAATTGTTCGGGACTGGAGCGCAGAGACGCCTTGGTTAGGCCCGCTGAACGAGTTTGAGAGTGTTGTGGAATGGTGGACCGGCTGTTTGCATCACGTTGATACCTCTTGGGTTTGTGAAGAAAACGGTAAGGTCGTTGGGTTCTGCGTTCGGCAAGACGATAATCTTACGTGCCTTTATGTCTCACGCGATGCACGGGGCCGCGGTATCGGGAAGCACTTATTCGACATGGCCAAGGCGGATCGAGAGTGGATTACGGTATGGGCATACGAGGAAAACCCTCGCGCTCGCAAGTTTTATCGCCGGGAAGGCTGTGTCGAGATTTCTCGTGAGATCGAAGAAGGAACGGGCCTGGTCGACATCGAGCACCGATGGGCGAAGTCAAAGTAACGAGCGATGTCGTTGCCTTTCAGATTTCCGTTCGCGGATGTAGAAAAAGCGGTGTGGCTTAATACTGGACATTCAGACGCGGGGCCGCATCGGTCCATATGGGCTCTCTGCTGACAATTGTCTGCTTCCCATAGGAGTGCCGAACCAACCTCCGGCATCAAGCGTCGTGAAATAGTTTCTTTTGTTGCGAGGGTTAGCGCAACACCAATCGCGGGGCGGGGCCAAGCGGGATCGGCCCGAAATAGACCTGCCCGCCGGAAAAGCGGAGCGTCGCGTCAAGATCCTCAGACCTGCCTGAGAGGCCCGCCAGCAAGCCAAGCCCGGTTTCCAGCGTGCCGCGGAACCCCTCGGGGATGGCGCCTGCATTGACCCCGATCTCGATCATTTCGCGCCAGTTCTGCGCGCGGACTGACAGGTCGCCGGTAGGCAGCCCCTCGGCATCCACATCCAGATCACCCGACAGGCGCAGCGCCAGGTCGCCCCAATCGGCGCGCAGTTCGGCCAGTTCCACCCGGGTGATCGCCGGACGGCTGCTTTCCAGCGCCGTCAGATCCCAGGCGCGGGCGAAGCCCATGATCGCCTCAAAGCGGACGGTCTCGATCTCCCGCGGCAGCAGCCCGGCGGGATCGAGCAGCGCCAGAACCTCGCCTGCCGGGGTCACGCCGCTGGCGTCGATGCGGATGTCGTAGCGATGGCCCGGCTCGTCGCGTTCCACAACCATCGCCAGGGCCTGATCCACCCGGCTGGACCAGCCCAGATCGCTCTCCATCTCCAGCGCCGCGATGCGGGTTTCGGACTGCACCAGGGCCAGATAATCCAGCGGCCGGACATGCAGCATCGCCTCCAGCTGCTCGGCGCGGATGGTGATGCGTTCGAGCGGGGTCGACAGGGTATGCTCGGCAGGCCAGATCGCGCGGATCGCCTGTGGCTGGTAGGCGTCCTGTTCCAGCCGAAACCCGTCTGCCTCCAGCGCCCATCCGCTGAACGGATCGGCCAGCATCAGACCGGGCAGGGTGGTGACGAAGCGAAACGGATAGCCCGAGGTCTGCACGCTGTCATGGGCCACGACCCACCCGGCGGCGTCCCGGTCGTTCAGCCAATAGGTCACCAGCCGTTCCGTGGCGATGGACCCGGCCAGCCACACGATCGACCAGATCGCGACAAGCGCACCGATCACCCAGGCCCAGACCTTCATGGCGCTCATCTCCTGTTTCATCCCGCCCATGCACTGCATATACGGGGGCGGGTACAGGTGGCCATAGGACAAGGTGGAAAAGGCATGACAGCAGCGGATCTTTGGGTGTTCGGCTATGGATCGCTGATCTGGAACCCCGGTTTCGACGTGGTCGAGACACGGATCGCGCGGCTGCCCGGCTGGCATCGGTCCTTTTGCATGAGTTCGATCCACCATCGCGGCACGGTCGAAAGCCCCGGTCTGGTGCTGGCGCTTGACGCGGCGGATGCGGCGCATTGCGACGGGCTGGCCTTTCGGGTCGACGCAGCCAAGGCGCCCGCGACCATCGACTATCTGCGCGAGCGGGAGCTGATCTCTTCAGCCTATCTGGAACGCGAATTGCCGATCACCTTCCATGGCGGCGGCGAGGCGGTGGCGGTCACCTATGTGATCGACCGCGACCATGAGCAATATGTGGCGGGGATGAGCCTTGAAAAACAGGCGCAGATCATCGCCCACGCGGTCGGCGGACGTGGCCCGAATGACGAGTATCTCTACAACACCGCCGCCCATCTGGCCGAGCTTGATCTGGCCGATGTGGATCTTGATTGGCTGGTGCACCGGGTTCGGGCGCTGAAACAGGGGTGACCTTGCGCCGGAATGCATGCGCAGGCCCCGCAACGCTTGGCAGAATGGTGCAGGCACGGTAGGGTGAGCGCGTGAAAAACGGGATGGCAAGAACACCGTGACGAGCAGACCAGACGCGCCGCGCTTTACGCAACCGATCCGTCAGATCGCGATCATGCTGATGATCTGCGGGCTGGTGGGGCTTGGCACCTTCCTTGTCTGGGCCAGCATCGAGCCCGTGGTGACCGCCAATACCTATCTCAACGGCACCATCGCCCTGGTCTTCTTTGCCGGCGTTCTTGCCTGTTTCTGGCAGGTTGTGCAGCTGTTTTCGTCGATTTCCTGGATCGAGGGCATCGCCAATGGCGCGGGTGAGGATCAAGGCAAGCCGCCGCTTCTGCTGGCGGCGCTGTCGGGCATCTTTCAGGCTCGTGGATCGCGGCTGCAACTGACCTCCGCCTCGTCACGCTCGGTGCTGGATTCCGTGGGTGCGCGGATGGAAGAGGCGCGCGACATCACGCGCTACATCACCAGCCTGCTGATTTTCCTTGGCCTTCTGGGCACCTTCTACGGGCTTGCGGTTACGGTTCCGGCGGTGGTGGAAACGATCCGCTCGCTGCAACCATCGGCCGATGATTCCGGCATCGAAGTGTTTTCGCGCCTGATGGGCGGGCTGGAAGACCAGTTGGGCGGCATGGGAACGGCCTTCGCCTCGTCGCTGCTTGGCCTTGCGGGATCTCTGGTTGTGGGCCTGTTGGAGCTGTTTGCCGGCCATGGCCAGAACCGGTTCTACCGCGAAATGGAAGAATGGCTGTCCACCATTACCCGCGTCAGTTTTTCCTCGGGAGATGGCGAAGGCGGCGGGCTGGACCGAGCGGCGATTGCCACGGTGCTGGATCACATGGTCGACCAGATCGACACCTTGCAGGGTCTCTTCACCCAATCCGAGGCGCGCCATCAGGAAACCGAGGCACGGCTTGGCGAGATGACCGGCGTACTGGCGGACCTTGCCGAACGGCTCGGCCCCGGACAGGTCGCCGCGACCGAACGGCTGGCGGCGGCGCAGGACCGGCTGGCCGAGGTGCTGTCTGCCACCTCGGGTGAAGGTGGCATTGATGCGGAAAGCCGGATGCGGCTGCGGTCGATCGACGTGCAGTTGCTGAAGATCTTCGAGGAAATGGGCAGTTCGCGGCAGGAAGAGATCGGTGCCCTGCGCGCCGATATCGGTGAGTTGACCGGCGCGATACGGGAGCTGACGCGCTCGGCCTCGCAGCCCCGCCAGCGCCCCGTCCCGCAACGTCGTGCGCCCCCCGAAGACCCGGCCCCGGAGGGCTGATCCATGGCCTTCCACCGGCGTTCCGGCACGCGCTTTACCGCCTCGATCTGGCCCGGTTTCGTGGATGCCATCACCGCGCTGTTGATGGTGATGATCTTCGTTCTGACGATCTTTATGATCGTGCAGTTCGTGCTGTCGGAAACGATCAACAATCAGGATGACGAGCTGAACGTTCTGAACGCGCAGCTCAATGAACTGGCCGATGCGCTTGGTCTGGCGCAAAGCCGCTCGGCGCAGCTGGAACAGCGGGTGGCGACGCTTGGCGCCAGCCTGTCCGAGGCCGAAGGCGAGTTGCAGTTGCAGGCCGCGTTGATCGCCTCGCTGACGGCGGAAACCGAGGGGCAGGCGGCGCGGATTGCTGATTTCGAGGCACAGGTGGCGTCGCTCATTGCGGCCAACACGGATCTGACCGAGGAACGCGACGCGGTGCAGGCGGATCTGGAGGCGCGGGTGTCAGAGGTCGATGCGCTGACCCTGGCGCTGGCCACCGCGCGGGACGAGATCGACGTGGCCGCCGAACAGGCGCGCCTGGCCGCAGCCGAACGCGAGGCGCTGGAGGCGCTGATCGCCGATCTGGAATCCGAGGCTGCCATGCAGGAGGCGACGCTCGCTGACACGCTGGCTGCCTTGCAGGCCCAGGAAGAAACCTCCGCCGGGTTGCAGACAGACCTGACCACGGCGCTTGCCGCACTTGCGGGCGAGGAAGCCCTGACCGCCACGCTCGAAGCGCAGATCGCCGAGCTGGAGCAAGACCTGACCGCCGAGGAGGCCGCGTTGCTGGCCGAACAGGCGGCTGCTGCGGCCTTGCGGGAACGGCTGTCGGTCCTGGAAACCAACCTCGACAGCGAAGAGGCCGCACGACTGGCAGAGGCCGCTGCCGCCGCCGCCCTGCGCGACCGGCTGTCCGATACCGAGGCGCAGCTGTCGGATGAAGAAGCTGCAAGATTGGCAGAGGCCGCCGCCGCCGAGGCCCTGCGCGCGCGCCTGCAAGAGGCCGATGCCGAGCTGACTGCAATGGCGCTGGCGTTGGAGGAGCGGCGGCAGGAAGCAGAGGATACGTTGACCCTGCTGGCCGCCGCCGATCAGGCGCGGGAGAATTTCGCCGCCCGCCTTGCGACCGCGCTGGCCGACAACAGCGCGCAGGGCGAACGCATCACCGAACTGGAGGCGAGCCTTGCCGCTGCCAGCGAGGAGGCAGGCCGCCTTTCGGATCTGGAGGCGCAGCTGGCACTGGCGCTTGCCGCTCGCGCGCAGGACGCCGCCGCTCTGGCCGAGACACAGGCCGCGCTGGAGGCTGCGCAATCCGTGGCCGCGGATCGCGCCACCGAAATGTCGTCGCTGGAGGAGGAACTGGCCCGCGCCCTGGCCCGGCTGACGGCGCAAGCTACTCAAAGCCGCGCGCGGATCGCCGCGCTCGAAGAGGATATCGCGGCTGCCAATGCCAACGCCGCCGCGACAGCGGCCGCCCTGACGGCAAGCGAGGAAACGGTTGCCGGGCTGCAAACGCAGCTTGCGACGGCCCTGCAACAGGCCGACCAGCGCGCGGAAGCGGATGCCGGGCGGCTCGCGGAACTGGAGACCGATCTGGCCGCAGCCGAAGGCACGGCCGCCGCGGCTCAGGCCGAATTGACCGAGAGCCGGGAGACATTGACCGGGCTGGAGGCCGAGCTGGCCGCAGCCCTTGTGCGCGCCACGCGCGACGCCGAACGGATCACGGCGCTGGAACAGGATCTGGGAACCGCACGGGCCGAAGCTGCTGCCGCGCAATCGGATCTCGACAACAGCTCCGAAAGCCTCGATGCGCTGCAAACGCAACTGGCCGCAGCGCTCCAGTCGGCACAGGCGCAGGCCGGCGAGGATGCGGCGCGCATTGCCGCGCTGGAAACCGATCTGGTCGCCGCGCAGGCCGAAACCGAAGCCGCCGAAGCGGGGCTGGCCCGGCGCGGTGCGGAACTGACGGCGCTGGAGGCGGATCTTGCTGCGGCGCTTGCGCGGGCCACGCTGGCGACGGACCGGGTGGCAGAGGTCGAAGCCGATCTGTCTGCGTCACAGGCCGAAAGCGCCGTTCTGCGGGAAGAACAGGCCGCCAACCAAACCGCCCTGACTGCAATGGAGGCAGAGCTGACACAGGCCCTGCTGGATCTGGCGCGGGCCGAGCAGACGGCGGAATCGCGCATCGCGGCGCTTGAGGCGGAACTGGCGGCATCCGAGGCCGCACGGGAAACTGCGGGAGCAGAAGCCGCCGGGGCCCTGTCCGATCTGGAGGAACAACTGGCCGCCGCCCTGACCGCTCAGATGCTGGCCGAAGCCACCGCCGAAGACCGCCTGAGCGAAGCGGAACAGCGCTCGGCCCTTCTGGCGCAAGCCAATCTGGAACTGGAAACGGCGGAGGCGGCATCTGCGGAAAGCCAGCGCCAAATCGCGGCGCTGAACGAACAGGTGGCGGCCCTGCGCACACAGCTTGGCGAGTTGCAGGGGCTGCTCGATACGTCCCGGGCGGCGGATGCGGCGGCGCAGGTGCAGGTGGAAACGCTCGGGGCCGATCTGAACGCGGCGCTGGCGCGGCTGGCGGCGGAAAGCGACGCGCTGGCCGCATCAGAGGCCGCGCGGGCAGAGGCCGAGGCGGAAGCACGCCGTCTGGCCGAGGCCGAGGCCGAACGTCTGGCCGCCGAGGCGCAGGAGCTGGAACGCTATCGGTCGGAGTTCTTCGGTCGCCTGCGCGAATTGCTTGAGGGGCGCGACGGGGTGCGGATCGAGGGGGATCGCTTCGTCTTCGCCTCCGAGGTGCTGTTCGAGGTCGGGTCCGCCGATCTCTCGCCCGAAGGGGAGGCGCAGATCGCCAATGTGGCGGAACTGCTGTTCGACGTGGCGGGGGAAATCCCCTTGTCGGTGGATTGGATCGTCCGCGTCGATGGTCACACGGATGACCAGCAGCTGCGCCCGACCGCCGAATACGCCAATAACTGGGAACTCAGTCAGGCCCGTGCCCTGTCGGTGGTTCTGTTCATGAGCGAGGAACTGGGCTTTCCCCCGGCGCGGCTGGCGGCGACGGGGTTCGGTGAATTCCGCCCGATTGCATCGAATGACACTGAAGAGGGCCGCGCCCAGAACCGCCGGATCGAACTGAAGCTGACGGAACGGTGAGGGAACTTCTGGACGAATTGCTGGCCTGCGAAACCCGTGTGTGGGAGGCCTTGGTGGCGGGTGATTGCGAAGCCGATGCCGCGGCATTGGCGGTGGATTTTCTGGGTGTCTATCCAGATGGCTTTGCGGGCAGGGACGCCCATTCCGGGCAAGTGTCGCAAGGCCCCACCGTGGCGCGCTACCGATTGAGCGAGGCGCGGCTGTTGCCGCTTGGCCCCGATCACGCGCTTCTGGCCTATCGCGCGACCTATCTGCGGGTGGGTCGGGCGGCAGAGGAAGAGATGTTCGTGTCCTCCATCTGGCGTCGCGAGGGGGCCGGGTGGGTGAACGTGTTCAGCCAGGACACCCCTGCAACCGGCATTCCGGTTCCCTGAGAAAAAAGGCGCCCAAGAGGGCGCCTTTTTCCGTTCTTATTCCGCCGTCAGCAGCGGGGGTTTCTTCGACGTGATCCTCCGCGCGCCCGGTTCTTCGATGCGCAGGTCGATTTCGCCATCCTTGACGCCCACCTTGACGTTGCCGCCCTTGGCGAGCTTGCCGAACAGCAGCTCCTCGGCCAGCGGCTTCTTGATATGTTCCTGGATCACGCGGCCAAGCGGGCGGGCGCCCATGCGGTCGTCATACCCCTTGTCAGCCAGCCATTCCGCCGCCGGACGGGTGAGCTCGATGGTCACATTGCGATCCATCAGCTGCGCTTCCAGTTGCAGCACGAATTTCTCGACCACTTGCAGGATCACCTCTTTCGGCAGGGTGCCGAAGGAAATCACCGCGTCCAGACGGTTGCGGAATTCCGGTGTGAAGGTGCGTTCGATGGCAGCGGTATCCTCGCCCTCGCGCCGGTCGCGGCCAAAACCGATGGCAGATTTCGCCTGCTCCGCCGCGCCCGCGTTCGAGGTCATGATCAGCACCACGTTGCGGAAATCGACGGACCGGCCGTTGTGATCGGTCAGCGTGCCGTGGTCCATCACCTGCAACAGGATGTTGAACACGTCCGGATGCGCCTTTTCGATCTCATCGAGCAGCAGCACGCAATGCGGGTGCTGGTCGATGCCGTCGGTCAGCAATCCGCCCTGGTCGAAGCCCACATAGCCCGGAGGCGCGCCAATGAGGCGGCTGACCGCGTGCTTTTCCATGTATTCCGACATGTCGAAGCGCAGCAGTTCCACCCCGAGCGTATCGGCCAGTTGTTTGGCCACCTCGGTCTTGCCGACGCCGGTGGGGCCGGCAAACAGGTAGTTGCCAATCGGCTTTTCCGGCTCGCGCAGTCCTGCACGGGCGAGCTTGATGGCGCTGGACAGCGCCTCGATGGCCTTGTCCTGGCCGAACACCACGCGCTTGAGGCTGCGTTCGAGATCCTTCAGCACCTCGGCATCGTCCTTCGAGACGTTCTTGGGCGGGATGCGGGCGATCTTGGCCACCACGGCCTCGATCTCCTTCGCGCCGATGGTCTTGCGGCGCTTGGATTCCGCCACCAGATGCTGCGCGGCCCCGGCTTCGTCGATCACGTCGATGGCCTTGTCGGGCAGCTTGCGGTCATTGATGTAACGCGCCGACAGTTCCACCGCTGTCTTGATTGCGTCATTGGTGTATTTGATGTCGTGATGCTCCTCGAAATAGGGCTTGAGGCCCTTGAGGATCTTGATCGTGTCCTCGACCGACGGCTCGTTCACGTCGATCTTCTGGAACCGGCGGGACAGCGCGCGATCCTTCTCGAAATGCTGACGGAATTCCTTGTAAGTCGTCGATCCCATGCAGCGCAGCTTGCCGCCCTGAAGGGCGGGTTTCAGCAGGTTCGAGGCGTCCATTGCCCCGCCAGATGTCGCGCCCGCACCGATCACGGTGTGGATCTCGTCGATGAAGAGAACCGCGTCGGGGTGTTCCTCCAACTCGCTGACAACGGCCTTGAGCCGCTCCTCGAAATCGCCGCGATAGCGGGTGCCAGCCAGCAGCGCGCCCATGTCGAGCGAATAGATCGTAGCACCTTGCAGCACTTCGGGGGTCTGCCGTTCGACGATCTTCTTGGCCAGACCTTCGGCAATGGCGGTCTTGCCGACCCCGGGGTCGCCCACCAGAAGCGGGTTGTTCTTGCGACGGCGGCAAAGAACCTGGATGCAGCGTTCGACCTCGTGTTCACGACCGATCAGCGGGTCGACATCGCCCTTGATCGACTTGGCATTCAGATCGACACAGTATTTCGCCAGCGCCGATTCCTTGCCGTCGCCGTCCGGCGTGGCATCGGACGCGCCGTGCAGGCCTTCCTCTTCCGTAGCGCCGGTGACGGGACGGGATTCGCCGAAGGAGGGGTCCTTGGCGACGCCATGGGCGATGAAGTTGACCGCGTCGTAACGGGTCATGTCCTGTTCCTGCAGGAAATAGGCGGCATTCGATTCGCGTTCGGCGAAGATGGCGACCAATACATTGGCACCGGTCACCTCGGTGCGGCCGGAGCTTTGCACATGGATCGCGGCGCGCTGGATCACGCGCTGGAAGGCGGCGGTCGGCACCGCCTCGGAGCCTTCCACATCGGTGACCAGCGTCGACAGCTCTTCGTCGATGAATTCAACAAGGGTCTGGCGCAGCTCTTCGAGATCGACGGAGCAGGCCTGCATGACCTTCATCGCGTCGGGCTCTTCCAGAAGGGCGAGCAGCAGATGTTCCAAAGTTGCGAGTTCATGACGGCGCGCATTGGCATTCGCCAGTGCGGCGTGGATGGCCTGCTCAAGGGTGTTCGAAAACGACGGCACTGCCTGTGCTCCTTTCGTTGCGCCGGACGGGCGAAGGGGCGCTCGCGTCCGACAGTGGCCTCATACTGTTAAGGTTCGGTTTTTGTCCGCACAGTTCAAGGTATTTCTCTTCAATTTTTCTTCGGGCCGCTGCCATTTTTCGTGAAGTCGCATTTTTGGGCGGCGATTGAGGGTCAAAAGGGGCGCACCTGTCAGAATCGATCCTTTCGGGCGCGGATTTCGGTAAAGACTGCCACGTCGTCGGCAGTCTCCAGTCCAAGCTGCGCGCGGATGGCAGGGTCATGGGCGCGCAGGAAGGGGTTGGTGTCCAGTTCTTCCTGCAGGGTCGAGGGCACCGTGGGCCGCCCTTCGGCCCGGGCGGCGTCGATGGCCCTTGACCGAGAGATAAGCGCCGGATTGCCCGGATCAATGGTCAGCGCGAATTTCGCGTTGCTGGCGGTGTATTCGTGGCCGGAACAGACCAGGGTTTCCGGGGGCAGGGCGGCCAGGCGGGCAAGGCTTGCATGCATCATCTCCGGTGTGCCTTCGAAAAGCCGCCCGCAGCCAAGCGCCATCAGGCTGTCGGCGGTGAAAACGGCGGAGCTGTCGGGGAAGTGAAAGGCGATATGGCCGACGGTATGGCCGGACACCTCGATCACCGTGCCGCTTTCGCCACCGATTGTCACCGCGTCGCCGGGATTGACCGCGTGATCCAACGGCGGCAGCCGACCCGCGTCAGCGGCATTACCCCATGTCTTTGCGCCCGTGGCCTCGACCAATGGCGCGACCCCGTCGATATGGTCCCAATGATGGTGGGTGATCAGGATATCGGTCAGCGTCCAGCCCCGCGCGGCCAGCTCAGCCTGAATGGGCTCCGGATCGGGAACATCGACCACGGCCGTGGCCCCGGTGGTCGCATCGTGCAGCAGGAATGCATAATTATCGGCAAGGCAGGGCACGGTGATGATCTGCAAGGGCATGGCAAATTCCTTCTTCCCGGTTAAGCTGGCCCTGACCGTCGCCCAAACCCGAGGGGGTTGCAATGCATCTCGACGTGCTGGACCTGCGCCAGTTCTACTACCGGACCCGGTTGGGCCGCATTGCTCAGAAGGCAGTGCGCGACCAGGTGACGGCGTTCTGGCCCGAGGCACGGGGGCAGACGGTCGTTGGATTCGGTTTCGCGGTGCCTTTGCTGCGCCCCTATCTGGGCGAGGCGGAACGGGTCATCGGCCTGATGCCGGGGGCGCAGGGGGTGATGCCCTGGCCCGCCGGTCAGGACAATGTCAGTGTCCTGTGCCACGAAACCCGCTGGCCGCTGCCCGCGGGGCTTGTCGACAGACTTGTCTGCCTGCACGGGCTGGAAACCTCTCAGCATCCGGCGGCGGTGCTGGAGGAATGCCACCGGGTGCTGGCACCGGGAGGCAAGGCGCTGTTCATCGTGCCGAACCGGGGCGGGCTATGGGCCCGGCGCGACGCGACGCCCTTCGGCTTTGGCCGACCCTATTCGCTTGGCCAGCTGGAGGAACAGATCCGCAACCACGGGTTCGAACCCGAACGTCATCGCGCCGCGCTCTTCGCGCCGCCAAGTCAGGCGCGGTTCTGGCTCAGGAGCGCGGAGTTGGTCGAGAATATGGGCCGCAAACTGTCCAGCTACTATGCGGGCGGCGTCATCATGCTGGAGGCCAGAAAGCACACATTCGCCCCCACACGGCCCGGTTTGGCAGAGCGCGTCAAACGTCCCCTGCGCATCCTCGATTCTGCGCCCCAGCCCGCCCGCGTGAGGGATAATGACGCGGCGCAGGGTCTTGTTCAGCTCTCACGGGACGGGTGAATCGAGGGCATACCGTGGTGTGCCAAGGCATACAGTTGCACCTGACTCGCGCCTTATCCACAGAAAAAGCAGGAAAAAACGTTAGCTTCAAAGCGTCGCAGGACGGTGAAATGCGTCAAAACCCCGGAAAAACAGGGGGTTCAGCGGATTCCCGCCAATTGCCGTGGCTGTTGCAGGCTGCAGAACCCTCTGCTACATCCAGCGCGATTTCAGGTGGGCGGGGACAGATACCGCCTTTAGACAGAACCGCCGGGCACACCGCAGGGTGTGGTCCCGGCCACTGTATCGGAAGGGTGGACGTGTCGGAAACAGCTTCGATCTCGACCGGCATTGCCTCGCGTTACGCGACGGCGGTGTTCGATCTTGCCACAGAGGATAATGCGCTCACTGCGCTCGAGGCCGATCTGGCCACGCTGGAAGCCGCTCTGGCCGACAGCGAAGACCTGCGAGAGCTGATCGCATCGCCGATCTATTCGCGCGAAGACATGCAGGCCGGTATCGCGGCCGTCGCTTCGGCCATGGGCCTTGGCGCAATCATGTCCAACACGCTGAAACTGATGGCCAGCAAGCGCCGTCTGTTCGTCGTGCCGCAGATGATCGCCGCGCTGCGCGAGAAGATTGCAGATCACAAAGGCGAAGTGACCGCCGATGTCGTGTCGGCCAAGGCGCTGACCAAAACCCAGTCCGACAAGCTCGCGAAGGCCCTCAAGGCTGCCGTTGGCAAGGACGTGAAACTGAATGCAACCGTCGATGAACGCATCATTGGCGGTCTTGTCGTTAAGGTGGGCTCGAAGATGATCGACACGTCGATCCGCTCCAAGCTCAACACCCTCCAGAACACTATGAAAGAGGTCGGATAAATGACTATCCAAGCAGCCGAGATCTCTGCGATCCTCAAGGAGCAGATCAAGAGCTTTGGCCAGGAGGCCGAAGTCGCCGAGGTGGGCCGTGTGCTTTCCGTTGGTGACGGTATCGCCCGTGTTTACGGTCTGGACAATGTCCAGGCAGGTGAGATGGTCGAATTCCCCGGCGGCATCATGGGGATGGCGCTGAACCTCGAATCCGACAATGTCGGCGTCGTGATCTTCGGCTCCGACCGGGACATCAAGGAAGGTGACACCGTCAAGCGCACCAACTCGATCGTGGACGTGCCCGCGGGCGACGGTCTGCTCGGTCGTGTTGTCGATGGTCTGGGCAACCCGATCGACGGCAAGGGCCCGATCGTGTCCTCCGAGCGTCGCGTGGCCGACAGCAAGGCGCCGGGCATCATCCCGCGTAAGTCGGTGCATGAACCGATGGCAACCGGCCTGAAATCCGTTGACGCCATGATCCCGATCGGCCGTGGCCAGCGGGAACTGATCATCGGCGACCGTCAGACCGGCAAGACCGCCGTGGCGCTCGACGCGATCCTGAACCAGAAATCCTACAACGATGCCGCCGGCGACGACGAGAGCAAGAAGCTCTACTGCGTCTACGTGGCTGTCGGCCAGAAGCGCTCGACCGTTGCGCAGCTGGTGAAGAAGCTGGAAGAAACCGGCGCGATCGACTACTCGATCGTCGTGGCCGCCACCGCATCCGACCCCGCGCCGATGCAGTTCCTGGCCCCCTACGCCGCAACAGCAATGGCGGAATACTTCCGCGACAATGGCCGCCACGCGCTGATCATCTATGATGACCTGTCCAAGCAGGCCGTGTCCTATCGCCAGATGTCGCTGCTGCTGCGCCGCCCGCCGGGTCGTGAAGCTTACCCCGGTGACGTTTTCTACCTCCACTCCCGCCTGCTGGAGCGTTCCGCGAAGCTGAACGAAGACCACGGCGCTGGCTCGCTGACCGCTCTGCCGATCATCGAAACCCAGGGCGGCGACGTGTCGGCCTTTATTCCGACCAACGTGATCTCGATCACCGACGGCCAGATCTTCCTGGAAACCGAGCTGTTCTACCAGGGCATCCGTCCCGCCGTGAACACCGGTCTGTCGGTGTCTCGTGTGGGCTCCTCCGCTCAGACCAAGGCGATGTCCTCGGTTGCCGGTCCAGTGAAACTGTCGCTCGCTCAGTACCGCGAAATGGCGGCCTTCGCCCAGTTCGGGTCCGACCTCGACGCCGCAACTCAGCGCCTGCTGAACCGTGGTGCCCGTCTGACCGAGCTGATGAAGCAGCCCCAGTACTCGCCGCTGACCAACGCGGAAATCGTCTGCGTCATCTACGCCGGCACCAACGGGTATCTCGACAAGGTCGCGATGTCCGATGTGGGCCGTTTCGAAGCCGGCCTGCTGGCGCATCTGCGCGGCAAGCACGAGGCTCTGCTGGATGACATCACCAACAATGACCGCAAGGTCAAAGGTGAGCTTGAAGACAAGGTCAAGACAGCACTCGACGAATTCGCCGCTGATTTCGCATAAGGAGGTCAGGCAATGCCAAACCTCAAGGACCTAAAAAACAGGATCGAGTCGGTCAAATCGACCCGCAAGATCACCAAGGCGATGCAAATGGTCGCCGCCGCCAAACTGCGCCGCGCGCAGGATGCGGCGGAGGCCGGTCGCCCCTATGCCGAGCGGATGAATGCCGTCATGGGCGGCCTCGCCGCCTCGGTCGGCAATTCCGACGGTGCCCCGCGTCTTCTGGCGGGCACCGGGTCCGATCAGACCCACCTGCTGGTGGTGCTGACGGCCGAGCGGGGGCTGTGCGGTGGCTTCAACTCGACGATCGTGCGTCTCGTGCGCAGCCGGATCGCCGATTTGCAGGCACACGGCAAGACCGTGAAGATCCTGACCGTGGGCAAGAAGGGCCGCGAACAGCTGCGCCGGGACTATGCCGATCTGATGGTGGGTCATGTCGACCTGTCTGACGTGAAGCGTGTCGGCTATGCCAATGCCGCCGAGATCGCCGCTGACGTCCTTGCGCGTTTCGACGCCGGGGAATTCGACGTTGCCTCGATCTACTTCAACACCTTCCAATCGGTGATCAGCCAGATCCCGACCGAAACCCAGATCATTCCGGCCAAGTTCGATGCGCCCGAGGCGGACGATGCCTCGACGCTCTACGACTACGAGCCGTCGGAAGAGGCCATTCTGGAAGACTTGCTGCCGCGCGGTGTCGCCACGCAGATCTTCTCGGCCCTGCTGGAAAACGGGGCGTCCGAACAGGGCGCACGGATGTCGGCGATGGACAACGCGACGCGCAACGCAGGCGACATGATCGACAGGCTGACGATCGAGTACAACCGTTCGCGTCAGGCCGTCATCACCAACGAGCTGATCGAAATCATTTCGGGCGCCGAGGCGCTCTGACGTAATCTGGAGACACGACATGGCACAAGCAGTCGGGAAAATCACGCAGGTCATCGGCGCCGTCGTTGACGTTAAGTTCGAGGACAACCTGCCCGAGATCCTCAACGCGCTGAACACCGAGAACAACGGCAAGAAGCTGGTTCTCGAAGTGGCGCAGCATCTTGGTGAAAACACCGTTCGGACCATCGCTATGGACGCAACCGAAGGTCTGGTGCGCGGCGCTGTCGTCACCGACACCGGCGCCCCCATTTCGGTTCCGGTCGGCAACGCCACCCTGGGCCGCATCCTGAACGTCATCGGTGAACCCGTTGACGAAAAGGGCCCGGTGAACGCAAGCGAAACCCGCGCCATCCACCAGCCCGCACCGGAATTCGAAGAGCAGTCCACTGCCTCCGAGATCCTGGTCACCGGCATCAAGGTGGTCGACCTTCTGGCCCCCTATTCCAAGGGTGGTAAGATCGGCCTCTTCGGCGGCGCCGGCGTGGGCAAGACCGTTCTCATCATGGAACTGATCAACAACATCGCAAAGGTGCACTCGGGCTATTCCGTGTTCGCCGGTGTTGGGGAACGGACCCGTGAAGGCAACGACCTCTACCACGAGATGATTGAATCCAACGTGATCAAGCCCGACAACCTGGAAGAATCGCAGGTTGCCCTGGTCTACGGTCAGATGAACGAGCCTCCGGGGGCGCGTGCCCGCGTTGCGCTGACCGGCCTGACCCTGGCCGAGCAGTTCCGCGACCAGTCCGGGACCGACGTTCTGTTCTTCGTCGACAACATCTTCCGCTTCACCCAGGCCGGTTCCGAGGTGTCCGCACTTCTGGGTCGTATCCCCTCAGCTGTGGGCTACCAGCCGACGCTGGCCACCGACATGGGCGCGATGCAGGAACGCATTACCTCGACCAAGCAGGGCTCGATCACCTCGATCCAGGCCGTCTACGTTCCCGCGGACGACCTTACCGACCCGGCTCCGGCCACCACCTTCGCCCACCTCGACGCAACCACCGTTCTGTCGCGTGCGATTTCGGAACTCGGCATCTACCCGGCCGTGGACCCGCTCGACAGCTCCAGCCGGATCCTCGATCCGCAGGTTGTCGGGGAAGAGCACTACCAGGTTGCCCGTGACGTTCAGGGGATCCTTCAGCGCTACAAGTCGCTGCAGGACATCATCGCCATCCTCGGGATGGACGAACTGTCGGAAGAGGACAAGCTGACCGTGGCCCGCGCCCGGAAGATCCAGCGTTTCCTTTCGCAGCCCTTCGACGTGGCGAAAGTGTTCACCGGCTCCGATGGTGTTCAGGTCCCGCTGGAAGACACGATTTCGTCCTTCAAGGCGGTTGTCGCTGGCGAGTATGACCACCTGCCCGAAGCAGCCTTCTACATGGTTGGCGGCATCGACGAAGTGATCGCAAAAGCCGAGCGCCTGGCCGCAGAAGCAGCCTAAGGAGTAACCGATGGCCGATATGATGCAGTTCGACCTTGTGTCGCCGGAAAAGAGGCTCGCCTCTTTCGAAGCGTCCTCGGTCCAGATTCCGGGTGCCGACGGCGACCTGACGGCGATGCCGGGGCACAGCCCCGTCATCACCACCCTGCGTCCGGGCGTGGTCCGGGTGCAGTCGGCCGAGGGTGACAAGAGCTATGTCGTGACCTCCGGCTTTGTCGAGGTCACCGCAGGTTCCGTCTCGGTGATCGCCGAGCGCGCCCATGCCGGGGACGAGGTCCGCAAGGACGACCTCTCCGATCTTCTGGAAGAGGCCCGCGCAAAGGCCGCTTCCGCCGAAGCCGATCAGAAAGACGGGGCCGAGAAATTCGTCGCCGATCTGGTCCAGCTTCTGGAAGACATGGAATAAGCCCGCTGCCCGGCGGCAAGACAAGACGACACGCCCCGCGCCTGACCGGTTGCGGGGCGTTTTCTTTTCTACATTTTTGTGAACGCCTTTCTTCCCAATACTGCCGTATTTATCTTCCACTAACGGCTCGGGCATAGCGATTGAGCAGATGAAAAAGATCAGAAACAACCTCGTTGGCGTCGATCAGGGCAGCCATTTGCTGTTCGAGGATTACGATGTCGGCGGCGAAATGTGGACCGGCTCGGGCAACCGGGAGGTCTGGCATCCGGTGCGTTTCGCGCAGCCCTTCAAGTCACCGCCCGCCGTCCATGTCTCCGTCACCATGTGGGACATGTCGACCGAGGCCAATCAACGCGCCGATATCCGGGCGGCCAATATTCGCAACGACGGGTTCGAACTGGTCTTCACCACCTGGGAAGACACCAAGATCGCCCGCGTCCGTGCCGACTGGATGGCGATTGGCGAACTGCCCTATGAGGATGACTGGGATCTTTATTGATCCCCTCCGTCCTGAACCTCGATGGCGGTTGTCTTGGCCTTGTGCTCAGGCTCCACATGGATGGTGATATTGGCATCGGGCACCGCTTCCCGCAGCGCCCCCTCAACCCTATCGCAGATTTCATGGGATACCGTCACCGTGGTGTCGCCCGGCATGACGAGGTGAAAGTCGATGAAGGTCACCTTGCCCGCATGCCTTGTGCGCAGGTCATGGGCCTGCACCGCGCCCGTGGCGTGCGAGGCGATGACATCGCGGATCACCTGTAGCGTTCCCTCCGGCACTGCCTCATCCAGCAGACCGTTCAGCGAATCCTTGATCACCTTCGATCCCGACCAGAGGATATTCACCGCGACAATCGCTGCCATGATCGGATCGAGCAGCCAGAACCCGGTGGCCCAGGCCAGCAGGATGCCAATCGCCACGCCGCCAGAGGTGACCACATCCGCCAGCAGGTGCTTGCCATCGGCCACGAGCGCCGGGGATCGTTCCCGCCGCCCCCAGGTCAGCAGAACCCAGCACCAGACGCCATTCAGACCCGTCGCCAGACCGTTGATCAGCAACCCCTCCAGCGGCGCGTCAATGGGCATAGGGGCGAAGAGACCGGCATAGGCTTCCCGCAGGATCACTAGCGCCGCGATGACGATCATCACGCCTTCCAGCACCGCACTGAAGAACTCTGCCTTGTGATGGCCATAGGGGTGGTTGGCGTCAGCGGGCAGGGCCGCAACCCGCACCGCAATCAGCGCCGCAAGGGCCGTGACCACATTGACCGTGCTTTCCAGCGCGTCCGACAGCAGCGCCACCGACCCGGTGATCCAATAGGCCAGCCCCTTCAGGGCCAGCACCACAAACCCGAGGATCAGGCTGCCGATGGCGAGTTTGATGGTCGTGGTCACGGGCAGAAACCCCCGGTGAAGCCTGTCGCGCAGTCCGTATCAGCCCGCTGCCTGGCCCGACCCTCGCAGGGCAAGGTGTCAGACGCGCGAATACATGCCTTCGTAGATCGGCGCGAGCGTTTCATCCTGGAACAGCGAGGACACGGAGGTGCCCGACCAGGTGTTCAGAATGGCCTGAGCGAACATCGGCGCGGTCGGCACGATGCGGATATTGGGTGCGGATTTGGTGGCTTCTGTCGCCTCGATGGAATCCGTCACGACCAGCGATTTCATCACCGATTTGCTGACCCGGTCAATCGCGGGGCCGGACAGGACGCCATGGGTGATGTAGGAATGCACTTCCTTCGCGCCATGTTCCATCAGCACCTCGGCCGCCTTGCACAGCGTTCCCGCGGTGTCGCAGATGTCGTCCACGATAATGCATTTCTTGCCGGTCACGTCGCCGATCACGGTCATTTCCGCAATCTCGCCCGGCTTCTCGCGGCGCTTGTCCACGATGGACAGCGGCGCATTGATCCGCTTGGCCAGTTCCCGCGCCCGCGCCACGCCGCCCACATCGGGCGAGATCACCATGATATCCTCCATCTGCCCCTTGAAGTGGTGCAGGATATCCAGCGCGAAGATCGGCGCGGCATAGAGGTTGTCAACGGGAATGTCGAAAAAGCCCTGGATCTGGGTGGCGTGCAGGTCCAGCGTCAGGATGCGTTCGATTCCTGCGCCGACCAGCATGTTGGCCACCAGCTTGGCGGTGATCGGTGTGCGCGCCTTGGTGCGGCGATCCTGACGGGCATAGCCGAAATAGGGGATCACGGCGGTGATGCGGCTAGCCGAGGAGCGGCGCAGCGCATCTGCCATGATCAGCAGTTCCATCAGGTTGTCATTGGCGGGGTTCGAGGTGCTCTGGATGATGAACATGTCCTCGCCGCGCACGTTCTCGTAGACCTCGACGAAGATTTCCGCGTCGTTGAACCGTTCGACCCGGGCCTCCACAAGGCCAACGGACATGCCCCGGTGGAGCGACATCCGGCGGGCGATGGCCTGGGCCAGCGGGCGGTTGGAATTGCCGGAAATGAGCTTGGGATCGGATGCGGACATGGCAGCTGTCTCTCGGTGTGCTTTTGTAACGGGGCGTTGACACCCCCTAGCATCCGGCTACCAATCGCGAAAGACCAAAGGAAGGTGCGACATGGCTAACATCGACTACTATTTTTCCACCCTGTCTCCGTTCACATATCTCGCGGGCACGCGGTTGGAGGAAATCGCCGCGCGGCACGGGGCGGCTGTCACCTACAAGCCGATGGACATCATGACGCTGTTCACCCGCACCGGTGGCACCGCGCCGAAGGACCGGCACCCGGCACGCATGGCCTATCGCGGGCAGGAACTGCGCCGCGCACAGGTCAAGACCGGGCTGCCCCTGAACGCCAAGCCGATGTTTTGGCCCACCAATCCCGCGCCCGCGTCCTACGCAATCATCACGGCACAAAAGACCGGTGGCGGCGATCTGGCGGGGCTGGTCCATGGCATCCTGCGCGCCTGTTGGGCCGAGGAGAAGGACATCGCCGAAAACGACGTTGTGCGTGGCGTGTTGGAAGCCAACGGGTTCGACCCCGATCTTGCCGACAAGGGGATGCTGTCTGCAGCCGAGGAATATGCGCGCAATCTGGAAGAGGCGGTCTCCGCCAATGTCTTCGGCGCGCCTTTCTATGTGGTGGATGGGGCCGAGCATTTCTGGGGCCATGACCGGTTGGAAGATCTAGACCGATTCCTTGCGGGGGATCTGTGAGCGGGTTCGCACGCCATTGGGGCGAAGCGGGCGGCCGGGCGGTCCTGATGCTGCACTGTTCTCTGGCGCATTCCGGCGCATGGGAAGGGATGGTGCGGTCGCTTGGCCCCGGCTATCGCGTCACGGCGCCCGATATCCTCGGCCACGGCAAGGCCCCGGATATCGACCCGGCCCGCGACCTGCACGACCAGTGCCATGAGGCCGTGCTGCCGCATCTGCCCGAGGGTCGTTTCGACGCCATCGGCCACAGCTTTGGCGCGACGCTGGCGCTGCGGTTGGCCGAGGAGATGCCGGATCGCATCCGCAGCCTGACGCTGATCGAACCCGTGCTGTTTGCGGCGGCGAAGGGCAGCGGGGAATTCCGCTCCTACCGCGAAACCATATCGCATTTCGATCGGTTGCTGGCGGCCGGGACGCGGGAGGCAGCCGCACGGGAGTTTCTGCGCCTATGGGGAGCTGCGGGTGGGCTCGACGACATGCCAGAGGGCCAGCGGCGCTACATGATCGACCGCATCCATTTCATCAAGGCGTCGGATGATGCCCTGTTTCATGACAGCGCCGATCTGGTCTCGGGACTGGCACAGGTCCGGGCTCCGACCTTGCTTGTGCAGGGGGGGGATTGCCTGCCTGTTACCGCCGCCGTCCTTGACCGGATGGAGAAAGACATTCCAGACACCACCCGCGTCAGCGTCCCCGGCGCGGGCCATATGGTGCCGATCACCCATCCGGTGCCGGTGGCCAAGGCGGTTGCCGATCTGTTCGCGCGGGCGGGGTAGGGGGAAGGCGCTTCGAAGCGCCTTGGCAAGAGTTTTCGAAAACTCTTTCGCGCCCGCAGGCGACCCGCAGCGCAGAGATTACCCGTGAAAGAGCGCCAGCAGCCGTTCCACGGTCTCGTGTTCACAGGACCAGTCGCAGACGAAGCGGCAGCGGATGGGTTCGTCCTCCGGCCCGTCCAGAGACGCGTTGAACGGGAAGAGATAGTATTTTGCTCCCGCCGCCATTGCGCGTTTATGCGCCCCGCGCGGGATATGGGCGAAGATCATGTTGCCCGCGGGCTCGGCCTCAAGCGACGCGCCGGGCAGGGCCTTGATCCCCGCCGCGAGCTGCGCTGCCGCCGCATTGGCCTGCTCCGCCAGCCGCAGCCACAGCCCGTCGGTCACGTAGGCGTCCATCTGCGCGGACAGGAAGCGGTGCTTGGAGAAAAGATGCGCGCCCCGCTTGCGGCGCAGTTCCAGCTCCCACGCCTGCGCGGGGTCGAAGAAGACCACCGCCTCTACCCCCATGCAGCCATTCTTGGTGCCACCGAAGCTGACCGCATCGACCCCGGCCTTCCACGTCATTTCGGCGGGCGTGCAGCCAAGCGCCGCGCAGGCATTGGCAAAGCGTGCCCCGTCGAGATGGGTTTTCAACCCGTAGGATTTCGCCACATCCGTCACGGCGCGGATCTCGTCGAGCGTATAGGCGGTGCCAATCTCGGTGATGTTGGTGATCGAAACCGGCCCGCGCTGCACGCCGTGCACGCCCTTGTCGCCCGTGGCCTTGATCGCGGCATCGAGCCTTGTCGGGTCCATCTTGCCATCGGGCCCGTCCACCAGCACCAGCTTGGCGCCGTTGGTGTAGAACTCGGGCGCGCCGCATTCATCCTCTTCCGCATGGGCGATGCGATGGACGAAAACCCCGTCCCAGGGGTTTGCCAGCGTTGCCAGCGCCAGCGCATTGGCCGCCGTGCCCGTCGCCACCAGATGCACGCTGGCCTCCGGTGCCTCGAACAGATCGCGGATCTTTTGCGTCACACCCGGCATGATCGTGTCATTGCCATAGGGCATCTGGTAGCCCGCGTTGGCTCGGCAAACCGCGTCCATGATTTCGGGCGCGGCGGGGCCGGTGTTGTCGGAGGCAAAGATCATGTGCCGGGCTCCTCGATGATGTAGTCTTCCCACTCCTCTTCCGGCACCTCGAATTCGGGCACCGTCAGCCCGCGCATCGACACGCCGGCAGAATGGACGCTGTCGGGATCACCAGACACCAGAGGGTGCCAGTGGTAAAGGGGCTTGCCCTCGTGGCGCAGCCGATAGGCGCAGGTTTCGGGCATAAAATAGGCCACATCCGCCATGGTCTGCGGGGTCAGCTGGATGCATTCGGGGACCAGTGTCTTGCGGATCTCGTACTGTCCGCAGCGGCAGGTGTCGTCGTCCAGCAGGCGGCAGGCGACACGGGTCAGCGCAACCTCTCCGCTATCCTCGTCTTCCAGCTTGTTCAGGCAGCACTTGCCGCAGCCATCGCAAAGCGCTTCCCATTCGGCGGGCGTCAGCCTGGCCAGCGGCAGCGTCCAGAACTCGCGCCGCAAACGGCTCATGCCAGCGCCTTCAGGATCGCGCGGGCCTTGTCGCTGTCGGCATCCATCTGGGTGATCAGCGCATCCAGCCCGTCGAATTTCAGCTCGGGCCGCAGATAGTCGATCAGCGCGACAGAGAGATCGGTGCCGTAGAGATCGCCTTTGAAATCAAACAGAAAGGTCTCAAGATTCGGCACATCGCCGTTGAACATCGGCCGCACCCCAAGCGAGGCGACGCCGTGGTAATGGCCCGCATGAGGGCCATCGAGCACATCGACCAGCACCGCATAGACCCCCAGTTTCGGCAGGTGCAGCCCGTCGAGGTTCATGTTCGCCGTGGGATAGCCCAGTTGCCGGCCCCGCTTTTCGCCATGCACCACCAGCCCCTCGATCCGGTGCCAGTGCCCCAACATCGCGGCGGCATCGCGCGGACGGCCATCGGACAGGGCATTGCGGATATTGGTGGAGCTGATGGCCCCCAGATCGCCATGCAGGATCGGCACGATATCGACGTCGAACCCGAAGCGTCTGCCGAATTCGGTCAGCATCTCCGTGTTGCCAACGCGGCCCTTGCCGAAGCAGAAATCGGCGCCCACGATCACCCGTTTCAGGCCCAGACCCTCGGCCAGAACATCTCGCGCGAATTCTTCGGCGGTCAGGTGGGAGAGGGCGGTGTTGAAGGGCAGTTCGTAGAGAATGTCGACGCCGAGCTTTTCCAGCCGGTGCGCCTTGGCTTCGGCATTCATCAACCGGAACGGGGGCGCATCGGGCGCAAAGAACTGGCGCGGATGCGGTTCAAAGGTCAGGATGCCCAGTGGCAGACCCTCGACACGCGCCCGGTCGATCACATGCTGGTGGCCCAGGTGAACGCCGTCGAAATTGCCGATGGCGGCAGAGGCGCCGCGGTCTTCGGGTTGTGCATATTGATGGTCGCGCAAGACTCTCATGGCACCGGCTTAGCGGGCCTGATGGGCGAGGGCAAGCGGGGCTGAACGGGATTTGGCCCGCGGGACAGAGCAGGTCCGACTTTGTCTTCATGCAGGCCGGTTTCGCCGCCTGCGGCGTCGACCCGCGGGGGGCTAGCCCCCCGGACGCCCCAAGGTATTTTCCCCAAGATGAAAGGGTTAGTCGAATTTGCGAGAGGGGGCGAGAACCATGGCCTCGCCCTTGAGAACCGGCTTGCCGTCGATGGTACACTGGGTCTTCAGCGTCACGCGGCGCTTGGCGATGTCCATGTCTATCACCTCGACCTCTGCCCGGACCATGTCGCCGGGGCGCACGGGCGCGAGGAATTTCAGCGTCTGGCCAAGATAGACCGTGCCATGACCGGGCAGTTGTTCGCCGATCACGGCAGAGATCAGCCCGGCGGTCAGCATGCCGTGCGCGATGCGGCCCTCGAAAATCGTGTCCTGGGCGTAGTCGTCATCCAGATGGACCGGGTTGCGGTCGGTGGAGACCTCGGCGAAAAGCTCGATATCCCGGTCGGTCACCTGTTTCATCAGGTGGCGGGTCATGCCGATCTCGATATCTTCGATACAGATCGTTCCACGGGGGAAGTTGTCGAGCATATCTGGGGCCTCACGAGTCATCTTGACCTGTCTCATAGCGGAAACAGGCGAATGCTGCAATGCAGAAGTAACAATGTTCTGCAATGAGCCCCTTATGTCGCAACTATGTTGCTTGACGCCTAGCGCAGAAAGCCGATGGACCAGGTGGCTTCGACCTGCGCCGCGACCAGGGCGCGGTCCAGTTTTTCCGGGTCCGGCTGGTCGGTGGTGCCGGTGTCCTCGCGGCTGAGGCCGCCGGAAATGAACAGGGAATCAATGGGTTCGCCCTGTGCCCCCAGGATATCGGTCTTCAACCCGTCCCCCACGGCAAGGATGCGCTCTGGCGGGCAATCGACACCCGCCTGCGCCAGCCGCATCCGCGCCAGTTCGTAAATCGGCGCGTGGGGCTTGCCGAAATAGAGGCTTTCGCCGCCCATCTCGGTATAGAGCTGCGCCAGCGCGCCCGCGCACCATTCGCGGGTCTCTCCACGATCGACGACGATATCGGGATTCGCGCAGAGGAGTTTCAGGTTTTTCTGTTTTGCATACAGGAACTTAGGGCGCATCACCTCAGGGGCGGCGGAGGGGTCTTCGGGGCCGGTGCAGACGATGCCCTCGGCCTCTTCCAGCGGCACCTGGGTGATCTCGACCGAGTCGCTGACGACCTCCATGGGCGCGAAAAAGCTCTGGTCTTGGGGCTGGCCGATGAACCAGACCTTGCGGCCCACCAGACCGCGCAGCATGGCCGCGCGGGCGCTGTCGCCGGAACTGGCGATCCCATCCCAGCAATCGCGCGGAACGCCGATTTTTTCCAATTGTTTCTCGACACTTGCACGAGGTCGGGGGGAGTTCGTCAGAAGCAGGACATAGCCGCCTTTGGCCTTGAAGGCGCGCAGTGCCTCGACCGCCTCGGAAAAGGGGGTGTAGCCATTGTGCAGGCAGCCCCAGAGGTCGCAGTAGAGCACGTCGTAGCGGTCGGAAATCTCGGACAGCGAGCGGATGATGGTGGTCATTTTTGCCGGGCTCCTTCTGGGTCGGTGCCTGATTACGGGAGCGGTCCGTGGAAGGGAAGGGGCGGCGAAATCGGGGGGTGCCGGGCGTGCACCGGGCGTACACCCCCTGTACACCCCCCGTACAGACGCGAAGCTGTTTTCGCAAGGTGGCTGCTTAGCGGAACACGCAGACCGTGCCGGACCACATATGGCTGACGATGCCTTCCCTGTCGGACAGAAGGCCGGAGATTTCACCGGCCTGGAATTCCCATCCGAGGGTGGATTCCATGACCTCCAGTGTTGCAAAACCGCCAAGCCCGGCCAGCGGTGTGCCAAGGCCGACCCCCGATTGCGTGGTCAGGGTCGAGCCGGGGCGCAGCATCCAGCCCGCCAATCGGTCGTCCTGATAGATCAGGTCGATCTGGCGGGTGAAGCTGGCAACGACAACGGGGCCCGCGGGACAGTCTTCCGGCAGATAGACCGAGAAATCATGCCCCATGATCGTGGTCAGGGTCCGCAGGCTATCGTGGAACCCGGTGCCGAAGGGCAGGGTGGCGGCGGCGGTCGCATCGGCGGAAGACAGGCCAAGCCCGCCCTGGCCGATGGTCACGAGATCGCCGGGGGCCGGGCTGTAGCTGTCGGCCAGCACGGGGGCGGCCAGAAGAAGGGTGAAGACAGCGGGCAGGATGGGTCGCATGAGGCACCTCTGGTTGGGCGCCATCAGTCTCGGCCAGAGGGGCAGATGCAACAAGGGGCAGCCATGGGCCGCCCCTTGCGTAAGCCAAAACTGGCCGATGCCGATCCGCGACAGTGCGATGCGCTGGCTGGACCGGGTCAGAACGTGATGCGATAGCCGATATGCAGGCTATGCTGCGTGACCTCAACTGGCATCGTGACAGCGGGGAAGGTGGGGTTGAGCACCCCGCTCGCCTCGCCGAAATCGGTATAGCGATATTCAATGCGCAGCGCGGAATTGTCGGTCATGGCGATGTCCATACCGATTCCCGCAGTCCAGCCGCTCAGTTGCTCGCTATAGCCGCCGCCGGGCGGGACCGGAACCGATGGCCCGCCGAGGAAATCGAACTCGCCCACGGCCCAACCCGCAGTGAGATAATAGAGCGCAGGCCGTTGCCCGAAAGACCCGGCATGCCCCAGAACACCGCGCACCGATCCCTGCCAGTTCGTGTCGATTACCCCTTGGGAGGTCGCACCAGTGGCGTCAATGAAGCTGCCCGAGTAGTCGGAATACATGACGTCGATTTCTGCGCCGTAGACAGTATTGCCTGACTGCCAGGCATAGCCCAAGAAGGCCCCGAGAAGTGCGCCGGAGGGATCGGACCCGCCGGTTGGTACGCCATTGCTGAAGCTGTGGGTCGCCTCGCCGAAACCGAATCCTGCCGTAAACCCGGCATAGGCTCCGCTCCAATCCTGAACCATCGACGGGGTCGGCGGCAGCGGTGCCGGTTCCGGCTCCACGTAACTGGGACCATCGGCAAGCGCAGCGCTGGCAAGCGACAGGCTGCTGATAGCGGTGCAAACGAGCAGAAACTTCTTCATGTCTTTTCCCCCATGTGAGCGCGCCCCGGAATTTCCCGAGCTGCGAATCCATATCACAAATCTAGCATAACAATTTGTAATAATAGCGGCGGCAAACTGAAGCTATTGGCAGCTATTTCGCATCGATTGGCGGTTCGGTCTGCTACCTTTCGTTAAAAAAACCGGCCGCTGGTGGCGGCCGGATTCAAGGGTGCTTCTGTTAAGCTGCGTGGGACGCGCCCGCGCCTTACAACGACAGGTTGGGGATGATCTGCTTCTTGCGGCTGACAACGCCGGGCAGAACCACGGTGTCGGCATCGCCCACGACAGTGGCGAAGCTCTTCTCGGCCACGGTCTTCACCAGATCATTGGGAACCAGCATGGTGGATTCCTCGTTCAGGATATCGACAACGAAGAGCAGCACCTGATCGACGCCATCTTCCTCGGCCACTTGCGGCATGGCCGCGACCAGCGCGTCCTTGCGTGACAGGACGGTGCCGGGCGAGGTGGTTTCGAGGACGGACACGCGGAACTTGGTGCCCGAGACCTCATAGGCCTTGGAGTCCATGCGCAGTAGTTCCGCGTCCGAGAAGGCGGAGACGTCGGATTTGGCGGCGAACATCTCGGCCGCGTAGGCGGCGGTGTCGATGCCCAGATCGGCGGCCAGCGCCTCGACCACTTCCCGGTCGCGGTCGGTGGTGGTGGGGCTGCGGAATTCAAGCGTGTCAGAGAGGATGCAAGAGAGCATCGCGCCCTTGATCGCCTCGGGCATCTTGGCGGCGTCGTCCCCCATCAGGTCATGCATGATGGTGGCGGTGCAGGCCACGGGGCGGATAGTGATGTCGATCGGGCCCTTGGTCTCGATGCCGCCGACCAGCTTGTGGTGGTCGATGATCGCCAGAATGTCTGCGTCATTGATGGCGTCGGGCAGTTCGGCGGGGTTGTTGGTGTCGACGATGACAACCGGCGCGCCTGCGTCCACGGCGTCGATGATGCGCGGCTTGGGCAGGTCCCATTTCTGCAGCACGAAAGCCGCTTCGGTGTTGGGCTCGCCCAGAAGCACGGGCTCGGCGGCGGTGCCTTTCACTTCGTTCAGATACCAGGCCCAGATAATGGGGGAGCCGGTGGAATCGGTGTCGGGGGATTTGTGGCCGAATACGAGCGTGGTCATGGGATGGGGTCCGTTCATCTTGAGTTTGCGCGCGTCATACAGAAGCGGCGCCGGATTGTCAGGTGGAAGTTGTGCCGCAGGATGGGCGGTCAGCGGGAGGGGGCTGCGCGGTCCTTCAGCCGATCGGCGATCCAGGCGGCGAGGCGTTTGAGGCCGATACCGGTGCGGAACTCGAACTCCTCGTAATGGATGTCGCGGGCGCTGACGCCGTGACGGGCAAGGCCCGATTGCAGCGCCCGGCGCAGACCGGCGGGGCCGCAGAACCAGAGCTTCAGCGGCCCATTGGCGTTGGCTGCGATCCGCTCGGCGGTCAGCCGGTCGCCGGTATCGGAGGCGAGGATGTGGAGCGTCAGGTTGGACACGCGGTTGACGGCGGCCTCGACCCGGTCCAGCTGCGGCGCCTCCGCGCGGGACCGGACACACCAGAAGAGCGTGACGGGTTCGGGCAACCTGTCGGGCAATGCCTCGGCCCAGGCCAGAAAGGGGGTGATGCCGATGCCGCCCGCGACCCAGATTTCGGCGGTGCTTGAAGGCGCGCGCCGCTGGAACCGCCCGAACGGCCCCTGAACCCGCAGCGGGGTGCCCAGTGTCAGGTCGCGCCCCAGACGATGGGTGAAATCGCCAAGTGCCTTCACGGTGATCTGGAGAGACCCATCCGCAGACGGAGGGGCGGAGAGGGAAAACGGGTGCGGCTCGGTCAGGCCGCGGGATCCGAAGGTGAAGACGGCGAACTGGCCGGGGGCAAAGCGCAGGGGGCGGCCGGTCGGGGTCATCGTGATCTCGGTCGCGCCGCCGGTCTTGCGGATGCCACTGACCTGATAGCCGGTCGACCGGCGCAGGGCGGGGGGCAGCAGCGTGACCGCATAGGCCAGCACGCCTGCGCCGCAGATCGCACCGACATAGAGCCCGAGCGGGGAGCCATTGGCGAAGGGTTTGAGGATGAACAGGTAGTGGATGGTCCCGGCGATGAAGAACCCGCCCATGGCCTTATGGGTCCAACGCCACAGGTGGTAGGGGATGAAGGTGGCGATGGAGATCACAACCAGGACGAGCAGCCCGTAAAGGCTGAGTTCGCCCAGGGTTTCTGCGATTTCGGTCACGGCGGTTTCGCGGCCGATCCCGTCCATGTCGGCATCAATCGTGTCATGCAGAAGGATTGCGGCCATGGCGACGATGCCGGACCATTTATGCAGCACATAGACCCGGTCCATCGGACCCATCAGTGCCTCGATGCCTGCGGAACGCGTCGCCATGATCTGCGCCCAGGCCATGAGGATCAGCGCCAGCGTGCCAAGATACTGGCTGAACAGCGCCACGGGGTCGGGAATATCGGGCAGCGTGGCGAAGAGATAGGCGGGGATCAGGCAGGAGAGGAAAATGATGACAAGCCCGGCGGCGCGCATTGCTGTGCCCTTTTTTTGTGCGGATCGGATTGGAGCGACGGGCTAGCGGCTTGGGCGCAGTCTGTCAGGGTGGGATGCAACCCTGACGGGAATTGACCTGAGAATGGTGCCCGAATGCCACGATCCGGGCGCGTCATCGGGCCACGGGCCTGCGCAGGCGCGATGCTATTCGGCGGCGATCTGTCCCTCGTCGCCAAGGGCAGAGACCACGCGGTTGCGGCCCTGGTCCTTGGCGCGGTAGAGCGCGAGGTCCGCGTGTTTCAGCATGTCGGCCACATGGTCGCCCGAGGCCGGGTAGCTGGTAACGCCCGCCGAGGCGGTAATGCGGGGCAGCTTGCCGTCGCCATAGGCCAGTTCAAGCTCGCTCAGCGCAATGCGGAAGCGGTCGGCGATTTCCAGTGCTGCAGAATGATCCAGCCCTGGCAGCAGCGCCACGAATTCCTCACCTCCCAGGCGACATGGGGCGAGCGGTGGGGTAAACACCTCTCGCATCAGGGCGCCGACCTCTCGCAGAACGATGTCGCCCGCGTCATGGCCGTGATGGTCGTTGAATTTCTTGAAATGATCCACGTCGAGCGAAATGAGCGACAGCGGGCTGCCCTGTCGTCTTGCGCGGCCAATCTCCTTATGGGCGGCATCGAGGAACCAGCGACGGTTCCACAGGCTGGTCAGCGGGTCGCGCACGGATTGATCCATCAGCTCCTGTCTCAGCTGTACATTGGCCACCGCAAGGCTGATCTGTTCGGCACAGAGCAGGCCCAGTTCCCAGCGCTGTTGCAGGAAGGTTTCCACCATCTCGCGCGACATGATCGACCGGTCGAAGGCGGAGAAAGCCAGGTGCAGCAGACCGATGGTTTCGCCATGGGCGATGATCGGCAGGCAGAAATAGGGGGTATCCTCGCCCTCGACATGGGTACAGGGAAATTCGATGGCGCGGGTGCCGTAGGAATAGGCGCGACCACGGCGCAGGGCCCAGCAATCCTCTGCATCTATGTGCTTGTGAGGCTCGTGATCGCCCCAGCAGGTTTCCAGATCCAGCGTGTCGCGGGAATTGGAATAGATGTAGAGCTGCCCCTCTGATTCCGGGATCAGCGTGTACATGGATTTCTGTACGACCTTCAGCAGCTCCTCCAGCGATTTGGCGGAATAGAGCCATTCGCTGACCTGAGAGAGCAGCTTGCGTTCATGTTGGCGCTGTTCTTCGTTGGCCATCACCTCGCGCGTCTTTTCCTCCATCTTGCGGCGCTTGGAGATGTCGCGGTTGATCGACATGTGATGGGTGTGATTGCCGTTCTCGTCGAAAATGGGCGTCAGGGTCTTGTCGACCCAGATCGGTTCGCCCGAGGCGGAGTAATGCAGGATATCGACGGTCAGGGTTTCGCGCCCTTCAATGGCACGCAGGACCTGATCGCGCGCGGCTGGGTCCGTATCGGGGCCGTCCAGCAAGCCGCGTGCAGGCTGGCCGATGATGTTTTCCAGCCGGTGGCCGAACATCCGTTCGAACCCGGTATTCACCCAGACGATATCATTGGCCAGATCGGTCACCAGCACCGCGTCGAGAATGTGGCGCAGCGTCAGTTCCGCATAGCGGCGGTGGTCCTCGGACCGGTCAGGGGTCTCTTTTTTTGCCTGGGCCAATTCGCCTGTCCTGAAATATGCGGGATCCGGGACAAACCCTATGGGCGAAGGGTGAAGAAAACCCTGACAGCCCCGGCTTATTCCGCAGGCATTTTAGTCAAACCGTGGCGCAGAGGTCGTTAGGCCCGCCGATGCCGGGGCATGGCTGCCTCGACCCCGCGTCCCAGCTGGTGATCGCGGTATCGTTGCAGGTGCTTGCGCAGCAGCAGGGGGCGGGCCCGTTCCGTCATCGGGCGGCTGGACTGGTGGCGCAGCAGCAGGCGCAGCACGGGGTCGGCACGTAGGGCCTGAGCCCCGGTGAAGACGCTTTCGGTCCAGACCCCTTCGGCACAGATCAGCTGATGCCGGTCGAACAGCAGGTGGAAATAGGTCAGCCCCCGGCAGGGGGAGGGCGCATGGCTTGCCTTGCCCAGTTCCTCCGCGATATGGCGGGCGCGGATCAGCACCTCGCCCTTGCCGCTGGGCCGCGGATCATGGGCCAGGAACGCATGTTGACGCGACACGAGAAGCGGCCGGAGCGGTAATCCCTCGCCGAAGGCCCCCGCCTCGATCAGGATCGGCCGCAGGGCGGGATCGGCGCGCTGGGCGGCGGCGGGCACATGGCGGTGCAGATTGGCGCGCAGCGGTTGCAGGCCCGCGTCGCGGGTCAGCACCAGATCGCCGGGGCGCAGCGCCTCGACCGGGCGGGGACCGGTGGCGGTGGCGATCATGGCCCCTGTGGTCAGGCAGATCGGCGGGCCATAGGGATCTTCGGGCATTGGCCCATCGTCATCGGTCAGGATGCGGTCGAGCAGATCGGACTCGTCGATGCCGCTGTTCCAGTGATAGGTGAAATCGAGCGTCAGACTGGCCCCCGGCACCCCGTCCAGCGTCAGAACCCAGATTTTGGGATCGCCGGTCGCGGTCAGGATGACATCCTCGGGCGCGGCGCCGCCAATATGAATGTGGTCGCTGTCGGGGCTGAAGCCCGAGGCGGTGTCATGGCCGCTGCCCGGCCCGAAGGCGATGGTGTCGCTGCCGCCGGAATAGCCGCCCATGGTGATCAGGTCGTCGCCCGCGCCGCCATCGACCACGTCGCCGCCAATGGCGTGAATGGTATCGTTGCCCGCGCCCCCGAAGAGCGTGTCGGACCCCCATCCCCCATCGAGCGAGTCGTCGCCATCGCCTCCGGACAGCAGGTCGTCGCCGCTTTCCCCTTCGAGGGTGTCAGCGCCATCGCCCCCCGACAGCGTGTCGTGACCGGACCCGCCATCGAGTGCGTCCGACCCGTCGCCGCCAAGCAGCACATCCTGACCCGACGCGCCGGACAGCGTGTCATTCCCGGCACCCCCGTCAAGCGTGTCGTGGCCGGACTGTCCGTTGATCTGGTCGTCGCCGGAGGTGCCTGTCAGGCTGTCGTCGATCCAGCTTCCGTTGATTGTGGTCGGCATCCGCTGCTCACAGGTTTCCTCGTGCCCGGTCGAGGGCGCAGGCTATTCGTTACGCCGCAAGGATAGCACGAAGAATGCTTGCTGTTGAGTGAATCGGGGCCTGTCGAATTTTTGTCGATCGGGCGTGTTGACTCGCCCATGCACCCCCCCTATCTACAGCTCGTTAGCACTCCCCCATAGTGAGTGCTAACATGGGAGAAACAAACGAACCTAAGGAGTGTTCGAGAGATGGCATTCAAACCGCTGCATGACCGTGTGCTGGTACGCCGCATCGAAGGCGACGAAAAGACCAAGGGCGGTCTGATCATCCCCGATAGCGCCAAGGAAAAACCGTCCGAAGGCGAAATCGTTGCCTGCGGCGAAGGCGCGCGCAAGGACTCGGGCGAGCTGATCGCAATGGCTGTGAAAGCTGGCGACCGCGTTCTGTTCGGCAAATGGTCGGGCACCGAAGTATCGGTCGAGGGCGAAGAGCTCTTGATCATGAAAGAGTCGGACATCCTCGGCATCATCGCCTGAGCCGTCCCCTTTTTCGACTGAAACCAAGACATTCCAAGGAAGGAGCCACCGATGGCTGCTAAGGACGTCAAGTTCAACACCGATGCCCGCAACCGTATGCTCAAAGGCGTCAACATCCTCGCCGACGCGGTGAAGGTGACCCTCGGCCCCAAAGGCCGCAACGTCGTGATCGACAAATCCTTCGGCGCCCCGCGCATCACCAAGGACGGCGTGTCCGTGGCGAAGGAAATCGAACTGGAAGACAAGTTCGAAAACATGGGCGCTCAGATGGTGAAGGAAGTCGCTTCCCGCACCAATGACGAAGCCGGCGACGGCACCACCACCGCGACCGTGCTGGCCCAGGCCATCGTGAAAGAAGGCATGAAGCAGGTTGCTGCTGGCCTGAACCCGATGGATCTGAAGCGCGGCATCGATCTGGCCGTGGCCAACGTGATCGAGTCGATCAAAGCCTCTGCCCGCCCGGTGAACGACTCTGCTGAAGTCGCTCAGGTCGGCACCATCTCCGCCAATGGCGAAGCTGAAATCGGCCGCCAGATCGCCGATGCGATGCAGAAGGTCGGCAATGACGGCGTCATCACCGTCGAGGAAAACAAGGGTCTGGAAACCGAGACCGATGTCGTGGAAGGCATGCAGTTCGACCGCGGTTACCTGTCCCCCTACTTCGTCACCAACCCCGACAAGATGGTTGCCGAACTCGACGACTGCATGATCCTGCTGCACGAGAAGAAGCTCTCGTCGCTGCAGCCGATGGTTCCGCTGCTGGAATCCGTCATCCAGTCGCAGAAGCCGCTGCTGATCATCGCGGAAGACGTCGAAGGCGAAGCGCTGGCGACCCTCGTGGTCAACAAGCTGCGCGGCGGCCTGAAGATTGCAGCCGTCAAGGCACCGGGCTTCGGCGACCGCCGCAAGGCCATGCTGCAGGACATCGCGATCCTGACCGGCGGTCAGGTGATCTCCGAAGACCTCGGCATGAAGCTCGAGTCCGTGACCATGGATATGCTTGGCACCGCCAAGAAGATCTCGATCACCAAGGACGAGACCACCATCGTTGACGGTGCGGGCGAGAAGGCAGAGATCGAAGCGCGCGTAAGCCAGATCCGTGGCCAGATCGAGGAAACCACCTCGGATTACGACCGCGAGAAGCTTCAGGAACGTGTGGCCAAGCTGGCAGGCGGCGTTGCCGTCATCCGCGTCGGCGGCATGACTGAAGTGGAAGTGAAAGAGCGCAAGGACCGTGTCGATGACGCACTGAACGCGACCCGCGCGGCCGTTCAGGAAGGCATCGTCGTCGGCGGTGGTGTTGCCCTGGTTCAGGGTGCCAAGGCGCTCGAAGGCCTGGAAGGTGTGAACTCCGACCAGAACGCCGGTATCGCCATCGTGCGCCGCGCGCTGGAAGCACCGCTGCGCCAGATCGCTGAAAACGCAGGTGTTGACGGTGCCGTTGTCGCCGGCAAGATCCGCGAAAGCGAAGACAAGGCCTTTGGCTTCAACGCCCAGACCGAAGAATATGGCGACATGTTCAAGTTCGGCGTGATCGACCCGGCCAAGGTTGTGCGGACTGCCCTGCAGGACGCCGCGTCCATCGCCGGTCTGCTGATCACCACCGAAGCCATGGTGGCCGACAAGCCTTCGAAAGAAGGCGCCGGCGGCGGCATGCCCGACATGGGCGGCATGGGCGGCATGGGCGGCATGATGTAAGCCACCCGGCACCAGATCTCGCGAAGGGCCACCCGATTGGGTGGCCCTTTTGCGTTTTTTGGAAGGTAGAGGGCACCGGAAATGGGTCTTGCAGCCACCCGGCAAGGCGGTCTGATGACAAGGGAGCGGCTGACGCCCTATCGTGACTTGCGGGACAGGCGGCCATATGGGCATAGTCGGCAAGCCTGATCCAATCCGCACCGCTGCAAACGGCGGAAAACGGCAACCCACTGGGCAATTTCTCACGGAAGGTCATGACCATGGAGGACATTCCGGACGGGGCACTCGCCGCTATCATGCTGTTTTTCATGCTGATCCCGCTGGTCTTCGCCTATTTTGGCGTAGTCGTGCTGCGCGGTGCGCTGCGGGTTCTCAAACAGGGTCAATGGGTCATGGGCACCGTCGTCGAGGTCAAGGAGATTTATCATTTCGGCAAGATCGGCGCGCAACAATACTCGTATCAACCGATCTTCGAGTTCACGGCACCGGACGGCACACGCCTGCGCGGCGGGGCGGGAAACTACGGCCATACCAACCTTTATCCGGTAGGAAGCCAGCGTAAGGTTTTGGTGGACTTCGACAATCCTGACCCGGTGGCCATGTCCAGCTGGTTTCGGCTTGTGTTCGGGGCGGGGATGACCGTGTTCGGCTTGGCCTGCGTTGCCTTTATCCTGTTCGCGGTTGCGTCGGTGTTGGATGGTTAACCCCGGCCCGCTACCGCTGCCCCCTTCATTTGGGACCGCATCTTGCGTCATGTCATGGCGCACACATGTCGGGGGGATAGAATGACAGCCCGATGGGTGACACAAGGACAGACCAATGCACATTTCGAAGATGATCTCAGCCGGGCTTGTGGCGCTTATGGCCCTTGCCGCGCCCGCCGCGGCCCAGGACGATCAGGACGAAGGCCGCGCGCTGTTCGGGGGGGACCGTTATATCGCGGGCAGCAACATCGCGGTGGAGGAGGACACCACGCGCGACCTGTTTATGGCCGGGGAAACCGTAGCCTTAGATGCCCCGGTCGCGGGCAGCGCCCATCTCATGGGGCGGCGGTTGAGTGTCTCCGAGCCGATTGGCGGCAATCTCTATGCCATGGGCTATGCGCTGGACCTTGACGCCTCGGTTTCAGGATCAGTCACCGCCACCGGGGCGGAACTGCGCCTGAGCGACGAAATCACCGGAAACCTGCGTGCCAGTGGTTGGGAAATCCGGCTGGAGGGCCCGGTTGCGGGCAGCGCCTTGCTGGCGGGCGGGCAGATCACCCTGAACGCGGCCATTGCGGGCGATGTGGTGATCGCCACCGACGATCTGCGCTTTGGCGATGGCGCGGCGGTCGGCGGCACCTTGACCATCTATGCGGAAGATCCCGACAGCGTCAGCGTGCCGGACAGTATCGCGCCCGCTGGCCGGGTCGAGATCTTGCAGGCAGACAGTTATGACAGCGCCCATGGCAGCACCTGGCCCGAGGTTGAGCGGCCAAGCCTTGCCTCGCGCATTGGCAGTTTCCTTTTCGGCGTGCTGATCGTGACGGGTCTGGCCGTGGCCCTTGCCGCGCTGATGCCCGACCGGTTGGCAGAACTGCGTGCGCGCAGCGTGGACCATCCCGGCCAAAGCCTGTGGTCGGGTTTTCTTGGGCTGTCCACGCTGGTGGGGGCGGGCTTCGTTGCGTCGCTGACCATCGTTGGGATCATCCTATTGCCAGCCGCGATCCTGCTGGCGGTGCTGGCGATGCTGGTGGGCTATGTGCTGGGCGTCTATGTGCTGGGCGGCGCGATCTGGAACGCGCTTGGCCGTGCGGCCCCGGTGGATCTGGCCAGCAAGGCGCTGATGGCGCTGTTTGGCGCTGTTTTGGCGGCGCTGATCGGGCTGATCCCGTTTCTTGGCTGGCTCTTTGCACTGGCGCTTGGGCTGGTGGGCGTCGGTGCGATGGTCCGCTCGTGGAAGTTGCGGCGGCAGGTCACCTACTGATCGGCACACGCAAAGGGGCTTTCCTTTCGCGCCGGGATTGGGCAGGGAACGCCCATGACCCTGCCGCCCCTGACCCTTTCCAACGCCCGCGTTCTGCGCCCAAACGGGTTTTCATCCGCGTCGGTTTCCGTGACCGATGGCCTTGTCAGTGACAGGCCCGGCAAGGTCGTGGACCTGTCGGGATACTCGATCCTGCCGGGCATCGTCGACCTGCATGGCGACGGGTTCGAACGCCACGTGGCCCCGCGCCGGGGGGCGGTGACCGATCCGGGCGAGGGGCTGGCGACGCTCGATGCAGAGCTGGCCGCGAACGGCATCACCACCGCGGTGCTGGCGCAGTTCTTCAGCTGGGAAGGCGGCATGCGCGGACCGGATTTCGCCGAGACGCTGGCGGGCGTGCTGGCCCGTGCGCAGCCCCTGACAGACATGCGGATGCAATTGCGGCTGGAGGTGAACCTGCTGGCGGAGTACTCCCGCGCCCGCGATCTGATCCGGGGCGCGGGGATCGGCTATGTGGTGTTCAACGATCACCTGCCGCATGCGGCTCTGGCCGCTGGCAAACGCCCACCCCGACTGACCGGGCAGGCCCTGAAAAGCAGTCGCAGCCCCGAGGCGCATCTGGCGCTTCTGCACAAGCTGCACGGGATGCGAGATGAGGTGCCGGGGGCGCTGGCGGCGCTGGCCGCTGACCTCGTGGCCGATGGCGTGATCCTCGGCAGCCATGACGATGCCAGCCCCGATATCCGCGCCCGGTTCCGCGGCATCGGCGCCCGGATCGCGGAGTTTCCCGAAACCGCCGACACCGCCGCTGCAGCGCATGATGCCGGGGATGCTGTGATCATGGGCGCGCCCAATGTGGTCCGGGGTGGCTCGCATGACAAGAAGGTCGCAGCGACGGAGATCATCCGCGCGGGACATTGCTATGCGCTTGTGTCGGACTACCACTACCCGACCCCGAGGCAGGCGGCGTTTGCGCTGGCCGAGAGGGGGGTGTTGCCGCTGGAGGACGCATGGGCGCTGATCTCCAGCCGCCCGGCGGAGGTGATGGGCTGGACCGACCGGGGACGGCTGGAGACGGGCTTGCGCGCTGACCTTGTCATCGTGGAAGACGCGACCGGCCGGGTTGCGGCCACGATCTGCGCCGGGAAGGTCAGCTGGATGGCAGGCGACGTTGCCGCGCGGTTCCTGTAAAGCGCTTGGGTCAAGCATGGCGAAACCCGCAGACGACGCTTTCCCTTGCGCCCGGAGCCATGCTGAGGTGTTCTGACCCCCTCGCATCATCGGACAGTTCCCATGCGCCTTGCTTTGCTCACCGCCCTCACCATGCTGGCCTTCGCGGCCAATTCGATCCTCAACCGCATGGCGCTGGCCGGGGGCGATATCGACGCGCTCGGCTTTGCCATCATCCGGGTGCTGTCGGGCGCGGGCATGCTGGTGGCGCTGGTACTGGTCCAGCGGCGTGGGCTGCCGATGTTCCAGCCCGGACGCCTTGCCGGGGCCCTGTCGCTCTGCCTCTACCTGCTTGGCTTTTCCATTGCCTATGTGCAGCTTGATGCCGGGCTTGGGGCGCTCATCCTCTTTGGCTGTGTGCAGATCACCATGTTTGCGGGCGCGATCCTTGGCGGCGAATCCGTGCCGCCCGCGCGGTGGATCGGGGCGGGGCTGGCCATGGCGGGGCTCGGCTGGCTGGTCTGGCCGGCAGGTGAGGTCACGGTGCCGCTGACGGGCACCGTCTTCATGGCTTTGGCGGGCATGGGCTGGGGCATCTATTCTCTGGCGGGGCGCAAGGCGGGCGATCCCTTGGCGGCGACAGCGGCGAATTTCCTCTGGGCTGCGCCGGTCTGCCTGATCATCCCGATCTTCCTGCCGGTGCAGATGGAGCCTGTCGATGTCACGACCAGGGGCATCCTTCTGGCCTGCCTGTCGGGCGCGGTGACCTCGGGCCTCGGCTATGCGCTGTGGTATTCCCTGCTGCCGCAGCTCAAGGCCACAGTGGCGGGGTTGGTGCAGCTTTCCGCCCCGGTCATTGCCATTCTGGGGGGCGTGGCGCTGCTTGGCGAAGGCCTGTCGCTGCGGCTGGTGCTGGCGGCGGCGATCGTTCTGGGGGGGATAGCCTTTGGCCTGCTGGCGCCTCAGCGCAGGATCGGTTCCAGCGGGTCGTAGAGCAGACCCTCCCCCCAGGCCGCATCGGCCAGGCTGTCGGGCTTGACCTTGATCCGCGCGATCTCATCCCGGCTGAACAGCCTGCGTTCGCAAACCACCCGTTCGGGGTCTTTCCAGCTGTTGTCGAGCTGGCCTGCCAATAGCGTGCAGCGGAAATAGACATCGACCTGATGGAACGTGCCCTCGGGGTCGTGGAACTCGTTGACCAGACAGGGGTCGCCCACGCCGACCGTGAGGCCGGTTTCCTCGTGGAACTCCCGCGCCAGATTGTCGGGCAGGGAACTGCCGCGCTCGACGCCACCGCCGGGCGCGCACCACAGGTTGCCCCGGTGCTTGGGCCAGGCGTTGACCAGAAGCAGGCGGTTGTCGATCAGAAGCAGGCCGCGAACGGCAAGTCGGGGGGAAGCTGTGGACATAGGCGGGGTTCTGCCCGGCTTGTGACGGTTTCGCAAGGGGGGTTGGGCTTTGCGCGGGACGGCATAGATAAGAGGAATGAAACCAATTTTCCCCCTGTTGGCCGCGTTGGTGCTGGCCCCGGTGGCGGCAAGCGCCGACTGCGTGGTGCTGCTGCATGGGCTGGCGCGAAGCACAAGCTCGCTTTGGGTGATGGAGGAGGTGCTGGAGGGGGAAGGCTACCAGGTGGTCAACCTTGGCTACCCCTCGACCGAAGGCACGATCGGCGAGCTGTCGGCGGCGGCCATCGAACCGGCGCTGGCCAGCTGCGCCCCCGGCACGGTGCATGTGGTCACCCATTCCATGGGTGGCATCCTGTTGCGTCACTGGCTGTCGGAGCATGACCTCCCGGTGCTTGGCCGGGTGGTGATGCTGGCGCCGCCGAACCAGGGGGCGGCACTGGTGGATCGGTTCGACGATCTTGCGGCGTTCGACTGGGTCCATGGCCCCGCCGGGCAGCAATTGGGCACCGGCGAGGACAGCGTGCCGCTGGCCCTGCCGCCGGTGGATTTCGAGCTTGGGGTGATCGCGGGATATGGCTCCATCAACCCGGTGACCTCGGCGCTGATCGAGGGGCCGGATGACGGAAAGGTCTCGGTCGAGGAGACCATGGTCGAGGGGATGCGCGATTTCATTGCCTTGCGGGTCAGTCACACCTTCATGATGAACAACCCGCTGGTGGTGGCCGAAACGCTGACCTTCCTGCAAACGGGTGCGTTTGAACAGGATCTCGACCTGCTGGATGCGGTGGAGCAATTGCTTCCCTGACGGGACCCGCGAGCGCGCCTCGTCGACCCCCGCTGACGCGGGGGCACTCCTCGGTGCGCGTTGCCACGGTGTTGTGGTGGGGCTTGGGGACCTGTCCCGGCTGTTGCGCCGGTGGTGGGGTCGGATGCCTCCGGCGGGAGTAGTTTTGCCAAGAAGAAGAGGCGGTTACGCGGGGCCGGTGACTTTGTTCACATGGCCCATCTTGCGGCCCGGGCGGGTGTCGGCCTTGCCATAGAGATGGATCTGGGTGCCGGGTTGGGCGGCAAGCTGCGGCGCCTTGTTCACATCGTCGCCGATCAGGTTTTCCATGACCACATTGGCGTGACGCTTGCCGTCGCCAAGGGGCCAGCCCGCGATGGCGCGGATATGCTGTTCGAACTGGTCGACGGCGCAGCCCGCCTGGGTCCAGTGGCCGGAATTATGCACGCGCGGGGCGATTTCGTTCACGACGAGGCCCTGCGGGGTCACGAACAGCTCCACCCCCATCACGCCCACATAGTCGAGCGCGTTGAGGATGCGGGCGGCGAGGAGGACGGCGTCGCTGCGTAAGGATGGCGCGATGGCTGCGGGCACGGTGGTGGTGGCGAGGATGCCGTTTTCATGGACGTTTTCGCCGGGGTCGTAGCAGGAGATCGACCCGTCCTGCCCGCGTGCGGCGATGATGGAAATCTCTCGGCTGAAGTCGATGAAGCCTTCGAGGATCGCGGGCGCGCCGGCCATGTCCGCCAGCGCCTGCGCGGCGTCATCCGGCGACATGATCCGCGCCTGTCCCTTGCCGTCATAGCCGAAGCGGCGGGTTTTCAGGATGGCGGGGGTGCCGATCTGGTCGATGGCCTTCGCCAGACCCTCAGCACTGTCCACCGCAGCGAAGGGGGCGGTCGTCAGGCCGATTTCGGTCAGGAAACTCTTTTCGGTCAGGCGGTCCTGGCTCACCTCCAGTGCGCGGCGCGAGGGATAAAGCGGGGTGGTGGCCGAGAGGACATCCAGCGCATCGGCGGGGATGTTTTCGAATTCATAGGTGATGAGATCGACCGAGGCCGCAAAGCGCGCCAGTGCGTCGAGGTCGTCATAGGCGCCCTGGGTGACCTTGGCCGCGACATCGCCCGCAGGGGCGGCGCCGGGCTCATAGATATGGGTTTTGTAGCCAAGGCGCGAGGCCGCGACCGAGAGCATGCGGCCAAGCTGGCCGCCGCCGAGGATGCCGATGGTGGAGCCTGTGGGCAGCATGTCACTCATCGACCGGCACCTCGGGGATGGAGGCCGAGAGCGCCGCGCGCCAGGCGTCGAGCCGCTCGGCCAGGGCCGGGTCGCCAAGGGCGAGGATGCCCGCGGCCATCAGGCCTGCGTTTTTCGCGCCAGCCGCCCCAATCGCCATGGTGGCCACCGGGTAGCCGCGCGGCATCTGCAGGATGGAATAGAGGCTGTCGACACCCGACAGGGCCTTGGTCTGGACCGGCACGCCGATGACCGGCACCCGCGTCTTCGACGCCATCATGCCGGGCAGATGGGCCGCGCCGCCCGCGCCCGCGATGATGACCTTGAGCCCCCGGCCCACGGCGTCCTTGCCATAGGACCACAGCCGGTCCGGGGTACGGTGTGCGGACACGATGCGCGCCTCATAGGGCACACCCAGTTCGTCCAGAATATCGGCGGCTTCCTTCATGGTGGGCCAGTCCGACTGGCTGCCCATGATGATCCCGACCTCGACCCGATCCATGGCGGTCATCCTCGCTATCCCTCAGGAAGCGCGCACTATAGTCATGGCGATGACTTACGCAATGATATCCGGGGTCAGTTCATCCTCGATCCGGGCGATCGCGTCCTTTAGCGCCAGCTTGCGCTTTTTCAGGCGGCGCAGCGTCAGCTGATCGGGCAGGGGGCGTTCCTCCAGCGCGCCGATGGCTTCGTCCAGATCGCGGTGTTCGCGCGTCAGCACCCCCAGCTTCACGCGCAGCACATCTTCATGGGTCATTTCATTGGGGGCGTTCATGGGCACTGGACCTGCGGGTGAGTCGCCTTGCGGCGGGAGCTTGAGGATACCGGATTATCCCCCATCGGCAAAGCGTTGCGCGCCTTGCAAGGGCCGGGAACCGCCCCCATATTGAGGCAAATGGCCGCCATAACGGGGCCGACACATGCAGATCGCTTTGTAAAGGATGTGCCCGATGACGAAACTGACCCTTGGTTCGCACCCGTTCCTTCTGGGATTCGACCAGCTTGAACGGCTGGTGGAGCGGACCGCGAAATCCGGCAATGACGGATATCCCCCCTATAATATCGAAGCCAAGGGCGAAAACGCCTTTCGCATCACGCTGGCCGTTGCGGGCTTTGCCGAGGATGATCTGTCGATCACGCTGGAGGACCGCCAGCTGGTGATCCGGGGCCGTCAGGGCGATGACAGCGAAGGCCGCGTCTTCCTGCACCGGGGCATTGCCGCGCGCCAGTTCCAGCGCAGTTTCGTGCTGGCCGACGGGGTCGAGGTCACTGGCGCGACCATGGAACACGGGCTGCTGCATGTGGACCTGAAACGGTCGGTCCCGGAAAATGTCGTCCAGACCATCCGGATCAAGGTGGGAGGTGCCGAGGATGCATGAGCCAAATGACAAGATGAATGCCGGTGAACGGCCCATCGTCTATGTCCGCAAGGTCAGGGTGGACGACCTGCCGGAGGAGATTCGGGCACAGGCCAGTGGTGCGGGGTTGAAAGAGCTCTATGCCATCGGCAATGAGGCGGGAGAGCAACTGGCGCTGGTCAAGGACCGAAAGCTGGCCTTCGTGATGGCGCGACAGAATGACATGATGCCGGTCAGCGTACACTGATCAGACATTGCCGAACGTAAAATGGGCGCCCCGAAACGGGGCGCCCATCTTCGTTTTCCCTACGAGGTACAGGTCGCAGGGAGGTTACAGCGGTATGACAAGGCGCAGGAACCCGGACAGGCCACGATCCTCGATGCCACCGAAATCGAACAGCCGGTAGGACACGCCCGGCGTCAGCAGCACACCGCCCGCCAGCGGAATGGCCAGATAGGCATCGGCGCGGCCATAGAGACCGGCGTCGTTGATCTGGAACGCTCCACCGAAGCCGTCAACAGCGGCCCAGCCATAGCCAAGGTTCAGACCGAACCCGAAGGTCGGCACCGCGATGGAACTGCTGGAATAGCCGCCGCCAAGCGGGGTTTCATACGCGGCGCCCACGAAAATTCCGGTGAAGGTGGAACTGCCGGTTGTCGGAAACAGCAAGCCGCCCGACTCGAAGGCATTGACGTTGGAGTTCATGTGCTCCAGCCCGAGCGTATAGGCCAGGACCGGGGCGGATGAGGACGCAGAGGCCCCGCGCGCGGCGGCATTGAGCCATGTGGCCGCAACCATAAGGCCAATCGCATTTCCGACATGGATGTTTTCCGGTCCACCCAATCCGGCCACAGTCCGGCAGTCGGAACAGAACGGCGACATGAAGCCGAAGGTCAGCCGGTCGGGGCCGCGTGCAAAGCTGCTCGGGCCGCTGAAGCTGAATGGCAGGCTTTGTGCCATGGCGCTGCCGGCGATGGTGATGGACAGGATCAGGCCTGCCAGAATGGTGACGATGTTTTTCACGGTCCCAATCCCCCCAAAGATTGCATGTACCCGTCAGAGTTGCGCCGTCGGGCGATTCCCGCAACCCGCCCTGCGGACTCTGACAGCGGGTGTTGCAGAAAGGTTGACGTAGCGTAAACTTTTGCGCGGAATCAGGGGATTGGCAAAAATGCCCTGGCCTCTGTCGCGCCGATCGCGGGGCGGGCGAGCGGTCCGTAGGCGGTGGCTGAGCTGCGCAGCTTAGGGAAGATCCGCAGCACTTCCTCGCGCGCGGCATGGTCCAGCGCACTGATTGACTGGTCCGCCGGGTGGAAGCTTTCGGCGGCGATGCCCTCGGCCAGAATGATCTGGTGGCGGTCAAACAGCAGGTGCCAGTATTCCACGCAGTCACACGGTTCGGACCGGATGCGCCTATCATCAATAAGGTGTTTTGCGGCGACCAGTACCTCGCCATCCCCGAACAGCAATTCGGCCCGTGGCCCGCCAATCAGCAGCCGGTGCTGGGGTGAAACCAGCAGGCGGCGGCGATTGCCCAGGACACCCTTGCCGATCACCACCGGCGCCAGATCGCCCCGCCCGGGCACCCGCCGCCCGCCGATCCAGCGCAGGGGTTGCGGGCCGTCATCGCGGGTGCGGATCAGGTCGCCGGGATGCAGGGTTTCCACCGGGCGGTCGCCCTCGACCGTGCCGATCAGGGTGCCACGCGCGAAACAGACGAAGAAATCCGAATACTGCGGTGTCGCATTGAACCCGCCGTTGGAGAAGTTGACCGACAGGTCCTCGGCAAGGATCGTATAGGTGCTTCCCGGAACGATGCCGCCGCCGCCGGGATTGGCGGGATCTTCCATGACAACGAAATAGCCGTCATTGGTCACCGCCTGATTGTTGCCTTGCTGATTGGCACCTGTATTGACCCAGACCATGATGAACGTGTTGCTGCCGTCTGTGACCTGATAGGCGATTTCATATTGATGCAGCGCATTCGTATATGTGGTGCCGTCCACGGTGCCGCTGACCAGCTGATCGCTGTCGACCGGGTTGAAATCGTCGGGCGTGTCGTCGGTTCCGCCATCGGTGACGGTGACGATATCTGCCGTGGCAGCGGCTGAAACTGTAAAACTGTCACCCACCCCAAGCGAAGTTGGGTTGCCTATATCCTGCAGGCTCCAGGCCTGCATGTCGTAACTTGGCATCGCGCACACATCCTCGCACTGGCCGCACGGTTTCCCATGGGCCGGATGCCCCCGCCCTTCTTGTACCCTGCGAATATGGACGGACCGGGGCGCAATCCTGCCGCGATCTGGACAATTCCGGGCAGCATCGGCCGCAGGACTTTCCAACCGGTAAACAGCGGACAGAGAAACGCCCCGGACAGGCGGGCTGGCCGGGGCGTTTCAGGATGTGTCGGATCGCGTGGGATCAGGCGGAGATCAGCCCCATGGATTCCAGCTTCAAGAGCACCTGCTGCGCGCAGTAATCCACGTCCATGCCCTCGGTATCGACCACCAGTTCCGCGGCGGTCGGTGCCTCATAGGGGTCGGAAATGCCGGTGAATTCCTTGATCTTGCCTTCGCGCGCCAGGGCATAAAGCCCCTTGCGGTCACGGCGTTCGCATTCTTCCAGCGACGTGGCAACATGCACCTCGACGAAGGCCCCGAAAGCTTCGATCATCTCCCGCACGGCGCGGCGGGTCGCGATATAGGGCGCGATCGGCGCACAGATGGCGATGCCGCCGTTCTTGGTGATCTCGGACGCGACATAGCCGATGCGGCGGATGTTGATGTCGCGGTGTTCCTTCGAGAAACCCAGTTCCGAGGACAGATGCTTGCGCACCACGTCGCCATCGAGCAGCGTCACCGGGCGGCCGCCCTGTTCCATCAGCTTGACCATGATGGCGTTGGCGATGGTCGACTTGCCCGAGCCGGACAGGCCGGTGAAGAACACGGTAAAGCCCTGCTTGGAGCGCGGCGGCGAGGTGCGGCGCAGTTCCTGCACAACCTCGGGGAAAGAGAACCATTCCGGGATTTCCAGCCCTTCGCGCAGACGGCGGCGCAGCTCGGTGCCCGAGATGTTCAGGATCGTCACGTTGTCCTTGTCGGCAATCTCGTCGGCGGGTTCGTACTGGGCGCGTTCCTGCACATAGACCATGTGTTTGAAATCGACCATTTCGATGCCCATCTCGGCCTGATGTTCGCGGAACAGGTCCTGCGCGTCGTAAGGGCCGTAGAAATCGTCACCGGCAGAATTCTTGCCGGGGCCCGCATGGTCGCGGCCGACGATGAAATGGGTGCAGCCGTAGTTCTTGCGGATCAGCCCGTGCCAGACGGCCTCACGCGGGCCGGCCATGCGCATGGCCAGCGGCAGCAGGCTCATGGTGGTGGTGGCGCCGGGATACTGGTCCAGAACCGCCTCGTAGCAGCGCACGCGGGTGAAATGGTCCACATCGCCCGGCTTGGTCATGCCCACGACCGGGTGGATCAGCAGGTTGGCCTGTGCCTCTTTCGCAGCGCGGAAGGTCAGTTCCTGATGCGCGCGGTGCAGCGGGTTGCGGGTCTGGAAGGCGACGATCTTGCGCCAGCCCAGTTTGCGGAAATAGGCGCGCAACTCGTTCGGCGTGTCGCGGCGGGCGCGGAAATCGTAATGCACGGGCTGCTGGATGCCGGTCACGGCACCGCCCAGATAGACGGGGCCTGCCACGTGATGCAGGTAATTCACCGCCGGGTGGGCGACGTCATCGGCGCCAAACACCATCTCGGCCTCGCGCGCCTTGTTGGGCAGGTATTTGTCCCTGATCGACAGGATCGCGAGGATCACGCCCTCCTGATCGCGCAGCGCAATGTCCTGACCGGGCTCGATCCCGTCGGCGAAGGTCTGGCTCACGTCCAGCGTGATCGGCATCGGCCAGAGCGTGCCATCGGCCAGACGCATGGTTTCGACGACGCTCTCGTAGTCTTCCTGACCCAGAAAGCCCTTCAGCGGGTTGAACCCGCCATTCATCAAGAGTTCCAGATCGCAGATCTGGCGCGGGGTCAGATCCCAGCTGACCAGTTCGGACGCCTCGCGCTTGAGTTTCTGGGCGCTATCGGCGGAAACGAAAAGTTCCTGAACGGGGGCAAGGTGGTTCTGCATCACTTGGGTCCTGTACTTGGGAGAAAGAAGCCCGCTGGCCGCACCGGTCAATTCGGCATGAAGCGCGTCATATTCGGCCAGTTTGCGGGAAAGAAAACGATCGGTGAGACGGGCCTTTTCGGCCGCCCCGCGAGAGGTGAGCGCATAGGCGAAGCGCTGGCGCTTGTCGGTGCTGTCGCGGTCGGTGACCTTGATCAGCCCGGCGTCGGTCACCGCGCGCAACACCGCATTGAGCCGCCCGAGCGAGATGCCAAGCGCCGCCGCCGTCGCCCGCTGAGACGCATCCGGCGCCAGATCCAGCTGGCGCAGAAGGCGGAAGAGCAGGTCATCTTCCGGCAGGGTGGGCGTTGGTGCAGGCATCGCAGGCGACTCAAAGTTTGTTCACGGATGAACATATGTCATATTGTGCACGCGCAGCAAAGAGAAAAATGGTCAAGCGTCAGAAACCGAGCCGAATGGCGCAGCGGTCCCACCTGTCAAAGGTTGAAAGGGTCAGAAAAGCAGACGGTTGCCGCGCAGGCAGTCGATGGACAGCTGCCGCGTCTGATCGAAGTCACCGTTGAAATCGCCATGCTGCGTATGCAGCCGGTCAATCGTCCCGGCGTCGAACAGCTGGAGAATCTGCCCGTTCCAGCTATCCAGCAGATCGGGCCGCTGCCGTGACACCATAAAGGCCGCGCCCACGGGCGGCATTTCCAGCCGGTCCACCTCGACCAGTGCCTGCGCCGCCCCGGCCACCGTATCGAGTGCGCGTTCCGACCCGAAGAAGGCGTCAGCCTGCCCGGTCAGGGCCGCCCGTACCGCTTCTTCGGTCGTCTCGAACACCGCCAGCCGCAGCCCGCGTTGCACCAATGTCCATTCCTGAAGCGACCCGCGCACCGTGGCGATTGTGCCGGAACTTACGTTGACTGCGCCGGAGCGGGCATAGAACATCTCATCCCGGCTCAGGAAATACATCAGCGGACAGGTCAGGTTGCCCATTTCCGCCCGCGCGGGCGTGGCCGCCAGACCGCCAATGGCGATGTCGAGCGCGCCCTCGGATATCCCGCGCAGAAGCCCCGCAAGCGGGCGCATCTCCAACCGGCAGTCCTGCCCAAGCCGCGCGCAGATCTCGGAGGCCACATCCACGTCGAAACCGCTGACCTGTCCAAGGCTGTCGCGGTAGGCATAAGGCGGGTAATCCTCGGACACGCCGATCACCACCGGTTGTGCGGCAGCGGTGGTGGCGGACAGGAGCAGGGAAACGGCGATAGAAAAAAGCAATCTGGGAAATGGCATTCGATGTCCTCGGGTCGGAAATGGATCGGGGAAACAAGAGCGCGTCAGCACAGAGCCTACCCTGCGCGGCGATGCCCGGCAACAGCACTACCCGCTCCGGGCGGATCTGCCCGGGTCTACTCGGCCGCCGACAATTCCTGCACGCCGGTGCCATCTCGCGCCACCTCGGTGAACAGCCAGTCGCGGAAGGCACGGATGATCGGATCGCTGGCCCGGTCCTCGGGGTAGGCGACCGAATAGATGACCATCGGCATTGTCACGGTCTCGAACAGCCGCACCAGCCTGCCGGAGGCCAGCGTGCCCCGCACGACCGAGTCATAGGCCAGCGATACGCCCTGTCCGCGTTCGGCGGCGGTGGTGGCCAGTTCGCAATTGGGGAAGACAGGGCCGTTGGGCAGGACGGGATCGGGCAGACCGGCGGCGGAGAACCAGTCGCCCCAGGCGTCGTCGGTTTCATCATACATCAGCCGCAGGCGCAGCAGGTCCTCGGGCCGGTCCACGCCCTCCGCATCGCGCAGATGCGGGCTGATCACCGGGTAGCGGTTGGACTGCATCAGCGGCTCCGTCACCACACCTTGGGTGGGATCGGTCGACCACTGGATCACCACGTCGCTGTCATTGCTGGCGAAATCGGTCGAGGGCGCGCCAGTCGAGACCCGCAGCCTCACCCGGTCTCCGAACTCCAGCCGGTCGAGCCGCGGGACCAGCCAGCGCGCAGCCAGACCGGGCGTGCACAGCACCCTCAGCGGGCGCTCTCCGGCCTGCCGGATGGCGCGGGTGCTGTCCTCCAGACCGTTCAGAAGCCCGGTCAGCCTGCCGGCATAACCGCGCCCGGTCAGCGTTAATTCCAGCCGGTTGCCGACCCGTTCAAACAGCGCGGTGTCCAGATACTCCTCCAGCGCGCGGATCTGGTGGCTGATGGCCGACGGCGACAGGCACAACTCCTCGGCGGCTTTCTTGAAGCTTCTGTGCCGTGCGGCGGCCTCGAAGGCGCGGACGGCGGCGAACGGTGGCAGCTGTCGTCCCATGGCAGGTGAATTCCCTTCATGTGCCAATGAAAAAAGGTCTTTTGCGTCGGGCGCGGGTCGGACCTTACCATGAATTCATTCCTGAACCAAACCCACGGAGGTCACCATGACCATCCCTTTCCGGGCCAGCCGCCGGCTGGTGCGCTCTCTCTCCCTGTGCGCGGCATTGGCGTTGGCGCCGGTCACCGCAGCGGCACAGGATCTGCTGGCATGGCGTGAGGCCCCCACGATGCAGGCGCTTGTCACCCATATGGAGGACTGGTTGGACATCCACACCGATCTGCCAAGGCGGGAGGCCCCGCCTCTCATCCAGCTGACCAGCCATGCCCACGCCACTGGCATCGCCCACGCTCATCAGAGCGCGGCCAGCCCGACCTTGCGGGGGCTTTACGACCCCGAGGCCGAAACGGTCTGGCTGGTGCAGCCCTGGGATGCCCGCAACCCCTATGACGTCAGCGTGCTTCTGCACGAGCTGGTGCATCACCGGCAGGCGGCAGCGGGCCATTGGTATTGCCCCGGCGCGCAGGAATTGCCCGCCTACCGCATCCAGCAGGCGTGGCTGAACGATCTCGGGCTGGAGCCCGATGTGAACTGGATCGCCGTGGTGATCGAGGCCGGGTGCACGCCGCGCGACATCCACCCGGACTGATGCTTCACTCCTGCTCGGCCAGCCAGTGTTCGGCGTCGAGTGCTGCCATGCAGCCCATGCCGGCGCTGGTCACCGCCTGGCGGTATTTGTGGTCGGTCAGGTCGCCCGCCGCGAAAATGCCGGGGATCGAGGTGCGGGTGCTGCCCGCCTCGACCTTCACGTAGCCGCCGTTGTGCAGTTCCAGCACGTCCTTCACCAGTTCATTCGCGGGCGCGTGACCGATGGCGACGAAGACACCCTTGCAGGGGATTTCCGTGATCTCGCCGGTTTCCACATGCTTGACGCGGACGGCCTCGACCCCCTTGGGGTTGTCGGTGCCGACGACCTCCTCCAGCACGTGGTGCCACAGGGGGGCGATCTTGGGGTTCTTCATCAGACGGTCGATCAGGATCTTTTCGGCGCGCAGCTCGTCCCGGCGGTGAATCAGCGTGACCTTGCTGGCGAAATTGGTCAGGAACAGCGCCTCTTCCACTGCCGTATTGCCACCGCCGATCACCACGATTTCCTGCCCGCGATAGAAGAACCCGTCGCAGGTGGCGCAGGCCGAGACGCCGAAGCCCTTGAACGCCTCTTCCGAGGGCAGGCCGAGCCACTTGGCGCGCGCGCCGGTGCACAGGATCACCGCGTCGGCTGTGTAGGTGGTGCCGCTGTCACCCTGCGCCACGAAGGGGCGCTGCGTCGTATCAAGCGAGGTGATGATGTCGCCGATGATCTCGCAGCCCATGGCCTTGGCGTGGGCCTCCATCCGTATCATCAGGTCCGGCCCCTGCACCTCGGTATCGCCGGGCCAGTTTTCCACCTCGGTCGTGGTGGTCAGCTGCCCGCCCGGTTCGATCCCCTGCACCAGAATGGGTTCCAGCATCGCGCGGCTGGCATAGACGCCGGCGGTATAGCCGGCAGGGCCGGAGCCGATGATCAGAACGCGGGTGTGGCGGGTGTCGGACATGGGGGCTTCCTTGGGTGTGTCATGAGTCGCCGCCAATGTAGCCACCCCGCGCGGGAGGCAAAAGGGGGGCAAGGCCGGATCGGATCCTGCCCTAGACAGAACCGTGCCTAGTAGTCCGAATCCCCGCCGCCCCGGGTCATGGCCCCGCGCACGGCCTCGATGCAGCCTTCCGCCGTGGGTGCTTCGCATTCATAATAGCGCCCGTTGACGGAGACGAAATATTGCTCTCTGTCACCGAATTCTGCCGGTCGCGTTGACACCGTGTAGGTCTGCCCGTCGATGGCTATGACGGTCCGCTCGTAGAACGTCGACTCCGGCAGGCGCGGCATGGAATCCGAATCGCCTGCGCAGCCGGCCAATGCCACCACCGAGATCAAGATCAGACTTTGCAGCTTCATGAAAATCCTCCTTCTGGTGAATCCGATCATCAACGGTCGCAGCCTAGCATATTCCGCGCGGCAATGCTGCAACGGTGCGGAGGCGCTTGCATTGATCGCAATGCTGTTCCATATGTTGCGCGCCCTTGAAATATTCTTGCGCGAAGGGCATGTCCAATAACAGGAATATTAAACGTCTGGGGAGGCGAGCAGAAACATGCCAGGGGCAAAACTGGACCAAACCGACCGTATGATCCTGGCAGAGCTTCAGGGCAATGGCCGCATGACCAATGTGGAACTGGCCAGCCGCGTCGGCATTTCCGCGCCCCCCTGCCTGCGCCGTGTCCGCACGCTGGAGGAGCAGGGCTTCATCAAGGGCTATCACGCCGATGTGGATGCACGACAACTGGGCTTCGAGGTGCAGGTCTTCGCCATGGTCGGGCTGCACAGTCAGGCCGAGGCCGATCTGGTCGCCTTCGAAGACCGCTGCCGCAACTGGCCGCTGGTCCGCGAATGCCACATGCTGAATGGCGAGATCGACTTCATCCTGAAATGCGTGGCGCCCGACCTGTCCACCTTCCAAAGCTTCCTGACCGAACAGCTGACTGCCGCCGACAATGTCGCCCATGTGCGTACCTCGCTGGTCATTCGCGGCGCCAAGGACGAGCCCGGCGTGCCCTTCGAGGTGCTTGAGGACCGCATCGCGCGCGAGGGCTAGGCCATGCTTCCGGTCAATCCGGCGCGGATCAAGCAGCTTTATCAGCAGGCGATGACCGCCCAATCCGCTGGACAGGCGGAGGAGGCGCTGGCGCTCTATGCGCAGGTGCTGCAGGCCCGCCCCGATCTGGCCGAGGCACATTTCCAGGTGGGCCGCATCCATGCCGCGCGCGGGGATGCCGCCAAGGCCGAAACCGCCCTGCGCAAGGCGCTGAAATCCCGGCCAAAGGAACCCGCGATCTGGCAGGGGCTGGCGTCGGTGCTGACCGGCGGCAAGCTCAAGAAACTGCAACGCGAGGCTGCGGCGGCGGGCATTCCCCTGACCACGGGTCCTGACATCGCCCCGATTCTGCGCCAGATCGAGCAGGGACAGGCCAAGGCCGCCGAAACCGCCGCATTCGCGCTGGTCACCCGGTTTCCGAATGCGGCCGAACCGGCCCTGGCGCTTGGTCTTGCCCGACAGGCTCTGGGACATTGGGCGGGGGCCATCGGGCCGCTGGAAAAATCCGTGGAACGCGCCCCGGACGACCCCCGCGCGTTGCGGGCGCTTGGCGAATGTCATGCGCAACTGGGGCAATGGCTGCGGGCTGAAACGGCGTTGACCCGCGCTGCCACTCTGGGGGCGGATGTGACACTGCCGCTGGCCCGAAGCTTGCGCGAAACCTGCCGCGTGGAAGAGGCCGAGGCGCTCTTGGCAAGCGCCATTGCCCGCCACAGGAAACGCCCCGACCTGCATCTGGATCATGGCGATACGCTTGCCGCCCTACGCCGCCCGAAAGAGGCGCGCCGCGCCTATGACGCCGCCATCCGCCTTGGCCGGTCGCGTGGATTGCTGGCGCGGCTGTCGGAAACGCTGGCTGCCGAGGGCGAAACCGGGGCCGCTGCGGCGCTGATGGACGAGTTGGTGAAATCGGATCCCAAGAACGTTGCCTTCCGCACCATCCGGGGCCAGCAGCGCCAGACGGCAGGCGACATGGATGGCGCGCGCACCGATCTGCTGGACGCCACGCGGATCAGCCCTGACGCGGCCGAGGCGATCCGGTCCTATGTCGGGGGTGGCAAGATCAAATCCGACGACCCCATCCTGCCGATCCTTGAGGCACGGGTGGACAGCGCGACCCTGCCCGCGCTCAGCCGCCGTGTGCTGGCCTTTGCCATGGCCAAGGCGCAGGAGGATCTGGGCCATCACGACCGGGTTTTCCGTTATCTCAACCGCGCAAACCGGATGATGCGGGCCGAGTTCCCCTACCGGTTCGAGGCGGATCTGGACGCCGCCCGCGCGCTGATTTCCGGCTATGACGCCCTGCGCAAGGCCCCGGCCCTGACCGATTGCCCGGAGGATGCGCCGGTTTTCGTCACCGGCCCGCCCCGGTCGGGAACGACGCTGGTGGAAACCATCCTTGCCGCGCATCCGCGTGTGACGGCGGGGGGCGAGATGCCGTTTCTCGTGCGCGCCCTGTACCTGCCGTTGGACCGGGTGGCCGATGGCCTCCCCGCTGCCGAAGCAGGCTTTGCCGAGGCGGGCCGGAGCTACATGACGGCTGCGCGGCGTCGCTCGGGGGCTGTGGATATCCTGACTGACAAGGCGATTTCCACGTTCTCGCGCGTCGGGCAAGCGGCGCTGGCGCTGCCCAATGCCCGGTTCCTGATGCTGCGCCGCGATCCGCGCGATGTGGGCCTGTCGATCTACCGCAACATGTTCCCGCAGGGGCGGCAGCTCTTCGCCACCGATCTGGCCGATATCGGGCGCTACCTGCGGCTTTACGAGGCGATGCTGGACCATTGGGCCGAGGCGCTGCCCGACCGGGTGCATGTGGTGGATTACGAGGCGCTGACCGCAGAGCCGGAGCCGCAGATCCGCGCCCTGGTCGCAGCGGCAGGGCTGGACTGGGACGCCGCCTGTCTGGAACCCCACAAGGCGCGGCGCAATGTGGCGACGCTCAGCTTTGCGCAGGTGCGCCAGCCCATCTACCGCGCCTCGGTCGCGGGCTGGACCCGCTATGAAACGGACCTGGAGCCGCTGTTGGACGCGCTGGAAAAGCCCGTTTCGCTGTAGCGCCGCGCCTCTTTGGACCCGACAAGCGCAGATCAGGCAGCGGTCCTTGCAAAACGGGCGGTGGTTTCGTCGCAGCAATAGAGCGCGGCATAATCTTCGGCGGTTTCGGCCAGTTGCTCGACGCAGTCGATGACGAAATCCGCCTTCTCATCGGTCATCAGCGCCGACAGGTTCAGCCGCACCCAACCGGGTTTGGCCAGTTCCTCGCCCGCGTCCAGCGCTGCGAAGAGGGCATCGGATTGCGCCTGCCCGATGCCGAGCAGCCGGTGCGCATAGGGCCCCGCGCAGGCACACCCGCCGCGCGCCTGAATGCCGTGAATGTCGGACAGCATCCGGGTGAACAGCTGATGATGCACATAGCCCCCGCGCCCGTCGCGGATGCGGAAGGCGAAGATCGGCAGGGCCTTGGCATCGGTGTTTCCGAGCAGGTCCAGCCGCGGATGGGCCCGCCACCGCAACAGCGCGCGGGCGCGCAGATCGGCCTGCCGACGGTCCAGCCAGCCTTGGCCGAGCGCCTCCTTCACCATCATCACCAGCGCCGCGCGGATATCGCCGACGACATTGGGCGTGCCCGCCTCTTCGCGGGTCGACAACCGGTCTGAATACTTGTGCCGCCAGGGCGAGACGAAGCTGACCGTTCCGCCGCCGGGCAGGGTGGGCGTGGCCCGCGTGGTCATCGCGTCGCGCAGGATCATCACGCCCGACGCGCCCGGCCCACCGGGGAACTTGTGGGCCGAAAAGACGATGGCGTCCTTGGCGCAGTCGGTGCCGCCCTGCATCGACATCTCCATATAGGGGCCACCCCCGGCGAAATCCCAGATCGCCAGCGCGCGGCCCTGTTTCAGCACCCGCGTGACCGCATCGGTGTCGGTCACGATCCCGGTCACGTTCGACGCCGCCGAGAAACTGCCTACGATCAGATCCGCGCCCTGTGCGGCGTCCAGCTGTTCCTGCAGATCATCCAGATCCGGGCCGCCTGCCGCAGCCTCGATCACCTCGATCACCTCCGCCCCGCTTTCGCGCCAGGGCAGCAGGTTGGAATGATGCTCATAGGGGCCGACCAGCACCACCACCCGGTCCCCACGCGCCAGCCGCGCCGGAATGTCGAGCAACGCCACCAGCCGGTTCAGCCCCGCCGTCGCACCAGATCCGGCGAACACCACGCTGCACCCGTCATCCGCCCCGACCAGCGCCCCGATCCGCGCGCGCGCCTCTTCCCGCATCCTGGTCATGGCCGCGCCGCAAAAGGACGCCTCGGTATGGCTGTTGGCGTAATAGGGCAGCACCGCGTCGCGGACGAAATCCTCGACCACCGTCAACGCCCGGCCAGAGGCGACGTAATCGGCGTAGATCAGGGGCTTCTGCCCGAACGGCGTGTCGATCAGGATGCCGTCGCCGATGACCCCGGAGCGCAGGACATCCACCAGGTCGCTTCGGTCGAGAGAGGCTTGAAAACGGGCAAGGGGGGTCATGTCGGGCTCCAATTCGCTGATTTCGGGAATCTGACACCCAGTTGCCGCGATTTCATCACCGATCTTTTCATGATACAGGCCTAAATTGGGTCAAATGATCGGAGATTGCCTGTGAAACTAGATCAGATTGATTGCAACCTATTGGAGGCGCTTCAGCAGGATGCCAGCCTGTCGCAACGGGCGCTGTCGGAAAAGGTCGGGCTGTCGCAGAACGCCTGCTGGCGGCGTCTGCGCGCGCTGGAGGATCGGGGCGTGATCCGGGGGCGCACCGTGCTGCTCGACCGGGCACAGCTTGGGGCCACGCTGGTGGTCTTCGTGATGGTCAAGACGCGGCACCATTCGGCCGACTGGCTCAACGCCTTTCGCCGACATGTGCGGACGATCCCCAATGTGGTGGATTTCTTCCGGATCGGCGGGGAATACGATTACATGCTGAAGATCGTGGCGCGCGACATGGCCGATTACGACCTGTGCTACAAACGGCTGATCGAGGGGGTCGAGCTGGAGACCGTGACATCCTTCTTCGCGATGGAAGCGATCGAGGAACAGCGTCCGATTCCCCTCCGGCCGATCGGGTAGGGCATCCATCTGACCCGCGCAAAGAAAAAGCGGCCCCGGAAGGCCGCCATTTTTCAGCGTTCTGCTGTTCGGGCCATGTCCAGCCCATGCGTGGGATCAGGCCGATGCCGCTTTGCGCAGCATGCTCCGGCGACGATGGCGTTTGCCGCGCGACCAGGGCATGTCGATCTGTTCCTTCTGGCTTTCTTCCAGAACCTTTTCCATCCAGCGCCGTTTCAGCATTCTCTCGTCCTCTTTTCATGCCGGCCCTTTCCGGGCCATCTGTTGTCCCGTTTCCGGGTTGAGGACAATCTGGCGGAACTTTCGGGCAGTCTTACGGCCCCGGCCCTAATTTTCCGTAAAAGGCCGAGGCGAAAATGTGGCGGGGGCTGGCCTTGTTTCACAGGGTATTTCCGATGACGCCGCACCGTTCAAGGCAGCAATGGGGCGGTGCCTGCCAAGGATGTGCCGGATTTCCCGCGTCAAGGCGCCAAGCGTGGCAGCTTCGCCCGAATTCCAGATCGTGATCAAAGCCGAATCGCGGAAATGAGTCGCCCGTAATCGGCTTCGCCCTGATGCACGGACCGGCGGTAGGAAAAGAACCGCTCCGGGTCGGAATAGGTACAATGCCGCGTCCATTCCGCCTGTCCCACGCCCGCGCGGCGCAGCCGGTGCAGCCCGTAGGCGGGCAGATCGAACAGGAACCGGTCGCCCTCGCCATTGATGAAGAACATCGAGTTCTCGCGATCCTCGTCAAAGAAGGTCTCGAAAAACTCCGGTCCCACCTCATAGGCGCGCTGGCTGATCGAGGGGCCGATGACGGCGTGGGTATCCTCGCGCCGCGCGCCAAGCTCTTCCATTGCCTCCAGCGTCGAGTCCAGCACCCCGTCCACCGCCCCGCGCCAGCCAGCATGGGCGGCCCCGATGACACCTGCCTTGCGGTCGGCAAACAGCACCGGCTGGCAATCGGCGGTCAGGATGGCGATGGCGGTGCCGGGGGTTGCCGTGACGATGGCGTCGGCCTCGGGTCTTGGCAGCGGCTGCGCATCTTCGACCGCCACCGCGCGGGCGGAATGGGTCTGGTGCACCGTCACCAACTGGAGGATCGGTACCCCCATGGCGTCGGCGACGCGGGCGCGGTTGGTGTCGACCATGCTGGTCTGGTCCGACGATCCCGTGCCGCAGTTCAAGCCCTTGAAGATGCCCGAGGACGCCCCGCCGCGACGGGTGAAGAACCCGTGCCGGACACCGTCCAGCAGGTCTGACGTGATGATCTCGAGGCTTGTGGTCACGGTCATCGGATTGCGGGGCCTTTCATGGGTCGAGGCCGGGGGGCAGGGCAGCGTCGGGCGGTGTCAGCGACATCACCTTGAACAGCGTTCCCATTTCCTGCCCATGCGTCAACCGTCTGTGTGCGGCAATGTGTGAGTCAAGAGCCGGGCCGCTCAGTTGAGCGGCCAGCGCCTGCGCCCGTGCCGTGATGCCGAGCCGTTCGAGGAAGACGCCCTGCGGTGACGGGGAGGAGGCACGGGCCGGGGCGGCGGCCTTGGCCAACGGGGCGAAGGCCACATGCGCGGTCAGGTCGGCCTCTCCCGGGCAGGTCAGGGGGTCGACGGATTTATGCGCCTTGAGGGCCTGAAACGTGTCGCCATGGCTCACCGCCTCGCCATAATCGACGATCAGCGCCGCCCCGCCATGGGTAGCGATACGGCGGCCGATATCCTCGGCCAGCGGCAGGGCAGGGGTGTTGACCTCGACGATCTGGCCCTCGGTCGTGTCGGCCAGCCGGTCCTCCAGCATCTCGAAGGCGCTTTCCGGCCCCAGCCCCCAGATCAGCCGCCCGTCCTCGGCCCCGATCATCCGTTCATGCCAGCCGGTCTTGCCGCGCTGGAACTGGCGGATCGGCAGGGCGTCGAAGAACTCGTTGGCCAGTAGGAAGAGCGGCCCGTCGGGCAGGCTGGCCAGATGGTCGTGGAAACTGACCTGATGACCCGCCAGCGCCTCGGCCTGTTTGGCGCGCAGGGCAGGCGAGACCTCGACCAGATGCAGCCGCGCCGCATCGTGAAAGCCTGGCACAGCCCGCGTGGCGCGCAGCACATCGGCCATCAGCGTGCCGCGTCCCGGCCCAAGCTCGGCCAGCAGGAAGGGCTGAGGCGCGCCCTGATCCATCCAGACCTGCGCCAGCCACAGGCCCAGAAGCTCGCCGAACATCTGGCTGATCTCCGGCGCGGTGGTGAAATCGCCCGCCGCCCCAAGCGGATCGCGGGTGGTGTAATAGCCGTGCTTTGGATGCAGCAGGCATTCGGTCATGAACTCCGCCAGCGTCATCGGCCCGGTTCGGGCGATGCGCGTCAGCAGGCTGTCCAAAAGGGCGCTCATGTCCCGCGCCTGCGGGACAGAAGGATGAAGGCAAGCCCCACGATCAGCATCGGCAGCGACAGGATCTGCCCCATGGTCAGGCCGATACTGGGCGACAGGGACAGCACGTAGCCAAACGGATTGTCCGCGGTGATGAACTGCGGATCGGCCTGCCGGAACAGCTCGACAAAGATCCGCGCAAGACCGTAGCCCGCAAAGAACACCCCCATCGTCATACCCGGCCGCGTCAGCGCCCCGCGCCGATAGGCCAGCCAGATCAGCAGCGCGCCGAGCAGCAGCCCCTCCAGCGCCGCTTCATAGAGCTGTGACGGATGGCGGGCGCAGAAGACAGCGCCGTCAATGGTCACAACCCCATGCGGCCAAGGGCAATCCTGCGCTGCGCTTCCGGGAAAGATCACCGCCCAAGGCACATCCGACGCGCGGCCCCAAAGCTCGGCATTGATGAAATTGGCCAGCCGACCGAAGAGCAGCCCCGGCGTGGTGCACAGCGCCATCAGATCGCCCGCCTGCAACATCGGGATTCCGTGGCGCCAGCAATAGAGCCCGCCGCCAATGACCACCCCCAGAAAGCCGCCATGAAAGGACATGCCACCCTGCCAGAGGATCAGGATCTCGACCGGATTCTGCAGGTAATAGCCGGGCTGGTAAAAGAGCACGTAACCAAGTCGCCCGCCCGCGACGATGCCAATGATGATCCATGTCATCAGCCCTTCCAGCTGCTCACCGGTCATCGGCGCGGTGCCGCGCGGCCACAACGCCGGGCGGCGCAGGGTGACCAGCGCCAGCCGCCAGCCCGCGAGGATGCCCACGATATAGGCCAGCGCATACCAGCGGAGCGCGAACTCCATGCCGCCAAGCGTGATCGAAAAGATCTCGGGTGAGATATCGGGGAAGGGGATCGCGGCTGCCAGCATCTTTGGCCTCGTCTGCTCGGGTCGCCGATTGGATGGCTGGCCCCTGCGGCGAAGTCAACCTTGATGCCGGGCGCCTGCGGGGCCATATGAGGGACAAGCGACAGGAGGCCCCTCATGCAGACCCGCAACAAGTTCATGGAAGACATGTCCCAACTTATGACCAACGCCATGGGCGTGGCGCAGGGGGCAAAGGACGAGGCCGAGACCGCCATGCGCTCGCTCATGGACCGCTGGCTGGCCGACCGCGACTTCGTCACCCGCGAAGAATTCGACGCGGTGCGCGCCATGGCCCAGAAGGCCCGTGAGGAAAACGAGGCCCTGAAGGCGCGGATTGCCGCGCTGGAGGAGAAGGGCGCGTAAGTCCGACCGCTTCGCTGACCCACCGTTTCTGATGTCTAACAGGCTGGTTTCGCCGCGCGTCGCGAGTCGACCCGTGTGCGGTCCTCCTCAACCCCCGCTTGCGCGGGGGCCTTGTCGGGCCGCCTGGGGGCGCTGCCCCCAGACCCCCGAGGTATTTTTGCCAAGATGAAAGGGCAGGGCGGGTGTTTCCGGTGCTGATCCTGACTGGTTATCCGGTGAAAAGCGGTTCTTTGTGAATAACTTGGGCTTTGGGGCAGAAACTTGTGGATAGGTCGCACCGGCCCGGATTCCCGCCTCGACTCCCCAACTTTATCCTTTACAGACATTCCCATTGGCTCCACCATATCTGGTATGGGGTCGGGCCTGCCCCGGCGACCCATAGTCAGACACCCAGCTTCTAGTGGGTCGTTCTGGTCCCCGGACCAGCCGGCGCGCGAAGCTGCCAAAAAACAAAGAGGCCTGGGCAATGTCGCTATCCGAGCAGTATATCGAGGTCGACGACCTCCATCCCATCGACATCGTGGAAACGCTGGCGACGCATCACGAATGGGATTTCGACCGCGTCGCAGATGACCAGATCGCCATGGCGATCGAAGGGCAATGGCGGACCTATTCCGTCACCCTGGCCTGGTCGGCCTATGACGAAACCCTGCGGATGATCTGCACCTTCGACATGGAGCCGCCAGAGGCGTCGATGCCGGCGCTTTACGAGGTGCTGAACCTCGCCAATGACAAATGCTGGGCGGGGGCCTTCAGCTATTGGCGCGAGCAGCGGCTGATGGTCTATCGCTACGGGCTGGTGCTGGCGGGCGAGCAGATGGCCAGCCCAGATCAGATCGCCTGCATGGTGGAAACCGCCGTTCTGGCCGCCGAGCGGTTCTATCCGGCCTTCCAGCTGGCCTGCTGGACCGACAAGACGCCCGAGCAGGCGATGCAGGTCGCCATTGCAGAGAGCTACGGGCGCGCCTAACCTGACCGGCGATTGAAGCGGGCGCTTTTCGGCCTTCGGGCCGGGGGTGCCGCAACGCCGGGAGAGCACATGAATTTCGACGAGATCGCGCGCCGCGGGCTGGTGATGCTGGGCTGTGGCAAGATGGGGCAGGCGATGCTGGAGGGCTGGCTGGCGGGCGGGCTGCCGCCCGGGGCTGTCTGGGTGCTGGACCCGCATCCCTCGGACTGGGTGCGCGCGCAGGGTCTGCAGGTGAACGCGGGTCTGCCGGAGAATCCCGCCGTCGCCATCGTTGCCGTGAAGCCGCAGTTCATGGCCGAGGCGCTGCCGCAATTGCAGCCGCTTGGCGGGGGGGCGACGCTGATCATTTCGGTCGCGGCGGGCACGCCGATTGCCTATTTCGAGACCGTTCTGGGGGCGGATACGCGGGTCATTCGCGCGATGCCGAACACGCCCGCCGCCGTGGGCAAGGGGATCACGGCGATCATCGGCAATGAGGCGTCCGGCCCGGCGGATGCGGATATGGCCGAGGCGCTTCTGTCCGCCGTGGGGCAGGTGGTGCGGCTCTCGGACGAGGACCAGATCGACGCGGTCACCGGCGTGTCGGGCTCCGGTCCCGCCTATGTCTTCTACATGATCGATGCATTGGCCGCCGCCGCGCGGGCCGAGGGGTTGCCTGAGGATATGGCGATGCAGCTGGCGAAAGCAACCGTCGCGGGTGCGGGGGCGCTGGCGGAGGCTGCCTCTGAAAGCCCGGAGCAGTTACGGATCAACGTGACCTCACCCAATGGCACCACGCAGGCGGGGTTGGAGGTGCTGATGGCCGAGGATGGGCTGATGCCGCTGATGCGTGCCACTGTGGGCGCGGCGGCGGGCCGGTCGCGGGAGCTAAAGGGATGAGCGGCGAGATTTCCTTCGACGACTTCCTCAAGGTCGATATCCGCGTGGGTGAGGTCGTGCGGGCCGAACCCTTCCCTGAGGCCCGCAAGCCCGCGATCAAGCTCTGGGTGGATTTCGGGGGCGATCTGGGGGTGAAGAAAAGTTCCGCCCAGATCACGGCCCATTACGACCCGGAAAGCCTGATCGGCAAGCAGGTGATGGCGGTGGTGAACTTCCCTCCCAGACAGATCGGGCCGGTGATGTCGGAAATCCTGGTGCTCGGCCTGCCCGACGAGAGCGGAGAGATCGTACTGATCGGACCCGACCAGAGTGTGCCCAAGGGGGGGCGGATGCATTGAAGCTGCTGATTTCGAGACGCCTGCCCGAAAGCGTCATGGAGGCCGCCGAGGCACGCTTCGACGTGACCTGCCGGGCGACGACACAACCGATGACTCATGAGGACTGCGTGGCCGCGCTGTCCGACTATGACGCGGTGCTGCCGACGCTTGGCGACGCCTTTCGGGCCGAGGCCTTTGCCGCCGTGCCCGAACCGCGCTGCGGGCTGCTGGCCAATTTCGGGGCCGGGTTCAACCATATCGACGTGGCAGCGGCGCGGGCCTCTGGCATCGCGGTGACCAACACGCCCGGCGCGGTCACGGATTCCACCGCCGATATCGCCCTGACGCTCATTCTGATGACCGCGCGGCGGGCTGGCGAGGGTGAGCGGCTGGTGCGCGCGGGCGGCTGGACCGGCTGGCATCCGACGCAATTGCTGGGGCTGCATGTCAGCGGCAAGACGGTCTGCATCATCGGCATGGGCCGCATCGGGCAGGCCATCGCGCGGCGCTGCCATTTCGGCTTCGGCTGTCGGGTGGTCTACGTGAACCGATCGGTCAAAGCGGTGGATTTCCCCGCCGAGCAGATGCAGATGGCGGATGCGCTGGCCGTGGCCGATATCGTCGTTGTGGCGACGCCGGGCGGGGCCGAGACGCATCACCTTGTGGGCGCCGAGGTCTTCGCCGCAATGCAGCCCCATGCGATTTTCGTCAATATCGCGCGCGGGGATATCGTCGATGAGGCGGCGCTGATCGCGGCGTTGCAGGCGGGCCGGATCGCGGGGGCGGGGCTCGATGTCTATGAGTTCGAACCGGAGGTGCCCGAAGCGCTGCGGGTCATGGAGAACGTGACGCTGCTGCCGCATCTGGGCACCTCGGCGCTGGGGCCGCGCGAGGATATGGGGCGCATGGCGCTCGACAATATCATCGCCTTCGCCGAGGGGCGCGCCCTGCCCAACCCGGTATGAGATGGGCGGTGGCGCTGCTGGCGTTGGCGGCCCCGGCACTGGCGGAAAACTCCGTGGCGCTGGAGGGGTATCAGTTTCGCCTGCTCTGGCCTGCGACCGGCGCGTTTTCACCTGACCTGATTGCCGAACAGGCCGGGCAGGACATGCCCTACGTGTTCTGTGGTGAGGCGGCGTTTTCCAATGGCGAAAGCTGGGAAGATCTGGGGGCGCCGTTTCGCGGCCTGCTGATGGTCGGGGTGCGCGGCGTGGGGGATCAACCGAACCGCACGGGGGTGGCGCTGTTCACACTTGTCGAGGGTGACACGGTGACGGAGCTTTCCGTCCATGCCCATCCCGGAGAGCTGGTCTGGTATCCGGTCGGGTTCTTTCCGGTTGAGGTGAACCTGAATCGGATGCTGGGCGGGCTGGATGAGGATCTGCAGCCGCTGCCCCGGATCTTCAGCAGTTGCAACGAATAGGGACTGCCAAATGCTCGATCGGGGCGGGTCCCGGTCGAGTGTGCAAATGTCTTTGGCTGGAAAGCCCCGGAGTGTCGGGGCGGAGCGATCGGATGGGCGGCGCCGCCCGTTGGGGCGTGCGCAGCAGGATGGTCTGGCGAAGCTTCTGTCGCGTCTCGTCCCCTGCACCCTTGTCGGGGTGGTCTGGGGGTCGGATCGGCGGACCGGGCCACGCTTTGGGAATCGGTTAACCGGCGATCAGCGTGACAGATTGGGGTTAAGATCGGGTGAAGGCGGGGGGCGACGCGGTTTCGAAACCGCGTTTTGGCGTGTCAAAAGACGCGCCGGACCCGGGCTTTGATGATGCGCACAGGTCTCTTGGTTGGCGAAAAAGGGCCTTCGAAGGCCCTTGCACGCGGTTTCGAAACCGCGTCCCTACCGATCCCCGACCGCCTCGCGCCAGTGGGCACGGCACAGCGACACATAACGGTCATTGCCGCCCACCTCGATCTGTGCCCCTTCGCGCAGCGCCCTGCCGTCTTCGCCCACGCGGATCACCATCGTGGCCTTCTTGCCGCAATGGCAGATGGTGCGCACCTCGCGCATCTCATCTGCCAGCGCCAGCAGCGCCGCGGACCCCGGAAACAGCTCGCCCCGGAAATCCACCCGAAGCCCGTAGCACATGACCGGAACCCGCAGGTCATCCACCGCGCGGGCCAGCTGCCAGACCTGGTCTCGCGTCATCCATTGCGCCTCATCCACCAGCACACAGGCGCAGGGGCCTTTCGCAAGGCGGGCTTCGATCTTGGCGTACAGGTCATCGGACTGCGAATAGACATCCGCTTCAGCCCCGATGCCAATGCGGCTGGCGATCTGGGCGGTGCCACCCCGGTCATCGAAATCGGCGGTCAGCAGATAGGTCTGCATGCCCCGTTCAATGTAGTTGTAGGAGGCTTGCAGAAGCAGGGTCGATTTCCCCGCATTCATGGTGGAGTAGTTGAAATAGAGCTTGGCCATGGGGAAGGATTTGCCCCAAGCCGGGGAAGGGTGCAAGACTGTCCGTGAAGGAGGTCACCCCATGTCTGACGCCCCCATATACGAGATCGACCCCAAAGCTTTCTGGGCCGATCCCTACCCGGACCTCAAGCGCATGCGGGCCGCGGCGCCGATTGCCTATGTGCCGCAGCTTAATGCCACGCTGATCACCCGGCGAGATGACATCTTTGCTCAGGAAAAGCGGGTGGAGGTGTTTTCCTCGGACCAGCCCGAGGGGCTGATGACCGTGCTGATGGGCCAGAACATGATGCGCAAGGACGGGGCGGATCACGCGGCGGAGCGCAAGGCGGTGTTTCCCACGGTCTCGCCCAAGACGGTGCGCGATGTCTGGACGGCGCAGTTCCGGGCACGGACGGCGGAGGTGCTGGACCGGATCGCGCCCATGGGCGCCTGCGATCTGGTGAAGGACTTCGCGCTGCCGGTCTCGGGCGAGGCGCTGAAGGCGATCACGGGGCTCACCAACATGAGCTACGCGGAAATGGACCGCGTCAGCCAGGGCATGATCGACGGCTGCGCGAATTACGCGGGCGACCCGGAGGTCGAGGCGCGGTGCCATGACTGTACGGCGTCGATTGACCGGCACATTGACGACCGGATGCCGGAGTTGCGCGCTGCGCCTGACCACTCGCTTTTGTCGGTGCAGATGCAGGCGGGGCTGTCCGACGCGCAGATCCGGGCCAATGTGAAGCTGGCCATTTCCGGTGGCCAGAACGAACCGCGCGATGCCATCGCGGGCACGGCATGGGCTCTGCTGACCCATCCCGATCAACTGGCGATGGTGCAGACCGGGCAGGCCACATGGATGCAGGCCTTCGAGGAATATGCCCGCTGGATCAGCCCCATCGGCATGTCACCGCGCCGGGTGGCCAAGCGCGACACGGTGAACGGCGTGACGTTCGAGCCCGAGGACCGGGTGTTTCTGATGTTCGGATCGGGCAACCGGGACGAGGCGGTGTTCGCCCGGCCCGATCTCTACGACCTGACTCAGGATTGCAGCGCCTCCATCGCCTTCGGCGCGGGGCCGCATTTCTGCGCCGGGGCCTGGGCGTCGAAAGCGCTGATCGGCGATGTCGCCCTTCCTACGCTGTTCGACCGCCTGCGAGGCCTGCGCCTTGACCCGCCGGAGGCGAGCCGATTCGGGGGATGGGCGTTCAGAGGGCCTCTGTCGATGCCGGTGGCCTGGGACGCGGCGGGCTGAATTCGGCGGGAATTGGCCGAAGATCACTGTTGAACCTGCCGATCACCTTTGCGTGACCATCGGTCCTCTTGCTTGCCTGCCCTGTCCCGTGGTGACCATTCTGCCGGTAAGACTAGTTGGGTTCAGGATTTTATGACGACACTTACAGGACGATGCCTGTGCGGCCAGGTCACCTGGTCTGCCACAGGGCGAATGAGATGGGCTGCCTATTGTCATTGCGAGAGTTGCCGCCGGGCGGGATCAACGCCTTTCGTGGCGCTGTTCGGGGTGCCGGATGAGGGGCTGACATGGTCGGGGCCGGTGGCAACATATGCCTCGTCTGACGATGTGGAGCGTGGCCACTGCGAAACCTGCGGAACGCCCCTGTTCTATCGCAACCATTCCCGCTGGCCGGATGAGACGCATATCCCGGCGGTGACGCTGGACGATCCCTCGGCCTACGCCCCAAAGGCGCATATCTACTATAACGAACGGCTACCCTGGATCGAGATGCGGGACGGTCTGCCGAAATATCATGGCACCGGCGATGATGGCACCCGGCCGCTCGATGATAACGAGGCGCATGGCTGAGGTCAGGCGCTGAATTCCTGCATCAGCCAGTCGCAAAAGGCGCGGCTTGGCTTTGTGGCGTCACGCTCTGGCGGGGCGATCAGGAAGTAGGCTTCGATCAACTCGGCCTGATGGTCGAAGGGGCGGATCAGATCGCCATTGGCCAACAGATCGGCGCAAAGCGTCTCATGCCCCATGGCCAGCCCCGCGCCCGCCCGCGCCGCGGTCAGGGAAAACGTGTAGCTTGAGGAAATCGTTACCTGCTGGCCGGGCGGCAGGGATTCGCCCTGACTGGCGGCCCAGTGATCCCAGTTCGACATGATCCCGCCGCACTCGAACAGCGGATCGCGCCGCCAGTCCGGTGCACCATCGGCATAGCCGGGCGCGCAGACCGGAAACACCCGGTCGCGGGTCATGCGCTGCGCCGTGGCGGGCATGTCGGCGGCGCGGCCGAAGCGGATTTCCACGGCGGCGGTATGGGCGAATTTCTCCGGGTCCCAGATCGGCGTAACGAGGTTCAGCACCAGCCACGGATGCGCCGCTTTCAGCCGCGCCATGCGGGGCGCCAGCCAGAAGGTGGAAAACGCCAGATTGCATTGCAGGTTCAGCGTGTTGTGGGGGGCGCTGCCGATGAAGCTGCGGGTGCCGGCGGCGAGGATGTCGAAGGCCTCTCGCACGATCGGCAGGTAATTCACGCCCGCATTGGTCAGCACCAGCGACCGGGTGCGGCGCACGAACAGCTCCCGTCCCAGAAAGCCCTCCAGATTGCGGATATGCTGGCTGATCGCGGATTGGGTCAGGTTCAGTTCGACGGCGGCCTGCGTGAAGGACAGATGCCGCGCGGCGGCCTCGAAGGCGCGCAGCCAGCCAAGCGGCGGCAGGGCAGAGGGTTGCATGGGCCTCTCCGATCATGGATCAGTTTTTCTAATGGGATAGTTGCGAATTATTCGTTGGTAAAGCCCCGGCGCTTTGCGGCAGCATTCACAGGAACAGAAGGAGACGCCCAGATGACCCAGACCGCCAGCATCGCCGCCCATCCCAACATGTCCCACTGGCAGGAACGCGTGGACCTTGCCGCCGCCTTCCGCTGGACGGAGCGGCTGAATTTCCACGAGGCGGTGGCCAACCATTTCAGCCTTGCGGTGAACGAGGATGGCACGCGGTTTCTGATGAATCCCAACCAGATGCATTTCCGGCGCATCAAGGCCTCGGACCTGTTGCTGCTTGATGCCAATGATCCCGACACGCTGGATATGCCCGGCGCGCCCGATCCGACGGCCTGGGGGTTGCACGGGTCGATCCACCGCCGCTGCCCGCATCACCGCTGCGCGATGCATGTGCATTCGATCCATGCCACGGTTCTGGCTAGCCTCGCCGACAGTACCCTGCCGCCGATCGACCAGAACACCGCGACCTTCTTCAACCGCTATGTGGTGGATGAGCATTTCGGCGGGCTGGCTTTCGAGGATGAGGGCGAGCGCTGTGCCGCCGCGCTGCAGGACCCGTCGAAGAAGGTCATGATCATGGGCAATCATGGCGTCATGGTTCTGGGTGACAGCGTCGCTGACACGTTCAACCGGCTCTATTATTTCGAGCGTGCCGCCGAGACCTATATCCGCGCGCTTCAGACCGGCCGCCCGCTGCGGGTGCTGTCAGATGAAATCGCCGAGAAGACCGCGACGGAACTGGACGACTACCCCGGTCAGGCCGAGCGTCACATGGCCGAGCTGAAAGCGATTCTCGACGAAGAAGGCTCCAATTACGCGAGCTGACAGCTGGCATCTGGAAACGGACAGGAGACGACGCCCATGAGCGACACTCGCGACATGGAGGGGATGAGCCGTGAGTGGAACTACCACCCGGAGCTGCCCTTGAACGATCCCTCGATCTTCCGCTGGCCGCCCGATCCGGGGTTTCTGGCGCGATGGTTCGCGAAGAACTGGCTGACCCTGTCGGAACGGGTGATGATGGTCATCGTCTCGGTGGCGCTGTGGTATTGGGCCTATCCGTCGCTCGACCGGGCAGAGGAGTTTGCGTTTGGCTGGATCGCGCAGGTCTGGGCGGTGAATTTCGCCCTTATCTTCCTGACGGCGGGCGGGCTGCACTGGTTTTTCTACATGCGCAAGGGGCAGGGCAAGCGGCTGAAATTCGATCACCGCGATCAGGCGAAGGGCAACGCGCTGTGGACTTTCCGCAACCAGGTGCATGACAATATGTTCTGGTCGCTCGGGTCCGGCGTTTTGCAGCTGACCGGGTTTCAGGTGTTCGTCATGTGGATGATGGCCAATGGTTATGCGCCGGTGATCTCCTTCGCGGAGCATCCCGTCTGGTTCGTTCTGGCGCTGATCCTGTTGCCGATCTGGTCGGCCTTCCATTTCTACTGGGTGCACCGTCTGCTGCATGTGCCTGTGCTCTACCGCCACGTGCATTCTCTGCATCACCGCAACGTCAATGTGGGCCCGTGGTCGGGGTTTTCTATGCATCCGGTGGAGCATTTCCTGTATCTCTCCACGCTGCTCATTCACTGCGTGGTGCCGAGCCATCCGATCCACCTGATCTTCCACGTGGTCTATCAGGGGCCGGGGGCGGCGATGACGCATACGGGCTATGAGGATCTGCTGATCCGCGACAAGCGGCGGCTGGCGCTTGGCACCTTCTATCACCAGCTGCACCACCGCTATTACGAGTGCAATTACGGCAACCAGGAAATGCCCTGGGACCGCTGGTTTGGCACCTTCCACGACGGCAGCCCCGAGGCCACCGCCGAGACGCGGGCGCGCAAGAAACGGATGTATGCGGGGTGAACACGCTTTTCCTGATGGTCGATGAAATGGCGTGGTGGGCCGTTGGGTCCGCCGCGTCCCTTGGCGCGAAGACGCCGAATATCGACGCACTGGCGGCGCGCGGGATGGTCTTCGACGCGGCCTGCACGCCCTCGCCCATCTGCGTGCCCGCAAGGGCGGCGATTGCCACCGGGCGGGATGTGCACGAGACCGGCTACTGGTCGTCAGCCGAGCCGTACGACGGGGCGGTGCCCTCCTGGGGCCATCGGCTGCGCGCGGGCGGGGTGGAGGTCGTGTCCATCGGCAAGCTGCATTACCGGGACGAGGGCGACGACACCGGGTTCGACCGGCAGATCCAGCCTCTGCATGTGCATGAGGGCAAGGGCTGGCTTCTGGGCCTCGTCCGCCGCCCGGTGCCGCGCTATGAGGCGACGGCGGGGCTGGCGGAGGAGCTGGGTGCGGGCTGGACGGGCTACACGCGCTATGACCGCGGGGTGACGAAGGCCGCCTGTGCATGGCTGGCGGAGCCTGAGCGGAAATCACGGTCATGGGCAGCCTTCGTGTCGTATCTCAGCCCGCATTACCCGCTGATCGCGCCCGAGGAATTCCTGTCGCTCTACGATCCTGCCGACTATGCAGGGCCGGCACAGGATGTGCCCGACCACCCGATCCTGCGCGAGATTGCCGGGTTCTTCGCCCATGACAGGCATTTCACCGATGACACGCGGGGGCTGGCCCATGCGGCCTATCGGGCGCTGTGCAGTTTCATCGACGCAGAGGTCGGCAAGGTGCTGGCGGCGCTGGAAGCCAGCGGGCAGGCCGACGACACGCTGGTGATCTTCACCTCGGATCACGGCGACATGATGGGTGAAAAGGGCTTCTGGACCAAGTCGGTGATGTATGAGTCATCGGTGCGCGTGCCGCTCATCGTGGCGGGGCCGGGGGTGGCGCCGGGCCGCAGGGCCGATCCGGTCAGCCTGATCGACATCGCACCGACGATTGCCGGGGCCATGGGGCAAAGCAGCAAAGGGTTTTCGGGCCGCTCGCTGCTGGCGCCGCCCGAACCGGGGCGCACGGTTCTGTCGGAATACCATGACGGGGGATGCTCGGTCGGCATGACCATGTTGCGCTGGCAGGCCCCGGACGGGACCCAGTGGAAATTCGTCCACTACGCCGAGGGCCATCCGCCGCAGCTTTTCGACCTGACTGCCGATCCCGGCGAGACCACGGACCTTGCCAGCATGCGCCCCGATATCCGCGCCGAGGCCGAGGCGCGGTTGGCCGCGATCATGGACCCCGAGGCCGTGAATGCCCGTGCCCATGCGGATCAGGCCCGGAAAATGGCCGAACATGGCGGGCGCGCTGCCATTCTGGGAGTGCCGCAGTGGAACTTCACGAAAGTCGGGGACAGCTGACCCCGGCCCCACTTGGCGCGGCCAGCCAAACCGGGTAAGTCTGGCGCCCACAGGCAGGATGCGCACCAGGAACGGGGGACAGCGACGCATGGCACATGTGGCTGAGGACCCTCGGGGCAGCACGCCTCTCAGAGGTTTCATTGATGACGGGAAGCGCGGGTAGGTCCCCATAATGAGTGAAACGCCCCTTCGTCTATGCGCGGTCGCCACGTCCTCTCCGGGCGTCGATGTGGTGCGCGAGATCATGAGCCTGCCTGACAGTGGCATCGAGCATCTTGTCACCTTTGGCGGCACGGATGCGGATTACAAGGCATCCAGCCTGCTTCGGATGACCGATGCCAAGGGACGCCGGGGCCATGTCATGTCGGGCGACCGGTTCTGCGGGGCGGCGGCCAGCTTTACCCGCGCGCCCGGTTTCGACCGGATCCTGCACGAGGCGATGGACAGCCTGCAACGCAGTGCGGCGGGCCATGCCTATCGCAGTCACGATCTGAAACACCCTTCCGACTACGCGAACTATGTCGGCATCGTCGCGGATCGGCTGGCCGGCATTCTGCAATCGGAGCGGATCAATGCGGTGGTCTTCTTCGATATTCCGCACCTGTTCTACGATATCATGCTGTACCGTCTGGCGCGCCATCTTGGGATACGCACGCTGATCCTGCGGGTCGGCTATGACCCGGCGACGTTCTATTCCATGGATCGGATCGAGGATCTGGGCCGTCTGTCGCCAAAAGCGGACCCCGCGCCGCCCGTTTCGATCGAGCCGGGTGCCGCGTCCGATCTCTATTACATGAAAGGCATCTCGCAAGAACAGGGGCCGCGCGGGCGCCTGTCGGGGCGGGCGCTTGGCCAGCTTGCCGCGCATGTGGTGATGCAGGAGCCGTCGCTGCTGGTGCGGCCCCTGTCTCTGGCCCGGACGATCGGCCGGATGTGGCGCGTGTCCCGGCGGCTGCCGGACTGGCGCGATCCGTTCGCGCGGTTCTTTCACACCGACGCGCTGGACTATGCCGAAACGCTGGCGGAGCTGGAGGAGGCCCCGGTCGATCTGGATCAGCGCTTTGTCTATTTCCCGCTGCAGATGCAGCCCGAAATGACGACCGCCATCCTAGGCGGGATCTACCGCGATCAGGTTCTGGCCATCGAGCAGTTGGCGGCGATCCTGCCCGAGGATGTCCGCATCCTTGTCAAGGAAAACCCCAAGCAGAACGGTCAGTATCGCAGCCCGATGTTCTTTCACCGCCTGCGCCGGATTGCTTCGGTCCAACTGCTGCCCTCGCATGCGAATACGCACAAGCTGACGGCCGCGTCGGAATGCGTCGCGACGATTTCCGGCACCGCCGCATGGGAGGCGGTGACCTCTGGCAAGCCCGCGCTTCTGTTCGGGGTCAGCTGGATGGCGGACATGCCGGGTGTGCACCGGTTCGACGAGCGGCTCGACTACGCCACCTTAACCGGCGGCGGCGTCGATCACGCGGCGCTGGAACAGGCCTTTGGTCAATTGGCCGCCGCCAGCCATGACGGCGCGGTCAGCCGTTGGGCCCTGCGGCATCTGCCCGAGATTGATCCGGACCAGAACCGACTGACCATCGCACAGACGTTGATCGGACTGCTGAAGGGCGAGATCGCCACGACCTTCGTTTCGGACGAGGCAGGGCGCGACGTAGGGTAGGCGGCGTCTCGCAGGAATGGCCACCTTAATCCTCGGGACAGGGTCGCAGCTTTGAGCCGGGCGCGCGCAGGTCGCGCCCGGACAGTCAGCCCCGCAGCCGGTGATGCAGCAGGATCGGTACGATCAGATCCTCCTCGTCCGTCAGATGCCGGTGCAGAAACCTGGTCAGTTGCTCGGCCATGTCGCGCACCGGTGCGGTTTCATCCGCCATCTGGCTGGGGTCGAGCGTGGCCAGTTGCACCACCCGATTGGCCCCCCGCGTGAAGCGGTCAAGCAGCGCGTCCAATTCCGCGTGATCGCGTTCCAGCATGTCCAGCCCGTCGGCAAACCGTGGGTCGGCGGCCTGCAGTTCCGGGAAATAGCTGCGGTCCTCCCACGTGTGATGCCCATGCAGATTGCGCACCAAGAGGTTGCCGAAATGCGCCAGCCGCCCGGCGTAGCGGTCGGTCTCCATCGCCTTGTCGAGGAAGGTCTCGCTATCCTCCTGCACGATTGCGCCAAGCTGGCGGAACATCTGGTGGGCGCCCATCCAGTTTTGGATGGAGCGGGCGAAAGCGGGATGCGCCTGCCAGCTGTCGCGTGGCAGGTCCCGCAGGAGGCTCCGCATTTCGGGCGGAAGGCCCTCCCGCATGGTGATGTGGTGGGTCATGGCAGCCCAGATGGAGGTCACACGGGATCGTGACAATCTGCATGGCCGCACAGGCGGAGGGCCGGATTGCAGAGGTGGCGATTCCGTGTACTCTGCGTGAAAGGGAGATTTGACAATGACAATCATTCCAGTTGCTGGAAGGCTTACTGCAGCGGCGCTTGCCCTTGCCCTGATGGCCACCACGGCCCCGGCGCAGATGCATGGGGGCGGGCATGGGCATGGCGAGGGGCAAGGCATGATGCATGGCAATGGCGGCGGGCATGGTGGTGGCCACGGCATGATGCATCACGGTCAGGACGGCACCGGCCATGACGAGGTGAATATGCCGGGCCTTCAGGGTCTGAACGCCACACCGGGCGAAAGCGCCGACCTGATGGTCATGTTCCACCATTTCGACACGCTCTATCGCGAGGTCGAAAATCTTCCCAACGGCATCCGCACCGTCACCGGCGCGACCGACCCCTACGTGATGGACGCGCTGACGCGCCATGTCACCCAAATGATCGGCCGGGTCGAGGCGGGCGACGATCCGCAGATCTTCATCCAGAGCCCGACGCTCGACATTTTCTTCGCCCGCTACGAGGGGCTGCAAACAGATATCGAGCTCACCGAGGCGGGCATCGTCGTCACCCAGACCTCGGACGACCCCGAGCTGGTCACGGCGCTCCACACCCATGCCGCCGAAGTCAGCGACATGGCCGCGCGCGGCATGCAGGCGGTGCATGAGCGGATGATGCAGGGGGGCTAAACAAAAGCGCGGGATGGTTGCCCACCCCGCGCCTATTCGTAACCTGACTGATCTCGAAGGATCAGTTCTTGGACTTGTCGACCATCTTGCCGGCGGAGATCCACGGCATCATGGCGCGCAGCTTTTCACCGACTTCTTCGATCTGGTGGGCGTCGTTCATGCGACGGGTGCCCTTGAAGAACGGCTGACCGGCCTGGTTTTCCAGCATGAAGTCACGCACGAACTTGCCGGTCTGGATGTCGGTCAGGATGCCCTTCATCCGCGCCTTGGTCTCGTCATAGTGCAGGACGCGCGGGCCGGAGACATATTCGCCATATTCCGCGGTGTTCGAGATCGAATAGTTCATGTTGGCGATGCCGCCTTCGTAGATCAGGTCCACGATCAGCTTCACTTCATGGAGGCACTCGAAATAGGCCATTTCGGGGGCGTAGCCCGCTTCCACCAGGGTCTCGAAGCCCATGCGGATCAGCTCGACGAGGCCACCACACAAAACCGCCTGTTCGCCGAAGAGGTCGGTTTCGCATTCTTCGCGGAAGTTGGTCTCGATGATGCCCGAGCGGCCGCCGCCGATGGCGGAGCAGTAGGACAGACCGATTTCCAGAGCCTTGCCGGAAGCGTCGTTGTTCACGGCCACCAGGCAGGGCACGCCGCCGCCCTTGGTGTATTCGCCGCGCACGGTGTGGCCGGGGCCCTTGGGGGCCATCATGATCACGTCGACGCCGGGCTTGGGCTCGATCAGGCCGAAATGCACGTTCAGGCCGTGGGCGAAGGCAATCGCGGCGCCCTCACGCAGGTTGTCATGGACGTATTTCTTGTAGGTCTCGGCCTGAAGTTCATCGGGCATGGTGAACATGATCAGGTCGCACCAGGCCGCGGCTTCCGCGATGCCCATGACCTGCAGGCCCTCGCCTTCGGCCTTGGCGGCAGAGGGCGAGCCTTCGCGCAGGGCGACGACGACGTTCTTGGCGCCGGAATCGCGCAGGTTCAGTGCATGGGCGTGGCCTTGGGAGCCGTAGCCCAGGATGGCCACTTTCATGTCCTTGATCAGGTTGATGTCGCAATCGCGGTCGTAGTAAACGCGCATCGGATTTCTCCTCCGTTGGATAAACTCTGGCGCCCTGTCTATCTGCCCTTTTGGATGGGGGCGAGGTTTGGGTTGGAAGAATTTGCGGATTCTGATAGAAAATAATTCGCACAACTCAAAAATCGTGAAAAAATCATGCTGGACGATACCGATAGGCGGCTTCTGCGCCATCTTCAGGCCGATCCCGACATGCCCGTGGCCGATCTGGCCGAGGCCGCCCGGATTGCGCCCGCCACCTGCTACAAGCGGCTCGACCGGCTGCGCGAGGAGGGTGTGCTGCGCGCCACCCGCGCGGTGATCGACTGGCGGGCGCTTGGCTTTACCGTCGAGGTCAGCTTGCGGGTGACGCTCGACAAGACCCAGAGCCGTGCCTTTGACGAGGTGATGGCGGCGGCGCGCGAGATTCCGGAAGTGGTGGAGATCCAGACCTTCCTGGGCCGGGTCGACCTGCGCCTGTCCGTCCTGGCCCGCGACATGGCCCATTACCAGCAGGTCTATCGCGACCGCATCCTTGCGCTGCCCCATATCACCGATATCGAGGCGCTGATGCAGGTGGCGACGCTAAAAGACGTGAGGACCCTGCCGATATGAGCGGATGGGACGAGGTGGATTTCGCCATCCTGCGGGCGTTGCAGGAGGAGGCGGGGGCAAGCGCGGCGACGCTGGCGCGGCGCCTGGGGCTGAGCCAGCCCTCGGTGTGGCGGCGGGTGAAGCGGCTGGAAGAGGCGGGCGTGATCGCGGGCCGGGCGCTCGATCTCGACATCGCGCGGCTCGGCTTCGGGGTGACGGTGTTTCTGGGGGTGAAACTGGCGACGAAAGGGCGGGTGTCTCTCGACGATTTCGAGCGGGCGGTGAGCGCCATTCCCGAGGTGCAGCAGGTCAGTCACGTGCTGGGGCTTTACGATTACCGGCTGCGGGTCGTCGCCCGAGACATCACGGATTTCGAACGGGTCTTGCGGCGGCGGATCATGACGCTGCCCGGTGTGGGGAATGTGGAGGCCAACGTGCTCTTGAGCGAGGAGCGGCGGCCGGGGCCCTTGATGGCGGGTTGACGCTCGGCCCGCCCTTCGGGACGTGCCATCGCCCCACCCGCCATCCCGTTTGGCGCCCTTGCCGTGAAACCTGCGCTGGCGTTTTCCGTCGGATCATGAGTATTTGAACCAAGAAGAAGGAATATGCCGCGAAAGGGAGGCCAACATGTCCGCATTGCTTGAGACCGTCGATCCTGATGGGTTGCTGGAGTTCTCGGTGGTTTTCACCGACCGGTCGCTCAATCACATGTCGAAGCAGTTCCAGCAGGTGATGCGCGATATCGATGCCGGGTTGAAGCAGGTCTATAATGCCGATGCGACGGCGCTGGTGCCCGGTGGCGGCACCTTCGCGATGGAGGCGGTGGCGCGGCAGTTCGCAGGCGGCGAAAAGGTGCTGGTGGTGCGCAATGGCTGGTTCTCTTTCCGCTGGTCGCAGATTGTCGATGCAGGGCAGATCGCGGCGGACACGGTGGTGATGAAGGCCCGCCAGACCGGCAATGAGGCGACCGCGCCCTTTGCACCCGCGCCGATTGACGAGGTCGTGGCGCGGATCCATGCGGAGAAGCCCGCCGTGGTCTTTGCCCCGCATGTGGAGACGTCCTCGGGCATCATCCTGCCGGACGCGTATGTTTCTGCGCTGGCGGAGGCGGCGCATGAGGTGGGCGCGCTGATGGTGCTGGACTGCATCGCCTCGGGCTGTGCCTGGGTCGATATGAAGGCCACTGGCGTTGATGTTCTGATCTCGGCCCCTCAAAAGGGCTGGTCCTCCACCCCCTGCGCCGGTCTGGTGATGCTGTCCGACCGGGCGCTGGCGCGGATGGAGGAGACCCAGAGCAGCAGCTTTGCCGCCGATCTGAAGAAATGGCGGTCGATCATGGCGGCCTATGAGGGCGGGGGCCATGCCTATCATGCGACCATGCCCACGGACGGGCTGAAGGCGTTTCGGGATACGATGACCGAGAGTTTCGACTACGGCGTCGAGAGGTTGCGGGATGCCCAGTGGGATCTGGGCAACAAGGTGCGGGCCTTGCTGGCGGCGCGTGGGATCCGGTCTGTCGCGGCCGAGGGATTTGGCGCGCCCGGTGTGGTGGTGAGCTACACCGACGATCCGGGCATTCAGAACGGGTCGAAGTTCAGCGCGCAGGGTGTGCAGATCGCGGCGGGGGTTCCGTTGCAGGTGGATGAGCCGCAGGGATTCTCGACCTTCCGGCTCGGGTTGTTCGGGCTGGACAAGCTCTATGACGTGGATGCGACCGTGGCCCGGCTGGAAAATGCGCTCGACAGCGCCATGGGCTGAGAGGGCTTTCTGATCCCGGCTTTGGGTGATGGCGAGTGCTATTCCGCCGCGTCGCGGGGCAGGTCGAGACGGGATCTGGGCCGGGCGTCCGGGTCCGTATCCATGACCTGGTGCAGCTTTTCCATGATCGTGGACAGCGTCGCCTGTTCCTCGGGCGACAGGGCCTGCAGCAGGCGGCGTTCATAGGCCCGCGCCGGGGGCAGGATGCGGGCCAGAAGCCCCTGTCCTTCTTCGGTCAACGAGATCGAGAGCAGGCGCTGATCCGTGGCGCTGCCTGTCTTGGCGACGAGCCCCGCCTCGGTCAGGCGGCTGACGGCGCGGCTGACTCGGGGTTTGTCGAGATTCACGCAGTTGTGGATCTCGCGCACCGAAACCTCGCGGCAGCGCGCGAGATGCACCATGACCCGCCATTCGGCAACGGTGATCCCCGCCTCGGCCCCGTAGATCAGCGACAGGCGGCGGCTGATACGCTCTGACAGCACCGCGATTCGGTAGGGCAGGAACTCTGCCAGTTCAAACGCGCTGCTCGCCATCTGTCCGAAAGCCCCCGATATTTCGTTGCAGGTGCAACGTCATTGACATTTGTTGCATTTGCAACGATACCAGAGCCGAGGACCGGCGGGAAGGGGCAGAGGGCCGCACCGCCAGAACGCGCGCGAGACACGGGAGAGACAGGATATGGCCAAGGCCTTTGCGTCCCAGGGGGACATGACGGAGAAGACGATTTCCTTTACGGAAGTTGGCGAGGGTCTGTGGGCCTTTACCGCCGAGGGCGACCCCAATTCGGGCGTCATCATCGGCGATGAGTCGGTGATGATCGTCGAGGCGCAGGCGACGCCGCGTCTGGCGCACAAGGTCATAGACTGCGTACGCGGTGTGACCGACAAGCCGATCAGCCACCTGGTGCTGACCCATTACCACGCGGTGCGGGTGCTGGGGGCCTCGGCCTATGGCGCGGGTCAGATCATCATGTCGGACACGGCCCGGTCGATGGTCGTCGAGCGCGGGCAGGAGGATTGGGACAGCGAGTTCCAGCGTTTCCCGCGCCTGTTTGAAGGCCATGAGAGCATTCCGGGCCTGACCTGGCCCACCACGACCTTTTCCGACGCGATGACCGTCTACCTGGGCAATCGTCGGGTCGATATCATGCATCTGGGCCGCGCCCATACGGCCGGCGATGCGGTGATCCATGTGCCCGACCAGAACGTGATGTTTACTGGCGATATCGTGGAATATCACTCCGCCTGCTATTGCGGCGACGGGCATTTCGGCGACTGGGGCAATACGCTCGATAACATCAAGTGGTTCGACGTGGACGCGATTGCGCCGGGGCGCGGCGATGCGCTGGTCGGCAAGGAGATGGTGAACGCCGCCATCGAAAACACCCGCGATTTCGTCGAGTCGACCTATCGCCCGGCGGCCCGTGTCGCCGCGCGCGGGGGCAGTCTGAAAGAGGCCTGGGACGCGGTGCGCGCCGAATGCGACCCCAAGTTCGGGGACTATGCGATCTACGAACACTGCCTGCCCTTCAACGTCGCCCGCGCCTATGACGAGGCCCGCGGCATCGACACGCCGCGCATCTGGACCGCGCAGCGGGATATCGAGATGTGGGAGGCCCTGCAGGGGTAAGCGGCGATGCGTGATCCGTTCCTGACCATGGCGCTGAACAATGCCTGGGCGAATGCGACGCTTTACGGGGCGATCAAGGGCCTGTCGGAGGAGGCGTTTGCCGCCCCGCGTCCGGGGTTCTTTCCGTCACTGAAGGCCACGTTGAACCACATTTACGAGGTCGACCTCTATTATGTGGACGCGCTGGAGGCGGGTGGCCTTGGCCGGTCCGTCTATGACCGGGAGGAGATCGGATCGGTGGCGGAACTGGCCAAGGCGCAGGCCGAGGTGGACATGCGGCTTGCCAAGTTTTGTCAGGGTTTGACGCCCGAGAGGCTGGACGAGGACCGCGTTACCGAACGTCGTGAGGGCAGGGTGACGGAAAAGGTCGGCGCGTTGCTGCTGCATCTTTTCCAGCACCAGATCCACCACCGGGGGCAGGCGCATACGATGGTGGCGGATGCCGGGATCGACCCGCCGCAGCTCGATGACTTTCACCTGGACTATGGCCGCGTGCCAAGCGCACAGGCCTATTGGAATTGATCCTCGGGGAGGAGGAGCCGATGAACCAGATCAGCGACAAGAAGATTTTCGAGGTGCCGCTTTATTCTTATGAACGGTCCCCCGATCAGGATGCCGATGCGCCCGTGCGCCGCAAGGTGGTGGTGATTGGGGCGGGGCCCATCGGGCTTGGGGCCGCCATCGACCTTGCGCAGCAGGGGGTGGAGGTCGTCGTTCTGGACGACAATGACAAGGTCAGCTTCGGCAGCCGTGCGATCTGCTTTGCCAAGCGGCCGCTTGAAATTCTCGACCGGCTCGGTTGCGGGCATGAGATGGTGGCAAAGGGCGTTGAATGGCAGCTTGGGAAGGTGTTCTTCGACGAACGGCAGGTCTATGAATTCAACCTGTTGCCTGAAAAGGGCCACGAGTTTCCGGCCTTCATCAACCTGCAACAGTATTACTTCGAGGAATACATGGTGAACCGGGTCCGCGCGATGCAGGCCCAAGGCGCACCGATCGAGATCCGGGGCCGCAACAAGGTGCTGCGCGTGACCGACACGGGCGACCATGTCAGCCTGCTGATCGACACGCCCGAGGGGGAATACAAGCTGGAGGCCGACTGGCTGATCGCCTGCGACGGGGCAGGCTCGCCCACGCGCGCGATGATGGGGCTCGACTTCGTCGGCCGCGTCTTCGAGGACAATTTCCTGATCGCCGATGTGATCATGGAGGCCGATTTCCCGACCGAACGCTGGTTCTGGTTCGACCCGCCCTTCAACCGGGGGCAGTCGGCGCTGCTGCACAAGCAGCCCGATGGGGTCTGGCGGATCGACCTGCAACTGGGTTGGGACATCGACAAGGAGGAAGAAAAGAAGCCCGAAAACGTCATTCCGCGGCTGAAGGCGATGCTGGGGGAGGACGTGAAATTCGAGCTGGAATGGGTCTCGATCTACACGTTCCAATGCCGGCGGATGGAGAAGTTTCGCCATGGCCGGGTGATCTTCGCGGGCGATTCCGCGCATCAGGTGTCACCATTCGGCGCGCGGGGGGCAAATTCCGGGCTTCAGGATACCGACAATCTGGGCTGGAAGCTGAAGCTGGTGATGGATGGCATCGCGCCGGACAGCCTGCTGGACAGCTATGATGTCGAACGGGTGCATGGCGCGGATGAGAACATCCTCAATTCCTCGCGTTCGACCGACTTCATCACGCCGAAGTCGGAGATGAGCCGGGTGCTGCGCGACGCGGTGCTGGACCTGTCCGAACATTACGCATTCGCCCGGCCCTTGGTGAATTCCGGCCGCCTCAGCGTGCCCTGCACCTATGATGGCTCGCCGCTCAACACGCCCGACGCGCTGCCCGGCGGCCCGGCGCGCTCGCGTCCCGGCAGCCCCTGCGCGGATGCGCCTATGGGCGATGGCTACCTGCTGCCGCACCTGGGGGACCGGTTTACGCTGCTGACCATCGGAGCCGAGGCGCCGGACAGTTTGGAGGCCGAAGGGCTGAGCATTCAACGCCTTGCATTGGACGCCACGCCGGAGGTCAGGGAACGCTATCTGGGTGACGCGGCAAGCGCGGTCTATCTGATCCGCCCCGACCAGCACGTCGCCGCCCGCTGGCCTGCCTATGACGCCGTCGCCGTCGAAACCGCGCTGAAACGCGCCATCGGCAAGGAGTGACCCCATGTCCAACCTGATCCTGACTCCGAACATTCCCGGCGCGGATGATTTCTACGCCGAGCTTCTGGCCACGCATGAGGGCCTGAGCAAAGCCGAAAGCGACGCGCTGAACGCAAGGCTGGTTCTGGTGCTGGCCAATCACATCGGCGACCGGGCCGTCCTGAGTGACGCCCTGAAAGCCGCCGCCCTGTCCAAGGAGGACGCCGCATGAAAATCGAACAGATTCACCACGTCGCCTATCGCTGCAAGGACGCGAAAGAGACAGTCGAGTGGTACAACAAGATGCTCAAGATGGATTTCGTGCTGGCGATTGCCGAGGACCACGTGCCCTCGACCCATGAGCCCGACCCTTACATGCATATCTTCATGGATGCGGGGAACGGCAATGTGCTGGCCTTCTTCGAGCTGCCCACAAAGCCCGAGATGGGCCGCGATCCCAACACGCCCGTCTGGGTGCAACACATCGCATTCAAGGTGAAGGATCGGGATGAACTCATTGCCTTCAAGGAGCATCTGGAGGCCAATGGCGTCGAGGTTCTGGGCGTCACCGACCATTCCATCTTCCATTCCATCTATTTCTTCGACCCCAATGGCCATCGCATCGAACTGGCCTGCCCAGACCCGGAGGAAGAGGCGCTGCTCAAGCGCATGGACGAAGTGAAATGGGACATGCTGGAGGAATGGTCGCGGACCAAGAAAGCCCCGCAGCATGCCGCCTGGCTGCACGCCAAGGAGCTGAACAAGGCCTGAAATTCAGGACCGGGGCAGGGGGGAGAGGACCAGCCCCGGTTCTTACGCAAAAGGAAATGCGCGATGACCACCCATGATTTGCCCAAGGGCATGGTGACGGCAGCGACCCGTCCCAATGAACTGCAATACATGCCGGGGTTCGGCAATGATTTCGAAACCGAGGCGCTGCCCGGCGCCCTGCCGCAAGGCATGAACTCGCCCCAGAAATGCAATTACGGGCTTTATGGCGAACAGCTGTCGGGCACGGCCTTCACCGCGCCGAGCCACCAGAACGAGCGCACCTGGTGTTATCGCATCCGTCCGTCTGTGAAGCATTCCGGGCGCTATACGAAGATCGACCTGCCCTACTGGAAATCCGCCCCGCATGTGGACCCGGACGTGATTTCGCTCGGCCAGTACCGGTGGGATCCGGTGCCGCATTCCGACCAGGGGCTGACCTGGCTGACGGGCATGCGGACGATGACCACGGCGGGCGATGTGAACACGCAAGTGGGCATGGCCTCGCATATCTACCTCGTGACCCAGTCGATGCAGGACGCCTATTTCTACTCCGCCGATTCTGAATTGCTTGTGGTCCCGCAGGAGGGGCGGCTGCGGTTCTGCACCGAACTTGGTGTGATCGACCTGGAGCCGAAAGAGATCGCCATTCTGCCGCGCGGTCTGGTCTACCGGGTGGAGGTGCTGGAGGGGCCTTGCCGGGGCTTCGTCTGCGAAAACTACGGCCAGAAGTTCGATCTGCCGGGGCGCGGTCCGATCGGCGCCAACTGCATGGCCAACCGGCGCGATTTCAAGACGCCGGTCGCGGCGTTTGAAGACCGCGAGGTGCCTTCCACCCTGACGATCAAATGGTGCGGTCAGTTCCACGAGACCAAGATCGGGCACAGCCCGCTCGACGTGGTGGCCTGGCACGGCAACTACGCGCCGGTGAAATATGACCTGACGACCTATTGCCCTGTCGGCGCGATCCTGTTCGACCATCCGGACCCGTCGATCTTCACGGTTCTGACCGCGCCCTCTGGCGTGGAAGGCACGGCGAATATCGACTTCGTGCTGTTCCGCGAGCGCTGGATGGTGGCCGAGAATACCTTCCGCCCGCCCTGGTACCACAAGAACGTGATGTCGGAGCTGATGGGCAATATCTATGGCCAGTATGACGCCAAACCGCAGGGCTTTGTCCCCGGCGGCATGTCGCTCCACAACATGATGCTGCCGCACGGGCCGGACAAAAGCGCCTTCGAAGGCGCTTCCAACGCCGCGCTCAAGGCAGAGAAGCTGGACAATACCATGAGCTTCATGTTCGAAACGCGCTTCCCGCAGCATCTGACGGCGTTTGCCGCCAAGGAAGCGCCCTTGCAGGACGACTATATCGACTGTTGGGAGAGCCTGGAAAAGAAGTTCGACGGCACGCCGGGTGTGAAGTAGGGTGACCAAGAATTTTCGAAAATTCTTGGGAACTTTCTTCGAAGAAAGTTTCGCGGAGACGAGATGAAGCTCTACACCTACTGGCGGTCCAGCTGTTCCTACCGGGTGCGCATCGCGCTTGACCTGAAGGGGTTGGTGTGGGAAAGCATCCCTGTCCACCTTGTCAAAGGCGACCAGCGCGCGCCCTCCTATCTGGCGCATAACCCGTCCGGTTTCGTTCCCACGCTGGTGCTGGAGGATGGGACCGAACTTGTGCAGTCGCTGGCCATTCTCGACTATCTGGAGGCAGTCTGGCCCGACCCGCCGCTATTGCCCGCCGAGCCGCTCGCCCGTGCCCGCGTGCTGGCGGCGTCCCATGTCATTGCCATGGACACGCAGCCGGTGACCAATGTGGGCGTGGTGGCGCATCTGAAATCCGCCTGTGGCACCGATCAGCAGGGCGGCATCGACTGGATGGTTCATTTCATGGAGCGCAACTTTGCGGCTTTCGACAAGCTGATCCTGCCCGAGAGCGCCTTCTGCTTCGGCGACAGCCCGACCTGGGCCGATATCTGCCTGATCCCGCAGCTTTACAACGCCCATAGATGGGGGGTGGACCTGTCCCGCTTCCCCCGCCTGACCGAGATCGAGCGTGCCGCGCTGGCCCTTCCGGCCTTTGACGCCGCACGCCCGGAAACCCAACCCGACGCCGAATGAGGACCGCATGACCGGATTACGCCAAAGCTGGGTCGACAGCGCCAATGACCCCGAGACCGATTTCCCCCTGAACAACCTGCCCTATGGCGTGTTCTCGCCCAAGGGCGGTGACGCACGCTGCGGTGTTGCCATTGGCGAGATGATCCTTGACGTGGCGGGCCTGGAAGCGGCGGGCATCCTGACGGCGGGCGATCCGCCGGTCTTCTCGGACCCTTCGTGGAATGCCTTCATGGGGCTTGGGCCCGAAGGATGGGCCGGCTTCCGGGGTGCGCTGATGGCCCTGCTTGCGCAGGGATCGACCCTGCGTCAGCGGGTGGAGCCCTTCCTGCATCCGATGGACGAGGCGCGGATGCACATGCCCTTCGCGGTCTCGGAATACACCGATTTCTACGCGGGCAAACACCACGCGATGAATGTGGGCACCATGTTCCGCGGGCCGGAAAACGCGCTGCCGCCCAACTGGCTGCATATCCCCATCGGCTATAACGGGCGGGCTTCGTCCGTCGTGGTCTCGGGCACTGATGTGCGCCGCCCCTGGGGGCAGTTGAAAGGCCCCGATATGGAGGCGCCGGTCTTCGCGCCCTGCAAGCGCTTCGATCTGGAGCTGGAGATGGGGGCGATCGTCGGCGTTCCCTCCGACGGGCCGGTGACGGTGCAGGAGGCCGATGACATGATCTTCGGCTATGTTCTGCTGAACGACTGGTCTGCGCGCGACATTCAGGCCTGGGAATACCAGCCGCTCGGGCCGTTTCAGGCCAAGGCGACGGCCACCTCCATTTCCCCGTGGATCGTCACCAAGGCCGCGCTGGAGCCGTTCCGGACCTCGACCCCCGACCGGGAAAGAGAACTGTTGCCGCATCTGCGGGAACCGGGGCCGATGCTCTACGATATCGACCTGATGGTAACCTTGGCCCCGGCGCGGCAGGCCCCGAGCGTGATCGCGGAAACCAATTACCGGCAGATGTACTATTCCGCCGCACAGCAACTGGCGCATCACACGACCTCCGGCTGCCCGATGCGGGTGGGGGATCTGCTTGGATCGGGAACGATCTCGGGGCCGGAGAAGGCGGAACGCGGATCGCTTCTGGAGCTCAGCTGGGGCGGCAAGGAGCCATTGACGCTGGATAGCGGCGAGGAGCGGTGCTTTCTGGAAGATGGCGATACGCTGACCTTGCTGGGTGCGGCGAAGGGCCCGGGGTATCGCATCGGCTTCGGGGCCTGCGCGGGAACCGTCCTGCCCGCGTTGAAAGACCCTTACGGCCGGTAGGGCGCCGGATCGCGGGATCGCGCTTGCAAGAGTGTTTTTGGGGGCTCTGCCCCCGTCGCGTTGCAGGCGACTCCCCCGAGGTATTTTTGCCAAGATGAAAGCTCAGGCAATGCGGTCGCGGAGGTCTGACAGCACCGGATTCAGGTCGCGGGCCGTATGGCTTGCCTCGCGCACCAGCCAGTCGAAATGGCGGGTCAGGGCGCGCACCCGGTCACGGTCCCGGAACGCCACGTAGTAGCGGCCAAGATAGATCGCGGCGAGTTTCGGCCCGAAGATGGTGATCGGCGCGGAATAGACCCTTGCCGCGTCGTAGAGGAACAGCCGCAGCGTCGGGTAGAGCTGATCATGGACCGAGAGGATCCAGTCGATCTGCTCTCGACGGACCCCGGCGGGCAGGTCCGCGTAATAGCCGGTTCCTTCGGCAAAGCTGCGCATCTCGTGCAGTGGCAGGGCAATCTCGTAGTCGCTTTCCGACGCGCGCATCCAGTCCAACCGCGCCTCGGCCACGGCAATGGCCTGACCGGGGCTTCGGTTCATCGTGTCCGCATATTCCCATTCCATCACCGCGCGGGTCTTGAGCATGTCGGGCAGGGTGGCGGGGACATGGCGGATCTTGTAGCCCGCCGCCTCCTGATGCCAGGCAAAGATCTGGTCATCGGCGGAGGTCGCACGTTCGGCTTCGGTCAGGGTGGCGGTGAGCAGGTCGGCGCTGGCCTCGGGGCGGTCGGACAGGCCCAGAAGCCAGTCGGTCGAGACCGAGAGCGTCTCGGCGCAGGCTGCCACCAGATGGCCACCGGGCATGCGTGCATCCGCTTCCGACAGCAATTGCGTCACGGTCGAACGGTCCACGCCCGTGGCTCTCGCCAGGGCTGCGCGGCTGGTGCCTGTCTGTTCCATCGCTTCGGCCAGGCGGGTTCGGAACAGGGCGGCGCGATCCAGCTTGTTGATGATTGAGCGCATTGTTGGATATTTTCATCAATGTTGAATTATTGTGGAGAATTCCCTGACTGCCTTGAAAAAGCAAGCCCTGATAGGAGTTTGATGAAAGCACCGACAGAGTGAAGGGGACGATGATGCGGGTCGAATGGCCGACGCTTGGGCTGATTTTGGCATGTTATACGGTTTGGGTGGCGGGGCTGTTCTGGTTGCCCGCGATCTGGATGCCCCTGGCCGTTCTGGCGCTGATCCTGTCCATTGCCCTGCAAAGCTCGCTTCAGCACGAGGTCATTCATGGCCACCCGTTTCCGGGGCGCAAATGGGGGGCGGCACTGGTCTATGCCTCGCTGAACCTTGCTATTCCCTATGGCCGTTTCCGCGACACCCACCTATCGCACCATTTGGACAGCACCTTGACTGACCCCTATGATGACCCGGAAAGCAACTATCTGGACCCTGCGGTCTGGGGACGGCTGGCAAGCCCGGTGCGGGCGCTGCTGCGGGCCAACAACACGCTGCTGGGCCGGATGGTTCTGGGGCCGCTGATCGGGCAGGTGACCTTCATGGCGGGCGACCTGCGGCAGATAAGGGCGGGCAACAGGCGGGTGCTGGTGTCATGGCTGGGGCATGGGGCGATGATGGTCCTGATCCTGTGGATCGTCAGCCTGTCACCGGTGCCGGTCTGGGCCTATCTGCTGACTTGTTACGCGGGGCTTGCGGTGCTCAAGATCCGCACGTTCCTGGAACATCAGGCCCATGAGAAGGTGCGCGGGCGCACCGTGATCGTCGAGGATCGGGGTCTGCTGGCCTTCCTCTTCCTCAACAACAATTTCCACGTCGTGCACCATATGCACCCGCGCACGCCCTGGTATCGGCTGCCGGGGCTCTATTTTGCCAACCGTGAGAAATACCTGAGCCGCAACGATGGCTATCGGTATCGCAGTTATGGGCAGATCTTCCGGCGGCATTTCCTGCGCGCCAAGGATCCGGTGCCGCATCCGCTGTGGCCGCGCGACTGAATCGACTTGCCAAGCCTGTGAGCATGGGCGCATGAAGCGACATGCCCCTCTGGATCCCCGTCACGATCTTTGCCGCCTTCATGCAGAACCTGCGGTTCCTGCTGCAACGGCATCTGAAAGTGACCAGCCTCTCCACGGCAGGCGCGACCTGGGCGCGGTTTCTCTATTCCGCGCCGATGGTTCTGGCGATCGTGCTGGGGTTTTCCGCAGTGACGGGTCAGGAACTGCCCGCCACCAACCTGCGGTTCTGGGCCTTCATCCTGTCGGGCGGCTTGGCGCAGATCGTGGCGACCATGTGCGTGGTGGCGCTGTTTGCGCGGCGCAATTTCGCGGTCGGCATCACCCTGAAGAAGACCGAGGTCATCCTGACCGCGCTGGTCGGGCTGGTGGTTCTGGGCGAAGCGGTGTCCCTGCCGGTCGTCGTGGCCATCGGGTTCGGCTTTGCGGGCGTGGTTTTGCTGTCGGACCCGCCCAAGGGGGACGTGGCCCTGCCGTGGCGGGCGCGGCTCTTCAACGTGGCGTCGGGCTATGGCCTGCTGTCCGGGCTGCTGTTCAGCGTCTCGGCTGTGGGTTATCGGGGGGCGTCCCTCGCTTTGCCTGACGGGTCCGTCTTCCTGCGCGCTTCTTTTACCCTGTCGGCGGCAACCATGGTGCAGGCACTGGCGCTTGGCGCGTGGCTGTTCTGGCGGGAACGGGAAGAGATTGGCCGGGTTCTGTCCAGTTGGCGCGTGTCGGGGCTGGTCGGGCTGACCTCGATGCTGGGATCACTTGGCTGGTTCACCGCCTTCACCCTGCAAAGCGCGGCCTATGTGAAGGCCGTGGGGCAGGTGGAGCTGCTGTTCACCTTCCTGTTCTCGATCTTCTGGCTGAAGGAGCGGTCCTCGGCCAAGGAACTGGGTGGCGCGGCGCTGATCGTGCTGAGCTTGCTGCTGATCGTCTGGGGGGCGTTCTGACCAATGGATATCGTTCTCAGCATCGCGCCGGTCTTCGTGCTGATCTGCCTGGGCTACGTGCTGCGCCGGGGCGGGATCCCGTCGGCGGAGTTCTGGAACCTCAATGACCGGCTGGTCTATTTCCTGCTGATGCCGGCCCTGTTCTACGTGCGGATTTCCACGGCGGAGCTATCGGGCGAGACATTGGCGACGCTGGCCACCGTGCTTTATGCGGCGTTCTTCGCCGCCATTGGCTTCGGCATCCTGATGAGCTGGCTGATCCGGCGCGACGGGACGGTGGTGACGTCGCTTCTGCAAGGGGTGGGGCGGTTCAACACCTTCATTGCGCTGGCGGTGGCCGAGGCGCTTTATGGCGCGCCCGCCCTGCAGATCGCGGTGCTGGCGGCGGCGGCGCTGGTGCCGGTGGTGAACCTGACGGTGGTGAGCCTCTTTGCGCTCTACGTGCCGCGACCCGGGGCGCGGCCGGTGCTGTCGGCCCTGAAGGGGCTGGCGACGAACCCGCTGATCCTGTCGATCCTCGCAGGGCTGCTGGCCAACTGGGCCGGGCTTGGTGGGCTGCCGGTGCTGCATGACACGCTGTCGGTGCTCGGGGCGGCGGCCCTGCCGATCATGCTGCTTTGTGTCGGCGCGAACCTGAAGCTGCGCGGGCTGTCGGGCGATGCGCTGCCTATTGCGCTGTCGGCTGTGGGCAAGCTGGTCGTGTTTCCCTCGGTGGTGCTGGCCATTGCCATGGCGCTCGGGGTAGAGCCGTTGCAGGCGCAGGTCCTGCTGATCTACGGGGCGCTGCCCACGGGAGTGGCGGCCTATACGCTGGCGCGGCAACTGGGGGGTGATGCGCCGCTGATGGCCGCGATGATCACCGTGCAGACGTTGCTGAGCTTTGCCGCGATGCCGATCTGGATCGCGATCGGAGAGTGGCTCTTCCTCTGAGGCCGGGCGCGGGGAAGGGCCTTCGAAGGCCCTTTTGAACGCGGTTCGAACCGCGTTTCAAGCGGCTTGCAAGCCGCTTCCCCCTCACAACCGTTCGAACCGGCTGATTTCGTCGAGATTGTTGAAGAACGGCACACCCGGCTGGTCGGTGCCGTTCAGGATGGCGCTCGTTTCGGCCAGCACCACCTCGGTGATGAAGGGCATGTCGAACTTGCGCACCTCGTCCAGTGGCACCCATTGCAAATGGCTCAGCTCATCCTCGGCCTTGCCGAAATCGTCCGGGTCATTGGCGAGCTTCTCGGCCTCGGCCAGGAAGAACCGCGCATCGAACCGTCGGGGGCGACCCGGCGGGGTGATGGCCCGGAAGACGAAGCTCAGCGCATTGCCATCGGGCAGATGCCCGGTCCGCAGGTAGCCGCGCCAGCCGCGGGGTGCCTCGATCTCTCCCGCACGCGGGTCTTCGGCCCCCAGAAGCAGCCCGGTTTCTTCCCACAGTTCGCGGGTGGCGGCATTCAGCAGCGCCTCGGGCGCGGTCGTGCTTTGATTGGCCAGCCGCCGCAGGCAATCCGCGCCCGCCGGGTTGGCGACCGGAATCTCGGCATCCACCGCATCCACCGCGCCGCCGGGAAAGACGAATTTCGACGGCATGAACACCGCGCTGTGTCCGCGCTGCCCCATCAACACACGTGGGCGCGTATTGGCGTCGCGCACCATGATGATGGTGGCGGCATCGCGGATCGGGATATCGGTCACAGCCCGTGCATCCTCTTCGCCCATTGGATGCCCACGAAGACCCCCTTGAAGCGCGGCAGCAGAAACAGCGACAGCGCCACGGTGCCGATGCCGAAGATCGCCAGCATCTCCATCGGGCTGGGGCGGTAGGCCATGAACACATGCAGCATGCCCGCCACCATCAGATGGCCCACGATCAGGATGGTCAGATAGGCGGGGCCATCATCTGCGCGGGTCTTGGTCAGGTCCAGACCGCAGCAATCGCAGCTGTCATTGAGCTTCAGGTAGCCGCGCAACACCCGGCCTTCGCCGCATTGCGGGCAGCGTTTGCGCCAGCCCTTGCGGACGGCGGGCCAGAAGGGCCGTTCCTCGACCTGGGCGGTAATCGTTTCCGTGGCCATGGCGGCCTCCTCATGCGCGGTTTCTTGGATTGGTTCCATATCTAGTCCTGCCGCGCAACAATCGGAACCCCATCTGGGCGCGGCAAACTGGCTGCGAATCTTTTTGCGACGGAAACCGCGACCTGCCCCGTTCAAAGGTCAGACAGGCATGAAAAAGGAGATTGCAGATGTCGACCAAGAAAGCCCTGATGCTGAGCGTTCTCATTCCCGTTGGCCTTGCGCTGGCCCTTCCCGTGGCAGCCATGGGGCCGGGCGGACGCGGCGGTGATATGGAGCGTCCCGCCTTCACTGACCTCGATGCCGATGGCAATGGCGAACTGACGCTGGACGAAATGCTGGCGCATCGCGAGGCCCGGTTTGCAGAAGCCGACACCGATGGCGATGGCAACCTCAGCCGGGATGAGTTGATCGCTGCGGCCATGGGCCGGGTGGAAGCCTCGATCGACCGCCGGATGGAGCGTTTCGACGACAATGAAGATGGCATGCTGAGCGCCAACGAAATGGACGATATGCGCCCCCGTGGCCCCGGACCGGAGCGTCTCTTCAGCCGCATGGATGAAGACGGCGACGGTGTTGTGACGGCCGAGGAATTCGAGACCGCAGCGGCAAACATGATGCAGCGCCGCGGCGGCATGGGTGGCCAGGGGCGCCACGGTGGCGGTGGCGAAGGCCACGGGCATCGCGGAGACCACGACGGCCAGGGCGGTGGCCATGGCTGGTGGCGCAATCAGTCTGACGAAGGCTGATCTCGATGCGGGAAAGAGCGGCCTCTCCCCCCGGTCGCTCTTTCCCCAACTGCGCAGGCGGGCTACGACAGGAGAATGGAGCCGTTGGATGCCGATCTGGACCAGCTTCAGGACGATGCCCTGATGGTGCTGTTTGCCAATGGCGAACCGGCAGCGGCCCGAATTCTGACCGCCCGCCTGCTGCCCCGGGCCCTGAGCCATGCCGCGCGGGTTCTGGGCGACCGGGCCGAGGCCGAGGATGTGGCGCAGGAGGCGATGCTGCGGCTCTGGCGCGCGGCGGCGAATTGGCAGCCCGGGGGCGCCAAGCCCTCGACATGGCTCTACAAGGTGGTGGCGAACATGACCGTGGACCGCTTGCGCCGGTCGGGTCGTGCCGTGGGGCTGGACGAAAGCGCCGAGCCCGAGGATGATCGGCCCGGTGCCGAGGAACAACTGGTTCAGGCTGGCCGCATGGCGGCGCTCGATGCGGCGCTGGCCCGGCTGCCGGAACGGCAGCGCCAGGCGGTGGTGCTGCGCCATATCGAGGGGTTGTCGAACCCCGAAATCGCTGACGCGCTGGAGATCAGCGTCGAGGCCGTCGAAAGCCTGACCGCGCGCGGCAAACGCGCCCTGGCGCAGGCCCTGGCCGGACAGAAGGAGGCCCTAGGCTATGACACATGATCTGGATGATCTCTTTGCGGCGGCCCGTGGGGCCGAGGTGCCGGGCGACGATCTAGTGGCCCGGGTGCTGGCCGACGCGGCGGCCGTGCAGGCCGAGGTGGCGACGAGAGCCGCGCCTTCGGGGGGCGGTTGGATGTCGGGTCTGATGTCCGGGATAGGCGGCTGGTTCGGCGCGGGGAGCCTCGTGGCCGCCACCACGGCGGGACTTCTGATCGGATTCTACGCGCCGGACACCGTTGACACTGTTCTGGGCGGGCAATTGTCCGAACTGGGGCTGGTGACGCAGGACGATCTGATGCCGGGGCTGGCCTATCTGCTGCCCGGTGAAGGGGGATAAGAGATGACCGAACCCACCCAAGCCAAACCGCGCACGCGCCGGGGGATCAAGATTGCCCTGGGGCTGAGCCTCGCGGTCAACCTGCTGATCCTGGGCGCGGTTGGTGGGGCCATGCTGAACGGGCGGCCCGACGGGTCGATCCGCGATCGGATGGACCTTGTGCGGACTCTTGGGCTCGGCCCGCTTGGCCGGGCACTGGACCGGGAGGACCGCAGCCAGATCGTGGCCCGTGTGGGCCAGGACCGGGCGCAGGTGCGGGCAGAGCGCGAGGCGCTTTTGGCCGCGACCCTCGCTTTCGTGACGGCGGTGGAGGCCGATCCATTCGATCGCGAGGCCACCGCAGCGGCGCTCGCGCAGCAGCGCGACCATGTGCGCGGGTTGCAGGAGCGCGGGCATGGGGCGCTGATGGAACAGCTGGAACGGATGTCACCTGCCGCGCGGGCCGAATTTGCCGCCCGTTTGCGCCAGTCGCTTGAGCGTCATCGCAACGATCGCCGGTAACCCTTGCCGTTTCGCCGCCTGCCGGCGTCGACCCGGGAGCGTCCCGTCTCAACCCCCGGCTTGCGCCGGAGGCCTCGACGGGCCGCGTTGCCACGGACTCGTGGCACGGTCGGCTCTGCAGGGGGCGCGGGCAATGCGGGTGTGAGTGCGGGACGCCTCCGGCGGAGGTATTTTTGCCAGGGTCTATTCCAGCTGAGTAGTTCTGAGAGTATGCTAAGGTGCTCTTATGGCTCAGAAAAACCGATATCTGTTTCGGGGGAGAATTTCGGAGCGGAAATTCCGCGATCTTCTGCGGCTTTTCGCGCTCGATATCACCGCCGACCGGGCGGCGGTTCTGACCGGTTTGAACCACAAGACGGCGGCCACCCTCTATGGGCTTCTGAGGCGCAGGATGGCGGAGTTGGCGCAGCAGGACTGCCCCTTCCGCGGCCAGGTCGAGTTGGACGAAAGCTACTTCGGGCCGACCCGTCAGCGCGGCAAGCCCGGCCTCGGGAAGGGGCGTGGTGTGAGGGGCAAGGTGCCGGTCTTCGGCATCCGCGAACGGGGCGGGCGGGTGCATTGTCAGATCGTCAAAAACTGTTCGAAAACAACGCTCTTGGCCATCATTGAGGGGCGCGTGGAGATCTCGGCCGAGGTCGTCACCGACGGCTTCCGCAGCTATGACGGGCTGGTTGAAGCCGGCTTCAAGCGCCACCACAGGATCAACAAATACTGGCAGCGCGATCGCCCGGTCTTCTCCGAAAACGGCGTCCACATCAACGGCATCGAGAGCTTCTGGAGCTACGCCAAACGCCGCCACGCAAAGTTCAACGGGCTGAGAAAAACCAGCTTCCCAACCTTCCTCAAGGAAACCGAATTCCGCTTCAATACGCGCGAAAAGGACCTCTATAAGATCCTCCTCAGATCGTGCAGAATGAAACCGCTCAGACGCTGAGCTGGAATAGACCCTGGTGCCAAGATGAAAGGGGTGGCGCATCATGCCTGGCCCGGTCTAAGGCCGCGTTCGTTTCGGAGACCGGGTGCCTTGCTTTTTTGCGGCTACTTTCTTCGGGCGACTGTGATAGGCGACACCCTGCGCGTCCTGACTGTCTCGATCCGGGTCAGGCTGCCGAGGCCGAGAGCGTTACGAGATTTCGGCCGTCCGATTTGGACCCGTAGAGCGCCATGTCGGCTTTCTGGATCAGCTGTTCCGCCGGATCGCCGGATTGCTCCGTGATGGTCAGTCCGACGCTCATCGTGACGGCGATTGCGCGGGCCGGGCCGTCAATGCTGATCGGGCTGCCACCGATGGCCTCGCGCAGCCGTTCGGCGCAGTGCAGCGCCGTGGCGGCGTCGGTGTCCTGCAGGGCCACGAGGAATTCCTCACCTCCGAGGCGGGCCAGAAGATCCTGCGGGCGCAGCACCGCGCGCAGGCGCTTGGCCACCGATGACAGCACCGCGTCGCCCGCCGCGTGGCCATGGCGGTCATTCACGGCCTTGAAGTGATCGAGATCGAGCATCATCACCGCGACCCCGCGGCCCGGCTCCTGCAGCATCCGGTCGAGCCGCTTGAGCGCGTAGCGCCGGTTGTGCAGACCAGTGAGGCTGTCTGTCACGGCCAGTTCCAGACCCGCTTCGACGGTGGCGCGAAGCCGGTCGGACTGACGCTTGCGGCGCAACTGGGTCTGGATGCGGAGGGCCAGTTCCTCGGGGTCGATGGGATCGTAGAGGATGTCGCCAGCGCCGAGGTCCAGCGCCACGGCCCCGCGTTCGCTGTCATTGCGGGGCAGGACGGTCAGGGCTGCGGCATGGCGCGTCGCGGGGCGGGAGCGCAGGTCGGAGAGCAGGCGCAGCCCCTCATTGCGCATGGTGAGGTCAGCGGCGATCACGAAGACATCCGGGGCGCTGCCGGTGTCGCGGGCCTGAAGCACCCGTTCGCGCGGCATCACGAGCAGATGTTCGTTCAGCCGGGGATCCAGGGCACGTTTCCAGGCCAGGCCGGTGACCGCGTCGGGGGCGACCAGCGCCACCTTGCCCGGCGTTTCATAGGCCGGGGCGGGTTCCGCAAAGCCGAGCCCGGCATAGGACTCCTCTCGCAGGCGCAGTTCGCGCTGGATTTCATGGGCGCGCAGCAGCGACCGGACACGGGCCAGCAGCGTGACCTCGTCGACCGGCTTTGACAGGAAATCATCGGCGCCGTGCAGCAGCCCCTGCATCTTGCTGTCGCGGTCGGCCAGCGCGGTCACGAGGATCACGGGAATATCGGCGGTGTCGGGGTCGGACTTGAGCTGTTCGCAGACGCTGACCCCGCTGATGTCGGGCATCATCACGTCCAGCAGGATCAGGTCCGGCTGTTCCGATTTCGCCAGGCGCAGCGTGGCCTGCCCGCAATCGGCTTGCAGCACCGAATAGCAGGCCGCCGCCAGCTTGACCTTCATCACGATGCGATTTGTGGCCACATCGTCCACAACCAGTATGCGCCCTGTCATCCTATGCTCCGCCACTGTTTATCTCGGGGCTTTCTTCATCCATGCTCCCGAAAGGTTAACAAAGCCTTTAACAAGAGGGATTCGCGGGCATATGAATGCAACCCGGGCGGAAGAAGTTGCGCTTTTGGCGCTAGGCTGGCTGGTGGGAAACGATGACCTTCTGCCGGTCTTTCAGGGCGCCAGCGGAGTCTCGGCCGATGATCTGCGCGCAGGCGCACAAGACCCGGCATTCCTGGCATCTGTCCTTGATTTCCTGCTGATGGACGATGCCTGGGTGATCGCGGTCTGCGATCACCTGGGGGTGCCTTACGACACGCTTTACAAGGTCCGCCAGATGCTACCCGGCGGGGATTTGCCCAACTGGACCTGAGAAACCGGCAGTCAGTCGCTTCCGCCTTCGCCGGCACAAAGCTTTGCAAGCAGGCGTTTCAACTCGCTGCGTTCCGCGACGGTGAGCTTGGCGTTGAAGTGGTTCATGTTCTCGGAGCAGATCGGAACCGCCTGGATCATCCGGTCATATCCCGCGTCGGTCATGCTGACCTCGGTCATGCGCCGGTCTTCCTTGCCGATGGCACGGGTGATCAGCCCCTCGGTTTCCAGCGCGCGAAGGGCGCGGGATGTGGCGGTTCTGTCGATCCCGACAAAGGCCGCGATGTCAGAGGGGTTTTTCAGCCCCTCTTCCGCAACGGCCAGAAGGATGCACCAGCCAACCCGAGTCAGGGCGAACCGCCTCAGCCCTTCTTCGACCCTGCGTTCCACAAGTCGTGCTGCGTATGACGCATGGAAGCCGATGCTGTCATGCAACCCGTATTTCAATCGCTGTCCGTCCATGAAAGCCCCAGACAAAAAAACAGAGTGTCCGGCCAACTCCAAGACACTTCATGGTGGCAATTGCTTTTCCACCATGCAGTATTTCACTACTGAGGGAGGAATTCAATGATTTCGGCAATCCTATTCGACAAAGACGGCACGCTGTTCGATTTCCAGGTCAGTTGGTCGGCCTGGGCGATGACATTTCTGCGCGATGCGGCCTCGGGGGACGAGGCCCGCGCCGCGCATCTGGGGGCTGTTCTGGGCTTCGACTGGCATGCGGGGCGATTTCGCGAAGACAGCTGCGTGATAGCCGGGACCGATGATGATATCGTCTCGGCGCTGGAACCGGAGCTACCGGGCGTCAGCAGGGCCGAGCTGAAGATGAGAATCGCCCTCGCCGCCGCCGAGGCCCCGCAGAGCGAGGCGGTCCCGCTGGCCCCGTTTCTGGACGCGCTGAAGGCGCGGGGGTTGAAGGTGGGCGTGGCCACCAATGACACCGAAGCCACCGCGCGGGCCCATCTTGCGGCGGCGGATATACTCGACCGGTTCGATTTCATCAGCGGTGCCGATAGCGGTCATGGCGCAAAGCCGGGGCCGGGCATGTGCCTTGCCTTCGCCAATGCACTTGGCCTGTTGCCGGCTGAGGTGCTGATGGTCGGGGACAGCCTGCACGATCTTCATGCAGGCCGCGCGGCGGGGATGCGCACGCTCGGGGTGCTCACCGGAGTGGCCGGGGCCGAGGTTCTGGCGCCGCATGCGGACTATGTGCTGCCCGATATCGGTGGTCTCGAAAGGTTGCTGGATCCTGACAATCGCCTGAGGCCGACCGACCTCGCGTCTTAAACGACGCAAACGGAATCGGAATCCGTCGCTATCTGAAAACTGTGCGGGCGGGCGCTACGCCAATCTGGGGCCAACAGGATTGGAGAGCCCCGATGACCGAAGACGCCCCCCGCCGCCGCCGTGCCGGCGGACGCCGCGGCCACGCAGATCGTGCCGGACATGCCGCCATCGACCAGATGCCTTGGCGCCTGCCGATAAACCCCGACCGCCCGACCGAACCGATGCCGCCAGAGGGGGTTCAAGCGATCCACAAGGGCGCCATGCGCATCCTGTCGGAGATCGGGATCGAGTTCCTGAACCCGGTCGCACGCGACCATCTTGCCCGCGCCGGCTGCAAGGTCGAGGGCGAAAATGTCAGGATGGACGAGGATTTCGTGATGGAAATGGTGGCGCGCGCGCCCGACCAGTTTTCGATCACTCCGCGCAATCCCGACCGAAAACTGATTATCGGGGGCAATCACATTGTTTTCGGCAACGTGTCCTCGCCGCCCAATGCCTGGGACATGGATCGGGGCAAGAGATCGGGTGACTTCGAAACCTACAAGGAATTTCTGAAGCTTACCCAGTATTTCAACTGCATCCATTTCGCGGGCGGCTATGCGCCGGAGCCGGTGGATGTGCATGCCTCGGTCCGGCATCTGGAATGTCTTTATGAAAAGCTGACGCTCACCGACAAGGTGGCGCATGCCTATTCGCTCGGGAAAGAGCGGGTCGAGGACGTGATGGAAATGGTGCGCATCGCGGGCGGGTTGTCGGAGGAAGAGTTCCGCGCCACGCCGCGCATGTACACCAACATCAATTCGGTCTCGCCCCTGAAGCATGACTTCCCGATGCTGGAAGGCGCGATGATCCTCGCCGAGGCGGGGCAGGGGGTGGTGGTGACCCCCTTCACGCTGGCCGGTGCCATGGCCCCGGTCACCATGTCGGGCGCGGTCACGCTGAGCCTGGCCGAGGGGCTGGCCGCAATTGCGCTGCTGCAATTCATCGCGCCGGGCTGTCCGGTGGCGATCGGCACGTTTACCTCGAACGTGGACATGAAATCGGGCGCGCCGGCCTTTGGCACCCCGGAATACATGCGCGCCACCCAGATGACCGGCCAGATGGCCCGGTTCTACGGGCTGCCGATGCGCGCCAGCGGCGTCTGCGCGGCCAATGTGCCCGACGGGCAGGCGATGTGGGAAACCTGCCATTCCCTGTGGTCGGCGGTGCAGTCGGGGACCAACATGGTCTATCATGCGGCGGGCTGGCTGGAGGGCGGGCTGATCGCGAGCCCCGAGAAGTTCGTCATGGACTGTGAAGTGTTGCAGATGATCCAGCGCTATTTCGAGCCGCAGCTTTGGGCGACGGAAGACGAGGATATCGCCATCGACGCGATCCGCGAGGTGGGGCCGGGCGGGCATTACTTCGGCGTGCAGCACACGCAGGACCGCTATCAGAGCGCGTTCTATTCCCCCTTCGCCAGCGACTGGCGCAACTATGAGGCCTGGGAAGCGGATGGCGGCACCTGGACGGCGGAGCGGGCCAACAAAATCTACAAGAAGATCATCGCGGAATTCGAGGCACCGGCCATGGATGAGGCGGTGAAGGAGGAATTGCGGGCCTTCGTGGATCGGCGGATTGCCGAGGGCGGCGCGCCGACCGATTTCTGAGATCATGGCTCTTCCCGACCTCGGAGCGGGAGGGACACCTGTAACGGCTTCTTAACCTCTTGGGGCTAGACCTGAGCGGCAGTTGAAGGGAGCCTGAGAATGCATGGTCTTGTGAACCGTGCCCTGCAGGGGTTTTTGATCGACACCTATGGAGAGGTGACCTGGGACGAAGTGTTGAGCCAGGCCGCCCTGCCTGCGGGCGGGTTCGAATCCATGCTGCACTATGAGGATCGCCTGACCGGTGAGGTGATCCTCGCGGCCTCTGCCGTGTTGCACAAGGACCGTTGCACCCTGCTGGAAGATCTGGGCACCTACCTTCTGTCGCATCCAAACCAGGAAGGCCTGCGGCGCCTGATGCGCTTCGGCGGCGACACGTTCTTCGATTTCCTGCAATCGCTGGATGATCTTTCGGGCCGGGCGCGGCTGGCGCTGCCCGATCTCGATATGCCCGACCTGACGATCCAGCATGACAGCCATAACCGTTTCGTCCTGTCGGTCCGATGGGGGTTGCCCGGGGCGGGGTCGGTGTTTCTGGGGGCATTGCGGGCGATGGCCGATGACTACGGCGCGCTGGCCTTCTTCGAGGCGGAAGAGGGCGAGGATGGGGAAGAGCGCGTGGTGATCGACCTTGTCGATCAGTCCTTCGCCTCCGGGCGCAGCTTTACCCTCGGGGGACGGGTGGCATGATCCAAGATCGGGTCATCGGACTGTCGGGGACCGCGCTGGACCAGCTGATGCCCATGCATCTCTGGGTCGGCCCGTCAGGGCTGATCAACCGGGTTGGACCGACCCTGACGCGGATTGCAGCGCGGGATCTGCGGGGGCAGCCGCTGTTTGATGTCATCGACCTGCATCGCCCCCGATCCGCCCGAACGCTGGAGGCGCTTTTATCCCTGCAGGGCGCGCGGCTGACCCTGTGCCTGCGCTGCCGGCCCGATCTGCAATTCCGCGGCATCGTGGTGGGGTTGCCCGCCGGCGTGGGTGGGCTGATCCAGATGTCGCTCGGGTTGTCCTTTGCCAAGGCCGTGGATGATTGCGGATTGACGCTGAAGGATTTTTCGCCATGCGATCAAACGGTTGACCTGCTCTACCTGCGAGAAGCCAATGCCGCCATCGCCCGCGAATCCCGCAAGCTGACCGAACGGTTGCAACGCGCAAGGCAGGCTGCGGAACAGCAGGCCCTGACCGACACGCTGACGGGCCTGGCCAACCGGCGCGCGATGGATGCGGCCCTGCTGGCGCTGACCGAGGTGCCGGTGCCGCGCTTCGGGCTGATGCATCTGGATCTCGATTTCTTCAAGGAGGTGAATGACAGCCTCGGGCATGCGGCGGGCGACCATGTGCTGACCCATGTGGCCGATATCCTGCGCTCGGAAATTCGTAGCGGCGATATCGTGGCGCGCGTCGGCGGGGATGAGTTCGTGCTGCTGTTTCGTGATTGCGATGACCCCGACCTGTTGGAGGCCATCGGCGCGCGGCTGATTTCCCGGCTGGAGGAGCCGACGATCTTCGACGGTCAGCCTTGCCGTATCTCGGCCAGTGCCGGATCGGTCCTCGCCTCGCGCTATGATCACCCGACGCCGGACCGAATGCTGAATGACGCCGATGTCGCGCTCTATGCCTCGAAGAACCGGGGGCGGGCACAGCATACGCTCTATTCCGAAGATCTCCTGGCCCCGCTCCGGCCCAATTGAAACGGCCCGCATCCTGGAAGGTGCGGGCCGGTCATGGTCTTTGCAAAAGAGAGATCAGGCGGCGGGGTTGGCCTGCAGGCTTTGCACGTTCAGATCGCCCTCACGTGCGGCGCGCATGGCCAGCGCAGCGGAATGGGCTCCCGCGGCCGTGGTGAAATAGGGGATCTTGTCATAAAGCGCGACCGAGCGGATCTCGCGGCTGTCTTCCACCGCCTGCGCGCCTTCGGTCGTGTTCATGACCAGGTGAATCTCGCCATCCTTCAGCAGGTCAACGATATTCGGGCGGCCTTCATAGACCTTATTCACCGTCTCGCAGGCCAGCCCGTGGCCTTCCAGCCAGCCAGCGCTGCCGCGGGTGGCGACGAGGGTGAAGCCGAGATCGATCAGGATCTGCGCGGCCTCCAGCATCAGCGCGCCCTTGTCGGCATCCTTGATCGACAGGAAGACGCGGCCCTCCGTGGGCAGGATGGTCCCGGCGCCAAGCTGTGCCTTGAGGAAGGCGCGGGGGAAGGACACGTCCCAGCCCATGACCTCGCCGGTCGAACGCATCTCGGGGCCGAGGATCGTGTCGACGCCTGGGAAGCGGGCAAAGGGCAGCACGGCTTCTTTCACCGAGAACCATGGCATGTTCGGGTCGGCAAGGGTCATCGGATCGGCCTCGGGCAGGGTGCCGGGCTTGGCGTTCTCCGGGTAGGGCGCGCGCATCGGGAAGGTCGACAGCGGCTCGCCCGCCATCAGTCGCGCGGCGATCGAGGCGATGGCGCTGTCGGTGGCCTTGGCGACGAAGGGCACGGTCCGGCTGGCGCGTGGGTTCACCTCGATCAGGTAGACCTCGCCATCCTTCACCGCGAACTGCACGTTCATCAGGCCGACGACGTTCAAAGCGAGGGCCAGAGCATTGGTCTGCTCTTTGATGACGTCCAGCACGTCCGAGGACAGCGAATAGGGCGGCAGCGAACAGGCGGAGTCGCCGGAATGCACGCCCGCCTCTTCGATATGCTGCATGATGCCCGCGATATGCACGTCCTTGCCGTCGCAGAGCGCGTCCACGTCCAGCTCGGTCGCGCCATCGAGATAGCTGTCCAGAAGGACGGGGCTGTCCCCCGACACGACCACGGCTTCGCGGATGTAGCGGCGCAGGTGATCCATGTCGCGCACGATCTCCATGGCGCGGCCACCCAGAACGTAAGAGGGGCGGATCACGAGGGGGAAGCCGATGTCTTCGGCGATGGCCAGTGCCTGCTCGTCCGTCGAGGCGATGCCGTTATGCGGCTGCTTCAGCCCAAGCCGGTTCACCAGGTCCTGGAACCGCTCACGGTCTTCGGCAAGGTCGATGGCATCGGGCGAGGTGCCGAGGATCGGGATGCCCGCCTCGGACAGCGCATTGGCGAGTTTCAGCGGGGTTTGTCCACCGAACTGGACGATGACGCCATGCAGGGTACCGGCCTGCTGCTCGACGCGCAGGATCTCCATCACATGCTCGAAAGTCAGCGGCTCGAAATAGAGGCGATCCGAGGTGTCATAGTCGGTCGAGACGGTCTCGGGGTTGCAGTTGACCATGATGGTTTCATAGCCCGCGTCCGTCAGGGCGAAACAGGCGTGGCAGCAGCAATAGTCAAATTCGATGCCCTGCCCGATCCTGTTGGGTCCACCACCCAAAATCACGACTTTTCTGGCACTTGTGGGACGAGCTTCACATTCCGCTTCACCCATGACGCTGTGTTCATATGTTGAATACATGTAAGGCGTCTGCGCTTCGAATTCCGCGGCGCACGTGTCGATCCGCTTGAATTGCGCGGTCACGCCGAGGTTGATGCGAGCGCGGCGCACGTTGTCTTCATCCCGCCCGGTCAGCTTGGCAAGCCGGGCATCGGTAAAGCCCATCATCTTGACCCGGCGCAGGCCCTCTTCGGTCACCGGCAGGCCGTCGCGGCGGATCACCTCTTCGGCTTCGATGACTTCGCGGATGCGGGCCAGGAACCACGGATCGAAGGCGGTGATGGCCTGGATCTCGTCATCCGAGAAGCCGTGGCGCATGGCCTGGGCGATGACACGCAGCCGGTCCGGGGTCTGTTCCGACAGGGCCTTGGACACAGCCGCCTTGTCAGGGGCGCCGGGGATGGCGATCTCGTCAAAGCCGGTCAGGCCGGTTTCCATCGAAGCCAGCGCCTTTTGCACGGATTCATGGAAGCTGCGGCCGATGGACATGGCCTCGCCCACGGATTTCATCGCCGTCGTCAGGTAGGGTTTGGAGCCGGGGAACTTCTCGAACGCGAAACGCGGGATCTTGGTGACGACATAGTCGATGGTCGGCTCGAACGATGCGGGCGTGACCTTGGTGATGTCGTTGTCCAGCTCATCCAGCGTATAGCCCACGGCCAGTTTCGCGGCGATCTTGGCAATCGGGAAACCCGTGGCCTTGGAGGCCAGCGCCGAGGACCGCGACACGCGCGGGTTCATCTCGATCACCACCATGCGCCCGTCTTCGGGGTTCACCGCCCATTGCACGTTCGAGCCGCCGGTTTCGACCCCGATCTCGCGCAGCACGGCGATCGAGCCGTTGCGCATGATCTGGTATTCCTTGTCGGTCAGCGTCAGCGCCGGGGCCACGGTGATGGAATCGCCGGTATGGACCCCCATCGGGTCGACGTTTTCGATGGAACAGACGATGATGGCGTTGTCAGCGGTGTCGCGCACCACTTCCATCTCGTATTCCTTCCAGCCCAGAAGGCTTTCATCCACGAGGATCTGGTTCACCGGCGAGGCATCCATGCCCGAGCGGCAGAAATGGATGTAGTCTTCACGGTTATAGGCCACGCCGCCGCCGGTGCCGCCAAGCGTGTAGGCGGGGCGGATAATGGCTGGCAGGCCGATCTCCTCCAGTTCTTCCAGAGCCATCTGAACGCCCGCGTCCAGATCGGCCGCGCCATTTGCCTTCTTGGGGGCGGTGATGATGGTGGCCTTGGGGTTTTCCAGCCCGATCCGGTCCATTGCCTCGCGGAACAGCTTGCGGTCCTCTGCCATTTCGATGGCATCGCGCTTGGCGCCGATCATCTCGACGCCGAACTTGTCCAGCACGCCCATTTCTTCCAGCGCCAGCGAGGTGTTCAGACCGGTCTGCCCGCCCATGGTGGGCAGCAGCGCGTCGGGGCGTTCCTTTTCGATGATCTTGGCGACAACCTCGGGCGTGATCGGTTCGATATAGGTCGCGTCGGCAAGGCCCGGGTCGGTCATGATCGTGGCGGGGTTGGAATTGACCAGGATCACCCGGTAGCCTTCCTCGCGCAGGGCCTTGCAGGCCTGGGCCCCGGAATAGTCGAACTCGCAGGCCTGACCGATTACGATTGGCCCCGCTCCGATGATCATGATGGACTGGATATCGGTTCTTTTCGGCATGTCGTTTCCCCGGCAGCAGGCAAGACGCCGGTGCGATGGCACCGTGCGCAAATTGTCCTGCGTTATAGGGATGGAGACCCCGGGCGCAAGGGGGGTCTGGAATGAATCTCAATCTGTCGCGCCCGGGGGTGTCCGTCGGCGGCAATTGCGCCTATCTGAGGGCAAGCGGAATCAAGCCACGAGTCGACATCTGACATGCGCATCACCTTCGATCACGGGCCCGGGTCTGGCCGCAGAAAGTTCGAATCCCCCCGCGCGTTGATCATCGCGCGGGACGCAGGTGACGTGGCCGGGGCGCTGCAAGAGATGGAGCTTGCCCGTGCGGGCGGGGCATGGCTGGCGGGATATGCCAGCTATGAACTGGGATATGCGCTGGACCCAAGGCTCGCGCCGCTGATGCCCGAGGCGCGCAAGATGCCGTTGCTGTGTTTTGGCATATATGATCGACCGGAGCCCGCAACATCGGGGTCGCGCACGGTTCTGCGCCCGCGAAACATTGCCCTCCGCTGGAGTGCCGCGCGTTACGCGCAGGCCTTCGAGCGGCTTCATGATCTGATCGGGGCGGGCGACCTCTATCAGGCCAACCTGACCTTTCCGATTGACCTCGATCTGGCGGGCTATTCCGCGGCCTCGCTTTACGAGGGGCTCAGCGACGGGCAGCCCGTGGGTCACGGCGCGTTGATCGAACAGATGGATGGCCCCGATATTCTCAGCCGCTCGCCTGAACTGTTCTTTCGCACGGACAGCGCGGGTCGCATCCAGACCCGGCCGATGAAGGGCACGCAACCCCGGTCTGCCGACCCTGTCGAGGATGCCGCGCGGCGCGATTTCCTGACGCATGATGAAAAGAACCTCGCGGAAAACCTGATGATCGTGGACCTGCTGAGGAACGATATCAGCCGCGTCTGCGTGGCCGGCAGCGTGCGCGTGCCGGAACTGTTCACCGTGGAAAGCTACGCGACCGTTCACCAGATGGTGTCGCTGATCGAGGGGCAATTGCGAGATCGCACAGGGCTGGCCGACATCCTGCGCGCCCTGCATCCCTGCGGGTCGGTGACCGGCGCGCCGAAGATCCGTGCGATGGAGGTGATCCGCGACCTGGAGCCATGGCCGAGGGACATTTACTGCGGTGCCATCGGGTGGGCCGCGCCCGACGGTCGGTCCGAATTCAGCGTCGCGATCCGCACGCTCATTCGCGACAAGACCGGACACGCGGTTCTGAATGTGGGTGGTGGCGTGGTCTGGGATTCGACGGCCGCATCGGAATACGAGGAGGCGCTGTGGAAAGCCCGTTTCCTGAGCCGGTTCCAGCCGGAACCCGCCTGATCGAAACCTTCGGCTGGTGGCCGGGAGAAGGGGCAAGGCGGCTCGACCGGCACCTTGCCCGCATAGGGCGCAGTGCCGGTGCGTTTGGCTTTCCCTTCGATCTGGATGCCGCGCGGGAATGGGTCGCAGGGCTGACCGGGCAGGGGGCCTTGCGCTGTCGCCTGACGCTTGGGGCGGGTGGGGATATGAAGCTTGCCGCTGTTTCTCTTCCGCCTGCCCCGGACAGGGCGTGGCGCGTGGCGATCCACCCGGAGCGGCTGCGGTCGGATGACCCCTGGCTGGGGCACAAGACCACGAACCGGGCGCTGTATGACCGGGCGCGGGCGGCGTTGCCGGAGGGTGTTGACGAGCTTCTCTTCCTCAATGAACACGGCGAGGTTTGTGAAGGGACGATCACCAATGTCTTCGTGACGCTGGAGGATGGTCACCGGATCACGCCGCCCCGGTCCTCCGGCCTGCTGCCGGGCATCCTGCGCGAGGAGATGCTGGAACGGGGGGAGGTGGAGGAAAGCCCTGTCACCCTCGACACGATGCGCAGCGCCCGCGCGATTTCCCTCGGCAATTCCCTGCGCGGAGAGATCGCGGCTCAGCTGCTCATATAGTCCCGGGTCAGGGGAACGGCCTCCTGTTGGCGTGCAAGTTGCATCTGGAACACGCATTGCTTGGCATGGCGGAACGACATTTCGCTGGCCTTGAGGTAGTAGCGCCACATCCGCACGAAGCGCGCATCGTAGAGCCGCTCTGCCTCCTCCGCGCGGGCCATGAACCGGTCATACCAGTGGCGCAGGGTTTCCGCGTAGTGCAAGCGCCAGACCTCCACATCCGTGGGGTAGAGCCCCGATGCCTCCACCGCCGCCGACATTTCCGACAGGGCGGGCACGTAGCCGCCGGGGAAGATATACTTGGTGATCCACGGGCTGGTGCTGCCCGGCGGTGTCGCGCGTCCGATCGTGTGGATCAGCGCCACGCCATCCGGGGTCAGCCGGTCGCGCACCGTGTCGAAATAGTCCCGGTAGTGGGGCACGCCCACATGTTCGAACATCCCGACGGACACGATCCGGTCGAACTGTCCGGTAACGGCGCGGTAATCCTTCAACTCAAAGCGCACCTTGTCGGCCATCCCTGCCGCCTCCGCCCGCGCGCGGGACCAGTCCAGCTGTTCGGTGGACAGCGTCACGCCCAGAACCTCGACCCCGAAATCCTGTGCCAGTGTCAGGGCCAGTCCACCCCAGCCCGAGCCGATCTCGAACACCCGCATGCCGGGTTCGAGGCAGAGCTTTTTCGCGATGTGGGCTTTCTTGGCGGCCTGTGCCTCTTCCAGTGTCATATCCGGGCGGGCGAAATAGGCGCAGGAATATTGCCGGTCCGCGTCAAGGAAGAGGTCATAGAGCGCTGCCGACAGATCATAATGATGGGCGACATTGGCCCGCGCCTTGCTGGCCGGGTTCCATTGATCCAGCCTGCGCCGCGCCAGCCGCGTGGTCTGGATCGTCTTGCGCCACCACAGATCGCCCGACTGCGTCACATTCATCGCCAGAAACGCGTGCAGCCCGTCCAGATCGTCACCCTCAATGGTGATGCGCCCCTCCATGAAGCCTTCACCCAAGGTCATATCCGGCGCGGTGATGATCCCACGCGCCACGCCCTCGTCGTGAAAGCGCAGACCAACATCAGGCCCCGGCCCGCCCTCATATCGGCTGACCCTGCCATCGGGATGCGTGATTTCCAGCGCGCCGGTCTTGACGAACCCGCGCAGCATTCCGTCCAACAGCTTGTCCCACATCGCCCTCAAAACCCCCGTTTCATCAGGTCGCGCGTGTCACAATCCGTGGGCTATTCTGCCAAATCCCGCGAAAAAGGGAAGATTTCGCAGCGAAACCGCCCCAGGCCCGGCAAAGCACCGCCGGGTCGGCCTTGACTTCCCGGCGCGCAGAAGGTGTATCGGCACAGTCGAAATTCCACCCCCGAAGGGACATCCGTGATGCATGCTTTCCGCAGCCATACCTGCGCCGAACTGACCAAGGAAAACGTGGGCCAGACCGTGCGTCTGTCGGGCTGGGTCCACCGGGTACGCGACCACGGCGGCATCCTGTTCATCGACCTGCGCGACCATTTCGGCGTGACGCAGGTGCTGGCCGATCCTGACAGCGCAGCCTTTGCCGATGTCGAAAAGGTGCGGTCCGAATGGTGTATCCGCATTGATGGCGAGGTGAAGGCCCGCGACCCTGAACTGATCAACCCCAAGATCCCCACGGGCGAGGTTGAGGTTTTCGTGCGCGCGCTGGAGGTTCTGGGCGCGTCCGAGGAACTGCCGCTGATGGTCTTCGGCGATCAGGAATACCCGGAAGAAACCCGCCTGCGCTACCGCTTCCTCGACCTGCGCCGCGAGAAGATGCAGAAGAACATGAAGCTGCGCTCGGACGTGGTGCGGTCCATCCGCCAGCGGATGTGGGACAAGGAGTTCAACGAATTCCAGACGCCGATCATTACCGCCTCCAGCCCCGAAGGCGCGCGCGACTTCCTCGTGCCCTCGCGCCTGCATCCGGGCAAATTCTACGCCCTGCCGCAGGCCCCGCAGCAGTTCAAGCAGCTGCTGATGGTCTCTGGCTTCGACAAGTATTTCCAGATCGCGCCCTGTTTCCGCGACGAAGATCCGCGCGCCGACCGCAGCCCCACCGATTTCTATCAGCTCGACATGGAGATGTCGTTTGTCACCCAACAGGACGTGTTCAACACGATCCAACCGGTGATCGAGGGCGTGTTCGAGGAGTTTGGCGGTGGCCACAAGGTCGACAAGCACTGGCCGCAGATCAGCTACAAGGACGCGGCGCTGTGGTACGGCACCGACAAGCCGGACCTTCGTAACCCGATCAAGATGCAGGACGTAAGCGAACATTTCGCGGGCTCCGGCTTTGCCATCTTCGCCAAGATCCTCGAACAGGACGGCACCCAGATCCGCGCGATCCCTGCGCCCAAGGGCGGCAGCCGCAAGTTCTGCGACCGCATGAACAAGTTCGCGCAGGAACAGGGTCTGCCGGGGATGGGCTACATCTTCTGGCGCGACGGCGAGGACGGCATGGAAGCCGCCGGGCCGCTGGCCAAGAACATCGGCCCCGAACGGACCGAGGCCATTCGCCAGCAGTTGAAACTGGGAAAGGGCGACGCGGCCTTCTTCCTTGGCGGCAAGCCCGATGCGTTCGAGGCTGTGGCGGGCCGCGCGCGCACCGTCATCGGCAACGAATTGGGCCTGACGGAGCAAAACCGCTTCGCCTTCGCCTGGATCGTCGACTTCCCGATGTACGAGGCTGACGAGGAAACCGGCAAGGTCGATTTCAGCCACAACCCGTTTTCCATGCCGCAGGGCGGGATGGAGGCGCTTCAGGGCGACCCGCTCGACGTGCTCGGCTACCAGTATGACCTCGCCTGCAACGGCTATGAACTGGTGTCGGGCGCGATCCGGAACCACAAGCCGGAAATCATGTTCAAGGCGTTCGAGCTGGCGGGCTATGGCGAAGAAGAGGTGCGCAAGCGCTTTGGCGGCATGGTCAACGCGTTCCAGTATGGCGCGCCCCCGCATGGTGGCTGCGCGGCGGGCATCGACCGCATCGTGATGCTGCTGGCCGATGAGGCCAATATCCGCGAGGTCATGCTCTTCCCGATGAATCAGCGGGCCGAAGACCTGATGATGAACGCCCCGTCCGAGCCGATGGCCGATCAGCTGATGGAACTGGGCCTGCGCGTCATCCCGCAGGACTGACATTCGCCCATGGCGACAAAGAGGCCCGGCATATCCCCGCCGGGCCTTTTACATTTGTTCATTCCGGGCTTTGGCGGGGGCGCGAAGCAGGCTATCTTTCGGACATGGATACCCCGTTTGCCTTTTGCCCATGACCTCCCCGAACACCCTTGCCGCGATTCGCTTTGGCACCGGCCTGCGCTCGGGGTTTCCGGCGGTCGCACCCGAGGCGATGCTGGCCGCGCTGTCAGAGCCCGACCGGATGGTCACGGCTTTCCCGCTCGACAGCTATGAGACCCGTGCGGCCTTTCGGATCGAATACACCCGCCTTCAGCGCGCGCGAAACGACAGCGAAGAGGCTGAAGCGGCGTTTCGTGATATACGCGACGCGCTCAATCGCGAGGTGCTGAACCAGATGGCCGTGACCCTTGCCCGCGGCGTGGCCGATCCCCACGGGCTGCGCGAACGGCTGGTCTGGTTCTGGGCCGATCACTTCACCACCGTCGGCGGCCGTGGTTTCATGCGCGGGGCCATTGCCGCCTATATCGACGAGACGATCCGCCCCCATGTGGCGGGCCGGTTCGGCGATATGCTGGAGACCGCGATCCTGCATCCGGTGATGGTGCTCTATCTCGATCAGGAACGGTCCTTTGGGCCCAATTCCGTAACCGGTCAGCGGCGTGGGGCCAGCCTCAACGAAAACCTCGCGCGGGAATTGCTGGAACTGCACACGGTCGGGGCGGATGGCGGCTATTCCCAGGACGATGTGCGGCAGATGGCGGAACTTCTGACCGGGCTTGGCGTCACGCGGGACGGCGCACTGGCCTTCCGGCCCAACAATGCCGAACCGGGGGCAGAGACGGTGATGGGCAACAGCTATGGCGGTGACGGTCAGGCCCGACTGGCCGATATCCGCGCCGCGCTGCATGATCTGGCGATCAGGCCAGAGACCGCCACCCATATCAGCCGCAAACTGGCCGACCACTTCCTGTCCGACGCGCCCGATCCGGGGCTGGTGGCGGATATGCAGGCGGTCTGGCTGGAGACTGGCGGCGATCTGGCGGCGGTGACGGCGACCCTGTTGGCCCATCCCGCCGCCATGACGCCGGGGCCGGGGCGCGTGAAACAGCCGCTGCACTTCCTCGCATCGGCCCTGCGCGCGCTTGAGGTGCCGCCAGAGGGCCTGATCCGCGCGCCGTTGCACCGGCTCAGGAACCTTGCGGCGCGTCCGATGGCGGCCATGGGGCAGGGCTGGCAGAACGCGTCGGGCCCGGACGGGTATTTCGACGACGATGCGGAATGGATCGGACCACAGACGCTGGCCGCGCGCATTGCATGGTGCATGACCGTCCCGTCAGAGCTGCGCCCGCAATTGCCGGACCCGCGCGCCTTTGCCCGCGATGCGCTTGGCGATGCCGCCCCGCCGGACCTGCTGCGGGCCGCAGCCCGCGCCGAAAGCCGGATCGAAGGCGTCGGGCTGGTGCTGGCTTCGCCCGCGTTTCAGAGGAGTTGAGCCGATGTCCCGACTGACCCGCCGCGACCTGCTGCTGCGCGCCTCGGCCATTGGCTGTTCGGCGGCGGCCAGCCCGCTGATGACTCCGGTGGCCTTTGCCTCTGCCCCGACCGACAACCGGCTGGTGGTGATCATCCTGCGCGGAGCGATGGACGGGCTGGACCTCGTGCAGCCCTATGGCGACCCGGATTTCTCCGGCTATCGACCCGATTTCGCCATCGGGCCCGCTGCGGGCGCGCATGATCTCGACGGGTTCTTTGCCCTGCATGCCGGGCTCGGCGACCTGATGCCGCTCTGGCAGGCCGGAGAGCTTGGCTTCGCGCATGCGGTCTCCACCCCCTATCGCAACCAGCGCAGCCATTTCGACGGGCAGGATCTGCTGGAGGCGGGCACCGGGGCCGAGACGGTCGGGCGTTCCTACGAGGATGGCTGGCTGAACCGGCTGGTGCAGACCTTGCCCGGCGCCACGCGGGAAACGGCCCTTGCCGTGGGCCGCGAGGAGGCGCTGATCCTGCGGGGGGCTGCGCCGTCGGTGGCATGGTCGCCGGCCTCGCGGCTTGGGTTGTCTCCGGCAACGGCGGATCTTTTGGGGATGCTCTACCACGATGATCCCCTGTTCCGGGAAGCCTTTGAAGATGCGGAATTTTATTCCGACCTTCTGCATGGCTCTTTCGATGGCGGGGACATGGAGGAAGGCGAGATGATGGAGGCGATGGCGGAAAGCATCGCCGCCTCCAACCGCTCTGTCACGGCCCGGTCCCTGGCCAGTTTCGCCGCCGAACGGCTGCGTGAGGATGCAAGGATCGCCAGTTTCTCGCTTGGCGGGTGGGACACGCATCGTGGGCAGGTGAACCGGATGGGCGGGGCGTTGCGGCATCTGTCCAGCGCGATATCGGAGCTGCGCAGCGGGCTCGGCCCCGATTGGGATCGGACGGTGGTGCTGGCAATGACCGAGTTCGGGCGCACGGTCCGCCAGAACGGCTCGGCGGGCACCGATCATGGCACCGGCAGCGCGTTGGTGATGGCCGGGGGGGCCATTCGCGGGGGCCGGATAGTGGGCGATTGGCCGGGTCTGGGGCAGGGCAACCTGTTTGCAGATCGTGACCTGATGCCCACCCGCGATGTGCGCGCCTATGCGGCATGGGCGATGGCGGGGCTCTTCGGCACCGACCGGGCGGCGCTGGAGGGGCAGATTTTTCCGGGGATCGATCTCGGCCCGGACCCCGGCCTTTTGCGCTGAACCGCTTGCACTTTGCGGCGCGCTCGCCTTTTCTGTGGCGTGAGGTCACGGATCTGGGGCGCGGCATGTCAGACACGAAATTCGGAGCCAAACTGCTCGGTTGGACCGCGCCGCCGCGTCCGTCTATGGCCCCTTTGGAAGGGCGCTTTGCCCGGCTCGTGCGGCTCGACGCCGATGCCCACGCCGCCGACCTGCACCGGGCCAACTCCGCCGACAGCGCGATCTGGGATTACCTGCCCTATGGCCCGTTTTCCTCGGCCGCCGCCTATCACCGCTGGATCCGCCAGATCACCGCCGGGGACGACCCGCTGTTTTACGCCATCCAATCCCGCGAAACAGGACAGTTCGGGGGCGTTGCGAGCTATCTCAGGATCACGCCGGACGTGGGCATCATCGAAGTGGGGCACATCAATTTCTCGCCCGAGCTTCAGCGGACGCGGGCCGCGACCGAGGCGCTCTTCCTGATGATGGAATGGGTGTTCGAGGCGGGCTATCGGAGGTTCGAGTGGAAATGCGACGCGCTGAACATGCCCTCGCGCCGGGCGGCGCAGCGGCTCGGCTTCAGCTATGAGGGCATTTTCCGGCAGGCCACCATCGTCAAGGGGCGCAATCGGGATACGGCCTGGTTTGCCTGTATCGACAAGGAATGGCCTGCGCTGCGCGAAGCGTTTCAGGCATGGTTGTCGCCATCCAATTTCCGGGCGGATGGAACCCAGAAGGAGGCCCTGTCCGATCTGACGAGGCTGGTGCGCGCCGGGTCCGATCCTGCATTGATCGATCGCTAGACCGCTTCCATCCCCGCCACCCGGTCGGCCAGCAGGGCGCGCAGATTGGCCCGGTCCGCATGGGCCAGATGGACCGGCAGGGCGCGGGCGGTTTCCAGCAGGCCCACATCGCCGGCGCTGCGGGCGATGCCCAACAGGAAGCGCCGCATGTAGTCCGCGGGCAGTCCGTCCTGGTTGAGCAGGTCGAGCGCATGGGTCAGATCATCCCTGAGGGCCAGCCGGTCGGGGCAGAGGGTCTGCGTGTCCACGGCACGTGGGCCGCGCGGCTGCATCTCGGGCGGAAGGTGCTTCAATATCTCGGTCTGGAAGGCGTTGAGACTGTCCACCGGTTTCGGCAGGAACCCGTCTGCCCCGGCGTTCCTGGCAGCCCGCGCTGCGGCCTCCCGTTCGGCCCCCGATGTGGCCAACAGGACCGGTACCCGCGGGCTGGTGCGGTGCATTTCGTCGATGAGGCTGAGCCCGGACCCGTCCGGCAGGCCCAGATCGACGATGGCCACGCTTGGCCGGTAGGTGTTCAGGTGACGATGCGCCGAGGCGAGGCAATCGGCCCGCCTGATCCGCGCGCCGGAGCGCAGGCACATCAGGCGCAGCGCCTCTGACGCGAAGCGGCTGTCTTCGACAACCAGAACGGTCAGCCCGGCAAGCGGGCGGTCTGCCGTCGGTATCGGGTGGTAAAACGGGATCTCCTCATCCGGTCTGCGAGTGTCGGTGTCCATGTCCAAAAGCCCCCAAGGCGATTCTGACACCCATTAGACCCGCCCAAGGTTGACAGAGGGTTAACGGCAGGGGCGCGGCGAAGGGCCGCTTGCCAACCCCCCACCCTCGGCCCCATATGCAGCGCAAGCGAGAGACAAAGGAGTGATGACATGATCGGACGGCTGAACCATGTGGCGATTGCGGTGCCAGACCTGGAGGCGGCAGCGGCGCAATACCGCGACACGCTCGGGGCGAAGGTGAACCCTCCCCAGGATGAGCCCGACCACGGCGTGACAGTGGTGTTCATTGAACTGCCCAACACCAAGATCGAACTGCTCTACCCGCTTGGCGACAACAGCCCGATCAACGGATTCCTCGAAAAGAACCCGTCGGGCGGCATCCACCATATCTGCTATGAGGTCGAGGATATCCTGGCGGCCCGCGACCAGCTGAAAGCCTCGGGCGCGCGGGTTCTGGGCAGCGGAGAACCCAAGATCGGCGCCCATGGCAAGCCGGTCCTGTTCCTGCATCCGAAAGACTTCACCGGCACTCTCGTTGAACTGGAACAGGTCTGATGGGCTGGTTTACCTCTCTCGTCCTCTTGGCGGTCGTCTGGTTCATGACGCTCTTCATCGTGCTGCCGCTGCGCCTGAAAACCCAAGGGGACACGGGCAATATCGTGCCCGGCACGCCCGCCTCCGCGCCGGACAATATCCAGATCAAGCGCAAGTTCCTGATCACCACTCTGGTGGCGCTGCCGATCTGGGCCGTGCTGGTGGCGCTGATCCTGTCGGGTCGCATCACCGTCGATAGTTTCGATCTGTTTACCCTGTTCGGGGGGCAGCTCGACTGAGCCGATGATAGAGATGCGTGAAGGTGGCTGCGCCCAAGATCGGGACCAAGAGGTTCACGACCGGGATCGTCAGCGGTACGGCCATCAGCACGCCTGCGGCGAAAATCTGGGTGCGGTTGCGTTTGCGAAATCGCGCCGCCCCCGCCGCGTCATTGCGGCGTAGCGCCACGAGCTGCGCGTATTCCCGGCCCAGAAGCACGCCGTTGATGACCCAGAACAGGATCGGCGCAATGGGGGCGAAGAGAATATAAGCAATCATCGCCACGAGGTTGACGCCGATCACCACGCCCAGAAAACGGACGGCGTCCAGCAGCCCTTCGGCAATGCCAACCTGGCGGGCGGCCGGCAGGCCCGGATAGTGGCGGTCCTCTACCGCGTCGGCGATCTGTTCCAGGAAAATGCCGATAAAGGCCGAGGCCACGGGCACCATCAGGAAGATCGAGGCGACCAGCATGACCGGGATCACCGCCCAGGACAGGGCCGCGTCGATGCCGCCGATCTCTCCGATCCAGGGCAGGGTCAGCGTGTCGGGGACCAGCCAGCCGATCGCTGTGGCGAAGACCCAGTAGATACCCACCAGCAGCGCCACGGTCAGCGCCAGCCCCATCAGCAGAACACGCAGAAAACGCGGATCGGACAATTGCCGGACCGCTTTCAGGAAATCGTTAAAAATCATTCACTTACCCAAGTGGTAATGGCAGAGAGGTCTGGGCGGGGTCGCTCTGGCGGCACATTGGTCTCAGTCCCCAGATGGATGAAACCGGCGACAAACTCTTGGTCCGCCAGCCCCAGCCCTTCACTCAGGAACGGCCGGTCGAAAGCCATCCAGCCGGTCAGCCAATTGGCCCCCCATCCGGCGGCAAGCCCTGCATTGATCAGGGCGAGGCAGACAGCCCCGGCGCTTAGCACCTGTTCGACCTCGGGCACCTTGTCCGAGGCTTTCGGGCTGGCGACGACGGCCACCACCAAATGCGCATCTTCAAAGGCGCGGGCGGATTTTTCCAGCTTTTCCGGCTCGAGTCCGGCATCCGCACCCCGGTCCCGCGTCAGGCCCGCCAGCCGCAGGTTGGCCCCCCGTTCCAGCACGATGAAGCGCCAGGGCTCCAGCTTGCCGTGATCGGGTGTGCGCGCGGCGGCGGTCAGCAGGGTGTCCACCGTTGCGCGATCCGGAACCGGGGTGGTCAGCGTCTTTGCGGGGCGTGACCGGCGGGTCAGCAGGAAGTCGAGCACCTCGGGGCGGGGCGAGAGCGGGGCGATATCGGGCATGTCGGCTTTCATCTGGAACGGGTCCCAGACATGTCGGCAAAGCCGGGGCAGAGTTCAACCCTTGCGCGCGGCCCGCCGCCGGATTTTCGCAAAAAGGGGGCGGTGCCGCCCCCGTCAGCGGATCACTTCGATGCCTTCTTGCGGGCGGGCTTCTTCTTGCCGCCCTTGGCCTCGCGTTCGACGATCAGCTCAATGGCCATTTCCATGGTCACATCCTCGGGCTTCACGTCCTTGGGAATGGTGGCGTTCACCTTTTCCCATTTCACGTATGGCCCGTAGCGGCCCTCCATCACGTTCACCGCGCCGCCCCGATCCGGGTAGTCGCCCAGTTCCTTCAGCGGTGCGACCGCCGTGCGGCCCCGGCCCGGCCCGCGAGATCGCTTCTCGGCCAGAAGTTCCACCGCCCGGTTCATGCCGATCTCGAACACGTCATTGGGCTCGCGCAGATTGGCATAGGTGGGCTTGTCGGCATCCGCCGCCGTATGCATCACGTAAGGGCCGAAGCGTCCGAAATTGGCGCTGATCATGTTGCCGTCTTCCGGGTGCGGGCCGATTTCGCGCGGCAGGCTGAGCAGCGTCAGCGCCTTGTCCAGATCCATTGCATCGGCCGACCAGCCCTTGGGCAGCGAGGCGCGCGGCGGCTTCTTGTTCTCTTCGCTGGCCTCGCCCTTCTGTACGTAAGGCCCGAACCGGCCAGAGCGCAGTGTGACGGCCTCGCCCTCGTCATAGCCAAGCACCTTGTCGCCCGCCTGTGCGTCGGCATCACCGCCGATCGGGCGGGTATAGCGGCATTCGGGGTAGCGGGAACAGCCGACGAAACCGCCGGTGCGCGAGGTTTTCAGATGCAGGCTGCCTTCGCCGCAAAGCGGGCACTGGCGCGGGTCGGTGCCATCTTCACGGGGCGGGTAAAGCTGCGGGGCCAACGCCTCGTCGAGTTTATCCAGCACCTCGGTGATGCGCAGTTCGGATGTTTCGGCGATGGCCGCGGAAAAATCGCGCCAGAACTTCGCCAGCACCTGCTTGTAGTCCAGATCGCCGGCCGAGATTTCATCGAGTTCCTCTTCCAACTCTGCGGTAAATTCATACCCCACATATTTGCGGAAGAAGTTCAGCAGGAAGATCGTGACAATCCGGCCCTTGTCCTCCGGGAACAGGCGGTTTTTGTCTTTCCGCACATATTCACGGTCCTGGATCGTGGTGATGACCGAGGCATAGGTGGAGGGCCGCCCGATGCCGAGCTCCTCCATCTTTTTCACAAGCGTCGCCTCGGTATAGCGTGGGGGCGGCTGCGTGAAATGCTGCTGGCCCAGAATAGCGCCATCGTCCGAGATCAGCGCCTTGCCATCCGTCGTCAGGCGGGCATGTTCCTCGGCCATCGCGCGGCCAACCTTTTTGAGTTTGTCGCCCTGAGAGATCTGCGGCAGGCGGCGGTCCTCATCAGAGGCGGCATCGTCGTCGCGGCCTTCCTCATAGACCTTCATAAACCCGTCAAACATCACCACCTGACCGGTGGCGCGCAGCACGACCTGATCGTCATCGCTGCTGATATCGACCGTGGTGCGTTCCAGCCGCGCGGCCTCCATCTGGCTGGCGATCGTGCGCTTCCAAATGAGGTCATAGAGCTTTTTCTGATCCGCCTCGGACACGCGCAGGCTGGCCGGATCCTTCGACATGTCCGTGGGGCGGATACATTCGTGGGCTTCCTGCGCGTTCTTGGCCTTGTTCTTGTAGATGCGGGGGGAGGAGGGCAGGTAGTCCGCCCCGTAGCGGTCCTTGATCGCATCGCGGGCGGCGGCCACGGCTTCGGGTGCCATGTCGATCCCGTCGGTCCGCATATAGGTGATGTGACCCGCTTCATAGAGCCGCTGCGCCGCGTTCATCGTCTGGCGCGCGCCGAAGCCGAATTTGCGGCTGGCCTCCTGCTGCAGGGTCGAGGTCATGAAGGGGGCAGAGGGGTTGCGTGTCGAGGGCTTGGCTTCGACCGAAGCGACGCTGAGTGCCCGCGACGACACCGCCTGCACGGCCATGGTCGCGGCGGCCTGGTTGTCCAGGTCGTATCGGTCCAGCTTCTTGCCACCAAGCGTGGTCAACCGCGCTTCGAAGGTCTGGCCGCGCGGGGTTTCCAGCACGGCGCGTACCGACCAGTATTCGCGGGCGGTGAAAGCCTCGATCTCCATCTCGCGTTCGACGATCAGCCGCAGGCAAACCGACTGCACCCGGCCCGCCGACCGCGCGCCGGGCAGCTTGCGCCACAGGACCGGGCTCAGCTTGAAACCCACCAGATAGTCGAGCGCGCGGCGGGCCAGATAGGCCTCGACCAGCGGTTCATCCACCTGACGCGGGTTCTTCATTGCCTCGGTCACGGCGGCTTTGGTGATCGCGTTGAAGACGACGCGGCTGACCTCGGTCGTTTTCTTGATCGCGCGGCGCTTGGTCAGCGCCTGTTGCAGGTGCCACGAAATTGCCTCTCCCTCGCGGTCGGGGTCGGTCGCGAGAATGAGCGTGTCGTCGGTTTTCAGCGCGTCGGCGATGGCTTTCACATGCTTCTTAGAGTCGTTTCCGACCTCCCACAGCATCTCGAAATCGTGGTCCGGGTCGACCGATCCATCCTTGGGCGGCAGGTCGCGGACATGCCCGTAGGAGGCCAGCACGGTGAAGTTATCCCCGAGATATTTGTTGATTGTCTTGGCTTTAGCCGGGGACTCGACGACGACGACTGGCATTCAAAATGACCTCTGGGCAGCGGATAATGGGTGGCGCGGGAACATGTGTCGCTCTGGCAGGGCTTGTCAATGCGCTATCGGAAAAAGACAATGCGGCCATTCAACCGAAGGATTTTGTGCATGAGGTTTCTTCTGTCCTGCGTTCTTGGCCTCTGCCTTTTGACGGTGGCCCATGCCGACCCGGTCGAGCCGCCGCGCGGCAGCGCCCTGCGCGCCGAGTTGCTGGATACGATCCGCCGCGATGTGGAGCCGCGCTTTGGCGGGCCGGTCGAATTTGTGGTGGATGTTTTGCTGGTTCAGGACAGGCGGGCCATCGCCAACCTGACCGCGCAACACCCCGGAGGCGCACCGATTGATCTGACAACGACACCGCTGGTCACCGTCGAGGGCATTCCGCCCGACCTGATCGACGGGCCGACAGTGCAGGCTTACCTGTATCGACCCGGCACCTATTGGCAGATCGTGGAATATTCCATCGGCGCCACGGATGCCTGGTGGTGGGGATGGGATTGCCGCAATTACGGGGATTTCTTTCCCGAACCGCTGTGCTGAGCGGCCAGGGAAATCAGCCCGCCGGGCTGGCGCTGGACTGCCCCTTCCAGTTCCATCCGGGACAGCACGGCGGCGGCCTCGAACGGGCTCATACCCAGATCGCGCAGCAATTGGTCCTCCGCCACAGGGGTGGGGCCGAGCTGTGACAGGATGCGGGAATTGAGCGCCGCCCGGTCGCGCCAGTCTCGTTCGGGCTGTTTGGGTAGTTCCGGAATCTCCGCAAGCGGCAGGTGGGGCTGGCGGGCGCGTTTCTCTGCCGGCCCGATGGCCTCGATCACGTCCTCGGCGCCGCGCACCAAGGTGGCCCCGTCGCGCAGCAGCATGTTGCAGCCAGAGGCGCGGGTGTCCATCGGGTGGCCTGGGACGGCCAGCACCTCCCGCCCCTGATCGAGCGCGTTGCGGGCCGTGATCAGCGAGCCGGACCGCGCCGCCGCCTCCACCACGATCACGGCGCGGGCAAGGCCCGACACGATACGGTTTCGCTGCGGGAAATGACGCGCCTGCGGATCCAGCCCGAACGGCTGTTCGGACAGGCGCAGGCCCTGTTTTGCGATCTCATGCGCCAGATCGCTGTTTTCCGCGGGGTAAAGCACATCGAGCCCCCCCGCCTGAACCGCAATGGTCCCATTTTTCAGGGCCGCGTGATGGGCCAGCGCGTCGATACCACGGGCGAGGCCAGAGACGATGACAAACCCCGCCTCCGCCAGGTCCCCCGCCAGCTTGCGCGCCATGCGGCTGCCGAGGGACGATGCATTGCGGGTGCCGACCATGGCCAGCATCGGGCGATCCAGCAGACGCGTGTCGCCGAGAGCCCAGAGGATCGGCGGCGCATCGGCGCAGTCGGCCAGGTCGGCGGGATAGCCCGGATCGCCAAGGCTGAGCAGGCGCGCGCCCATCCGGCGGGCGGCCTTCGCTTCGGCCAGTGCGGCGGATTCGGAGAACACCTCGTATGCGTCGACGCCCGCCTGTTTCGCAACCTCCGGCAAGGCGGCAAGGGCCGCTTCCGCGCTGCCATGTTCTGCCAGCAGCCGCCGGAAGGTGGCAGGCCCGACCCGGCGCGACCGGATCAGGCGCAGCCGCGCCAGCCTGTCGGCATTATCCGCCGAGGGGCCGGGGCGATAGGCGGTGGCCGCCTCGAAAAACCCTGTATCATGATCCATCCACATGAGTCGGAAGGCTAGGCGGCAAGGGGTTAACAGGCGGTTTACGGGTCGAGAGTCACGCGTTTTGCAAAGAACCGCAGTTTCAGGCGGAAGGGTCCGGCAGAGCTGTCCACCTCGGCCTCGCCCGCGCCGGTCTCTTCCCAGCCCTGTCGCGCGTAGAACCGTGCCGCGCGGTCGTTCCCGATCCCGATATCGAGCCGCGCCAGCCCGACCCCACGCGCCGCCAGCCGCGTCTCGCCATCGGCCAGCAACCGGGCGGCCAGCCCGTTCGAACGGGCTTCCGGCGCCACGTATAGCTGGTAGATCTCATCATCGCGGATCGCACAGAAGCCGAGGGCGGGATCGTCACCCGCCATGATCGTGTCGGGCAGCAGGGCGACAAGACGCCGGGCAAAGTCTTCCTCCGTCCTGAGGGCCGTCAGGGCGGGCGGAGTGTAGGCGGCATGGGCCTCATGCCAGCCTGCGTGCCACAGCCGGGCCAGCGCCGGAACATCCTCGGCGCGTGCGGGGCGCAGCGGGGGCAGGGACGTCATGCGGCTGTCTTCACCTTGCAAGGATGTGATGCCAGGCCATAGCCCGCACGCCTGAGTGTCATCATCGTCCTGCCCGCAAATGGCCTCATGCCGCCGAACCGCCCACGGTCAACCCGCCGATCAGCAGGGTCGGCTGGCCCACGCCCACGGGCACCCACTGACCCGCCTTTCCGCAGGTCCCCATGCCGGGATCGAGCGCCATGTCATTGCCGATGGCGCGGATCTGGTTCAGCGCCGTGGCGCCGTCCCCGATCAGCGTGGCACCCTTGACCGGCGCGCCGACCTTGCCGTTTTGCACCCGGTAAGCCTCGGTGCAGCTGAACACGAATTTGCCATTGGTGATATCGACCTGACCACCGCCAAAGCCCACGGCATAGATGCCGTCCTTGAGGCTTGCCACGATATCGCCGGGGTCGGTGTCACCGCCCAACATATAGGTATTGGTCATGCGCGGCATGGGGGCGTGGGAATGGCTTTCGCGGCGGCCATTGCCGGTGGCGGGGACGCCCATCAGCCGGGCGTTCTGCCGGTCCTGCATGAAACCCACAAGGATGCCGTCCTCAATGAGCGTGGTCTTGGAACTTGGCGTGCCTTCATCATCAACAGTAATCGACCCGCGCCGGTCGGGGATGGTGCCGTCATCGAGCACGGTCACCCCCTTGGCCGCGACCTGTTTGCCCATCAGACCGGCGAAGGCGGAACTCTTCTTGCGGTTGAAGTCGCCTTCCAGCCCGTGGCCCACGGCCTCGTGCAGCAGGATGCCCGGCCAGCCAGGGCCGAGCGCCACGTCCATGATGCCCGCCGGGGCGGGAACAGCCCCGAGGTTGACCACGGCGATGCGCAACGCCTCGCGCGCAAGCGCTTGCCAATTGGTCAGGTCCAGCCAGTCGCCAAGCTCCACCCGGCCGCCGCCGCCCGCATTGCCGGATTCGCGGCGACCGTTTTCCTCGACGATGACCGAGACATTGACGCGGATCATCGGGCGCGCGTCAGAGACATGCACCGCGTCCGGGCGCAGGATCTCGACCTCCTGGTGCGAGGCGGCAAGGCTGACGGAGACCTGCACAACACGCGGATCCAGCCCGCGCGCATAGGCGTCGACCTCTTTCAGAATGTCGAGCTTGGCCCCGAATCCCGCCCCCGCCATCGGGTCCGCATCGGTATAGAGACGGCGATTCGTGGCCTGCGGCGCATCGGCCCAGGTGCCGCCACCGTCGCCCACGGCCAGACGGGCGGTTTCGGACGCGCGGCGCAGCGCGGCCTCGGAGATGTCGGTGGAATGGGCGTAGCCCGCGACCTCGCCGCGCACGGCGCGCAGGCCGAAGCCCTCGGAGGCGTCATAACTCGCGGTTTTCACCCGACCATCGTCGAACAGCAGCATTTCCGAGCGTTTGCGCTCCAGAAACAGTTCCCCGTCATCGGCCCCGTCGGTGGCGGCGCGCAATATCGACAGGGCCGCGTCCTTGTCGAGCTGGGTCTCGAAGGGGCTGAAGGCAGCGCTTTGGGTCATGAGGGAAGGGACCTTTCCAAGCCGAAAATGATCTGTGTCAACCAAAACCGGACAATCAACGAGGTGAGACATTTTTCACCACTGTCTTGTCACGATCCCATCTATATGGTTCTACAGCAGATAGACGCAACGGGGGTGAGCGTGGCCGATCCGGCCGGTCCCCGCAAGGACAGGACGATAAGAATGCAACTTCTCAAGAAGCTGAACGGCCTCTGGGCCGGTATTGGTGCAACATTCGCCGCTGGCATGGCTGCCGCGCAAACCGCACCCGAGGGACTGGAAATCATCGGCGCGCCCACCCCGGGCGGCACCGGATGGCAACCCGCAGCCACCAGCCTGGCCGAGCAGATCCATTTCCTGAATGGCATGCTGCTCTACATCATCGCGGCGATCTGTATCTTCGTGCTGGCCCTGCTGGTCTGGGTCATCCTGCGTTACAACGCCCGGTCCAACCCGACCCCGGCGACTTTCAGCCACAACACCCCCATCGAGGTGACCTGGACGCTGGTGCCGCTTGGCATCCTCGTTTTCATCGGGGCCTTCTCGCTGCCGGTCCTGTTCAACCAGCAGGAGATTCCGGAAGGCGACGTGGTGATCAAGGCGACCGGCCATCAGTGGTACTGGAGCTATGAATACCCCGGCACCGATATCGACTTCGCAAGCTACATGCTGACCCGCGAAGAGCTGGAAGAGCATGGCTACAGCCAGGATGAATACCTGCTGGCCACCGACACCGCCGTCGTGGTGCCGACGGGTCAGACCATCGTGATGCAGGTGACCGCCTCTGACGTGATCCACAGCTGGACGATCCCCTCCTTCGGTGTGAAGCAGGATGGCGTTCCGGGCCGTCTGGCGGAACTTTGGTTCGAGGTCGATGAAGGCAACGAAGGCATCTATTTTGGCCAGTGTTCCGAACTCTGCGGCCTGAACCACGCCTTCATGCCGATCACCGTCATGGCCGTGACCACCGAGGAATACGAGGCGTGGCTTGCCGGCGGCGGCACTGATTTCGCGTCGCTGATGGATGGCTCCATCGCCGGTGATATCGAACTGGCTTCGGCCGAAGACTAAGCTAAATCACTGGTCACGGGCGGCCCTGTCCCCGTCCGTGATCAATCCCAATCCAGCGACACAGGCCCGAAATGAGCGATTTTACCGCGAATACCAGCAGCACCCCGCAAGAGGCGCAGTTCGGCGATTATATCGCCCTGCTCAAGCCGCGCGTGATGTCGCTTGTCGTGTTCACGGCCTTCGTGGGGCTGATGGTCGCGCCTGTGTCTGTGCCGCCGGTCGATGCCTTTACGGCGATCCTGTTCATTGCCCTTGGCGGCGGTGCGTCCGGCGCGCTGAACATGTGGTATGACCGCGACATCGACCAGGTGATGAAGCGCACGCAGTCGCGCCCGATCCCTTCGGGCCGCGTGGCCCCCGGCGAGGCGTTGAGCCTTGGGCTCTGGCTGTCGGCGCTGTCCGTGGTGATGCTGGGTCTTGCGGCCAACTGGTTTGCGGCTGCCTTCCTGGCCTTCACGATCTTCTTCTATGCGGTTGTCTACACGGTCTGGCTCAAGCGCTGGACGCCGCAGAACATCGTGATCGGCGGCGCTGCAGGGGCCTTCCCCCCGATGATCGGATGGGCCGTGGCAACGGGTGGCGTTTCAATCGAATCCGTTCTGATGTTCGCGCTGATCTTCATGTGGACGCCGCCCCATTTCTGGGCCTTGGCGCTGTTCATGAAATCCGACTATGACGAGGCCAAGGTGCCGATGCTGACCGTGACCCATGGCCGGCCCCACACCCGCAAGATGGTCCTCGTCTACACGCTCCTGCTGGCCCCCGTTGCCATCGCCACCGGCCTCACCTCCATTGGCGGCCCGGTCTACATGGCCGCTGCCGTGGTGCTGAACATCCTGTTCGTGAAGGGTGGCTACGATATCTGGAAGCGCACTGAGGCACAGGCGCTGGAAGACGACTACAAGACCGAGAAAAAGGTCTTCCGGTTCTCGCTGCTCTATCTTTTCCTGCATTTCGGCGCGTTGCTGGCCGAGGCCGGGCTGAGCAGCTTCGGGTTGGGGGGCTGGTAAGATGCCGATCACCGAGACCCACGAAATTCACAAGCGCCGCTTTGGCCGCAATCTGGGCGTCGCCCTGACGCTTCTGGGGTTTGTCGCCATCGTCTTCATGCTGACCATGTCCAAGATCCGCAATGGCGGTTCGGTCGAGGCGTTCGATCATTCGGTGCGCCCGTCGATCACGCAAAGCGAGGGGGAAAGCCAATGACCAATCAGCCAACTCCGAACTACAGCAAGACCGTGTGGAAGCTGGTCGGTGTCGTCAGCTTCATGCTCGCGCTCGGCTTCGCCTCCGTGCCGCTTTACGATCTGTTCTGCCGCGTCACCGGGTTCGGCGGCACCACATCGGTGTCTGAAACCGGCAGTGATGTGATACTCGACCAGACCATCCTGATCCGCTTCGACGCGTCGCTCGATCACAATATGGAATGGGAGTTTGAAGCGCCCTCCGAGCCGATGGAAATCCGCATCGGCGAAACCGGCATGGCCTTCTACACCGCCTATAACCCCACCGACCGGCCGATTGCCGGAACGGCGGCCTATAACGTCACGCCCTATGTGGCGGGCGGCTATTTCTCCAAGATCGCGTGTTTCTGCTTTACCGAGCAGATCCTCGACCCCGGTGAACGGGTCGAGATGCCCGTGACCTTCTATGTGGACCCCGCGATCGTCGACGATCCGGAAGCCAGCCACATCCCCGCAATAACCTTGTCCTATACGTTCTACGAAACGGACTTGCCCGAAGACGAATACGCCGCGCTAGATGGCGACAGTGAGTGACCACGGAAGGACCGCACAAAATGGCCCACGCTAAAAACCACGACTATCATATTCTCACGCCTTCGATTTACCCGTTTCTGGGGGCCATCGCCGCATTTCTGATGCTCTCGGGCGCGGTTCTCTGGATCTCGGGCAGCGGCCCGTGGCTCTTTGCCATCGGCTTCATTGGTGTTCTCTACGTCATGTTCGGCTGGTGGAAGGACATGGTCGCCGAGGGCAATGGCGGTGTCGATCACACGCCTGTCGTGCGGATCGGCCTGCGCTATGGCTTCATCCTGTTCATCATTTCCGAGGTGATGTTCTTCCTCGCGTGGTTCTGGGCGTTCTTCAAGCACACCCTCTACCCGATGAGTGAGTATGAGGGCTCCACCTATGTGACCCCCGACATTCACGTGGTTGACGCGTTCCACCTGCCGCTGATGAACACGCTGGTCCTGTTGTTGTCCGGCTGTGCCGTGACCTGGGCCCACCACGCGCTTGTGCATGAAAACAACCGCAAGGACCTGATCTGGGGCCTGGCCATCGGGATCATCCTCGGCCTCTTCTTCACCGCCCTCCAGGCGTATGAATACTGGGAACTGATCGCTCATGAAGGTTGGAGCTTCGGTGGCGACCGCTTCTACGGCACGTTCTTCATGGCCACCGGGTTCCACGGTCTTCACGTGATCATCGGGACGATCTTCCTTGCCGTCTGCCTGTTCCGCGCCATCGCCGGCGACTTCACGCCCGAGCGTCACGCAGGGTTCGAGGCCGCCGCATGGTACTGGCACTTCGTGGACGTCGTCTGGCTGTTCCTGTTCTTCGCCGTCTACATCTGGGGTCAGTCGACCCTGTGATTTCGGGCCGCCTGTGCGGGGCGGCCTTGCATGTCCGGCGCGCCTGCAGTCTCGCCAGGACATCTTGCGAACGGGCAATGATGCCAAGTAACGAAGCAAAGGGCCGGCCACGGGGTCGGCCTTTTCCTGTGAGGGACGCAGAGAATGAAACGGGTGATCTTGCCTTTGCTGTTCGGGGTGGTGGGCTGCGCCATCCTGCTCAAGCTCGGCTTCTGGCAGGTGGACAGGCTGGCCTGGAAACAGGCGCTGCTGGCCGATATCGACGCGCGGATTGTGGCCGCGCCCGTGGGCCTGCCTGACACCCCGACCGAGGACCGGGACCAGTTCCTGCCGGTGGCCGTGTCCGGCATGATCGGGGAGGGAGAGATTACCATCCTCGCCTCGCTTCGCAATGCCGGGCCGGTCTTTCGCATCATCCGTGATTTCGAAACCGAGGACGGGCGGCGCATCCTGATCGACATGGGCTTCGTGCCCGAAACCGAGCGCGAAACGCCTCGCGCGGGCAATGTCCCCGCCGATCTGGTTGGCAATCTGCACTGGCCCGATGAAATCGGCAATCAGACCCCCGCACCTGATCTGGACGCCGGGATCTGGTTTGCCCGAGATATCCCGGCCATGGCCGAGACCCTGAATACCGAACCCGTCCTGCTGGTTTTGCGCGATCCGCCGCAAATTGACCTCGGCGTGACGCCCTTCCCCGTGGACAGCGGCGCGATTCCGAATGACCACTTGTCCTACGCGATCACCTGGTTTCTGCTGGCAGCCGTGTGGTTGGGGATGACACTCTACCTTGTCTGGCGTATCAGCAGGCGAGCGAACTGAAGGCACTGAATTACCCATGCGTTATGTCTCGACCAGGGGCGCGGCCCCGGACCTGAGTTTTGAAGAAGCGATGCTGACCGGGCTGGCCCGCGACGGGGGGCTCTACGTGCCTGCCGAGATCCCGGCGATGAGCCATGCCGACATCGCCGCGCTGGCAGGGCTGAGCTATGAAGAGGTCGCCTTTCGCGTCATGCGCCCCTTCATCGGCGATGCCTTCACCGACGCCGAATTCGCCGACATCATCGCCAAGGCCTATGCAGGCTTCGGCCACGCCGCGCGCGCGCCCCTGGTGCAGCTTGCGCCCAACCATTTCCTGCTGGAGCTGTTCCACGGCCCGACGCTGGCCTTCAAGGATTTCGCCATGCAGCTGATCGGTCAGCTGTTCCAGGCGTCTCTCAGCCGCTCCGGCAAGCGTGTGACCATCGTCGGCGCGACCTCGGGCGATACCGGATCCGCGGCGATGGAGGCGTTCCGGGGCCTCGACAATGTGGATGTCTTCATCCTCTTCCCCCATGGCCGCGTCAGCGACGTGCAGCGCCGCCAGATGACCACGGTGAGCGAATCCAATGCCCATGCCCTCGCCCTGACCGGTGATTTCGACGATTGCCAGGCGCGGCTGAAGGACATGTTCAACGACCACGCCTTCCGCGACGAGGTGCATCTTGCGGGCGTCAACTCGATCAACTGGGCGCGGGTTCTGGCGCAGGTCGTATACTATTTCACGGCAGCCGTGTCCCTCGGTGCGCCGCATCGCGCGGTCAGCTTCACTGTGCCCACGGGCAATTTCGGCGACATTTTCGCAGGCTACATCGCCAAACGCATGGGGTTGCCGATTGAGAAGCTCGTCATCGCCACCAACCAGAACGACATTCTGCACCGGGCGATTGCGGGCGGGGCCTATGAAACCCATGGCGTCACGCCCTCGATCAGCCCCTCGATGGATATTCAGGTGTCCTCCAACTTCGAACGGGCGCTGTTCGATGTCTACGACCGCGACGGCGGGGCCGTGGCGCAGCTGATGGAAGAATTGAAGACGCAGGGTGGGTTCAAGATTTCCCAAGGCGCGCTGGAACGGCTGCGGGGGCTTTTTGCCTCTGGCCGTTGCTCGGAAGAGGAAACCCTCGCCATGATCGCCCGTGCGAATGCGGAAATGGGCGAGCTTCTGTGCCCGCACAGCGCCGTCGGCGTCCATGTCGCGCAGGACCATCTGGGCGCCACGCCGATGATCACGCTGGCTACAGCCCATCCGGCGAAATTCCCCGATGCGGTGGAACAGGCCAGCGGTATCCGCCCCGGCCTGCCCGCGCGCATGGCAGACCTCTTCGACCGGGAAGAGCGCGTGACCCGCGTGGAAAACGACCTCGCCTCGCTACAGGCCCTCGTGAGGAAGGAGCGCGCCGCTTGACCGTGCAACTTCATACCCTCGCCAATGGCCTGCGCGTGGTGACCGAGTACATGCCGTCGCTGCAATCGGCGGCGATCGGCATCTGGGTCAATGCGGGCGGGCGGCATGAACTGCCCGAACAGAACGGCATTGCCCATTTCCTCGAACATATGGCCTTCAAGGGCACCAAGCGGCGCAGCGCGCTGCAGATCGCCGAGGAAATCGAGGATGTGGGCGGCTATATCAACGCCTATACCAGCCGCGAGGTGACGGCCTATTATGCCCGCGTCCTGAAAGACGACGTGCCGCTGGCGATGGATCTGATTTCCGACATCCTGCTGAACCCGGTCTTCGACCCTCGCGAGATCGAGGTTGAACGCGGCGTGATCCTGCAGGAAATCGGGCAGGCGCTCGATACGCCCGACGACATCATCTTCGACTGGCTGCAGGAAGTGGCCTATCCCGAACAGCCCCTTGGCCGGACCATCCTTGGCCCGGTGGAGCGGGTGAAGGCCTTCGACAAGCCTGACCTGCAACGCTTCGTGGCGGAACATTACGGGCCGGGGCAGATGATCCTGTCTGCCGCCGGGGCCGTGGACCATGAGGAGATTGTGCGTCTGGCAGAGGCCGCCTTCGGCCACCTGCCCGCCGTCAAGGTCTCCACCGCGCTGCCCGGCGTCTTCCATGGCGGCGAGCGGCGGGAAGTCAAACAGCTGGAACAGGCGCATTTCACGCTGGCGCTGGAGGCCCCCGGCTACCGGTCCGACGATATCTACACCGCGCAGATCTACGCCACCGCACTTGGCGGCGGCATGTCCTCGCGGCTTTTCCAGGAGATCCGCGAAAAGCGGGGGCTGTGCTACACGATTTTCAGCCAGGTCGGGGCCTATGACGACACGGGGCTGATGACGATCTATGCGGGCACTGGCGGCGAGGATCTGGCGGCGCTGTCGGACCTCACCATCGAAGAGGTGCGCCGGTCCGTTGACGGGTTGACCGAAGCGGAAATCGACCGCGCCCGCGCGCAGATGAAGGCCGGCATGCTGATGGGTCTGGAAAGCCCCTCGGCGCGGGCCGAGCGGCTGGCGCGACTGGTCGCGATCTGGGACCGGGTGCCGCCGCTTCAGGAAAGCATCGACCGGATCGACGCCGTGGACCGCGCCGCCGTGCGTGCGCATGCGGCGTCCCTTGTCGGCTCGGGTCGGGCCGCCATGGCGCTTTATGGCCCCGTGGACCGTGGCCCCCGCGTTGCCGAATTGGTGGAGCGTCTGGCCGCCTGATGATTGCCCGCAAGAAGAGACTCCGCATTGAAACCGAGCGCATGAGCCTGCGCCTTCCGGTTCATTCGGATTATCGGGCCTGGGCCAGCTTGCGAGACCATTCCGCAGACTTCCTGCAACCCTGGGAACCCACCTGGGCCGCCGATCATCTGACGCGCAAGAGCTTCACCAACCGGGTCTACTGGGCGCAACGGTCCATGGGCAATGGCAGCGCGGTGCCACTGTTTCTGATCCGCCGGACCGATGACGCGCTTGTCGGGGCGATCACGCTGGACAATATCCGTCGCGGGCCGGCACAGGCGGGCACACTTGGCTACTGGATCGGCGCACCGTTTCAACGCCACGGCTATATGCTGGAGGCCATTCAGGCCGTCGCCCATTATGCCTTCCGCGATCTGGATATCAGCCGGTTGGAAGCTGCCTGCCTGCCCGAAAACGCGCCGTCGCGCGGGGTATTGGAGAAGGCTGGGTTCAAGTATGAAGGTGTCGCGCAAAGCTATCTGCAGATCAACGGGCGCTGGCGCAATCATGTGCTCTACGCCATGCTGAGGAATGACAGGCGCGGACGGTCCGACGCGGGGTAAAGGAGGCGGCGATGACGCGCTGTGTGGCTCTGCTGCGAGGGGTCAATGTGGGTGGCAGGAACAGGTTGCCCATGGCCGACTGGCGGGCGCTGCTGGAAACGCGCGGCTATCGCGATCTGGCCACCTATATCCAAAGCGGAAATGCGGTATTCGAGGCCGAGGACACACCGGAAACGGTGCAGGCGCAGATCACCGGCGACATCGCGGCCCGGTTCGGATTTGCCCCCGGCTGTTGCGTTCTGACGGCGGAGGATCTGGACAAGGCCCTGGCCGCCAATCCTTTCCCCGAGGCCGTTGATACCCCCAAGACGCTGCATCTGGTTTTCCTGCGTGGCGAGGCTGCGCTGGACGAGGCGGCGGCAGAGACCCTTTGCACGGCACAGGAGCAGTTTCGCATGGGGCAGGGGGTGTTCTACCTTTACACGCCGAACGGCTATGGCCGGTCCAAACTGGCAGAAGGGCTGAACCGGGTGCTGAAGGCGGATCTTCTGACCGCGCGCAACCTGTCCAGCTGCCTCAAGCTGCAGGGGATGGCACGAGCATGACCCAGCTTAGCCCCGCCGATGCTGCCTTTATCGCCCGACTTGCCGCCGATCTGCCCGAGGGTGTGCTGAGCGACGTGGAGCCGCGCTACCTGGCCGAACCCCGTGGCCTCTATCACGGTCAGGCCATGGCGCTCGCCCGACCGCGCAACACCGAGGAGGTCGCAACGCTGGTCCGCCACGCGGCCGCCGCGCGCGTTCCCGTTGTGCCCTACGGCGGCGGCACCGGGCTGGTTGCCGGGCAGGTGGCGTGGGATGGCCCCGCGCCACTGGTGATCAGCCTCGAACGGATGACGGCCACGCGCGGGCTGGACCCGCTGGCAGGCACCTTGACGGTCGAGGCCGGTGCGATCCTGGCCGATGTTCAGGCGGTGGCGGAGGGGGCGGGAAAGCTCTTCCCCCTGTCGCTCGCCAGCGAAGGATCTGCCCGGATCGGCGGGCTGCTGTCGACCAATGCGGGTGGCGTCAACGTGCTGCGCTATGGCAATGCCCGCGATCTGGTTCTGGGTGTCGAGGCCGTCTTGCCCACGGGCGAGGTGCTGCACGGGCTGAAGGGGCTGCGCAAGGACAACCTCGGCTATGACCTGCGCCATCTGCTGATCGGGGCGGAGGGCACACTTGGCATCATCACCGCCGCCTGCCTGCGGCTGGTGCCGCGCCCTGCCGATCAGGCCACCGCGCTGATGGTGGTGGACAGCCCCGCCGACGCGCTGCGCCTTCTGGATTTGGCGCGTGATCTGGTGGGGGATGGGCTGTCGGCGTTCGAGCTGATTGCCCGCGCCGGGCTGGAGTTTCTCGACGAGGTCGGGCCGGAGATCCGCCAGCCCTTCGCCGAGAAGCCCGCCTGGATGTGCCTAATCGACCTGGGCTTGCCGAAAGGCCAGTGCGCGGGCGAGGCGTTGCTGGCGCTCTTTGAGGCTGCTGCCGGGGCCGGGTTGGTGCAGGACGGGCTGATTTCTCAATCCGAGACGCAGCGGCAGGACTTCTGGGCGATCCGGGAATCGATTCCGGAGGCCAACAAGCGGGTCGGGGCAATCTCCAGCCACGATATTTCCGTGCCCATTGGCGCGATCCCGGACTTTCTTGCGCAAGGCCGGCAGAGCGTGGCGCATCTGGGGCCGGTGCGCATCAATGCCTTCGGTCATCTTGGGGACGGGAACCTTCACTACAACGTTTTCCCACCCAGGGGAGAGGCGCGTGAAGACTGGCTCGACCGGCGAGAAGAGGTCAAGGGGCTGATCCACGACCTTGTGCATCGGATGGGCGGCTCGGTCTCGGCCGAACATGGGGTCGGGCGGCTGAAAGTGGGCGATCTGGAACGCTATGGCGACCCGGCCAGCCTTGCGGCGATGCGGGCGATCAAGGCGGCGCTGGACCCTGTCGGCATCATGAATCCCGGCGCGGTCTTACGCGCCGATTAAGCCCCTGAAAGGGGTGACGCCCCGCCGGGGGTGACGGGGCGTCTTGGGGTCTTGAGTTAGCAAGCAACAATGTTCGTGAGTGACGAACAGCTCCTTTCTAACCGGTCAATGGTTAAGCAATCGTAAAGCGTCCGACATTTTTCACGGGATGCGCAGCTCCGGATTTGCGTCAGATCAAGGCGGATTTCCGGGCCGTGCGGCTAGGCTGAGGGAACACAGGCTGCAACGGACAAGGGATAGCCTCGATGGCGCGGGTGCCGCGAAATGTCATAACCGTTTCCCCGCCGAACCTGGACAGAACCGGGTTTCTAAGCCTTGAGCAGGGTCTTGCCGGGCCGGATCTGCCGACCGGGCGTGACTGGCTGATTGACCGGCTGACCGAGGGACTTCAGGTGCGCATGCTGCGCCCTCCCTTGCGTGGATTCATCGAGTTCATTCCGGGGCGCGCCACATGGCGCCCGATCCGGGAGGCGGACCAATCGGTGGTGATCGAATGTCTGCGGGTCGATGCGACAGCCGGGCGGAGCGTGGGCATCGGGGCGCTCTTGCGCGTCGCCGAGGATTGGGCGCGCTACTATGGCTTCTCCTCGCTTTTGATGCTGCTCCGCAACACGGACGATCCGGACATGCGCGCGGAGCTGCGCCGCCAGAGCTACCAGGTGGTCGATCAGACGATTGGCGGGATGCAGCTTTGGGGGCTGGTCCTGCAGGGGCCGGTGGCGCTGCCCTTGCTGCCGCAGGACTGGCGAAGCAGGGCAGCACAATTGGGGCCGGGGCTGGTGATCCAGACTCTGGGACATGGCGACCGCAATCGGAGCCGTGCCGAGGACCTGCTGACCCTGGGTGGCGAGGCCGGGCTCCTGTCGCGGCTGGACCATATCCGCACGGCCGAACAGGCCCGCACGCGGCTGGCGTGCCCCGATGCCATGTCCTGTGTGGCCCTGGAGGGGGAACTGGTCGGCAACAGCGATTGGTCTGTGATGCAACTCTGGCAGGAGATCCGCCGGCGCAAGCGGCTCTAGTCGCCCTCGAAGGCGCATAGCGTATGGACGGACATGCCCATGGCCTCCAGCCGTTTGCGCCCGCCCAGATCCGGCAGGTCCACAACGAAAGCGGTGCCCACCACCTGCGCGCCCAACCGTTCGATCAGCTTGATTCCGGCCTCTGCCGTGCCGCCCGTGGCCAACAGGTCGTCGACCAGCAGCACGGTTTCCCCCGGTTGCAGGCAGTCGTCATGGATTTCGACCGTCGCGCTGGCATATTCCAGCGTGTAGTCCTGTTCGATCGTCTTGCCCGGCAGCTTGCCCTTCTTGCGGATCGGCACGAAGCCCACGGAAAGCTGATGCGCCACCGCGCCGCCCAGGATGAAACCCCGCGCCTCCAGCCCTGCCACCTTGTCGATGCGCCGCCCGACGAAGGGCGCCAGAAGTTGGTCGATAGCCAGCCGAAAGCCGCGCGGATCGAGGAACAGCGTCGTCACATCGCGGAACATGATGCCTTCATGGGGGAAGTCCGGGATCGTGCGGATATAGTCCGCGACCACCTTTTGATCGAGCATCTGAGCGGGCCTTTCATGGCTAGGGGTCAGCGCGTCCCAACATAGCGGCCAGCGGGGCAGGGCGCAGCCCTTTTCGCGGTCACAACCGCGGGTAATGTCGCCGCAGGGCCTCGGCATCCTGCCCGCGCAGCCAGACCACGGCATTGGAGTTCTCGTTGAAGATCGAGTCCGGGTAGGCGGGCGACTGGATGTCCGTGGGCAGGCCAAGCGACTGCACCAGTTCTTCTAGGACCACGCTGGCGACCTCTCGCCGCTGGATGTCGCGTGAAATGGCGATTGCCGCTTCCTGGATCTCCCCGCCACGCGACCGGATCGCCACGCGCCCGATGGACAGCTCTGAGCCGTCCAGCTCGGCGTTGCCGGTGCCCGCGATGATACCGTCTTGCGGCGTGTCCAGCAGGTAGAGCGATATGTCGGGCTCGCCCTCGTAGATGCGTTCCAGTACCAGATAGGCCCCGGCGGCGTTGATCTGCGCAATCGCCCGGTCGATGGCCTCATCCACAAGGCCGAGCTTGTAGGTCGGAAAGCCCGGGTCGATCTGCGCGATGCCCACGGTCAGCGAGACGCGCCGTTCCTCGGACCAACGGATCTCGGGCTTGCCGCAGGGGCCACCGGGTGGGGCGGCGCAGGCCACCAGCCGGTAGAAGGCTTCATCGGACAGGCGGCGCGGCACGGTGATGAACTCCTGCGCCACGGCCATGGTGGGCAGGACAATAAGGGCCGCAAGAAGGGTCAGGCGCAGGCTCATGGGCAAAGGGATGCCGCAAGTCGATCGTTCGGGCAAGCGACGCCGATACGATCTCTTTGACGCTGTTGCGGCGCGGACTCGCCCTTTTGGTCAGGCGGCGCGGCGCAGACTGGCGGTCAGCACGCCCATGCCGATCAGCGTCACCCCGCCCGCGCGGGTCAGCCAGGCGATGGTGCCAGGCCGGGCGATGCGGCTGCGCAACTGATCGGCCAGCAGCGCATAGGCCAGCGCATTGAGGGCGGCCAGCGTCACGAAGGTGGCGATCAGGATAGCGAATTGCGGGATCAACGGCTGCTCGGGGCGCAGGAACTGGGGGACGAAGGCGATGAAAAAGGCGATGGATTTCGGATTGAGCGCCGTGACCGCTGCGTTATGGCCAAAGACCCGCGCGGGCGTGATCCGGTGGGTTTCCGGCAATTCGGTCAGGGTTGCGCCCCCCGCCGAGCGGATCAGCTTGATCCCGAGCCAGATCAGGTAGACCGCGCCCACCCATTTCAGCGCCGTGAACAGCGTGGCTGAGGCCAGCACCAGCGCACCAAGCCCCAGAAGCGAGGCCGTCATCGCGATGAAATCCCCAAGCGCCACCCCGCTGGCCGAGGCAACGGCGACCTTGCGCCCCTGGCTCAGCGCATAGGACAGCACCAGCAAGACCGTCGGGCCGGGAATGATCAGAAGGGCGGTAGAGGCGGCGACAAAGGCCAGCCAGAGATCGAGGGACATGGGACAGCTCGCATTGGGGTGGTCCGGTTCAGCAATCCCCGGCCCGCTGCAAGAGTCAAGACGGGCGCCGCCATGGTCCGGCAGCGCCCGCATGGGAGGAGAGCTGGATCAGCTCTTGGATTCGTTGAAATAGCGATAGAGGGATCGCGGCAGCCAGTTCAGATGCGGTTTGCGCCAGTTCATCTGGTCCTTGCACAGGATCTCTCGGGCTTGAAGAAGGTTCATAGGGACAATCCTTTTTCTTGTTATTAACGTTTTCAGCGCGCTAAGATCGCGATGACTGCATATGCTTTGTATATACATTGCATAGACAAAAATCAAGAGGGACGGTGGGGACGCGTGCCAAAAAACAAAGACAAGAAGAAGGACAGTCAGTTGATCCTGCGGCTCGACAAGGATGAGCGGGATGAATTCGTCGCCCTTTGCAAAGAGATGGACACAAGCGCGGCGCGCGAAATCCGGCATTTCATCCGCCGGTTCATCAAGGACAACAGCTAGGTCGCTTACCAAAGCGCCGGGCGCGACACCATCAGCCAAAAGACCCCCGCCAACGCCGCGAAGGCGGGCCAGCCAAGCGCGAACCAGATGCGGTAGAGACGGCGTGCGTCGTCGGGCAGGGGCGCGCCCGTGGCCAGTGCCGCGCCCGCCAGGTCACGAATGCGGATTTGCAGGTGCACCACCGGCGCCCAACAGATGAACGCCAGCACGTAGAGCGCGTAGGTTGCCAACAACCAAGGCTCCACAAACGAATAGCCGGCGATGTAGATCAGCCACAGCCCGGTCAGCGGCTGAGCGATGCCCGCTGGCGTGGTGAACAGCCAATCGGCCCAGACCACGCCGGAGGCCACGGAATGCACCGTCTCCACCTTGCCTGTCCGCATCGCCCAGACCATCTGGAACGCGGTGCCGATCCCGGTGCCGAACAGAACAGTGGATGACAGGATATGCAGCCAGAGGGCCAGAAGGTAGGGGTCCATCAGCGTTCTTCCTCCAGCACGAGGAAGAGCCAGATCAGCATCAGGATCGGCAGGTTCTTCAGCAGCCCGCCAAGCGGCAGCAGCCACAGGTCCGGCGACAGCACCGTGAAGGCCGCTGTGTAGGCCACGACCAGCCCCAGTTGCAGCCAGCCAAGCAGTTTCAGCCGCCACGCCGCCGCCAAAAGCACCGCCAACGCCAGATCCGCCACCCCGCCCGCCCGCGCCAGCACGATCAGCACCGGGTCCGACAGCATGCCCTCGGGGATCATCGGCAGGAAGCTTTGCGATGGCAGGAAGAGGCCCAACAGCCCCGAGACCAGCCAAAGCAGGATCAGCACCAGCCGAAGCGCAGGTTTCATCAGGTAGAGCCGTGCGTGCCACAGATCGGCGGTGCCAGCGGGGCGGGCGGCCATGAACCGGGAAAATCCACGCGGATGCGCGGCTTCGGGCAGGCGCTCCAGCAGCGGCGCCTCCTGCGCCTCCACACCAGTGGCCAACTGGTCCAAAGCGGTGGTGGAAATCGGCCCGAAACTCAGCACATCCCCCACCCGCGCCAGCCCGCGCGCCAGAACCCGTGGCATCCGTAGCAGGGGCACCGGGCGCAGCCCCAGCCACCGCCGCATGGACTGCAACATTTGGGCCTGCGTCACCCGTTCCGGCCCGCCGATCTCATGCGCGCCGGGGCCGGGGCGATCCGCCAGACAGGCCAGGATGACCTTCGCCAGATCGGTGGCATGGATCGGGTTGAACACCTGCTCGCCCTTGCCCACCACGGGCGTCACCAGCGGCAACGCCGCCAGCCCTCGTGCCAGGGCCGAACCGCCATAGGCGCTGTCGGCCAGCACCAAACCGGGCCGCAGGTTGGTGACGCGGTGCCGGTCCGCCAGCGCCTCGCCCTGCCGCCGATAAAGCGCAAAGGGCGTCTCCGCCTCCAACCCCACGGCAGAGATCAGCAGCGCCCGGCAGCCTTCCGGCATTGCTTGATAGACGGCCTTGGGGGCCAGCACATGCACGCCCTGAAACGCGTCCTCGCTGCCGGTCAGCAACCCCGCCGCGTTTACCACATATTGGCAGCCCTTCAGATGCGGGGCCCAGAAGGCGGGGTCATGAGTTTCGGGGCGGCTCAGATCGGCGGCAATGGTCTCGAACCCCATCTGGTCGAGCGCCCGCACCCGCCGGGCGGAGGCCAGCACTGTCCAGCCTTCGGCGCGCAGGTGAAAGGCGATGTGGCGGCCGATGAACCCATCCGCCCCCAGAAGCAGGATTTTTCGCGCGCGGCTCACAGCACCCGGCCAGCGATGGCGGACAGCTTCTCCACCATCGCCGGATCGCGTTTGTCCGGCGCGGTCAGGATCGCATACTCCAATGCCCGGTCGCAGCCATGCGGGCAGAGCGTGCGGTCGGTCCCCAGAAGCGCGGGCAACCTGCCCACCAACGCCTTGGCCTTCCCGGCATTTCCCGTCAGCGTGGCGATGATCTGGCCGATATCGACCTCTCCATGATCGGGATGCCAGCTGTCATAGTCGGTGATCATGGCGACGGAGGCATAGCAAAGCTCCGCCTCGCGGGCCAGTTTCGCCTCGGGCATGTTGGTCATGCCGATCACATCGCAGCCCCAGCTTTCTCGATACATCTTCGATTCCGCCAGGCTGCTGAATTGCGGACCTTCCATCGCCAGATAGGTGCCGCCGTCATGCACGGTGATGCCCGCATCGATGGCCGCCGTCACGCAGGCCGCACCAAGCCGCGGGCAGGTCGGGTGCGCCACGCTGACATGGCCCACAAGCCCCGGGCCGAAAAAGGTTTTTTCCCGCGCGAAGGTGCGGTCGATGAACTGGTCCACGACCACGAAATCACCCGGCGCCATTTCCTCGCGGAACGACCCGCAGGCGGACACGCTGATCACGTCGGTCACGCCCATGCGCTTCAGCGCGTCGATATTGGCCCGATAGGGCACGGTGGAGGGCGTATGCACATGGCCGCGCCCGTGGCGGGGCAGGAAGACCATCTTCACCCCGTCGAGCACGCCGGTCAGAAGCTGATCGGACGGCGTCCCGAAGGGGCTTTCCACCGTCACCCATTCCGCACCCTCCAGCCCCTCGATCTCGTAGACGCCCGAGCCGCCGATTACCCCGATCACCGTGTCCATGAATGCCCCCGTCACTGGTCTGTCGGGGGCACCCTAGCGGCGTGGGGCTTCGGTCTCAATTCACGAAATGCAGCCGGTCGAAGCTTTGCCGCCAGTCCGAGACCTCAGCGGCGAGGGATGCCGGATCATTGGACCGCAATGCCCGAGAAATAAGCGCCGCCAGACGCGGCGCATCCTCTGCCGTCATGCCCCACCGGACCAGTTCCGGCGTGCCGATGCGCAGCCCGTTCATGTCGCCCTCGACCGGGGCAATCGGCAGCCCGATGCCACAGGCCAGGAACCCCGCCTGCCGCAGCGTCTTGGATGCTGCCTGCCCGCCGCCGAAGCCCTTGGCCTCGATAGCGAACTGGTGCGAGTGCGTGTAGCCGCCCGCGCCCCGGAAGACGGGCAGGCCCTCTCCTGCCAGCGCCTCGGCCAGCGCCTGCGCCATGCGGATCATCTCGCCCGCATAGGCCCGGCCATGGTCGCGCCAGTCCAGCAGGGTGACGGCCAGCGCCGCCGATTTGGCCACGTCGAAATTCGCGGTCATGCCGGGGAAGGCGATGTGATCGAGCTTTTCGGCCAGATCGGCCTCGTTCGTCACGATCAGCCCGCCCGCGGGGCCACCGAGGCTCTTGTAGGTCGACATCGTCATCAGATGCGCGCCTTCGGCCAGCGGGTCTTTCCACGCCTTGCCCGCGATGATCCCGCATTGATGGGCCGCGTCGAAAAGGAGTTTCGCGCCCACCTCGTCCGCCACCTTGCGGACCTCGGCCACCGGGTGTTCGAAGAGGTTGAGGCTCGCCCCGATCGTAATGAGCCTGGGGTTTTCCGCCAGCGCCAGTTTGCGCAAGCCGTCGACGTCCACTGTATAGCCATCCGCATGGACCGGCGCGGGCAGGATGCGCAACCCGTAGAGTCCGGCACAGCCCAGTTCATGGTGCGTGACATGGCCCCCCACGGCGGCGGGCGGGGCGATGATCGTGTCGCCCGGCTTGCAGGTCGCCATGAAGGCGTAGAGGTTGGAAATCGCGCCCGAGGGCACCCGGATTTCGGCGTATTTCGCGTTGAAGACCTCGGCTGCAAGCTCCGCCGCGATAACTTCGATTTCCTCGATCGCCTCCAGCCCCATTTCATACTTGTCGCCGGGATAGCCAAGCGACGGGCGGCTGCCCATGCCGCTGGCCAGAAGCGCCTCGGCCTTTGGGTTCATCACGTTAGTGGCGGGGTTGAGGTTGAAGCAGTCGCGTTCATGGATGTGGCGGTTGGCCTCGGCCAGGGCCTCGATCCGGGCGCTGATTGCGCTGCTGTCTTCGGTGGCGGTGTGGGTGGCGATGCGCTGGATCAGGTCTTCGCAGGCGTCGGGCACCCAAGCGCGGCGGGCGAGTGTCATGTGGGGTCTCCTCATCTGGTTGCGCCGATCATGCGGGCCAAGGGGGTGACAGGGCAAACCAGATTTCCTATTCTTGAGTTTAGAAAAACTAGGGGTAGTTGAAATAGCTGTTGCGCCACCGCGCCCGAAAGGGCCTGCTCTCAATGCGTTACGCGCGTTTGAAGCCGCCGCGCGGCTTGGCTCTTTCGCGGCGGCGGCGGAGGAATTGTCGGTGACGCCCGGCGCGATTTCCCAGCATATCAAGGCGGTGGAGGCCTGGTCGGGCGTGGCCCTGTTCCGTCGTCGCGCGCAGGGGGTGGAACTGACCGAGGCCGGGCGGCAGGTGGCCCCAGTGCTGGCGGGGGCGTTCGATGGGATCGGCGAGGCGACGCGGATGATCCGCGAAATGAAACCCCGCGCCACGCTGACGATCGCGGCGCTGCCGAGCGTGGCGCAGCTCTGGCTCTATCCCCGGCTGGCCGCGATCCGGGCGGCCTTGCCGGGGGTGCGGCTGTCGATCACGGCGCTGGAGAGCCCGCCAAACCTGCGGCGGGATCTTTTCGACCTGAGCCTTTTTCCGCGCGACGCGGGAGACTGCCCCGAGGGGGTGGCGCTGGCCCCCGACGAGATTTTCCCGGTCGCGTCCCCGAAGGTGGCGGCGCGGGTGCGATCCGCGGGCGATCTTGGCACCGAAACCTTACTGAATGATGAAAGCTGGTCCTCCGACTGGCCCGATTGGGCCGCGAAAGAGGGCGTTGCCTTGCCCGACCTCGCCGATGCGCCGCGCTTTTCGCTCTACAGCCTTGCGGTGGCGGAGGCCGAGGCGGGGGCGGGCGTTCTGATGGGGCATGGCTTCCTGCTGGAACGCCAAATGGCTGAGGGAACACTTGTCCCCCTATATACGCGCCGCCACCCGACGGGCCGCGTTCTGATGCTGGACAGGCCAGCGCGGGCCAAGGGTGACCTCGCCCGGCTTATCGCCTTGTTATCAGGCGCTATTCCTGAGGCCGCTTCAGGCTGAACAGCTCCGTCACCCGGGTGAAATCCCGATATCCGAGCCGCCCCACAGGCTGGAAGGTCCGCACGTCGAATATGCCGTCGACAAGGCAATCGTCGCGCATGTGAATGCCGATCACCTCGCCGAACACGACCGTATTCGCCTCGCCCTCGATCTTCACGATCTGGGTCAGGCGGCATTCCATATTGGCGGGCGCGGCGGCGACGCGGGGACAGTCGATCATCTTGCACTCGGCCTTTTCGATCCCCGCATCGGTGAACTCGTCCACCCCCTTGTCCCAGGGGCCGGAGGTCTGGTTCATCACCTGCGCCATCTCGTAAGCCACGACATTCACACAGAAAACCCCGGTCTCGACGATATTGGCGACGCTGTCTTTCACGCCATCCCGGTCATGCTTTCCGGAGGTGCAGGAAAACATCACCTGCGGCGGGGTATAGGCCACGCCGTTGAAGAAGGAATAGGGGGCGAGATTGTCGTAACCCTCTGACGATCTTGTGGAAATCCAGCCGATGGGGCGCGGCGTGATCAGCGCGTTGAACGGGTTGTGGGGCAGGCCGTGGCCGTTCTTGGGTTCATAGAACATCGCGCAATCCTTGTTGATCCGTTTGGCAACGACCTAGCGCCGTGCTAGGGCCGGTTCCAGAAGAAAATCGGGACGGATCGGGCGGGTGTACCAGTTCGGGCAGGAAAATTCGGAAGACCATTGGGAGGTCGAGGCGCTGTACGACCTGTGCTTTGCACCGGGGCGCGAGGCGCTGTCCTCCTACCGGCTGCGCGATGGTGTGCCGCCGGTGGCGCGGCTCTGCCGGGTGGCGCGTGATCCCGAAAATATCCTAGCAGGCGCAATACGTTACTGGCCGGTGCATGTAGGGGCGCAGGACGCGTTGCTGCTTGGTCCCGTTGCCGTGCATCCGACCCGTCAGGGAGAAGGGTTGGGCGGCGCGCTGATGCAGGATAGCCTGTCGATCGCCTGGGACCTCGGCTGGCCACGGGTGCTGCTGGTCGGGGATGCGCCCTATTACAGCCGCTTCGGGTTTTCCCGGCTGGAGGGGGTGGAAATGCCGCCACCCACCAACCCTGACCGCGTTCTGGGGATCGGGGATTGGGACGGGATCACCGGGCCCGTGACGGCCTGGACGGGCTGAAAAAAGGGGGGCGCCCCCCGTACACCCCTTGTGCACCCCCCGTACACCGGGCGTGCAGACAAAACGGGGACTCCGCCGATGCTGCCGAAACGGAAAAAGGGCGGGATGACCCGCCCTCTTGTTGGGATGTGCAGTGAGATTACCGGCTGGCCGTCCAGTTATAGGTGCCGCCTGACCATGTGAACGTACCGGTGATCTGGTTGCCGTTGACCCGACCGGTATAGGTCTGCGTGACATTGGGCCGCTCGAAATAGAGCTGACCGGTCGCGGCATTGTAGGAGACGTCGGTGATCGGCTCCTGGCTGCCGAAGTTGATATTGCCGGTCAGCGTGCTGCCGCCGATCGGGGTGATGGTCAGCGTGCCCCGATACCCGTTGGCATTGATATTCCACGTCCCCGCTACGTTGACTCCGGGGGTGCCGGTGCCGGTGCCGGTCGTCGGGGGCTGCGGCTGACCCGTGCCGCCGCCCGCATAGCCGCTGCCGGAGCCATAGTTCGAATAGGGGTTGGAGCAGTCGGCGGTATCCGTGCCCCAGGCGCAGTAGCCAAGCCCGTTGGGCTCGTCGCAATCGCCATCATTTGTGTAGGGGCAGGGGTTCATCAGACCGCCGCCGCCGCCCGTGACGGGGGGCGTGTAGCCACCGCCACCCCCGGAATAGCCGCTGCCGGATCCGTAGTTGGAATAGGGGCTGGAACAATCTGCGGTATCCGTGCCCCAGGCACAGAGGCCAAGCCCGTTGGGTTCGTCGCAATCGCCGTCATTAGTGTAGGGGCAGGGGTTCATCAGCCCGCCAGAGGAGACCGGCGGCGTATAGCCACCGCTGCCGGGAGGGATGTAGCGCCCGCTGCCGAAATTGGAGTAGGGGTTGGAGCAGTCGGCGGTATCGGTGCCCCAGGCGCAATAGCCAAGCCCGTTGGGCTCGTCGCAATCGCCGTCATTGGTATAGGGACAGGGGTTCATCTGGGCCTGGGCCGGGGATGACATCGACAGGATCGTCACACCCAGAACGGTCAGGAATGCACGGGGCGCGGTCGCCCAGACAGGCTTGGTCTCTATCCTCTGCATGGTCTTTCTCCTCATAGGCACGATTGCAATGAGGATACGCAATAGTTGGCATATGCAAATTGATCTCGGTCAATACCGCCGATTGCACCCTGTGCGGTCAGCCCACCCGCTTCAGCCAGTCCATCACCGCAGGCCGCACCGATTGCGCGCCCTGGGCCTGGGCCTCGTTGATGATGGCACGTGCCTCGCGCAGATCCACGCGCCTGAGCAGGGATTTCACCGGCCCGATGGATGCGGGCCGCATGGACAGCGCCCTCAGCCCCATGGCGGCGAAACACAGCGCCTCCACCGGGCGGCCTGCATCCTCGCCGCAGAAGCTGAGCGGTGTGCCGGTGTCGGTGCAGCGGTCGACGATCTGGCCGAGGAAGGTCAGGAAGCTGACATTGAGCGTATCGTAGCGCCTGCGCACCCGTTCGTTTTCGCGGTCGGCGGCGAAGAAGAACTGTTTCAGGTCATTGCCGCCGATCGAGATGAAATCGGCCATCTCGAAAAACTGCCGGGGCGCGAAGGCCAGCGAGGGCGTTTCCAGCATTGCGCCGATTTCGACGCTTTCGGGCAACGGGTGGCCAAGCGCCGCCTCACGGTCCAGTTCGCGCAGCAGATGGTCACGGGCGGCGGTGAATTCCTCGAATTGGGCGATGAAGGGGAACATCACGGTCAGGGGCCTGCCATTCGCGGCCCGGATCAGCGCCTGAAGCTGCATGCGCATGACGCCGGGCTTGTCCAGCCCCAGCCGGATCGCCCGCCACCCGAGCGCCGGGTTGGGCTCGTCCTGCGGTTTCATATAGGGCAGCACCTTGTCCGACCCGATATCAAGCGTGCGGAAGCAAACCCGCTTGCCGCCCGCCGCATCCATCACGCGCGCATAGAGTGCGGCCAGTTCGCCCCGCTTGGGGACCGTGCTGCGGGTCAGGAATTGCAGTTCGGTTCGAAACAGGCCCACGCCTTCCGCCCCGGAAGAGGGCAGCGAGGGCAGGTCGGCCATCAGGCCCGCATTCATGGTCAGCGCAATATGCGCGCCGTCCAGCGTCTCGGCGGGCTTGTCGCGGATCGAGGCGTAGCGTTCCTGCGCCGCCGTGCGCATGGCGATCTTGTCGCGGAAGGCGTTGGCGACGGTTTCCTCGGGGCGCAGGTGAACCACCCCTGCATCGCCATCGACAAGGATCGTGTCGCCGTTCAGCGCCTCTTGCGTGATCCGCCCCGCATGGACGATCAGCGGAATGGCCAGCGCGCGGGCGACAATGGCGGCGTGACTCGCGACGGAGCCTTCCTCCAGCACCACACCGCGTAGCGAGCGGCCGTAGTCCAGCAGTTCGGCAGGGCCGATATTGCGCGCCACCAGAACCGGATTTTCCGGCATCTGCGCGCCAGTGTCGGCCCCCTGACCGGTCAGCTGCCGCAGCAGGCGGTTGGACAGGTCGTCGAGGTCATGAAGGCGTTCACGCAGATACGCGTCGGGCACCGTCTGCATCCTTGCGCGGGCGGTGGATTGTTCCTTTTCGACGGCGGCCTCGGCAGACAGGCCGCGTTCGATGTCTTCCTCCATCCGCCGCATCCAGCCACGGGAATTGGCGAACATGCGATAGGCCTGTAGCACCTCGATCTGTTCGGCATCGCCCTTGGGGGCGTTGGACAGCATCTGGTCGACCGACATGCGCAGCTTGTCCACCGCCTCGTTCAGGCGCTTGCGTTCCTCGGCGGGGTCGTCGGCAATCGGGTTGGTGATCACCACGCGCGGTTCGTGCAGCCAGACCTTGCCCTCGGCCGCGCCTTCCTGCCCGATGCCGCCATGGAACACGACCGATTGCTGGTGGCGGGCGGACATCGCCTCGCCCTCGCCCACGAAGGCGCCAAGCTCGGTCATCTCGGCAAGCACCATGGCCACGACCTCTATGGCGTAAAGCTCGTCATCGGTGAAGCTGCGGGCCTCTTTCGACTGGATGACCAGCACGCCCAGTTTCTCGCCAAGCCGCTGGATGGGCACGCCAAGGAAGGAGGTGAACGCCTCCTCCCCGGTTTCGGGCATGTAGCGGAAGCCGGGTTCGGCGGGGGCATTGTCGGTGTTGACGGGGCGCATGCGGCTGGCGACGCGGCCCACAAGGCCCTCGCCCACACGCAGGCGCGTGACGTGCACGGCTTCCTGCGCGAGGCCCTCGGTGGCGCAAAGCTCCAGCGTGATGGCATCGCGGAACAGGTAGATCGAGCACACCTCACAGCCAAGCGAATCGGCAATGATATGGGTGATCCGGTCCAGCCGTTCCTGACCGGCGCCGGCCTCGGCCAGCGTCGCCTGCAAGCGGCGCAGGAGCTTGCGGCTCTCGGTTTCTGTCCTTTCGGGCATCTTGCCTTATCCCTGGATCCCTGTCGGGCGTTCTGCCCCCAATTCAGCAATAGCGCGCGGGGCGGGGGCGGCGCAACGTAAGAGAGGTTAATCCGGCACATCTTACGGCAATCGGCGGATTGTTGTGCGATTGGCACGGATATTCACGTGGATGCGAGAGTTTTTGAACCCGATGCCGTGGTCATCCGACCCATGGATATCAAGCCGATTGCTGGAGATCAGACATGAAAACCATTACCCTCATCGCCGCCCTGAGCATCGCGTTGCCGATGGCCCTGACCTCACCTGCAATCGCTGATACAAGCAACGTCAGTGGTTTGGACCTTGGATCTAGCCGTGTGATGCAGCCCGGTGGACGCAATGTTAGCGGAATGGATCTCGGATCGGGGAGGTAACCCCCCCGGATCGACTCGCGCGCTGCCAGCGGGCGTAGCTTAGCCCGCCTTTTCCAGCTCAAACGCGTCGTGGAGCGCCTGAACGGCCAGTTCCATGTATTTGCGGTCGATGAGGACCGAGACCTTGATCTCGGAGGTGGTGATCACCTTGATATTGATGTTCTCGTCGCGCAGGGCCTGGAACATGCGGGCGGCCACACCGGCGTGGCTGCGCATGCCGATGCCGACGATCGAGACCTTGGCGACATTGGTGTCGGAGATCAGATCGTGGAAGTTGATCTCGCCCCGCTCTTTCGCGGCATTCATCGCCGCCTCTGCCCGCGCCACCTGGTTGGTGGGGCAGGAGAAGGTCATGTCGGTGCGGCCCTCTTCCGAGATGTTCTGCACGATCATGCCCACGTTCACCCCCGCCTCGGCCAGAGTCGCCTGCAAGCGGCGCAGTAGCTTGCGGCTCTCGGTTTCTGTCC
>NZ_RCIQ01000010.1 GCF_004000255.1 Nioella ostreopsis
GCTCTTCGGTGGACTGCCGCGGTGAGTTCCGAATGCTGCCTACCTCACGGCTTGTGGTTCGATCTGTCGGTTCTCCCGGAACAATCAGGATCGACAACCTCACCAATCAAGGCTTGCAGAACAAGTTCAAGATCCGCAAGCGAGCGAAGCGCGAAACAGACCAGGTCCGCTGTCCCCAGCTGGCGCATGGGGCGCAATGCGGAATGGCGGCCGTAGAGTGTTCGCCCGTCTGATGTCCTGGCCGCGAACAGCGTTCGGGCAGGTGAGAGTCGGAACGGAATGGGTCCGTCGACAAGGCTTCTCATGAAGCGTTCACCCACCCAGAGATTGGCGGGACTCCGTGGGCCTTTTTCGAACATGATCTCGATAACGTCCCCATCGAGCCGCCTCAGGAGATACCGCGCCGCCAGCTTGCCCTGGTGCCCCAGGGGATGCTCCATCGCGATCTCCTCGAGCCGGTTGAGGCAGGCGCGCTTGAGGTCCTCTCTCTTCAGGGGCGTGTCGGTCATTCTGAAGCGGGCGGTGACAGGTTCAACAAGCGTTGCCGGATGAGTTTTTCCCGTTCACGCACGAACTCGGGCAATTGCGCTGGCATCCATAGGTCAGGTCGGTCAGGGATCATGTGCCGTTCCAGATAATCACGATTGCGCCCGGTGATCCAGGACGCAAAGGGGATGTCGCTCTTTTCGATGTTTTCGTTTCCCGGAAGGAACTGAAGATTGCCGAGCCGGTTCACACTATCCGTGATCTCGCGAATTCGATGCTCGGGCAGGTTCTGGGCCATAAGAACCCGACGCTTGGCTTCCGCTTCCGGAATGATGTGGTCGACATGCACGGCCATGTCCGACCAAGCGACATCGTCATAAAGAAGAGAAAGAGCAAGGAAGGTTTTCGGTTTGCCATATTTCAGATCGAGAACCTCCTCGATCGCCCGCTCATCCAGGCGCGACAGGCGGCCATAGGTGGCCAGAGCCTTGAACAGGCGGTCAATCGGGAAGTTTCTCGAGGTCTCTAGCTCTTGTTGGATGGCATGCCGCGCAAGGGCAATCGTCCGGTCCGAAGCCCCCGCGAAGGCCCCGATCAGCAGACTGTTGATCAGCCACCGCCGGATCGCCGCAGCGTTGAGGGTTTCGAACTCGCTTGACCCAAGAAAGGTGAACTCCGGGGTCTTGTAGAGGTAGTAGGCGATCGGCAGAACGGCATTGAGCGATGTCAGGTTCTGCTCGGTGATTCCGAAGCGGTTGAGCAATCGAAACGTCCGCTCTATGGCGGTCTTGATGCTGGGCCAGATCGCCTCGATCCGAGCGATAGCCTGGTTCGTGAAGTTCGACACGTTGTAGGTCACGTCGAACTCTCCGAGCACAAGGCAGGCCTTGAGCACGAAATCTTTCTGGATCTTGTTGGGTGCCGAGAGCCCCTTGTTGATGAAATCGATGAACCCGAGGATGTCCTCACGTGCCGTGCCGGAGGACCATTTCGAAGTGACCATGGACATCAGCAGGTCGGATTTCGACAGCTTCACGCCACCGTCATTGGCCCTGACGAAGATTTCCAGCACCCGGTCTGAAGACTGATCCCGCTCGGTGTAGTAGTTCACGGTGTCTTCCTGCCAGATGACGGCATGGAGCTTGCGCAAGGTCGTTTCGGCGATCTCTCGCTCGTAGGGCGGCACACCGTGATGGATTTCGGAAAGAGTGCGCTCAAGGAACAGCTCGAACCGGTCCGTATCCTGATAGTCGAGCATGATGCCCAGCCTGATCCAATGATGCCGGTGATTGTTGCGCGGCGGGGTCGCCAGGAACTTCAGGCCATAGGTGACGCCAAGGCTGACATCCTCCTCGCCTTCGACGTCGTCCGGATCTTTCAGAATGTCGAGGTATAGCGACTTTTCCGACCAGGCATCAGGGTTGTCGCGGCGCGCGTGCTTCAGTTTCTCGGAATAGGTGCCCTTGAGACCGATCAGAAGCGAAGTCAGACGCTGCTGGCCATCAAGCACAAGTGTCACGTTCTGACCGGCCGGCCGTGTGGCCTCGTTGCGCGCATCGGCCCGGTAGTTCTCGATAAACCTGTAGATCTTGACCTCGTTCTTCGTCGCCTCATCCACCGCCCAGAACATGAAGGAACTGATCGGGTATCCTTTGAGCAGCGAGTCGAACAGGGCGATGACCTGATCGGAGGTCCAGACATAGGGCCGCTGAATGGCCGGTAGGAAATAGTGTTGGTTCACGTCGTTGAGAAGCGAACCGATCGTCGTGGTTGAATAGCTCATGTCACCTCTGAAATTCTCGCCCGCGCCGCATGGAAAGGAGCTGTGCCTGGCGTGATGCCTCTCTGACTAACCAGGCCGTAGTTAACGATTTCTTAAGATTCAGAGCGTTTGAGTGACTGACATGGTGATCAGCCACGTCTCTGAACCGCGTTTCCGGACAAACTAGAACAACTGTTCGTGGCGCCATGTCAATCCCTGCGGAATGCGTATCCGCATGGATCGGAGCAATGAACAGCTGGTCATCGCCTTTGCAGCGGTATTGAGGGACTTCCGTGAGCGTGCGGGGCTGACTCAGGAGCAGCTTGCCGAGCGGGCCGACGTTTCCGCCCGGTTCATATCCCTGCTCGAAACTGGAAAACGTCAGCCATCCCTGTCCGCCCTGGCGGCGCTCAGCGATGGGCTCGGGGTCCCCATGTCGGAGATCATCGTTGCACTGGAAACACGCGTGACCTCCAGCGCGTAGCTGCAAAACACCACTGCATTGCTTTCGTCCTTTGGTCTTGAGGCGCGCGGTGTAGGAGAAATGGCCAGCGCCGCACAGTTTCGCGGGCGGATCCCTTCAAGGACCAGATGGAAGTCCTAGGAAAACCGACTGATCCTGATCCCTATGCGTTCTGGTGCCACCGAGGGTGGGGGATCAATTCTGCCCGTATCGGAGGTCCACGCGATCAAGTGCACTACGCAGTCTGCAAGCATACTTTGTCGACTTGGCGGTCAAGTTCCTAAGTTTATGGCTATACGCAGGAAGACTGGCCACAGAGGCGCTTCACGAGAACCCGCGCTTCCGGACCAACTTGACGCGGTCCTTAGGCTAGATTGCGGTCGGGGTGCTGGGGACAAACTGGTTCCGCGTTTGGCACGTCGGGTTACAAGCGATCAGGGCGACACGCTTCCTGTCATCTGAGTTGAGCCATATCTAGAACCCGAATGCTCTCGGCAGCGCCAGAACGACCCAGGGAACGTAGGTGATGACTCCTAGGCAAAGCACGAGGGCAATCAGGAACGGCCAGAGGTAGCGGACGGTTTCGCCCATACCCACCTTCGACAGCCCGCCCAGCACAAAGAGCAGCAGGCCGAAGGGCGGGGTCACCAGCCCGATCATGATGTTGACTGTGATCAGCACTCCGAAATGAACCGGATCTATCTCGAGCGCGGCAACCGTGGGCATCAGCAGGGGCACGAAGACAAGGATCAGCGTGCCGGTGTCGATCAGGCAGCCAAGGGCGAGGAACACGAGGTTGATGAGCAGGAGGAACATCCACGGTGACAGCTCGCGCGACAGGATCATGTCGGCCAGCGTCCGGTCCAGCCGCTCGGCGGTGACGGCATAGTTGATCAGGAAGGCCCCGGCGATCAGCAACATCACGACCGTGGCATTCTGCATCGACAGGCGCAGCACAGACCACAGCCCGCGCAGATCGAGCGCGCGGTAAACCACAGCCGACAGCAGGAAGGCCCAGATCGCGCCGACGGCCGCCGCTTCCGTGGGCGTGAATATGCCCGACCAGATGCCCCCCAATAGAACGACGGGCAGCGTCATCGGCAGGATCGCCCCGCCCAGGGCGCGCAGCACGTCGGCGCGGGTCATCGGGTCCGAGGCGGGCAGGTTCATTCGTGGGGCAATGATCGCGATGGTCGCCATCAGCGCCAGCCCCATCATCAGCCCCGGCACGATTCCGCCCAGGAACAGCGCCCCGACCGAGGTGTTGGCGTTCAGGGCATACAGCACCATGGGAATCGACGGTGGGATGATCGGCGCGATCACCGCCGAGGCCGCCGTGACGGCAACGGCCAGCCCGCCTGGATAGCCCCCCACCTTCTGCATCATGCGGATCGACATCATGCCCGGCCCCGCCGCATCGGCAACGGCACTGCCCGACATCGACGAGAAGACGATGCTGACCAGCACGTTGACATGACCCAGCCCGCCCTGAGCGCGCCCCACCATCGCATCGGCGGCCCGCCAGAGCCGTTCCGAGATCGTGCCCGCGTTCATCATGTTGGCCGCGAGAATGAACATCGGCACGGCGAGCAGAACGTAGGAGCTGAACATGCTGTTCATGATCTGGTCGACCACCAGCCCCATGTCGTGATCGCCCATCCAGAGATAGGCAAACCCCGCGCAGATCATGGCGAAGGGGATCGGCACCCGCAGCAGCACGAGGCCAACGAGAACAATCAGAAGGGCGGCGAAGGCTAGGCTCATTCCGGTGCGTCCTCGGTATCGGGGGGCGGCATCTCGTCGAAGGGCACCGGGCGGCCGGCAAGGGTTATGGCGGCCCGCAGGATCAGGCTCAGTCCGACCAGGCCCTGAAAGACGCCGAAGATCAGGTAGACATGGTTCAGGCGCAGCCGCATCGCCGGGGTCCGCTCGCGCCAGAGAAAGGCAATGTAATCCAGCGTGACGGGCAAGGTTGCCAGCAGGATCGCCCCGGCACAGCCCGCGCCCAACACCTCGACCCAGCGGCGCAGGGGGGGCGGCAGGTTGTCGGCCACCAGACCCACGGCGATCTGGTCACGATAGGGCACGACCAGCGCCGCGGCGCCGAAGATGATCCACAGGAAGAGGACCATCGCGAATTCATCCGACCAGCGCGACGGCGTTCCCATCACGTAGCGCTGCCAGACCGTGTAGGCCAACAGCCCGGCCAGACCCGCGAAACAGAGCGTCGCCGCCGCCTCGGAAAGGCGGCGGACGACTCGGGTGCCCGTTAAGAGCATCGGGAGGATCCGGGTCATCGGCGGGTCAGTCGCCCATGATCTGGTGCATCAGCTCGACATTCCATTCCTGCACCATATCCGCCTCGGCATAGACCCGGTCGGCATTGGCGTAGAACGGCGCAAGGTCCACGGCGTCGATCCGAACGCCATGTTCGCTGACCAGCCGGTCGGCGACGGATTGTTCGTCCGCGTAGCGATGTTCGTTGTTCCATGCCGCGCCAGCCTGGGCTGCATCGCGCAGGGTCTGCTGCTGGTCCGGCGACAGGGCATCGAAGAAGGGCCGCGAGATGGCGTAGAACACCGGCTGCACCATGTGCGAGGTCAGGATCACCTGCTCGCTGACTTCGTAGAAGCGGGCGGCGTTGAAGATGGTCATCGGGTTTTCCTGCCCGTCAATCGCGCCGGTCTGCAGCGCCACATAGACCTCGGGCATGGCCATCGGGGTCGGCTCGACGCCGAGGGACTCGCCCAGAAGCAGCCACTCGGGCGAGCCGGGCATCCGCAGGCGCAGGCCATTCAGGTCCTCGGGCGTGGTGACGTCGCGCGCCTCGCGCAGGGCAACCTGCCTTGTGCCGAGATAGGCAACGGCGAGGATGCGGATATCCATCTGCTCGGCCACGTCTTCGAACATCTGCTCGCCGATCGGGCCGGACATCACCTCCATCATGTGATCATAGTCGCGAAACAGGAAGGCGCGGCTGAGGAAGCCCCATTCGGGGATCTGCGCGGCGATCTCGGGCACCGCCATCGTGCTCATTTCCAGGTTGCCACGCTGGATCGCGGGCACTTCCGTGCCCTGCCGGAACAGGGACGAGGCCGGGTAGGTTTCGACGGTGACGCCGACATTGGCCTCGGCAACGGTCTGGGCGAACAGTTCCATCCCGCGATAGAGGAAGTCGCCCGCCGGACCGGCGGTCGAGAAGCGCACCGTGTGTTCCTGCGCAAGTGCAGGCAGCGCGGCAAGGCCCATGGCCATGGCCGTGGCGGCGACCAGTGCGCGCCGGGTGAGTCTGGGAAGTGTCATGTGGCGGTCTCCTTGTTGGAATTGCGGCCGTTCATCCGGCACTGGTTTTCGGGGGTTGAATGACGGTGGTCAGGGTGCCGATCCCCTCGACCCATGCATCGACGCGGTCACCGACGGACAGGAAGGTCTGCCGCGCGGTTCCGACGCCCGCCGGGGTGCCAGTCAGCACCACATCGCCGGGATCGAGCGTCATGATCCGCGACAGCGTGGCCAGCTGCTCGGCGATCGGGAAGATCATGTCACCGGTGGTGTCGTCCTGCTTGTCGACGCCGTTCACGCGCAGGCCGAGGCGGATTGCCTGCGGATCGGGAAAAGCCGAAGCGGGCACGAAGCGGGGCCCGAGCGGGCAGCAGCTTTCCTGCGCCTTCCCGGCAACCCAGTCGAGCTTGTAGAACTGGTCGAGCGCCTTGTTCAGGTCGCGGGCACAGAAATCGACCGCAACCGTGTAGCCCGCGATATGGTCGAGCGCCTCCTCGGGGCTGACAGCCCGACAGGGCTTGCCGATGACGACGGCGAGCTCGACCTCCCAGTCGAAGGCCTCGGTGTCGAGCGGCATGTGCACCGTGGGGCCCTCGCCAACCACCGCATTGCGGGGCGGCTTGAAGAAGAAAAAGAGCCGCTGCGTGGACTTGTCCTCAACCGGCACACCCATCTCGGCCATGTGACGATAGTAGTTCGCCCCGGCACAGAGCACCTTGCCCGGATAGAGCACTGGCGCCAGCCGGCGCGGCGCGGGGTCGACAAGATCGTCCTGCGAAACCTGCGACGCGGCGGCCGTCAGGGCGGCCTCGGCCGTGGGCCAGTCGGCGAACAGATCCGTGCCTGTGGCGCGACCCATCCAGCCGACGCGCGCCAGCGATGGTGCCAGTGCATAAAGCCCTCCGTCCACTTCAAGGCAGGGTAGCGGCCCGTCTGGAGATGCAACATTGGCAAGCGCCCAGGGCGCGTATGGCGGCATGTGATTGCTCATCAGCGAACTCACTTCTTCATGACGACCCGAGGCTTGACGGGTAAATTTCTGTGATATATGCTAGATTTTATAAAATATGTGAGTCAATACAAAAAATGACCCAGACCGAAGAGCAGCCGGCAACGGCCTATGACGTGCTTCGGCACGAGATATTGCATGGTGACCTTCTGCCCGGCGAACGCCTGCGCGCGGCCGATCTGCGCGCCCGCTACAGCCTTGGCCTCACTCCCATCCGTGAGGCGCTGATGCGGCTCAGCAGCGAGGGTATGGTGACCAACGAGGTCAACCGCGGCGCGCGCGTGCGCGACACGACTCTGGCGGAGCTGCACGACCTGATGCAGACCCGGCGCGAGGTCGAGTCCCTGTGTCTGACCAAGGCCATCGCGCTTGGCGACACCGCCTGGGAAGGCGAGATCCTGCGCGCCATGCATCTGCTGTCGAAGGCGCCCTTGCCCGAGTCCCCCGAAGACCGGGACACTGCCTCAAGGTGGGAAGTGCTCCACCGCCAGTTCCACCATGCGTTGGTGGCGGCTGCGGGCTCTGACTGGCTGCTGCGTATCTGGAACGTCCTTGCCGACCATTCCGAGCGCTACCGCAAGCTGCGCCTGCTGAACTACAGGACCATCGCCGCCGATGTGCGCGACGTGAATGCGGAACACCGCGCAATCATGGAAACAGTGCTGAACCGCGACACCCCGGCCGCGCTGGCGTTGATGAATGCGCATCTGGACAAGACCGAACAGGCAGTTGCGCGCCTGCTGACCCCCGCCAGCCACGAAGGACGCGCCGAATGATCATCCGTTCCGCCTTGCTGATCGGCTCCGTGCTGCCCGAGGATCAAGCCGGTTTCGATGCCTACATGCGCGATGTGGTGGTGCCGGAAATCGGCACCTATCCCGGCATCCGCGATGTCACGCTGCGCAAGCTCGTCACCGCCGACAACGGCGCCCCTCCGGTCTACATGCAGTTCGATCTGCTCTTCGACAGCCTCGCCGAGATGGACGCCGCGCTGGCCAGCCCCGTGCGCATGGCGGTGCGGGATCGGATCAAGGTAGGCATGGCACCGTTCCAGGGCACCGTAGCCCATGTGGTTTCAGAACTTATGGGGGATTGAACCATGGCTGAGAAAAAGACAGCGTTGATCACGGGCGCTGGTCAGGGAATTGGCTTTTCCATTGCGCAGGCCCTGGGTGACGCCGGTCATCGCGTCGTCCTGCTGGACCTGAACCCCGACACCGTAGCAGACGCGGCAGCGAGGCTAAGAAGCGAGGGACTCGATGCTGTGGGATACGTGGCAGATACCACGGATCGCGACCAGATCCGCACGGCAATGAACGCCGAGGCCCGCATCGATACGGTCGTCACCGCTGCAGGTGTCTACTGGGATCGCGCCCTTCCCGATCTAACGGAGGATGACTTTCGCAAGATGATGGAGGTCAATCTGATTGGCACATTCATCGCTGTTCAGGAGGGGCTTTCACGGATGGGGCCAGGCGGGCGGGTTGTAACCATCTCCTCGCGTGGGGCACTTGGAGGAACGCGATTTGCCCACTATTCCGCCTCAAAGGCCGCAGTTATTGGCCTGACCCGCTCTCTGGCGATGGAGACGCGAGGCACAGGCATCACTATCAACTCGGTCGCTCCCGGTTTTACAGACACACCCATGACCCGCTCGGCCCCGACCGAGATGTTCGAAGCATGGAGCAAGCTGGAGCCCTCGGGGCGTGCCGCAGATCCTTCGGAAATCGCGTCAGCTGTGGTCTGGCTGGCCAGCGACGGCGCGGCATTTGTGACTGGCCAGACTCTATTCGTGGACGGTGGCAAATCCCTAGGAGGGTTAGGCATCTGAGCAAGATCTTGATCACCGGTCCGGGCCTGATAGGCCTGCAATGCGCCCAACTTCTGTAGACGCGCGGACAGACCTGCTCGCTGATCGACATCTAGCCACCTATGCCAGAAGTGCTGGCCCCTACGGGCGTCGTCTATATCTAGGGGGAAATCAAGCGCGCCCCGTTGCAGGAGCTGCTGCAGGATGTGGACGGGGTTATTCATACCGCTGCGATGCTCTCGACTGGCCTGCGCTCCGACCCCCTGCGCGGCCTAGAGGTCAACATCCTTGGGACTGCGCGCCTACTGGACGCGGCGTGCGAGGCAGGCGTTCGGCGCTTTGTTCGGGCCAGTTCCGCGACGGTGGTGTATGCTGGATTCCCCGTGCTAGGCTCCGACCCGATCCTAGAGGATGCGGCCCTCGGCGTGGTCAGTCACCGCCCCGGCAGCCTGTATGCGCTGACCAAGCAAAGCTGCGAGCATCTCGCTCTCTTGTGGCGCGACCTTTACGGGCTCTCCATCGTCTCCTTGCGGTTGCAGCCGTCGTCGGCGGCGATGCGGATGCTCCTACAAGCGTTCCCGGGCGGCTGATGTCGCGACTAATCTCGGCTGCAAAGACGCGGGGCGAGCATGTCCTCGATGACCCGTTCCTGCAGTGGGATGGCACCGAGGAATTCGTTGATCCACGTGATTGCAGACTGGCGATGATTGCGGCTGTCGACGCTGACGATCCGGCGCAGGGGGGCTGCGCGATTGCCCACCCCAAAGGCTGGACGCTGGACGCGGTGGTCGCAGAGGTCGCGTCCCGCTTCAGGGCATTCGCACTGAACGTTCCCGATCACCGGCCCAGCGGATTCGCCGGGTTCCCGCATCTTCGTCCAGCTCCAACCGACCTGGCCGCCGCCGCGACAGAGATGGGGTTCGAAGCCAAGCACGATCTTGCGGACACTCTGGAACGATGGTGTAGAACCGCACGACCTGCGACGAGATTACTCGCGTCGTTGATCCGGTCTTATCGTCAGCGAAGGCACCGGAGTTGTTCGTTCATTGGTTCCCCGACTGGTGGCCTAGGGAATACTGCTTTTGCGGCGAGACCAAATTGGGTTTCGTTTTCATTGGCCCTGTGACGCAGTATTGGGGTGAGATCTGAACCTACCTCACTGCGCCTCAGAGTGTGCTTCTGTCCGGCTGGGTGTTCCGACACCAAATATGTCGTCGAAGAAGGAATGGCCAGCGCCGCAGAGGTTCGCGGGCGGATCCCTTCAAGGACCAGATGGAAGTCCTAGGAAAACCGACTGAGCTTGATCCCCATGCCTTCTGGCGCCACCAAAGCTGGGGGATCAATCCTGCCTATGTTGCGTCCTCAAGGACGAGGAAGCGAGAAGCCAAAATTTCCCTTGACTGTCGTGAACGTGAAATCTATATTCACGATAGATATCACGAATGGAGAGCAATACGATGGCCCTGTCAGCAAAAGAACGAAAGCAAAGGCAAATCGAGCGCGAACAAGCGCAGCTCCGCGCCATGCCGGATAGCTCCTACGAATACCTTCAGGTCCCGTTCCACGTGCACCTTGAGACAGATGCAAACTGGAGTTCTGTCACGCTGCCTTTGGAAATGGCGGGCATTGAACCACCCGAGTTCGAAGACGACCGCGGTCCGAAAGCCTACGCCTATGAGGAATGCTTTTCGACTGATGAAGACCGAGACGAGGCCTTCGGTGGCGCAGCGGGTTCCATTGGGCGGGCCGAGATCATGATCGGTCTCCTCATCGATGCGGCGACAGAGCTTGCGCATATCGTGAACAAGTATAAGCGCGCCGAACTCGACAAGCGGCTCAAAGAGATCGAGGCCGCTGACCTTTCAGATCCGGAAGAGCGGAAAGCCGTGCTGGAGCAGGTTGTGCATATCGAGAAGATCAAGGGCGCCCTGTCAAAGAACGTTCGCCGGTCCCTGCCGCAGTGGGAGGCCAAGGGCGTCTAGGCTACCAAGCCAAAATTTCTCAGAACCTGCAGGCGGCATAGCCACTCGATATCCGAGTGATCAGTCGTTCTGCACCAGTCAACCATAGAAACACCCAACCCGGCCATCGGGTCTGGGAACGATCTCTCCTGTCCTGGAGGGGAAGCCGGGCCTTTGGCCCATAGGAGCGGCGTGGCCGGTCGACAAACTCATGCCACGCCGCAAGCGATGCAAACGTAAGGAGAAGCATCATGACGACGGTCACAGAAAACAAGGCGAAAATCAACTTCCTTCAATTCATGAATGGTCCAGATGGCGATGAAGAGATGTCTTGGATTCCATTTGCACTTTCGGACTTCGGGGTGGATTTCGCCTTTGATCTTTCAGATCTCATGGATGACCCTGATGACACTGATACTGAGCTATTCTGTCAGCTTGGAGATCGGCTTGAGCGGTATGGCAAATGGATCCAGTCAAAGGCGGTATCCTACAACTACCTGCACGACGAAGGCTTCGAAGCAATCTACTCTTCGAGTAATTTTCGTGGGGCATGCACAGTCAAGTGTGATGGCAAGTCAGTGCCTGTAAAGTGGTGCCGGCGTGAGGACCTCGTGTTTGTTCAGGCTGCTGGGGACTTGGATGCTACAATGGGACTCACGCGAGGTCGGATGCGCGAACGCGACCGGTGGGATAGACAGACGGCGGCGCGTCTTATCGCGGGCCTCACCAAAAAGACTGGATATGATATCAACTGCGAAAGGCTGGCAAGCAAGCTGAAGCCTTCACCGGCTGATGGTCAGATCATCGAGTTCTAACCTGGACCTTCCATCTAAGAAGGGGGTGTTGATCACTGTGGTCACGCATCGTGTGGACGGATGGTCAGCCCTGTGCTTCCTGCAGCAGAAATCAACACCCCCAGTATCCCAAGTAGATAAGCTTGTATAAGGAATCGACAGATGCAGAAATGCAGCTCAGAAGCCGTGCCTCCAGCCATCGCCGCCGTCCGCAGTCGCTGCAAAGAATACGTGGGTTATATTCGCGTGTCATCCAAGAAACAGGAGCGAGAGGGCGACAGTCTTGAATGTCAGCTCGACCAAATCCAGGCCTATGCTTCGGCAAAAGGTGCTGAGCTGCTCAGGGTGTTCGAGGATGCGGCAAGCGCGTTCAACAGCGGGTCCAGCACTCGTCCCGGTCTGCGTGCTGCGATAGATGAAGCATTGCGCGTCAGCGTTCCACTTCTTGTGCCGCGCATAGACCGGCTGTCGCGCAGCCTGAAGGACTTAACCCTTCTCCACCAGAAGGGGCTTAGCATCCATTCCGCAGACCGGGGAAAGGTTTCAAAGGCTGTCCTTACGGGCCACATCGCACGAGCACAAGCCGAGAGTGTCGCCAGAGCAGCCAGAACGACCCAACAGCACGCCTCGGGCTCCAGGAAGAAGAACAAGTCGTCAGCGGCCCGCGCAGAGGCTCGCAGGAAGGGAACCTTCTCCAACATTATGCGGAAGGAGCAGCGTATTCGCGAAGTCGCCGACTTCATCAATGCCACTCCCGGTGCGGAAAAAATGACCCGACAGCAGCTGGTCGATACCCTGAACAATGCCGGTATCCAGAACCTGCGTAGTGTGCGCGGTGAAGTCAGAATACCCTGGACAAAGGAGGCCCTGCGTCCTGTTCAGAAGGCGGCAAATGAATTGATCGCCGCTGAGGTGGAGATGGACGGGGAAGATGCGCTGTCGGCTGAAAGGTCGGAAACGATTTCCACAGCGCCGATAGAGCAAACTAACCTCGAGGTGGGTTCAGTTAGCATGGAAATCACTGCGGTTTCGAACAGGCAACTTAAAGCACACGTTGAGAAAGCTTTGAAGACCGGCACCTCTGCCACGCGGCAACTTACGCGGGAAGAACGGATCGTGCTTCTGCAACTTGTCCGGAGGTTGATGGTCAAAAAGCAGCTGAGGACCGACGTCGAAACGTTAAGGCGGATCATGCCAGAATTCCGAAATGCGTTAAAGCCAGATGCGAATTTCACTCCAGCCAAACTCGACCGTTTGCATAAGATCTTCAAAACCAAATGCGATTTGAAGAACTAATAAGCCTGTGGGCCACCACAAGCCCCCTCCCGGCGCTGTCCACTCTCGAACGCGCCGGGCTTATTATCCAAAATCACGCTGTTCTACGCCGCTTTGCTGAGAGCGGATTCGGATTTTTTGAGCAGTTTCGCGCTGTTTCCTAAGTGAAATCTCTGTTCGGTTATGCCGCGACAAACGATGAAAATATTCTAACGCAACTGCGTCTTTCTAAGCCTTTGCACAGACGACTGGTCAAGAGCTTGAAAGACGACTTTGCCGCAACTCGCCCGTGTCCGAAAGCAGCGGGTAGGCAATCATTGCGAACGAGGTGTTCAACGCCTTGAGCGCGCGCAGCAGATCAAGGTGGATGGCGCTGGTTTCGTAGGACTCGGTCAGGCCCTTTCGCAGCCTCTTCAGGTGCTTTCGCTGGAGGTTCTGTTCGAGGTCGCGGACATTTTCCTTTTGCTCGACCAGTTCACGCGCAAGCCCTAGATCCTCTGACATCAGAACCGAGATTCCGTGCTGGACATTGCGCAGGACCACGTCATGGAAATCGCGCAGCTCGCTCCAGCCCTCTGGGGAAAAGTTCAAACTGGCCGCATCTTTCTTCTCAGCGAGCACGACCATCTTGCGGGCGATCATATCGGCCCCAGCCTCGAGATTCACTGCGATACCCGAAAGATCGAAGCTGCGGGCGCCGGTGTCTTGATTGGGAACCGTGCCATGCACGCCCGACAGGTAGATCCGAACTTCCAGCGACGTCGCCGCGATGCCCTGCATCTCTTGGCGCAGTCTCTTTGCGACCGTCTCGTCGTATTTTTCGAAAAGTGGTATGGCATCGCGGAGCATGACCTCGATCCGATTGCCCATCTCAACCAACTCCCTCAGCGCACAGGCGAACGCGAGTCGCGGCTGGTTCTGGATCTCTGGATCGAGCGCCGAGCGTCTTGTCCCCGTTAGCTCGGATCTGGTCGGTTCAGGGATCATCCGGTCTGCGACCCCCGTCAGAACCTTTGCAAGCGGCAGGAAGGCGACAAGCAGCAGGACGTTGAACAACACGTGCAGGTTCAATGCCTGCTGGCCAGGATTGTCCCCCAACATGCTGGCCTGAAGTCCATAGCTTACAAGCACGAAAAGCATCAGGGCCGCGCCTCCACCTCGGAGTGCGAGATTGGTCCAAACCACGCGGCGCACGACGGCCGAGGACTTCAGCGTCAGGAAGAAGGCAATCATCGATCCGCCGAGGTTGGCGCCAAGAACCATGGCAAAGGCCGCTTCGACTGGCATCAATCCTTGTGCGGCAAGAGTGGCGAACAACAGGATCGCGGCGACGCTCGAGTGGACGAGCCAAGCGAAGAGAGCCGCCAACAGAAAGGCTGTTATTGGGTCACCGGCAAGGTAAAGCATGATCGCGTCCGCGCCGGCTCCCTGCATGAGGGGCTGACTGGCATCCCGGATCAGGTCGAGCGACAGGAAGATCAGAGCCAATCCTATTAGGATGCGCCCGATCTGGCGGATTCGCCGTGCAGAGCTTTGCAGGAAGATCATTACACCCGCCAGTAGGAGCAGCGACGTAAACGCCCCGATCTGGAAATTGAGGATCAACGCAACGATCGCCGAACCTAGGTCAGCCCCTAGAATGATCGCGAGCCCAGATAGTCTTCCAATTGCGCCGGCCGAAAGAAACCCAGCCATCAGGACTGCCACTGCTGTCGAGCTTTGCATCAGGATCGCGGCCCCGGCCCCGGTCGCCGCGGCGGCAAAGCGGTTCGATGTGGATCGACGCAACCAGAGCCTGAGCTGGCCGCCGAAGGCACGCTCGAACCCGGTCCGCACAAGCCGCACGGCCCAGATCAGCAACGCCGCCGAAGCGGCCATGTTCAAAATGAAGACAATCGGGGCGCCCGTCTGGTCCATGTCAGAACCCATAAGGGCCATCGCCCATCGCAAGCGAGCAAGCCGCCCAAACCCCTCCCGGGGCAGTGTCGAGCACAGCAAAGCCTAGCGGTCCCAGCATGAACCCAACCGGGGCCTCCTCACGTTGGTCCAATGCGAACGCGCTGCACGTTGACGGCGCGGTGACGACCGGATGGCCACCGAGCATGCCGTGATAGACTCCATGAACATGGCCGGCCAGCACGCGCAGCGGCCCGTCATGGCGACGCAGAATGCCCTCGAGCGCCTTGGCATCCTCGAGCCCGATGGCATCCATGAAGCGGATGCCAGTTCGAAGCGGTGGATGGTGCAGGGCAACCACGACGGGGCGGCCTTCCGACTGGTCAAGAGCTTCGGCCAAGTGGTTGAGCGATTGCGCCCGTAGCCGCCCACCGCCCTGTCCTTCGACCAGAGTATCGAGCCCGACTATCCGGGTTCCAAGGACTTCGACTACCCAGTCGAGCGGGCCGTCGTCCGGCATCGGAACAGTATCGGCGAAGGCTTCGCGGAAAGCGGCACGACGGTCGTGGTTGCCAGGAATGACGAACACCGGCAGCCCCAGCCGCGCTAACTGAGCCTTGGCGACGGCGTAACTGTCGGCCGAGCCATCGTCGCTGATGTCCCCGGTCACGAGCACCGCGTCGATAGGCCCGATCGACGTGAGCCGCTCGGAAAGCGTGTCGATGGCCGCGCGCAGCAAGGCATTGGTATCCAGCACTCCTGACGCACGTGTGCCGGTGGCCACCACGTGCAGATCCGAAAGGTGCAGAAGCCGGGCCATCGGCTTTACTTGATCCCTGCGCGCAGGAAGGCCTGCACGAATTGTCGCTGGAAAACAAGGAAGGCGACAAGCAACGGTGCGACCGACATCATCGTTGCCGCCGAGATGATGGAGATATCAACGCCATTTTCTGGCGCTCCGAAGATTGACAGCCCGACAGTCAGCGGACGGGTGTCCGGCGAATTGGTAACGATCAGCGGCCAGAGAAAGTTATTCCAATGGGTCGACACCGACACGAGCGCATAGGCGAGATAAGTCGGTCGCGCCAGCGGCACGTAGACGCGCCAGAGAATGCCGAACCAGCCGCAACCCTCGATGCGAGCCGCCTCGTGCAGTTCGATCGGGACGCCCTTAAAAGCTTGCCGCATTAGGAAGATGCCGAAAGCAGACGCCATGTAGGGCATGCCAACGCCGAGGATCGTGTCGAAGAGCCCGAGGCGCGATACCATCACATAGTTCTCGACGATCAGCACCTCGGGCAGGATGAAGAGCTGCATCAGAACAAGGATGAACACAATATCGCGACCAGGAAATCGCACCTGCGCGAAGGCGAAACCTGCCAACGTGGTTACGATGAACTGGCCGATGAGAATGACCGTCACCAGCATGAAGGTGTTGAGGAAGTAACGCAGCCAAGGCGCTCCGTCCCAGGCCGTGCGGAAGTTTTCGAGCGTCCACGGCGCGGTTAGGTTGAAATTGACCGCATCCGTGGTCGCGTGAAACGCAGCCCAGAAGGCGAAAAGCAGCGGCGAGATCCAGATTACCGCCAGTAACAGCGCTCCGAAGCTCTCGAGATGGCGCAGAAGAACGCTCATTGGTAATGTGTCCGCTTGTCAAGAATGGTGAATTTGATGCCAGCCACTATGCCAAGCACCGCGAGCACGAGAATCGTCATCGCTGCCGCCTGGGGCGCGTCGAAGAACGCGAACGCCATTTCCCAGATGTAGTAGAGGATCAGCTTGGAGGCATCGTTCGGCCCACCCTTCGTCAGGATGAAGAGATGGTCGATCAGCTTGACCGAGTTGATCAGAGCGTTGACGAGTATGAATAGCGTCGTCGGCATTAGTAGCGGTAGCACGATCCGCCGCGTGTAAGTCCAGCGGCTGGCGCCCTCGATGTCGGCAGCCTCCTTGAGGTCCTCAGGGATGGTCTGAAGCGCAGCGAGGTAGAAGATCATGAAGAAGCCTGCCTCTTTCCAAATCGTCACAATGATAACTGCCCAGAGTGCTGTCTCAGGCTGGCCGAGCCAGTTCACGGAGGGCAGTCCAAAGAGAGACCCAATCTGGTCAAGAACGCCGAGGCCGGGTGTGTAGAAGAAGAGCCATAGGTTCGCAGCCGCGATCATCGGCAGAACGGTTGGCGTAAAGTAAGCCGTGCGCACGAAGCCCCGTGCAGGAATCTTGGAGTTCGCCCAGAGCGCCATAGCCAAGGCTATGGCCATGGAAATTGGGATCGTGGCTGCGGCGTAGATCAGGTTGTTTTGCACCACGGTCCAGAAAGTCGGATCAGCGAAGAGGTCACTATAGTTCTCCACGCCGACAAATTCCGAAGGACGCCTCCGTGTCTCGCGGCTAAACAGGCTCGTCCACAACGTCGCAAGCGATGGGTAGAAAGCGAAAGTGGTCAGCAGGACCGCGGCAGGCGACAGCAGCAGCCAGCCATAGATCGCCTGCCTGCGGCGCTCGAGATTTACATGCTTCGCCATGAGTCTGCCCTTCGGAGCCAATTGCGGGCGGGCACCCGGAAAAAGCCGGGCGCCCGCAGCAACGGATTACTGGTAGTCGCGCAGCAACCTGACGGCCGCGGCATTGGCCTCTGACAGGGCATCGCCCGGCGTAGAGGCACCGGTCAGAGCGGCTTGAATCGCATTGTTTAGCCCCTCGCGCACCCGCGCAGTCTCGAACGTCGAGAACTCTGCGACAGCGTTTTCGAGCTGGTTGCGAGCAACAAGCGCCGGCGGGAACTCGGCGGTGTAAGCTTGCAGCTCTTCGGTTTCGTAAGCTGCAGGCGAGACGCCCATATAGCCAGTCGCAATCGACCATGCCGCCGCCTGATCGGGTGAAGTCATGAATTCGATCAGCCGCAAGGCCGCCGCGCGCTCTTCGGGGGTGGTATCCTCAAAGATGTAGAAGTTGCCACCGCCTGTCGGCGAACCGGGGCGCAGGTTTGCGGGAAGCTCTGCGACACCGAAATCGAACGTCGCGGCGTTGCGAACAGCAGTAAGGTTGCCGGTCGAGTGCCACATCATCGCGGTCTGACCTTCCAGAAAGGCCTGACGCAGAGTGCCCCATTCCACAGTGCCGGTCGGCATGATGCCGTGCTCGGTTGACAGCGAAAGCCAGAACTCCAGCGCCTCTACGACTTCGGGATCGTCGAAATAGGTGGTCAGGCCGTCGCCCGACATGAGCTCTTCGCCATTCTGGATAGCCAGCGCCTGGAACATCCAGTAGGGATAGCCCGTCGAGGGGATCATGAGGCCCCAGGTGTCCTCGTCGGTCAGGGCCTGGCCCATGCTGACGATCTCTTCCCAGCTCGAAGGAGGCGCATCAGGATCAAGGCCCGCCTCGCGGAACATGTCACGATTGTAATAGGCCACGATGGTTGAGCGCTGGAACGGGATGCCCCAAGTCTGCCCTTCTATCCGACTGTTGGCCATTAGCGCGGGATAAAAACTGTCCAGCCATTCCTGCGAAACGCCCTCGATGCTTTCAAAAGGCACGATCAAGCCTTGCTCGATCAGGTCGTAGGCATCAATAGAGAACATCACCGCAAGCTGCGCCGGCTCGCCCGAAGCCAAGGCCGACAAGGCCCGCACACGGGTGTCGTCGTAGTTGCCGGAGTAGATGGCCTCCACGCTGATATCTGGGTTCGCAGCCTCAAATTCGGCCACAATCCCGTCAACGACCTCTGTCAAGGCACCGCCAACCGCGATCGGATAATACATGGTCAATTCCGTCTCCGCTGCGAGCGGGGCTGCCAGCAACGCGACCGCGGCACTGCCAACGGCAAGTCTTCTGAAACAAGTCATCAGTTCCTCCCTAGTTTGTTGAGAGGGCGCGTCATCCTCATATGTCGATCGCGCCCGTCTGCGGCGATATCCTCCTGCCGCTGGAGTCGAAAAAGTGCAGATCCTCATCAGAAAAGGTGATTTCGAGTTCCTTGCCCGCGGGTATGTTACGAAGCCCCGGCATGCTGACCGTCAGACCGGACGCAGAGGAATGGGTCAGGCCAACGAAGGTTTCCGAGCCGAGAAACTCGCACTCCGAGACGCGGCAGGTCAGCCGTCCATTTCCGGCCTCAACCACTTGGACGTCCTCGGCACGCAGTCCAATTTTGTCGTATCCCTCGAAGCCCGGCAGCGCTGCCCCCGCGATAAGCGCCATCGGCGGCGAACCGACGAATTCGGCGACGAATGTATTGGCGGGGCGGTAATAGAGATCCTCGGGTGACCCGGTCTGCTGAATGCGGCCATCCTTCATCAAGACGACGATATCGGCCATGCTCATGGCTTCGGTCTGGTCGTGGGTGACGTAGATGACCGTGATCCCGAGATCGACTTGCAGTTTCTTTATGTCCTTTCGAACCGACGCACGCAGCTTTGCGTCGAGATTCGACAGCGGTTCGTCCATCAGGCAAAGTGGCTGGTTGGCGACAATGGCACGGGCGAGCGCTACGCGCTGTCGCTGACCGCCGGACAATTCGCCGGGCTTTCGCGTCTCGTAGCCGAGTAGACCCGTGATCTCCAGTGCGCGGCGAAGCTTCTCCTGACGCTCGGAAGCGCGCACCCTTCGCACCTTGAGGCCAAATACCACGTTCTCGGCAACACTCAAATGCGGAAAGAGCGCGTAGGATTGGAAGACCATCGAAAGGTTGCGCTCGGACGGGGCCGCCGTCGTCACATCGCGCCCGTCGATGGTGATCGTGCCCTCGTCAGGCAACTCCAGCCCTGAAAGAAGGCGCAACGTCGTGGACTTGCCACAGCCCGACGGCCCCAGAAGCGCCACGAATGAACCGCGCGGAATCGATAGATCGACCTCTTCGACACCGAGCTGGCCGTTCCAACGTTTGGCGACATTCTCGACGCGCACGAATGGCTCGCTGCTGGTCATTCGCTGTCCTCTGCAAATATGATTTGGCTGTTCAATGCCTCGATCAGCGGCGCGAACGCCTCGCCGGGAGCGCGGTCGCAGACCACTAGATCGATATCGGCGATGTTGCCGCCCATAGCCGGAGCAAGGCGCCCGAACTTGCTGTGGTCGATGACCAGAAGCGATGTTTCGGCATTTTGCCGAAGTCTTTCGGTCGCCCGCACCTCCGCCTGGTGAAATTCCAGCAGGCCGCCATCCACATCCACGCCAGCCGTGCCGAAGATCGCAAATTCAGCGCGGTAGCGACCGAAGAAAGCGACGACCTCCTCGCCGACGAAATCGCGGTCCGGAAGACGCAGTTCGCCCCCAGGCAGAATGATCCGGTTGGAGACCTCTTCGCTCAGTGCCATCGCCGCGCTAAGATTGTTCGTGATCACCGTCAGCTCTTTGCGCCGATGCAGCGCCCTGGCCACGCCTAGGGCTGTTGAACCTATCGAGATGAAAAGCGTCGCACCATCAGGGATCCGGGAGGCTGCGATCTCGCCGATGGCGCGCTTGCCGACAAGGTTGGTGCCAGCGCGCTGATCGAATGGAGTGTTCAGCCTGTCCTCGGCCAGCTCAATCCGGCCATGAGCCCGGCGCAGCCCGTCACTGTCGCTGAGCATGTCGAGATCGCGCCGGATCGTCTGGGTCGAGACACCGAGCATGTCTGCAAGAGCTCCCACGCTGATTGCACCGCGTTCCTGCACGATCTGCTGGATCAAGTCCCGCCGTCTGATCTTTTTCGACGCCACGCGATTCTCCTGTTGCTTTGAGCAAAGTCTATGGCTCGAGATGCAACATAACAACATTTTTCTGAGTCCCTCGGTCGGACTGAAGGCGGATGCTCGCAACGAGTTTGAGTATTTTTTATTCTTTTTCAAAGCACAAAGATGTCTCACAGAGATCCTGCTGATCAGTGCGCCTGCCCAGCGCATCGCAATATTTTGTCGTTTTGTCGTTTTTTTCTTCCAATTCTGCTTTGGCAATCCTACGGTTCGAAGCGCGAGCCCCTAAGGTCTCGCCCAGCAGAGCAAGAGGCCGCCATCCGCCATGGAGAGTGTTGAAAGCATCTTTAGCCGCTACGAGTATGTGCGACCGCGTATGCCTACGGCCTCCTTCGAAGCTGACACTCGCAACATCGCTTCATTGCTCGACATTACCGAGGAGATCGACGCATTCGTTTTTGATGCGTTCGGCGTTCTGAATGTCGGAGAAGTCCCCATCCCGGGCGCGGCTGCTAGACTGGATCAACTGCGCGCCCTCGGGTGCGCGATCCGTATCCTATCGAACGCGGCAAGTTATCATCATGATCGCGCCGTGGAAAAGTTCCGCAAGCTGGGGATAATAGTCGCCCCCGAGGAAATCGTGACCAGCCGGGATGCAACGCTTCCGGCGTTAGGTCCTGGGCGTTGGGGTTGTATCGCGGCGCCATCCGACGATCTGTCTGATGTGCCTGCTCAGACCACCAGACTGCTGGACAATCCTGCCGACTATGCGTCTGTCGACGCTTTCTTGTTCCTATCTACCGAGATCTGGACCTCTGAACGGCAAAAAATCCTACAGCAAGCGCTGGAACAGCGGCCACGGCCGGTGATGATTGCGAATGCCGACCTCGTGGCGCCACGGGAAGGCGGTTTCACTTTGGAGCCGGGTCATTTCGGGCATTTGCTCGTGGACCGGGGCATTCCCAACGTCCGTTTCTTCGGGAAGCCCTTTCCTGAGGTCTACGAGATAGTCGAGACCTCTTTGCCGGGCGTCCCCGTTGAACGCATAGCGATGTGCGGCGACACCTTGCACACCGACATCCTCGGCGCAGCTGCGCGCGGCTGGCGCACAGTGCTTGTTTCCCGAGATGGGTTATTTTCCGGCGAAGATGTCCCGACATACTGCCTCTCGTCAAACATACGACCCACCTGGCATCTTTCTCGCATCTGAGGTCTTTTTGAGCTGCCAGCAAAAGTGTAGGGACTTTGTGTTTTAAGCATGAAAGACACCTTCTGGGACCTAGACGTCATCTGACGGTTTTGCTCGGGGATACAGGACCCGTTTAGGGCACCATGCTTCAATCGTGAAAAATGCGTGAGGTGCAAATCACTAGTTCGATGAAATCAAAAACAACGCCCAGTCCTCCATCATCTGCCTCCGCTTTTCCAACAGGTCCGTCCTGCGGTATGCACGTTCGACTTCATTGCCGACCTGGTGTGCTAAAGCGAGCTCGGCCATCTCGGCGGGGTAATCGGTCATCTCTGCAGCCCAATCCCGGAACGAGGAACGTAGTCCGTGCGGCACTGCGGGTCGTCCCGACCGGTGATCAAGAAACCCCTTCCCTCCCAACTCAAGGTCGAGTGCGTGCGCGCGCTTCATCGCCTTGGAAATTGTCGCATCCGATAGCGCTCCGCCACGATGGGCCGTGAAAAGTAGATCGGATCCGAGGAACCTCGGAGTGGCCTCAAGCACCGCACATGCGGCGTTCGCAAGCGGAACCCGGTGCTCGCGCGCTGCTTTCATGCGCTCCGACGAAATCGTCCATAGCCTCCGCTTCAGGTCAATCTCTGTCCAATCCGCTCCGCGAACCTCGCCGCTCCTCGCCGCGGTCAGCGCGACAAGTTGAAGGGCGCGAGCCCCCATTCCTTCGATGCTTTTTACCCGCTCAAACCACCGTGGGAGATCTGTGAGCCCAACGGCCGGATGGCTGACAACTTTCGAGACGCGATCAGGCTTAGGGAGCATCTCTTTCAGGTGACCCGCCCAACGAGCGGGATTCTCACCATCGTAGTGACCATGCGCCTTGGCCCACTCGAAGACTTCCTCCAGTCTCTGGCGCAGGCGCTTCGCCGTCGGCGTCTTTCCAAGCCAGATTGGCTCTAGCACATTCAAGATATCCCGCGCGTCGATTTCTGCAGTAGGCTTTAATTTAAGGGACGGCAGGGCGTGCTGACGGACCGAGCTGAGCCAGTTCCGCGCATGCTTGTCGCTGCCGAGCTCAGGCCGTTTCTTGGCGTAAAAGAATTCCTCGACAACATCGCCGAAGGGCTTTCCTCGATGCTGGGAGGCACGCAGAGTCAGCATCGCTTCACGACGTTCCTCTATCGGATCGCCACCGCGTGCGATCACCGCCTTGGCCTCGCGAGCGAGGTGTCTGGCTTCTGCAAGACCGACATCCGGAAACGGTCCAAGACCCATCTCCCGTCTCTTTGAGCCAATGGTCGCGCGAAGGATCCATGACCTAGCGCCGGTGTCCGAGACATTGAGGTAAAGGCCTGTCACACCGCCCACGGCGTGAAGGCCAGGGTCCGTCAGGCGGCGCAACTCGAGAGGCGAAAGCTCTTTAGGTTTCCTTGGCATCTATCCCGCCATCCATCCCACCAACATCGAAATGCTTGCCTACAACATGCTGCACCAGGATGAAACAAGAAACCTTGTAAATAATTGTTTTTCCTATGATATGAAGATTTCTATCATTCCATGTGAAAGCCCATGCAACGCCATCGCTGCGGACCTACGGGCTGCCACTTCCTTCACATCACGACCGGTTTCGAGCAGCGCGCCTTCGGGCTTTGCGTTTGGTTCAGCCTGTTATCTGCTTATAAACAAATAAAACCCCGGTCGGATCGAGTCCGGCCGGGGTCTTGGGTTGCGGGGGGACGGGGTCAGCCGATGGCTGCCAGTGCCAGCACTTCGATGCGGTAGTGGGGCTTGGCCATGCGGGCCTCGACGCAAACGCGGGTCGGCGGGGTGATGTCGGACACCCAGTCATCCCAGACCGCGTTCATGCCGTCATAATCTTCCATCTCGCGCAGCCAGATCTGGACAGAGATAAGGTTTTCGCGGGCAGCCCCGGCTTCGGCCAGCAGCGCATCGACCTTGGCGAAGACGTCGCGGGACTGCGCGGCGATGTCACCATCTTCCAGCTGCGACACCTGACCGGCGAGGTGGACAAGGCCGTTATGCGTGGCAATGGCCGAAAAACGGGGGGAGCCGCCGAGTTTGGTCACGGGGGCGGCGGCGTTGGTCATCATGTTCATGGGGGTGGAGGTCCAGTTGCGTTTCGAACATCGGCAGGCATAGCTGCGCACCAGAGATTGCAACAGACTCAATTTTGTGGAATTTATTTCAGAAAATCTGAACTGGAGGGGCGCCTTTGTCCATCAAGATCGAAATGCTGCGCTGCTTCCGGGCCGTGGTGGATCAGGGCTCGCTGGCCGAGGCCGCCGCAGAGCTGGGGCGCACACCCTCTGCCGTGTCGATGATGCTGAAGCAGTTCGAGGAGCATATCGGCGCGCCCCTGTTCGAGACCGCCCGGAAATCGCGCCTCACCCCCCTTGGTCAGTTGATTCATGCCGAAGCCCGGCGGGAGCTGGACCATTTCGACCGCACCGTTTCCACGATCGAGGGGCTGTCGCGGGCAGAGCTCGGTTTTGTCCGGCTGTCGGTCACACCCTCGCTGGCGCAATCTGTCCTGCCGCCTATCCTGCAGCGCTTTCTTCTGGATCACCCCAATGTGCGCGTCGATATGGCGGACATGGATTCCGCCGCCGTACACGAAGACCTCAAGGCGGAACGGGCGGATATCGGTCTGGCCAGTATAGGCGCATTACAGGGCTTCGATTGCCGCCCGTTGTTTTCCGACCGCTTCGGCGTGATCTGCCGCCGTGATCACCCGCTGGCGCGAGACTGGGATCAGCTGACCTGGGCCGATCTGGACGGTGTGGATTTCATTGCCAATGGGCTGTGCAGCCAGATCCGGCACGAGGGCTTTGCCCCGATCCTGGACAAAGCGCGGCTGATGGTGCGCAACACGGCTTCGCTTCTGGGGTTGGTCAAGGCCGGTGTCGGCATCACCGTGCTGCCCCGGCTGGTTGTGCTGCCCGAGTTCACCGATCTCGCGTTCCTGCCCCTGGCCGATACGGATGCGCGGCGAGAGGTCTGGATGATCACCCAGCCAAGGCAAATGCTGACCCCCGCCGCACGGGCCTTGGCCGAGTCGATCCGACATGCGCGGATCACCGGTGTGGATCACTGACTTCAGTTCTTCTTAAGCAAATTCAATTTCTTTGCGTTTGATTGAATCCTCGCTCTATGGCCCTCTCCCGCAATAAAATGCGCGCAGAAAGAGGACCGCCAGATGACCGAGACAAAGCTGAATTACATCGCCGGGGACTGGGTGTCGGGGAGTTCCGAGATCGAGAACCGCAACCCGTCGGATCTGAGCGACCTTGTCGGCCTGTTCACCCAAGCCAGCGCTTCGCAGCTTGACGACGCGCTGGAGGCCGCCACCCGCGCGCAGGCGGAATGGGCTGCCTACGGGATGGAACGCAAGCAGGCCGTGCTGATGAATATCGGCAATGAGCTGATGGCACGCGCCGAGGAGCTTGGCACGCTGCTGTCCCGCGAGGAAGGCAAGCCGCTGGCCGAGGGCAAGGGCGAGGTCTACCGCGCCGGGCAGTTCTTCACCTACTACGCGGCCGAATGCCTGCGGCAACTGGGCGAGAATGCCGACAGCGTGCGCGCGGGGGTGGAGATCGACGTGCGCCGCGAACCTGTGGGCGTCGTGGCGGTGATTTCCCCTTGGAACTTCCCGACCGCGACGGCGAGTTGGAAGATCGCACCGGCGCTCTGCTACGGCAACGCCGTGATCTGGAAGCCTGCCAACGCGACCCCCGCCAGCGCCGTCGCGCTGACCGAGATCATCAGCCGCCAGGACATCCCGAAGGGGCTCTTCAACCTTGTCATGGGCGCAGGCCGCGACGTGGGTCAGCGGCTGGTGGAAAGCCCGCGCATTAACGCCATTTCCTTCACCGGATCGGTCCCCGTGGGGCGCGGCATCGCCATGGCTGCGGTGCAGAACTTTACCAAGATCCAGGCCGAGATGGGGTCGAAGAACGCGCTCGCCGTGATGGATGACGCCGATCTGGACCTTGCTGTAACGCTGGCCCTTGGCGGCGCCTTCGGCGGCACCGGACAGAAATGCACCGCGTCCTCGCGGCTGGTGGTGCATGAGGGCATCCACGATGCCTTTGTCGAAAAACTGGTGGCGGGCGCGAAGGCGATGAAAGTCGGTCATGCGCTGGCCGCTGGCACCCAGATGGGACCTGTCGTCAGCCAGCAGCAGCTGGACGAAAACCTCGCCTATGTGGAGCTTGGCACATCCGAGGGCGCAGAACTGGCCTGCGGCGGCCAGCGCCTCAACATGGAAACCGAGGGCTACTACATGTCCCCCGGCGTGTTCCTGAACACGACGAACGCCATGCGCATCAACCGCGAGGAAATGTTCGCGCCGCTCACCTCCGTAATCAAGGTGGGCAGCTATGACGAGGCGCTGGCGACGGTCAACGACACCAATTTCGGCCTGACCTCGGGCATCGTCACCCGCTCCATCGCGCGGGCCACCCATTTCCGCCGCAACGCCCGCACCGGCGTGGTCACCGTCAACCTGCCCACGGCGGGCACCGACTATCACGTCCCCTTCGGCGGACGCGGCGACAGCAGCTACGGCCCGCGCGAACAGGGCCGCACGGCGGCGGAATTCTACACCACCGTGAAGACCGCCTATATCTCTGCGGGGGCACCGGAATGACCTATCGCATCGACTGCCTGCAATACGCCAACTGGTCTGAAAAGATCTTCCGCCAGATGCGCGAGGGCGGCGTGGACGCGGTCCATGTCACCATCGCCTATCACGAGAATTTCCGCGAAACCGTGCTGAACGTGGAGAAGTGGAACCGCTGGTTCGAACAGTTCCCGGACCTGATCTTTCACGGGCAGTGGGCCAGCGACGTTGAAAAGGCGCGCGAGACGGGCCGAACCGCGATCTTCTTCGGCTTCCAGAACCCTTCTCCGATCGAAGACGATATCGGCCTCGTGGAGGTCTGGCACAAGCTTGGCGCACGGTTCATGCAGCTTTCCTACAACAACCAGTCGCTTCTGGCGACGGGCTGCTATGAGGCGGTAGATCCCGGCATCACCCGCATGGGCAAGCAGGTCATCAAGGAGATGAACCGCGTGGGGCTGGTCATCGACATGAGCCACAGCGCCGACCGTTCCACCATCGAAGCAGCCGAGATCAGCACCCGGCCCATCACGATCACCCATGCCAACCTGCATAGCTGGCAGCCTGCGCTTCGCAACAAGCGTGACGACGTGGTGCGTGCCGTCACCGAAAACGGCGGCATGATGGGCTTCTCGCTCTATCCCCATCACCTCAAGGACAAGACCGCCTGCACGCTGGACAGCTTCTGTTCGATGGTGGCGGAGGCTGCCGACAAGTTCGGGGTGGAGCATTTCGGCATCGGCAGCGACCTTTGTCAGGATCAGCCCGACAGCGTCGTGGAATGGATGCGCGTGGGCCGCTGGTCGAAGGAGATCGACTATGGCGAGGGCAGCGCATCCGCGCCCGGCTTCCCGCCCATGCCCGACTGGTTCGGCGACAACCGCGATTTCGGCAATATCGAAACGGGCCTTCGCGCCAAGGGCTTCAGCGACGCAGAGGTCGCGGGGCTGATGGGCGGCAACTGGCACCGGTTCTTCAAGGAAAACTTCACCCCGGCCTGATGGCCGGACTGCGCCCGCGCCGCGTGCTTCGCGGTAAAGGCACCTCAGGTTATTCGCGAGGGAGGACAGAATGACCGACATCACCGCTCCACAGACCGCCAGCAGCGGGTTGGGGCATATCAACAAGCCGCTTTTTGTCATCACCGGCGGCTTTATCGCGATCTTCTGCCTGATCGCACTTTTCGACATCGACCTGCTGTCGAGCCTTGTCGATACCGGCTTTGCCTGGTCGGCCCGCTTCTTTGGGCTCTACTGGCAGATCCTGTTGCTCGCCACTTTCGTGATCGGCCTCGTGCTGATCGTCCTTCCCGGTGGCAAGGCCCTGATGGGTGGCCTGACTGCGCCTGAATTCCCCGTATTCCAGTGGGGCGCCATGATCATGTGCACGCTTCTGGCGGGCGGCGGCGTCTTCTGGGCGGCGGGAGAGCCGATGGCGCATTTCCTCTACTCCCCGCCCCATTTCGGCGGCGAGGGCGGCACGGCGGCGGATGTGGCGCCTGCCATGGCGCAGTCCTTCATGCATTGGGGGTTCCTGGCCTGGGCGATCCTGGGCGCGCTGACCACGGTCATGCTGATGCATTACCACTATGAAAAGGGTTTGCCGCTGGCCCCGCGCACGCTGCTTTACCCGCTCTTTGGTGATCGCGCGATCAATGGCCCTATCGGGCTGATTGCCGATGCCTCCTGCATCATCGCGGTTGTGGCGGGAACCGTTGGCCCCATCGGCTTTCTGGGCCTGCAGGTCAGCTACGGCCTGAACGCACTCTTTGGCATCCCGGACAGCTTCGCCACGCAGGCCGCGGTGATCCTTGGTCTTGTCGCACTCTATACCGCGTCGGCCATGTCGGGTCTGTCCAAGGGCATCCAGATCCTGAGCCGCTTCAACGTGATCCTGGCAGGCGCGCTTCTGGCCTTCATGCTGATCGCGGGCCCCACCGGCTTCATCTTCCAGAGCTTCTTTGGCGGCTTCACCACCTACATCACCGACTTCATCCCGATGGCGATGCATCGCGGCGATGCGGGGCTCTTCGGTGACGCGGGCTGGCTCGGCTGGTGGACGGTGTTCTTCTGGGGCTGGTTCCTGGGCTACGGGCCGCTGATGGCGATGTTCATCGCCCGCGTCAGCCGGGGCCGCTCGATCCGGTCCATCGTGATCATGCTGGCGATCATTGCCCCCATCGTGACCAATTTCTGGTTCACCATCGTGGGCGGCACCGGTCTGTGGTTCGAGTTGGAGACCCCTGGGTCCGTCTCAACCGCGTTCGAGGGCTTCAACCTGCCTGCCGCGCTGCTGGCCATTACCCAGCAACTGCCCATGGGCTTCATCGTATCTGTCCTGTTCCTGATCCTGACCACGGTCTTCGTGGCCACCACGGGCGACTCGATGACCTATGTGATCTCGGTCGCCATGTCGAACGAGGACAAGCCCGCCCTGCCCGTCCGCGTCTTCTGGGGCGTGGCCATGGGGGTAATGGCGCTGATCCTGATCTACACAGGCTCGGGCACCATCGGAAAGCTGCAAAGCTTCATCGTCGTCACCGCTGTACCGGTGTCGCTGGTGCTGCTGCCCTCGCTTTGGGACGCGCTCCGGATCACGCTGGCCAAAGGGCGCATCTGACGTAGCACCCGGCGGCCCTGACAGATTGGGGCCGCCACCACAGAACCACTCACGGGACGGAGGACCCCATATGACCCAGCCACGCACCGCCACCATCGCCCCGCGCGACCCGAACACGGTGATGACCCTGGCGCGCATGGGGTCCTTCCACCAGTGCCGCCTGTCCTTCATGCGAGTGCTGCTGCGCCGCCTGAAAGCCGAGAACTGGCGGTTTGAACGCCGTGAGTTCGAGATTGACGGTAAGGGGGTCGGCCACGCCGTTTACACCGCACACGGCCCCGATCACAGCTATTCGCTGGTCGCCTTCGCCAATGATCTGCCGCCCGAAAAGCGCTCCGACCGGGTGATCGCCACCGAATGGGACGCGACCTTCACGCTCTATGATGGCATTCCGGACCGGGCGGAAATCGAACGCCTGCGCGCAAACATCCCGCTGCAAGAGGCCGGTCGCGTGGATGACAATTCCCTCTCGGTCAGCCGCGCCAACCGCTCCGTGCGGCTCTGGGATCACGTGGTTGAGGCGCTGGCCGCTGGCCAGCAACCGGACGAGGCCCGCATCGCGGATGTGGGCTACCTGATGCGCACGACGGCAGTTTACGGCTCCGGCAAACTGGGCGCGGCGGATCGGGAAAAGACCGCCCATAGGCCCGAGTTTCACGCCCCGTTCCAGATCGAGATGCTGAGCGTCTTCCTGACCCGCGCCTTCGTGATGGACCTTGTGGAACACATGGCGAGGATGCGCGCGCCGGACAGTGCCGTGCCGCTGGCCCCCGCGCTCCGCCGCCGCTTCGGGATCGGCAATTCCACCGGGCTCGGCATTGCGCCCTATCTGATCAACCACCCGGTCCTGCTGAACAACTGGATTGCCGCGCGGGAGGCGGCCCTGGCGCGTGTAAGGTCGCTGCCCTCCGCTCTGCCCGGTACCGCAGAGGCTGTCCGCAGCTTCGCCCGCCGCGCCCAGATCAACGCGCTGGACTGGCATTCCGACCATCCGATCCAGCAGCGGAAACTGGAGGATCTGCGCCGGGATATGGACGCCCTTGTTGCCCATCTGAACGCCGCCGACCTGACCGGCGCGCAGCCCTGGAACGCGCTGTGGCAATGGGGCGAGGCCAACCTGACGCTGGAGGGGCAGGAACAGTTAGTCTCGCTCCTGCTGGAACCCCATGACGATCTTGTGGATGACCTCGCCGCTGCCATGGCCGCCGATGAAACCACGCCGACCCGCATCGAGGGCACCATGCCGCTGGATGTGTTCCGCGCCCATGTCGAAGACATCTATGCTTGGGCACTGACCATCGACTGGACCGCGCAGGCCGCGCAGGAAAATGTCTGGTACACCTCCGAGGAGAAGCTGGAACCGCGCCTTGGCGACCGCTACGCCGAACCGGTGGAACCCTATGAACTGCCGCTCTGCCCCGGTCGCGATGCGGCCAGGATGCATAACGATCTGCTGGCCAGCGATGCCGGGACCGTGGCCCGCTTCCTGATGGACCACCCCGAGCATCGCCATATCGCCCGCCGCGCTCAGATCGCCGCGCGCTTCCCCTATGCCGAGATCCGCGACAATACCATCGGTGCGGGCCTGCTGCCCATTGATCTGTTGCGCGCCAAGCTGGCCTTCTTTGGGGCTGTGCATTTCGACCCGAGGTCCGACCGGTGGGTGCGTATCAACATGTATCAGCACGCGCCCTTCCCTGCCGATCTGGCGGAGGGTGACGCCGATGACTGGACCTTTCCCCCGGTAGAGGAGGCCGCCCAATGACATGGTCCCTGAACGAGATCGAAGCCCTGTCCCGTAAAGCCGCCCGTGGCGCGGGATATTCCTGGGGTCTGGCCGAGGACGCGGGCCGCGCTGTGCGCTGGCTGGAGGCGCGGGGATTGCTGGGCGCAGAGACACTGGCCGACCACCTGAAGCGTGTGGACGGTCAGGACCTTGGTGCCTTTACCCCCGATGCCGACAGCTGGACCGCCCCCGGCGGCACCGCCTGTCCGATCCTGGCTGGCACGATGCTGGCCGACGGCATGGCCGGGTCCGGCTCTGACCCGCTCGTCTTGTCTAATATGGCAAGTCCGCTGCTGCTGTTGCCGTTCCTGTCCTGGATGGCAAGTGCTCAGGGACGGACGGTCGGAATTGCGGTCTCTGATACGGCGGTCACCCTGTCCCCCGAGGGAACCCTGTTTCAAACGAAAGGCATTCCTTCGCCCGCCTCTGCGCCCGTGACCCTGCGGTTCGGCGTCGATCCGGCAGGGGACCCCGTGGCTGAGGGGCTGCGCTCCGCATGTTCGGCGGACACCGTAGCGGCCCTCAACATCTTTGCGCATCGCACCTATGCGCCCGCGACCGAGGAAAGCCGCCTTGCCGGGGCGGGCGCGGGGCTGACCGACAACGACTGACGCCCTGCATTGCCAAGCGGGGTGACGCGGCCTTAGGGTCGGGCTACCCCCGGCCCCACGCAGGCACGCGCGTCATGAAAGCCCGACTGAATCTCGACCAGCTGCACACCTTCCTCGCCGTTGTGCGCATGGGCGGCATCCGCAAGGCGGCCGAGGTTCTGAACATCACCCAACCGGCGGTCACGACGCGGATCAAGAACCTGGAAGCCTCGCTCGGGGCGGAGCTCTTTGAACGCACCGCCAATGGCGTGCGCCTGACAAAACGCGGCGATCTGCTGGTGCAATATGCCGAACAGATGGAACAACTGGCCGAACGCGTGGGCCGCGACGTGATGGACCCGGCGGGCGTCGAAGGCCACCTGCGCCTTGGCGTGTCTGAAACCATCGCCCAATGCTGGCTGCCGGAATTCGTCGCGGCCCTGCACCACCGCTATCCAACGCTCGATATCGAGATCAACGTGGATATCTCGATGAACCTGCGCGCCGATCTGCTGAACCGGGAGATCGACCTGGCCATCCTGCTTGGCCCGATCTCGGAGTATTCCGTCGACAATGTGGACCTGCCCGCCTTTGACCTTGCCTGGTACTGCGCGGCAGAGGCCGAGGTTCCCCCGGAAGGCCCTGCCGGGTTCTTGCTGAAACCTGTCATCACCTATGCCCGCAACACGCGGCCCTTTCGGGAGCTGAAGGCAGAACTGGCCGCGCGGGTCGGGCCGCAGGTGTCGACCTTTCCCTCCTCATCGTTGTCGGCCTGCTTCCGGCTGGTCGAGGCGGGCCTGGGTGTCGCCGCCCTGCCCCGCACCCTCGGCACCCCGATGGTCACCGCAGGCCGCATCCGCGAGTTCGACCCCGGATGGGTGCCAAGCCCGCTGCGCTTCACGGCGTCCTTCCTGGGCGAACCCAAGAGCCATATCGTGGAAACCGCGGCCCATATCGCGCAGAATGTGGCGCGGAACTTTGCCAAGTGATCAAAATTTCTGATCACTATTTCAAAAATCATTCAATTTGATCTTATCGCATCAGCTTTCGATACTTCCTCCAACTGGAGGACCCGACCTTGAAAACGACTCATGGCCTGCTGAAACACAAATCCCTGCCCGAGATACGGGCCGCGATCCGGGCGGGAAACTACACCTCCCACACGGCTGGTCTGGGGGGCGGATATCTTCAAGCCAACCTTGCGATCATGCCAGAGGCCTATGCGCTCGATTTCATGCGGTTCTGCCAGCGCAACCCCAAGCCCTGCCCGCTGGTGGGAGTCTCCGACACCGGCAACCCGATGCTGACAACGCTTGGCCATGATCTGGACCTTCGAACGGACGTGCCCGCCTACAACATCTATCGTGATGGGCAGCTCAGCGGCTCCACCACCGACATCTCTGACATCTGGACAGATGACCTCGTCGGTTTCGCCCTCGGCTGTTCCTTCACCTTCGAGCAAGCGTTGCAGGCCGAGGGCATCGCGATGTGGCATATCGACAATGACCGCACCGTGCCGATGTTTCGCTCCTCCATCCAGACCGTGCCCGCGGGCCCCTTCGGCGGGGCCATGGTGGTCAGCATGCGCGCGATCCCGGAGGATCAGCTGGCCCGCACCATCGAGGTGTCGGGCCGCTACCCGCTCGGCCATGGCGCGCCGGTTCATTGGGGCGATCCGGCGGAGATTGGCATCGCGGATGTGACCCGCCCGGAATGGGGCGATCCCGCCCCGGTGCCGCCGGGCCATATCCCCACCTTCTGGGCCTGTGGCGTGACCCCGCAAGTGGCCGTCACCCGCGCGAAACTGCCGCTCTGCATCACCCATAAGCCAGGGCACATGCTGATCACCGATGTGCCCGACGACGCGGAATTCCCGGTGATTTCCTCAGAACAAAACAGCTAACATCCAACAAGGAGAGACGAGATGAAAAAGACAATCGCCATCACCGCCGCCGTTCTGGCCGCGTCCCCGGCCCTGGCCGAGGATCTGTCGGTCGTCGGCAGCTGGTCCAGCCTGCCCTTGCACAACCAGTTCGAGGCCCCCTTCTGGACCGAAACCCTGCCTGCCGCTTCGGGAGGGGAGATCACCGTGGCGCTGACCACCCATAACCAGATGAACCTGGGCGTGGGCGACGTCTATCGCCTGCTTGGCGACGGGGTCTATGACGTGGCGATGACCGTGGCCGATTACGCCGTGGCCGACGCACCGGAGCTGGAAGGGCTCGACGTGCCGCTGCTGGCAATGACCGCAGACGAGGCCCGCGCGATGGTCGATGCCGCCCGCCCCATGGTCGAAGACATCTTCAACACCCGCTTCAACAGCCATGTGCTGGCCATCGCTCCCTACCCGCCGCAGGTCGTGTTCTGCAATGCCGAGATCAACAGCCTCGATGACCTCGCCGGTCTGCAGATCCGCGCCTCGGGTCGGATGACCGCGAAATTCCTTGAGGCGCTTGGCGCGGAAGGCGTCAACGTCTCCTTCTCCGAGGTGCCGGGTGCCCTGCAACGCGGCGTCGTGGATTGTGCCGTAACAGGTGCGGGCTCGGGCTATTCCGCCGGATGGTGGGAGGTCTCCACCCATCTGCTGCCGATCCCGCTCGGGGGCTGGGATTCAGTCGTGACCGCGATCAATCTCGACCGCTGGAACAGCATGGACGCAGACACACAGGCGCTGATCGAATCCGAGATCGCCACCGGTTTCGAAGACCCGGCCTGGGCCGTGGCACAGGATGCGCTCGTCAATGACATCGCCTGCCTGACCGGCAATGGTGAGTGCCCGGCGGGCGAGGCCCGCGACATGATCCTTGTCGAGGTGTCGGATGCCGATTTCGACCGCGCCCGCGATATTCTGGTGACCGAAGTGCTGCCCGAGTGGGCCGAGCGCGCGGGCAGCGAATGGGCCAGCCGCTGGAACGACAGCGTTGGCGCCACCGTTGGCGTGACGGTTCCCGTCAACTGACCCCGGATCGTTGAAGGAGCGCCCCCAGATGGCCCAGTCCATTCTCTCCCTCCTGCGCCGCCTCAACCGGTGGGTGGCCCTGGCAATCGGCCTTGTGCTGTTCCTCTGCGCGATTTTCGTGCTGCTGGATGTGGGCTTGCGCAAACTGGGGGCCTCCTTCGGTGGCACCGACGAGATCAGCGGGTATGTCATGGCCATCGTGACCTCCTGGGGCATGGGCTACGCCCTGCTGGAACTGGCCCATGTCCGCATCGACATCCTCCGGGGGCGCGTGGGGGCCCTTGGCCGGTCGCTGTTCGATCTTTTCGCCATGCTGACCATGGCGGGCACGGTGACGCTGATTGCCCTGCGCTGCTGGCCGGTGCTGGACCGGTCCATCGCCAACATGTCCCGCGCCAACACGCCCCTCGAAACACCGCTCTGGCTGGTGCAGGGACCGTGGTTTGCCGGATGGGTCTGGTTCGCCATCGTGTCCTGGCTGACCTTCCTGGCGGCGCTGATGCTGGTCGCCAAGGGCGAGTTCAGCCAGTCCGAGGCCGCCATCGGAGCGTTTGGCGAAGAGGAGGCAGTGCTGTGATCACCTATGTCTCCATCGGGCTGCTGGCCATGCTGTCGCTGTCGATCCCCGTGGGTATCGTGCTGTTCCTGCTTGGTTTTGGAACCGACATCTTCTTCAGTCCCTTCCCGCTGATGCGCGGGCTTGGCAACCTGGTCTGGTCCACCTCGAACAATGCCACGCTGATCGCCATTCCCTTCTTCGTGCTGCTTGGCGAAATCCTCGTGCGCAGCGGGATTGCCGCCCGCACCTATGCAGCACTTGACCGGTGGGTGTCCTGGATGCCGGGCGGTCTGGTTCATGCCAATGTGGCGACGGCGACCATGTTCTCGGCCACCTCCGGCTCGTCCGTTGCGACCGCCGCGACCGTGGCCACCGTGGCCATGCCGCAGGCCGAGAAGCTGGGCTATGACCCCAAGCTCTTCTCCGGCGCAATCGCGGCGGGCGGCACGCTTGGCATCATGATCCCACCCTCGATCAACCTGATCGTTTACGGGTTCCTCACGCAAACCTCGATCCCGCAGCTCTTCCTTGCGGGGCTGATGCCCGGCATCCTGCTGGCGCTCGGGTTCCTGGCGATCACCGCCATCATCTGCACGATCCGGCCCGATCTTGGCGGCCAGCGCCGGGTCTTTCCCTTCCCCGAGATGCTGCGCGCACTGCTGCAACTCATTCCCATTATTCTGCTGTTCACCATCATTATCGGTTCGATCTACAAGGGATGGGCCACCCCGACAGAGGCCGCTGCCGTGGGCGTCGCAGGCGCGTTGCTGATCGCGTCGATTTTCAGCCGGGTAACCCTGAGTATGCTGGCAGAGGCCGTCATGGGCACCGTCAAGATCACCTCGATGATCATGCTCGTCGTCATCGGCGCGTCCTTCCTGAACTTCACCCTGGCCTCGGCTGGTCTTGGGGCAGAACTATCCGGCTTCCTCGACGGTCTGGGCCTGTCGCCGCTGATGACCATCCTCGTCGTGGTCTGCATCTACATCGTGCTTGGCTTCTTCATCGAGACGCTCTCGCTGATGGTGGTGACGATCCCGATCATCGTGCCTTTGGTGGTCGCACAAGGATATGACCCGATCTGGTTCGGCATCCTGATGATCGTGCTCATTGAAATGGCGCTGATCACCCCGCCTGTGGGCCTCAACCTCTATGTGGTTCAAGGCGCGCGGAAATCGGGAAAGATGAGTGAGGTCATGTTGGGCGCGATTCCTTACGTGCTGGCGATGCTGGTCATGGTCGCGGCACTGATTGCGATCCCTAACATTGCGCTCTGGCTGCCTGCCGTCCTGCAATAACCCCTTTCCAAATCTGAACTGAAATGCTGCCGGGCGCGCCCCGGCAAACAGAGGAGATCTGTCTCATGTGGCAATTCTGGGTCGACCGTGGCGGCACCTTCACCGATATCGTCGCGCGTACGCCGGAGGGCGGGCTGGTCACGCATAAGCTGCTGTCCGAGAACCCCGAGCGCTACCGCGATGCCGCCGTGCAGGGCATTCGCGAGCTGATGGGGCTTGGCGTTGACGACGCCATCTCCCAAGGCGCGATTGACGCGGTCAAGATGGGCACCACCGTGGCCACCAATGCGCTTTTGGAACGCAAGGGCGACCGGACGCTGCTGCTGATCACCCAGGGCATGCGCGATCTGCTGAGGATCGGCTACCAGAACCGCCCGCGCCTGTTTGATCTGAAGATCGAGCTGCCGGAACTGCTCTATGAGGAAGCGGTTGAGGTGGTTGAACGCGTATCTGAGACCGGCGAGGTCATCACCCCGCTCGACACCGCCTCTGTCGAGGCCGCGCTGCGCGATGCCTATGCCGATGGCTATCGCTCTGTCGCCGTGGCGCTGATGCATGGCTACCGTTTCCCCGATCACGAGGCCCGCATCGGTGACATGGCCCGCGCGGCGGGGTTCACGCAGGTCTCGCTCTCCCACGAGGTCAGCCCGCTGATCAAGCTGGTGTCACGCGGCGATACGACCGTTGTTGACGCCTATCTGTCGCCCATCCTGCGCCGCTATGTGCAACAGGTCAGCGATGCGCTTGGGGCCGCTGAGGGCGGCTGCCGGTCGCTGATGTTCATGCAATCCAACGGAGGGCTCACTGACGCGCGGCTCTTCCAGGGCAAGGACGCGATCCTGTCTGGCCCGGCGGGCGGCGTGGTCGGCATGGTGCGCACGGCGGAAGAGGCCGGGTTCGACAAGCTGATAGGCTTCGACATGGGCGGGACTTCCACGGATGTCTGCCACTATGCGGGCGACTATGAACGGTCCTTCGAGACCGAAGTGGCTGGCGTCCGCATGCGCGCCCCGATGATGAGCATTCATACTGTGGCCGCAGGCGGCGGCTCCATCCTGTCCTTCGCCCAAGGCCGCATGCAGGTCGGCCCCGAAAGCGCCGGGGCCAATCCCGGCCCGGCCAGCTACAGGCGTGGCGGGCCGCTGGCGGTGACCGATTGCAACGTGGTCCTCGGCAAGATCCAGCCCGATCGCTTCCCCTCCGTCTTCGGCCCCGGCGGCGATGAGCCGCTGGACGTGGACGCGGCCCGTGCAGGTTTTGAAGCCATGGCCGCGCGGATCGCCACGGAAACCGGCGAGGCCCGGAAATCGCCGGAGGAATTGGCCGAGGGCTTCTTGCGGATCGCCGTGGAGAACATGGCCAACGCGATCAAGAAGATCAGCGTTCAGCGCGGCTATGACGTGACCCGCTACACCATGAACTGCTTTGGCGGCGCGGGCGGGCAGCATGCCTGCCAGGTGGCCGATGTGCTGGGGATGGAAAGCATCTATATCCACCCCTTCGCGGGCGTCCTGTCGGCCTTTGGCATGGGGATGGCCGATATTCGGGCGATCCGGGAACATCAGCTGGCGCAGCCTCTAGCGGATGATGCGAAGGCGCGTACCGCGCTGGACCGGATCGGCGCGGATGCGCGGGACGAGGTCGCGCGGCAGGGCATTCCGGCAGACCGCATCACCCTGATCGAAACCGCCCATATCCGCACGCCGGGGTCGCACCAGACCCTGCCAGTGCCCTTTGGTTCCCCGCAAGAAATGCGCGAGGGGTTCGACGCCGCGCATCAACAGCGCTTCGGCTTCGTGCCGGACTATGACGGGCTGATCATCGACTTGCTGACGGCTGAGGCCGTGGGCGAAACCGGCGAACCCGTAACCCTGCCCGAATCCGCTGACGCGCCCGCAGAACCGGACAGCGCCCGCATGTACAGTCAGGGTGCGTGGCGGAACGTCCCGCTGATCGCGCGGGACAGCCTGCGCGCGGGCGACACGCTGACCGGCCCCGCCATCATCGTCGATCCGACCGGCACCAATGTGGTGGAACCGGGCTGGCAGGCCGAGGGGCTGGCCGGTGAGGCCATGGTCCTGCGCCGGGTGGTGGCGCTCGATCGGCAGGAGGCGGTCGGAACATCCGTCGATCCGGTGATGCTGGAGGTCTTCAACAACCTCTTCATGTCTATCGCCGACCAGATGGGCGCGACGCTGGCCAACACCGCCTATTCGGTGAACATCAAGGAACGTTACGATTTCTCCTGCGCCATCTTCGACGCGGCGGGCGATCTCGTCGCCAATGCGCCCCACGTCCCTGTGCATCTGGGGTCGATGAGCGAGAGCGTCCGCACGGTCCTGCGGGAAAACGCTGGCCGGATCCGCCCGGGCGACGTCTTCATGATGAACAACCCCTATAACGGCGGCACCCATCTGCCGGATGTGACGGTGATCACGCCTGTGTTCGATGAGGCAGGAGAGAGGATCATCTTCCTCACCGCCTCTCGTGGCCATCACGCCGATATCGGCGGCAAGACGCCCGGATCGGCCCCGCCTGACAGCACCAATATCGAGGAAGAGGGCGTTCTGATCGACAATGTCCTGTTGGTCGATCAGGGCCAGCTGCGGGAGGCAGAGACGCGCGCCCTTCTGGCCTCCGGTCCCTACCCCTGCCGTAACATCGACGAGAACATGGCCGACCTTGCCGCACAGATCGCGGCCAATGCCACCGGCGTGGCGGAGTTGCAGAAGATCACGCGCCAGTTCGGGCTGCCCGTGGTGCAGGCCTATATGGGCCATGTGCAGGACAACGCGGAGGAAAGCGTGCGCCGGGTGTTGGATGTTTTGAAAGACAGCCGGTTCACCTACAAGATGGACAGCGGCGCGCAGATTGAGGTGGCGATCACCGTGGATCACGCGGGCCGCAGCGCAGTGGTGGATTTCACCGGCACCTCACCTCAGGACCGGCTGAACTACAACGCGCCGCTGTCGATCTGCCGGGCGGTGGTGCTTTACGTCTTCCGCACGCTCGTGGGGGCCGACATCCCGATGAACGAAGGCTGCCTGAAACCCATCGAGATCCGGGTGCCGGAAGGCAGCATGATCAACCCGCGCCCGCCTGCGGCGGTGATTTCCGGCAATACCGAGGTCAGCCAGTCCATCGCCGATGCGCTTTACGGGGCGCTTGGGGTGATCGCGGGCAGCCAGGGGACGATGAACAACTTCGTCTATGGCAATGACCGGTTCCAGAATTACGAAACCATCTGCGGCGGGACCGGCGCGGGGGAAGGGTTTCACGGGGCCAGCGCCGTGCACAGCCACATGACCAACACGAGGATGACCGACCCCGAGGTGCTGGAAACCCGTTTTCCCGTGAGGGTCGAGGAGTTTTCCATTCGTCAGGGATCGGGCGGCACAGGCAAGTGGCACGGCGGCAATGGCATCACCCGCCGCCTGCGGTTTCTGGAGGAGATGACGGTGACGGTCCTGTCCTCGCACCGGCAGGTGCCGCCGCATGGGACCCATGGAGGCGAACCGGCGCAATGTGGCCGCAACGCGGTAGAACGGGTTGATGGTCGGGTTGAGTTGCTGGCGGGCAACGATCAGGCCCAGATGCAGCCGGGAGACATCTTCCTCATGCAAACGCCCGGCGGGGGCGGTTACGGTCGCGCCTGACACGAAAGGGGCCGGGGGAAGACCCCGGCCCGCTTGCCTTTATTCCCCAAGCGCGTTTTGCAACCGGGTGACGACCTCGGCCACGAAATCCGGATTGTTGCGCGCCTGTTCCACGGCTGCTGTCAGGGCGGCGCGAGAAATCGGGCTGAGCTCTGCCGCCTCAATGGCCATCAGCGCCGCATCGGCGTCAAACGCCGCATCCTCCATTGCGCCGTGATCCTCGGTCATGTCGTCGGAGCCGGTGTCGTCGGACATGTCTTCGGCGGCCTCATCCGATCCGTCGGTCATGTCCTCGGCAGCCTCATCTGTCCCTTCGGTCATATCCTCGGCAGCCTCATCCGCCCCTTCGGTCATGGCCCCGGCATCCTCGGCGCTGTCCTCTTCGGGCGCGGCCACCGACGCGGCGAGAGCCTGTTCCAGCTCCGCCACCCGCGCCTCTGCCGCCGCCAGGGTTTCCGCCATCTGGCCTTGCAGGGTCCGCATCTGGGCCATCTCGGTCGCGTCCGCTGTCGCGGCAGCTTCCAGCTCGGCCACCCGTGCGTTCGCGGTGGCGAGCGCCGCCATGGTCTGGTCGAGGCTTGTCTGGATCTCTGCCATCTGCACGGCACTTGCCGCTGCCGCCGCCTCCAGTTCCACGACACGCGCTTCCGCAGCGGCCTGCGCGGCGATGGCCGTGGTCGCGGCAGTTTCCGCCGTTTCCGCGCGGGATTGAAGCGCCGCAGCCTCGTTCAGCGCTGTTTGCGCGGCGGTAGAGGCCGCCGCACTGCTGGCCTCGGCCTCAGCGCTTGCCGCAAGCGCCGCCTCACGCGCGGCAATGGCCGCATCCCGTTCGCCATTCGCGGCACTGAGCGCGGCCTGCAGATTGGCGACACTCGCCTCCAGCTCCACGATCCGGGCCATCTGGCTGGCATCCGGTGCCGCGGGGGTTGGGGCCGGAGCTGCTGCGCTTTCAACGCAAGGCCATTTGCCCGCATCGACACCCTGGTCGATCTGCACGCCCGTGGGGTCAATCAGATAGGTGACGCCGCCGCGGGTCACCACATAGACATCCTCGGTCAGAACGCTCAGCGTGCCCGGCCCCTCGGCCAGCGCGCCATCGGCAATCACGAACCGCTCCGTGCGGCCGGCGATCTGGCAGTCATAGATCGTCGCCGCGCCGCCGACCCCAGTGGGGGCCGGTGCGGGGGCGGGCTGTTCAATCGGTGGACCGGCCAAGGCGGGGCTGGCCAGCAGAGACAGGGCGAGGGCGTAAGGCAGTCGGGTCATATCGGATCAGACCTCCGTAAATGCGAGTTTTGAATACATGCACGTCCGGCGAAAATCCGGACGCCTCCCACCTTGCAGCCTACTCAATCGGGGCCTTTCTGCATAGCCTCGGCCTTGGCGACCTGTGCCTTGACGGCGGCGAAGCTGTCGGGCGTCACGGAAATCGAGTCGATCCCCGCATCGACCAGCAACTGCGCGAAGGCCGGGTTGTTCGACGGCGCCTGCCCGCACAGCCCGATCTTACGCCCCGCCGCGCGGGCCTTTTCGATCACCGTGCGGATCATCCACAGAACCGCCGGGTCGCTTTCGTCAAAGAGCTTCGCCAACCGGTCGCTGTCGCGGTCCACGCCAAGGGTCAGTTGCGTCAGGTCGTTCGAGCCGATTGAGAAGCCGTCGAAACGGTCGGCAAACTCCTCGGCCCGGATCACATTGGCGGGGATCTCGCACATGACGAAGACCTCCAGCCCCGCCTTGCCCCGTTCCAGACCGGCGCGGCCCATGACCTCCAGCACCCTGTCTGCCTCCTCCGGGGTTCGGCAGAAGGGGATCATGATGGCGACATTGTCGAAGCCCATCTCCTCGCGCAACCGCCGGATCGCCTGGCATTCCAGTTCGAACCCCGGGCTGTAGGCCGGGTCGGTGTAGCGAGAGGCACCCCGGAAGCCGATCATCGGGTTTTCCTCCTCTGGCTCAAACGCGCGCCCGCCCAGAAGCTCGGCATATTCATTGGTCTTGAAATCGCTCATCCGCACGATCACCGGGTGTGGATGGGCGAAGGCCGCGATCTGGCTCAGCCCGCGGGCGAGTTGATCGACGAAATAGTCGGGCTTGTTGGGGTAGCCCGCCGTCAGCGCCTCGATCTCCGCGCGTTCACCGGCATCCGTCACCTTGTCGAATTCAATGAGCGCCATGGGATGCACCTTCACGGCGTTGTTCACCACGAATTCCATCCGCGCGAGGCCCACCCCGTCAGCCGGCAATCGCCACCAGCGGAACGCCGCAGAGGGGTTGGCCATGTTCAGCATGATCCGGGTGCGGGTTTCGGGCAGATCAGACAGGTCTAGCTCCTCGACGCTCACCTTGGCAATTCCGGCGTGGATCAACCCGTCTTCGCCCGCCGCACAGTTCACTGTCACGTCCTGCTGATCATGCAGCACGTGGGTGGCATTGCCGGTGCCGACGATGGCGGGCACCCCCAGTTCCCGGCTGACGATGGCTGCGTGTGACGTGCGCCCACCATGGTCCGTGATGATCGCCGCTGCGCGTTTCATGACTGGCACCCAATCAGGATCGGTGTTGGACGTTACGAGAATCGAGCCATCGACGAAGCGGTCGATATCGGCAACGCTCTCGATCAGGCAGATGCGCCCCGTGGCGACCGCGTTGCCGACGCTGAGGCCCTGCAACAGAACCTCCCCCTCACCAGACAAGGAATAGCTGCGCAGCGCGCCCGCCTTGCGTTGGCTTTCCACCGTTTCGGGCCGTGCCTGAACGATGAAGAGCTCTCCAGTATCGCCATCGCGTGCCCATTCCATATCCATGGCGCAGCCGTAGTGGCGTTCGATGGTGGCGGCCATGCGGGCGAGCGACAGGATTTCCCCGTCGCTCAGCACCCAGGCCGCGCGTTCGGCTTTCGATGTCGGCACATTGCGCACCGGCGCGGGGCCGTCACCGCCCAGAATCATCTTGATCTCTTTCGCGCCGCGCCGCTTGCCGACAATGGGGCTGAGGCTCTCATCCGCAAGGAACGGCTTGAACACCTGATATTCATCCGGGTCCACCGCCCCCTGGACCACGTTTTCGCCAAGGCCCCAGGCGGCGTTGATCAGCACGACCTTGTCGAACCCCGATTCCGTGTCGATGGAGAACATGACGCCCGATCCGCCGGTATCGGCCCGCACCATGCGCTGCACGCCCACGGACAGCGCCACGGCCATATGGTCAAACCCCTTCACCTCGCGATAGCTGATCGCCCGGTCGGTAAAGAGCGAGGCAAAGCAGCGGCGGCAGGCGGTCAGCAGATCGGCCTCGCCCTCGATATTCAGGAAGGTCTCCTGCTGGCCCGCGAAACTGGCATCGGGCAGGTCCTCTGCCGTGGCAGAGGACCGCACGGCCACAGCGACATCCGCTTTGCCCGCCGTTTCACTGAGCGCCGCGTAGGAGGTCAGGATGTCGGTGCGGATCTCCTCCGGCCAGTCGCCTGAGACAATGGCCGCGCGGATGGCGCTGCCCGCCTCGGCCAATGTGATCTTGCCTGCCTGCCATCGCCCCACGGTATCGGCGATCATCGCCTCCAGCCCGTTGGCGGACAGGAACGCGCGATAGGCGTCAGAGGTGGTGGCAAAGCCCCCCGGCACGGCAATCCCCTGCCCTGCCAATTCCTGCACCATTTCCCCAAGAGAGCTGTTCTTGCCGCCCACAAGCGCCACATCGGCGCGGCGCAGGTCTTCGAATCCGATCACATAGCGAGCCATTCTGTCCTCCTCTCGGGCCGGATCGGCCCGTTGGCGACAGGCTACGCGCGTCTTTGACATAGCTCCTTGATGCAGGTCATGGCCCGATGTCGCAGGGCACGGCACAACGAATGCGACAGATCACAGGAGCCGCCAATGACCCAAGACCTGACCGACCACCTTGCCGCCGCCACGTCGCTGGATTCCGACATGCTGGCCGAGATCTGCACCGCAGCGGGCAGTGTATTCCCCGAGGCCCCTGCCCACCCGGAGGTGCTGTCAGACCCGACCGAGGCGGTCATGCACCTGCTGTCCCACTGCCTGCCCGGCTGGCAGATTCATTTATCTGGTCAAGCCGCCGAGCCGAACGGCCACTGGCGCTGTTCCCTGCGCAAATCCGACGCCCATGACGACGATCTTGTGGTGGGGACTGCAACGGGGCCGACGATTCCACTGGCCCTGGCGCGGGCGTTTTGGGATGTGGTGCGGAAGTCGGGATAGGGATCAGCCCGCCGGACTGCCCCTACCCCCGAAAGCCGGGTCACACATGCGTGGCTGAAGGCCCCCGGATCAGCCTTGATGGTCACACTGACTGATTATTCCCAAACCGGGCTGACTTGCCGGCAATCGCTGCACCCCACGTTCAATCTGACGGGGCAGGAATAGTTGTCACCGTTCCGGTCCACGACGAACAGGTAGGCGTAGTCGCCCGAATACTCGGCCTGATACCAGGTGCCGGACGCCGCGTCGTTAGCCTGGTTCCCATAGTCGACCCCATTGGGTTCACCAGTAATTGAAAAATAGCAGGTCGCCTGCTGTGCGCCGTGGCTTTCGGCAGAAACGGGCAAGGCAAGCAGACAAAGCGCGAGCGCTGAGTGGAACAGTTTCATGGCAATCTCCGGAAGTGGCTACCAAAAGCCGGTAATTCGCAGGCAGGAATGTCTGCTCTGCTCAGCCTGACCTTCTGTCGGACGCCAATCAACTGTTTATTGCAGGGCCTTGCCGATATCGAAGGCCACAGGCCGGGCCAGTATGCCGACGCGATCAGGCATTCCATCGTGATCCCGACGGGTCAGAAACCGATATCGAGCTTCAGAATGCGGCGCAGCCCTACCCCCGCCCCGCCGACTGGAACTTATGCGGCGAGACCCCGTATTTTTCGCGAAATCGGCGCGAGAAATGGTTGGTCGATTCAAACCCGCATGAGCTGGCGATATCGGCCACTTTCATATCCGTTTCCGCCAGCAGCATCCGCCCCCGGCGCAGGCGCAGGTCGGTCAGGTATTGCTTGGGGGTGGCCTTCACATGGGTCAGGAACAGCCGCTCGATCTGGCGGCGGGAGACCTTGAAGCGGTCGGCGAGGTCATCGAGCGAGAAGAGCTCCTCGATATTCTCTTCCATGTAGCGCAGAATTTGCAGCAGCTTGCGGTTGCGGGTGCCGATGGAGGCCGCGCGCGAGGATTGCTGCGCCTCCTCCTCGGACCTATGCACGGGATGCAGGCACATGTTCAGCACCGAATGCGACAGGATCGGGCCGAAGCGTTCGGAAATCAGCCGCAAGAACAGGTCCGTCGCGGAGGATCCGCCGCCGCAGGTTACGATCCGGTCGTCGATGGCATAAAGCTGGTCCAGCGGTTCCAGATCGGGAAAGCTTTCGCGGAAGGGCGGCGTGTTTTCCCAGTGCAGGGTGAAGTCCCGGCCTTTCAGGATGCCCGCCCGCGCCAGCGCATAGGCGCCGGTGCACAGCCCGCCCACCTGATGGCCCATCCGCCAGTGCTTTCGCACCAGCCCCGCCACCTGATCGGTCACGACCGTATCGGGTTCGACCCCGGAACACACGAAGAGCGGGCCGTTGATCTTTGCATCGGCAAGGGCGCAGGTCGCCCCTATTTCCACACCGCTGGACGCGCGCACCGGGCGGCCATCGGTGGTGATCATCTGCCAGCTATAAAGCTTTTGCCCGGTCAGCTGGTTGGCGATGCGCAACGGCTCGATGGCCGAGGTGAAGGCCAGCAGCGACAGCTTGGGCAACAGCAGGAAGCTGATCATTTCCGTCTTTTGCCCGGGGGGCAGGTCCACATGCGCCACCCCCTTGGGGATGAACTCGTCATTCATAGGCCAAGGGCCCTCCGCCGTTCTTCCGCGAACCCCTGTACAATGCGATCGGCGATCAGCGCAAGGATGGCCATGGCCGCCCCCGCTGCAATCCCCAGTCCCACATCCCCCGCGCCAAGTGCGATATAGATCGACTGGCCCAGCCCAGTGGTGCCGATCAGGGCCGCGATGACCAGCATGGCGAATCCGTAAAGGATCGTCTGGTTCAGACCCAGAAGGATCGTGGGCGCGGCATAGGGCGCGCGCACCTCTCGCATGATCTGCCACTCGGTCGCGCCGGAGGACACTGCGGCCTCCAGCATCTCGGGCGGGGTGGTGACCAGCCCGTGGCGGGTGTAGCGGATCATCGGCACGATGGCATAGGCGATGATGGCGAGGAAGGCCGAGAATTCCCCGATCTGGAAGAACATCAGCACCGGGATCAGGAAGACGAAGAGCGGGATGGTTTGCAGCATGTCGCAGACCGGCCGGATCACCGCCCATGCCGGGCGGGATACGGCGGACAGAAGCCCGAGCAATCCACCCAGAACCGCGCAGGCGAGGACCGCCGCACCGCACAGGTAAAGCGACAACATCGCCCGCGGCCAGAGGCCAGCGATGGCGATGGCCAGCATCAGGATGACCACCAGACGCGTCAGCTTCCATCCGCCCGCAACCCAGGCCACCGCGCCGAGCCCGACCAGAACGAAGGGCCAGGGCAGGTCGGACACACCGGTTTCCAGGATGCCCGCCACGATCGGGATGCACAGCCCGAAGGCCACGCGACCGGACATCGCCACGGCAAGTCCAAGCGCACCAGCCACCGCGAACAGCGCGTAGGACATGTTCGCCGTCCAGCTGAAGCCCCAGGTAAAGGGCAGGACCGCCCCGTCCAGACCGATGCGCAGCGGCAGAAGTCCGTAGAACATCGCATTGTTCTTGATGGAGTCGAGCGTCGTCCCTGCGCTGCGCGTAAAACTGGTCAGAGCCCCGTCCACGGCCTCGACTGTCGGGGCCAGGATGGCCATCTCACCGGGGGCGGGCAGCGCCGCCCAGGCCAGGACCGAGGCGGCAATGGCCACGGCAAGGATGATCCACGATATCCGCACGTCAAAGCGGTCGCGCGACGTGGCCATACGGGCCGAAATCCGGTCGATAATGATTGCGAAGACAACGATGACCAGCCCGGCCAGCAGGCTTTGGCCGAAATTGGCCTGCCGCATGGTCAGCAGAACTTCCCACCCGATATCGTCGAAACCGCCAATCACGGCGGCGATGATCACCATGGACAGGGCCGCCATCAGCGCCTGATTGACTCCGATCATGATCTGGGTGGCGGCGGCCGGGATCTCGACCTGCACCAGCTGTTGCAGCCGCGTCGCGCCGGACATGACCCCGGCCTCTTTCACCTCCGCCTCGACCCGTTGCAGGCCGAGAAGCGTATTCCGCGCCATAGGCGGGGCGGCGTAGATGGCCGACGCAATCAGGCCCACGACCGGGCCGAACCCGAAGAGCAGAAGAAGCGGCGTCAGATAGGCAAAGGTCGGAACCGTCTGCATCAGGTCGAGCGTCGCCTCGATCCAGGGCCGCGCCCGCGCGCTTTCATTGGACCAGATGCCAATGAGCAACCCGAGCGTCAGCGCCAGCGGCACCGAGACAAAGACCAGCGCCAGCGTGTTCATGCCCTCGATCCAGTAGCCCGAAGCCAGCACGAATCCCAGACCCACGCCCGACATCAGGGCCAGCGACAGCCCGCCCGCGTACCAGCCGAGCGCCACGGTTGCGCCAATGATCAGCGGCCAGGGCGTGTTGACCAGCAGCCAGTTCACCCAGACCATCGGGTATTCCAGCACAGCGGATATCAGGCGCATCGCGGGGCGGATGATGTCAAAGAGCCATTCCAACGAGACGCCGATCCATTCCGTGACCGGCAGGGTCCAGGCCTCTGGCCAGACCGGTAGCAGGTCTGTTGAAGACTCCAATAGCAGGCAGATCGCTCCGACCAGAAGCGTCAGCAAAGCCGCGCGCGCACCGGGCGTCAGGCGTGCAACGATCGAGGGGGCTGGCAGGCTGACATCGCTCATGTGCGGTCCACCTGCAGGGCCTTGGCCAGATCGGAGGGATGGATATAGCCCGCCATCTGCCCGTCACTACCCCAGACCGGGACGGGTTCGTATAGCGACATGCAAGAGGCCAGCGCCTCCTCCAGCGTCATGTCGAGGCGAAGCTTGGGATCGTCGGGCATGGTCGGCGGCGTGTCCGTGTGCAACACGCTTTCCAGCCGCGCATGTCGGCCCTTGGCCACATCGCGGGAAAACTCGCGCACATAGTCATCGACCGGGTTCAGGACGATCTGCGCGGGCGTGCCGATCTGAACAATCTTTCCGTCGCGCATGATGGCGATCCGGTCGGCGAGTTTCAGCGCCTCGGAGATGTCGTGGGTGATGAAGACGATGGTCTTGTGAAGCGTCGACTGGATCTTCAGGAATTCATCCTGCAACTGCCGACGGATCAGCGGGTCGAGCGCCGAGAAAGGTTCGTCCAAGAACCAGATATCGGGATTGGCGGCCAGCGACCGGGCGATGCCGACACGTTGTTTCTGACCACCTGACAGCTCGCGCGGATAGGCATCTTCGCGGCCCGTGAGCCCCACCATCTCGATCACTTCCAGCGCGCGGGTGCGCCGTTCCGATCTGGATTGCCCCAGCATTTTCAGGGGGAAGGCCACGTTGTCAGCGACGGACATATGCGGGAACAGACCGAAATGCTGGAACACCATGCCCAGTTTCTTTCGGCGCAGCTCGATCAGGCGTTTGGCATTGGCCGAGAGGATATCCTCCCCGTCAATCCGCACCGATCCGGCAGTAGGCTCCACAAGGCGCGAGATACAGCGGATCATGGTCGATTTGCCGGATCCCGACAGGCCCATGATCACGAACAGCTCGCCCTCGCGCACCTCGAAACTGGCGTCCTGCACAGCAGGGATCAGCCCGTCTTCGCGCAAAGCTTCGGCGGCGTCGGGGGCGGAACTGGTCCGCCCCTGCGCGTCTTTCAATCGGGTTTTGGCGTCATTGCCAAAGACCTGCCACAGCCCCTCGACAGCGATTGCCGGGGTGCCGGTCGGGGCCGAAGCGGTCATGTCCCCGGTTACTCCGTCGCGGCCGCGATCATCGCCGCAACGGCGTCGGCATGGTCCGCAACATAGGCTGCCGCGACCTCTTCCACCGACATGCCGTCATTGTCGACCATGCCCATCATCGGCTGCTGGTCTTCGGTCATCATCTGGTAGGCGGTGAGGATTTCCGCAGCCGCAGGCCACTGGTCCGCAAAGCCCGACCAGGTGATCTTGAAGACGCGGGTCGGCAGGAAGTCACAGTCGGAGGTCGCGTTCGGGTTCGGACCGACCGAGGCATCCTCGTAGCATTCCGGGGTGCCCGGCGGCAGATCGACAAAGCGCACGTCATAGGCCGACACGGCCCAATGCGGCTGCCAGAAGACCATCAGAAGCGGCGTGCCGCGTTCGGTCGAGGCGCGCAGTTCCGCGATCAGCGCCCCTTCGGAGCCAGCGGGCACGGCGCGGAAGGGCAGTTCCAGACCGGCGGCGCGTTCGGCACCCGGCGTCCCCCAATCGGCAGGATAGTCGATGAGGCGGCCCTGCGGGATGGTTTCGGCAGTGGCAAACTGCATGGCGCAATCGTTCAGCGCTTCCCATGCGGGCAGGCCGGGGCAGATCTCTTCGACATGGGCGGGGTAGGCGAACCCTTCACGGGCAGTCAGGCCGAGATCGCCGAGTTCCACCACGCCGCCATCTTCCAGCACGTCATAGTAGAGATCGGGCACGTTCGAGTCCCAAACCTCTAGCGCGGCGTGAATCTCGCCCTCGCCGATCGCGGGATACATGTTGTAATACCCTGCGGTGACATATTCGACGGTGTAGCCCGCCTGTTCCAGGATCTGGCCTGCAACATGCGTGGTCAGATGCTGGCCGGTCCATTCATTGATGGCCAGTCGGATCGGCGTGTCGGTATCGCCTAGATCCGCGGCGGCAGCGGTGCCTGCCAGTGCCAGGACGGACAAGCCGGAAAGAAGCACGGATTTCATGAAGTCACTCCCTGAGGTCGTTTTGTTGATTGGTTGTTCTTAGTGTCTGCGGTCATTTCATATGACAAGGCGACGGATTTCCACCCATAATTGCAGATTTCCGCCACCTTATCGCATGAAAACGGCCTGCCCCCAGAAGAGGCAGGCCGTGAAAGGTCTGTAGAAGCGCCATTCAACCTAGCCGCTTTCGCGTTCGCGCAGCAGATCGGTCAGCCAATCCGGGTCCATTTCCGGGACCGATGACAGAAGCAGTTCCGTATAGGGATCATGCGGCGGCTGGAACATCTCGGATTTGGGGCCCTGTTCAACCACCCTGCCCTCTTTCATCACCACCACCTCGTCGGCAATGGCCTTCACCGTGGCAAGGTCGTGGGTGATGAACATATAGGCCAGATCAAACTCCGTCTGGAGCTTGTCGAGAAGCTTCAGAATGCCTTCCGCGACCAGCTGGTCGAGCGCTGATGTCACCTCGTCACAGATGATGAACTTTGGCTCCGCCGCCAATGCCCGCGCGATGCCGATGCGCTGCTTCTGCCCACCCGACAGCTCGGCCGGCAGCCGGTCGATATAGTCGTCGGGCTCCAACTCGATCAGGTCGAGCAGATTGCGGATACGGTCTGTCAGGGCTTTGCCCTGTAGCCCAAGATACATCTGGGCAGGTCGTCCGATCAGTTCCCGGATGCGCAGCTTTGGGTTCAGCGCCGTGTCCGCCATCTGGTAGATCATCTGCGCCTGCCGAAGCTGGTCGCGGGTGCGGCGGCGATAATCGGGCGGCAGCACCTTGCCATCGAACAGGATCTCGCCCTGCCGGGGTGGCAACAGCCCGGTGATGACCCGCGCGGTGGTCGATTTGCCGGAGCCGGACTCGCCCACCACGGCCACGGTACGACGTTCATGAATGTCGAAATTGACATTCATCAGCACGTCCACGGCACCGTAGCCCGCGGTGATATTCTTGACCGAGACAACCGGCGTCTTGTCCGCCGCGACCGGGGGCTGTTCTGCGCGCGCATGGCTGCGCACGGCCCAAAGCGACTTGGTGTAGTCCTCTTTCGGGGCCGACAGCATCGACCGCGTGTCGGCCTCTTCGACCTCATCCCCCTTCAGCAGCACCTTGATCCGATCCGCCATCTGCGCCACGACCGCGAGGTCATGGGTGATGTAGATCGCCGCCGTGTCGAACTGTTCCACGATATTGCGGATCGCGGCCAGAACCTCGATCTGTGTGGTCACGTCAAGCGCGGTGGTGGGTTCATCGAAGATGATCAGGTCCGGACGACAGGCCATCGCCATCGCTGTCATCGCCCGCTGCAACTGCCCGCCCGAGACCTGGTGCGGGTAGCGGAAACCGATCACATCGGGCTCCGGCAACTGCATGCGACGATACAGATCCACCGCATCGCTTTCCGCCTCATTCCGGCCCATGACACCGTGTTGAACCGGCGCTTCGCAATACTGGTCCATCAGCTTGTGGGCCGGGTTGAAGCTGGCCGCCGCCGATTGCGCCACATAGGCGATGCGCTTGCCGCGCAGGTCTCGCTTGGTCGCCTCGCTGGCTTTCATCAGGTCGATCCCGTCAAAAACGATCTCGCCCCCGGAAATCCGACAGCCGTCGCGGGTAAAGCCCATGGCGGCCAGACCGACCGTGGACTTGCCCGCCCCGGATTCGCCGATCAGGCCCAGAACCTCGCCCTTGTGCAGGGTCAGGTCGATGCCATGCACGATCTCGGACCAGGTTTCGTCGGACCGGCCCTCGATACGCAGGCCCTTCATGGTCAGGAGGACCGGTTTTCCGTTGTTTTGCTCGGTCATGGTCTTACTCCTTCAACCCGCTGGCGCGGTGCAACTGCCAGTCGACGACGAAGTTCACGCTGACCGTCAGCAGCGCGATGGCAACGGCGGGCAGCAGCGGCGTGATGTCTCCGAAGGCGATCAGTGTCGCGTTTTCCTTCACCATGGACCCCCAGTCCGCCATGGGCGGCTGCAGGCCAAGGCCGAGGAAGCTGAGCGCCGAGATCGCCAGGAAGACGAAGCAGAAACGCAGCCCGAATTCGGCCACCAACGGCGCCATGGCATTGGGCAGGATCTCTCGCGTGATCAGGCGCCAGAGCCCCTCACCCCGCAGTTTCGCGGCCTCGATATAATCCATCACCACGATGTTCAGCGCCACCGAGCGCGCCAAACGGAACACCCTCGTGGAGTCGATCACGGCAATGACGAGGATCAGGGTGATCACCGACGTGCCGAAGATGGTCAGCAGCAGCAGCGAGAAAATCAGCGCCGGAATGGCCATCAGAACATCGACCGCACGGCTGAGCACCTGATCCAGCCAACCGCCCACGGTGGCCGCCAGAAGACCCAGGATCGAGCCGATGAGGAAAGCCAGGGCAGTGGTTGCAAAGGCGATGCCCACTGTGTTGCGCGCCCCGAAGATCAGGCGAGACAGCATATCGCGCCCCAGATTGTCAGTGCCCAACAGATGCACCTGATCCCACGGCATGTATTCCGGCCCCACGACCATCCGTTCCGGGAACGGTGCGATGAGCGGGGCGAAGATGGCCACGAAGATGTAGATGATGATCATCAGCATCCCGAAAGAGGCGGTCAGCGGCGCGGTGCGCAGCTCTTTCTTGACGCCCTTCGGAGTGACGGCAATGGCAATGGTCCGAAACAGCCAGCCGGCGGCCATACAGCCTGCGATGACGACGACGAACCAGAATAGTCCAGTCAGAAAACCCATGATCCGCCCCCCTTAACGACGATGTACGAGGCGCGGGTTGGACAAGGTCGCCAACACATCCGCCGTCAGGTTCAGCAGCACATAGGCCGCGGCAAAGATCAGCGCGACCGCCTGCACCACAGGCATGTCCCGCGCCGCCACGCTGTCGACCATCAGCTGACCGAGACCGGGGAAGACAAAGACCACCTCGACCACGACCACCCCTGTGATCAGGTAGGCCAGGTTCAACGCAATCACGTTGATGATCGGAGCCAGCGCATTGGGCAGCGCGTGTTTCACGATCACGCGCATCGGCTTCATCCCCTTCAGCCGTGCCATCTCGATATAGGGGCTGGCCAGAAGGTTGATGATCGCCGCCCGCGTCATGCGCATCATATGCGCGGTCACCACCAGCGTCAGGGTCAGGGCAGGCAGGAAGGTGCGGTAGAGCATTTCCGCCATGGACGGATCGCCCCGGAAACTTGCCATAGAGGGGAACATGCCGCCCCGGCCCGCCAGCCAGAAGATCAGGATATAGGCGACGAAGAATTCCGGGAAGGAAATCGAGGTCAGCGCCGAGGCGTTCGAAAAGCGGTCGAAAAAGCTGTTGCGGAACAGCGCCGCGAGGATCCCCAGCATCAGCGACAGCGGTACAGCGATGGCGGCAGCATAGAGCGCCAGGAACAACGTGTTGCCAAGCCGCGTGCTGATCAGCTCGATCACCGGGCGGCGGTTCGACAGCGAATTGCCGAAATCGCCCTGCAAGACGCCGGTCAGCCATTCGATATAGCGCGTGTGCATGGGCAGATCGAGCCCCAGCTCCCGGCGGATCGCGGCAACGGTTTCAGGCGTCGCGGCCTGCCCGAGGAATTCTTCGGCGAAATCGCCGGGCAACAGTTCCGTCGCCCCGAAGATCAGAAGTGACACGATGAACAGCGTCAGCAGGCCAAGGGCCAGTCGCTTCGCGATCATGCTCCAGATATGTGACATGGGTCCCCCTTCAGGCTGCACCGTCCCGCGTGCGCCTAAGGTCACAGAATTGAAACCCCGGGCCAGAACGGCCCGGGGTGATGTGTGTCAGATCAGGCAAACCACCAGCGTTCGGCGATCCGGTGACCGTCATTGCGCCAGTTGGAAGCCACCTGCTCGCCATGCATCAGCGCATCGCTATGCGCGCCGACATAGGCCGCGAACATCGGGATCAGAGCGCCGCCCTCGTCCGAACAGATCTGCTGCATCTCGAAATACATGTCGCGACGCAGGTCTTCGTTCAGTTCGGCACGTGCCGCAAGAAGCAGCTCGTTGAAGCGCTCGTGGCTCCAGTAGGTCTCGTTCCACGGCGCGCCATCTGCATAGGCGGTCGAGAACATCAGATCTTGGGTCGGACGGCCGCCCCAATAGGTACCGCAGAAGGGCAGCTGCATCCAGACGTTGGACCAGTACCCGTCGTTCGGTTCCCGCACCACGTTGAGGTTGATGCCAGCCGCAGCCGCGGTTTCCGAATAGAGCACGCCCGCATCGACAGCGCCCGCGAAGGCGGCGTCGGCGAGGTGGATATCCACGTCGAGGCTGTCCACGCCCGCCTGCGCCAGGTAGTAACGCGCGCGATCGGGGTCGTAGGCTTTCTGCTCCAGCTCGGTGTTGTAGTAGAGCTGGCCGGAGCCGATCGGGTGGTCGTTGCCGACCGCGCCGTAGCCGTTGAGGATGGTATCCACCAGTTGCTGACGGTCGATTGCGTATTTCAGCGCCATGCGGATGTTGTTGTCGCTGAACGGCGCGGCGCGGGTGTCCATCGGCAGGCCGTAATGCTGGTTGCCCGCGACCGACAGAACCACCACGCCGGGGGCGCGCTGCAGCAGATGGACGGTGTTCAGGTCAGCCGAGTCGATATAGTCGACCTCGCCCGAGATCAGCGCGTTCTGACGGGCCGCCGCATCGTGGATCACGATCTGTTCGACGGCGTCGAAATAGGCCGCGTCCGATTTCCAGTATCCGTCATGGCGCGAGTAGGTTGCACCGACGCCGAATTCCAGTTCCTCGATCTTGTAGGGGCCACAGCCGTCCATGGTCATCGGGTCAATGGCGCCATCGGTCGATGGCAGGATCGGCAGGTGGTAATCCGACAGCACGAAGGGGAAGTCTGCGTTGCCGGAGGCCAGGGTGAACACCACGTTCATGCCGTCGACACGCATATCGGTGATCGGTGCCACGATCGGCGCGGCGGCCGAGGTGGAATCTTCGCCCATATGGTGACGCAGCGAGGCAACCACGTCTTCAGCGGTCAGGATATGACCGGAATGGAACTGCACGCCGGACCGGATGGTCAAGGTCCAGGTCGCGGCATCTGACGAGGCTTCCCAGCTTTCCGCAAGTTCCGGCACGATCGACCCGTCGGGGGCGATTTCCGTCAGGTAGTTGTTGCGCGTATGCGCCTGAAGGATGGTGAAGTCGTTTTCCCACGAACCCGGGTCCATCGAGTCGGTGGTGGAGCCATGGGCCTGTGCGACACGCAGGGTGCCGCCGCGCGTCGGCTGTGCGCTGGCCATGCGCGCGCCCATCGGGCCGATCAGGGCCGCACCGCCAATGGCAGACGCACCTTTCAGCACGCCACGGCGGCTCACACCGCCCGAAAGAAGTGAAGTCTTCATCATGTTGCTTTCTCCGCTGTTGTCATAGTTCTTTCGAGTTTCTCACAGTCTAGAGCTGTGTCTCGTTGGTTTGCATGGTCCGGAACAGGGGGTGTCATCGGACTCTCGTCGCATGGTCCAAGCCATGTTTTAAGCTAGACGGCTTTCGATATGCGCGGCAAGTGGTCTGAGCTGCACCCCCTGGGTCCCAATCGAAACAATGATCCTCAAATCCGCAAGCCAATTGCCCTGTTTTCGAGTTTTTCGAAACCTCAGTTCCGGAGTTCTGGCATGATGGCATCAAGTGCAGCGAGTCCATGGGGGCACTCTTGCACGGGTTTCCGAGGGCGAAAACCCAAATTCGACCGGTGATTGGCGATTTGCGACACGGTTTCCACAAATGAAAGAAATTTTCTTGCGTCTGGCCCGGATTTCCATGTCATTGGCACTGTACATGCCCCATTTGGTGCCGCGCCCGGCGTCGTGCCCGACCACCCCCCCCGAAAAGAGGACAGACAGATGCAAAGGCCCCCGAATATCGTGCTGATCATGGCCGATCAGCTTGCCCCGCATTTCACGGGCACATACGGCCATCCAGTGGTGAAAACCCCGAATATGGATGCGTTGGCGGCACGCGGGACGCGCTTTGAGTCCGCCTATTGCAACTCGCCGCTCTGCGCGCCGTCGCGGGCGTCTTTCATGACCGGTCAACTTGTTTCGAAAATCGGGGCCTATGACAATGCCGCCGAGTTCCCCGCATCGATCCCCACCTTTGCCCATTACCTCAGGATGATGGGGTATCGCACCTGCCTGTCCGGCAAGATGCACTTTGTCGGCCCGGATCAGCTGCATGGCTTCGAAGAACGGCTGACGACCGATGTCTACCCTTCTGATCACGCCTGGACGCCGGACTGGACTAATCCGCACGAGCGGATCGACAAGTGGTATCACAATATGGATTCCGTGAAGGAAGCCGGCCCTGCCGCGACCACGTTTCAGATCGAATATGATGAAGAGGCGACCTTCCTCGCCCGCCGCCGGATCATGGAATACGCCATGCGCGGGGCGCAGCCCTTTGCCATGGTGGTCAGCCTCATCCACCCGCATGACCCCTATGTGCCCCGGCCCGAGTTCTGGAACCTCTATTCCGACGACGAGATCGACATGCCGCAGACCGGGCTGACCGACGACCCGCACACGCTGCGCGTGCATCACGGGATCGGCGCGGATGCGCAACCGGTGACGGAGGAAGAAATCCGCAATGCACGTCACGGCTACTACGCCAACACGTCCTATTTCGACTCGAAGGTCGGCGAGATCGTGAAGGCGTTGGAGGAATCCGGGCAACTGGACAACACCATCGTTATCGTGACCTCGGATCATGGCGACATGCTTGGCGAACGCGGGCTCTGGTACAAGATGAGCTTCTTCGAGCATTCTGCTCGAATCCCTATGATAATTGCGGGTCCGGGTGTCGAGAACCGGACCGTGGCAGAGCCCGTCAGCCTGCTCGACATGCTGCCCACCTTCCTCGATATCGCCGCCTCCACCGGGCAAACCGCCCCCGATCCGGCGATGGACCTGGACGGGCGGTCGCTTTGGCCGCTGCTCCTGGGGGCTGTGGATAACCCGGCTGGTGGAGAGGTGCTTGGGGAGTATTGTGCGGAATGTGCAAGTGATCCGATCTTCATGATCCGTCGGGGAACGCTGAAATACATTCACTGTCGGGCTGATCCACCTCAATTATTTGATCTTTCTGCTGACCCGTTTGAACGAAACAACCTTGCCGCCGACCCTGCTTTCGGAACAGTTGTTGCAGAGTTTAAAGCGTTCATTTCCGCAAAATGGACCGAAGACCCGCTCTACGAGGCCATTTTGGCCAGCCAGAAGCGGCGCGGACCGGTGCATCGCGCGATGGAGATCGGCAAACTGGTGAGTTGGGACTATCAGCCGCCCCGTGACGCCGCGCAGGAATTCGTGCGCAACCATATGGATTGGACGGTGGCAGCAGAGATGACCCGCTTCCCACCTTTCAAAGCGAAATCAGACAGTTAATACAAGGCGGCTCGCCTTTAAGATGTTTGATCAAACAAAAAGAATGCCCCGTCAGTTCCAAAGCTGGCGGGGTATGACTTTGATTGGGTCCTGCGGCCATTCTTCATAGATGACTCGAGACTCGCTCGACAACTGACTGGATTCCAATAATGAATCTGATTTCAACGGCTTAGAGGGGCCGAGTCAGCCCTGCCCGTCGAGAATTTCACAGGCTTTTTCAGCCAAAGGTGCCGCAAGCGCCCCCACCTGCAGCGCCCGATCCGAAGACGCATTGCCCTGCAATCCGCGATAGCCCACGCCCTGCACGATGGCGGCCAACCGAAACAGGCCGAAGACCAGATAGAACGGCCAGTTGTCGATCCCCGAAAGCCCCATTCTGTCACAATACCGCGCGACGTATTCCTCTTCCGTCGGCACGCCAAGACTTGCCCGGTCCACCCCCTGCAATCCGCTCAGCACCGGCCCCGGCGGCATCCGCCACAACATGCATTGATAGGCCAGATCGGCCAGCGGATGGCCGAGTGTCGACAACTCCCAGTCCATGACCGCGATCAGCCTTGGCGTGTCTGGCGCGAACATGACATTGTCCAGCCGATAGTCGCCATGCACCAGCGACACGCGCCCGTCATCGGCCACCATATTGGCGCCCAACCAGTCGATGATCCGCTCCATCGCCGGAATGCTCCCGGTCTCCGTCGCGCGATACTGGCGCACCCAGGTTGCGAACTGGCGCTCGTAATAGCTCCCTGCCCGGCCAAAATCCGCAAGGTCCACGGCCTCCAGATCCACCGAGTGAATCGCCGCCAACCCCACATTCATCTGATCATAAATCGCGGCGCGCTCCGCAGGCTCCATCCCCGGAAGCGATGGGTCCCAGAACACCCGGCCCTCCACGAACTCCATCACGTAGAACATCGCCCCAAGAATGCTGTCATCCGAGCATAGATGAAGCGCGCGGGCCACCGGCACATCCGTTTCGGCCAAGGCTGACAGCACCCGAAACTCCCGGTCCACCGCATGGGCGGATTTCAGCAACTCGCCCGGCGGTTTGCGGCGCAATACATAGGCCCCGCTTTCGGCGCGCAGCTTGTAGGTCGGGTTCGACTGGCCATCAGAGAACTTCTGCGCCGTTCGCAACCCGCGAAAGCCCGGAAGATGCGCCTCCAGATAGCTGCCTAACCGTCGAAGCTCCGCCTCTTCCATCAGACCGGCCCCTTGTTGCCCTCGTGATGCGCCCTGACCAGCTGCCGCCCAAGCGCCATCATATGCACCTGGTCCGGCCCGTCGGCAAAGCGTATCTGTCTGGCATAATTGAACAATTCCGCCAAAGGCAAATCCTGCGTCAGCCCCTTGCCGCCGTGGATCTGGATCGAGCGGTCAATCACCGTCTGTGCCATCATCGGGGCGACAATCTTGATCGCGGAAATCAGATCCTTCGCCGATTTCGCGCCCTCCCGGTCGATCTTGGCCGCGGCCTTCAGCGTCAACAGGCGCGCCTGTTCGATCTCGCACCAGCTTTTGGCGATGTCCTCGCGCACCGATTGATGCTGCGACAAACGGCGTCCGAAGGTTTCACGTTCCTCGACCCGGTCCATCATCAGCTCCAGCGCCCGCTGTGCTGCCCCCACCAGTCGCATGCAATGATGAATGCGCCCGGGACCGAGCCGCCCTTGTGCGATCTCGAACCCCCTGCCCTCACCAAGCAGAAGGTTGTCCGCAGGCACCCGCACATTGTCGAACGCGATCTCCGCCTCGCCAAAGGGCGCGTCCGCATAGCCAAACGTCGTGACATGACGCAAAATCTTCAGCCCCGGCGCATCCCGCGGCACCAGGATCATGCTTTGCTGCTTGTGGCGGTCGGGATTGTCCGGGTCGGACTTGCCCATGACAATGAACACCGCGCAACTGTCGCGCATGCCCCCGGTCGTGTACCACTTGCGCCCGTTGATCACATACTCGCTGCCATCACGGCGGATCTCCGTGCGGATATTGGTGGCGTCCGAGGACGCGACATCGGGTTCCGTCATCGCAAATCCCGATCGGATCTCGCCTGCCAGCAAAGGCTCCAGCCAACGCGCCTTCTGCGCGTCGGAACCATAAAGCATAAGCGTTTCCATGTTGCCCGTATCGGGCGCATTGCAATTGAAGATCTCGGGCGCCCACCAGACCCGGCCCATGATCTCGGCCAGCGGCGCGTATTCGAGGTTCGACAGCTCCCCGCCATGGGCCTTGGGACGGAAGAGGTTCCACAACCCCGCCGCGCGGGCCTTTTCCTTCAGATCCTCGTAGAAATCAGGCGTGCGAAACGGCGTCTCCGTCGTCTCGAAATGCCGCGCAAAGACCGGTTCCGCCGGATAGATATGTGCCTCCATGAACTCGGTCAGGCGCGCCTGCATCTCGCGCATCTTCGGCGTTGGTTCGAAATCCACCGGTTCTGTCCTCCCTCGCTGGCTGGCGCTACGTTCTTGGCCCGGCCATGAACTGTCAACTGTGCCGTGGTGTCATTTCCCACAAACCCCCGAAAGCCCTTGCCTTTCGGGTCCTCCCCTCTAGCCTTTCCCGCAAAGAGGGAGGCGCAGACTTGACCATCCAACCACACCCGCTATTCGACCTCACCGGGCGCGTGGCGCTTGTCACCGGTGCCAGTCGCGGCATCGGCGAGGAGATCGCGAAGATCCTGGCCGATCACGGTGCCCATGTGATCGTGTCCAGCCGCAAGCTTGACGGCTGCACCGCCGTGGCCGAGGCCATCACCGCCGCAGGCGGCAGCGCCGAGGCCTTCGCCTGTCATATCGGCGACATGGATCAGATCACCACCGTGTTCGACCATATCAAGGACACCCATGGTCGGCTCGACATCCTCGTGAACAACGCCGCCACCAACCCCTATTTCGGGCATATCCTCGACACCGACCTCGGCAGTTTCGAGAAAACGCTCGACGTCAATATCCGGGGCTACTTCTTCATGTCCGTGGAAGCTGGCAAGATGATGCGCGATCAGGGCAAAGGCGCTATCGTCAACACGGCCTCTGTTAACGCGCTGGAACCCGGTGACATGCAGGGCACCTATTCGATCACCAAGGGCGCGGTGGTGAACATGACCCGCGCCTTTGCCAAGGAATGCGCACCGCTTGGTATCCGCGTGAATGCGCTGGCGCCCGGCTGGACCCGAACGCGCTTCGCAGGCGCGCTGCTGGACAGCGAAAAACACTACACCGAGATCATGGCCCGCTTGCCGATGAAACGCCCCGCAGAGCCGTCAGAGATGGCAGGCGCGGTGCTCTATCTGGTCTCGGATGCTGCCAGCTACACCACCGGGGAATTGCTGGTCGTCGATGGCGGGCTGACCATATGAAACGCTTTGAAGGCAAGGTCGCGCTCATCACCGGGGCCGCCAGCGGCTTTGGCAAGCTGCTGGCCGAGGCACTGGCAGCAGAAGGCGCACTTCTGGTCATGGGGGACCGAAACAAATGGGGTCTGCGCCATGTCGCGCGGGGTCATCTGGCAACGTACATGCGCTGTGACGTGACGAAAGAGGATCGCGTGAAGGCGCTCTGTGACCTCGCCATCGAACAGTTCGGGCGGCTCGACATAGCCGTCAACAACGCCGGCATCGCAGGCCCGATGAAGCCCCTGACCGAGATCCGCGAAGATGAGTTCGACCTCATTCACGCGGTCAACGCCAAGGGCACGTTCTTCGGCCTCAAGCACCAGATCCCCCTGATGCGGGACACCGGCGGCGCGATCCTCAACGTGGCCTCCGTCGCGGGCCTCGGTGCAGCCCCCAAGCTGGCCGCCTATGCCGCCGCCAAACATGCGGTGGTGGGCCTCACGAAAACCGCCGCCATCGAGGAAGCGCGCAACAACATCCGCGTGAACGCCGTCTGCCCCTTCTACAGCCCCACGCCGATGGTCACAGACAGCGACATGGCCGGGATGCAGGAATTCTTGGCCAACGCTTCCCCGATGAAACGTCTCGGGACGCCCGAGGAAATCACCGCTGCTATGCTGTCCCTGCTCGATCCGGCCAACAGCTACATGACCGGTCAGGCCATCGCCATCGACGGGGGCGTGACCGCCTACTGATCTTCTTCTTGGCCCAAATACTCCCGCCGGAGGCGTCCCAACCTCACCACCGGGGACCGGGGCCTGACACCCAAGCGCCGTCCTCGCCACGCAATCGCGGCAGCACGCGCCGAGGAGGTCCCCGCGCAAGCGGAGGGTGACGAGGCGCGTTCCCGGGTCGACGCCGAAGGCGGCGAAACGAAAAGGGCGGCCCCGAAGGCCGCCCTGATCCATCAACCGGGGCTCATCCCCCGCAGCCGTTCCGACCGCCGTCTGAGCAGTTCCACCGTTGTCAGCAGAGCGATGGAAATCACCACAAGGATCGTCGCAACCGCCAGGATCGTCGGCGAAATCTGCTCCCGCAGCCCGATGAACATCTGCCAGGGCAGTGTCTTCTGACCGGCGGAGCCCACGAACAGCACCACAACCACTTCGTCAAACGAGGTGATGAAGGCAAAGAGACCCCCGGAAATCACGCCCGGCAGGATCAGTGGCATCTGCACCTTGAAGAAGGTCGTCACCGGATCCGCCCCGAGGCTGGCCGAGGCCCGCGTCAGCGACTTGTCAAAGCCCACAAGCGTCGCGGTCACGGTGATGATCACGAAGGGAATGCCAAGCGCCGCATGGGCCAGCACAACGCCCAGATAGGTCCCCTGCAGCCCGATGCGGCTGTAGAAGAAATACATGCCGGCGGCCGAGATGATCAGCGGCACGATCATCGGCGAAATCAGGATCGCCATGATCGCGCCCTTGAAAGGCACATGGGACTGCGACAGGCCAATGGCGGCCAGGGTTCCGAAGGCGACCGACAGCAGGGTTGCCATGGGTGCGATCCGAACCGAGTTCCACAGGGGCTGCTGCCAATCGGGATTGGTGAAGAAATCCCGATAGTGATCCAGCCCGTAGGCATCCGGATCCAGCGCCAGCATACCCGGCGTGAAGGTAAAGAAATCCTCGGCGTTGAAGCTCAGCGGGATGATCGTGATGATCGGGGCGATCAGGAAGAAGAAGATGAACCCGCAGATCACCCGGAAGCTGTAGAACCAGATCTTCTGGCCGGTGGAGGCATAAGGAGGAAGGCTGCTCATGGTCTTTACCCCAGCTTCACGTTGTCGATGCCCACGATGCGGTCATAGATCCAGTAGAGGATCAGCACGACCCCGAGGAGGATACTGCCAAGCGCAGCGGCCAGACCCCAGTTGAGCGACGATGAGATATGATAGGCGATCCGGTTCGAGATGAAGGTCCCCGTCCGGCCCCCAACCAGTTCCGGCGTGATGTAGTAGCCGATGGCGAGGATGAAGACGAGGATACACCCCGCCCCGATCCCCGGGATGGATTGCGGGAAATAGACCCGCCAGAACGCCGTCCAGTCCGTCGCGCCGAGCGACTTGGCCGCGCGCACATAAGACGGCGGGATGGTCTGCATCACCGAATAGAGCGGCAGGATCATGAAGGGCAGAAGGATATGCGTCATCGCGATGATCGTACCCGTCTGGTTGTTGATCAGTTGCAATCGCGCGTCATCGGGCACCATGCCGATCCAGACCAGGATGTCGTTGATCACGCCTTGCTGTTGCAACAGCACCTTCCAGGCCGAGGTCCGCACCAGCAGCGAGGTCCAGAAGGGCAGCAGAACAAGGATCATCAGCACGTTCGATATCCGCATCGGCAGGTTCGCCAGCAGGAAGGCGATCGGATAGCCCAGCAACACGCAGCTGCCCATGATGACCAGCGACATGAACAGCGTCCGGCCAAAGAGCGTCACATAGATCTGACGGTCTTCCGGCTGCGCGGTGATCCCGTCCGCCGACAGTTGCATGTCGATGGCGGTCAGGAAATAGCCGGGCGTGTAGGAGGGCGAATAGACCCAGATCGTTTCCATCAACTCGGGGTTCAGCCAGTCCTCGTCCAGCTCTTCGAACTGATCGCGGATCGACAGGCTGTCAAAGCTGCTCACGGCTTCTGCGGCGGTGCTCAGCAATGCGTTGCTGCCGGAATAGCCGTTGCCGGCCAGGTCACGATACAGCGAGAAATACACGAAATCTTCGATGTTTTCCTCAGCCGGATCATCATCATTGGCCTCGATGGTGATCCGAACCCATGTGTCGAACGAGTCTGCGGTCTCGGGCAGCGCGGCGCGAATGGCGCTGTCGCCCATCAGCCCGGTCCAGGTGGCGTAGTCGGCCCAGGCTGTATCCAGATCGGTGAATTGATCGGTATAGAGGTCGGTGTCAAAGCGGCCCACGCCGCGGCCTGCCTGCCGGAACAGCGACGAGATACCCGTCATCTCGTAGTTCAGACGGCTGCCAACGCGGGTGTGGCGGCGGAACTCGGCGGCCTCGAACAGGTCGATATACAGCCCCGCATATACGTCTTCCCCCGGCGCTTCCTCGTGGTTTTCCCACGCTTCCATCGCGGCGACGGTGCGTGGCAAGGTCTCTCGCACGATCTGGTTCTCGACCGAGCGGAACAGCATGTCCGCAATCGGCAGGATGAAGGTGATCAGGATGAACAGAAGCAGCGGCGCAATCAGCAGCAGCGCACGGATCTTCTGGGCCCTGAGCGCGCGATTGAGGCTCGCTTTCAGGGGGCGCCCGTCGGCGGCCAGCACCGGGCCTGCGGGGGTCTGTGCCGTATTGTCGGTCATTCGTGGCCTTCCACTAGGATGATGACACTATCCGCCGAGGCCCGGCGAATTTCGGCCACTTCCTGATATTCTGGGTCGTTATACGCGGCCTTGGCGGCCTCAAAGCTCGGGAATTCGATTACCACATGGCGTTCGAATGTCTCACCTTCCGGCACTTCCGACCGGCCGCCCCGAACGATGAACTTTGCGCCCAGGTTCTGAAGGATCGGCGTATCGCGCCGGATATATTCCGGGTAGGCGTCAGGATCGGTGACGGTGATATGTCCGATGATATACCCCTTGGGCATCTGTCCCCTGCCTTTCGTGGTGATCTGGCAAGGCGATCACATCGCCTTGCCACTGTCTTTGGTCGTAGGGCGGGGAGATCCCCGCCGCTACAATCGCCTTACTGCGACAGCCACGCCTGGAAACGGGCGTCCATGTCATCGCGGTAATCGGCCCACCATTCGTAGTTGAACAGGAAGGTCCGGGTCGCGTTGGCCGGGTCGGTCGGCATATGCGGCGCCATGTCGATACCCAGTTCGGCATGCTGACCCACCAGCGGTGCAGAGGACGCGCGGCCCGGACCGTAGGAGATGTAAGCAGCCTGATCCGCCAGACGCTGCGTGTCGGTTGCGAAGCGGACGAAGTCCAGAACGCGAGCCAGACGGTCTTCCGGCAGACCTTCGGGGATGATCCAGCCATCAAGGTCGAACACCTGCGCGTCCCACATCATAGCGACGGGCTGGTCCTGCTCTTCGATCAGGCTGAACAGACGACCGTTATAGGTCGAGCCGAACACGACTTCACCATCCGCAAGAAGCTGCGGGGTGTCGGCGCCGGCAGTCCACCAGACGGTGCTGTCGGCGATGGTATCGAGCATGGCGAATGCCTGCGCGATGCCTTCTTCGGTTTCCAGAACGTCATAGACGTCTTCCTGTGCAACGCCCGAGCACATCAGCGCCCATTCCATGTTGCCGATCGGACGACGTTCCAGGGAACGCTGACCGGGGAAGGTTTCCAGGTCGAACACGTCACAGATGTCGTCGGGGGTGTTGCCGCCCCAGGCTTCCACGTCGGTGCGATAGCCGAAAGTGGTCGAATACACGATCTGCGGGATGAAGCAGTCGGACACGATCAGGTCGCCGAAGTCTTCGGAGGCCGGGGTACCATCGGGCGCCGGGGCCAGAACTTCGTCATGGTCGATTTCCATCGCCAGACCTTCGTCGCACAGGCGCATGGCGTCAGCGGCCACAACGTCAACCAGATCCCAGGTGATGTTGCCGGCTTCGTTCATGGCGCGCAGACGGGCCACGGCTTCAGCCGAGCTTTCGTCCCAGATCACTTCCAGGCCTTCATGCATCGCCTGGTAAGGCGCGGAGTATGCATTCACCTGGCTGGCCTGGTAGGCGCCACCCCAGCTGACAAGGGTCATGCTGTTCGCCATATGGGCGTCTGCATGCGCCATGGATGCGGTCATAACCGCGCCCGAGGTCAGCATAAGAGCTGTCTTGAGTTTCATGAGTCTCTCCTCTGTTGGTCGTCTTTATTTAATGGGTCCGCCCCCTTGGCAGGAGCGGGTCCGTTGCTCAGGCGTCCAGCGCCCGGCAATCCTCTGCGCGCCAGCCGATCTCGATCTGTTCGCCGGGCTGTAGCCGGCGCTGATCGGGGGCGTTACGCGTCTTGATGATGAAATCCTCGTTCCCGGCCACACGGAGCCGGGTGCGATAGATGTCACCCATATAGATGAACTCCAGCACTTCCGCCTTGATGGTGTGCGCGCCGGGGGTCATCCGTTCCTTGTTGAATTCCACCCGCTCGGGGCGGATCGACACGAGCGTCCGCTCGCCAACCTTGCTGACGTTGACCGGCTTGGTGTCGATGATCTCGCCATCGTCCAGCCGCACCTCTGCGCGGTCTCCGTCGATCTTGCTAACGGTTCCCATCAGCGTGTTATTCTCGCCGATGAACTGCGCCACGAAGCTATTGGAGGGTGCCTCATACAGCTCGTCCGGCGGGGCCAGCTGCTGAATGCGGCCATCGTCGAACACGGCGACGCGGTCCGACATGGTCAGAGCTTCGGTCTGGTCGTGGGTCACATAGACCGTGGTGATGCCGAGGTTGTGGGCGAGGTTGGTGATCTCGAACTGCATATGTTCGCGCAGCTGCTTGTCGAGCGCGCCAAGCGGTTCGTCCATCAGAACCAGTTCCGGTTCAAACACAAGCGCACGCGCCAGGGCGATCCGCTGCTGCTGACCACCGGACAACTGGGCCGGACGGCGGCCGCCGAAATCGCCCATCTGCACCATGTCGAGCGCCCGCTTCACCTTCGCTTCCTGGTCGGATTTGCTCATGTTGCGGACTTGCAGCGGGAAAGCGAGGTTTTCGGCCACCGTCATGTGCGGGAACAGGGCGTAGTTCTGGAACACCATGCCGATGCCACGCTTGTGCGGCGGGATGTTGTTGATCGGCTGACCGCCCAACAGGATTTCCCCGTGGGTTGCGGTCTCGAACCCGGCCAGCATCATCAGACAGGTGGTTTTCCCAGACCCCGAGGGACCAAGCATGGTCAGGAATTCACCCTTTCCAACGCTGAGATTGAGGTCTTTTACGACGAGTGTTTCGCCATCGTAGCTTTTCTGCACGCGGTCGAAGACCACGAAGTTTTCCGATCCGGAACTCGCGTTCATGTTTCTTCCCTGTTGTCCGGCGCCGTGGCGCTGGTTCTTATTTTCGGCTCTTGCGGCCATTCTTTATGCATTAGCCTCAGTTTCCGGCGCGTCAAGCGACGCATGACCTTCAAAAACCGACACTCATGTCCTGCTCCCCACCTTATGCGCACAGACGAAGGCGTCCAACCCCAGTCTAGAATTTAGTTCGAAAGACCAAAATAAGGGGGTTTGATAGGCAATCAGTGCAAGGGGTTGCGCGATTGATACGCAGAAGACGGCTCTTGGTGGCATCCGATCCCGACGCGCCGCTCGCGTATCGGGAATCAGATCGTGGGCCAAAAGGCCGGGATCACGCCCCGATTCGCGGTGATCGAGAATCGGAATGCGTCGGTCACAGGGCCGCTTCCAGTGAAAGCAGCTGCGGGGCGGGCAACCGGTCCATCAGCGAGCGGAAGAGACCCCGGCAGTCCGGTCCACGCCAACCGACGGGAAAAAACCAGTCCGGCAGGTCGGGATGACGAAACAACAAGCGCCGCCAGCTGTGAACGACAAGCAGACGCAGCGCCGCGCATTCCGCAAGCGCCAGCGGCGTGGCGCGATCCAGCTGGGACAGCAGCGTCGCGAAATCCCGCTCCAGCGCCGCGTATTGTGCCAGCAGGTCCGGCGGGCAGACCTGATCCCGCAGCCAGTCGGGCACCGAGACCCGCCCGGTTTCCACCCCCAGCAACCCTTTGAGATCCCCGGGCAGCGGCCCCGGCCCGATCACCACCTGCGACCCGACCGGCAGGTATTCCCCTGTCAGCAGGACACTGTCGAGCTGGCTTCGGCCGGTCTGTTCGCCGGTGCCGGACACCAGAAGGTGCCACCTGTCGGGAAAGCCGCGCTCGGCATCGTAGATGCGCGGGCTGGCCTCGGCGCTTTGCCTGCGCCCCATGGGGGTCAGGAAATGCAGGCTGCCCCGCCCTTCGCGGACACTGTCGATCCAGCCATCCTTGCGCAGGCGGAACAGGGCCACGCGCATCGCTTCGGGCTTCACGCCCATCATGCCAACGAGCCGCGTCAGCGCCGCGCCGCTGATCCGGTCCCGTTCCTGCCGGGCGAGATCGCCGAAAATGGTCACGATCAGCGACCAGACCCGGTGGCTCTCGCCCCCGGTCAGCAGCGTCGCCGCGTCCCTGAATGTCTGGCTTTCCGTCTCCATGGCGCGACTATAGGCAGGCGCGCCCTGACCCGCCACTCTCAGAAGGCGACCATGGTCAAAAGCTCGTATTCCGCGACCATTTCGTCATCCTGATTGGTCAGGGTCGCATGCCAGCGGACCTCGCCATACTCATCATTGCGCCGGGTCTTCTTTTTCACCGTCAGCCGCACCTTGATCGCATCGCCCGCCTGCACCGGCTTCATGAAACGCAAAGCATCAAGCCCGGTATTGGCCAGAACCGGCCCTTCATTGGGTTCCACGAACAGCCCCGCCGCAAAGGACAGCAGCAGATAGCCATGCGCCACGCGCCCCGGGAAGAACGGGTTCCGCTTCGCGGCCTCCTCATCCATATGGGCGTAGAAGGTGTCACCGGTGAAATGGGCGAAATGCTCGATATCCTCCAGCGTCACGACACGCGGATCGGTGTGGATGGTCTCGCCAATCGCCAGCTCGCCAAAACGGCGGGTGAAGGGATGCGCGCCTGCGTCGATCTCTGCCGCGCCGGGCACCCAGGTGCCGCCGATGGCCGACAGGATATCCGGGCTGCCCTGAATGGCGGTGCGCTGCATGTAATGCATCACGCCCCGGATGCCGCCCAGTTCTTCGCCCCCGCCCGCGCGGCCCGGCCCACCATGGACCATATGCGGCAGCGGCGAGCCGTGGCCGGTGCTTTCCTTCATCGAGTCACGGTTGTTGAAATAGAGCCGCCCGTGGAACGCCCCCGACCCAAGCGCCACCTCGCGGGCAACAGCCGGATCATGGGTGATGACCGACGCCACCAAAGACCCCTGCCCCCGGTTCGCCAGGTCCACCGCATGCCCCAGATCGCGGTAGCCCATGACGGTGCTGACCGGCCCGAAGGCTTCCGTGTCATGCACACGCTCGGCCCTATCCGGGTCCGCGCAATGGAACAGCATCGGCGGCAGGAAGGCCCCTTTCGATCCGGCCATGGCGAAATTCTCAGGATCACCAAAGACCCGTTCCGCCTCTGCCCCGATCAGAGCCGCTTTCTCCAGCACATCAGCCTTTTGCGCCGAACTGACCAGCGCGCCCATGCGGACGCCTTCGTCCTGCGGATTGCCGATGGTGGTGCTGCCAAGCCGCGCGGACAGTGCCTCCAGCAACGCAGGCACAGAAGCCTCCGGCGCGATGATCCGGCGAATGGCGGTGCATTTCTGCCCGGCCTTCGCGGTCATCTCGCGGGTGACTTCCTTGACGAAAAGGTCAAACTCAGGCGTGCCTGCGACGGCATCGGGGCCAAGGATCGAGGCATTCAGACTGTCCTGCTCCGCCACGAAGCGCACCGAATTGCGCAGGATCACCGGGTTCGACCGCAGCGCCAGAGCCGTCTGTGCCGATCCGGTGAAGCTGACCACATCCTGACAGCCAAGCCGGTCGAGCATATCGCCTACACCGCCCGACACCAGTTGCAACGCGCCGGCGGGCAGGATGCCACTTTCCAGCATGATCCGAACGGCCATTTCGGTCACGTAACAGGTGGCCGTCGCCGGTTTTACAATCGCAGGCACCCCCGCCAGCAGCGTCGGCGCGAGCTTTTCCAGCATCCCCCAAACGGGGAAGTTGAACGCGTTGATGTGAACCGCAACCCCTTGCAATGGCGTCGCAATATGCTGACCAAGGAACGTCCCGTTGCGGCTCAGCTGCTCCACCTCACCATCGAGATAGACATGCCCGTCCGGCATTTCCCGCCGCCCCTTGGAGGCGAAGACGAACATGGTGCCGATGCCCCCGTCGATGTCGATCAGGTGGTCGGATTGCGTGGCCCCGGTGTTGAAGCTGAGGTCATAAAGCGCCTGCTTGTGCTTGCCCAGTTCCAGCGCCAGCGCCTTCAGCATCCGCGCCCGGTCGTGGAAACTCATTGCCCGCAGCACCGGTCCGCCCACACCCCGCGCATAATCCAGCATGTCCTGCACCGGCAGGGCCGATCCGGCCCGTGCCATCGGCTCCCCCGTCACCGCACTCGCGATCATCCGGGCGTTGCTATCGGGCGCGATCCACTCGCCCGCGGCGAAGCTTTTGATATCCAGCAGGCTCATTCCGTCTCTCCTTCCAACGCGCGCGCAAGGTGCTCGGCCATGACCCAGGATCCGGGGCTTTCCCCCGCCACCTCGGCGATCACCCGGGCCATCGCGGCCCACCCCACCTGCGCCGCATAGTGCATCGGCCCGCCCCGCCAGCGCGGGAATCCGTAGCCATGCAGCTTGACCATATCGACCGCCGCGAAATCCTCGGCGATGCCTTCCTCGACGATCCGCGCGCCCTCATTGGCGTAGACGGCCAGCAGCCGGTCGCGGATATCTTGTTCTGAATAGCGGCGCCGGGTGATGCCGCGTTTGGCGGAATACTCAACGATCAGCGCCTCAACCTCCGCATCACGCTCCGGCGTGCGGCTGCCCTCGGTATAGGCATACCAGCCCTTGCCGCTGCGCTGCCCGAGCCGACCCATTTCACACAGCGTATCCGCAATGCGTTCGTAGCGTTCCGCAGGGTCGCGCGTCTCCGCCTGCCGCTTGCGATTGGCCCATGCAATCTGCAAGCCCGTCAGGTCCTGCAATTCGAACGGCCCCATCGGCATGCCGAAGCCGCGCATCGCCGCATCCACCTCATGCGGCATCGCGCCATCGGCCAGCAGATATTCCGCCTCGCGCCGATAGGCCGAGAGCATCCGGTTGCCGATGAACCCATCACAGATGCCCGACAGCACCGCGATCTTGCGCAACCGCTTGGCCAGCTGAAACCCGGTGGCCAGCACATCGGGGTCGGTGTCAGGGGTGTTCACCACCTCAACCAGCTTCATCACATGGGCGGGCGAGAAGAAATGCAGGCCGAGACAGCGGGCCTTGTTCGGGACCGCCGCGAAAATCTCTCGTGGATCGAGATAGGAGGTGTTGGTGGCAAGGATGGCATCCTGCGACAGATGCTTTGCCAAATCCGCAAACACCGCCTGTTTGACGGCCAGGTCCTCGAACACCGCCTCAATCGCCAGATCGACGCCAGAGGCCGCCGCGTAATTGTCCACCGCCGCAAAGGCGGTCATCTGTTTATCATACTGGGATTGCGAAATTTTCCCGCGTTTCAGCGCCCCGGCAACCAGCCCCTCCACCCGGCCCTGCGCGGCGCTTGCCTCTTCTGCAGAGCGTTCGATCAGAGTCACCCGCAACCCGGCAGACAAACACGATGCCGCAATGCCCGCCCCCATCAGCCCGCCACCGACCACGGCCACATGAGACAGATCGCGCGGCGTGGCACCCGCAATCGCCTTGGGCTTCATCACCTGTCGTTCCGCAAAGAACGCATGGCGCAACGCGCGGCTTTCGGCCCCGGCGCGCATCTCCAGATGCCGGGCGCGTTCCATGGGCTGACCTTCCGCGAATGGCAGGGCCGCCCATTGCAGGGCCTCCAGGTTCAACAGGGGCGATTGCTGGCCCTTGGCGCGTTTGGCGATCTCCGCTGCCCTGGCCGCATAGTCCGCATCACTCAACACGTCGCACGTTCGCGCGCTGACTGCGACGGGACGCTCTGGCAGATCGGCGGCGAACGCACGAGCGGCGGCCTCCAGATCGGTCTCCACCCGGTCCACCCCGCCAAGCGCCAGCATGTCCTCGGCAGAATACATCCGCCCTTTGCACGCCATCTCAATCGCGGCCTCCATCCCGATCAGGCGCGGGGCGCGTTGCGTGCCCCCTGCCCCGGGGATAATGCCCACATTCACTTCCGGCAGGCCAAACTTGGTCCCCGGCGCGGCGAAACGCCAGGCGCAGCCCATGGCGATCTCGAAGCCCCCGCCCAGAACCGTGCCGTGCAGCAGCGCCAGAAATGGCACAGCTGAGTCCTCGATCAGCTGCACCACATCGGGCAGATGCGGTAAAGCCGCCGGACCGTCAAATTCCGACATGTCACCGCCCGCGATGAAGGTCCGGCCCGCGCAGGTCAGCACCGCAAGGCGCGCGCCCTGCACCTCTGACACCGCCCGTTCCAGCCCCGCCCGCACCGCCTGCGACGTGGCATTCACCGGCGGGCTGTCAATGGTGACCCACGCAATATCTCCGTCTTTTCTGACAGTTACTGGTGCATCAGTGGCCATTGCGACGATCCCTCCCTCACGGCATTGCGGAATTTATTGACCAACCGTTCGGTTTATGCAAGAGATTCCTGAGCGAGGGAGGAGAGGCCGCAGATGAGCGACACGGTATTGGTAACGGACCACGGGGACTGGCGGGAAATCACGCTCAACCGCCCCGACCGGCTGAACAGTTTCAACGAGGAAATGCACCTTGCCCTGCGCGCGGCCCTGTCTGATGCGCGCGATGGCGGCGCACGGGCGATCCTGCTGACCGGCGCGGGCCGAGGCTTCTGCGCCGGGCAGGATCTGGGCGACCGCGACCCCTCGAAAATGGATGGCCCGCCCGATCTGGGCCATACCGTCCGCACCTTCTACGCCCCGCTTGTGCGGCTCATCCGCGACATGCGCCTGCCCGTGATCTGCGCCGTAAATGGCGTCGCAGCGGGGGCTGGCGTCAGCCTCGCTCTCGCTTGCGACATCGTGCTGGCGGCGGAGAGCGGCAAATTCATCCAGGCCTTCAGCAAGGTCGGTCTTGTCCCCGACACCGGCGGCAGCTGGCACCTGCCCCGCCTTCTGGGTGAAGCCCGCGCCAAGGCACTCGCCATGACGGCGGAACCCCTGCCCGCCCAAACCGCCGCCGACTGGGGCCTGATCTGGCGCACCTACCCGGATGACCAACTGATGGCGGAGGCGCGCGCGCTGACCGCCAAGCTTGCCAAAGGCCCGACCCTCGGGCTTGGCCTCACGAAACGCTGCATCCAGGCCGCCGCCACCAACACGCTCTCCGATCAACTCGATCTTGAAGCCGACGCCATGAAAACCTGCGGCGAAAGCGCCGATTATGCCGAGGGCGTCAGCGCCTTCCTGTCGAAACGCCAGCCGGAGTTCAAAGGCCGATGACCCCCGAAACCCGTGCCCAGAAATCCGCCGAAGCCATGTGGGCCGACGACAATGCCTCCCCCTGGTTCGGCATGGAGATCGTGGAGGTCAGCGAAGGACACGCCACGCTGGCCTTGACCGTGGAACCCCACCACGCCAACGGCCACGGGATCTGCCACGGCGGCGTGACCTTCTCGCTCGCCGACAGCGCCTTTGCCTTCGCCTGTAACAGCCGGAACCAGAACACGGTCGCCCAGACCAACACCATCACCTACATCGCGCCGGGCCGCGTCGGCGACCGGCTGACCGCCGTGGCCCGCGAGATCAGCCTGACCGGGCGCAGCGGCATCTATGACGTGACCGTGACCAACCAGGACGGCACCGTGATCGCGGAGTTCCGGGGCAATTCCCGCGCGATCCGTGGCCAGTTGTTCGAGGAGTAAAACCGACATGAAAGACCTCAGCCCCCGCAAGGAAGAGCTTGACCCGATTGAAATCGCCTCGATCGACGAGATCCGCGCCCTGCAGCTCGACCGCCTGAAATGGTCCGTCCGCCACGCCTATGACAATGTGCCGATGTACCGCCAGAGATTTGACGCGGCGGGCGTGCATCCCGATGATCTGCAACAACTTTCCGATCTGGCGAAGTTCCCCTTCACCTACAAGACGGACCTGCGCGACAATTATCCTTTCGGTCTTTTCGCCGTGCCGCGCGACCAGATTTCCCGCATCCATGCCTCCTCCGGCACCACCGGGAAACCCACGGTTGTGGGTTACACGAAAAACGACATCAGCAACTGGGCCGACCTCGTCGCGCGCTCCATGCGCGCCTCCGGCACCCGTGCAGGCGATATCGTGCATGTGGCCTATGGTTATGGCCTCTTCACCGGTGGCCTCGGCGCGCATTACGGGGCCGAACGGCTCGGCGCGACGGTGGTGCCCGTCTCGGGCGGCATGACCGAACGGCAGGTCACTCTGATCAACGACTTCAAGCCCACGACGATCATGGTCACGCCGTCTTACATGCTCAACATCCTCGAACAATTCCACAAACTGGGCCTCGATCCGCGCGAAAGCAGCCTTGAGGTCGGCATTTTCGGGGCCGAGCCCTGGACCGACGCCATGCGCAAGGAGGTTGAGCAAGCCTTCGACATGCATGCCGTTGATATCTATGGGCTTTCCGAGATCATGGGGCCGGGTGTGGCCAATGAATGCGTGGAAACCAAGGACGGCCCGGTGATCTGGGAGGATCACTTCCTGCCCGAGATCATCGACCCCGAAACCGGCGAAGTGCTGCCCGATGGCGAACTTGGCGAACTGGTCTTCACGACGCTGACCAAGGAAGGCCTGCCGATGATCCGCTACCGCACGCGGGACCTGACGCGGCTTCTGCCCGGCACGGCGCGATCCATGCGGCGGATGGAGAAGATCACCGGCCGCTCTGACGACATGATGATCCTGCGTGGCGTCAACGTCTTCCCCACCCAGATCGAGGAACAGCTGATGGCGACCGGCGGCCTCGCGCCCCATTTCCAGATCGAGCTCTATACGGCCGGTCGAATGGACGCGATGCGCGTGCATGTGGAGGCCCTGCCCGACGCCACCGACGAGCTGTCGAAAACCGCTGCCTCCCGGATGCTGTCCAAGCGGGTGAAAGACATCGTCGGCATTTCCATCGAGGTGAATGTGGGCGATCCCGGTGCCGTGGCCCGCAGCGAGGGCAAGGCCAAGCGCGTCGTCGACAACCGCGAGAAAGGATAAGCCTTGGCCCGGACCATCGCGAAAGACCACGACCAGAAACGGGACCAGATCCTGCATTCGGCGGCCAAGATCTTCGCCACCGAGGGCTTCGACCGCGCCTCGATGGCGCAACTTGCCAAGGAATGCGGGATCTCGAAGGCAAACATCTACCACTACTACGACAGCAAGGACGCGATTCTTTTCGACATTCTCGACAGTTACCTGTCGGGCCTGCGGGATCTCATCCTTGCCACCGATGTCGAGGGGCTCTCGCCGGAGGACCGTCTGCGCCGGGTGATCCGCGATGTTCTGCGCGCCTATCAGGGGTCGGATTATGAGCATCAGGTCCAGCTCAATGCGCTCTCGGCTCTGCCCGAGGACCAGCAGGACCGCATGCGCGCCTATCAACGTGACATGGTGCGCTATCTCTCCGATTGCATCCGCGCGGCGGCCCCGCAGGTCTTCGGCGACGACCGGGCCAAGCTGCGCGCCGTGACCATGTCGGTCTTCGGCATGCTGAACTGGTATTACATGTGGAACGGCGGCGCGGCACCGCAGGCCCGTGACGCCTATGCCACGCTGGTTGCGGACCTGACGCTGAGGGGCCTTCCGGGCATCTGAGGGCTTGCCCAGACCGTCCCGTCGGGGCAGGCTGCGCGGGGTCGGGCCATTCATGCCCGGCGCATCCCGAACAGGAGCCAAGCCCATGTCCCGCCTGCAGGAAATCGCACGGCAGCCCGGATCTGCCGCGGTCGCCATCGTGATTGGCGGCGCGATGTGGGGGCTGATCTGGATCCCGATCCGCGCCATCGAACAGGCAGGCCTGCCGGGGGCCTGGGCCGGGTTCTCGCTTTATTCCGCAGCCGTTGCCCTGATGATCCCGGTTCTGCTGTGGCTCAAGGCCCGCCCGCTCGCGCATCTGGCGGTGCTGGTGCCCTGCGGCTTGCTGACCGGATGCGCCTTCAGCCTCTATTCCACCAGCCTCGTTCTGACGGATGTGATCCGGTCGGTCTTGCTGTTCTATCTCTCCCCGATCTGGAGCACGGCCCTCGGCCTCGCCTTCCTGGGGGAAAGGCTGACCCCGGCCAGGATCGGCGCAATCGTACTCGGGATTGGCGGACTGGTGGTGATGATGGGGGTCGGAGCGCTCGGGCGCGGTCCCAATCTGGGGGATATTCTTGCGCTGATATCGGGGATGAGTTGGGCACTCGGGTCCTTCTTCCTCTATCGCGCGGGCACGGTGGCGGTGGCCGAGCAGGTCTTCGCCTTCGTCTTCGGCGCATTGGTCGTGACCGGCGCGACCCTCGTGATCGGCGGGGGTAGCCTTGGCGGCAGCTTCGCCCTTACGCATGTGATGGGCGCGGCCCCATGGTTCCTGATCTCGGGCCTCATCGTCGTTCCCATGCTCTTCCTGACCATCTGGCCGGCCACAGTCCTGACCCCGGCGCGGCTCGGGCTTCTGTTGATGAGCGATATCGTCGTCGGCGTGATCTCGGCCGCGCTCTGGTCGGGCGAGCCCTTCGGGTGGCGAGAGGGGATTGGCACGATGATGATCGTCGGCGCCGGATTCGTAGAGGTTCTGGGGCATAAATCGCAGGTTTGACCTGTTCCGCGCCCAGTTTTTGATCAAATCATGGAATCACACCTCTCAGGCATCTTCTGATTCTAGAATAACTCCGCTATATTGGCCGCATGAACACGCCCAGCCTGAACACGCTTCGTGCCTTTGACGCGGCGGCACGCCACAAGACCCTTGGCGCGGCCGCGCGGGAACTTCAGGTAACAACAGGGGCAGTTTCACAACAAATCAATCAGTTGGAAGCTACACTTGAAGCAAAGCTTTTTGAACGACACCGCCGTGGCCTGCGCCTGACAGAGGCCGGGTTGCGGTTGCACAGACCCATCGAACACGCCATGGGGCTGATTCAACAGGGTATAGATTCTCTTAAATCACGTTCCACGCAGATTTCCATCGCACTCAGTCCCTCTCTGGCCGCAAAATGGCTGATTCCGGGCCTGTCGGAGATTGCGGAAGCAAACCCGGAAATCGACCTTCAGATCATCACCGCACAAGCCCCGGATCAGAGTGATGCGGAGTTCATCCTGCATCTCGGCGCGGCGCCCTCCACCGCCGGGCGGAAGGTCGATCTGCTCTGCGAAACCACGCTGGTCGCTGTGGCCGGTCCCACGCTCATCGCCCGCGCGCCGGTGATCGCGCGCGAAAGCTTCTTCGCGCAATACATACTGATCGAGGATGCCAGACGTCCCTGGGCCAGATGGCTGAACCAAAGCGGAACCGCCTTCCAAGCGCATCAGGTCGCGCAGACCGCCCTCGCCCTGGACGCGGCAGAGGCGGGAACCGGCATCGCCCTTGTCCCCGCAATCATGGCAAAAGACGCCCTTGCCGCCGGGCGTCTCGTGAAACTGAAGGAATTCCCGCCCGAACCGGGCCAGGGGCTCTACCTGATCCGCCCCGCCAACACGCCTGCAAGCGCAGCACGGCGCATCGTCGAGGACTGGATTCGCAGCGCCGTCTAGGCCGCGCTCAGCCTCACGCGAGACAGCGCCGCTCCGGCCTCCGCCTGCCAGCGGGCAAACAGCTCGCCTCGCGACGCATGGCGCAACCCCATGGCGCGCAGCTGATCGAACCGGGCGGGATCGCCCTGCCCGAAACTCGCCGCCACACGGGGCCACCAATAGGCGACAGAGGCTTGCAGCGCCTCTCCCTGCCCCTCTGACACCAGCCGCTCCAGCCCTTCCTCGGCCAGCTCCGCATGGCGGAGTTCCACCGGCGCCACAGCGCGAAACGCCTCGGCCAGCGGCTGGTAGCTCACCATCTGCATATCTGACAGCTGCGCCACCACGGCGCGGCCCATCAGCAGGTTCATAACCACAGCATCGCCCCAGCCATCCAGTGGATAATTGAACACCGCCAGCCGCATATCATGGTCGCCGCGCACAGCCCCGATATCGGCGTCACGTTCCAGCCGCGCGGTCCAGGGGTGGTGGTTGGCATAGCGCGCCGTATCGACGCCAAATTCGCCCATCACCCGCAGCACCTTGTCCGCATGATCAGTCTTTTCCAGCACGATCCGCGCCGCAGCGATCCGTTCCTTGATGCCGGGGCCTGCGTTGATCACATCGGCAAAGCCCGCCGCCCCCGCCAGTTCGCTATCGACGAAACTGGCCATCAGCTTCATCAGCTCGGCGCGGTAGCGCGGCGGCACATTGGCGGGGCTGGTCAGCACGCCGCCCTGGGCCAGATACTCCTCGATCTTCATCTCCATGATCCGGCTCCTTACTGGTCGAAGTCCACGACCACGCGGTCGGTGACGGGATAGGACTGGCAGGACAGGACGTAGCCCTTGGCGACCTCGTAATCCTCCAGCGCGTGATTGGCGACCATCTCGACCTCGCCCTCCAGCACCCGGCAGCGGCAGGTTGAACAGACCCCCGCCTTGCAGGCATAGGGCGCGTCCATGGCGTTTTCCAGCGCCGCATCGAGCACGCTGGTATCCTTGCCCACGGTCAGCGATCGGGTGGACCCATCGAGCGTCACCGACAGGGCCGCCTGATTGGCGGCGCTTCCCGCATCCTTCGACACGACCCGCCGCGCCAGCCGCCCCGGTTGGGCCGAGGCAAAGAGCTCGAACTTGATCTGCGCATCGTTCAGCCCATGCGCCCGCAGCGCCTTGGCGATGCCCAGCATCATCGGTTCCGGCCCACAGATGAAGGCGGTGTCGACACTGTCGATATCCACCCAACCCGTCCGCACAAGCTGCGCGACCTTTTCTTCGGTCACCAGACCGGTAAACAGATCAATCTCCTGCGCGTCGGTTTCCAGCACGTGGATCACGTTGAACCGGCCCATGTAGAGGTTCTTGAGATCCTCCAGTTCCTCGCGGAACATGATCGTGTTCACGCCCTTGTTGGCATAGACCAAGGTAAAGCTGGACCGGGGTTCCGTCGCCAGCGCGGTCTTGATGATCGACAGAACCGGGGTAATCCCCGACCCGCCCGCGAAGCCCAGGTAATGGCGGGCCTGGGACGCATCCAGCGCCGTGTGAAAGCCCCCCATGGGCGGCATCGCCTGCAGCGTATCCCCCACCTTCAGATCCTCGTTGGCCCAGGTGGAAAACGCCCCGCCATCGACGCGCTTGATCCCCACTTGCAGGATGCCCTCCTGCTTTCCGGCACAAATCGAATAGGACCGGCGCAACTCCTCTCCGTCGAATTCCCGGCGGAAGGTCAAGTACTGGCCCTGAATGAAGTCGAAGGCCTCGGCGTCCTCGGGCCTCAGGGTCACGACAACGGCGTCGCGGATCGTCTTGTGGATGTCAGTAACGGTGAGCTCGTGAAAGCGCGCCATGGGGCTCCTCCCTCATATGCACTTGAAATAGTCGAACGGTTCCAGACAGTCGCGGCAGCGCCACGTCGCCTTGCAGGGGGTCGATCCGAACTGGCTGATCCGTTCCAGGTTGCTGCTGTGGCATTGCGGGCAGCGGCTTGGGCCGCCCGCGGGTTGCGGCGGCGCGATGCCGTAATCTTCCAGCTTGGCGCGTCCCTTCTCGGTCAGCCAATTGGTGGTCCAGGGTGGCGAGATCTGGCGTTTCAGCTCCAGTTTCTCGATGCCGTGGCCGCGCAAGGCGATCTCGATGTCGAGATTGATGATGCTGGTCGCGGGACAGCCGGAATAGGTGGGCGTAACCGATACGATCAGCGTCTCGCCCTGCCATTCCACGCCCCGGATGATGCCCAGATCGACCAGCGAGATCACCGGGATCTCGGGGTCGGGCACGGCATCGAGCCACTCCCAGACCTGATCGACCGTAGGCTTCGCCATCACGCTCACCACGCAGCGCCCGGATAGGCGCGTTGCAGCCACTGCATCGAGGTCAGCAGATGACCCAGATGTTCGGTATGCATCCGGCCATTGCGCCCGCCCTTGTGGACGTAGCTGCCACCCGGAATGGCCAATGTGGCCTCCGCCAGTACCCGACCGACGATATCGTCGTATTCCGGGCGCAGCTCGGTGGGATCAGGGGCTATCCCGGCCTCCGCCAGCAGCTCATCCGACTTATCCTTTTCGAACATCTCTCCACAATAGGGATAGAGATAATCCAAAGCCGCCTGCATCCGGCTATGACTTTCCTCGGTTCCATCCCCAAGACCGATCACCGTGTCGCCAGAGCGTTCCAGGTGGTAAGTCACCTCCTTGTGGGCCTTCTCGGCGATGGCCGCGATCCGCGGATCGGACGATCCTTTCAGCCAATCGGTCATCACGAAGGACCAGGCGTCATAGAGGAACTGCCGCATCAGCGTCTGGCCGAAATCGCCGTTCGGCAGCTCCACCATCAGCACATTGCGGAAGTCCCAGGCGTCGCGCAGGAAGGCAAGGTTATCCGCCGTCCGCCCCTTGCCCTCGACCTCGCCCGCCAGCCCCAGCCAAAGCTGCGTCTGCCCGATCATGTCGAGCGCGGTGTTGGCCAGCGCGATGTCTTCCTCCAGCACCGGGGAATGGCCGCACCATTCCGACACCCGATGCCCGAGGATCAGCGTATTGTCCCCCATCCGCAGGAGGAATTCGAACAAAGCCTCGTCCCGGGTCATCACATATGCCCCACTTCGTCGGGAATGTCGTAGAAGGTCGGGTGGCGGTAGATCTTGCTTTCCGAAGGTTCGAACAACGGGCCTTTCTCGGAGGGTGAACTGGCCGCGATATGCTTGGCTTCCACCACCCAGATCGACACGCCCTCATTGCGGCGCGTGTAGACGTCGCGGGCGTTCTTCACCGCCATCTCCGCGTCCGGCGCATGGAGCGAGCCGACATGCCGGTGGCTCAACCCATGCTGGCCGCGAATGAAGATCTCCCACAGGGGCCATTCGTTTTTCATCTCTCGTCCTCCTCGACGGAATTACTCGGCCGCGACCTTGCGAGCGGCTTTCTTGCGGGCATGGGCCAGCAGCCCGTCGCGCACCCATTCCCCATCGTCCCAGGCCGCAACACGGTCTTTCATCCGGTCCACGTTGCAGGGGCCGTTCCCCTTGATCACATTGAAGAATTCGGGCCAATCCGGTTCACTGAAATCGTAATGCCCGCGCTCTTCGTTCCACTTGATGTTCGGGTCGGGAAGGTCGAGCTTCAGGTACTCGATCTGCGGAATGGTCTGGTCGACGAATTGCTGGCGCAGCTCGTCATTGGACTTCACCTTGATCTTCCACGCCATCGACTGTTCCGAATGGGTGGATTCCGCGTCGGACGGCCCGAACATCATCAGCGCCGGGAACCAGAGCCGGTTCAAAGCATCCTGCGCCTGCCGCTTCTGTTCCGGCGTGCCGAAGGCCATCGCGCGGATCGCGTCATAACCCTGCCGCGCATGAAAACTCTCTTCCTTGCAGATCCGCACCATGGCGCGGGCATAAGGCCCGTAGGACGTCCGCTGCAGCGCCACCTGATTGACGATCGCCGCGCCATCGACCAGCCAGCCCACAGCCCCGATATCGGCCCAGTTGAGCGTGGGATAGTTGAAGATCGAGGAATACTTCATCTTGCCTTCATGCAGCAGCTCAATGAGCTCATCCCGGCTGACGCCGAGCGTTTCAGCAGCGGAGTAGAGGTAGAGCCCATGCCCCGCCTCATCCTGCACCTTGGCCAGCAGGATCGCCTTGCGTTCCAGCGTCGGCGCGCGGGTGATCCAGTTACCTTCCGGCAGCTGCCCCACCACTTCGGAATGGGCGTGCTGGCCGATCTGACGGATCAGAGTCCGGCGGTAATCCTCCGGCATCCAATCGCGCGGTTCGATCTTGATGTCGTTGTCGATCTTGTCCTGAAAGGCGCGCTCTTCCTCGGACATCTCCTCGCGCGGTTTGATCCCGTTCGAGGCCGTCTTGATCATCTGTGCATACATTTTCCCGTGTCTCCCTTCAGACCCGTTCCAGGATCAGGGCCACACCCTGTCCCACGCCCACGCACATGGTGCAGAGCGCATAGCGCCCGCCCGTGCGGTTGAGTTGATAGGCCGCCGTCAGCACCAGCCGCGTGCCCGACATGCCAAGCGGATGGCCAAGCGCGATGGCGCCCCCGTTGGGGTTCACATGCGCCGCGTCATCGGCGACACCCAGTTCGCGCAATGTGGCCAAGCCCTGGCTGGCAAAGGCCTCGTTCAGTTCGATCACATCCATCTGGTCTATGGTCAGCCCCGCCTTGGCCAGCACCTTGCGCGTGGCGGGCACCGGGCCGATGCCCATGATACGGGGCTCTACCCCCGCCGCCGCCATCGCCACGACCCGCGCCATCGGGGTCAGCCCGTTGGCCTTGGCCGCGGCCTCTGATGCCAGCAGAACCGCCGCTGCGCCATCATTGACACCCGAGGCATTGCCCGCCGTCACCGTCTTGTCAGGGCCATTGACGCCTTTCAGCCCCGCCAGTTTCTCGGCACTGGTGCCGGGGCGCGGGTGCTCATCCGTATCGACCACCACGGGATCGCCCTTGCGCTGCGGCACCGTCACGGGCGTGATCTCATCGGCAAACAGCCCCGCCGCCTGCGCCGCCTCCCACCGGGCCTGAGACCGGGCGGCGAAGGCATCCTGATCGGCGCGGTTGATATTGTAATCCTCGGCCACGTTATCGGCCGTTTCAGGCATCGAATCCGTGCCATAGGCCGACTGCATCTTCTTGTTCACGAAGCGCCAGCCGATGGTGGTGTCATAGACCGCATTAGCCCGCGAAAAGGCGCTGGTGGCTTTCGGCATCACGAAGGGCGCGCGGCTCATGCTTTCGACGCCCCCCGCGATCACCAGGTCATAATCGCCCGCCTTGATCCCCCGCGCGGCCATACCCACGGCATCCATGCCACTGGCACAAAGCCGGTTCACCGTGGTGCCCGGCACGCTGACCGGAAGCCCCGCCAGCAGCGCGGCCATGCGCGCCACGTTGCGATTGTCCTCACCCGCCTGGTTGGCGTCGCCATAGATCACGTCGTCAATCGCGCCCCAGTCCACGCCCGGATTGCGCGCCATGAGGGCCGCTATGGGCAGCGCCGCGAGGTCATCGGTGCGGATCGAACTGAGCGCCCCCCCGTAACGTCCGATCGGCGTGCGCGTGGCGTCGCAGATGAAAGCGTCCATATGGCGGAATCCTCCCGAAAGTCTCGCAAATAACTGACCGCATGGTCGGGATATTCCGCAACGTGATTCGTTGCAAGAGAAATGTTACGCGATCAGGCAAGATTGCGAAGATTCCGTAACGCATTCACACAGCCGGACAATAGACCGACCTTCCCCTTCTTCTTGGCCCAAATACTCCCGCCGGAGGCATCCCCCCTCGCCACAAATCCGGAAACCCGACCCGACAGGCCGCCCTCCCAACAGATCCGTGGCAACGCGGACCGACGAGGCCTCCCGGCGCAAGCCGGGGGGTTGAGGAGGGCCGCTCGCGGGNCCTCGCCACAAATCCGGAAACCCGACCCGACAGGCCGCCCTCCCAACAGATCCGTGGCAACGCGGACCGACGAGGCCTCCCGGCGCAAGCCGGGGGGTTGAGGAGGGCCGCTCGCGGGTCGACGCCGGCAGGCGGCGAAACCGCTTTCCGTCTGCACGCATGGTGTACGGGGGGTGTACAGGGGGTGCACGCATGGCACCCCCTGTTTTTCGCCTATCTGCGGCCAGTGCCCCCGGCCCCTTCCGGCACCCCGAATGCCGCATGGGCCTCCGCAATCCGGGTCAGCAGATCGGCCATCTCCGCCGGTGGCTCTCCCGCCCGGCGGGTCTGCATGTCGACATGGATCAGCAACTGCTCCACCGTCGCCGCCACATCGCCATTGCAGCGGATCGTGTAGAACAGCTTCAGCTTCTTGCCCTTGGCTTCCAGCACCTGCGTCGTCGCGGTGATCCGGTCGCCGATCATTACCTCGGCCAGATAGCGCACATGGTTTTCCACCGTGAACCAACTGCCCTGCGTGGCGATATAGTCGGGCGTCGTGCCGATCCACAGCAGGAACCGGTCGCTCGCCTCCGACATCGCCTGCACATAACGGCTTTCGTTCATATGGCCGTTGCCATCCACCCAATCGGTCGGCACCTGCCGGTCCAGCGTGATCATCGGAACCATCAGGTCCGGCATCGCGGGTTCGATGGTTTTTTCGTGATCTGCCAAGACCTTACCCACGGCAGACCCGCGCGCCTTCAGGCTGCGCATCATGCCGATAAGGTTGCCGTCCCGCAAGGATTCCAGTTCTGCAATCGACAGGTGCCCCGACTGCGCATCGGACTGGCTGGCAATCATCTCGATCAGTTCATCGGTCAGCTCCGGCACATCCATCAGCTTGGTCCAGGGCCATTCCAGCGCCGGGCCGAACTGGCTGATGAAATGCGCCATCCCCGCCGGGCCGCCCGCCACGCGATAGGTCTCGAAAAGCCCCATCTGCCCCCAGCGCAGGCCAAAGCCCATGCGGATCGCGTCGTCGATTTCCTCGGTCGTCGCGATGCCGTCCTTGATCAGCCACAACGCCTCGCGCCAGACAGCCTCCAGGAAGCGGTCGGCGATATGGGCGGGGATTTCCTGGCGGACTTTCAGCGGGAAAAGACCAACGGTTTCAAGCAGTTCCTTGGCGCGGTCCAGCGTTGCCGGGTCGGTCTTGTCCGACCCGACCAGCTCGATCAGCGGCAGCAGGTAGACCGGGTTGAATGGATGCGCGACGATGATCTGCTCGGGCCGCGTGGCGCAGCTTTGCAGCTCTGACGGCATGAACCCCGACGTGGAAGATCCGATGATCGCGTCCGGGTCACAGACCGACTGCACCTGCTGGTAGAGCTTCTGTTTCAGCTCCAGCCGCTCCGGCGCGCTTTCCTGAATCCAGATCGCGCCCTCGACCGCCTCGCTGATCGTGCCATGGAAGGATAGATTGCCTTCTGCCGGCAGCGCCACGTCGTATAGCGCGGGCAAAGCCTTGCGCGCCCGACCCAGCATCGCGTTCAGCGTTTCCTCCGCCGTCGGCGACGGGTCGAACACCCGCACATCCCAGCCCATCAGCAGGAACCGCGCGGCCCATCCGCCGCCAATCACGCCCCCGCCCAGAATTGCCGCTGTCTTGGTCATTTCAATCCCCGTTCGTTTCCGTATGCCCGTCGACGGCCATCGCCTGTCCCGAGACCTTGTTGCCCATATCCGACGCCAGGAAGAGCGCCATATTGGCGATGTCCTGCGCTTTGACCCATGTCTTCATCGAGACGCCCTTCACATAGATCTGGCGCACATCGTCTTCCGGGATGCCGCGCGCCCTGGCCTCATTGGCGACGACCCGATCCATGCGTGGCCCTTCCACTGCCCCGGGGCAGAGCGCATTGACGCGGATGTTGTATGGCCCCAGTTCCATCGCCCAGGTCTTGGTCAGGCCGATAATGCCCCATTTTGCCGCCGCATAGGGCGAGCGATAGGGATGACCGAAGAGGCCCGAGGTCGAGGAAGTCAGCAAAAGAAGGCCCGAACGCTGCGCCTTCATCACCGGGGCCGCGCGGCGGGCCACCAGGAAGGCCCCGTCGAGATTGACGGACAGCGTGTCCTTCCAGCCCTGAAAATCCATCTCTTCCACCGGCGCCGCAGGCCCGCCGATCCCGGCATTGGCCGCCGCCACGTCGAGCCCGCCGAGCGCCTCCAGCGCCTCGTCGAAGAACTCGTCCACCTGGCCCATATCGGTCACGTCCACCACGCGGGTCAGGATGTCGGGGTTGGCCGCTGCCATCTCGGCGCAGGCGGCCTCGTCCACGTCGCACACCGCGACGCGCGCGCCCCTGGCCTTGAAGCTTTCGGCCATCACCCGACCGATCCCCGCCGCGCCCGCCGTGATCAGAACACGCTTGCCCTGCAATCCGTCCATTCGCCTTGCCCTAGTCTACGCAGATCGACACGACCTGCCCGGTGTCATCGAGATAGCTGTAGCAGCCGAACGCGTTGAAATGGGTGGAGCAGGTCCGCGTCTCGGCCGCGCAATACCCCTCGCAGTCCGACGCGGCACGGCACATCTGGCCCGCATCCGGCGTCGGTTCGGCGCAGAATTCCTCGCCCGAGAAGCCCGCAACGGCGACGTAGCCGCCCCGCGCCTCGCAGGCCGCCGCATCGGGACCGGACAGCTCGGACGGCCCGTTCTCGATGCAGCTGGCCAGCAGCAGGGGCAGAGCCATCGCGGCGACCAGCTTGCGCATCAGGCCGGGTCCCGCTTGGTCAGGCCAAGCTTGTCGCGCACCTCCTGCGGGCCCATGATCCGGCTGCCCATGGATTCCACGATGCCGCGTGCACGGGTCACCAGCTGGTCATTCGTCGCCAATACGCCCTTGTCCAGCCAGATATTGTCCTCCAGCCCCACGCGCACATGGCCGCCCGCCAGAACGGACGCCGCGACGTAATTCATCTGGTTGCGCCCGATGGAAAAGGCCGAGAAAGTCCAGTGATCGGGCACGTTGTTGACCATCGCCATGAAGGTGTTGAGGTCATCGGGCGCGCCCCACGGCACCCCCATGCAGAGCTGCACAAGCGCCGGATCGTCGAGGATGCCTTCCTCCACCAGCTTCTTGGCAAACCACAGATGGCCGGTGTCGAAGGCTTCGATCTCGGGCTTCACGCCCGCATCGGTCATCATCTGCCCCATGGCGCGCAGGGTGCCGGGGGTGTTGACCATGATGTAATCGGCCTCGGCGAAGTTCATCGTGCCGCAGTCGAGCGTGCAGATTTCCGGGCGGCAGTCGAGCACATGGGCAAAGCGCTCGGACGCGCCCGCCATGTCTGTCCCGGCGTCATTGGCGGGCAGCGGCTGTTCCACGCTGCCAAGCACCAGGTCGCCGCCCATCCCGGCGGTGAGGTTCAGCACAACGTCCACGTCTGCGGCGCGAATACGCTCGGTCACTTCGCGGAACATGCCCCGGTCGCGACTTGGCGCCCCGGTTTCAGGGTCGCGCACATGGCAATGAACAATCGCCGCGCCCGCCTTGGCGGCGGCAATGGCGCTGTCGGCGATCTGTTCAGGGCTGCGCGGCACATGTGGGCTGCGGTCCGTGGTGCCGCCCGATCCGGTGATGGCACAGGTGATGAATACGTCGCGCGAAGGGGTAAGGGGCATGATGGTCTCCGTCCTCTGGTCCGGGGTAGGAAAGCGCATGTTGCGGGCAAGTTCTTTGCGATATACGCAACATCCATGACGATTTCCGCGACTCGCAAAAGAATCCCCGGGGAGCCGCCCTTCCGCATCGGCCTGCTGGTTCTGCCCGATTCCAACCTGCTGTCCATGGCCGCGGCCCTGGACCCATTCCGCGCCGCGAACCGGCGGGCGGGGCGGAAGGTCTATGCCTGGCAGGTGATGTCGCCCGAGGGCGGGCTGGTGCGACTGACATCGGGGTTGGAGGTGATGACCGAGCCGCTTCCGCTTCATGCAGATATGGATCTTATGGTGATGGTGGCGGGCTTCCGGCTCGATGCCCATGCCACCCCGGCGCTCAGGTCCTGGCTGCGCCAGTTGCGGGGGCGCGGCATCCCCTATTGCGGTGTCGATGGCGGGCCTTGGGTGCTGGCGCGGGCCGGGTTGCTGAACGGCCACCGCGCCACGACCCATTGGGAGGATCTGGAGGCTTTCGCAAATGCCTTCCCCGAGGTGGACCCCCTGCCCGACCGCTACGTGATCGACGGCCCGGCCCTGACCACCGGCGGCGCGGCCCCCTGCCTCGACCTGATGCTGCACCTGATCCGGTCCCATCACGGGGCGGAATTGGCCGGGCTGGTCGCCAATGCGCTGCTTTACGACCCGGAGGACCGCCCCAGCCCGCAACGGCTGGTCCCGCAGGCCCGCCTCGCCGCCCTGACCCCGCAAGTGGCCCGCGCCGTGGCCATCATGGAGGAGCGGCTGGAAGACCCCCCCGCCATAGCTGAGATCGCGGCAGAGGTGGGTCTCTCGCCCCGGCGGCTCGAAATGCTCTTCCGCAAGCACCTCGAAACCGGCCCCGGTGCCTTCTTCCTGCGCCTGCGCCTCAACGAGGCCCGCAGACTGGCGCTGGATACCGGGCTAAGCGTGCAGGAGATCGCCGTCAGGACCGGCTTTTCCGGCCCCTCCACCCTCGCCCGCGCCTTTCGCAAGGCGTTTGGCCAGTCGATCTCGGACCTGCGCGCCGACCGCTGAGGCCTAGTAGGGCATCGGATGCGCCTTGTGGGCTGCCGTGATCTCTTCCAGCACCTCCGCAGCCAGCACCATATCCGCCGCGCCCAGAATGTGCTCCAGCTGCGCGCAGGTCGTGGCTCCGAAGATGGCCGAGATCGCGAAGGGCCGCGTCTGCTGCCAGGCCAGCGCCATATGGATCGGGTCCAGCCCATGGCGCGCCGCAATCTCCAGATAGGCCGCCGCCGCATCGAAGACCCGCGCCGATTTGCGCCCGCCCATTTCCGGCACCAGCGACATGCGCGACCCCGCGGGCACCACGCCGTTCTGGTACTTGCCGGTCAGGAACCCGGCGGCCAGCGGCGAGAAGGACAGCAGCGTCACCTCCTCGTTGACCGACATCTCGGCCATGTCGGTGTCATACATCCGGGCGAGCAGCGAATATTCGTTCTGCACGGTCTGAACGCGCGGCAGGCCCTTGTCCTCGGACACCCGGACCCATTGCGCCGTGCCCCAGGCGGATTCGTTGGAGAGGCCAATGTGGCGCATCTTGCCTTCCGCGATCAGCTTGTCGGCCTCCGCCAGCACATCCTCCATATGGGCCAGGGTCTCGGCCTTGTTCTGGCCGCGCGGATCATAGGTCCAGTTCTTGCGGAACTGGAACGATCCGCGATTGGGCCAATGCAACTGGTAGAGATCCACATAGTCGGTCCTGAGCCGTTTCAGCGAGCCCTCCAGGGACTCGCGCAGCGCCGCCCCGGTGATCAGCGCGCCCTCTCGGGCGACCCCGCCCTCGCCGCTGATCTTGGTGGCGAGCAGATAATCTCCGCGCCGCGCCGGATTGGCCGCGTTCCAGTCGCCCAGAATGGCCTCCGATCCGCCAATCGTTTCCTTCCTGACCGGGTTGACCGGATACATCTCGGCCGTGTCGACAATGTCGATCCCCGCCGCCAGGGCCATGTCCATCTGCCGATGCGCATCATCCGCCGGGGTCTGGGTGCCCCATGTCATCGTGCCAAGGCACAGTTCCGATACCGTCTGCCCGGTCGATCCAAAGGAAACCTGTCGCATATTATCCTGTCCTGTCCGTCATGTTGTTACGTCGCAACCTAGGCGCTGAGACCCCGGGCGCAAGGCGGGGATTGAAGAACATTTAGCGAACATGTAGATTGACCCCATGTCCCAGGCCCTGCTGTCCCGTTCTGCCCCCTCCCGATCCGGCCCGCGCCCGCTGCGGTTTCTGGACCGGTTCGACCTGCCCCGTGCCCGCGCGCATGAATTCTGCGGCCCGGCCCGGCGACGGCTGGCGCTCCTGGCCGCACAGGGCTGCGACGGGCCGGTCCTGTGGCTGCGCCCCGGCTGGCATCCCGACCGGCTGCATATGGACGGGGTGCGCCCGCTGATCGACCCGGCCCGGCTGCTGATGGTCGATACAAGCCGCCCCGAGGACCTGCTCTGGGCGCTGGAAGAGGCGCTGCGTCCCGGCATCGTGCCGCTCGTCGTGGGCGACCTGCCAGAACCGCCGGGCCTGACCCCGGTGCGCCGCCTGCACCTGGCCGCCGAGGCCGGGGCGATGGCAGGCCATGCACCGATCTGCCTGCTGCTGACCCCCGGCGCCGGCGGTGCGCCCGGCGTGGAAAGCCGCTGGCAACTGATCCCGGAACACGCCCCGGGCCGCACCCGCTGGCAGCTGACCCGCCTGCGCGCCCGGCAGGCACCGCCAAAAAGTTGGATGCTGGATTCTCAGGGCATCATGCCCGCGCCGCCGAAAGAGGCCCCCGCCGCCTGACCCTGCCTTCATCTTGGCAAAAATACCTCGGGGGAGTCGCCGCAAGGCGACGGGGGCAGAGCCCCCGAAAAACGCTCTTGCAAGAGCGTTCCCGCGATCCGGCACGCGCAGCATTGAGCGAACCCGCCATAAACGACCCCGCTGAGGTCGCCCGGGGAACAGCACCAGGCCGCAGGCGGCACCAGTCTGACAAAAAAGTCAGATCCCCTGCCCCATGCGCCTGCTCGTCTCCTTTGCCGCCCTCTTCCTGTCGATCTTCCTTCTGCAGATCTCGTCGGGCGGCGTGGGGCCGCTCGATGTGCTCTCGGGCACGGTTCTGGGCTTCACGAACAGCCAGATCGGCCTGCTTGGCTCCGCCCATTTCTTCGGCTTCTTCATCGGCTGCTGGTGGGCCCCGCGCCTGATGGGCTCCATCGGCCATTCCCGCGCCTTCGCGGCCTTCACGGCAAGCGGAGCCATCGGGTTGCTTGCCCATATGCTGATTCTGGACCCCTATGCCTGGGCGCTGATGCGCGTGGCCTCGGGGCTCTGCGTGGCGGGCTGCTACACAGTGGTCGAGGCCTGGCTGCAATCCAAGGTCACGAACGAGACACGCGGCCGCGCCATGGGCAGTTACCGGATGGTCGACATGGTGGGATCACTCTGCGCGCAGATGATCATCGGCTTTCTGGAGCCCGCCCATTACGTCTCCTACAACCTGCTCGCTCTCCTGTGCTGCGCGACGCTGCTGCCGCTCACCCTGTCGCGCGCGGTCGAACCGGTGACCCCCGACGCCCCCCGCCTGCAGCCCCTCATGGCCTGGACCAAGTCGCCCCTGGCCGTGGCGGGCGTCATGGTCGCTGCCGTGTCCTCGGCCTCGTTCCGCATGGTGGGGCCGCTCTATGGCACCGAGGTCGGGCTGCGCGCCGATCAGATCGCCTATTTCCTATCGGCCTTCGTGCTTGGCGGGGCGCTGGCGCAACTGCCCGTGGGCTGGCTGGCCGACCGCTATGACCGCAGATGGGTGCTGATCGGCATGTCCATCGCCGCCTTGCCGGCCTGCGGCTTCACCATCGCCGTGAGTGGCATGGGCACAGCCGCCGTCATGGGGGCGGCCTTCTTCTTCGGGCTGATGACCTTCCCGATCTACTCGATCTCCGCCGCCCATGCCCATGACTGGGCCGAGGATCACGAGCGGGTGGAGCTCTCTGCCGCGCTCATGTTCTTCTACGCGCTTGGCGCCATCGTCGCGCCGCTCCTGACCTCGAACCTGATCACCCTCTATGGCCCCGGCGCTTTGTTCAGCTTCATCGCCGCCGCGCATCTGGGGCTTGTCGTTTTCGGCCTGATCCGCATGCGCCGCCGGGCCAGCGCCACCACCCGCGCGCCCTATGTCTGGGTGCCGCGCACCAGCTTCCTGGTCGGGCGCATCTTTCGCCGAAATCACCGCTCCTGATCCCGACCTGTGCAAGGGTTCTGGTCCTTGCCGCATCGCTGCGCTAAACGGGACTGCGCAAGGACGAGAAAAGGCACTCCGATGGCACGAATCCTCATCACCTCGGCAATCCCCTATATCAACGGGATCAAGCACCTGGGCAATCTCGTGGGCAGCCAGCTGCCCGCCGATCTCTATGCCCGCTACCAGCGGGGCCGGGGCAATGAGGTCATGTTCCTGTGTGCCACCGACGAACATGGCACCCCCGCCGAACTGGCCGCCGCCAAGGCAGGCAAGCCGGTCGCGGAGTATTGCGCCGAGATGTGGGCCGTGCAGGCCGAGATCGCCAAGGGCTTCCGCCTCAGCTTCGACCATTTCGGACGCTCCTCCAGCAAGCAGAACCACAAGCTGACGCAGCACCTGGCTGGCAAGCTCTACGAGGCCGGGCTGATCCGCGAGGTCGATGACCAGCAGATGTATTCCAAGGCCGATGGCCGCTTCCTGCCGGATCGCTATGTGGAGGGCACCTGCCCCAATTGCGGCTTCGACTCGGCGCGCGGCGACCAATGCGACAATTGCACCAAACAGCTGGACCCGGTCGATCTGATCAACCCGCGCTCCACGATTTCAGGTTCCACCGATCTGGAAATGCGCCCGACCAAGCACCTGTTCCTGTGCCAGTCCAAGCTGAAGGACCAGCTGGAGGCATGGATCGACAGCAAGACCGATTGGCCCGTCCTCACGACCTCCATTGCCAAGAAATGGCTCAACGACGGTGACGGGCTGCAGGACCGGGGCATCACCCGCGATCTGGACTGGGGCATCCCGGTCAAGCGCGGCGATGGGGATTGGCCGGGCATGGAAGGCAAGGTCTTCTATGTCTGGTTCGACGCCCCGATCGAATACATCGCCTGCGCCGCCGAATGGGCCGAGGCCAATGGCAAGACGGATGCCGACTGGGAACGCTGGTGGCGCACCGACAAGGGCGCGGATGACGTGCGCTATGTGCAGTTCATGGGCAAGGACAACGTGCCCTTCCACACACTGAGCTTCCCGGCCACGATGATCGGCTCGGGCGAGCCGTGGAAGATGGTCGACTACATCAAGTCGTTCAACTACCTCAACTATGACGGCGGCCAGTTCAGCACCTCTCGCGGGCGCGGCGTCTTCATGGATCAGGCGCTGGAGATCCTGCCCGCCGATTACTGGCGCTGGTGGCTTCTGTCCCATGCGCCCGAAAGCTCCGACAGCGAATTCACCTGGGAAAACTTCCAGCAATCCGTGAACAAGGACCTCGCGGATGTCTTGGGCAATTTCGTCAGCCGCGTCACAAAGTTCTGCCGCTCCAAGTTCGGCGAAGTGGTGCCCGAGGGCGGCGACTACGGCGATCAGGAATTCGCGCTTGTGGCCGAGCTGGAAGAAAAGCTCGAAGCCTATGAAGCGCATATGGAAGCGATGGAGATCCGAAAGGCAGCGGCCGAGCTGCGCGCCATCTGGGTCGCGGGCAATGAATACCTGCAGGCCGCCGCACCCTGGGCCGCCTTCAAGGAAGACCCCGAGCGTGCCGCCGCCATCGTGCGCCTGTCGCTCAACCTGATCCGGCTCTATGCGGTTCTGTCGGAACCCTTCATCCCCGATGCATCGGCCACGATGCTGGCGGCGATGAACGCAGACGGCGCGGGCTGGCCGGATTCCGTGGGCGATGCGCTGGCGGTCTTGGAGGCAGGTCACGAGTTTACCGTGCCCGATGTCCTCTTCGCCAAGATCAGCGACGAGGATCGCGAGGGCTGGCAGGAAAGATTTGCAGGCACCCGGACCTGACCGGGGGCCTTATGCGGGCGTGATGGAATGGTAGACATATCAGACTTAAAATCTGAAGGGCCCTGTGCCCGTGTGGGTTCGAGTCCCACCGCCCGCACCAACTAAGTTATCATTTTTATCTATTTCAAAGGGTTGTGCGTATTTTCCCGTTATAAATCCCCCTTTCCGCCCCACCTATTGCGCGTTGTGAGTTGCCAGCTTGCGAGGCTGTCGCCAACCGTTCCAAGGCCTAATTGTTTGAGTGCCAGTCAACGCTACCGATTGCCTCGCTCTTCTACCGTGAACGGGGGGAGACCGTGGCCGAATTCGAGGTCGTCTCTGACGCAGCGGGTGCCACCCGCACCGGTCTGCGGCCCTAGGTTTGCAGTCAATGCGCTGCCGCCGAAAGGGTGTTCGAATCATAGTTCTGCATAACCATGCTTGAGTCCAAGTCGTCCTATGGAATTCGGCAATCTTGAATGGGATCGGGCGGAGCAGATCAGCCGGGTGAGTGCATCCCTGAAAGATGATCCGGAGTCATTACGGATGGCCCGGGGCAGCAGCTGAAAGCTCGCCTCCATCACCATTCAACCAATGATGACCTCTGTTTGAGCCAGTTCCCTACCTGACACGCCGTCCTTTCCTGGCGCGCAACAGAGGCTGGCACGCATGTGCCCGCCACGGGACCAACGCAGACTTCCGCAGCGCCGATCAGCGGTCGGGGCTGTAGGGCTGCTTGTAGACATACATGGTGAACTCGAAAGGAAAGCCGCCCGGGCGCGTTACATAGTCATGCCTCAGAACCGGATGACCGCCCAACTCGCGCTTGCAGAAAGAGAAGACCTCCATCGGGTCCACATACCACAGATCGGGGTCCTGAAAATCGACCCAGGTCGACATCGCGTTGAAGGCGATCCCCTTGTCCGCTGCGGCATACATCTTGCGCAAGGTGCTGGTCATGAAGCCCCAGTTGTCGGTCATGGTATTGTTGAAGACCCCCGACAACACCGCATAGTCGTGCCCGCCCGGCAGGTCATCAGCGCCCGCATCCATGAGCGTGACCGTGGCCCGGTCGTCATCGGCCAGCGATCTGTTGGCCAGTCGCACGAAATCTGCCACCACATCGACACCGGTGTAGCGGCTGTTCCGTCCACCGGCGCGCAGGTAATGGGCGAAATGCGCCAGCCCACAGCCCACGTCCAGCACCGATGTCATGTCCCGATCAATCTGCAGCAAGATCTCGAAACGCGCCTGTTGGCTGGCTTCGTCCGCATACTGCACCGCCTGCGCGCCTTCCCCCTTTTCCTTCAAGAGAGTTTCGTAGTTGGCGATGATCTTATTCACGTCCTGATAGGGCATCGGGCCTGCTTTTTCTGCTGGTTTATGGCGGTTTCACGCGATCCCGAGGGGCGCCCACGGACGGTATCACGCAAGATCAGGGACGAAAACAGGATTTCTGGACGCGACAGCAAACTCAGGACGCGGGATCGTCGTCGACAGGCTGATCCAGCGCCTCTATTCCGACCGGCGCGCCAATGCCCTCGATGATCATCCGGCGCGTTTCATCCGGCCCTGTCCAGGCCAGCGCGTCGATGATCGACATATGGGACTGGAACGCGTGCTTTGCCTGAGCGTATTGCGGATGCGCGAAGCTCATGAACCGAAGGCGGATACCCTGTTCCGAAAAGGGATTGCTGTCGCGCAAATATCCGGCGGACCCGACGGGCGAGAGGTAAATCCCTGCCTTCAGTCTTTCGCAGATCTGCAACAGCCGTTCCGACCGTTCGAAGTCCGGCAGGTTCATCCGGCTGGTCTGGTGAAACGTCGCATCAATGCCGATTTCCGAGCAGATGTCGCGAATGAAACCGATATTCAACGCCGACAGCCCATGCGATGACCGGGCCAGCCCGGTTTCCAGCAGGCGTTCCACCAAAGGCCAATGCGGCGCTTTTCCAAGGCTCCCCTTGATCCGCGCCACAAGTTTCCGTTCGAAATCAGGTTGCCCGAACAGGGCCTCGTTGATCAGTGGAAAGGAGGGCTTGCGCGCCACCGGCAGGGACAGAAGCACCGGCCCGTTCGGCCCGGAAATCCGGTTGCGGTTCTGCCAGCTCTGCTTGGTAAACTGCACATCGTCCAGAAACACGAAATCATCGGCCTGGGCAATCAACGAGAAATAACCGAGCCACGGCAGGAAGGTGGGTTGCATGATGGCGCAAATCCGCTGATCCCGGATCATCTTGGCATGCGCGTCGGTCATGTCTCGACATCGTCATAGGTGATCGGGTGGCCCTTCGGCACGTCCCTGACCAGCCGCCGACCCAGCACCGCCCCCTTGTCATTGGGCGGAATCCCCGCCCCCGGCCGGACGAACCGGAAATCCGCCTCTGTCACAATCTCTCCCGCGCGCAGATCCCGAAGGCTGAAGGCCGACCGCCGGCCAACCGCCTTGCTGACCTGTTCGGAACTGGACGTGCCCTTCTTCCCGGTCCCCCGCGCAATGGCGGCCTCTGTGACACCGGCCGCGATCTCCGCGAGCACATCCGGCGTGGCGGAGAACCTGTGGTCGGGGCCGGTGCGGGTCGGATCGTTGGTGATGTGCTTCTCGATCGCCACGGCCCCCATAGCCGCCGCCAGAACCGCGGCGCGAGACCCGACCGTGTGGTCTGAGAACCCGACCATCCGCCCGAACCGCGCCCGCAGCGCATCCATCGCGGTCAGGTTGATCTCTTCGAACGGGGTCGGATAGGCCGATACGCAGTGCAGCAGGATCACGTCGCCCGCATTGGCCCGCGCCAGCACGTTCAGGGCATGGTCGACCTCGGCCAGTTCCGCCATGCCGGTCGACATGATCACCGGCTTGCCGGTGCCCGCAATCTCGATCAGCAGGTCATCGAAGGTCATCTCGAAGGACGCGATCTTGTAGAGTGCGCAGCCAAGATCTTCGGTGAACGGCAGGTCCTTCGGGTCGTAGACGGAGGTAAAGGGCAGCATTCCCCTGGCGCGCGCGCGGTCGAACAGCGGCGCATGAAATTCCATCGGCATCGCGGCGGACTGGTACAGCTCGTAAAGGTTGGTGTGGCCCCAGACCTTGTCAACGGCAAGCGAGGGGTGGTTGCTGTTCACCGTCAGGCTGTCGGCGCTGTAGGTCTGCAACTTGAACGCATCCCACCCGGCATCGGCGGCAAGATCCACAAGGGCAAGCGCCTGATCCAGATCGCCATCGTGATTGGCACTGAGTTCCGCGATCAGGAATGCCTTCTCGGTTTCTCCGATCTTCTTGCCGTCTACTGTGAGTGTCATCTCGGTCCTTTCTGGCACAATGCCATGATCGCCTCCGCCACGCGGGCCGCTCCGTTCCCGTCTACCGCGTCAGCGGTCTCCGAGGCCAGCCCCCGATCCGGTTCGCGCGAGGTGACAAGCGTGGCAAGGCGGTCGAAGAACGCGGCTTCCCCACCGGGATCGGCCGTGAAATGGATCTCCGCAAGGCCGCTGTCCCGAAAGGCTTCGAAATAGGCGCGGTATTCATCGTGATCCCACAGGTAGAGCGCCCGGCGACCGAGGCAGGCCGCCTCGTAGCGGACAAGGCCGGGCCGCCCGACGACAAGGCGTGCGCGCTGGTAAAGTGGAATGAGCGAGCTCAGGCCGCGATGCAGCGTGATCTGCGGGCAGGTCGTTGCCAGTGTCTCCAGCTCCGCGACCAGATCGGGTGCGAACTGGGGGCCGATGACGACATCGACCGGATACACGCCTCGCGCACAGGCGCGCGCAAGTCCAAGCGACAGCCCGGTCGGATCAGCACCACCGCAGGTGACGAGGATTGCCCCCTCGCCCGTCACCGCCGCAGCCTCGGCTCTTGCGCGGCGATAGGCCTCTGGCAGGATCGCATAGGCGCTTCCGGCAAGCCAGCGCGTGCCCGGCAGCGGCGGGCGCAGCTTGTCGGCGGCATGATAGGGCGTGACCAGCAGATCTGGCAGGCAGCCCGGATCGGGCGCGGTGAAGTGGTCGGGCGGCATGCTGTCGATCACCACGACGCGGTGACCTGCGGCTTTCAGCGTCGCCACATCCGCCGCCGTGGCCTTGGCGTTGCCATGGTGCAGCGTATCGAGCACGACGACCGCCCCCTCGGGCACCACAACGATCCAGCCGGCATCGTCAAGACGGCCATGCGCGGGAAGGCCAAGTTCTTCCATGACGTCCGGTCGTTCGGGCGACGAGACAAGCACATCGCCCTTCAGCGCCTGCGCGAGGGCGGCACAGCGTTGCAGATGGCCTATGCCTACGCCCGCGCCACCGGATGCGCGCAGGACGACCGGGGGGGGCATCGCGGCCATCAGGCTGCAGCCTCTGTCAACAGCCGCTCTTCAATCATGGCGCAGACCCGGCTCACGTTCTGATCTACGTCACCGTAGTGGTCCAGCATCCGGCGCATTGGGTCCGTCATGCCCCCTTCGACAAAGGCCTCAAGCGACGCCTGGTCGGAAATTACGGGTAGAGACATCAGTTGCCGACAGTTTTCAGCCGCCATCAACGCCGCCGGTCGCCCCAGATAGAGCCCATCCAGAACCGCCGTCGACGGGGTGGAGACGATACAGTCCACGAGGCTCAGCACGTCGACGATGTTCATGCCCTTGAGCGGACCGGAATGCTGGAAGGAGAAGAGCACGTTGGGGCAGTCACGGCCAAGCTGCCTGTCATGCTGGCTGTAGTTTGAGCGGACCTTGCCCCGATGCGGCCGGACGATCACCGCGACATCCGGGTTCCGCTCGCAATATGCGCGGATCATCCCATAGGCCTGCTCGATCTGGGTGGCGTCATGGCCGCCGCCCCGGAATGTGTGGCAGATCAGGACGCGCTTGCGGAATCCGGCCAGCCGCTGCGAGAGCGCCTCAGGGGGCCGCCGTAGTTCGAAAACCGGTTTCTTGGTGAAGCCGGAAATGCGGATACGCGGCGCCACGTCCGGCGCCAGAATGCCATCATGGCAGGAAGGATCTTCCCACAGAAAGACCGGATCGGAATGAAACTCCGTCGCGCTGCCATCGTCCGAATAGGTCAGGTGCTGCTGGATGACGCCATGCTGCATGTAGATCGTCGGAATGCCCGCGTCCTTTATGTAGCGCCCGCGCGCACCGAAAACCGACTCGTCATGGCAGGGGTCACCGATCACAAGCAGCCGGTCGACCCCGCGCAGCAGGCGTCGATAGTAGACGCCCGCCTTCATCAGCTTGTTGGGCCGCACCCGATACGACATGCCCGATCCGCGCAACAGCTTGCGCACGCGCGCCTCGCGCCGCCAGAGCCCGGAGGTCACGAACAGATCCAGCTCGACCCGCCCCCCATCCCTGAGGCCCGCGAGAATCGGATAGAGGTTTTCAACGTCCGGCACCCCGTTCAGAAAGGCCCCCAGGACGGGGCGGCGGGCTGTCATGCCTCGACCTCTTCCAGCACTTTCGCTAGCAATTCCGCAAAAGCCCAGTCCTCGGGAGTGTCGATGTCCTGCACCCGCTGACGCGGCAGGACAACCGGGATCGTCGGGGACCGCAAGGCCCGCCGGTCCGACAGCCATGCCTCTGCCGTTCCCCAGACGAACTGCGCGGCATCATGATAGGCCTCGCGCAGGTCCTGACTGCGCAGAAACAGATTGTCCTGATTCATCATCGTCAGGTGGCCATCCGTCTCGACCAGCGCGCGTTCCACGGGGGCCGGGAAACTGGCCACGGAAATCGCGTAGTCGGCATCCGAGGCAGTCAGCCGGTCCAGCCCGTCGCGCAGGTCCGCTGCCCTCAGGAACGGGGCGGTGGCGTAGATCAGGCAAACCATATCGGGAGGGGTGATCGACAGCGACAGCTGCCGGATCGCGTCCTGCACGACCTCGGTCAGACCGGCGTGATCATTGGCCAGATCGGTCTGTCTCAGAAACGGCACCTCGGCCCCCGACGCGCGGGCGACCTCGGCGATCTCGGCATCATCTGTGGTGACGACCACCCGGTCGAACAGGCCCGAGGACAGCGCCTCGCGGATCGCCCAGGAAATCATCGGCTGGCCGCGGAATGGCCGGATATTCTTGCGCGGAATCCGTTTGGAGCCACCGCGCGCGGGGATGATAGCAACGGTTTTCAAGCCCGGAGTCCTTCCGCTTCAAACTGGACAGCGTCTGTATATCACCTTTGCGGCAAGCTTGAAGGCTTCGCAGGGGACTGCGCCTGTTTTCCGTTTCGTTCACAGTTTGTAAATGGCGGATTGCATATCCGGCAGACAACGGCGTGCGCCTGCCCATCACCGGTAGAGATATGCCATGTCACGCGCGCGGTTCGGACCGCGCACGCGGGATCAGGCTGACGGACCCGCCTTTGCGCCCAAACCGGGCAGCAGGCGCACAGAACGGCTTGCACTCCTCGGGAACCGATTCAACAAGGGGACAACCGCAGTTTTCCCGGAAGGCCCCCAATGTCCTTTGACATCAATATCGGTCCCAACATTCGCAAATCCGCCTATTTCGAGGCAACCGTTGCTGACGGGGTGCGGTCCTTCTCGGTCTACAACCACATGTATATTCCCGGCAATTTCGGCGACCCGGAGGCGGAATATGACCGGCTGTTGAATGGCGTCGCAATGTGGGACGTGGCCGCGCAACGGCAGGTGGAACTCTCTGGTCCCGATGCGGGCGCGCTGGCGCAATACCTGACGCCACGCAACCTGTCGGCGACAAAAGTCGGTCAGGGCCGCTATGTGCCGCTATGTGATCACGATGGCTGGCTGATCAACGACCCGGTTCTGCTGAAACTGGAGGACACCCGCTATTGGCTGTCGGTCGCGGATAGCGATATTCATCTCTGGGCCGCCGCCGTAGCGCGGGAAAAGCGCATGGATGTTCAGGTGTTTGAGCCCGATGTCTCGCCCCTGGCCATTCAGGGTCCGAAGGCCGAAGACGTGACCGCCACGCTGTTCGGGGACTGGGTGCGCGCGCTGCGCTATTTCGCGTTCCGCGAAACCGATTTGAACGGCATCCCGCTGGTGCTGGCGCGATCCGGCTGGTCGAAACAGGGCGGGTTTGAGCTCTATCTGACCGATGGCAGCCGGGGCGGCGACCTGTGGCAGGCGGTGAAAGAGGCGGGCCGGCCCTTTGGTATCGGACCGGGCGCGCCGAATGATACCGAGCGGCTGGAAAGCGGGCTGATTTCCTATGGCGCGGATATGCGGTTGCAGACGCATCGGACAAATCCCTACGAAATGGGCTTCGGCCCGCTGATCGACCTTGCCGCAGGGCATGATTTCATCGGTCGCGCGGCGCTGGAACGGATCGCGGCGGACGGCGCCGCGCGCCGCCGGGTCGGGCTGGTGCTGGACGGCGACCCGGTGCAGCCGAACGGCCATCCGGTGGATCTGCTGCAGGACGGCCAGCCGGTCGGTCATGTCAGCGAGGTAGCGCGGTCCCGCCGCCTGGGGATGAATATCGGCGTCGGCCTGATCCGCGCCGATATCGCCGACAGCGCCACCGGTCTCAGCGTCGCCCTGGCCGATGGAACCCGTGCCGCCCGGCTGGCGCCCCTGCCCTTCGCCTGATGCCTCACAGATCCGAGCGGATCCACTCCGCGAACCGTTCCAGCGGCGCGCGCATGGGCCGGTCATTGGGCCAGACGAGGTAGTAACTGCCGGTCGAGACCACCGGCCCGCCATAGGCCACCACCAGCCGCCCGCGTGCGATTTCCGCTTCGGCGAGGAAGGTGGGCAGCAGGGCAACCCCCATCTCCAGCGCGGCGGCCTGTGCGATGGTGGTGAACTGGTCGAAGAGCATGCCGCGCGGGGCGCTGACATCGACGCCCTGATGGCGGAACCAATCCTCCCACGCGCTGGCGCGCGTATCGAGATGCAGCAGCGGCAGGTCCAGCAGCGCCTCGGGACGGTCGAGCGGCCCTGCCAACACCCCCGGCGCGCAGACCGGCAGCACCTCTTCACCCGCAATCTTGAGATAGGACACGCCCGGCCAGTCCTGCGCGCCGAAATGGACCGCCGCGTCGAAGGGCTCTCGCGTGAAATCGAAGGGCTTGAGGCGGGTGGACAGGTTCAGCGACACTTCCGGGTGCGCGAGGCTGAAGCGACGCAGACGGGGCGCCAGCCAATGGATGCCGAAAGTGGGCAGGATCGAGAGGTCAAGACTGCCGCCATCGGGATTGGCCTTCAGCCGCAGCGAGGCGCGCGACAGCGCCGTCAGGCTTTCCCTGAGCGTCTGGCAATAGTCCACCGCAGCGGGCGTCAGCCGCAGCCCGCCCCGCCCCGGCTGCACCAACGTGACGCCCAACTGATCCTCCAGCACCTTGATCTGACGGCTGACAGCGCTGTGGGTAAGCGACAATTCCTCCGCCGCAGCCGTGGCGCTGCCAAGACGGTCCACCGCCTCCAGCGCCAGCATAGAGGGCAGTGAGGGAAGAAACCGGCGAGAGGCAATCATGTGAGTTTTTCTCCAACTCTTCGGAGAATTCATCATTGGCGTTGCCGTGTAAATACGAATAATTCAGAAGGGAACGTGACAGCCCGGCTGCGATCTCCTTCAACAAAATCGCACGGCAAGACCCAACAGAGGCCCCCATGGACCGCGCCCAGATCGTCCACGACAATTTCCTGACCCGCGTGGCCAAGCGCGATTTCCCGCCCGGCAGCCCCCCCGCGCCGGGCCTGCCCGCACCACTGGCGGTGTCGCTCTTCCGGTCGCAGTGCCTCAGCCGCGCGCTCGACCGGGAAAGCCGCGCGATGCAGAAGGCGGGGCAAGGTTTCTACACCATTGGGTCCTCAGGGCACGAGGGCATGGCCGCCGTCGCCGCCGCGCTACGCCCTGCGGACCCGGCCTTCCTGCATTACCGCGACGCCGCCTTCCAGATCGCGCGCAGCGCGCAGGTGCCGGGGCAAAATATCACCTGGGACATGCTGCTGAGCTTTTCCTGTTCCTCGGAAGACCCGATTTCCGGCGGGCGGCACAAGGTGCTCGGCTCACGCGATCTGATGATCCCGCCCCAGACCTCCACCATCGCGAGCCACCTGCCCAAAGCGGTCGGCGCGGCGTTTTCCATCGGCCTTGCCCGGCGGCATCCGCCCGAGCACAAGCTTTACGAAGATGACGCGCTCGTCATGTGCAGTTTCGGCGATGCGTCAGCCAACCATTCGACCGCGCAGGGTGCCATCAACACGGCGGGCTGGACATCGGTGCAATCCACGCCCCTGCCGCTGCTTTTCGTCTGCGAGGACAACGGGATCGGCATCTCGGTCAAGACGCCGAAAGGCTGGATCGAAGCCAGCATGCGCCACCGCCCCGGCATCAGGTATTTCAGCGCCGACGGGCTCGATATCTACGACACCTACAAAGTCGCGCAGGAGGCTGCCGACTATGTCCGCACCCGCAGAAAGCCCGCCTTCCTGCACCTGCGCACGGTCCGGCTTTACGGCCACGCGGGCGCGGATGTGGCGCTGAGCTACCTGTCGAAAGAGGAGGTCGAGGCCGGCGAAGCGAACGATCCCCTCCTGCATTCCGCCCGCCTGCTGGATGCCTCGGGCGCCCTGCCCGCAGAGGATGCGTTGACGATCTATGAAGAAACCAACGCCCGCGTGACCCGCGTGGCGCAGGAGGCCATGACCCGTCCTCGGTTGCAGGACGCGGCAGGCGTGATGGCCAGCCTCATCCCCCCGAAACGGGATTGCGCACCCACGAACGGCCCCTCGGCGGAGGCGCGGGCGGCCGCCTTCGGCGCCGACATGAAGGCAATGGAGACCCCACAGCCCCTGTCGAAGATCCTCAACCTCGCGCTCACCGATCTGATGCTGGACCATCCCGAGATTGTCCTGATGGGCGAGGATGTGGGCCGCAAGGGCGGCGTCTATGGCGTGACGCAGAAGCTGCAAGCGCGCTACGGCCCGGACCGGGTGATCGACACGCTGCTGGATGAGCAGTCCATCCTCGGCAATGCCATCGGCATGGCGGGCAATGGCTTCGTCCCGATCCCCGAGATTCAGTTCCTCGCCTATCTGCACAACGCCGAGGATCAACTGAGGGGAGAGGCCGCCACCCTGCCCTTCTTCTCCAACGGCCAGTTCACCAACCCGATGGTGGTGCGCATCGCCGGGCTTGGCTACCAGAAGGGCTTCGGCGGGCATTTCCACAATGACAACTCGCTCGCCGTCCTGCGCGACATTCCCGGCCTCATCCTCGCCTGCCCGTCGACCGGCGAAGACGCGGCCATGATGCTGCGCGAATGCGTGCGGCTGGCGTGGGAGGAACAGCGGGTCGTCGTCTTCGTCGAACCCATTGCGCTCTACCCCATGCGCGACCTGCACGAGGCTGGGGATGGCGGCTGGATGACGAGCTACCCCGCGCCGGACCGGCGCATTCCGCTTGGCGAGATCGGCCAGCATGGCGACGGGCAGGATCTGGCGATTATCACCTACGGCAACGGCCACTACCTGTCCCGGCAAGCGCAGGCGCGGCTGGAGGCGGACGGGATCAGAACCCGCGTGATCGACCTGCGTTGGCTGGCGCCCCTGCCGGTGGACGCGATGATCGAGGCGGTGCGCGGCGCGGCCCATGTGCTGGTGGTCGATGAATGCCGCTTCACTGGCGGGCAGGCAGAGGCGCTGATGGCCCATCTGCACGAGGCCGGGATCGCCAGTTTCGCACGGGTCACGGCAGAGGACAGCTTCATCGCCACCGGCCCGGCCTATGGCGCGACATTACCTTCCGCGGACGGCATCTACCACGCGGCGAAATCCCTGACGGGAGGCATGGCATGACACGCAAGGCGGTTCTGATCTGCCCCGGACGGGGCACCTATAACGCAGCCGAACTGGGGTATCTGGGGCGCCACCACGGGGCCCGCTCGGATCTCGTCGCGCGCTTCGACGCGATCCGCGCCGAGGCGGGGCGGGAGACTGTTTCCGCACTGGACGGGGCGGAGCGGTTCAGCGTCTCGAAATACTCGCGCGGTGACGTGGCCTCGCCGCTCATCTGCGCCTGCTCGCTGGCCGATGCGGCGGCGCTGGCCGAGGATATCGAGGTCGTGGCCGTCACCGGCAATTCCATGGGCTGGTATCTGGCTTTGGCCGCAGGTGGTGCGCTGACGCCGGAGGACGGATTCCGGGTCGTCGACACCATGGGCAGCCTGATGCAGGAGCACCTTATTGGCGGGCAACTGGTCTACCCGTGGATGGGGGACGACTGGCGGGCGGACAGGACGCGCAAGGCGGAGCTGCTGGAGCTGGTCGCTGACATCGACGCACGCGACGGGCAAACGCTGCGCCTCTCCATCGACCTCGGCGGAATGCTGGTGCTTGCGGGCGACGAGGCCGGTCTGAACGCCTTTGAAGCCGCCGTTCCCCCGGTCGGGGGCCGCTTCCCCATGCGGCTGGCCAATCACGCGGCGTTTCATACGGGCCTTCAGGCGCCCGTGGCCGAACAGGGCCGAACCGCCCTGCCCGCGACGCTGTTCCACCAGCCGCAAAAACCCCTTATCGACGGGCGCGGGTCGGTCTGGTGGCCCGGGGCCACAGACACGCAGGCTCTCTGGCGCTACACCTTCGACACGCAGGTCTGCGAGACCTACGACTTCACCGCCGCCATCCGCACGGCGGCCCGCGAATTCGCCCCCGACCTCTTCATCGTGACTGGCCCCGGTGCGACGCTAGGCGGCGCGGTGGCACAGTCGCTGGTGCTGGCCCAGTGGAAAGGCATCGCAGACAAGGCGGGGTTCGAGGCCGTGCAAGCCCGCGACACCCTCCTCGTCTCCATGGGCCGCGAGGATCAGCGCGCGCAGGTCACCTGACGCAAGGGGCCGGGCACCCGGCCCCCCACTGGTCACGCCGCGTAGATCACCGGGAAGCGCCCGCCCCGAAAGGGATCGCCCTTCGCAAGGCTCTCATCATGCAGCCATTCCGTGACCTCATCGCGCGGGTCATATGTGGCGCCCTCCACCGCGAAACGGATCGCGTAGCCCCGCCGCCGGTGGGTCGAGGTGCGGTTGCCCATGGCCGAATGCACGCTCATCCCATCAAAGGCGAGCGCATCGCCCGGCGCCATCTGCGGGAAGTGGAAGATGTCATACTTCGCCCGATCCGCCTCGAAATCGGGCATGTCGATATAGTCCGGGTTCCCCTCCTCCAGGTAATGCGAAAACGCGCCAAGCTGGTCGGTCTTGAAGGGCCGATACTTGGCCCCCCAGGCGTGCGACCCGCGCACGAATTCCAGCGCGCCATTGTCCGCGTCCACGTCATCGAGCGCGATCCACATGGTCATGATCGGCCCCGAGACCGGCCAATAGGGCTGATCCGTGTGCCAGCCGGTCTGGGTTTTCGTCCCCGGCTCCTTCACGAAAATCTGGTCGTAGATGAGCGAGGTCCACGGGCTGCCGGCCACCTCGGCCACGCGCTCGCCTATATCCGAGTGCAGGCAGAAATCCTGAAACGTGCCGGGGTTTTCGCGCATGTTCTTGTAGGCGAAATAGCGCTCGCCCTTCTGCACTTCGATGTCAATCGCCGCGCGCAGCTTCTCGATCCACTCGGGCGAAACCGCGTTGCGCAGCAGCACGACACCGTCGCGCTTGTAGTCCTCCTGCACCTTGGGCAGGTCTGGGGTAAGGGTCATCTGGAAAGCTCCAATCATCCGGGCTGCCATCGCGGCAGCCATGTCATCTGGGGCGAGGCCCCGGGTTCAGCGGATCATCAGAGAGCGGGGGAGGAGCGGATATTGATGATGAAACAGGGCCAGCAGGACCGAGCCGACCATTTCCCGGTCAGCCTGTCGCGGAACTGTCGGACAGTCTCCAGCATCGCTTTTCCCTTTCGCTGCCCCTCACGCTGACAGGCTTTGCACGACCTGCCAAGGGAAAATGGTTATTCGGGGTTCGTTGAGGGCTTGAGGTCGGTTTTGCGGGACAGAGCTGCCATCCATCGGGGCCACCCTAATGACCGGAGTCAGCCCGAAGCGGTCATTCGTTTATGCAAGCATTTGATGGCCCCGCATGCGAACTGGGTGAATTTGGGAAGTTCCCTTCGCATACGATAGCTCCTCGTCAAAAAGCGGGCCTTCAATGCGCGAAGCGATAACAGCGTTCTAGTCCCTAAGCTTTTCTGCTCGATCTCTTGTCCAGTATCGCTTCGAGTTTGAGCGGCATTTCAAATGGAAAAAGTGACTTGTAGTTTCCCAAAAGAGAGTCAGGGGTCTGGCAGGCTGCGGCGTACTTTTCAATGCTGGCATTTATCCACGGGCAAACCAAAAGAAAGTCACCAAAGCCAACAAAACAAACCCCAAACTCTTCGCATACCAAAATATTGTTTTCAAAACCACTAATTGGCTGAAGCATCACTACTTCAACATCCCCCTTCTCAAGAAAGCCGTCGGCAATATATCTAGCTGGCTTGCTCAAGGCGTATGTATATCCAAATTTTCCAAATAAACAAAGGAAGGCATTCTTAAGGAAAGCCAATTTCGCTAGACTCAGATTATAGGCAGGCAGCCCAAGTGTTCCATGAAACACGTCTCCAGATAGGTGTATCTTTTTGAGGCTCTTGTGTGTTTCAACCAGATTTGATGGCTTATTGTTATTCCCTGCGCGGATATTGATCCCGCCACCAATTTTTCCTGAAATTTGAACATTAGTAGTAGTTTTGGGATCTTCACTCAGGGTTATCTTTCCTGCGAAGGGTTTGGGATCAGGCCTGTTTGGGTCGATGAAGCGAAAGAATTGCTCTCTGGCGGCAATCTGGCTGTCCAATCTTGATCCAAGGGCATTGTTGCAACTTTTACATGTTAGTGCGACTACCTTTCCGCCAATGCTGTCGGGCGGCGCATGTTCGAGAGTAAGACAATAATCAGTTGGAGCATCTTTTTTGATAGCTCGTTCATCGTAATCACGTTGGCAAATTGGACATTTATAGAATTTTCCTTCGACGCCAATACCTTGAAGGGCTTCAACCCCAGCGTCGAATAATTCTCTGTGTTTGTATGATCTATCTTGCGAATTCAATTGAAACATTCTCAATAGGAGCCGCGTGCATGACAATCCAAGATCTCTAGTGCCGCGGCGCCGCTTCGTCCATGAGCGGATTGCGCCCTCAAGATGGACGAAAGGTGCCAGCTTTACAAATTCCGCTTTCTGCGCGTCGCTGCCGTCCGTACTAGCATATGCACCCGCACCCCAACCCGCCAGGCGGCTGGCCCCTCGCTATCGAGGGGCCGTCTCCTATCACAAGATCCCCGGCAGATCCAACCCATGCTCCCGCGCGCAGTCGAGGGCGATGTCGTAGCCCGCATCGGCGTGGCGCATCACCCCCGTCGCAGGGTCGTTCCACAGGACCCGCTCCAGCCGCCGGTCGGCGTCCTCTGACCCGTCGCAGCAGATGACCATGCCCGAGTGCTGGCTGAACCCCATGCCGACGCCGCCGCCGTGGTGCAGGCTGACCCAGGTGGCCCCTGACGCCGTGTTCAGAAGCGCGTTCAGGAGCGGCCAGTCGGACACAGCATCCGAGCCGTCCCTCATCGCCTCGGTTTCCCGGTTGGGCGAGGCGACGGAACCGCTGTCCAGATGGTCCCGCCCGATCACCACGGGGGCTTTCAGCTCTCCGTTCCGGACCATCTCGTTGAAGGCGAGCCCCAGCTTGTGGCGCACGCCGAGACCCACCCAGCAGATCCGCGCGGGCAGGCCCTGAAACGCGATCCGCTCCTTCGCCATGTCGAGCCAGTTGTGCAGATGCGGGTCGTCGACCAGTTCCTTCACCTTGGCGTCGGTCTTGTAGATATCCTCCGGGTCGCCAGACAGGGCACACCAGCGGAACGGCCCGATGCCCCGGCAGAAGAGCGGCCGGATATAGGCGGGCACGAAACCGGGGAAGGCGAAGGCGTTCTCCAAGCCCTCCTCCAGCGCCACCTGCCGGATGTTGTTGCCGTAATCCAGCGTCGGCACGCCCGCGTTCCAGAAATCGACCATGGCAGCCACATGCACCTTCATGCTGGCCCGCGCCGCGCGTTCCACAGCCTTGGGGTCGCTTTCCTGCTTGTCGCGCCATTCCCCCACGCTCCAGCCCTGCGGCAGGTAGCCGTGGATCGGGTCATGGGCGGAGGTCTGGTCGGTCACGATATCGGGATGCACGCCACGCCGGACGAGTTCGGGGAAGATATCGGCAGCGTTGCCGATGAGCCCCACGGATTTCGCCTCGTCCGCCTTGGTCCAGCTCTCGATCATGGCGAGTGCGTCATCCAGCGAATGGGTGATCTCGTCCACATAGCGGGTGCGCTTGCGAAACTCGGCGCGGGTCTCGTCGCATTCCACGGCCAGGCAGCAGGCCCCGGCCATGACGGCAGCGAGAGGCTGCGCGCCGCCCATGCCGCCAAGCCCGCCGGTCAGGATCCAGCGGCCTTTCAGGTTGCCGCCATAGTGCTGGCGGCCCGCTTCCATGAAGGTTTCATAGGTGCCCTGCACGATGCCCTGCGACCCGATATAGATCCACGACCCGGCGGTCATCTGGCCATACATCGCCAGCCCCCGCTTATCCAACTCGTTGAAATGGTCCCATGTCGCCCAATGCGGCACGAGGTTCGAATTGGCGATCAGAACCCGCGGCGCGTCCTTGTGGGTGCGGAAAACGCCCACGGGCTTGCCCGACTGCACCAGCAGGGTCTGGTCCTCTTCCAGCTCCTTCAGGCTGGCGACGATCCGGTCGAAATCATGCCACGTGCGCGCCGCGCGCCCAATGCCGCCGTAAACCACCAGCTCATGCGGGTTTTCGGCCACATCGGGGTGCAGGTTGTTCATCAGCATCCGCATGGGCGCCTCGGTGAGCCAGCTTTTCGCGGTGATCTCGGTCCCCGTGGCGGGGAAGACGTCGCGGATGTTGTGGCGGGGGTCGGTCATGGGTCAGCCCTTCAGCTTTGGGGCCAGGTCGGCCAGGGTTGTCAGGATGCGGGACAGATGCGGGCGCAGGCGGTCGGCCTTTTCGGGGGCGTAGGCCCAACCGGCGGTCTCGTCGACAAGATGCGTCGACTGCGCCAGTTCCATCTGGATGGCGTGGAAGCCCTGATCGGGGTGGCCATAGTGGCGGGTCGTCCAGCCGCCCTTGAAGCGGCCGTTCAGCACCTGGGTATAGCCGGTCGCCTCGGCGCAGATCCCGCGGACGGCGGCCTCGATCTCGGGCGCGCAGGTGGTGCCGCTGTTCGTGCCGATGTTGAAATCGGGCAAGAGCCCCTCGAAAAGATGCGGGATCACCGACCGGATCGAGTGGCAATCATAGAGGATCGCCACGCCGTGGATGGCCCGCACCCGCTCCATCTCCGCCTGCAGGGCGGCGTGATAGGGGGTGTGGAACGCCTCCCGCCGTGCCGCTATATCCGCCTCGCGCGGCGGATCGGCCCAGATCGCAGCGCCGTCGAAATCCGTGAGCGGCACGAGGCCGGTGGTGTTCTGCCCCGGATAAAGGCTCGCGCCGGAAGGATCGCGATTGGCGTCGACAACGTAGCGATGAAACGTGGCGCGCACGGTGGTCACGCCGGGCAGCAGCCCGTCATAGAGCCGATGGATATGCCAGTCGGTATCCGACAGCTCCCGCCCGCGGGCGTTCAACCGCGAATGGATCTCATCGGGCACGAAGGTGCCGGTATGGGGCAGGCCCAGAATGACGGGGCGGTCGCCCTGTTGAACTTCAACCGGGGTCATGCCACGCCCTCCAGTTCCGGCAGGTCCAGCCCCTCGCACAAAGCGCCGGAAGCCACCATTTCGCCCGCCGCTTCCAGATCGGGCGCGAGGTAGCGGTCTTCGCGGATCGTGGGCACACGTGACCGCAACCGGGCCAGCACGCCCTGCAATGCGAGGCTTGTCTGCAAGGGCGCGCGAAACTCCACGCCCTGCGCGGCGCACATCGCCTCGACGCCCAAGATCCGCGAGAGGTTCAGGTTCATGCGGGCCAGCCGCCGCGCGCCATGGGCGGCCATGCTGACATGGTCCTCCTGGTTGGCACTCGTGGGGGTGGAATCCGTCGAACACGGGTTCGCCAGGTGCTTGTTCTCGCTCATCAAGGCCGCCGTCGTGACCTCGGCGATCATGAGGCCGGAGTTCAGGCCCGGCGCGGGCGTCAGGAAGGGCGGCAGGTCGAAACTCAAGGTCGGATCCACCATCAGCGCCACGCGGCGCTGTGCAATCGCCCCGATCTCCGACAGGGCAATCGCGATCATGTCGGCGGCAAACCCCACCGGCTCCGCATGGAAATTCCCGCCCGAGACGATCCGACCCTCACCAAGCAGCACGAGCGGATTGTCCGTCACCGCATTGGCCTCGATCCGCAGCGTGCCAGCGGCCATGCGCAGAAGGTCCAGCGCGGCCCCCGTCACCTGCGGCTGGCAGCGGATGCAATAGGGATCCTGCACGCGGGTATCGCCCTCGCGGTGACTTTCGCGGATCTCGGAGCCCTCCATCAGCTCCCGCATCGCGGCGGCTACTTCGATCTGGCCGGGCTGACCGCGCAGGGCGTGGATCTCGGCCAAAAGCGGCGCGGTGGAGCCCATGATCGCATCGGTCGAGAGCGACGAGACCGTGATCGCCGCGCGCAGGTTGGCCCAGGCGGTGAAGAGCCCCACCAAGGCGCAGGCTGTCGAAAACTGGGTGCCGTTGATCAGCGCCAAGCCTTCCTTGGGGCCGAAACTCACCGGATCAAGCCCCACGCGGGCCAGCGCCTCGCCCCCCGGCAAGGTCTGGCCGTCGAAGACCGCCTCGCCCTCGCCCATCATCGCCAGGGCCATGTGGGCCAGCGGCGCAAGGTCGCCCGAGGCGCCGACCGATCCCTGTTCGGGGATGACCGGGGTGACGCCCTTGGCGAGCATCCCCTCGATGAGCCGCACCGTGGCAGGCGCCACGCCAGACGCGCCACGACCCAGAGACAGGAGTTTCAGCGCCATCATCAGCCGCGCGGTGTCCTCCTCCAGCGGTTTGCCGACGCCACAAGCATGGCTACGGATGAGGTTCCTCTGCAGCGCCGCCGTATCCCCGGCCGCGATCTTGATCGAAGCAAGCTTGCCGAAGCCGGTGTTGATCCCGTAGACCGGATCCTCCCCGGCGGCGGCCTTTTGTACCTCGGCATGGGCGGCCTCGATGGCAGGGTAAGCCGCCGGGTCTAGCGCCGGGGTCGCCCCGCGCCACACCGCCTCCAGCTGCCTCAGCGTCGCCGCGCCCGGGGTCAGGATCATGCCACGACCTCCCCGCCGATCCAGCGTTCCGCCAGGGGATTGAAGCCGAAGCGATAAGCCAGTTCCGCCGGTTGTTTCACATCCCAGACCGCCAGATCCGCGCGCTTTCCGGCGGCAATCTGCCCGCAATCGATGAGCCCGAGCGCCTTGGCCGCGTTCACCGTCACGCCCCTCAACGCCTCCTCCGGGGTCAGGCGGAAGAGCGTGCAGCCCATGTTCACGGCCAGAAGCAGCGAGAACATGGGCGACGATCCGGGGTTTGCGTCGGTCGCCAGCGCCATCGGCACGCCATGGGCGCGGAAGGCGGCGACGGGCGGCATCTGCGTTTCATGCAGCGTATAGAACGCGCCCGGCAGCAGCACGGCGACGGTGCCCGCCTCGGCCATCGCCCGCGCATCGGCCTCGGTCGCGTATTCCACGTGATCCGACGACAGCCCGCCATATCGCGCCACCAGCTCCGTTCCGCCCAGATGCGAGAGCTGTTCGGCATGGAGCTTCACCGGCAGGCCGAGCGCCTTCGCCACCTCGAACACCCGCTCGATCTGCGCGGGCGTGAAGGCAATCCCCTCGCAGAAGCCATCGACCGCATCGACCAGCCCTTCCGCATGGGCCTGATGCAGCGCGGGAATGCAGACCTCGTCGATATAGGCCTCCGGCTCGGCCCCCGGCGGCACCGCATGGGCGGCGAGGAAACTTGTCACGATCCTCACCGGGCGGTGCTGTTCCAGCGCCCGCGCCGCGCGCAGCATGTTGAGTTCGGCCTCGATGGTCAGGCCGTAGCCCGACTTCACCTCGACCACGCTGACACCCTCGGACAAGAGCGCATCCAGACGCGGCAGGGCCAGCGCAACCAGCTCCTCGACGCTCGCCGCACGGGTGGCGGTGACCGTCGAAAGGATCCCCCCGCCTTCGCGCGCGATCTGCTCGTAACTCGCCCCCTGCAGGCGCAATTCGAACTCCCGCGCACGGTCGCCCGCGTGAACCAGATGGGTGTGGCAGTCGATCAGCGCGGGTGTGATCAGCCGCCCGCCCATGTCGCGCGTCTCGGCCTCTGGCGCCTCGGCGCGCGGCCCGACCCAGGCCACCCGGTCGCCCTCCAGCAGCACCGCCCCGTCGGGGATCAGCCCGTAAGGCGCGCCCTCGCCCATCGTGGCCACCGTCGCGTTCACCAGAAGCATGATCGACTCATTTCGCTTGATTAATCCCTGCGTGAAAGGATTATGTATGCACATATTCGAGTCAAGCAGGGATTTGACCATGGAACATGTCTGGGCCGAAACCGCGCTGACCCCCGATGGCTGGCAGCAGAACGTGCTGGTCACGCTGGAGGAGGGCCGCATCGTCAGCGTCACGCCGGGTGCCGCGCCGCAGGGCACGCGGGTGGGGTGCCTTCTGCCCGCCCCGGCCAACGCCCATTCCCACGCCTTCCAGCGCGCCATGGCCGGGCTGACCGAGCGCCGCGGCCCCGACCCAAGCGACAGTTTCTGGACCTGGCGGCAACTGATGTTCCGCTTCCTCGACCGGATCACGCCCGAACAGGTGCAGGCGATTGCCGCTTTCGTACAGATGGAAATGCTGGAGGCAGGCTATGCCACCAATGTGGAATTTCACTATCTGCACCACCAGCCCGGCGGCGTGCCCTATGCGCGGCTCTCCGAACTCAGCGACAGGATCACGGCAGCGGCGGATCTGTCGGGCATCGGTTTGACGCTGCTTCCGGTCTTCTACCAGACCGGCGGGCTGGACGGACGCGGGCTGACCTCGGGCCAGCAGCGCTTCGGCAACGACGCTGACCGCTTCGCACGGCTGGCACAAGACGCCCGCGCGCAGATTGCTGATGGTCCCGCCGACTGGGGCTTCGGGATCGCTCCCCATTCGCTGCGTGCCGCCCCGGCAGACGCCCTGCGCGAGGTGATCGGGCTGGCCAGCGGCGGGCCGATCCACATGCACCTCGCCGAACAGAAGGCCGAGGTGGAGGAGGTTCTGGCCGCCACCGGCAAACGGCCCGTCGAATGGGTGCTGGACACGCTCACCCCCGAGCAACACTGGCATTTCATCCACTGCACGCAGATGGAGCCGCACGAAACCAAGGGGCTCGCCCGGTCCGGTGCCACGGCCGTGCTTTGCCCGCTGACCGAGGCCAGCCTCGGGGACGGTATTTTCGACGGGGTCAGATGGATGAACGCAGGCGGGCGCATCGCCATAGGGTCCGACAGCAATATCCGTATCGCGCTGGCTGAGGAGCTGCGCCAGCTCGACACTAGCCAGCGCCTGCGCGACCATTCCCGCGCGGCCCTCGCCACGCCGGACCACTCCACCGGGCGCAGGTTGTTCGAGGCCGTCAACTCGGGCGGTGCAGGCGCGGCCGGGCGGCAGACCGGGGCGCTTGCCGCCGGGACCTGGGCCGATATGCTCACGCTCGACACCAGCCACCCGGACCTTGAGGGCATGACCGGCGACACGATCCTCGACAGCTACATCTTCGCGGGCGACGACCGCATGGTGCGCGACGTCTGGTCGGCGGGACGTCACATGGTGCGCGAGGGCCGCCATATCCACCGCGACGCCATCGAAGCAGCCTACAGGGCAGCGGTTAAAGACCTTCGGGCCGCCACATGAGCGACACCAATACATGGCAGGGCGTGCAGGACGAGGTGCGTCGCCGCATCCGCGCCCGCCAATGGAAGCCCGGCGACCTGATCCCGAACGAGGCCGACCTCGCCACCGAATTCGGCTGTGCACGGACCACCGTGAACCGGGCGCTTCGGGAACTGGCCGGGGCGGGACTTGTGGAACGCCGCCGCAAATCGGGGACGCGCGTGGCGCTGCACCCGGTCGGCAAGGCGGTCATCGAGATCCCGGTCATCCGGCAGGAGATTGAAGCGGGCGGCCAGCGCTACGGCTATGCTCTGCTGACCCAAGGCATCCTGCGCCCCCCCGCGCGCGTTGCCTATGCGCTCGGGCTTGGCGAAGCCGCCCGCACCCTGCATCTTTCTGCAATCCACCTGGCCGACGGTGCCCCCTATGTTCTGGAAGATCGCTGGATCAACCTTGCCGCCGTACCTCAGGCGGAACACCATGATTTCAGCCGCAAAAGCGCCAATGAATGGCTACTGGAAACGGTCCCGGTCGCACGGGGCGAACTGGCGATCTCGGCGCAGCCCTGCGGCCCGGACGAGGCCCGCGCACTGGATGTCGCCGAAGGCACTCCGCTTCTGACGCTGGAACGCAGCACGTGGGGCCTTGACGCGCCGGTGACATTCGTCAGGCTCTGGCACATGCCAGGGCACCGGATCGTGTCGCCTATCGCAGGGTAAGATGTCGGATGCGCGTTTGACCTTGCCCGCCGCGGCCGCCAAGCTGCACCGGGGTTGGAGGACAGCGCGATGACCGAACACGCAGACATGAAAGACTTCAGCGCATGCGCCTTGCGCCCGCCGGAACAGGTGATGCGGCTGGCGCGTCTGGGGTCGTTGCACCAATGCAGGCTCAGTTTCATGCGGCAGCTCACCCGCAGGCTTTCCAGCGAGGGCTGGCGGTTTTCGCGGGCCGCGTTCGAAATCGACGACAGGGGCGTCGGTCACGCGGTCTATTGCGCGAAAGGCCCCGAACGAACCTATTCTCTGGTCGCCTTCGCCCATGATCTGCCCGACCACCTGCGGTCCGACCGGGTGATCGCCGAGGCCTGGGACGCGACATTCGCTCTGTTTGACGGGGTGCCCGACCGGGACGATATCGCCAGGCTGTCCCGAAATGTGCCGGTGCAGGAGGCAGGTCGCATAAGTGAAAGTGAACTCTCCCTTTCACGGGCCAATCGGTCCGTCAGGCTGTGGACACATGTGGTGGACCGACTGGCCACAGGGCAGCAGCCCGACCCGGATGTGATCACCGAGGTGGGCTATTTGATGCGCACGACGGCTGTTTACGGCTCTGGCAAGTTCGGCGCTGCCGACCGCGAGGTGATCGCCGACCGCCCCGAGATGGCGGCACCTTTCCAGGCGGAAATGCTGTCGGTCTACCTGACCCGCTGGTTCGTGCGCGACATGGTCGAACACATGGCCCGGGTGCAGGGCGGCGAGAATGCCGTGGCGCTGGACCCCGCCCTTGCGCGCCGCCTCGGCATCGGCAACTCCACCGGGCTTGGCATGGCGCCGTTTCTGGTCAATCACCCGATGCTGGTGAACAACTGGATACTGGTGCGCGAAACGGCACTGGCGCGGGTGCGCGCCCTGCCCTCCGCCACGGCGTCGGAGATTGCGCTGTTCCGCGATCTTCTGACCAGAAGTGCCAAGGCGGTTCAGCGCTGGCGAACCGAACACCCGATTCAACTGGCGAGACTTGCGGCTCTTCGGGCCGATCTGGCACGCGTGCTGCCGCATGTCGCGGAAGGGCTCGACGCCGATCATCCGTGGGACACGCTCCTTACATGGGCCGAAGGGTCCTTGTCGCTTGAGGGGCAGGAATTGCTGGTCTCGCTGATGCTTGAACCCTATGGCGACATCATCGACGGGCTAGGCCCCTGCATGGCTGCCGTGGAACAGGCCGGGTTCCGCATTGATGGCTCCATGCCCCTGCATCAGGTCAAGACCCTGATCGAACAGCAGTTTCCATGGGCGCTGGAAACGGACTGGACCGCCCCGGAGGCCACCGCGCGGGCCTGGTACGTGTCCGAGGAAAAGCTCGAACCCCGGCTCGGGCAGCGACACGAGGAGCCGATTGCGCCCTATGAACAACCCCTTGCACCGGGGCGCGACGCGGCCCTGTTGCATGCGGATCTGGGCGACTGGCCCGGCGACACCCCGCTGGCCGCCTTCCTTCTGAAACACCCCGAACACCGCCACAGCGCCCGTCGTGTCCAGATCGCCGCCAAGGCCCCCTATGGAGAGATCCGCGACAACACCATCGGGGCGGATATGCTGCCCATCGACATGCTGCGCGCAAAGCTGTCCTTCTTCGGCGCGACCAGCTTCGATCCCCGGTCCGACCGTTGGATCCGCATCACCATGTTCGCAGGCGCGCCGTACCCGCCCGAGCTGACCGAGGATAACGCCGATTTCTGGGTCTACCCAGAGGCCGGCGCATGAGCCTATCCCTCAACGAGACCGAAAGCCTTGCCAAGACGGCGGCAAAGGGCGCGGGGTTGTGCTGGGGCATGGCAGAGGAGGCCGCGAAGGCCACCCGCTGGCTTTGCGCGCGCGGCATAGACGCCTGTGATCCGCTGGTCGCGCTGCTTTTCCGCCATGACGAGGAGGGCCATGCACAGACCGGGCCGGAGCGGCTGGATGGCGACTGGCACGGGGCTGAGGGCTGGCTTTGCCCGGTTGCCTGCGGGGCGGCCCTGTCGGACCTCGGCAAAGCCGCTTCCTTGCCGCTGACCCTGACCCGCGTCGCCCTGCCCGTCTTCCTTCTGCCCTTCGCGGCCTCCATCGCCCGGGAATTTGAGCAGCCAGTGACCCTGAGCTGGGATAGCGGCCAGGCGGTCGCAGATGGCGACGCCGTCGCCCTCGATGCCCCGCCACCGCCGATGTCGGACGTAGTCCTGACCCTTGGTGGACCTTTGCTGGCGGAAACGCCCAGACACAGCCGCGCCGAAACCGACCAGATGATCCTGGTCTCGCTCGGCATCTACGCCGCCCGCACCCGCGCGCCCGCGACCGAGGCCTCGCGCCTTGCCGGGGCCGGGGCGGGCCTGACAGACAATGATTGAGGAGAGAGAGATGTCAGACACCCGCACCATGACCCTGGACGAGATCGAGGATCTCTCTTTCCGTGCCCTTGTGGCCGCTGGCACCAGCCCCGAGAATGCCCGACCGCTGGCCATCGCCACCGCCGCGACCGAGGCCGACGGGGTGGCGAGCCACGGCCTCGCCTATATCCCGATCTACGCGGAACATGTGCAATGCGGGAAGGTGGACGGGCAAGCCAAACCCGTCATGGACATCCCCCGCCCCGGCGTGATCACCGTCGATGCGGCGACCGGGTTTGCCCATGCGGCCATCGACATGGGCTTCGGCGAATTGATCCCGCTGGCCCGCGAACAGGGCATCGCGGCGCTGGCCGTCCGCAACAGCTATAATTGTGGCGTTCTGGGCTATCACACCACCCGACTGGCCGAGGCCGGGCTGGTCGGTTTGGGCTTTACCAATGCGCCCGCGTCGATTGCGCCTTCGGGCGGGTCGAAACCGGTGGTCGGCACCAACCCGTTCTCTCTTGCCGTGCCGGGGCCGGATGGTCAGCCCGCCATCATGATCGACCAGTCGGCCAGCACCATTGCGAAAAGCGAGGTCATGAAACATGCGCGTGAAGGCAAGCCGATCCCGGTCGGGTGGGCGCTGGATGCGGACGGCAACCCGACGACCGACCCCGAGGTCGGGCTGAAAGGGTCCATGGCGCCATCGGGCGGCTACAAGGGGGTTGGCGTGGCACTGCTGGTGGAAACCATGGCGGCGGCGCTGGCGGGCGCGACGCTTGGCAAGGATGCCTCGCCCTTTTCCGGCACCGCGGGCGGGCCGCCCAAGACCGGCCAGTTCTTCATTGCCATCGACCCCGGCGCGACATCTGGCGGCGGCTTTGCCGAGCGGATTGCGGCGCTCACCGACGCCATCCATGCACAGGACGGCGCCCGCCTGCCCGGGGATGGGCGCAAATCCAAGCGGATCAGGGCGGCCTCCGAGGGTGTTGCGGTCAGCACGGCGACATTGGCGCGGATTGAAGCTCTGTTGGGATGACACATAGGCTGGAAAACTCTTCCAGAAGAGTTTTTCCAGCCTCAGTTCTGGCAGAATTTTCCGGAAAATTCTGTTTCACAGCCTGCGAAGGATTTTCTGGAAAATCCTTCTTGGCGGTCAGCGTACAGGAAAGATCACATTGGTCTGACCAGTGCCGGAGCTTGGGAAGTACTCCGTCACCACCTCGCAGGGCTTGTCATAGCTGTCCCAACCAAGCGCCCCGTAGAGCATGGCCGTGTCATGCATGGACCCTTCCCCGCAGCAGAATTGCGCATAGTCCGGCAGCATCTTCAGGAATGTCGCGTGATCACCCCGCTGCCATATGTCCAGCACATGCAGATCCATCTGGCGGTTGAACTCGGAGCTGATGGTAAAGGTGCCGTTATTGGCGGCATAGTCCCTGTTGGCCCAGATCTTGTGGCTGAGCGAGCCCGACGCGACCAGCAGCACCTTGCTGTCGGAGGCCTCGACCGCGGCGCGAATGGCCTCGCCCACGACGCGGCTTTCCTGGTGGTCATGCACCGTGCACCAAGCCGCAACCGAGACAACTTTCATCTCGTGCTCCCGGTTCATGAAACGCATCGGCACCAGCGTGCCGTATTCCAGTTCCAGGCTGTCGAGGTGATGGGCCAGCGTATGAACGCCGCGGGCCGAGGCCTCTGCCGCGATCGCATCGCCGAGCGCGGGGTTTCCGTCATAGCCATAGGGCAGGTTCTGGATGAACTGCGGAAACTCGTTCGAGGTAAAGAGCCCCTCGAAGCGGGCATTCGCGTTGATGTGGAAGCCCGCGTTGATCACCCAATGGGTGTCGCAGATCACCACAGTGTCGGCCCCGAGCGCCCGGGCGCGCCGCGCAATCTCCCGATGGCCGTCGATGGCGGCCTGCCGTTTGCCCTTTATGGGCCCGTCCTGCTCGGACATGAGCATGGTGGGCACATGGGTCATCTTGGCGGCGAGAACGATCTCTCCCATCTCTTTTCCTCCCCCTCTCACGCTCCAAGGCGCGGAATGTGGTGCTGGCCGGTGGCGAGGCCAATATGCTTTTGTTCCATGTAGAACTCGAAGCTCCAGTCCCCGCCGTCGCGCCCGATGCCCGAGGCCTTCACGCCACCGAAGGGCGTCGGCAGGTGACGCACGTTTTCGGAGTTCACCCAGATCATCCCGGCCTCCAGCCGATCCGTGATCCGCAGGGCGCGGGTGATGTCATTGGTCCAGACATAGCCGGTCAGCCCGTAGGGAATGTCATTGGCGATCTGCAGCGCTTCGTCTTCATCCTTGAACCGGATCGCGGTCAGCACGGGGCCGAAGATTTCCTCCTGCGCGATGGCCATGTCATTGGTGGCCCGGGTGAAGAGCGTCGGTTGAACGAACCAGCCCAGATCGCCCGCCCGCTTGCCGCCAATGGCGATCTCGGCCCCCTCGGCGCGGGCCTTGTCGAAATAGGAACAGACCTTGTCGAAATGGGTCTTGTGGATGAGCGGGCCCACTTCGGTGGCCGGATCGAGCGGATTGCCCACCCGCAGGTTGCGCACCCGGGCGGCCAGCTTTTCAAGGAAGCCGTCGGCCACGCTGTCCTGGATCAGCAGCCGCGAGGACGAGGTGCAGCGCTCGCCATTGAGCGAATAGATCATGAAGATCACCGCATCGAGCGCGCGGTCGAGATCGGCATCCTCGAAGACCATCACGGGGTTCTTGCCCCCCAGTTCGAAATGCACGCGCTTGAGCGTATCCGCCCCCTGTTTCATGATCATCGAGCCGGTTCTGGATTCGCCCACGAAGGCGATGGCCCGGATGTCGGGGTGCTCGGTCAGCGCGCGGCCCGCATCCTCGCCAAAGCCGTTCACCAGGTTCCACACGCCCGGCGGCAGCCCCGCCTCTTCGGCGATCTCCATCAGGATGCGCGCGGTCACCGGGCTGAACTCGGCGGGCTTGTGCACCACGGTGCAGCCTGCGGCCAGTGCGGGCGCGATCTTCCAGGTGGACAGCATGAAGGGCGTGTTCCACGGCGTGATCACCCCCACGGGGCCGATGGGCACGCGGGTCGTGATGTTCATCAACGTGGGCGAGGGCAGCGCCTGCCCGTCGCGGGCCGAAGGCGCGCGGTCGGCGAAGAAGCGGAAGTTCTCGGCGCCACGAAGGGCCGCCTTCGACATGAACCGATAGGCTTGCCCCGTGTCCCAGCATTCGCAGAGCGCGATTTCCTCGGCCCGCGCGACGATGCCGTCGGCGATGCGGTGCAGGATGGCCTTGCGCTCGGTTGCGGGCAGGTCGCGCCAGGCGGGAAAGGCCGCCTTGGAAGCCTGCGCCGCCGCGTCCACATCCTCTGCCCCCGACCGCGCCACGCGGCAGATGAAGCTTTCGTCCACCGGCGAATGATTGTCGAAACTGGCGCCCGAGGCGGCGGGCCGAGCCTCGCCGCCGATCTGGTTCAGAACGCCCGTGTCGCGGAACCGGGCGAGGTAGCCCGCAAGCTTGGCCTCATGGGTGGCAAGGTCCGTCATGGGCGCTCCTTCGGCAGATGGTCGCGGATCGTGCCCGTCTTGGGACTGAGATCGGGGTCGATGTCGCGCATCTCGAACGAGAGCGCGATGGAATGGATCGCCATGGCCGGCGCAAGGAACGCCTCGGCGGCGGCGAAGATATGGGCGGTGGCCGCGCGCTTGGCCTCATCCGACCGACCCGCGCGCAGGCGCAGGCTGATGTCGACATAGCCATGCTGCGGATCGCCGTCGGCAATGCTGACATGGGTGGCGCGGATGGCACGCACGCGAATACCGGGCATGGGCAGGATGCCGGTGTCGATGGCGGCCTGCCGGAGCACATCGCACAGCGCAGCCATGTCGGCGCGCTCCTCCATGTTGGGCGAATACTCGACGGTGATATGTGGCACTCTGGACTCCCGTTATTTACTTGCTTTGTTAAGCAAATACGTATGGGGAGTCAAGCCTGATCTGGTGCGCTCCCTCTGATCCGGGTGGGAAGCGGTTTCGAAACCGCTTAAACAAGGGCCTTCGAAGGCCCTTCCCCCGCCAGGATCAAACCGCGCGCATCGCGTCACGCCAGGCCGCGTACCCGCCAGCCATCGAAGATCTCAAGCGCCCTCGTGGCAAATGCCTCATCGTTGATATGGGCGTCGATCTCTTCCAGCCGCACATTGGCAGGGCAGCTTACACGCATCTCCTCGCAGAAGGCCGCGAGGCCTTCGGGATTGTGCAGGTCTGCACCCGGCCGGTCCCATTCGCCGCAGCCGCCAAGCGGCAACAGCAGCACGGTTTCGCCCCTGGCCTCCGCCAGTGCCCGGCCATGCGCGCGGGCGACCGCGCGCACCCCCTCGGCATCCAGCACCACCGAGGTGATGAGCCGGTTATGCGCATGACTCGGCAGGTCGGTCCATTTCTCGGGGATGCCGCGCCATCCGGCCAGGTCCACCAGGTCATAGCAGCCGGTCGAGACCAGCTGTGGGATGCCCGCGCGCCCCGCATTGGTCAGCCGGTCGGACCCCGCCGTTACGTCCGAGCCATGGGTGTGGTTGCCAAGTTCCTGCGTGCAGAAATCGAAGACGGCAGCAAAAGCGCCCTGCGCGGCGAGCGATTCAAACGCGCGTCCGCCCATGCCAGTGGCATGAAACACGGCGACCTCGTATCCGCGCGCCTCCAGTTCGGGCTTCAGGTAGACCATGTATCGCAGCGCCGATTTGCCAAGGCTGGTCATCCCAATGAGCGGCTTCGACCGGTCTGGCGCCTCTACCGCCCGCGCCGCCCCCAGAACCGCGCCCGCCGCCTGGCTGAGCGAGGATTTGCAGACCGAATTCAGCCCGTAAAGCCCCCCGGCCCAGAGGATCATCTGGATATCGGCGGGCAGGCGCTCGGCCGGGATCAGGGTGGAAAAGGCCACCGTCGAGACGATGTATTTCGGCACCCCAAGCGGCAGGGCGCTGCACAGGTCGAGCGCCAGGTCCGTGCCCATGGACCCGCCCAGAACCACCACCCCGTCGAACCGCCCTTCGGCCCATAGCTTCGCCGCCTGCGCCGCAGCCCCACGCGCCATGATCTGCATCGCGGTGTTCTCATCGCCCGCCGCTATCGCAGCCGCAATACTAGACCCGCCCGCCTCGGCGACGTCATGCTTGGAGATATCCGTGGGCTGCGAGGGATCGCCCAGAACCGAGACATCCATGGTCAGCACCCCACCCCCCTGCGCGCGGATGCGGTCAGCCATGTAGAGCAGCTCGTCGTCCTTGGTGTCGTAGGTGCCCACCACCAGAATGGTCTTGTCCGCCATCGTCCCCCCGCTCACAGCTGGATCCACGCCGTTTTCAGGTTTTCATATTTCGTCAGCGCATGCAGCGACTTGTCGCTTCCATTGCCGGATTGCCCAACGCCGCCAAGGGGCACGGTCAGGTCCGCCCCGCCATAGGTGTTCACATGCACCACGCCCGCGCGGATGGCCCGGATCATCCGATGCGCGCGGGACAGATCGCGCGTCCAGATGCCGGAGGAAAGGCCATAGTCGGTGCCATTGGCCAGCCGGACGGCCTCTTCCTCGGTCCTGAAGGGCGTCACCGCCAGAACCGGGCCGAAGACCTCGTTCTGCGCCAGCCGTGTGTCGGGCGCGACCCCTGCCATGACCGTGGGCGCCATGTAGGTGCCACCGGTGTCCGTCAGGACACGGCCACCGCCGGTCAGCCTCTGCGCGCCCTCCGCCTCGGCCTCTTCCACAAACCGCAGGTTCTGCGCAAGTTGCCGTTCCGAATGCACCGCGCCGATCTGGGTCTCCAGCGACAGCGGATCGCCCACCCGGAACGCCTCCGCCGCCGAGACCAGCGCCGCGACGAATTCGTCGTGGATGCTGTTCTCCACCAGCAGGCGCGAGGCCGCGACGCAGACCTGCCCCGCATTGCGGAAGATCCCCGCAGCGGAGACCTTGGCCGCAAGCGCCAGATCCGGCGCATCGGCGAAGACCACATTGGGCGATTTGCCCCCAAGCTCCAGGTAGCAGCGCTTGAGGTTGGACCGCGCCGCGTAATCCAAGAGCCGCCGCCCCGTCGCGCCCGAGCCGGTGAAGGCCAGCACGTCAACGCCCATGGAGAGGCCAAGCGCCTCGCCCACCACCGGGCCCTCGCCCGTCACCACGTTCAGCACCCCCGGAGGCAGCCCCGCCTCCAGTGCCAGCGCCGCGATGCACAGAAGCGTGAGCGAGGCCGTTTCCGCCGGTTTCAGCACCACGGAATTGCCCGCCGCGAGGGCAGGCGCCAGTTTCCATGCCCCGATCATCAGCGGGAAATTCCACGGCACGATGGCCCCCACCACGCCTACCGGCTCTCGGTGCACGAGGCCCAGAACGTTCTCAGCCGTCGGGGCGATTTCGCCATATTGCTTGTCGATGGCCTCGGCGTAATAACGGATCGTGGCCGCCGCCGACCCGGCTTCGGCCTTGTAGGCCATGGCGATTTCGGTGCCGTTCTCGCGCACGCCCATGACGGCCAGCGCCAGCGCCTCGGCCTCGATCAGTTCGGCCCATTTCAGCATGACCTTCTTCCGCGCGGCAGGGGGTTGGCGCGACCAGCGCCCGTCCTCGAACGCCTCGCGCGCGACCGCCACGGCCCGCGCCACATCCGCGCCCGTGCCCTTGGCCAGCGTGGTCAGCACGCGCCCGTCGATAGGGGAACTCGTCTCCATCACGCCCCCATCCGAGGCAGGCACCACCTGCCCCCCGATCAGATGCCCCTGTGCGGGAACCGGCTGCGCCCGCAGCGTGTCGATGCTGGCCTGATCCATGGCTTACCTCGTGTGGGAATCGTGAATGTCGTGGTCGGGCTCTTCCGCCCGCGCCCGGTGTTCCTTGACCAGCGTGCGGATATGCAGCCCGATCACCAGCAGGATCGCGCAGAAGAGGATGAAAGCGATCGGCCGGTCGATCATGTCCCAGGGCGTGCGGACGCGGGCCATGGCCGACCGAAGCTTCACCTCCATGATGCCGCCCAGAACCATGCCAAGGATGATCGGCACCACCGGCAGGTTGAGCCGCTTCAGGATCAGCCCCAGCACCCCGAAGGCGCTGGCAATCGCGCAATCGGTGAAGGAATTGCGCAGGCTGTAGACCCCCACGAAGCTGAGCGTCAGGATCACCACGCCCAGAAACCGCGTCGGCACCTGGATAATTTTCGTGAGCAGGTTGGTGGAAAACATCAGGAAGCCCAGAACGATCACGTTCAGCAGCAGCATCACGATATAGAGCGCCACCACGAAATCCATGTCGTTCTGGAAGAGCCCCGGCCCCGGCACCACGTTGTGCACGTAGAAAACCGACAGCATCATCGCGGTCAGTGCCTCGCCCGGAATGCCAAGCGCCAGAAGCGGGATCATGGCCGCACCCGGCACGGCATTGTTGGCGGCCTCCGAGGCAATCAGCCCCTCGGGGCTGCCCTTGCCGAACTCTTCGGGCGTCTTCGACGTGCGCCGCGCGTAGGTGTAGCTCAGGAACTGCGCCGTGAACTCGCCCACGCCGGGGATCATCCCCATCAACACGCCGAAGCCGGAGGACACGGTCGCCACCCGCTTGAAGCGAAAAAGCTCCTTCAGGCCGGAAAAGAGGCTCCCCTCCACCCGCTGCGCTTTGGGCGCGTCGTCCTTGTCGACCAGCAGCATGAAGGCCTGTGAGAGGGCGAAGAGCCCCAGCACAACCACGATCAGATCGACGCCCGAGGCCAGCCAGCTCTGATCGAAGGCGTAGCGGCGCGAATAGCGCACCGGCTCCAGCCCCACGGAATTGAGGAAGATGCCGAAACTGGCCAGCATTCCGGCGGCAAAGACCTGCCCGCGATGCGCCAGCACGACGAGGATGATACCCAGAAGCGCGGCGAGGAAGATCTCGCGGCTGCCGAACATGGGCGCGATCCAGGCCAGCACGGGCGACAAAAGGATCAGGCACAGGATCGACAGGATGCCCCCGAAGAAGGAGGCCGAATAGGCCAGCGATAATGCCCGCCGCGCCTGCCCCTTCTGCGTCATCGGATAGCCGTCATAGGTGGTCAGCGCGTTCACCGCCGTGCCGGGCGTGTTGATCAGGATCGCCGGGATCGCGCCGCCATACATGGACGAGCCGTAGATGCCCAGAAGCACAGTCAGCCCCACGATGGGATCGAAGCTGAAGGTCGCGGGCAGCAGGATGGCAATGGCCACCGCCGCGCCTACGCCGGGAATGGCGCCGATGATGACGCCCCCGATGGAGCCCACCAGGAGCGCCAGAAGCACGTCGAGCCGGGCAAGTGTGCCGAGGCTGGAAAGAAGAAGATCCATCGCGGGGCCTCAGAACCAGGTCAGCATGAAGGTGGACAGGCCATCGGGCAGATGATGATAGAGCTGCCCGCCCGGCAGCCGCACCTGCAGGGCTGTTCGAAAGAGCAGCACGATCCCCAGCCCCGTCGCCAGCGCGGCCGCGATCATGCGCCCGTCGCGGTAGCCCATGCGGATGGTCAGCGCCCCCATGAAGAGAAGCGTCGCCAGCAAGTAGCCCGCCCACGGCACCAGCCAGACATAGGCCAGGAACCAGCCCACGAATTCCAGCGCCCGAACCCAGGCCAGCACCTCGGGCCAGCGCCCGGGGATACGGTCAGAGGCCAGCGAGCCCAGGAAATGCAGCGCGCCGAACAGGACCATGCCGAAGACACCCACCGCAGGCCAGAACCGGGGCTGCGCGAAAAGATGCTGACCGTTGGCCCAGACGGTCTGGGTCTGCAGCTGGCTGGCAAGCCAGGTGGCGAACAGCAGGAAGACCGTGGCGAAGACGAGATCGCCCGGCCGCCGATAGCGCTTGAACATCTGCTGGAGTGTCTGAAACCGATCCATCCGGCCTGCCCCGATCTTTCGAGAAAAATCGCAGGCCGGACCCCGAAAGCCCCGGCCTGCGCAGAAGATCAGTCGAGCATGCCCGAAATCGTGCCGAGCGTCTCGATATCGGCCTCGATCTGTGCCGTCGCCGCGGCCGCATCCTGCCAGTAAACCAGCGCGCCGGTCTCCGCCGCCAGCGCCTGCGCCCGCTCGCTCATCACCGTGGCCTGTGCCACTTCCGCGATCCGGTCGCGCACCTCCTGCGGAGTGTCGCGATGCACGAAGAGCCCGTTCCACAGCGCCACGTTCAGCGAGGGGTCAAGCTCCGCCACCGTGGGGGCGTCGGGCGTCAGGCTGATCCGCTCCGCCCCGATCGAGGCCAGCACGGTCACGCTGTCCAGGCATGGCAGGATTAGTTGCAGCGTGGTGTTGATCACATCCGCATCGCCCGAGGCCAGCGTGTTGCAATCCAGCGCATCGAAGGCCGCGTCCGAGGCGAAGCTGAAGCCTTGCGAGGCCGCCAGCGCCATCGTCACCCGCGTCGGCACCAGTGGCGCACCGAAATGGCCAAGCGTCACGTCATTGTCCTGCGCATGGGCCGCCAGTTCCTCCATCGTGGAATAGGGCGCATCGGCGCTCGCTGCGATCACGAAAGGATAGGTCAGGAAGATGCCCACGGGTTCGAACGGGTCGGGGCTGAGCTCTGGAATGCCCAGGTTCGGCCCCACGGTCGGGATCGCGATGATGAAGGAGCCGATGGTGTAGCCATCCGCCGGTGCCGTCGCCACGGAAATCGCGCCCGGGAACGGCCCGCCGCCGCCGCCCGGCCGGTTCACCACCGCCGCAGGCACGCCGTAAGCCTCTTGGAAATCTTCCGCGATCATCCGCGTCAGCACGTCCTCCAGATCGCCCGGCGGCCAGGGCACCACGAATTCCACCGGGCGTTCGGGGTAATCCGCCGCCGCCAGCCCGCCCAGGGCCACCGTCGCCAGGGCCGCCGCGCAGACGGTCTTGAGCATTCTGTTCATGTTGCACTCCCTGATGTATTGGTTCATTATATAAACCTATGGTTCAAAAACAGCTTGCATTGCGAACCAATCCCCGTCAATCCTTTTTGCAAGGCGCGGCCCGCACCGCGCGACAGGAGGCCCCATGTCCACGATCGCAAAGGCGATGGAATTGCTGGATTTCTTCTCGCTCGACCGGCCCGAGATCGGGCTGAGCGATTTCCACCGACTCGCCCGCCGCGACAAGGCAACGACCTTCCGCCACCTCTCGGCGCTCGAATCGGCGGGGCTTCTGGAACAGAACCCGACCACTCGCGCCTACCGCATCGGCCCCGCCGTCCTGCGCCTTGCCCATATGCGCGAGGTGACGCTGCCGCGCCGCGCGGGCCTGCGCGTGGCCCTGCCCCGGCTGGCCGAGGCCACCGGCGAAACCGCCCATGCCTCGCTGCTCGACGCGACCGGGCTGACCACGCTCGCCCATCACGAGGCACCCCAGTATTCGGCCCGCGTGGTGCTGCACGAACCCCGCCTACCCCTGCACGCGACCGCCTCGGGCATCGCCGCGCTCGCCTTCGGCGGGGGCGATCTGATGGCCCGGGCGCTGGCCGCCATGCCCGCCTATACCGAAACCACCGCCCGCAGCCCCGAGGAGCTCGCCGCCGCCGTCGCCCGCGCCCGCGCGGCGGGCATCGCCATGTCGGACCAGACCTTCGAGACCGGCGTCACCGGCTTCGCCGCGCCGCTTTTCGACAGCTCCAGCATCGCCGGGGCCGTGGCCGTGGCGGCCGTGTCCTCGCGCGTCACGCCGGAGCTTCAGACCATCATCCTCACCGAACTCATCAAGGCAGCCCGGACCATCAGCGCCAACTGGGGCGGCACCATCCCGCCCGCGCTGGCCGCCGCATGGGCCGCCCAAGCCGGACCGGAGACCGCGCCATGAAAGATTCCAACTTCCTCAAGGAAATGAACGCCCGCCACCTGTGGCACCCGATGGCCCATCCCGCCGACAGCCTGGCCCACCCGCCACGCATCATCACCGGGGCCGAGGGCGTGCGCATCCGCGACATCGACGGGCACGAAACCATCGACGCCGTGGGGGGCCTGTGGAACGTGAACCTCGGCTTCTCCTGCCAGCCGGTGAAGGACGCCATCGCGCGGCAATTGGACGTGCTGCCCTATTATTCCACCTTCCGGGGCACCTCGAACGACGCGGTGATCGAGCTGTCCGTGATGCTGGCCGAGTTCTTCGCCCCCGACGGGCTGTCCCGCGCCTTCTTCACCTCGGGCGGGTCGGACAGCGTGGAAACAGCGCTGCGCCTCGCGCGGCAATATCACAAGGTCCGGGGCGAGCCCGCGCGCACCAAGTTCCTCAGCCTCAAGAAGGGCTATCACGGCACCCATTTCGGCGGCGCCTCCGTGAATGGCAACGCCAATTTCCGCACACAGTACGAGCCGCTCCTGCCCGGCTGCTTCCACATCCCGGCCCCCTACCCCTACCGCAATCCGTTCGGGGAAACCGACCCCGCGCGCCTTGCCGCCCTCTGCGCGGCGGCGCTCGAGGACGAGATCGCCTTCCAGGGCGCAGGCACCATCGCCGCCTTCATCATGGAGCCGATCCTGGGTGCGGGCGGCGTCATCGTCCCGCACGAAAGCTTCATGCCCCAGGTGCGCGAGATCTGCGACCGTCACGGCATCCTGCTCATCGCCGACGAGGTCATCACCGCCTTCGGGCGCAGCGGCGACTGGACCGGCAGCCGCCACTGGGGCGTGCGACCCGACATGATGTGCACCGCCAAGGCGATCACCAACGGCTATTTCCCCTTCGGCGCGGTGATGCTGTCGGACACGGTCGCCGAGGTCTTCGAGCAAGACGCCACCGGCGCCGCCGCCATCGGCCATGGCTACACCTATTCCGGCCACCCCGTCGGCGCGGCGGCGGCCATCGCCTGCCTTCACGAAACCATCCGCCTCGATGTCCCCGCCAACGCCGCCGCCCGCGGCGCGCAGCTCTTCGCGGGGGTGCAGAAGCTCATGGACCGCCACCAGATGATCGGCGACGTGCGCGGCGGCCACGGGCTCATGACCGCAATCGAAGTGGTCTCGGACCGCGCCACCAGGGCCCCCGACAAGGCGATGCCCGCCAAGGTGCAGGAGGTGGCCTATGATCACGGCGCCATGGTTCGTGTCTCGGGGCCCAACATCATCATGTCGCCGCCGCTCATCCTGACCGAGGCGGATGTCGACACGATCCTTGCCGCCCTCGACGCGGGCTTCCGATCGCTCTGAAGGTCTTCTTCTTGGCGCCAAATACTCCCGCCGGAGGCATCCCTCGGCAGACACCTGCCCCGCCCCCTGTCACGGGGCACAGCCCTCTCGGATCGTCCGTGGCAACGCGGGCCGACGATCCCTCCCGCAAGGGAGGGTGAGGAGGCTCGCTCCCGGGTCGGCGCCGAAGGCGGCGAAACCGCTCCCGGTCAGTCCGCCATCCCGTGCAGCTCTTCCAGCAGGTCAAGCAGCTCTTCCATCCGCTCGGCCCCATAGCGCGCGGTCAGCGCGGCGAAAATCGCCTCGGCCTGCGGCAGGTGCGTACGGATCAGCCCGCGCCCCTTGTCGGTCACGCTGACGATGGACTTGCGCCGGTCACCCGGGTCCGAGGCGCGGGTCAGCAGCCCCTCGCCCTCCATCGTCTTCAAAATCCGCGTCAGGCTCGACAGAAGCAGGCAGGCCCGCGCCGCCAGCGCCGTCTGCTCCATCGGACCTTCCTCGTCCAGAACCCGCAGCACGCGCCACTTCTGCTCATTGATGCCGCTTTGCGCCAGCATCTCCCGGATCGGGCCCATCACGGTTTCGCGCGCGCGCAACAGGGCAATCGGCAGCGATCGGCTGGTCCGGCGAATTTCGGGGCGATTTGAACGGTCGGAACGTGTCATGGGTCCAGTTACCCCGGTTTTCCCTCAAGGCTCAAGCCGCATGACGTCACAGGGCAATGCCTTTGCGCTCGGCCACATGTGCCGCGATGGCCGCCTTGTACAGCGCCCGGATGCGCGCCGTGACCGGTCTTTCGCCAGACCCGATGGGTTTTCCATCAATCGAGGCGACCGGCGTCTGTGCCCCGAAGGTGCCGGTCAGGAAGGCCTCATCGGCGCCATAGGCTTCGTAAAGCGAGTAATTCTTCTCGCGCACCGGGATGCCATTGGCACGGCACAGGTCGATCACCTTCTGACGCGTCACCCCGTTCATGCAATAGTCGCCCGTCGAGGTCCAAACCTCGCCTTTCCTGACGATGAAGAAATTGCAGGCATTGGTGGTGTTCACGAAGCCATGCGGGTCGAGCATCAGCGCCTCATCCGCCCCGGCAGCTTCAGCCTGCAAGCAGGCGATGACGCAATTCAGCTTGGAATGACTGTTGAACTTGGCATCCTGGCTATGCGGCAGCCCCCTCACCTGCGGCACGGTTGCCAGCCGGATCCCTGACGATTGCAGACGGTCCACCGGTTTCGAATGCTCCATGATGATCACCAGCGTCGGCCCCGAGCGGCTGAGCGAGGGGTGCTGAAACGGTTTCACCTTCACACCTCGGGTCAGCATCAGACGGCAATGCACATCGGTGGTCATCCCGTTGGCCTCCGCCGTCAGACGCAGCGCCTCCGCAATCCCGGCCCGATCCATGCCGGGATCAAGGCTGACGGCTTTGCAGCTGTCGAAGAAGCGGTCCATATGCTCGTCGAAAAAGGCCCAGACCCCATCGTAAAGCCGCATCCCCTCCCACATGCCATCCCCCAGCATGAAGCCGGAATCATAGACCGAGACCTTGGCCTCATCCCGATGGACGATCTCTCCATTTACATAGATCCCGATATCGAGGTTGCGGAGATCCTCTTTGGCGTCGTGGGTGGTTGCGTGTTTGTTTGTCATTCTGCTTTTGCCTGTGTTTTTTTGGCACTGTGTCGTCATAGGGTCTCGGCTGGCGTGGATTGGCAAGGCTGTTTCAGGTTTGGCGTGCTTCGGCGGCTTTGTCCGGAGCGCAAAACACCGCCCTCGGGCGGCGTGTAAGAATCTGATGTATGGTGATTTTTTTGTTTCGGGAGGGCGCAACAGACGATCTCTGCGCGCGGGGTCCCAGAACGCAAACGCCCGCCCTTAGGCGGCGTGTAAGCATATGACATTGCATTAGATTTTTGGTTGCGGGGGCGCGCAGCCGCCGCCTCTTGCCCATAGCGCATTGCTAGGTGTTCAGTCCCGGCATTTGGTGGATCGGATCGACGATGAATCTGTCTGGCTCTGAAGTCCAGACCTTGCAGACGTATTCGTATGGCGTGAGGCAATTCATCGTCTTGAGCCTGCGTGCGAAATTGTAGGCGGCGAGGAAGTCTGCCGATGCCGCACTGACTGTTGCCCCGTTGATGCTCGGCGAATATCACGCCACGTTCCTCACTGTTGAGGCGCTCGCTTCGTCTGTCCATCGCAACATCCTATGCCCTGCGGGCTGCAGGTGTTGCACTTGAAACTTGAGCCTAGTCATCCGAATCTAAAGTTCGGCACATAGGTTTTGCTGTGTCCGCTGGCAGAACCGCTTGACGGATGCGAGGATTTCGTCAGCTGATTTGACCCATCGGTATGGCTTTGGATTCTCGTTATGCGCCTCGATGAAGGCGGTAATGTCAGCCTCCAGTTCGGCGGTAGATCGGTGGACTCCCCGTTGCAGTTGCTTGCGTGTCAACTCGGCGAACCAACGCTCCACCTGGTTGATCCAGCTGGCCGAGGTGGGGGTGAAATGCACATGCCAGTGCGGGCGGCGCGCCAGCCACGCCTTGACGCGCGGCGTTTTGTGCGTGGCATAGTTGTCCATCACCAGATGCACCTCCGGCCCGTTCGGCATGGCCGCGTCGATCTTCTTGAGGAAGTCGAGGAACTCGGTCGCCCGATGCCGTTTGTAGCATTTGCCGATCACCGCCCCCGTGGCGATGTCGAGCGCGGCAAACAGCGAGGTCGTGCCGTGTCGAATGTATGTGTGAGTTCTGCGTTCGGCGACACCCGGCGCCATCGGCAGCACCGGCTGTTCGCGGTCCAGCGCCTGGATCTGCGATTTTTCATCTACACACAGCACGATAGCCCGGTTCGGCGGCGCCATGTAAAGGCCGACGATGTCCTGCACCTTGTCGACGAACAGCGGATCGGTCGAGAGTTTGAACGTCTCGCTCCGATGCGGCTGAAGGCCGAAGGCGGCCCAGATGCGCCGGACTGTCGTATGCGACAGGCCCGTTGCTGCGGCCATCGATCGGATCGACCAATGGGTGGCATCCTTCGGCGTGCTGTTCAACGTGCGTTCGATTACCGCGGCAACCTGATCGTCCGATACAGTGCGTGGCCGACCGGGGCGGTATTCGTCGGTCAAACCCTCGATCCGGTCCTTCACAAACCGCCTGCGCCACTTGCCAACAGTGTGCTCATGCACCCCGAGCCGCGCACCAACCTCCTTGCTTTGAAGCCCTTCCGCGCAGAGCAAGATCATCCTGCACCGGTCCGAGAGCGACCGTGCCGCCTTGTGTCGCCGAACCTGTGCTTCAAGGAAGGCGCGTTCCTCCTCGCATAGAACGACTTCGTCTGCCAAACGCCCCACCATCGCATCATCTCCCGATATACATCAGGTCAATGATACGAATTACAGTTCCAGGTGACTAGGGTCAGGATTCATAACCAATAGATGACGGTCGCGGCCAGAGCAATGGCTGAGAGGAAGACCTTGGGGCATCGGTCATAGCGGGTCGCGACGCACCTCCAATCCTTGAGCCTGCCGAACATGATCTCGATACGGTTGCGGCGTTTGTATCTCCGCTTGTCGTATTTGACCGGCGTCTTGCGTTTTTTTTGCGGCCCGGGATGCAGGCGCGTATCCCTTTGTCCTGTAACGCTTCTCTGAACCAGTCAGCATCATAGCCACGATCCCCGAGCAGCCATTTGACGTTTGGCAGGCCGCTCAGCAGGGCCCGTGCGCCGATGTAATCGCTCACCTGTCCGGCGGTAACGAACAGGTCGATTGGTCGCCCCTGACTGTCGCAGATGGCGTGCAGCTTGGTGTTCATGCCGCCTTTGGTCCGACCGATCAGGCGGCCACGCCCCCCTTTTTCGCGGCCATGCTGGTCGCTGTCCGGTGGGCCTTCAGATATGTCGCGTCGATCATCACGGTCGTCTTCTCACCGTGTTCCGCCGCCAGCCCGGCCATCATTCGCGCGAAGATGCCCTTTTCGCTCCAACGCTTCCAGCGGCTGTAGAGCGTTTTATGAGGGCCATATTCCCGCGGCGCATCCCGCCAGCGCAAGCGATTACGATTGATGAAGATAATCCCACTCAAAACCCGTCTGTCATCGACCCTTGGCTTGCCGTGCGACTTCGGGAAGAGAGGCGCAAGTTTGCCCATCTGTTCCTCGGTCAGCCAGAAAAAATCACTCATGTCACCGCTCCTTTTCGGAGCCGTGAATCATGCAGCGCGACCGAAATCAATGCATCCTGACCCTAGGCCGCCAGGCTGAAGGCGCTGGAGGGCGAAACCGACCTGCCCGGCTCAAGCTGGTTTCCTTTGACAGCACCGTTGCTGGTACTCGAGAAGGGATCAGTCTGACGGCAACAGGAACAGGTTCTGATCGAGGAAAGGCGGATCAAGTCCGCCTTTCCAGCATCGAGAACTGATGTGGAGAGACACCATAGCGGCGCCGGAAGTCTGCGGAGAAATAGGTCGTCGTTTCATAGCAGCAAAGGGCGGCGATCTGCACGACACTCATATCCGTTTCCGCGAGGAGGGCTCGCGCATGCCGAAGGCGCCGCTCTTTCATGTATTTCAGCGGCGACAGCCCCACATGGTCGCGGAACAGTCTTTGGATTTGGCGCGGAGAAACTCCGACCGCGTCGTAAAGATTGCCAATTCCGCTCTCGGTCTGGAAATTGTCCTCGATCCACTCGATCGCGCGCAGCAGGTTCTCGTTCCGGGTGCCGAGCCGCGCAGCTATGCAGGGCGTCTGCTCGGCGGTCTCGGAACGCTTGGTTCCGATCAGACATTGCTCCATGGCCGCGAAAACCGCCTTCTCTCCGCAGCAGGCATTGATCAGTTCCAGCGCCATATCCGCGGCTGCCGCCCCGCCCGCGCAGGTAACGATGCGCCCATCGATGCAATAGACCTCGTTGCTTGGATCAAGATCAGGCCAGCGGGCCCGGAAGACCGGATGATGCTCCCAATGCAGAGTGAAACGCCGTCCCGCGAGGATACCGGCCTTTGCGAGCGCGTAGGTGCCGCCGCATATTCCGCCGACCACCCGACCTCGCCGCCAGAGCCCGCGGATATAGTCGGGTAGGCGCGCAGGCAGGTTGGTCTCCGGTTTGCGGCTGGCGCAGACAAAGGTGAAATCCGGCGCCTCCTCGGAACGAACCGGACCATCCACCGGCACCGACATTCCGCTCGAACAGGACACAGCCTGCCCATCCCAGGACCGCAACCGCCACGAGATGATCTTGCGCCCCGCCTCGGCATTGGCGCGTTGGATCGGCTCCAGGACCGAGGACAGCGCCATCATGGAAAACCCGGGTACAACGATGAAATCCATACTGACCGTGCGGGCGTCGGCCCCGGTTCGAGAGACTTGGATTTCTTTGAACGAAAGTCCCCGCTCGCGGGGGGTGAGACAGACATTCATGGCCGCTCTCCCTTGGATTTGATGCCGTTCGATGGTTTCGCAGTCGGATGTGCCCCAACCAGGGATCAGTCTTGTTAACGGAAGGTCGAGTCGACCTTACCAACATTTAACAACATTTTTCCAACATTAAACAACAAAATAATTATCTTTTTGTTGCACCCACCCCTTTTCCCGGAGCACCGGAAAGATGCGAGCGAATGGCCACCGCCAGGTCTTCCGGGCTATCGACCACGATATCGGCGTGAGACATCACGTCAGCCGCCTGCCAGCCCCACGTCACCCCGATGGACACCACACCGGCGGCCCGCGCCGCGTCAATATCGCTGGCGGCGTCGCCGATCATGATACGCGCCGAGGACCAGCTTGCGAGGGTTTCCGCCTTGGTCTGCCCGGTGCCGCCACCAGCCACTATTGAGAACAGCCCGCTCAGACCGTGGTGGCGCAGCACCGCCTCAAGGAAGGGCTGACGGCTGGAGCTGAGCAGCGCCAAGGGTGCGAGTTCCGCGCATTCCCGAAGAAGCTCGGCCATGCCGGGGACCAAGGGAGGCAATCGCGGTGCCGCTAGGGCCAGCTCCGCCATACGCGCAGCGAAGGCCCGTGCGTCGATGCCCATGTCACGTGCCAATTGCTCGAAGGTCAAAGGCCGCAGCCGGGCGAACGGGCGCGCGTCGGACGGAAGGTCGACCCCCACTTCAGCCAAGGCCGTCCGGCAAGTCGCAACCCAAAGATCATGGCTGTCCGCGATGACCCCGTCGAAATCGAAGCAGATCAAGGGCACCTCCCGTCAACGGATCGCCGCGCGGGACCGACGGCGATCCGAACCTGTGCTACGAAAAACAGGCCGCAATCAGGGGCCGGGTGTTTTCCGCCGTCATCTCCACCGGATTGCCGCCCGTCGAAGGGTCTTTCAACGCCCCTTCCAACAAGGCGTCGAAATCAGGATCGGCGATCCCCAGTCCGGTCAGGCTCGACGGAATTCCGAGATCCGCAATCAGCCCCTCCACGAAGCCGCAGAAGCCGTCGAACCCGCCAGAGATTCCGAGGTAATCGGCGGCTTTCCCGATCCGCTCTTCGATCGCGGGGCGGTTGAAGTCCAGAACCGCCCGCATGACGACCGCGTTCGTGGTGCCGTGGTGGGTGCCGTAGATCGCGCCGACCGGGTGGCTGACCGCATGGATCGCGCCGAGGCCCTTCTGAAACGCCACCGCCCCCATCATTGCTGCAGCCATCATCTGGCCGCGGGCCTCCAGGTCGGTGCCATCAGCATAGGCGCGCGGCAGGTTTTCCTTCACCAGCCGCATCCCTTCCAGCGCGATGCCCTGGCTCATCGGATGGAAGTGGGGCGAGCAATAGGCCTCGAGACAATGGGCGAAGGCATCCATGCCGGTGCCTGCCGTGATCTGCTTTGGCATACCGACTGTCAGTTCAGGGTCGCAGATCACGACCGAGGGCAGGACCTTTGGATGAAAGATGATCTTCTTTTCATGCGTTTGAGAATTGGTCAGGACCGAAGCCCGCCCGACCTCGGACCCGGTTCCCGCCGTGGTCGGCACAGCGACATTCGGGAAGATCGCGTCGGCATCGGCACGGGTCCACCAGTCGCCCACATCCTCGAAGTCCCAGACCGGTCGGGTCTGGCCGGCCATGAAGGCAACCATCTTGCCCAGGTCGAGGCCAGAGCCGCCGCCGAAGGCGATCACCCCGTCATGGCCGCCTGCCTTGAACGCTGCGACGCCAGCGGCAAGGTTCATCTCGTTAGGGTTCGGGTCCACCTCGGAAAACAGCGCGCGGCCAAGCCCCGCTTTGTCCAGGATATCAAGCGTGGCCCGTGTGATCGGCAGATCCGCCAGCCCCCGGTCAGTGACAAGAAGCGGGCGTTTCATGCCCGCCGCCGCGCAGGCCTCGGGCAGTTCCTTGATCCGGCCCGCTCCGAAGCGGACAGCGGTGGGATAGGACCAGTTGGCAGTGAGGGTCATGGCTCAGACCTTTTTCTTGAGGTGGAAGGATTTGGGCCGCGTCAGCGCGTGATAGCCCAGAACAGACAGACCGGCACCGCGCCCGGTATCCTTGCAGCCGGTCCAGCACAGGCCCGGGTCGAGGTAATCGCAGCGGTTCATGAAGACGGTGCCGGTTTCCAGCCGGTCCCCAATGGCCTCGGCCGCAGCAGCGTCCGCCGTCCAGATCGAGGCGCTCAGGCCATACTGGCTGTCGTTCATCAGCCGGATTGCCTCTTCGTCGTCCTTCACTGGCATGATGCCAACCACTGGGCCGAAGCTTTCTTCGCGCATCACGTCCATATCATGCGTGACTCCGGTGAGGATCTGTGGGGTCAGATAGGCCCCTCCGTCATCACCCGCCATCGGCGCGATATGGGCCTTGGCCCCGGCGGCCACGGCAGCCTCGATCTGCGCGCGCACCGCGCGGGCAAAGCGCGGGCTGGCCATTGGCCCCATCGTTGTCTCGGGGTCCAACGGATTGCCAAGTTTCGCCTGGTTCACCAGAGCAACCGCCTTTTGCACAAAGGCATCGAAGAGCGGTTCGGCCACGTAGATCCGCTCGATCCCGCAGCAGCACTGGCCCGAGTTGAACATCGCCCCGTCCATCACGCCATCGACTGCCGCATCCAGATCGGCGTCGGCGCGGATATAGGCCGGGTCCTTGCCTCCAAGTTCCGTGGCGACGCTGGTAAAGGTGCCCCCCGCATATTGCTCCATCATCCGCCCGCCGCCAACGGAGCCGGTGAAATTCACGAAATCCACGCAGCCGCCCGAGATGAGCGCGCCAGTAACGTCATGATCGAGGGCGACGTTGACGAACACGTCTTCGGGCACGCCAGCCGCATGGAACGCTTCTGCCAGGTGCTCGCCAACAAGGATGGTCTGCGCCGCGTGTTTCAGCATCACCGTATTCCCGGCAATGAGCGCCGGCGCGATGGTGTTGATGGCGGTCATGTAGGGGTAGTTCCACGGCGCGATCACCATCACGAGGCCAAGCGGCACGCGCTTGATCTGGCGCAGGACCGTGTCGGTTTCTTCGATCACCGCCGGGGCGAGCGACGTCCCCGCGATGTCGCACATATAGCTGGCGCGCTCGTTGAACCCGCCGAACTCGCCGCCATAGCGGATCGGGCGCCCCATCTGCAGGGCCAACTCCCGTGTCATGCGGTCTTGTTGTTCACCGATGATCGCGACGGCCTTTCGGACCAAGGCAATCCGCTCGTCCATCGGGCGCGCTGCCCAGGCCGGTTGCGCCGCGCGGGCGGCAGCGGCCAGGTCGCGGGCATCCGCTTCACTCAGCGTGTCGCGGGTGGCGATCACCGCCCCGTCAATCGGGGATACACAGCTCAGTTTTCCCATGTCAGCACCTTTCAAATCCACGGGCGATTTCCCAGTCCGTCACCACCGCGTCAAAGGCTTCCTGCTCGACCTCAGCGGCACGGGTGTAGTGGTCGACAACGTCATCCCCCATCGCCGCGCGCAGCATGGCCGAGCCGCGCAGGGTCTCGGTCGCATCGCGCAGACTGGTGGGAATTTCCCCCGCCCCGGCATCGCCATAGGCATCGCCGCGCGCGGGCGGTTGCAGCGTTAGCCCCTCTTCGATCCCGGCAATCCCGGCGGCCAACAGCGCAGCCTGCGCCAAGTAGGGGTTCATGTCAGAGCCACCGATGCGGCACTCGATCCGCACACCTTTGGTGCCCTCGCCGCACATGCGGAACCCGGCGGTACGGTTATCGACGGACCACACGGTCTTGGTCGGGGCGAAGGTGCCTTTGCGGAAGCGCTTGTAGCTGTTCACGTAGGGGGCAAGGAAAGCCGTGTAGTCCGGCGCATACTTGATCAGCCCCGCCACGAAGTGATCCATCAACTCCGACTTCGCGTGTGGGCGGTCAGCGTCGTAAAACGCGTTCTGCCCGTCCTTGAACAGCGAACAGTGCACATGGCTGGCCGATCCCACTTTGTCGTGCTGCCATTTCGGCAGGAAAGTGGCCGTCACACCCTGCTGCGCCGCGATCTCCTTGGTCGCGTGCTTGGCAATGGTGTGCTGGTCGGCACACAGCATCGCCGGGCCATAACGAAGGTTGAGTTCTTCCTGCCCCGCCTCGGCCTCGCCCTTGGTGCATTCCACCTCGATCCCCGCCGCGAAAAGATTATTACGCAGGGGCTGCATTACGAACTCTTCGCGGGTGGTTTGCAGGATGCCGTAGTCCTGATTGTAGCCGCCGATCGGCTTGAGGTCGCGGAAGCCCGCCTTGCGGATGTCGTCCGGCGTCCCCTCGAACAGGAAGAATTCCAGCTCGGTTGCCATCATCGCGTCAAAGCCCAAGGTCGCTAGCCGGTCGACCTGCGCCTTGAGGATCTGGCGGGGCGAATGGGGCACCGGCGCATGGTGATGGTGATCGAGCAGGTCGCACAGGACCAGAACGGTCTTGTCGAGCCACGGCACGGGCCGCAGCGTGCTCAGGTCGGGCCGCATGACGTAGTCGCCATAGCCATGTTCCCACGACGTGGCACGGTAGCCATCGGGCGTCGCCATCTCCAGATCGGTGGCGAGCAGGTAGTTGCAGCAATGGGTTTCCCTGATCGCATGATCAAGGAAATTCCGGGCGTGGAAGCGTTTTCCCATCAGGCGGCCCTGCATGTCGACGAGGCACACCAGAACGGTATCGACCTCGCCCTCTTCGACCTGCCGGATCAACGCGTCATGCTTGCTCTCAGTCATCGGAGTTCACTTTCAGTTGGAGAAGGGCCGCGCGCAGCCGATCCGCGATCAGGCGGGCGACGGCCTGTTGTTGGGCTTGGGTGGCAATCAGGTCATTGCGGATTTCCAGCATCACGTTGGGCCAACCCTTGGCGATCCCGTGTTTGCGCAAGGTATGGGTGACGCCATCCTCAGGGCCGTAGGGTACGTTGCGTTCGGCCCGCAGCGGCGCGTCGGCGGGCCAGTCCTGCAGCATCAGGTCGGCGAGTCGACTGTCGTCGTCATGGAGGACGCCGATTTCGAAAGATCGGGGCTGGCCGTGATAGACGGGCGTGAAGCTGTGGACAGTGACCAGAACCCCCTGCCCCCGTACTTTCATCACGCGGTCCACCGCATTGCCGAACGGCTGATAGATTGCGGCAACACGGGCCGCCTTGGCCTCTGCCGACAGGTCCCGGTTCCCGGGAATGTCGAAGACCTCCGAGCGATCTGGATAGGCGCTCTCGGCCTCTGGCGGACGATTGCAGTCGTAGAGCAGACGCGACACGGTGCCCGCGACCAAGTCACCACGCAGCAAGCGTTGCAGCGCCTGCGCCACACCGAGCGCACCAGGATCCCACGCCACGTGGGCCTGCCGCTCCGTCTCGGACAGCCCGAGTGTTCCGAAGGCATCGGGTAAGGCATTGCTGGCATGTTCGCAGACCAGAACGATGGCCGGATCTGCCGAGGCCGCGCCCTGCGTGATCGCTGGCGGGAAAACGGGGGGAGTTGGCGAGATCATGCCAGCATCTCCTTTCCGGGTTTCAGGATACAGGTCAGCCATCCGGCACCCTGCCCGGAAGGGGCAAGGCAGGACGCCGAGGCCGAAGGCTCAAATGAGCCGGTCAGTTCAGCACTTCACGCGCTCCATCTTCGGGTCGAAGAGCGGCTTAAGATGCACCTTGCAGGGCAGTCTCTCGGTCGCCACTTCCAACTCGTAGTCGCCGGACAGGACATAGTCGGCATCGACCCCGGCATCGGACCGGACATAGCCGTAGCCGATCCACTGGTTCAGGGTGTAGCCGAAGCCCGCGGACGACAGGTAGCCAACCCGCTCGCCATTGCGGAAGATGGTGGAACGGCTGCAGACCACGGTCTCCGGATCGTCGGTGGTAAAGGTGGCGAGCATTTTCTTGACGCCCTCGTCCTTCTGCACCTGCACCGCCTCGCGCCCCTTGAAGGGGATGTTCTTGCGGAGTTTGCAGGCCCATCCCAAGCCGGATTCCATCGGCGTGTAGTCGGGGCTGATTTCGCCCGACCACGCGCGATAGCCTTTCTCCAGGCGCAAACTTTCGATCGCACGATAGCCCGCGTCGATCATGCCATGGGCGGCCCCGGCCTCTTTCAGCGCGGCATAAACGGTGGTCGCGTATTCGACCGGCAGGTGAAGTTCCCAGCCAAGCTCGCCCACATAGGTCACGCGTAGCGCGTTCACCGGGCAGCCCGCGATACCAATCGTCTTGGAGGTGCCGAACTTGAAGCCCTCGTTCGACACGTCATCCCGCGTCACCTGTTCCAGGATATCCCGTGCCCGCGGCCCCATCAGCGACAACACGGCATAGGCCGACGTCACATCGACGAGTTGCGCGTTCAGCCCCTCTGGGATGTTCTTGGCAATCCAGTCGAAATCATGGGTGGCATAGCCGGTGCCGGTCACGATGTAATATTCGTCCGGCCCTGTGCGCACACAGGTCAGGTCGCATTCGATCCCGCCACGGTCATTCAGCATCTGGGTGTAGATGAGCGACCCGACCGGCTTGGCAACGTCATTGGCGGCAATCCAGCTCAGCGCCTCTTCCGCGTCCGGGCCTTTCAGGATGAACTTCGCGAACGAGGTCTGGTCGATCAGCACCGCTGTCTCGCGCGCGGCCTTGTGTTCGCGGCCCACGGCGTCGAACCAGTTGGGCTTGCCGAAGGTGTAGACATCTTTCGCCTGCTCTCCCTTCGCCAGATCCGCAAACCAGTTGGGACGCTCCCAGCCGAGTTTCTCACCGAAACAGGCCCCATTGGCCTTGAGCGTGTCATAGAGCGGCGACTTGCGGCAGGGGCGGCCCGAGGAATGCTCCTCTGACGGCCAGGCCATGGTGTAGTGCTTGCCATAGGCCTCCAGCGTGCGAGTGCGCACCCAGTCGGTGTCGAAGTGCGGACGGCCAAAGCGGCGGATATCGACAGGCCAGAGGTCGAACGGCGGTTCGCCGTTGGCGACCCATTCGGCCAGCGCCATGCCTGCGCCGCCACCAGCGGCGATACCATAAGCGTTGAAGCCCGCGCCGACAAAAAAGTTCTTCAACTCGGGCGCTTCGCCGAGAATGAAGTTCCCGTCCGGTGTGAAGCTTTCCGGACCGTTCACCAGTTCCTTGATACCAGCGGTTTCCAGCGCAGGCACGCGGCCGAGAGATAGTTCCATCAGTTGCTCAAAATGCTCGAAGTTCGAGCTCAGCAGCGTGTAATGGAAACCCTTGGGAATTCCGTCCATCGCCCATGGGATCGGGTTCGGCTCGTATCCGCCCATCACGAGTCCGCCAACCTCTTCCTTGTAATAGGTCAGACGATCGGGATCGCGCAGTGTCGGCAGGTCAGAGGTCACGCCATCGATACGTTCGGTCACCATGTACTGGTGCTCGACCGGGACCAGCGGCACGTTCACGCCAACGGTCTTGGCAAAGGTCCGGGTCCACTGGCCGCCGCACAGGATGACCTTTTCGCAGGCAATGTAGCCTTTCTCGGTTTTGACGCCCTTGATGACGCCATCCTGCACGTCGATTTCCAGAACCTTGGTGTCCTCGTAGATTTTCGCCCCCGACATGCGCGCGCCCTTGGCGAGCGCCTGCGTGATGTCGGACGGGTTCGCCTGACCATCGGTTGGCAGGTAGGCAGCGCCCACCACGTCGTCGGTGGTCATCAGCGGCCAGAGTTCCTTGGCCTCGGAGGGCGTCAGCAGTTGCATGTCGAGCCCGAACGACCGCGCGGTCGTTGCCTGTCGCTTCACCTCGGTCCAGCGTTCCTCGTTGCAGGCGAGGCGCAGGCCGCCGTTCATCTTCCAGCCTGTGCCAAGGCCGGTTTCCTCTTCCAGTGTGCGGTAGAGCTTTACGGACTCGCCCAGAAGCTGGGTGATGTTCGCGTTCGAGCGCAATTGGCCGACGAGGCCCGCGGCATGGAAGGTCGTCCCCGAGGTCAGTTTCTTGCGCTCAAGCAGCACAACTTCGGTCCAGCCCATCTTGGCCAGGTGGTAGGCGGTGGAACAGCCAACGATGCCGCCGCCGATGATCACGGCCTTGGCGCTGGTCGGAAAGTCGCTCATTGTGTCCTCACGAGTTTTCAAAGTCTTTCAGGGCGGCGTCGAAACGGGCCCGGTTCTCGGCGGTGTAGGCCGCGTAGTCGAACGCGATCTGCGAGTGGATTTCGGAAACCATGCTCCACATGGTTTCGCGCAGCAGCGAGGCGCATTTCATCGCCAGGTATCGCCGCCACAGGGCGTCGTCGGAGGGCTGACCGTAGTAGAGCTCCAGCAGCTGATGCTCCTGCGCTTCGGTCATCTCGGCGTTAGAGGCGAGGCCCGCGAGATCGAAGAGCGGCGAGTTCAGCCCGCCGTAGTCCCAGTCGATCAGCCACATCCGATCACCCGCATCCAGGAGGTTGGCGGGCAAGAGATCGTTATGTCCAAGCACCACGTCGACCGGGCCGATGGCGGCCTCAAGCCGGTCGGCGGTGGCCAGCAGGTCGGGCAGGTCTGGCCCATGGGCCGAGCCACCCTGGCGCAGCGTTGCCGCATAGTCGCGCAGGATGTGGAACACCCAGAACATCAGGACCGGGCCACGGAGGTGCCGTTGCCCCTCGCCATGAAGGCGCTTCAGCAGGGGCACGATCCGCTCGACCATGCCGGGCGCGCGGACATCCTCTGCCGTAAGGCTCCGGCCCTGCACGAACTCCATCGCCAGGATGCCCGGCTCGGTGTGCACGATCTTGGGCGATAGCCCCGCCGCCTCGGCCGCCCGATGGCAGGCCAGCTCGTTGAAGCGCATGACCTGATGCAACGGGATGTCGCCCCCGACACGCACCACGTAGTCGCGGCCTTGGTCGGTCAGCTTGACGTTGATATTGGTTATCCCGCCGCCAAGTGCCTCGGCCTTGCCGGGACCGGTCCAGATGGGCAGCGACAGCGCCCGCTCGATGGCTTGCTGTTCCATGCTCATGCCATCCCCATCTGCTTGCGCATCCGCTTGGCGGCAGCTTCCAGCAACCGGTCGGCGATGATGGCGATGAAGGCGACGGACAGGCCTGCGACGATCCCTTGCCCGGTATTGGCGCGGGTCAGGGCGATGTAGACCTCCTGGCCCAGGTCGCGGGTGCCGACAAGGGCGGTGATGACCAGCATCGAGAGCGCTAGCATGATCGTCTGGTTCAGGCCGAGCAGCAATTCGGGAAGGATCATCGGCAGCTTGATGCGCCGCATCAATTGCCCCCGCGTGCAGCCTGACACGATCCCCGCTTCGATGATCTGCGGGTCGATGGACCGGATGCCGTGCGCGGCATAGCGGACCGCAGGGGCCAGCGCGTAAGCCACGATGGCAATCATGGCCGAGAAATCGCCGACGCGGAACAGCATCACCACGGGGATCAGGTAGACAAAACTCGGCAGGGTCTGAAGCGTATCAATGAACGCTCCGACGATGCGGTTGGACACCGGGTTGCTCGCCGCCAGAAGCCCAAGCGGGATGCCGATGGCCGAGGCGATCACAACGGAGGCCCCGCAGAGATAGACGGTCATCATCGCCTTGTCCCACAAGCCAGAGAGCACGATCAGTCCGGTTAGCACGAAGACAAGCAAGGACAGCTTCCAGCCGCCGACCCGGAGGCCGATCAGCGTCATTGCCATAAGGCCCCACGGCCACGGGATGCCGACGAAAAATTGGCGCACCGGCAACAGGAACCATGTCAGCAGGAAGGTCTTGGCCGCATCCAGCGTGTCAAAGTAGTTCACGTTGATGTACCCAATGGCATTTTCCCAGATTTGCCCGGTATTGATGACCAGCGCGTCGGGATAGGTCTGCAGCCAGGACGCGGCGGCTCCGATCAGGCCAGTGACAAGGATCACCGCGATAATCGACAGCGACCAGCGATGGCGCATCGCGAACCCGCCTTGGGATTGCGCGGCCTTCTGGGTGACGGTCCGCCCGGCATAGGCCTGGCTCAACCGGTCAAGCGCAATGGCAAGAACGACGATGGCCAGCCCGGCCTCGACCCCACCGCCGATATCGAGGCGGCGCAGCGCGGTCAGAACATCATAGCCAAGCCCCCCTGCCCCGATCATCGAGGCGATGATGACCATGTTGAGCGTCAGCATGATCACCTGGTTTACGCCCACCATCAGCATCGGCTTGGCCGAGGGCACCAGCACCTTCCACATCTGCTGTCGGCGGGTGCAGCCGACCATGCGGCCAAGCTCGGCCAGTTCCTCCGGCACACCGCGCAGCGCCACGATGGTCACGCGGATCATTGGCGGCATGGCATAGATGATCGTTGCCACGAGGGCCGAGACCGGGCCGAAGCCGAACATGAAAAGGATCGGCACCAGATAGGCGAAGACAGGCACCGTCTGCATCAGGTCGAGGATCGGGCGCATGGCACGGTCGACCCAGCGCACACGGAACGCCAAGACCCCCAGGAGCAACCCGCCCCCAGCAGCAATCGGCACCGCGATCAGGACCGAGGCCAGGGTCAGCATGGCGCTTTCCCACTGACCGAACACAGCAAGATAGGTGAAGCAGAGCCCCATCAACACTGCCATCGACCAGCTCTTCGTGTAGTGGCCTACGGCGGTCACTGTGAAGATCACGGCGACCCAACTCAGGGGCGGCAGGATCTGCACGGCCTGCTGTCCGATACCTTGCTGCAACCCGGTGACCAGAACATCGACGACCAGATCATAGGGTGCCTCGATCACGGCCGAGATGGCACGGGTCACGTCACGGAACAGAATTCCGAACAGCTGCGCATCATGCAGCAGCCAGTCCATGAATGCGGTGATCCGGCTCTCGAAGTCGGGCTGCCACGTGGCGGGAAAGCGAATGATCCAGCGGGCATCCAGCGCGCGGTAAATGTCGAAGGCGTAATGCGACACCGCCCAGGTGAGGATCAGCAAGCCGCCCCAGAACAGCCATGGCGCACGCAACCAGGTCAACGACCGCAGGCGGATCGGGGTCTTGAGGTCTTGGTCGAGGACACTCACGCGTTCACCCCCCGACCGATCAGGACGTCGATGATCTCGCGCCGGCCAATGTGTCCAACCGTGCGCCCGTCTTCATCGGCGATGTTGAAATCCGTGTCGGAGCGTTCCACTTCGTCGGCGATCGACTCCACCCTGTCAGTGACCGAAAGCGTGCCCGCCGCGGTGCCGTCGACAGCACCGGGTCGCATGATCGAGCGCAGGGTCAGAACCTTGGCACGCGGGATATAGCGGGTGAATTCGGACACGTAGTCGTCTGCCGGGTTCAGCACCAGTTCCTCGGGACGAGCGACCTGCACGATCTCGCCGTCACGCATCACCGCGATGCGGTCGGCCAGACGGATCGCCTCGTCGAAATCGTGGGTGATGAAGACGATGGTCTTCTTGAGCATCCCTTGCAGACGCAGGAACTCGTCCTGCATCTCGCGCCGGATCAGGGGGTCGAGCGCAGAGAACGGCTCATCAAGAAACCAGAGGTCCGGCTCTACCGCTAGCGATCGGGCAATACCGACGCGCTGCTGCTGCCCCCCCGACAGTTGTGCCGGGTAGTAGTTTTCGCGCCCTTTCAGACCCACCAGTTCAATCACTTCGCGCGCCCGCTCTTCGCGTTTGGCGCGCGGCATGCCCTGCACCTCGAGCGGGAAGGCGGCATTCTGCAGTACGGTCAGGTGCGGCAACAGGGCGAAATGCTGGAACACCATGCCCATACGTTTGCGGCGGATCTCGATCAGCTGCTTGTCGGACTTGGAAAGGATGTCCTGCCCATCGAAGATCAGTTCGCCCGCCGTGGGCTGAATCAGACGCGACAGGCAGCGCACGAGGGTGGATTTTCCGGAGCCGGAGAGGCCCATGATGACGAAGATTTCGCCTTCGTAAATTTTCACGTTGGCTTTGCGCACGGCCCCCACCATGTGGTGGGCTTGCAGATCTTCGGCCGACGGGCTTCCGGCATAGGCTTTCACGAAGCCCTCGGGATTGTGGCCGTAGACCTTCCACAGGTCGTTACATTCGAGCAATGCAGGTCTTGTCTGGGTCATTTTGGGGTCTCATCACGAACTGACGGTCAGGCGCGGGACAAAGCCCGGGCGGTTGGGGCCCGCGCACATGGCGGGCCCCGGTGTCTGCCCCAAGGGCCGACAGGGAGAGGCGATTACTGGATCCAGGCGCGCCAGGTATCTTCGTGGTCGGCGATCCACCGGGCGGCCACATCTTCCACGGCCTCACCGTTCAGGTCGACCAAACCCACCATCTCGCTCATGTCGTCATTCGAAATGGTGAAAGCTTCGATCGCCGCAGCCGCCCCCGGCCACTGCTCCGGCACTCCGGCCCAACCGACGGCCGTGATGTCACCGCGCGGCTTGCCGCAGTCATAGGCCATGTCAGGGTTCACACCCCATGAAGGATCTTCGTAGCAAGCGGGTTCATAGGCAGGGAATTCGACGAAACTCCCGTCATAGCGCGAGGTCGCCCAATGCGGGGTATAGATCCACAACACGATAGGCGCCTGACGCTGGTAAGCGGACTCAAGTTCCGCGAACAAGGCCGCGTCCGTCCCTGCGTGCACCACTTCAAAGTCGAGGCCCAGAGCTTCGATCCGCTCTTCGTCGAAGCCGCCCCAAGTCACGGGACCGCCGAGATAGCGACCAAAGGGAGCGGTTTCAGCTGTTGAAAAGAGTTGGGCGCAGTCATTGAGCGCCTGCCAGTCGGGCAATCCCGGGCACTGCTCTTCCATATAGGAGGGATACCACCAGTCTTCGATCGCCTGCATGCCGGTGGGGCCGAAGCTGACGACATTGCCGGTCGCGATGGCCGCGTCCATGGCTTCCTGACCGGTGGTGGCCCAGATTTCCATGGCCACGTGCAGATCGCCGGATTCGAGCCCCGCAAATTGAGCGATGTAGTCGGCCTGCACATATTCGACGTTATAGCCGGCCTCTTCCAGGATGCCGCCCATGATGTGAGTGGTCAGAAGTTGCCCGGTCCAGTCGTGCAGCGTCATTCGGATCGGCTCCAGGCTTTCAACTTCAGCCATGGCAGGAGCGGCCACGGTCATAGCCAGCAAGCTGGCGGCGACGAGTTTCTTGCAGGTCATATCGACTCTCCCCGTTGGTTTTTTCTCGAATCTGGTTGTTTCGTGAACTTGCCATCAAAAACTCAACCAACTCCAACACAAAATCAACGCTTTTGTTTGCCTTTCCCACTTTTTTCTTGGCTTTGAATTCATTTTTGTGGAAGTTACGTCTATAAATGCATCATTTCCGCTACGTTCAGGCGAGTTTATGGCCCTATCAACACGACCCAGCAGCGGCACACCGGCCCGAGCACAGGAGATTCTCGACCTTCTGCGCCTGTCGGGCGGCAGTTGCCGCATCAACGCCCTGGCCGAAGCGATCGGCGTGACCGAGGAGACCGTGCGCCGGAACATTAAGCGCCTGACCACAGAGGGGCTGGTTCAAAAGTTCCACGGTTCAGTGCAACTGGTGGAGGCAAAGACGGAACTGAGCTTCTCCGTCCGGATGGCGGAGGAACCCGACGCCAAGCGCCGGATCGCCGCCCATGTCGCGGCAAAGATCCCGAGCGGCGCGTCCCTGTTCCTCGATATTGGCTCGACCACAGCCTACATCGCGCAAGCGCTACAGGGGCATTCCGACCTGTTCGTCGTCACCAACTCGGTCGCCGTGGCCCACGCGTTGGCCGCGCGCAATGGCAATCGCGTGTTCATGCCTGGAGGTGAACTGCGTCCACATGACGGAGGCATCTTCGGTGTCGACGCGCTCGACTTCATCAGCCGGTTCCAGGCCGATTTCGCCATCCTGTCCATTGCCGCCATCGACGCGCTGAACACCTTCTCGATCTTCGATCTGGAAGAGGCCAAATATTCGCGCGCCATCATGGACCGGGCCGCCACGCGCATCGTCGCCGCCGACAGCTCCAAGTTCGGGCGCCGCGCGCCGATTGCGCTGGCAAACCCGGAGCTGCTGGACCTTCTGATTACGGACAACCAACCGCCTGCCGACATCTCGGCCAAGCTCGCCGAGCTGGAAATCGAGATTGCGCTGGCCACCTCCCTCCCGCAGACCGGACAATTGACATGACTGACCTTCCCGCCCTTCTGGCTACGGCCCTTCGCATCACCGGGGACGCGGCCGACATCTCCCGCTCCGGGTTCAACGCCGTGTCCGAGATCGACCTCAAATCCGATGAAAGTCCAGTGACTGCCTCGGATCGCGCAACGGAAAAAGCGATCCGCGAGGCTCTGGTGGCGGAATTCCCGGAAGATGGGATTTTCGGCGAGGAATACGGCATCGAAGGGCTGGATCGCCCCCGTGTGTGGGTCGTGGACCCCATTGACGGCACCAAGAGCTTCATTACCGGCGTGCCGCTTTTCGGGATGCTGATGGCCCTGGTCGAGGACGGCGAAACGCTGCTTGGCATCATCCGCCTGCCCGCGCTGGATCAGGTCTATGCCGGGGCAAGGGGCCTTGGCGCGACGAAGGACGGCAAACCGATCCGGGTGTCGCGCTGTACTGCGCTAACGGACGCGACCCTGTTCATCAACGAGGCCGAGAAGATTCATGGCGACGATCCGGCATTGTTCGGCCGGCTTTGCACGGCGGGCAAGCTGCGGCGGATGGGGTATGATTGCCACCCGCACGCTCTGGTGGCCGAGGGCCGGATTGACGCCGTGGTCGATTACGACCTTAAGCCCTATGACTACCTGCCCGTGGCCGGCGTGGTTGAAGCCGCGGGCGGGATCATGACCGATTGGCAGGGCCAACCGCTGAATTTCGAGTCCGACGGCCGGGTGGTCTCGGCCGCTACGCCTGACCTTCACGCAGAGCTACTCGCCTTCCTCAACGCATGAAAAAAGGCGCCCTGCGGGGCGCCTTTCCCGTTCGACTGGGCGGGATCACCCTGCCTTCACATTCGCCACATGACTGTCGAACTCGGGCGCGTTCATCAGCGCCTTGCAGCGGTCGAACCGGGTCACCGCATATAGCCAGAAATCCTCGGCAGGATTGCCATCAGCATGCTGGATCAGGCCCCAGAGCGTCCAAAGCAGATCGCACATGGCTTTGTAGATGACCACGCGACCTTTCTCGGCGGCGGTCGGCGTGCGACCGAAATACGCGTGCAGCATCTCGGCCTCCATCGCTTCGGTGAAATGCCCTTCAACCGACACGTCGCCCAGATCCCAGAGCGGGTCGTTCATGCCGCCGTATTCATAGTCGACAATCCACATCTTCTGACCGTCATCGAGGAAGTTCTCGCAAAGCGGATCGCAATGACAGGGCGCGAGGTCCACTGGATGCGCCTCCAATGCTTCACGTACCGGCGCGGCGGCTGCGACCACGTCATGATACCCGTCGGGCAAGGTCGAGTTCGCCTTCTTGGAGAGCACGTCGAGATAGTCCTCGATCATCTGGAACAGCTCGAACCGCCCGGCAAATTCTTCGCCCGACTGGTGCAACAGCCGCAACGCAGCACCCGCGCGGCCGGGGCTGCCCTTGATTGCGGCGAAATTCTCGGGCGTCATCGTGGTCACGTTTTCAATGCAATCCATGACCAGCAGGCCGGTTTCGGGTTCGGCGTAGTGAATCGCGGCGGACACCCCGGCCCGCGCGGCAGCTTCGGCATTGGTCAGTTCAGCAACCCGGTCGATATATTCTTCCGTCCCCACCCCGGCGAGGCGCACGACCACCGGCGCCGCTTGCGGCGCGTCGACCCGGAAGACGAGGTTGGTCAGCCCGCCCATCCGGGTAATGGTCAGGGCCTCTTCGGGGATGTCGGCGAAGCCGGGCGTTTTCGAAAGCGCATCCAGAATCTCTGCGCGATGATCTGTTGTCATGAGCGGCCTCCCTGTCTGGCGGTCTTGTTCTGATTTCTAAAAGGAATAGCGGGCAAGCCAATCCCTGTTGGCCTGCCCGCCGTGACGTTACGCTTTCAAGCGATGGTTCTCGGGGTCGTAGAGCGGCCCGGCGACCCGAGTGATTGCGTGTGTATCTCCGAAGACGACGCAGTCGAACGCCGTTTCGCTGGCCATGTCGGCAGGCAGATACCCCATCAGGATCGTCTTTTCGACAGTATGCCCCCAGGCCGCCGAGGTGGCCAGTGATACCGTCTTGCCATTCAGCAGGATCGGCTCACCGCCGGACACCGGCAGGTTCTGATCGGTCACGAAGGTGCACAATACCTGCGACGGGCCCTCGGCCTTCTGCTTTTCGAGCACATCGCGTCCCAGGAAATCACCCTTGGATTTGAGGTGAACGCGGAAGCCAAGCCCTGCCTCGATCGGTGTGTAGTCTGGGGTGATATCGCCGGACCAGTAGAGATAGCCCTTCTCCATCCGCAGGCTCTCGATCGCGCGGTAGCCGATATTGCGAATGCCATGGGCCTGCCCGGCCTGCCAGAGGGTGTCATAGACATGGGCGGCAAACTCTGTCGGTACATGCAACTCCCACCCCAGTTCGCCGACATAGCCGATCCGGGCGGCGCGGACCTTGGCCATACCGACGATGATCTCTTGTGCCGTGGCGAAAGGAAAGGCGTCGTTCGACAGATCGTTTTCCGACACAGCCTGCAGCACGGCGCGGGCCTTGGGACCGACAATGTTGATCACCGCCCGCGCTGACGTCAGTTCGATCAAGTGAACCGTCCCGTCCGTGGGCATGTGGCGACGAATCCAATCCTCGTCATGTACGCCAAAGCCCGAACCGGTCACGAGGTAGAAGCTGTCCTGACCGGTGCGGGTGATTGTGATATCGGCCTCGATCCCGCCCGTCTCATTGCAGAACTGCGCGTAGATGACCGCCCCCACGGGCTTGTCGATGTTGCACGCGGCGAGTTTCTGCAAAAGGTCCAGCGCGCCCGGCCCCACAAGTTCGAACTTGGAGAAAGAGGTCTGGTCGATCAGCGCCACGCCCTCACGCACCGCACGATGTTCCTCGGCCACGTATTTATTGTAGCCGGGATTGATGAAGGCCAGTTGGTCCTCCTGTGGCACGCCGTCCGGCGCGAACCAGAGCGGCCGTTCCCAACCGTTCTTGGACCCGAAGATCGCACCGGCCTTTTCCAGCCGGTCATGCAGCGGTGACAAGCGCAGGTTGCGGGCGGTCTGGTATTCCTGCCCCGGATAGCGTTGCTTGTAGTGATATTCGTAGTGCTCGACCGCGCGCGGATACATGAACCGCTTGGTTCCGTGGTGGGGCGAGAACCGACGCACGTCGAGCGGCCAGAGATCAAGGCTCGGGCGACCCTCCAAAATCCACTCGGCGATCATCTCGCCGGCCCCGCCACCGGCGGCGATCCCGTACAGGAATCCGGTCGCCATCATAAGGTTGTCGAAGCCGGGCTGCCAGCCGAGGACGAAATCGCCGTCTGCCGAATAGGGGATCGGGCCGTTGATGACCGAGCGGATGCCGACGTCATTGATCACCGGGGTGACCTTGGCAGCCAATTCTGCCAACGGGCCGAACCGGTCGAGGTTGTCGGGCAGAAGCTGACGCACGAACTCGCCGGGAATGCCGTCATCGCCGAAAGGCAGCGTGCCTTCCTCGTAGCCGCCGATCACAAGACGCCCACCCGCATCCGGCTTGTAATAGACCAGCCGCTCGGGGTCGCGCAGCGTGGGCAGATCCTTGACGCTGTCGGTGTCGGTGTCGGTGTCGGGAAGCGGTTCGGTCACGATATACTGGTGTTCAACCGCACAGGCCGGCACCGTCAGGCCCAACTTGGCGCCGACCTCGCGACTCCACATGCCAGCGGCGATGGTGACAGTCTCGGCCTCCCAGGTGCCTTCATCGGTTTCCACTTCTGCGATCCGGCCGTCGACCACCTTGAAATCCAGCACCTTCACACCCTGCCGGATCTGCGCCCCGTGCTTGCGCGCGCCCGCCGCGATAGCCTGACAAAGGCTCGCCGGATCAACATGACCGTCAGACGGGATGAAGGCCGCCCCTTCCAACCCCTTGGTGTCGATATAAGGGAACAGCTCTTTCGCTTCCTCCGGGGTGATGATGTTCATTTCCAGATCGAAGCTTTGCGCCATCGTGGCGAGGCGCTTAGCCTCCAGAAGCCTGTCCTTCGTCGCTGCAAGCCGCAGGCTCCCGACCTTCTTCCAGTCGAAGGCCATGCCGGTCTCTGCTTCCAGCCGATCATAGAGTTCGACGGATTTTTTCAGCATGCGGGTCGTGTTCCGGCTGGAGCGCAGCTGCCCGACCAGCCCCGCCGCATGCCAGGTGGCACCTTCGGTAATCGACGCCTTCTCCAGAACGACAACGTCCTTCTCGCCGGCGCGCGCCAAGTGATACGCGACGGAACAGCCGATGATGCCGCCGCCGATGATGAGATGCTTCGCAGAATGCGTGGGCATGTGTTGATTCTCCCGATGAACTCCACCCAAAAATGACTCTTTCCAACATTTTGTAAAGCTTTTTGTTGATATTTGCCTGAATATGGCCATTGAAACCGAGAGATGTCAGGATATAGTAACAGAAAACAACAAATTTGGTGGCTGATATGTCGAAATACGAACAGGAGATCCTGGATACCGTGGCCCTGCACGGCACCATCTCCGTCACCGCCTTGGCCGAGCAATTGAACGTGACGGACCAGACCATCCGCCGCATCGTGAAGCCCATGGTGGAAAAGGGTCAGGTCGAGAAGGTGCACGGCGCGATCATGGCAGCCGCCGCGCAAAATGATCCGCCACTGGCCGCACGATTGGTCGAAAACCGGCAGGAAAAGGCCGGCATCGCGAAGCTTGTTGCCGGGATGATCCCGATGGGCGCGGTTCTGGCGATCGACGCGGGCTCGACCTCGGGCTTCATCGCGCAGGCGCTGACCCGGCATCGCAACCTGACGGTGGTCACGAACTCTGCCTATATCGCGTCAACTTTGGCCATGATCGAAGGAAACCGCGTGTTCATGGCAGGAACCCAGTTGCGGAACCATGACTGCGCTGCCTTCGACCGTGCCGCTTTCGACGTGGTGGCGCAATTCACTGCGGATTACGCGATCATGACCGCCTCGCTCGTTCATCCAGAGCTTGGTTTTCTCGTCCACGACCAGCACGAGGTCGACATGGCCCGCGAGATGGCCACCATCGCCGAACGGCGCATCATGGCGGTGGACTACAGCAAGTGGCGAGACCGCAAAGCGGACTCTCCCCTGCGCCTGCCCTCGTTAAGGCCAGGCGACATCGTCGTGACCAACGAACACCCGGGGCCGGACTATGCACATCTGCTGCGCGATCTCGATCTGCGCCTGCCGAAAGCAGCGAGCGCCTAACTGAGCTAATGGGATGAACTGCCTTCCCGCCAAACCGCAGCTATTGTTGCGGGCATCGGTGGAGAGAGAGGAGCATTCTGATGGGTATCGAAGTATTGGGCATTGATCTGGGCAAGACCGTTTGCAGCCTTGCGGGATTGGACGCAGCAGGAGCGGTCGTGTACCGCAAGCGTCTTCAACGTCACCGGTTGCTGGACTTTTTGGAAGGTATGGACCCCTGCATTGTTGCGATGGAGGCTTGCGGCGGCGCGCATCACATTGGTCGTTTTTGCCTTCAACACGGACATGAGCCTCGACTGATGTCGCCGCTTTATGTCCGGCCCTACGTCAAGGTTCACAAAAATGATGACCGTGATGCGGAGGCGATCGCCGAGGCCGCGACGCGCCCGACAATGTCATTCGTCGCGATTAAATCGGAAGAGCAGCTTGATCTTCAGGCTCTGCATCGAGCCCGCGAGCGGCTGGTGACCGAAAGAACACGCCTTATCAATCAGGGCCGGGGCTTTCTGATGGAGCGCGGCATTCGGGTCGGAACAGGTCGCCATGTCGTCCAGATAGAACTGGTGAGATTGGTTGCGACAGGCACCGCTGATCTGTCGCACCGTATCCTGACGATGTTGTCGGACATGATGGCGGAGTTGGCCACGATCAACGACCGGGTCGCAGCGATCGACACCGAGATCAAGGCTCTGGCCAAGGCAGATGCCGACATGCAGCGCTTGATGGAGATCCCTGGCGTCGGCCCAACGATTGCCAGCGCCCTTGTGGCCGCGGTTGGAACCGGCAGCAGCTTTGCCAAAGGGCGCGATCTTGCCGCATGGCTTGGTCTCGTGCCACGGCAGATCACCACAGGTGGAAAAGCCAAGCTGATCGGCATCGGCGTTGTTGCAGAACTCTCAC
>NZ_RCIQ01000100.1 GCF_004000255.1 Nioella ostreopsis
TTCAGCGTTCGCAAAACGAGCGGTGACATGTCTGATCTCTTCTGGTTGAGTGACGCGCAGATGGCGCGTCTTGAGCCGTATTTCCCGAAATCCCACGGTAAGCCTCGCGTCGATGACCGACGTGTACTGAGCGGTATAATCTTCATTAATCGCAACGGCTTACGCTGGCGGGATGCACCAAAAGAGTATGGTCCGCACAAGACGCTTTACAACCGTTGGAAGCGGTGGAGCGATAAAGGCATCTTCGCCCAGATGCTGGCCGGGCTGGCTGCAGGGCACGGTGAGAAAACGACGGTGATGATCCCCTCTCGGGACATCACT
>NZ_RCIQ01000101.1 GCF_004000255.1 Nioella ostreopsis
AGACGCTGAGCTGGAATAGACCCTGCTACAAAGTCCCGAGAGGTGCCTTGGCGCGGTCCGGGAATGCTTGCCGGTGCAATAGGTATTGAATGAGGATTTCCGAGCCGCGCGCATGTCTGATCCGGGACTATCCTGAATTTTGTGCGCTGACGTGGTAACTGCTCGAAGAGGAGACCCACGTATGAGCATCGACAAAGACCTGCTGGACCGGCTGATGGAAGGGCGTTCGCCTGGCGATCTGTTTGGCAAGACCGGCATCCTGGCGGAACTGACCAAGGCGCTGGCGGAACGTGCACTGAGCACGGAGATGG
>NZ_RCIQ01000011.1 GCF_004000255.1 Nioella ostreopsis
ACGCAACCGCCGCTCTCGTGCGCATGTCTCTGTCCTTCTGTTCGATTGTCTGGCCCAAGCCTGAGACAAAAGCCGCAGGGTTTCAATGGCGTTGATACGGGGGGTTGTGCCGAATCTATATATGTGTATATATGACACTAATTAGAGGAGACGCCATAATGAAACGCATTTTTCTTGCCACTGCCCTGACCCTGATGACCGGCAGCGCCACATTGGCTAACGGCATCACCCAACCCCACTGCAACGCGGGCAGCATCTGCCGCAGCGCTGTAGAGGTGAACGCCGTCACTGCCGGGGTCGTGATTGCGAATGGCTCCGCCGGAATCGGGTCGACCTGGGGCACTGGAGGCACATTGCAAGTCGGACGCCCCATTGCCGAACCGGACATGGGATGCGGTAACTGCAACCACGACACGTTCCAGATTGTCGTTGTTGAAAACAACTGCTCACTTTCGCCGGTCGACCGCTTCGTGGGCCATCATATCTCCCTCGTGGACAACCATTCCGGTCTGCGGATGCGGGTCTTTACCCCCGACCACATGATCGGGACGATGGATTACTGGCCGGACCGGTTCAACTTTTTCACCGACTCGGATGGCATGATTGCACGTGTCACGTGCGGATAAAGGCAAGGGAAATCCACCATGAAACGCCCACTTCTTATCGCCACCCTGACCCTGATGGCTGGCAGCGCCGCGCAGGCGCAAGGCATGACCCAACCGCAGTGCAATGAGGGCAGCCACTGCCAGGCGGTCATGGCAGACACAGCACATCCGAACCCGATCGTGCAGAGCGCCCAGGATGCCGGACCAACCTGGGAATTGGACCCTGTCGGCCCAATTCCGGGCTCGGTCGCCATGTGTACCTCCACCGTAGGCTGTGACCCTGTCATCCGCACCCCGGTGATTGTCGAAAACAATTGCGCCTTGTCGGAGGTGGAAAGCCTCATCGGCCATCCGATCGAGATCGCTGAAGAGTATCATCTGTCGCCTCGCGTCTTTTCCGCCGAGAACATGGCCGGGACAACGGATTACTGGCCCTGGCGGTTCAACGTTTTCGTGGACGCGGATGGTATGATTACGCAAGCCTTCTGCGGATGACTTGCGCCCGCCGCTGATTCGTCCTATATCCCCCTCAACAGCGGCGCGTCGGGCTCAACACCCGACGTTCCACCGGGAAATATCAACGGGCCGCGCGCCCGTTTTTTTGTGTTTGGACCCATGTCAGACCTGATTGCCAAAACCGCTATGGATCGCCGCCTGGCCGATATCCTGACCCCCCTGATCGAAGGGATGGGGTTCGAACTGGTGCGCATCCGCCTGATGAGCGGCAAGACCATGACGTTGCAGATCATGGCCGAACGTCCCGATGGCGGGATCGAGGTCGATCAATGCGCCGAAATCTCGACCGCGGTCAGCGCGTTGCTGGATGTGGAAGACCCGATCGAGGACAACTATACGCTGGAAGTGTCCAGCCCCGGTATCGACCGGCCGTTGACCCGGCTGAAGGATTTCGACACCTGGCAGGGCTATGAAGCCAAGCTTGAAACCGAGGAACTGATCGACGGCCGCCGCCGCTTCAAGGGCGAGCTTGCCGGCATCGACGGTGACGAGGTTCTGATCAACCTGGTGGATGAACAGGGCGAGCCTGTCACCATCGGGCTTGAGTTTGACTGGCTGACCGACGCCAAGCTGGTCCTGACCGATGATCTGATCACCGAGATGCTGCGCCAGCGAAAGGCGGCGGGCACCATCGACGAGACCCAATTCGACGAGATTGAAACTGAAGAGCCTGGAAAGGCGGAGGACTGACCCATGGCAATCACCAGTGCAAACCAGCTGGAGCTTCTGCAAACCGCCGAGGCCGTTGCCCGCGAGAAGATGATCGACCCCGGTCTGGTGGTCGAAGCGATGGAAGAATCGCTCGCCCGCGCCGCCAAGTCGCGCTACGGGTCCGAGCTGGATATCCGTGTGCACATCGACCGCCGGACCGGCAAGGCCACATTCACCCGCGTCCGCACCGTGGTCGACGAGGTTGAAAACCACTTCACCGAACTGACCGTCCGCGACGCCCGCGCCTTCAAGGAAGACGCAGAAATCGGCGATGAGATCATCGACGAGGTTCCCCCGGTCGAGATGGGCCGGATCGCCGCGCAAAGCGCCAAGCAGGTCATCCTGCAAAAGGTGCGTGAAGCGGAGCGGGATCGCCAGTACGAAGAATTCAAGGACCGCAAGGGCACGATCATCAACGGTCAGGTCAAGCGCGAGGAATATGGCAACGTCATCGTCGATATCGGCCGTGGCGAAGCGGTTCTGCGCCGGAATGAAAAGATCGGCCGCGAGAGCTATCGCCCGAATGACCGGATCCGCGTCTTCATCAAGGATGTGCGCCGCGAACCCCGTGGCCCGCAGATCTTCCTGTCGCGCACCGCGCCGGAATTCATGGCCGAGCTGTTCAAGATGGAAGTGCCGGAAATCTATGATGGCATCATCGAGATCAAGGCCGTCGCCCGTGACCCCGGTTCGCGTGCCAAGATCGCCGTCATTTCCTATGACAATTCGATCGACCCCGTCGGTGCCTGCGTCGGTATGCGCGGCAGCCGGGTTCAAGCCGTCGTGAACGAACTTCAGGGCGAAAAGATCGACATCATCCCGTGGAATGACGATCAGCCGACCTTCCTTGTGAACGCGCTGCAACCTGCGGAAGTGTCCAAGGTTGTTCTGGACGAAGACGCCGGCAAGATCGAAGTCGTGGTTCCCGATGATCAGCTGTCGCTGGCCATTGGCCGCCGTGGTCAGAACGTGCGTCTGGCCTCTCAGCTGACGGGGCTCGACATCGACATTCTGACCGAAGAAGAGGAAAGCGCCCGCCGTCAGGCCGAATTCGCCGAACGGACGCAGGTCTTCATGGACAGCCTCGATCTGGACGAATTCTTCGCTCAACTTCTGGTGTCCGAAGGCTTCACCTCGCTGGAAGAAGTCGCCTATGTGGAACTGGATGAACTTCTGGTCATCGAGGGCGTCGACGAAGACACCGCGAACGAGCTGCAGGCCCGTGCCCGCGACTATCTGGAAGAGCAGAACCGCAAGGCGCTGGAACAGGCCCGTGAACTGGGTGTGGAACAGAGCCTTGTTGATTTCGAAGGTCTGACCCCCCAGATGCTGGTGGCCCTTGGCGAAGACGATGTGAAAACGCTGGAAGATTTCGCAACCTGCGCCGACTGGGAACTGGCTGGCGGCTGGACCACGGTGGATGGTCAGCGCGTCAAGGATGACGGTCTGCTTGAAAAATTCGATGTGAGCCTCGAGGAAGCTCAGAACATGGTGATGACCGCCCGCCTGCAACTGGGCTGGGTCACCATCGAAGAACTGGAAGCGCAAGCCGCTGCCGAAGCAGAAGCGGCGCAAGCCGACGCAACCGAAGAGGAGTCCGAGGCCTGATCTCGGGTCTCGGGAGCGCAGCCCATGACACGGGGCGGTCGAACCAAATCGCGCGATGATGCCGAAAGGCGCTGCATCGCCACCGGAGAAACCCAGCCGAAGGCCGGGTTGATCCGCTTTGTCGTGGGTCCGGATAATGTAATCTTCCCGGACGTTGCGGAACGATTGCCCGGTCGGGGCATCTGGGTATCGGCCGATCCGGCTGCCCTGGCGCTGGCCGTCAAGAAGAACCTGTTCGCCCGTGGGGCAAAGCAGCAGGTGACGGTTCCCGCCGATCTGGCGGAACAGGTCGAAACCCTGCTGGCGCGCCGCGTGGTCGAGCTGATCTCGCTGGCGCGAAAGTCCGGCAAAGCTGTGGCCGGGTTTGAAAAAGTAAAAGGCTGGCTGGCCGATGGCCATGCCCGCGTTCTGTTCCAGGCCTCTGACGGCTCGGAACGGGGAAAATCGAAACTCTGGACGCCCGAAGGGGGCCGATTTTTCGGCTGTTTGACGGCAGATGAATTGGGTTTGGCATTCGGGCGCCAACATGTGATACATGGCGCGCTTGCGGCTGGCGGACTCGAACGTCGTGTAGTAGAGGAAGCCTCGAAGCTGCGAGGCCTGCGCGGCACATACGGCGAATTTGTCGCCGGGAAGGATACGAAAGACGTATGAGCGATCAAGACGGTAAAAAACCCCTCGGACTTTCTGGCGGCGCCCGGTCGGGCCGCGTGAACCAGAGCTTTTCGCGTGGGCGGACAAAGAGTGTGGTGGTGGAAACCAAGCGCAAGCGCGTTGTGGTGCCCAAGCCCGGCTCGTCTTCGTCCGGGCAGTCCGATGCGCCGCGTCGGCCTTCTGGTGTTTCCGACTCCGAGATGGAACGCCGGTTGAAAGCCTTGCAGGCCGCAAAGGCCCGCGAGTCGGAAGAAGCCGAACGCCGCGAACGTGAAGAGCGCGAGCGCGAGGAAGAACGCGAACGCCGCCGCGCCGAAATCGAGGCCAAGGAACGCGAAGAACGCGAGCGCGAAGAAGCGCTGAAAGCAAAGGCCGAAGAAGACGAGCGCCGCAAGCGCGAAGAAGAGGAACGCCGCACCGCTGAACGTGCTGCACCCGCTGCTTCGCCGGCCGCGGATGCACCCGCCGGCGCCAAGGAAGACCGCACCGCGCGGCCCGTACCGACCAAGACCGGTGCACCGACCCCGGCCAAGCGGGACAACAAGGACCGCGACGATAAAGGCGGACGCGGAAAAGGTGGCGAACGCGATGGTCGCCGGTCCGGCAAGCTGACCGTGAACCAGGCGCTGACCGGTGGCGAAGGCGGGCGGCAACGCTCGATGGCCGCCATGAAGCGCAAGCAGGAACGCGCGCGGCAGAAGGCCATGGGCGGCCAGCATGAACGCGAAAAGATCGTTCGTGACGTGCAGGTCCCCGAAGCGATCATGGTGTCCGAGCTGGCGAACCGTATGGCCGAACGCGTGGCTGACGTGGTCAAGGAGCTCATGAAGATGGGCATGATGGTCACGCAGAACCAGTCGATCGACCAGGACACCGCGGAACTGATCGTCGAGGAATTCGGCCACCGCATGGTGCGCGTATCCGATTCCGACGTCGAAGACGTGATCGACACGGTCGAGGACAATCCTGAAGACCTGAAGCCCCGTGCACCCGTCATCACCATCATGGGCCATGTCGACCACGGCAAGACCTCGCTTCTGGATGCGATCCGCAACGCCAAGGTCGTCGCCGGTGAAGCGGGTGGGATCACCCAGCATATCGGTGCCTACCAGGTGACGACCGATAACGGACAGTTGCTGACCTTCCTCGATACACCCGGCCACGCCGCGTTTACCTCGATGCGGGCACGTGGCGCGCAGGTGACCGATATCGTGGTTCTGGTTGTGGCCGCTGACGATGCGGTCATGCCGCAGACAGTCGAGGCGATCAATCACGCCAAGGCCGCCGGTGTTCCGATGATCGTGGCGATCAACAAGATCGACCGTCCGGCCGCCGATCCCATGAAGGTGCGTACCGGCCTGCTGCAACACGAAGTGGTCGTGGAACAGATGTCGGGCGACGTGCAGGATGTAGAAGTGTCCGCGCACACCGGCCAGGGGCTTGATGAACTGCTTGACGCCATCGCGCTGCAAGCGGAAATCCTCGAGCTTAAGGCCAACCCTGACCGGGCTGCTTCCGGTGCTGTCATCGAAGCGCAACTCGATGTGGGCCGCGGCCCCGTTGCCACCGTTCTGGTGCAGAACGGCACGCTCAAGCAGGGTGATATCTTCGTTGTGGGTGAGCAGTGGGGTAAAGTCCGCGCGCTGATCAACGACAAGGGTGACCGCGTGAAAGAGGCCGGGCCTTCGGTTCCGGTCGAGGTTCTGGGTCTCAATGGCACGCCCGAAGCAGGTGATGTTCTGAACGTGGTCGATACCGAAGCGCAAGCGCGTGAGATCGCCGACTACCGTGAACAGGCCGCCAAGGACCGTCGCGCCGCTGCCGGTGCTGCGACCACGCTCGATCAGCTGATGGCAAAGGCCAAGGCGGATCAGAACGTCGCCGAACTGCCGGTTCTGGTAAAAGCCGACGTGCAGGGTTCTGCCGAGGCAATTGCTCAGGCACTGGAGAAGGTGGGCAACGAGGAAGTGCGCGTGCGCATCCTGCATTCGGGCGTCGGCGCCATCACCGAGTCGGATATCGGCCTTGCCGAAGCGTCCGGTGCACCGGTCATCGGCTTCAACGTCCGGGCCAATGCGCCCGCTCGGAACGCCGCGAACCAGAAGGGCGTCGAGATCCGCTATTATTCGGTGATCTACGATCTTGTGGACGACGTGAAGAAGGCGGCCTCTGGCCTCCTGTCTGCGGAAGTCCGCGAGAACTTCATCGGGTATGCCGAGATCAAGGATACGTTCCGCGTGTCCGGCGTCGGCACCGTCGCTGGCTGTCTGGTCACCGAGGGCATCGCCCGCCGGTCCGCCGGTGTCCGCCTGCTGCGCGACAACGTGGTGGTCCACGAAGGCACGCTGAAAACGCTCAAGCGCTTCAAGGACGAGGTCAAAGAGGTCCAGTCCGGCCAGGAATGCGGCATGGCCTTCGAGAACTACGACGACATCCGCAAGGGCGATGTCATCGAGATCTTCGAGCGGGAAGAAGTCGAGCGCTCGCTGGACTGATCTTCACTGATCCCAAAAAGAAAGGGCGGTCCAATTGGGCCGCCCTTTTCAGTTCATTGAAGAAGGTTGGTTATTCCGACGCTTCCTCGTCCATCATCGCGCCCCACTGCGCGAGGAAGGCATAGATGTTGATCGCGCCTTCTTCGTCGACGCGCTGCGGGGTCATGGTGGACCGGCCACGCTCGCCCGTTGCTTCAGTCAGGAAGGCCGTGGCGTTCGGAATATAAGCAGCGAAGTTCGCTTCATCCCAGGTGATCTCGGCCGCATGGGCCGCTTCCATCAGCGAGGAGTAGCGGAAGCCTTCAACGCTGCCAGCAGTACCACCAACGACACCGTAGAGGTTGGGGCCGGTGCGGCCATTGCGGCCCGCCAGCACGTTATCGTCTGCGTCGCGTACGACGTGGCAGGAGATGCAGTTACGGTTGAACAGTTCTTCACCGGCCTCGGCGTCCCCGGATGGGCCAGCGCCGTGGCTGTCAGCGAAGGCCATGGGCGCGGAAAGAAGCGCGGCGGCGAGTGTCAATTTGCGGATCATGGAATAGCTCCTCTATCTTGGCTGGCGGCACTATAGCGACTGTAGAACCGGAATGGTGCCGAACGAATTGTCACGGTCAAACAATTAGCAAACCCGCACGGAATGACCAGAGGGTGCGAGGTCTTGTCGCCACCGGCCGTGGGGGTCATATACGAATGAAGCAAGGAGACGACATGAGCAAATCCGACTTTCCCGGCTGGCACGGCACCACGATCATCGGCATTCGCAAGGGCGGCGAGGTTGTCGTCGCGGGTGACGGGCAGGTCAGTCTCGGCCAGACCGTCATCAAGGGCAGCGCCCGCAAGGTCCGCCGCCTGAAGCCGGGCGGGCACGAGGTTGTGGCCGGATTCGCCGGGTCCACCGCCGATGCCTTTACCCTGCTGGAACGGCTGGAAGCCAAGCTGGAGGCGACCCCTGGCCAGTTGCAGCGCGCCAGTGTGGAACTCGCCAAGGACTGGCGCACCGACAAATACCTGCAAAAGCTGGAGGCGATGCTGATCGTCACCGATGGCAAGGATCTGTTCGTCATCACCGGTGCGGGTGACGTGCTGGAACCCGAACACGGGATCGCAGCGATTGGGTCGGGCGGCAACTACGCCCTGGCCGCCGCCCGCGCGATGATCGACAGCGACATGGACGCCGAGGATATCGCGCGCCGCGCCATGGCCATCGCCGCCGATATCTGCGTCTACACCAATGGCAACCTGACGGTGGAACGGATCGGCGCATGACCGGCGTCAACCGCGACGATATCCGCGCCGCCGTCGGCGCGGGCATGATATCCGAGGCTCAGGCGGCATCGCTTGTGGCGCTGTCCGACGCCCGGCGCGGGGTGCGGGAACGCATGACCGGACTTGATGAGCCGTTCGAGCTGTTCAAGGGCTTCAACGAGATCTTCATCGTCGTGGGCCTGAGCATCTTTTTCGCAGGCTGGCTCGGGCTGACCGGGCTCAGCCTGTTCGAGATCACATCCATCGGCTATATCGCCACGATGGTCTATGCGGCTCTGGCCGCAGGGGCGGTCATTCTGCTGGCCCGCTATTTCACCCTTAAGCGCAGGATGGTTGCCCCCTCCATCGCGCTGGCGATCTTCTTTGGCATCTCGACGGCGCAGTTCGGCATGGGCCTCAGCTGGATGTTTCGGGGGGACCTGCCAATGACCCTGACGCTCGGCGCCGGTCTGTCGACCGTGCTGCTGTGCGTCTATTACGCGGTGTTCCGTGTGCCCTTTGCCATGGCTCTGATTGCGCTTGGCGTCTTCGCCACCTGCTTTGGCATCATCGCGATCGGTGGCACCCTGCCCGAAGATCCGCGCGACCTGTTTCTTCTGTCAGCCGAAGGCCCTTTCGCCGTCCTGACCATCGTGCTTGGGCTTGTCGGGCTTGCCGTGGCCCTGCGCTTTGACATGAGCGACCCGCATCGCGTGACGCGCCGGTCGTCCAGCGGCTTCTGGCTGCACGTCATTGCCGCCCCGGCCATCGTCAACACCGTATCCTTGACGCTCTTTGATATCGGCACCGTCACCGCACAGCTGATGGTGCTGGTGTTCGTTCTGGCCATGGCGATCTTTGCCATCGCCATCGACCGCCGGTCCTTTCTGGTGTCCGGTGTCGGCTATATCGTGGCGCTGGCCTTTACGGTGATGGAGGGCGCGGCCTTCCTGTCCATCTTCATGCTTGGCCTCGTGCTGATCGTCCTCGGCGCGCAGTGGGAAAACATCCGCCGCGCCATCATGAACACGCTGCCGGGTTTCCCCGGCAAAACCCGCCTTCCCCCCTGGGACATTCTGACCCCTGAGGAGCCAATAACATGACCGACCTCACCCCCCGCGAAATCGTGTCCGAGCTGGATCGTTTCATCATCGGCCAGAAGGACGCCAAGCGTGCTGTCGCCGTGGCCCTGCGCAACCGGTGGCGGCGCAAGCAGTTGGGCGACGACCTGCGCGATGAAGTCTACCCCAAGAACATCCTGATGATCGGGCCCACCGGTGTCGGCAAGACCGAGATCAGCCGCCGCTTGGCGAAGCTCGCCCGCGCGCCTTTCATCAAGGTCGAGGCCACGAAATTCACCGAGGTGGGATATGTGGGACGCGATGTGGAACAGATCATCCGCGATCTGGTGGATTCGGCGCAGATCATGGTGCGCGAACACATGAGAGAAGAGGTCAAGGCCAATGCCCATGAGGCCGCCGAGGAACGGGTGATCGAGGCCCTGGCCGGCACCGATGCCCGCGAACAGACGCGCGAGATGTTCCGTCGCAAGCTGCGCTCGGGTGAACTGGACGACAAGATGATCGAACTGGAGGTCGCTGACACCTCCAGTCCCATGGGCGGCATGTTTGAAATTCCCGGCCAGCCCGGTATGGGCGCCATGGGCGGCGGCATGAACCTGGGCGATATCTTCGGCAAGGCGTTTGGCGGACGCACCGTGAAACGGCGAATGACCGTTGCAGCAAGCTATGAGGTGCTGATCGACGAAGAGGCCGACAATCTGCTGGATACCGAGGCCGTCACGCGCGAAGCCGTGCGTGCGGTGGAACAGAACGGTATCGTCTTCATCGACGAGATCGACAAGGTATCGGCCCGGTCGGACGCGCGCGGCGCGGATGTCAGCCGCGAGGGCGTGCAGCGCGACCTGCTGCCCTTGATCGAGGGCACGACTGTCAGCACCAAGCATGGGCCGGTCAAGACCGACCACATCCTGTTCATCGCCTCCGGCGCGTTCCACATCGCCAAACCGTCCGACCTGTTGCCGGAATTGCAAGGCCGCCTGCCCATTCGGGTGGAGCTGCGGCCGCTGACCGAGGAGGATTTCGTGCGCATCCTGACGGAAACGGACAACGCGCTGACCTTGCAATATACCGCGCTGATGGCAACCGAAGAAGTAACGGTCAGCTTTACCGAAGACGGGATCAAGGCGCTTGCGGGCATCGCGGCCGAGGTGAACACCAGCGTCGAGAATATCGGCGCGCGGCGGCTTTATACGGTGATGGAACGGGTGTTCGAGGAACTGAGCTTTACGGCACCCGATCGGTCTGGGGAGGCCGTTGTCGTGGATGCCGCATTCGTGGAAAAGAATCTGGGCGAGCTGATGCGCTCTGCCGATCTGGGGCGCTACGTGCTATAGGGCGGCGAACGCCTTATCACCCGGTCCAATCTCGTGACTCGTCTTGTCCTGACCGCGCTTCTGTTTCTGACAGCCGCCTGCGGAACACCGCCGAATATCGCCATGGTCACCCGCACCGTCCCGGATGCAGGGATGCGGACCGTATTCGTGGCTACCAACCGGGCCTTCGAGGATCAGCACTTCACGGCGGGCCGCGAAAGCGGGGTGGAATATGCGCGGTTCGATGTCTCTATTCCGCCGAATCGTGACCTTGGCGAGGTGACATGGCCACAAGGCCCGGTGCCTGACCCCACAACCGATTTCGTCGTGACGGATGCCGGCAGCTATCCCGGCCCCACGGCTTTCCGTGCCGATATTCGCGCGGCGCTGACTGCGCTGCCGCCCGAGGATCGGGAGGTTGTGGTGTTCGTCCATGGCTACAACAACAACTTCGCCTCCGGGCTGTTCCGTATTGCCCAGATGGCCCATGACTATGACGCGCCCGGCTTGACCGCGCATTTCGCCTGGCCAAGCGCGGGCAATCCCTTCGGCTACGTGTTCGACCGGGAAAGCGCGGCGTTTTCACGGGATGCTCTGGAACAGTTCCTGCGCGACCTTCATGCCGCCGGGGCGCGGCGCATCCTTTTGGTGGGACACTCGCTTGGCGGTTACATCACCATGGAAACCCTGCGCCAGATCCGCATTTCGGGCGATGACGCGGTCTTGCAGTCCCTGTCCGGCATTGTGCTGATCTCACCCGATATCGACATAGAAGTGTTCCAGAGCCAGGCCCGCGCCGTGGACCCGCTGCCGCAGCCCTTCGTTGTCTTTACCTCGGCCAATGACCGCGCCTTGCGCCTGTCTGCCAGCATCACCGGGCGTCAGAACCGGCTTGGCAATCTGGGCACGGCAGAGGATGTGGCCGAGTTCGATATTCTGCTGGTCGATATCTCTGCCTTCCGGTCCGGCGTTGGGGACTGGACCAACCATTCCACGCTGGTCACGTCGCCTTCGCTGATCCAGATGTTTCAGGGCCTACCCGAGATTGGCACAGGCAGCGGGGATATCCCGGTTGATCTGGTCTCCGGCACGGTTCTGACGGTCAGAAACGCCACGCAGATCCTGTTGTCTCCGGTGGGGCAATGACCGCCGCGCTGTCCTTCCTGCGCGACAATGCGGCGTTTTTGTTGGCTGGGGCCTTGCTGAGTTTCACCTCCAGTTTCGGGCAAACCTTCTTCATCTCGATCTTCGCGGGTGAGATCATGACCACCTTTTCCCTGTCGGACGGGGATTGGGGGCTGATCTATTCGCTTGGCACTACAGCTTCGGCCATTGTGATGGTCTGGTCAGGGATATTGACCGACCGGCTGCGGGTGCGGGTGCTTGGCGCCATCGTTTTCGCCGGACTTGCCTTTGCCTGTCTGTTCATGGCGTTCAATCCCTATGCGGCGCTTCTGCCGCTCTCCATTTTCCTGCTGCGGTTTACCGGGCAGGGGATGACGAGCCATATTGCGATGGTGGCCATGGCGCGATGGTTCGTGGCGACGCGGGGCAAGGCGCTGGCAATCGCCGCATCCGGCTATGCCGTGGGCGAGGCGATCTTGCCGGTTCTGTTCGTGGCCGCCATGACCCTGATCGACTGGCATTACCTTTGGATGGTTGCTGCCCTGTTCATCTTGCTGATGTTGCCGGTGATGCAGCGGCTGCTCCGCCAGGAACGCACCCCGCAATCCCTCGCTGAAGGCGACACTGCGCTTGGCATGGATGGGCGGCACTGGACCCGAAAGGAAATGCTGCGGCATCCGTTGTTCTGGTTCGTGCTACCCTCGATCCTTGGGCCCTCGGCCTTTGTCACCGCGCTGTTTTTCCAGCAGGTGCATCTGGCCGAGGTCAAGGGCTGGAGCCATGTGGGCTTCGTCGCGCTGTTCCCGGTCTATACCATCGTGTCGACCCTGTTCATGCTGCTTGCAGGATGGGCAATCGACAGATTCGGCACACGGAAGTTGATGCCCTTTTACCAGATCCCGATTGCGATCAGCTTCGTGGTGATGGCGAGTGCGGATTCGCTATGGTGGGCGGCCTTTGCCTTTGCCTTGATGGCGATGACAACGGGGGCGAATTCAACCCTGCCCTCCGCCTTCTGGGCGGAATTCTACGGCACGCGCCATATCGGCGGGATCAAGTCCATCGCCACGGCCGCGATGGTCCTGGGCTCTGCCATCGGCCCGGCAATTTCAGGCGTATTGATCGACCGCGGGATCACCTTCCCCGAACAGATGCTTGGGATTACAATCTGGTTCTTGCTGGCCTCGGCCCTGATCTGGTTCGGGGTGACAACCGCCGCCCGAAACTTAACGCGCCCGGCGTAGATAGACGTAGTAGGCACCCGTCCCACCGTGGCGGATATGCGCCTCTCTCACATCCAGAACGACGCGGCCAAGCGGCGGCATGTGCAGCCAGTTTGGCACCTGATGCTTCAGTACCCCACGCCGGATCGGGATGGGGCCGGGATCGTCGCGGTCCTTGCCCTTGCCGGTGATCACCAGAACCAGCCTGAGACCGTCCTCATGCGCCCCCAGGATGAACCGCGTCAGAACCGGGTGCGCCTGTGCCAGGGTCATCCCGTGCAGGTCGATCCGCGCTTCGGGCTTAAGCTTGCCGCGCAGCATCTTCTTGTGGGTGCCGTGGTCCATTTGCACCGGTGCATGGGCCAGCCGTTCGGACACTGAGGGCGCGAGCTGACTGCCGGGCAAATTGGTTGTTGCGGTTTCGCCGATACGAAAATCGCCCACCTCAAAACTTGGTTTGTGCTTGGGTTTTGGCTGGTGCTTCTGATCGGATGGGGCGAGATGATCTGGCTTTGGCTTTTCCGGGCGCGCGGCAGCCACGGTCCGCGCGACCGCAGTCCATAGCTTGCGGTCTTCCGCGCTGAGGGTTTTGGGCCTTCTTCGCGACATCTCAGGCGTCCGGAACCATCAGGTTGGCCAGTTCGATCGGCATCAGCACGATCATCCGGCCGGGATCGCGGATACGGCCCGCCTCCAACCCGGCCTCATCACCGAAGCCATAGAACACATCCGCCCGTTGCGCGCCTTGGATGGCAGATCCCGTGTCTTGAGCGATCATCAACCGGCGCAGCGGGCTTTCGCCATCCTTTTCGATCCAGACCGGAGCGCCGAGCGGCGTAAACCGGGGATCGACCGCAATCGAGCGCATCGGGGTAATGGATCGGTTCATGGCACCAAGCGGCCCATCATCCGCGTTTCGCGTGCGGATCACCCGGAAAAACACGTAGGACGGGTTGTGATAGAGCAGTTCTCGCCCCGCTGTGGGGTTGCGCCGGACCCAGGACCCGATCACCTGCGCGGAGACCTGATGCGGCTGATAAATGCCGCGGCTGATCAATTCCTGCCCGATGGAGCGGTATTCGTGCCCGTTCCGCCCGGCGTAGCCCACGCGGATCACGCGGCCATCGGGCAGGCGAATGCGGCCAGATCCTTGAATTTGTAGAAAGAACAGCTCGACCGCATCATCGACCCAGGCAATTTCCAGCCCCTGACCCTCCAGCAGACCGTCCTGTTCAATCTCACGGCGGGTGTGCCAGGGTTCCACAACATCGGGGGGCATCCGGTAGACCGGAAAGCGATAGCGGGACGTGCGGGTCAGGGACCCATGCAGTTCGGGCTCAAAATACCCGGTGAACAGCGCCGGTTCATCGCCACCGATCAGAACCGGGCGAAAGAACAGTTCGAAAAACGTGCGGGCATTGGGGTGTTGCTGCGCTACGGCGCAAAGGCGCAGCCATTCTCCGTCGTCCATATCAGGGCAGGTGTTCAGAAAGACCTCAAGCGCGGCCTGATGGTCATCCTCCGCCCATCCGTCGAGATCGCTAAAACTGAGTAGCTGTGCGTTGTGCTGTGCCATTACCGGGGCACAAAACAGGGTCGCGGCGGACAAGACCAGAGAAAAAAGCCCGCCGCGCATGGGGTTTCACCCGCCGGTTGCGACCAGAACCCAGTTGGGATCGGAGCTGCCCATCTTGCGCCCGAAGGTCCAGACATCGCGCTGACGCTTGATCGCATTGGGGTCGCCTTCGACCAGCTCACCCGCCGCATTGCGCACGGCAGAGGTCAGTTCGCCCACGAAACGCACGGTCACCTCGGCCATGTTGTCAGACCGGTCAAAGCTGGCATCCTGCAACACCAGTTCCCGCACCCCGACGAAATTGGCGTCGATGGACAGGCCCTGTTCTTCGCGATTGCGGATCACTTCCTCGAAGGTTTCCATCACGTCGTCGGCCAGGAACGGACGCAGCCCTTCGACATCGCCGTTTTCAAAGGCCATGAGGATCATTTCATAGGCACCGCGCGCGCCTTGCAGAAACTCCGACACCGAAAACCCCGGCTCGGCCATCTTCATCGCGGCGAGCGCCTTGGCGGCATCGGTCCCGTCATCCACATGATCGGTGATATCGCGGTCGGGTCCGCCCTCGATCACCTCGAAATCCCGACGCGCGGGACTGCGGCGCGCGGGTGCTTCCGCCTGCGGGTTCTCGTAACCGTCCCGCGTGCCAAGAACGCTGCGCAACTTCAGGATCAGGAAAATCGCAATCCCGGCCAACACCAGCAGTTGCAGTAGGGAGTTCATGTCGGAACCTCTTTCGGGCGTTTGGGGTTAAATCTTGCGGCTCGATTGCACATATGTAGGCGCGAGGGGCGGTCAAGTCCATGTGCCAACCGCCGCTGTTGTCGAAGAAAGGACGCAAGATGTGGCTGTTTTTCCTGTTTATCGGCGTGCCGCTGATTGAAATCGCCCTGTTCATCCAGGTGGGCGGGCTAATCGGGCTGTGGCCAACACTTGGAATTGTGGTGCTGACGGCGGTTCTCGGATCCATGCTGGTGCGGTCGCAAGGCGCGCAGGCCATGGCCAATCTTCGTTCCAGTTTCAACGACTTGAACGATCCGACCGAGCCATTGGCGCATGGCGCGATGATCCTGTTTTCCGGGGCACTTCTGTTGACGCCCGGCTTTTTCACAGACGCGCTTGGCTTTGCTCTGCTGGTGCCGGGATTTCGAAATCTGGTCCTTCGAGAGCTGCGCAAGCGGGTCAAGGTTGAATCGGTCGTTGCCGGGCAGCAGCAATGGACCCAAACACGTCAAGGCCCCGATATTATTATCGAAGGCGACTATGAAGTTGATGAAAACCCGCCGCGAAACGGGCCTTCCGGGTGGACTCGCCATTGAGGCAGCCGAATTCACCTGATAAACCGCGATCAACCTTTTAACCCGGAGAAAAAGATGGCCGAAGAAAACGGGACCCAAGCCCCCGAAGGCGCCGCACAGGCCCCTGTCCTGCCTAAGATGCAGGTCCTTGCCCAATTTATTCGCGACATGTCCTTCGAGAACATCGCCGCGCAGAAATCCCTTCAGGGCAACACGCAGCCTGAAATTCAGGTTCAGGTCGGTGTCGAGGCGCGTAAACGTCAGACCGAGAACCAATATGACGTTGTCGTCAAAATGAAGATCGACAACAAGACCAAGGATGATGGCGCGCAGATCTTCCTGATCGAACTGGACTATGCTGGCGTCTTCCAGATCGAGAACGTGAACGAGCAGCAGCTTCACCCGTTCCTGCATATCGAATGCCCTCGGATGCTGTTCCCCTTCATCCGGCGCATCGTTTCCGATCTGTCGCGCGACGGTGGCTACCCGCCGCTCAACCTCGACAACATGGATTTCGTGCAGATCTATCGCAATCAGCTGGCCCGCGTCGCACAGACCAAGCCGCACGCGGACGCGTAATCAGCCGAACGTCTTCCAGACAGCGCCGTCGCCCATCTCCTCGACAAAGGATGCATGGGCGGCGGCTTCTTCTTGTGTGATCCTTGAGGGCAGCGGGGTGGGCCGTGGTTTCGGGCGCCAGGCTTCGGTCGGTTGACCGGTTGATGTGGTTTCGACCCGGGCGGACAGCGCAAAATCGGGCTGTCGTCCGCCGATCAGCTCCAGATAGACCTCTGCCAGGATCTCGGAGTCGAGAAGCGCCCCGTGTAGGGTTCGTGACGAATTGTCGATCCCGAAGCGGCGGCAGAGCGCATCCAGCGAGGCTGGCGAGCCGGGAAACTTCTTGCGCGCAATTGCCAGCGTATCGACGGCGCGTTCCCATGGGATCTGCGGCAGATTCAGCCAGCGCAGTTCTGCATTAAGGAATTTCATGTCGAAGCTGGCGTTGTGGATCACCAGCTTGGAATCCATGCCCACGAAGTCGAGGAATTTCTGTCCGAAGGCCGAGAATACCGGTTTGTCCTTTAGCGTGACCTCACCGGGGTTCGGGCCGCGCGGGCCGGATTCGAGCAGGTCAGGGCCTATCCCGTGCACGCCGAACGCCTCGTCCGGCATGGACCGTTCCGGGTTGATATAGACGTGAAATGTTTCGCCCGTAGGCAGGTGGTTATAGAGCTCGATTGCCCCGATCTCGACGATCCGATCCCCCGATTCAGGGTCGAATCCAGTGGTTTCCGTGTCGAGCACGATTTCACGCATGGTGTTCCCCTGTCAGCCTGTCGATCAGTTTCAACACGTCCGTGCGGGCACTGTCCAGATCATAGGTTTCAATCACGAAATCCGCTTTGGTACGCTTTTCTGCGTCGGGGGTTTGCCGGGCGAGGATCGCGGCGAACATCTCCTCGGTCATTGTTTCCCGTGCCAGCACGCGTCTGCGCTGTTCCTCGGCATCGACTGAGACGACAAGCACACCGTCCATGTTGGCGGCCGATCCTGTTTCAAAGAGCAGGGGGATGTCCAGAACGATCAGCGGCGCGTCGGCATGGGCCGCAATGAACTCTGCCCGATCAGCCGCGACGAGCGGATGCACGATCTTTTCAATCTGACCCAGGGCCGTGTCATCCCGCGCGATCCAGGCTTTCAGCGCGTCGCGGTCCACTTTGCCAATCGGGGTCGCATCCGGGCAAATCTTGCTGATCGGTTCCACCGCCGCGCCGCCCTTGGCGTAGATCCGGTGAACGGCGGCATCCGCATCCCAAACCGGCACGCCGGCCTCGCGAAAAAACTGGGCCGTGGTCGATTTGCCCATCCCGATGGAGCCGGTGAGACCGAGAATATAGCTCATTCCTCCAACACCACCGCTCGCAGCTCATCATCCACCTCGGGTTTCACGCCGAACCAGCGTTCGAACCCCGGTGCGGCCTGATGCAGCAGCATTCCCAATCCGTCGACCGTATGACAGCCACGCGCGGCGGCCTCATCCAGCAGATCGGTACGCAGAGGGGTGTAGACGATGTCATTCACGACCGTTGCCGGGTTCAGCCGGTCAAGGTCGATATGAAGGGGCTGCTTGCCGACCATCCCGAGCGATGTGGTGTTCACCAGCAAAGCGACTTCATCGAGAACGTTGGGGATGCGCGTCCAGTCCGCGACATGGACCTTGGCGCCAAAATGATCCTGCAACGCCTCGGCCCGGGCGCGGGTGCGATTGACCAGAAACACATGCGGGCAGCCATCCGACAGCAGCGCCGACACCACCGCCCGCGCGGCACCACCGGCACCCAGTACCAGGGCGGGGCCTTCGGATGCAGACCAGCCGGGCGTGTACTGCCTGATGTTTTCCATGAATCCGACGCCATCGGTGTTGTCGGCCTGCAACTTGCCGTTCGCCGTGTAGGTCAGCGTGTTCGCCGCCCCGATCAACGCGGCGCGATCGGTGACAGTGTCGGCGATCTGCAGCACAGTTTCCTTGTGTGGAATCGTGACGTTGACGCCCTTGAACCCAAGGTCCGGTAACAGGCGCAACGTATCGTGGAGCCGCTCGCGTGTGACATGCAGCGGCACGTAATGCCCGTCGATCCCGTAGCGCCAGAGCCAATGACCATGCAGCCGGGGGGATCGGCTATGCGCGATCGGGTCGCCGATAACCCCCGCCAGCAACAGCTTTTCCGTCATCCCTCGATCTCTCCCTTTTGGGTCAGGAACCCGATGAGTTCCAGAAGTGGCAGACCCAGAACGGTAAAGTAGTCGCCTTCGACGCGGCTGAAAAGCCGTGCACCTTCTTCTTCAAGCTTGTAGCTGCCCACGCTGTCGCCAATGCCGGGCCAGTTACGGTCCAGATAGGCGGCGAGGTAGTCGTCGCTTATCTCTCTCATCAGCAGCCGCACCTGACCGACATAACGCCAAACGGGTTCCGCGTCGGAGTAAACCACCACGGCGGACAGAAGCTTGTGCTGTTTGCCGCGCAGCATGCGCAACTGATTGGCGGCATCCTCTTTGCTGGTGGGCTTTGACAAGACCTGCCCCTGAAATTCCAACACCTGATCCGATCCGATCACAGTGGCATCAGGGTGCTTTTCAGCGATCTTTCGGGCTTTGAATTCGGCCAGGGCATCGGCCAAATCGCGTGGGGTCGCATCCTCAGCCAGCAAAGCCGCCGTGATTGCGTCCTCGTCGATGCGCGCGGGCAAGGCGGTGAACGGGATGCCGGCATTGGTCAGCAGCGTCTGCCGGATGGCCGAGCGTGAGGCCAGAATGATCTGCGTCATGGGATAACTCTATGAACAAGTCTGGGGCCAAGCCCGGGAATAGGTTCTGTATATCTGCCCGGTGTAGGGTGATCCAAGTGTTGTTCGAGGATAACCATACATTCACCCCACGGTTTTCCACGGGGATAGATGATCACCAGTTTTGCGGGGATTGTACCTGACAGGCGCAACATGAACACAGGTTTTTCAGGAGTTGTTCACAGCTTGATAGATGGCAAGTACTTGTAATTTATTACTTTTATTGATTGTCCACCAGGTCTGCCCATCAGCCAAGTTCACCTTCAAAGCTGTGAAGAACCCTTTGGAAAACCACGCTCAAACAGGGTTTTCCCTGTTATCCCCGGTACAACAACAACATCATCTTTTCTTTTAAATAAATATATTTAGAAGAGGTCGGAGAACGGAGTGCCCCATGATCGGCGATTTTCTGGCTGCAGCCTATCCCTGGACCAAGAGCTTGCATGTGATGTCCGTGCTGGCCTGGATGGCTGGTCTGTTCTACCTGCCGCGTCTGTTTGTTTATCATGCGGAACAGGTGGGTCAGGGCAATGACACTGATCAGCTGTTCCAGACCATGGAATACAAGCTGCTTCGGGTGATCATGAATCCCGCGATGATCTCCACCTGGATCTTTGGGCTGGCGCTCGTGTTCACACCGGGGATTGTGTACTGGGGTGATGTCTGGCCCTGGACCAAGGCGGCAGCTGTGCTGGGGATGACATGGTTTCACCATTGGCTGGCGCTGCGTCGCAAGGACTTTGCCAAGGGTGAGAACAATCGCACGGGCCGGACCTACCGGATGATGAACGAGGTTCCAACGCTGCTGATGGTGGTGATCGTCATTTCCGTCATTGCCAGGCCGTTTTCCTAAGCCCGGTTGACTTGGCCGCGGCCTTTCCTTATCTGGCTTGTCAACTTGGCCGTCCGGCCTTGCTGTTTCCCTATGAATACCGACACGCGGCATGCCTGAAACAGGGTAGGGCCAGCCAAGGGACTATTTTCCATGACTACTGAAACTTTGAACCTGGCTGACCTGAAGGCCAAATCCCCCAAATCCCTTCTTGCCATGGCAGAAGAGCTGGATATCGAAAACGCCTCGACCATGCGCAAGGGCGAGATGATGTTCCAGATCCTGCGTGAGCGCGCCGAAGAGGGATGGGAGATTTCAGGCGATGGCGTGCTGGAAGTCCTGCAAGACGGGTTCGGATTCCTGCGCTCGCCCGAGGCGAACTATCTGCCGGGTCCGGACGATATCTACGTTTCTCCTGAAATGATCCGCCTGCACAGCCTGCGTACCGGTGACACCGTCGAAGGCGTGATCCACGCACCGCGAGAGAATGAGCGCTATTTCGGTCTTGTGAAGGTTGCGCAGATCAATTTCGAAGATCCGGAACGTGCCCGCCACAAGATCAACTTCGACAACCTGACCCCGCTTTACCCGGATGAGCGGTTGAAGATGGAAATCGACGACCCAACCGTAAAAGACCGGTCAGCGCGTATCATCGACCTTGTGGCCCCGATTGGGAAAGGCCAGCGGTCGCTGATCGTTGCGCCGCCCCGGACGGGTAAAACGGTTCTGCTTCAGAACATCGCCAGCTCGATCGAGAAGAACCACCCGGAATGCTACCTGATCGTTCTGCTGATTGACGAACGCCCGGAAGAGGTGACGGACATGCAGCGCTCGGTGAAGGGCGAGGTGATTTCCTCGACCTTCGACGAACCTGCCACACGCCACGTTGCGGTGTCCGAGATGGTGATCGAGAAGGCCAAGCGCCTGGTGGAACACAAGCGTGATGTGGTCATCCTGCTCGACTCCATCACACGCCTCGGACGCGCCTATAACACCACGGTTCCCAGTTCCGGCAAGGTGCTGACCGGTGGTGTGGATGCGAACGCCCTGCAACGCCCCAAGCGGTTCTTCGGGGCTGCGCGGAACATTGAAGAGGGTGGATCGCTGACCATCATCGCCACCGCGCTGATCGACACCGGCAGCCGCATGGACGAGGTGATCTTTGAAGAATTCAAGGGCACCGGCAACAGCGAGATCGTGCTGGACCGCAAGGTTGCCGACAAGCGTGTGTTCCCGGCGATGGATATCCTCAAGTCCGGCACCCGGAAAGAAGATCTCCTGGTCGATTCCAAGGACCTGCACAAGACCTTCCTGTTGCGTCGTATCCTGAACCCGATGGGAACGACCGATGCCATCGAGTTCCTGATCTCCAAGCTCAAGCAGACCAAGACGAACGCCGAGTTCTTCGATTCTATGAACAGCTGACCCCGCGGAGGGGCCCATGGACACGATCTTTGCGCTGGCCACGGCGCCGGGAAAGGCCGGCGTTGCTGTGATCCGTATTTCGGGTCCGGATGCGTTTGCCGTGGGAAGCGCTCTGGCAGGTACTGTTCCAGCTCCGAAAGAGGCGCGACTGAGGCGGCTGAGCGACGGGCAGGGTGCCCATCTTGATGATGCCCTCATTCTGACCTTCCAGGCGCCTCACAGCTTCACTGGGGAGGACGTGGTAGAGTTTCAGGTCCATGGCAGCCCGGCGACGGTCAAGGCCGTTCTGGCGGCGATTTCTGCCACGGGGCTGGCGCGAATGGCGGAGCCTGGGGAATTCACCCGCCGAGCCTTGGAGAACGACCGGATGGACCTGGCGCAGGTCGAAGGGTTGGCGGACCTGATAGATGCGGAAACCGAGGCGCAGCGCGTGCAAGCCCTTCGCGTGTTGTCCGGCAGTTTGGGTCAGCTGGTAGAGGGGTGGCGCGAAAACCTGTTGCGGGCTGCCGCGCTGCTGGAGGTCACCATCGACTTTGCAGATGAAGAGGTGCCGGTTGATGTCACGCCCGAAGTGGTGTCGCTGCTCTCACCGGTGATGGAGGACCTCAGCCGCGAAATTGCCGGGGTTGACGTGGCAGAGCGTATTCGCGACGGGTTCGAGGTGGCCATTCTCGGCGCGCCCAATGCCGGGAAATCCACGCTTCTGAATGCTCTCGCAGGGCGCGAGGCCGCAATTACCTCGGATATCGCGGGCACGACCCGCGACGTCATTGAAGTGCGGATGGACCTGCGCGGATTGCCGGTCACCGTCCTGGATACGGCGGGACTTCGCGATGCGGAGGATGAAATTGAACGCATCGGCATCGACCGCGCCCGGTCGCGTGCAGAGGCGGCTGACCTGCGGGTGTTCCTGAAATCCTCACCAGATGAACAGCCCAACATTGCGCTGCTACCGGATGATATCGTTCTGCTTGGCAAGGCTGACCTGTACGGGGCAGAGGGCATCTCGGGGACGACCGGGCAGGGTGTTTCAGCTCTTATCGACCGGATCACCGAGACGCTGTCAAACCGCGCCGCCCGGCAGGTGACGGCGACGCATGCCCGCCATGCAGAAGCCATGCGCGCCGCGCTTGGGGCTTTGGAAGCGGGGATGGATGAGGTAAAAGCCGGACCAGACAGGACCGAGCTGGCCGCTGAGCATTTGCGCTCTGCCATTCGTCGCCTTGATTCGCTGATCGGGCGTATCGATGTGGAGATGGTGTTGGGCGAAATCTTCTCGCGCTTTTGTCTCGGCAAGTAGGAGTGTTTCACGTGAAACATCTGGATTTCGATGTTGTGGTAATCGGCGGCGGCCATGCCGGGTCCGACGCGGCCCATGCGGCTGCGCGCAAAGGCGTGCGCGTTGTCCTACTGACGTTGCTGGCCGACTCCATCGGGGTCATGTCCTGCAATCCTGCGATCGGTGGCTTGGGTAAAGGGCATCTCGTCCGTGAAATCGACGCGCTTGGTGGGGCCATGGGGCGGGTTGCGGATGCCTCTGGTATCCAGTTCCGCCTGCTCAATCGCCGTAAAGGGCCCGCCGTTCAGGGGCCGCGCACGCAATCCGACCGCAAGCTCTATCGTCTGGCGATGCAGGGGGAATTGGCCTCTCTGCCAAACCTGACCGTTGTGGAAGGTGAAGCGGCCGATTTCCTGATGGACAAGGGCCGCATCGCGGGTGTCCGGCTGGAAGATGGCAGCCAGATCAGTGCGCGTGCCGTGGTGCTGACCACCGGCACATTCCTGCGCGGCATCATACACATCGGCGACAAGCAGCAGCCTGGCGGGCGGATGGGGGACAAGCCTTCCAATCTGCTTGCAGAGAGAATCGATGAATTCGGCCTGCCGCTTGGACGGTTGAAAACCGGAACGCCGCCACGTTTGAACGGGAAAACCATCAACTGGGACATCCTCGATAGTCAGCCAGCCGATGAAGACCCGGTGATGTTTTCCTTCTTGTCGAAGGGTCCGCAGGTCCGCCAGATCTCGTGCGGAATCACGCATACCAATGACAAGACGCACCAGATCATCCGCGGCAACCTTGATCGCTCTGCCATGTATGGCGGCCATATCGAGGGGATCGGCCCGCGCTACTGCCCGTCGATCGAGGACAAGATCGTGCGGTTCGCGGACAAGGACTCGCACCAGATTTTCCTGGAGCCGGAGGGGCTGGACGATGACACCGTTTATCCGAACGGTATCTCCACCTCTCTACCCGAAGAGGTGCAGCATGACTATGTCCACTCGATTCGCGGGCTGGAGCGGGCGGAGATCCTGCAGCCGGGCTACGCCATCGAATACGATTATGTCGATCCGCGCGCGCTGAGCCCGGTGCTGGAGGTCAAGGATGTGCCGGGCCTGTTCCTGGCTGGCCAAATCAACGGGACCACAGGGTATGAGGAAGCAGCTGCACAAGGTCTTGTGGCCGGTCTGAATGCTGCTCAACAAATCTTGGATCAGGAACCGGTGACCTTCAGTCGAAGCGACTCCTATATCGGTGTGATGATCGACGATCTGGTCACGCGCGGCGTGGCAGAACCTTACCGCATGTTCACTTCACGGGCCGAGTTCCGTTTGACCCTGCGCGCGGATAATGCGGACCAACGACTGACACCACTCGCAATGAAGCTGGGCATTGCCGGAGAGGAGCGAATCGCACATTTCGAAGACAAGATGGATCGTCTCGCCAAGGGCTATGACACGCTGCGAGGGCTGGATCTGACCCCGACGGAGGCGCGGCGTCATGGTCTGAATGTCAACCAGGACGGGCAGAGGCGCACGGCGTTGGATCTGTTGTCCTTCCCCGATATCGACATCGAGAACTTGTCGGCCATTTGGCCAGAGGTTGAAGCGCTCGATCAGGACTCCAAGGATCAGCTGAGCCGTGAGGCGCTTTACTCGAGCTATATCGAACGCCAGAAATCCGATGTGGCCGCACTAAAGAGAGACGAGGCACATCGAATTCCAGAGGCTTTCAGTTATGAAGGAATTGATGGCTTGTCCAACGAACTGCGCGGCAAGCTGGCCATGATCCGGCCGCAGACGCTTGGGCAGGCGGGGCGAATCGAGGGCATGACCCCGGCAGCGCTGACGCTACTGCTGACCAAGATCCGCCAGCACGAACGGAAACGCGCATGACCGAGGAAGAGGCGCGGGCACGGCTGCAAGCCGATGTTTCACGTGAAACATTTGACCGGTTGGAGACCTACGCCGCTGCTCTGGTGAAGTGGCAGAAGGCGATCAACCTGGTATCACCTGGCACGATTCCGGAGCTGTGGACGCGTCATTTCCTCGATTCCGCTCAAGTATTCGACCTGTGCGGGGTTAAAGAAGGCTTGTGGCTCGATATCGGATCTGGCGCGGGGTTTCCGGGGCTTGTTTGTGCGGCCATCGCCTTTGAGAAAGCACCAGACTTGCGCTTCACTTTCATCGAAAGCGACCTTCGCAAAGGGAGTTTTCTGCGGACGGTCGCGGCTGAAATGGGCCTGAAAATCGGCGTTCTGACGCGCCGTATCGAGGAGGCACCACCGCAAAATGCCGCAATACTCTCTGCCCGTGCCCTGGCCTCTCTGTCAAAACTGCTTGGGCACGCAGAACGGCATCTGTCGCCCAATGGCACCGCCCTGTTCCTGAAAGGCGCGACACATGGGCAGGAAGTGGAAGAAGCGCTTGAGACATGGCGCATGACGATGGAATCTATTCCAAGCCAGACGGCCGATGGGGCCGTGATTCTGAAAATCGGAGATATTCGACGTGCCTGAGTCCCGGCGGCCCCGCTGCATAGCGATTGCGAATCAGAAAGGCGGGGTCGGAAAGACGACCACCGCGATCAATCTTGGCGCGGCACTAGCTGCCGAAGGTCAAAGGGTGTTGGTGATCGACCTGGATCCGCAGGGCAATGCGTCAACCGGTTTGGGGATCGATGTAGATCAGCGCGGGGTTACCACGTATGATCTGTTGATCGAAAACATGCCACTGCGAGAGATTGTGTTGCCAACTGGTGTTGATAACTTGTGGATCGCGCCTTCGACAACCGATCTAAGCTCCGCCGATGTGGAGCTTGTGAGCAATGAGAACCGGGTTTTTCTTCTGAAAGATGCGTTGGCGCCCGCGATGGTGGCTGGATTCGACATCATCCTGATGGATTGCCCGCCTTCGCTGAACCTTCTGACAGTCAACGCCATGGTGGCAGCGGACGCGGTTCTGGTGCCTCTGCAATCGGAATTCTTTGCGTTGGAGGGCCTGTCTCAGCTCATGCTCACCATTCGCGAGGTGCGCCAATCCGCAAATCCGGCGCTTCGGATCGAGGGCGTTGTGTTGACCATGTACGACATGCGCAACAACCTGTGCCGGCAAGTGGAAGAAGACGCTCGCGAAAACCTCGGGGATCTGGTGTATCAGACCCGAATCCCGCGGAATGTAAGGCTCAGCGAGGCACCATCTTACGCGATGTCGATCCTGCAATATGATCCCACCTCGCGTGGCAGCGAAGCCTATCGCGATCTCGCGCGGGAAGTGCTGGACCGGCAGTTGCAGCAGGCCTGAGAGGACAAAGAACATGACAACGAGAAAGAGCAGGGGCCTGGGGCGCGGACTATCAGCGTTGATGGCAGATATTAACGAGCCTACAGAGACGGAAAGCGCCGCACCGGACGCCCCGCGCCGAGCGGATATGAACGTGCCGATCGAATCGGTGCGCCCAAACCCGGATCAGCCCCGCCGCGCCTTCACTCAGGAAGCATTGCAGGAACTGTCGGATTCGATTGCCGAGAAGGGGATCATCCAACCGCTGATCGTGCGACCCGATCCCACGGTTGAGGGTCAGTTTCAGATCGTTGCGGGTGAACGGCGCTGGCGCGCGTCCCAGATGGCGCAACTGCATGAAGTCCCGGTGATCGTGCGTGATTTCGACGATACTGAGGTGCTTGAAGTTGCAATCATCGAGAACATTCAGCGCGCTGATCTGAACCCGGTGGAAGAGGCCATGGGCTATCGCCAGTTGATGGACCGGTTCAATCACACGCAGGAACGGCTGGCGACCGCCATGGGCAAAAGCCGGTCGCATATCGCGAACCTCATGCGCTTGCTGAACTTGCCGGATGAGGTGCAGGGCTATCTGCGGGATGGACAACTGAGCGCGGGTCACGCGCGGGCGTTGGTGGGCAGCGATGATGCGGTCAGCATTGCGCGTGAGGTGATCAACAAGGGCCTGTCCGTGCGTGATGTTGAAAAGCGGATGCGCAAGCCGGCCACGCCGACCGGTGGGGCATCTCGACCGCGCCCCGCTGGTGACAAAGATGCCGATACAAAGGCGCTCGAATCCGATCTGTCCGCGGCGATTGGCTTGGCGGTCAGTATTGATCACGACGCGGACCGCGGATCTGGAACGATCTCGATCAAATACGCAGATCTTGGCCAGCTGGACGATATCATCCAGATTTTGAACTCGGATGGTTAGGAAAGCAGCTCTCTGAGCAAACTGTTTAAGATGGGGCGACCAGCCTTGGTCGCCCTTATTTTGTTGGCGCTTTCGGTCAAGAACCCCATATCTTGTAGTCTCTCTCGTCGATCTCGTGGCAACTCAGCGCCCGTTAGGTCATTGAATCGCTCGAGAGAGCTCCCCTCGGATAGCCTTAAACTCATCATTAGGTACTCTGTGGCCTGGTCCATGGGGCTGATTGGATCCCGCATCGACTCGCCGTGACCTTTGGTTTCGACCTGGGTCAGCCAAGTCGTGGGGGTCAGCGGGGTCTCTGTCGCGTAGCGGGTACCGCCCAAGGTCAACCGCCCATGCGCACCTGGCCCGATCCCGATGTAATCGCCATAGCGCCAGTAGATCAGGTTGTGTCGACTCTCAGCCATGTCGCGGGCGTGGTTGGAGATCTCGTAGGCAGGCATTCTAGCGGCCTCGGTGATCTCCTGCGTGATGTCATACATATCGGCGGCGTGGTCATCGCTTGGCAGGCCGGGCAGGCGGCCGATGGCATAGCGATCCCCGAAGGCGGTGCCCTCTTCGATGGTCAGTTGATAGAGCGAGAGGTGATCAATCGCCATAGTTAGAGCCTGTTTCAGCTCCTCTGACCATTCCTGCGGGGTCTGGTGCTGGCGAGCATAAATCAGGTCGAAACTGACCCGATCGAATAGTTTTCGAGCAACGTCAAAGGCCTCACGCCCTTCCCTGGCGCTGTGCGTCCGGCCAAGCTGCTTCAGGTCACCGTCATTAAGTGCCTGAATTCCCATAGAAATTCTGTTGACGCCCGCATCGCGAAACCCGGCGAAGCGGTCGGCTTCAACTGAGGTCGGGTTGGCCTCCAGCGTTACCTCGAATGTGTTGGAAACAGACCAGGTTGCGCGGATTTCTTCCAGTATCGCATGAACCAGTTCAGGGTCCATGAGGGATGGCGTGCCGCCCCCGAAGAACACTGTATTTAGTGTACGGCCCCGTGTGATTTCACCATATCTCCTCACCTCTGAAAGATAGGCCGCCTTCCAACGGCTTTGATCTACCTGCGAGGCAACATGGCTGTTGAAGTCACAATAGGGGCATTTCGCCAGACAATAGGGCCAGTGCAGGTAAAGCCCGAACCCGCCCTGTTGCCAGTCGTCACTTGCCAAGGGCGGCCACCAGTTTGCGGAACGCATCGGCGCGGTGGCTTATCCGGTTCTTTTCCCACCGGTCCATCTCGCCGAAAGTGATGTCATAGCCATGCGGCTGAAAGATCGGGTCGTAGCCATGCCCCTGATCGCCGCGCATTGGCCAGACAACCTCACCCTCCATCACGCCGGGGAAGACCTCGTCATGCCCATCTGGCCAAGCCAGAACCAGCGTACAACAAAACCGGGCGGTGCGCGGGACTTTGGCGCCGACCTTCTCCAGTTCTTCATGCGTCCGGGTCATCGCCATCACGAAATCCCGCCCGGTCGGAGTCTCCGCCCAATCGGCAGTGTAAACGCCTGGCGCGCCGCCGAGCGCGTCGATTTCGATGCCGGAATCATCGGCTAGCGCGGGCAGGCCCGTGGCCTTCGCGGCGGCATGGGCCTTGATCCGGGCGTTTTCGACGAAGGTTGTCCCGGTTTCTTCCGGCTCTGGCAGCCCGTGTTCCTTGGCGGAGGTCACGGAGATTCCAAGAGGCTCCAGCAAATGCGCAATCTCCTCCAGCTTGCCCTGGTTATGGGTCGCAACAAGCAGGGTATCGCCGGTGAATGTGCGCATCAGGCCACGGCCGCTTTCTGGGCCGCAACCAGATCGGCCACGCCCTTGTTGGCCAGGTCCATCAACTCGTTGAACTGATCGCGGCTGAAGGTGGCGCCCTCGGCGCTGGCCTGCAGCTCGATCAGCTGACCCGTACCGGTCATGACGAAATTGCCATCGGTCCCGGCCTCGGAATCCTCGTCATAGTCCAGATCAAGGACGGGCTGACCCGCGAAAACCCCGCAAGACACAGCGGCCACATGATCCATGATCGGATCTGAAATCACATCGCCTGCCTTCATCAGCTTGTTCACAGCAAGACGCAGCGCGACCCAACCGCCGGTGATCGCCGCGCAGCGGGTACCGCCATCGGCCTGGATCACGTCGCAATCGACGGTGATCTGCCGTTCACCAAGCGCCACTCGATCGATGCCCGCCCGCAGGGAACGCCCGATAAGCCGCTGAATTTCCTGCGTTCTGCCAGATTGCTTGCCAGCCGATGCCTCGCGCCGCATCCGCGTATGGGTGGCGCGCGGCAGCATCCCATATTCCGCCGTTACCCAGCCAAGCCCGGTATTGCGCAGGAAGGGCGGGACGCGTTCTTCCAACGATGCTGTGCACAGCACATGGGTGTTGCCGACCTTGATCAGGCACGACCCCTCGGCATGGCGGGTCACACCGGTTTCAATGGCAATCGGACGCATCTGGTCTAGGTTTCTGCCGGACGGGCGCATATCTATCTCCTGCATATCGCTTGGGGATGGGGATAGTCCCTCCCCCCTGCGACACGCAACCCCGATTGACCTTCTGCCGCCGCCGCCGCTTAATGTTTCTGACCTGATTGCACAGAAGACGATGCCAGAAACCGCAAATATGCTAGCCGAGATGAACGAACGCTCCCGCGAGGTCTTTCGCCGGGTGGTCGAAGGGTATCTGGAAACCGGCGCGCCTATGGGGTCGCGCACGTTGACACGAACGCTGTCTGAAAAGGTGTCGGCGGCCACGATCCGAAACGTCATGCAGGACCTTGAGTTCCTTGGCCTGCTTGACAGCCCGCATGTGTCCGCGGGTCGGATTCCCACGGAACTGGGGCTGCGCATGTTCGTCGATGGTCTGCTGGAAGTCGGCGATCTGACTATGGCCGACCGCGAAAAGCTGGAGGCGACGGTTGGCGGCAACAATACGGATGTGGCGCATAAGCTGGATCTGCTCGGCTCGGCCCTGTCAGGCGTGACGCAGGGCGCTAGCCTCGTCCTGGCCCCCAAGCACGAGGCACCGATCAAGCATATCGAGTTCGTGCAGTTGGCCTCCAACAAGGCGCTGGTCGTGCTGGTGTTTGCCGATGGACATGTGGAGAACCGGATTTTCACGCCGCCGCCGGGGCAAACCCCAAGTTCGATGCGAGAAGCCGCGAATTTCCTGAATGCACTGGCGGAAGGGAAGACCGTTACCGAGATCCGCCGTCTTATGGAAACCGAGGTGCGGGAACGACGGCAGGAGATCGATCAACTTGCACAGGAGCTGATCGAAAGCGGCGCCGCGATCTGGGAAAACGAAGGCGCCCGAACGGAGCGCCTGATTGTCCGGGGCCGGTCACATCTGCTGGAGTCGGGGGGCGAATCCGAAGAGATGGAGCGTATTCGGACGCTGTTCGATGACCTCGAACGCAAGCGGGATATCACCGAATTTCTGGAACTGACCGAAACCGGGGATGGTGTGCGCATTTTTATCGGGTCCGAGAACAAACTTTTCTCACTTTCGGGTTCCTCTCTGGTGGTTTCCCCATATATGAACGCGGATCGAAAGATCATCGGCGCGGTCGGTGTAATCGGGCCCACGCGGCTCAATTACGGGCGGATCGTTCCGATTGTGGATTACACGGCACAACTGGTCGGAAAGCTGATTTCGGACCAGTCATAAGAGGTTTGAGATGGCAGACCCCAAGGAAGAGATGTTCCTGGACGACCCTGATGCGCTGGAGGCCGAAATGGACGCCGCGCTGGAAGATGAAGAGCAGGAAGAGTTTTCTGCCGCAGCGTTGGAGCTCGATGCGCTGCGCGCCGAACGGGACGAGCTGAAGGACCGCCTGCTGCGGACTCTGGCGGAATCCGAAAACGTGCGCAAACGTGCGGATCGGGATCGGCGCGAAGCAGAGCATTACGGCAGCACAAGGCTGGCCCGCGATCTGCTGCCGGTATACGACAACCTGCAGCGCGCGCTGGAAGCGGCGAACAAGGAAGAGAATGAGGTTGCAGCAGCCGTGATCGAAGGGGTCGAACTGACCCTGCGCGAGTTGCTGAACGTCTTTTCGAAGCACGGTGTAACACCGATCGTTCCGGAAAATGGCGACGTGTTCAATCCGAATGAACATGAAGCGATGTTCGAGGCCCCGGTGCCCGGCACCAAGGCGGGCCAGATCATCCAGGTGATGGCCGTTGGCTTCCTGCTGAATGACCGCTTGCTGCGCCCGGCGCAGGTGGGAGTCTCTTCCACTCCGGCGTCGTAAAGGCGGAGAGGACGGGAGCGAGGGGCCAGCCCCTCGCGCTCCCCGAGGTATTTTGGCCAAGATGAAAGGGGCGCGGACAATTTTAGATGAATTGTCGGCGCTTCACTCTTTTTCCAGCATCTTGAGTTCGTAGATCAGGTCGAGCGCCTCTTTCGGTGTCAGCATGTCGGGATGAATGCCTTTCAGCCTGTCTGTGACCGCTGAGGGCTTCACCGCCTGAGGGGCAGGGGACGGGGTGGCTGAAAAGAGCGGCAGATCGTCGATCAGCGCTTTCTGACGGTCACCGCCTTCGCGTTCGCCCTTTTCCAGCGCATCCAGAACATCGTGGGCGCGCGCCACCACTGATGCGGGCAAGCCTGCCAGTTTCGCCACCTGCACACCGTAGCTGCGGTCGGCGGCACCGGGGCGCACCTCGTGCAGGAAAATCACGTCGCCTTCCCATTCGCGGACGGCGACGGTGGCGTTTTTGACGCCCTCCATCCGGTCGGCGAGGCTGGTCATCTCGTGGTAATGGGTGGCGAAGAGGGCGCGGCAGCGGTTTACCTCGTGCAGATGTTCCAAGGTGGCCCATGCGATGGAAAGACCGTCATAGGTGGCGGTTCCGCGTCCGATCTCGTCAAGGATCACCAGCGCACGGTCATCGGCCTGATTGAGGATCGCAGCGGTTTCTACCATCTCGACCATGAAGGTCGATCGTCCCCGCGCCAGATCGTCGGATGCACCAACGCGGCTGAAGACCTGACTGACAAGCCCGATCCTCGCGGACCTCGCCGGCACGAAGCTGCCCATCTGGGCGAGGATCGCAATCAGCGCGTTCTGACGCAGATAGGTCGATTTACCGGCCATGTTCGGTCCTGTCAGCAGGGTCAATGATGCGGCATTGGCGTCGGCGGTCAGATCGCAATCATTGGCAATGAAGGGTTCGCCGTCCTTCTGCAAGGCGCGTTCCACGACAGGGTGACGCCCGGCTTCGACGATGAAATCCCGGCTATTGTCGATCTGGGGGCGGACCCAGTTTTCGGACCGGGCGAGATGCGCGAGAGCTGCGGTCAGATCAATCTCGGACAGGGCCGCTGCCGCGGCTCCGATTTTTTCGTTTCGGGTCAAAATCGCCTGTTTTAGAGACTGAAACAGGGCCTTCTCGATCTCCAAGGCCCGGTTGCCAGCGTTCAGGATCTTTGTTTCGATCTCGGACAAGTCCACTGTCGTGAACCGCACCTGATTGGCCGTGGTCTGTCGGTGAATGAAGGTTTCGGACAAAGGTGGCGACAGCATCTTCTGTGCATGGGTCGAGGTGGTTTCGATGAAATATCCCAGCACGTTGTTGTGCTTGATCTTCAGCGATTGAATACCGGTCTGCTTGGCATAGTCGGCCTGCATCTTTCCGATGATGCCGCGCCCCTCGTCTCGTAGCTGCCGCGTTTCGTCCAGGTCCTTGTCATAGCCCGGCGCTATGAACCCACCGTCGCGCGCAAGAAGAGGCGGGTCCGCGATCAGAGCTGACTCGAGCTGATCCATCAGGTCTTCATGCCCGGATAGCGCGCCCACGGCACGGGCAAGACCTTTCGGAAGGTCTCGATCCTTCAAAGTTTGGTGCAGCCGGGCTGCCTCGGCCAGGCCGTTTCTGATGGCAGTAAGATCGCGCGGGCCGCCACGGTCGAGCCCGAGACGTGACAAGGCGCGGTCCATGTCGGGCACCTTGCGAAGTGTTTCGCGCAGGGTGTCGCAAAGGCGCGAGTCCTCCACACATGTCTCCACGGCCTCCAACCGCTCGGTAATCACGGGGATCTGGGTCGAGGGGCTGGACAGGCGGTGTTCCAGAAGACGCGCGCCGCCTGCGGTCAGGGTTTTGTCGATGGTGGCAAGAAGCGACCCGGAGCGCCCGCCATTCATGGAGGCTGTCAGTTCCAGATTGCGCCGGGTGGCCGCGTCGATCTGCATCATCCGCTGCGCCAGGGTTCGAGACGGCGGTCGGAGAAGTGGCAGTTTGCCTTTCTGCGTAATCTCCAGATAGTCGACTATCGCACCCATTGCAGCCAGGTCGGGGCGGGCAAAAGCACCGAAAGACTCGAGCGATTTCACCTGAAACAGAGACTGAATCCGCCGTTCCGCCGACCCGCTGTCGAAGCTGGAGGGTGACAGTGGGGTGACGGGAATCTCTGCCTCTTCGATCACTGACAGAACGTCATCCTTGACACCATCCGCAACCAGAATTTCCCGAGGGGACAGCCGGGCAAGTTCCGGGGCAAGCCGCACCAGCGGGCAGGGCATCACGTGAAACGCACCCGTGGAAATATCGGTCCAGGCCAGCGCGGCCTCTCCCCTGATATCGGCATAGGCAGCAAGGTAGTTGTGGTGCCGTGCCTCAAGCAGTGTGTCCTCGGTCAGGGTGCCAGGCGTGACCAGCCGAACCACGGACCTGTGGACCACTGCTTTCGATCCGCGCTTCTTCGCTTCGGATGGGTCTTCCATCTGTTCACAGACCGCAACGCGAAACCCCTTGCGGATCAGCGTCAGGAAATACCCTTCGGCAGAATGGGCTGGCACACCGCACATGGGGATGTCTTCGCCCAGATGCTTGCCGCGTTTCGTCAGCGCGATATCCAGCGCCTCGGCTGCCGCAACGGCATCGTCGAAAAACATCTCGTAAAAGTCGCCCATCCTGTAAAACAGCAGCGCGTCGCGGTTTTGCGCTTTGATCTCCAGGAATTGCGCCATCATCGGCGTCACTTGTGCGGTCATCGACATCCCCCTGCCTGCGCCGTCACAGTACAAATTGCGCGGACCGGGTGAAAGGCCGCAAACTGCTTGGTTGTGACGTTGGGGCAATCGCTCTAAGACAATCTGGCTGGAAAAACGGAGACCGACCGAAAATGTCGAACAAGACCAAAGTCACACGCGAAGAGGCCTTGGCCTATCACCTGGAACCGCGTCCGGGGAAAATCGACATTCAGGCCTCGACCGCGATGACCACGCAGCGCGACCTGAGCCTCGCTTATTCGCCCGGTGTGGCGGTTCCGTGCGAGGCCATCGCCGAGAACCCGGAACTGGCCTATGACTACACCACCAAAGGCAACATGGTGGCGGTGATTTCCAACGGCACGGCGGTGCTGGGCTTGGGGAACCTCGGGGCGCTGGCGTCCAAGCCGGTGATGGAAGGCAAGGCGGTGCTGTTCAAGCGCTTTGCCGACGTCAATTCCATTGATATCGAGCTGGACACCGAAGACCCGACCGAATTCATCAATGCGGTCAAGCTGATGGGCCCGAGCTTTGGCGGCATCAACCTTGAGGATATCAAGGCGCCTGAATGCTTCATCATTGAACAGCAATTGAAAGAGATCATGGACATTCCGGTGTTCCATGACGACCAGCACGGCACCGCGGTGATCTGTGCGGCGGGCCTGATCAACGCGCTGCATCTGTCGAACAAGAAAATCGAGGATGTGAAGATCGTGCTGAACGGCGCTGGCGCTGCCGGGATCGCCTGCCTCGAACTGCTGAAATCCATGGGCGCGCGGCACGAAAACTGCATCATGTGCGACACCAAGGGCGTGATCTATCAGGGCCGCTCTGAAGGCATGAACCAGTGGAAATCGGCCCATGCGGTGAAGACCGAAGCGCGCACGCTGGAAGATGCGATGAAGGGCTGCGACGTGTTCCTTGGTGTATCTGCCAAGGGTGCCGTGACGCAGGACATGGTTCTGTCCATGGCCGATAACCCGGTGATCTTCGCCATGGCGAACCCCGACCCGGAAATCACGCCGGAAGAGGCGCATGAGGTGCGGGTGGATGCCATCGTCGCCACGGGCCGCAGCGACTACCCAAACCAGGTGAACAACGTTCTGGGCTTTCCCTACCTGTTCCGTGGGGCGCTGGACATTCACGCGCGCGCCATCAATGACGAGATGAAGATCGCCTGTGCCGAGGCGCTGGCCGCACTGGCGCGAGAGGATGTGCCGGACGAGGTCGCCATGGCCTATGGCCGCAAACTGTCCTTCGGGCGCGATTACATCATCCCGACGCCGTTTGACCCCCGGCTGATCTACACGATCCCGCCCGCCGTGGCGAAGGCCGGGATGGAAACCGGCGTGGCGCGGCGGCCGATCATCGACCTCGATGCCTATGCGCAGACCCTGAATGCGCGGATGGATCCGACGGCCTCGGTTCTGCGCGGCATCAACGCGCGGGCCCGTGCGGCACAGGCGAGGATGATCTTTGCGGAAGGCGATGATGTGCGCGTTCTGCGCGCTGCGGTGGCCTATCAGCGCAACGGCATGGGCAAGGCCATTGTCGTAGGTCGCGAACAAGATGTGAAACAGAAGCTGGAAAGCGTCGGTCTCTCCGATGCGGTACGCGAGCTGCAGATCGTGAACGCGGCGAATACGCCCCATCTCGATACCTACAAGTCCTTCCTCTACGACCGGTTGCAGCGAAAGGGCTTTGACCGCACCGATATTCACCGGCTGGCCGCCCGCGACAGGCATGTGTTTTCGTCCCTGATGCTGGCCCATGGCCATGGGGATGGGCTGGTGACCGGGGCCACCCGCAAATCGGCGCATGTTCTGGGGCTGATCGGGCATGTCTTCGATGCGCGGGCGCAGGATGGTGCGGTCGGGGTCACGGTTCTGATGAACAAGGGCAAGATCGTGCTGATCGGGGATACGTTGGTCCACGAATGGCCCGAGGCAGAGGATCTGGCCCTTATCGCGCAGCGCGGTGCAACCGTGGCGCGTGGGTTGGGGATCGAGCCGCGTGTGGCCTTCGTCAGCTTCTCGACCTACGGCTATCCGGTGTCGGAACGGGCCGAGAAGATGCACCTTGCGCCAGAGGTTCTGGACAAATGGGGCGTGGATTTCGAATACGATGGCGAAATGACCGTCGATGTGGCCCTGAACCGCGAAGTCATGGCGCAGTATCCGTTCACCCGCCTGTCCGGTCCCGCGAATGTGCTGGTGGTGCCGGCGCGGCATTCGGCGTCGATCTCGGTCAAGCTGATGCAGGAAATGGCTGGAGCGACCGTGATCGGCCCGATCCTGACCGGGCTGGAACACCCTGTGCAGATCTGTTCGACGGGCTCGACCTCGAACGACATCCTGAACATGGCCGCGATGGCTGCCAGCCGGATCGGTCACTGAATGGAAAAGGCCCGCGAGATTGTCTCTCGCGGGCCTGTTTCGTCTCTAAACCGGGCGAAATCAGCTTGTCATGCCGTCCCAGAAATTCTTGACCTTGTCGAAAAAGCCCGTGGCATTCGGGTTGTTCGACTTGGCGCAGGACTCCTCGAACTGGCGCAGCAGGTCTTTCTGCTCGCTCGTCAGCTTGACCGGGGTTTCCACGGCCAGTTCGATATACATGTCGCCCTGACCAGTGCCGCGTAGGGCGGGCATGCCCTTGGACCGCAGGCGCATCTGCCGACCGGATTGCGAGCCCTCTGGCACCTTCACCCGGCTGCGGCCACCGTCGATCGTGGGCACCTCGATCTCGCCTCCCAAGGCGGCCTTGGTCATCGACACGGGCACCCGGCAGAACAGGTCAAGCCCGTCGCGTTGGAAGATCGTGTGATCCTGCACTTCGATGAAGATATAGAGATCACCCGGAGGTCCGCCACGCAGCCCGGCCTCGCCCTCGCCCGACAGGCGAATGCGGGTGCCTGTTTCGACACCGGCGGGGATGTTGACCGACAGGGCCTTTTCCTTCTCGGTCCGGCCCGATCCACCGCAGACACGGCAGGGGTTTTTCACGATCTGGCCAGCACCCGAACAGGTGGGGCAGGTGCGTTCAACGGTAAAGAAGCCCTGCTGTGCGCGCACCTTGCCCATGCCCGAACAGGTGGGGCAGGTCTGGGGCTCGGCCCCGCCTTCCGCGCCGCTGCCGCTGCATTCACCGCAGGCGACAGAGGTGGGAACGGTGATCGCTTTTTGCAGGCCGGAATAAGCCTCTTCCAGCGAAATTCGCAGGTTATAGCGCAGGTCGGACCCGCGCGTGGCCCTGTTGCGGGCACCACCGCGCTGACCGCCCATGAAGTCGCCGAACAGGTCTTCGAACACATCTGAAAAGGCACTGGCGAAATCGCCCTGACCCCGGCCGCCACCCGCACGCGGGCCGCCGCCCATGCCGCCATCGAATGCCGCGTGACCGTAGCGGTCATAGGCGGCCTTCTTGTCGGCATCCTTCAGCACTTCGTAGGCTTCGTTGATTTCCTTGAACTGAGCTTCGGCATCCGGATTATCCGCGTTGCGGTCCGGGTGCAGTTCCTTGGCCTTCTTGCGGTAGGCCTTTTTCAGCTCTTCCGCCGAGGCCCCCTTGGAGGCCCCGAGAACCTCGTAATAGTCGCGTTTTGCCATTTGGATTGCTGCCTTCCTCAAACGCGCAGACCGGCCAAGGGGTGTCCTCAGCCGGTCGCACGTGGGTCAGTTCACGCGATCACGACCGACGGTCGTTGTCGAGGTCCTCGAAATCCGCGTCCACGATGTCATCATCGACGCCACCGGGTTCGTCCACACCGTCCGGTGCGTCTTCGCCAGCTTCCTCGGCCTGGGCCTTGTAGATGGCTTCACCCAGCTTCATCGCGGCTTCGGTGACGTTCTGGATGCCGCCCTTGATCTTGGCCGCGTCTTCGGATTCAAGCGTTTCTTCCAGCGCCTTGATCGCCAGTTCGATGGCTTCGATGGTGGTCGGGTCAACCTTGTCACCATGTTCTTCCATCGACTTCTGGGTCGAGTGGATCAGGCTTTCGGCCTGGTTCTTCGCTTCGACCAGCTCCTTGCGGCTCTTGTCGGCCTCGGCGTTCTCCTCGGCTTCGCGCACCATGCGGTCGATGTCCTCATCGGACAGGCCACCGGATGCCTGGATGGTGATCTGCTGTTCCTTGCCGGTGCCCTTGTCCTTGGCACCGACCGATACGATGCCGTTGGCGTCGATGTCGAAGGTCACTTCGATCTGGGGCATGCCACGCGGTGCGGGCGGGATGTTTTCAAGGTTGAATTGGCCCAGCATCTTGTTGTCGGCAGCCATTTCCCGTTCACCCTGGAACACGCGGATGGTTACGGCGTTCTGGTTGTCTTCCGCGGTCGAGAAGATCTGCGACTTCTTGGTCGGGATCGTCGTGTTGCGGTCGATTAGGCGGGTAAAGACACCACCGAGCGTTTCGATGCCGAGCGACAGCGGGGTCACATCCAGCAGAACCACGTCCTTGACGTCGCCTTGCAGAACACCGGCCTGAATGGCGGCACCCAGGGCAACGACTTCGTCAGGGTTCACACCCTTGTGCGGTTCTTTGCCGAAGAAGCTCGACACTTCCGAGATCACCTTGGGCATGCGGGTCATACCGCCGACCAGGACGATTTCGTCGATCTCGCCCTTGGACAGGCCAGCATCCTTCAGCGCGGCCTGACAGGGCTTGAGCGACGCCTTGATCAGATCACCCACCAGCGATTCCAGCTTGGCGCGGGTCAGTTTCATGACCATGTGCAACGGCGCGCCGTCCTTGCCCATCGAGATGAAGGGCTGGTTGATTTCGGTCTGGGTGGCGGACGACAGCTCGATCTTGGCTTTCTCGGCGGCCTCTTTCAGACGCTGAAGGGCCATCTTGTCCTTGGACAGATCGACGCCGTGTTCCTTTTTGAACTCGTCCGCCAGGTAGTTGACGATGCGCATGTCGAAATCTTCACCGCCAAGGAACGTGTCCCCGTTGGTGGACTTCACTTCGAACAGGCCGTCGTCAATCTCCAGAATGGTGATGTCGAAGGTACCGCCGCCAAGGTCATAGACCGCGATGGTCTTGCTGTCCTTCTTGTCCAGGCCATAGGCAAGAGCAGCCGCGGTCGGTTCGTTGATGATCCGCAGCACTTCGAGGCCCGCGATCTTGCCGGCGTCCTTGGTGGCCTGACGCTGGGCGTCGTTGAAATAGGCGGGCACGGTGATGACGGCTTGCGTCACTTCCTCGCCAAGATAGCTCTCGGCGGTTTCCTTCATCTTGCCCAGGATCAGCGCGGACACCTGGCTGGGGCTGTACTTCTCGCCCTTCACCTCGACCCACGCGTCGCCATTGCCACCGTCAACGATGGAATAGGGCACCAGTTTCTTGTCCTTCTCGACCGCGGGGTCGCCCACGCGGCGGCCGATCAGTCGCTTAACGGCGAAGATGGTGTTGTCGGGGTTGGTAACGGCCTGCCGCTTTGCGGCCTGACCGACCAGTTTTTCGTCATCGGTGTAGCCGACGATCGAAGGAGTCGTGCGCGCACCTTCCGAGTTCTCGATAACGCGGGGCTGCGATCCGTCCATGATGGCAACACAGGAGTTCGTGGTGCCGAGGTCGATACCAATCACTTTGGCCATGTCTTTGTCTTTCCTTCTTCAAGGCGATGTTGCAGGGGGCGGGTCCGATTGCGGCCCCCGGCCCCTTATCCCAATCTGGCCGGAGAGTGCCCCGACCAAGCTTCGGAGGGTATATAAGTGGGGGTTCCGGCCGCTGCAAGCATGGCAAAGCGTTGAAATGGACGGAATCTGACTCAGGTTCCATTCGTGGAAGAGATTAAGAGAGGCGCGCCCATGAACAAGCTGCAGATTCAGGGCTTCGATATCTATCCCGACCACCTGTCGCCCGATGCGCAGGTGCAGATGGTGGCGGATATCCGAAAGGTTGTTCAAGCGGCGCCGCTGTTTCACCCCGTAACCCCGCGCGGGCAGCAGATGTCGGTGCGCATGACGTCTGCGGGCCGGGTCGGCTGGGTCAGTGACAGACGGGGCTACCGCTATGAAGAGCGCCACCCCGATGGTGGTAAATGGCCTCTGATTCCAGACAGTGTTCTTTCGGTGTGGCAGGGTCTGTCGGCGACTGACCGGACGCCGGATTGCTGTCTGATCAACTTCTATGGCGAAGGCACCCGTATGGGGCTGCATCAGGACAGGGACGAGCAGGATTTCAGCCAGCCTGTCCTGTCCATCTCACTCGGGGATGAGGCGCTGTTTCGCATGGGCAATGTCGAGCGTGGGGGAGCGACCAGGTCTGTCTGGTTGCGATCCGGGGATGTCGTGGTGATGGGCGGTGAAGCGCGGCTGCGCCATCACGGGATTGATCGGATACGATTTGGCTCCTCCCCGCTCTTGCCGAACGGGGGGAGGATCAATCTGACCTTGCGGGTGGTCGATTAGCGCGACAGCGAACAGCAGCCTTCCAGCAGCTCGGACCCTTGAGGGGACGTGCGCAGGAAATGGGCGATGATGCCGTAGTCCCGATCGCTCATGCCATCCGAACAGATGCCGCGGCGGATGAATGCCGTCATTCTGGAATTGCCGCTGTCCAGCACCATGCCGAAGGCCTGCGGCCCTCTGGCAGAGGCGGTCCCGCTCCATAATTCTGCGAAGGGTTCCGGGGCTGCCATCGCCACGCTGTTGAAATTACCGCCGCCGATCAGGCGCTCATAACTCCAGAACGGTTCGGTGCCATGACAGAATAGCGGTGCCGGAAGGCCCGCGTTCCAGTCCGGCCCCATTCGGCTGAGAAACCGCATCGAGGACCAGCCAGAGGTTTCGCCGATAATGACGCGGCCCCATCGGCGATCTTCGGTGGTGCCCACAACCTCGACATGGGTCTGGTTCGGGGCGAAGGACCCGATGATCTGATGGTTCACACCGGGTCCGGACCGCACGTTCAGCACGTCTGTCGCGGCAACGCCGGTCACGCGGTAAAGCGCGGGGTAGTCATGTACCTGAGCGGCCACTGCATGGCCAAGAAACACAAGGAATAGGGATAAAATCAGTTTTTTCATCGTCCTGCCGTCCAGCTCGCGGAAACCCGTTTCCGGGTATAGAAATCGCCCATGAGCCCCAGCATCACGAGGGCGATGGTGAAATAGATTGGGTAGTGCCAATTTGTGTGATGCGGGAAGTAATTGTTAAAGGCAAAGCCGCGCGCCTGGTCGATCAGGTGAAACAGCGGGTTCCACGTGAACCAGGGTAGCATCATCGCCGGCAATGCGTTTGCAACGAACATTTTGCCGGACGCGATCATGTTTGCACGGGTGTAGACGCTTTGCAGGATCCCGATCAAATCAGGGAACCAGGGCTTTAGGTTCATGAAAATAAGCCCGACCGCGCAGCCGGATGCCCATGATAGCAGATACATGAAGATCACGCCCGACCAGTCATGAATGACCAGCCCGTCAAAGATCGTGTGAATCCCCAGCAGGATCACGCAGAGCGACAGCGTCTGGATATACAGGGCAGACAGGGCGGACGAGACGATGGCCACGATCGTGTTCATCGGCGCGTGCAGCATCATGGCCGAGGTCGGACCCTCTGCCCCCATGACGGCACCGAGGGCCTTGATATGGGTCAGATAGAGGAAGATTCCGGTCACGAGGTAGATCAAGAAGTCCCCCCGGATCATCATGCTGCGCGTGCCCAGAACCGTGAACATGAAGTAGAAGGCCACGACGAACAGGATCGCCTGAAGCATGCTCATGAGCAGGGCCATGATGGCATTGCCATGCGACTGCCGGACCTTTCGAACCGTGGACGTATATGTCAGTTCAGCCAGACTAAGCAGAATGGCGAAGGTCGATTTGCGTCTGGAATGACCGAACTGCATGCGTGTACCGAAATGTTATCTGCCCGAACGCCAGGCCCCCGTCTTTGTCGCAGGGATACCTTGCTCAATTCTTGTTAGGCGACGATAACGGCAAAAAGTGGTTTTTTCAATGAAACTCCCAAGGAGGAACGGGATGGATTTCCCCAGTATCGAGAAAGTCTTCCGCACCCTGGCATTGCAGGCAGGTGATCGAATCATGGAGATTTACAATGCCGATGATTTCGAGGTGAAAGCAAAGTCGGACGAAAGCCCGGTGACCGAGGCTGATGAGGCCGCCGATGCCCTGATCTCGGCCGGGATCAGATCGGCTTTCCCGGACATGGTTCTTGTGACCGAGGAACAGGCAGCGAGTCACGGGCAATCCGCCAGCAGTTTCATCATCGTCGATCCGCTGGACGGCACCAAGGAATTCATCAAGCGTCGTGGCGATTTCACGGTGAACATCGCCCTGGTGCAGGATGGTGTGCCAACTCGCGGGGTGGTCTATGCGCCAGCCAAGGGACGGTTGTTCTATACGGAGGCCGATGGTCGATCCGTCGAGGAATCCGGGCCTTTCGACATCGACACGAAGGGCGATGTGACCCCTGTTTCAGTCTCTGAACCTGATAATTCGGCTCTTCTTGTGGTCGCATCGAAGTCGCATCGTGATGCCGCGACCGATGCCTATATTGGCAAGTACAGCGTTGAAGACATGAAGAGCGCGGGGTCATCCCTCAAGTTCTGTCTGGTCGCGACGGGCGAGGCCGATCTCTACCCGCGTCTTGGCCGCACGATGGAATGGGACACGGCAGCGGGTGACGCGGTTCTGCGGGGTGCCGGAGGGCATGTGATCCGGTTCGACGATCACACGCCCTTTACCTATGGTAAACCCGGATATGAGAACCCGTTCTTTATCGCTCACGCCCCGGGCGTCGATCTCAAGGCAGGCTGAATGACCACTGTTTGCATCATACCCGCACGCTATGCGTCGACCCGTTATCCCGGCAAGCCGCTGGCAGAACTGAAGGGCGCAACCGGCATTTCCCGCAGTCTGATCGAACGCAGCTGGCTGGCTGCGCAAGAAGTTGATGGCGTGGACGCGGTCTATGTGGCGACGGACGATGATAGAATTCGCACGGCGGCAGAGGCGTTCGGGGCCGAGGTGCTGATGACATCGGACAGCTGCCGAAACGGCACCGAACGCTGTGCCGAGGCGCTGGGCATGCTGGGCGATGACGTGGACATGGTGGTGAACCTTCAAGGGGATGCACCGCTGACGCCCGCCTGGTTTCTGGAGGAATTGATCAACGGGCTGAAAGCCGCCCCCGATGCGGCCCTTGCCACCCCGGTTCTGTGCTGTGACGGGGAAACCCATTCGGCACTTATGGCCGACCGGCATGCAGGGCGCGTTGGCGGTACGACGGCGGTCTTCGACGCCAATCGCCATGCGCTCTATTTCTCGAAAGAGGTCATCCCCTATACGGGCCGAATCTATCAGCGCGATGAACCGACACCGGTGTTCCACCATGTTGGCGTCTATGCCTACCGGCCCGATGCCTTGTCGGCCTACCCGACCTGGCCGGTTGGCGCACTGGAAACGCTGGAAGGGCTGGAACAGCTTCGATTCCTTGAAAACGGCCACAACGTTCTGTGTGTCGAGGTTGAGGCGCGAGGCCGCAAGTTCTGGGAGCTCAACAACCCGGAAGACGTGCCGAGAATAGAGACCATGCTGGCCGAGATGGGGGCGCCTTGACAGACTGCCCGCCCGTCAGCGTCGTCGTCGTCAGCCACGGGCGCCCCGCCTTGTTGCGCAGGGCTTTGATCGGGATCGGGCAGGTGTTCTATCGGCCCTTCGAGCTGGTCGTCGTGGCCGATGCGGCGGGTCTTGAAGCCATTTCCGACCTGCCCTTTGCCGACCGAATCAAGACAGCATTGCAGGACATCCCCAATATCTCTGCTGCACGCAATGCCGGGCTGGCACTGTCTTCCGGCCAGATCGTGGCATTCATCGACGATGATGCGGTGCCAGAGCCAACATGGCTGACTCATCTCGTTTCCCCTTTGTTAGACACTGATATTGCCGCCGCGACAGGCACTGTTCTGGGGCGGAACGGCATCAGCGTTCAATGGGCCAATCGTGTCGTTGACCAGCTTGGAAGAGCGTTCCCTGCGCCCCCGGGTCCATTGCCGGAAGGTCGCGCTGTCAAGCTGGAAGGCACCAATATGGCGATCCGCCGGGAGGTGGTCCTTGCGCTTGGAGGGTTCGACGAAAGGTTCGCGTTCTACCTTGATGAAACAGATCTTGCCTATCGTCTGATGCGCGCCGGTTACCGGGTCGTTCATGCGCCGTCTGCCACCGTTCACCATGGATACGCCGCCAGTGAACGCCGCACCGGGGACCGCGTCCCGCTCAGCCTGTTCGAGATCGGTCAAAGCAGCATGCACTATCTGCAGAAGCATGCCACCGGCGACGAGGTGGCAGAGGGCCTCACAGCGATCAGGGCGGAACAATCCGCACGGGTCGAACGACTGGTGAACTCCGGCGCATTGACCGTGCAGGCCGGGGCCAAGCTGCTTGACGGGTTTGAAGCCGGGCTGGACGCAGGCAGAACGCTGTCCGTATCTTCATTTGAAGCGAGCGGAACCAGCCCCGCCTTTCAGCCGCTTCTGTCCGCGCCCGCCCCGGATCCGGCTTTGTTGACGGGACGGTGGTTTTCGCGCCGCCGCTTGCAAGAGTGGGCGCAATCGCTTGCGCAAGATGGCAGGTCGGTCACCTTGATGATCTTCGATCATACCATGCGGGCGCATCGGGTGGTCTTCACCCCTCAAGGCTACTGGCTGCAAAGTGGCGGTTTGTTCGGAAGATCGTCAAGAAATCAGCGGCTTTTCATGATCTGGTCACTTGGTAGGCGCATAAGGTCCGAAGTCGAAAGGCTAAAAAAAATTCGCTGGATTTCCGATGCCCCTGAATGCGATACCGACGAGGTGTCATGAGGTGTCATAAAGAGAGCGTTCAAAGGAACGAAGTTTGCCGCGATTGGCCAGTATTATGGGATCTGGCGGCAGACAATCACGTTCCAACCTGTTGGAGACGAAGATGAAGAAAGTAACCAAAGCGATTTTTCCGGTGGCAGGACTAGGTACGCGCTTCTTGCCAGCGACCAAATCCATTCCGAAAGAGATCATGACGCTCGTCGACCGCCCGTTGATCCAGTATGCGATCGATGAAGCGCGGGCAGCGGGCATAAAGGAGTTCATCTTCGTTACCTCCCGCGGGAAAAGCGCGCTTGAGGATTATTTCGACATCGCGCCAGAGCTGGAAAGCACGTTGCGCAAGAAGGGCAAGACCGAGCTGTTGCAGACGCTGAAGTCCACCAACATGGATTCCGGCCAGATCGCCTATATCCGCCAGAACAAGGCCATGGGCCTGGGCCACGCCGTGTGGTGCGCGCGGCGTTTGCTGGGGAACGAGCCTTTCGCGGTTATTCTGCCTGACGACGTGATCGCCGCGGAAAAGCCCTGCCTGCAACAGATGATCGAGGCGCATGAGGAAACTGGTGGCAACATGGTCGCCGCGATGGAGGTTCCGCCCGAGATGACATCGTCTTACGGGGTGCTCGACATCCGCGACGACATGGGATCGGTCGTATCGGTCAAGGGCATGGTCGAAAAGCCGGACATCCAGGACGCCCCGTCGAATCTGGCGGTTATTGGCCGGTATATCCTGACGCCGGACATTATGCGCAATCTTAACCGTGCAAAATCGGGCGCAGGCGGAGAGATTCAGCTGACCGACGCGATTGCCGAGGAGATCAAGGCATCGGACAACGTTTATGGCTTCCGTTTCCGCGGTCAGCGCTATGATTGCGGGTCCAAGGCAGGATTCTTGCAGGCGACGGTTGCCTTCGGTCTGGCACGAGACGATCTGCGCGACGAATTTTCCCAGTTTCTCGACCATATGTCGGCGACGAAGAACGCAGCCCAGTAACCTATGACCGGGCCTGCCCTGTGTCTTGACCTGACGCGGCTGTTGTCCCGCGTCGGGCGAGGTCAGCTGACGGGCGTGGATCGCGTCGAGCGCGCCTATGCGGATTGGGTTCTGAGGACGGACCCGGACCCCCGGTTTCTGGTGCGCAGCTCTCGCGGGTATATCCTGTTCGGGGCAGCGGGCGCGCAGGCGTTCCTGGACGCTCTTGACGGCAACGTGGATTGGCCACCGCCTGATCTGCTGTCACGTCTGACCGGCAAGTCCGATCTGCCGCGACATAGGGCCGAGGCTCTGCTGCGTCGCCATGCCATTGCCCGTTGCCTGCATGCCAACCTGTTTCGACTATTGTCCCAAAACCTGCGGGAAAACACGACCTATCTGAATGTCGGTCACAGCAACCTGTCCGCGGACTGTCTACGGGCCTTTCGGGCCAACCCGGATGTGCAGGTCGCCGTGCTGCTGCACGATGCCATTCCTCTGGATCATCCGGACTTCTCTCGTCCCGAAATACCGGGGCATTTTCGCAAGATGCTGGCGGCCAGTCAGGATCATGCAAATCTGATCATCTGCAACTCGGAGGACACAAGACGGCAACTTGCGCGGCATATGAGCTCGGACATGGCCTTCGTCACGGCCCATCTCGGCCTGCCTGATCGCGTGGAGAAAGAGCCGTTTTCGCCTGGTTTAGACCCTGACACACCCCGATTTGTGTGTCTTGGCACCATTGAGCCCCGCAAGAACCACCAGTTGTTGCTGGATGTCTGGTCGATGCTGCCCGAACCCACCCGCCCGCATCTGCATATCGTTGGCCAGAGGGGATGGGCATCGGAGGAATTCTTTCACCGGCTCGACACGCATCCGCTACGTGGAACCGCGCTATTTGAACACAACGACCTGAGCGATGGTCAGGTGCGTACCCTGTTGGAGGGGGCGCATGGACTGCTTTTTCCGACGCTGGCAGAGGGTTTCGGCTACCCCCCGTTGGAGGCCGCGCGGCTTGGGGTGTTGCCAATCTGCTCGGACCTTCCGGTGTTGCGTGAAACCGTTAACGATTGCGCCGTTTACCTTGACCCTCAGGACGCGTATTCTTGGCTGGAAACGATTAAGAAACGATCGGGGGATAGACTGGCGGACGAGGTGCTGCCAGCGGTCAAGCTTCCGACGTGGCAGGCACATTTCGACACGGTTACTGAGGCCCTTCAAAAGGCCCGGGCAGGGGACATGGTATGAAGGTGGTTCAGCGCTACAAGCTGCGCCTTGAACGTAAGCGGTTTCTGATCCGTGCCTGGCGCAAGGCGCGGGATCTTCTGCTTGTGGCAGACCGCACCGACCAGATCCGCCCCAACGATGTTCTGTGCTTCGTCACCCTGCGAAACGAACGAATCCGCTTGCCCTATTTCCTGCGGTACTATCGTGACAGGGGCGTGTCGCATTTCATCTTTGTGGACAACGACAGTACCGATGGCACCCGAGAATTTCTGGCCGGGCAGCGCGATTGTTCTGTCTGGACCACGCCCGCCAGCTACAAACGCTCCCGCTTCGGGATGGATTGGCTGAATGCGCTGTTGCGGGAATACGGGCATAGCCACTGGTGTGTCGTCGTCGACCCGGATGAATTCCTTGTTTACCCGTTCTGTGACACGCGCCCCATCCCTGCGCTTACTGACTGGCTGGAAAGCAGTTCGATCAAGTCCTTTGGCGCGATGCTGCTGGATATGTACCCCAAGGGCCCGATCACGACGCAGCCTTATAGCGAAGGCCAGAACCCGTTCGACATTGCCTGCTGGTTCGACAGCGGCAACTACATGATCAAGCGCAACTGGGATTTTGGCAATCTCTGGATTCAGGGCGGCCCGCGGGCGCGGCTCTTCTTCCCGGACAATCCCGAACGCGCCCCGGCGCTGAACAAGATTCCGCTGGTGAAATGGGACAAGAACTATGCCTTTGCCAGCTCTACTCATATGTTGCTGCCGCGCGGGCTGAACCTCGTGTTCGATGAATGGGGGGGTGAAAAGGCGTCTGGCGTGTTGATGCATGCCAAGTTCCTCGACACCTTCACCACCAAGGCGCGGGAAGAGCTGCAGCGCAAACAGCACTACGCCAACAGCCACGAATACAAGGCCTATGCCGCCGGATTGCAGGCCGACCCTAACCTTTGGTGCAAGTGGTCTGAACGCTTCATCAACTGGCGGCAGCTGGAAATCCTCGGCCTCATGTCCAAGGGGAACTGGGCATGAGCGTCGGGTTTGTCATGCTCTGCCACACGGCGCTGCACCGCGCGGCGCAAGTGGCGCGGCATTGGGCGGAGCGGGATTGCCCGGTGGTGATCCACGTGGATCAACGCGTGTCGAAAGAGGCGTTTACGGGTCTGAAATCCGATCTGTCTGACCTGCCGAATGTGAAATTCTGCGGGCGGCACAAATGCGAATGGGGCACATGGTCTCTCGTCGCGGCATCACAGACCGCGTCAGAGATGATGTTGGCCGAATTCCCCAATGTCAGACACGTTTTCCTGTCCAGCGGGTCCTGCCTGCCCCTGCGCCCGGTGGAGGAGTTGAAGGCCTATCTGGCGGCCCGCCCGCGCACCGATTTCATCGAAAGCGTGACGACCGAAGACGTGGAATGGACGGTTGACGGGTTGCATGCGGAACGGTTCCAGCTGCGCTTTCCCTTTTCATGGAAACGTCATCGCAGGCTGTTCGACGGCTATGTGGAATTGCAGCGCAGGGTCGGGTTCAAGCGGACGATGCCCGATGATCTGGTCCCGCATCTGGGCAGCCAATGGTGGTGCCTGACCCGTCAGACCCTGTCTGCGATCCTGCAGGACCCGTCACGCAAGGCCTATGACCGCTTCTTCAAACTGGTCTGGATTCCTGACGAAAGCTACTATCAGACACTGGTTCGCAAGTATTCGACCCATATCGAAAGCCGGTCCCTGACCCTGTCGAAGTTCGATTTTCAGGGCAAACCCCATGTCTTCTATGATGATCACCTGCATCTGCTGCGCCGGTCGGATTGCTTCGTCGCGCGCAAGATCTGGCACAAGGCGGATCGGCTCTATGAAACCTTCCTGACCGATCAGGATCGCGGCACCGTCATGGCCGAACCCGCGCCGGGCAAGATCGACCGGGTCTTCGCCAAAGCGCTGGAACGGCGAACGCGCGGGCGGGCGGGCATGTATATGCACAGCCGCTTTCCGAACCCTGACTGGGAAAACGGCAAGACCAGCGCGCCTTACTCGGTCTTTCAGGGATTCAACGACCTTTTCGAGAATTTCGAACCGTGGCTTGCCCGCCGTCTCGGCACGCGGGTGCATGGCAACCTGTTCGACCCCGTGCGCGTGCGGTTCTCGGGCGATGCGGATGTCTATGCCGGCTGCCTGTCCTCGGCCGCCGCCCTTCGCGACTATGACCCCGAGCATTTCCTGACCAGCCTGATCTGGAACACGCGGGGCGAACGTCAGGTGTTTCAGTTCAGCCCGCGTGACAAGCAGCGGATCGGGGCGTTCATCGCCTCTGACGGGAATGCGCAGATCTCGGTTGTCACCGGGGCCTGGGCGGTGCCGCTGTTCAACTCGAACCAGGATTTCCACACGATCCGAAAGACGGCGGCCCTGCTGCAAAAGCAGGAGATCGACTTCGTCAACATCCTGCGCCGGGTGCAGACACGGGCAGAGGTGAAGATCTGGTCCCTGGCGGAATTCGTGGAAGAGCCGATGGAAAATCTGCAATCGATCCTCGATGCCATCGGTGGCCCGTCCTCCGGTGCGCGCATCACCGAGGCGCCGCGCATGGTTGATCTGTCGGGTTTTGGCCAGTTTCTGCAGAATCTGAAGAACCAGGGGATGAACCCGCATGTCACGGGTGACTTCCCCGTCAACCAGCCCGGAATGCAACCCAGGTCGGGCGGATCCCGGCCCTATCTTGTCAGGTAACCCATGTCCGACCGTTTCGATGCCTTCGTGATCTTTGCCGAAATGCGGACGGGCTCGAACTACCTTGAGGCGACGCTGAACGATCTGCCCGATCTGAACTGCCTGGGCGAGGTCTATAACCCCACCTTCATGGGCCATCACAATACGTTCGAGATGCATGGCATCGACATGGACCGGCGCGAGGAAAAACCTCTCGATCTGCTGGATGCGATCATCGAGAACGCGGGCGATTCCCTACCGGGATTCCGGTTCTTCCACGACCATGATCCGCGCGTGCTGGACCGGATCCTGCCCGATCCGCGCATTGCCAAGGTGGTCCTGACCCGTAATCCGCTGGAAAGCTATGTCAGCCGCCGGATCGCGACCGAGACGGGGCAATGGCGGCTGACCGATATGAAGCACCAGAAAAGCGCCAAGGTGGAATTTCGGCTGTGGGAGTTTGAGACCATGCTGGAAGACCTGCAATCGTTCCAGATCCGGCTGCAACGCGGGCTGCAAACCACCGGGCAGGCGGCGTTCTACATTCGTTACGAAGACATCAACGATGTGGAGGTCGTTAACGGCTTGGCGCGGTTCCTGGGGTCTGAACACGCCTTGGAGGCCACGAATTCGAAGCTGAAAAAGCAGAACCCGAGCGATCTGAAACAGAAGGTGGAAAACTACGACCACATGGTCCGGTCGCTGGCCAAGCTGGACCGGTTCGACCTGAGCAGAACGCCCAATTTTGAACCCGCACGCCATGCGGCTGTGCCGGGCTTCGCCCTGATGCCGGAAACAGGGTTGATGTTCATGCCGATCCGGGGTGCGGCGGTGGACCCTGTCAAGGACTGGATGGCGGGGCTGGAGGGTATCGGCGCGGACAAGCTGCTGACGGGGCTGAAGCAGAAGGACATCCGCCAATGGATGCGCAAACATCCGGGCCACCGCAGTTTCACCGTTCTTCGGCACCCCCTGGAACGGGCCTATCACGTGTTCAACAGCTGCATCCTGCCCGCCGACAGGCCCGCCTTTGCAAATATCCGGCGGGTGCTGAAGAACCGTTACAATCTGCCGATTCCCAAGGACGGGCTGATCCCCGGCTACTATGCCGACCAGCACAAGGAGGCGTTCGTCGCCTTTCTGAATTTCCTGAAGGGCAATCTTGCCGGGCAGACCAGCCTGAAGGTGGAACAGATCTTCGCGTCTCAGACAGCCCTGATTCAGGGCATGGCCAATTTCGCGCTGCCCGACCGCATCTTGCGGGAAGAGGACCTCATCGAGGAACTGCCCCGGCTGGCCGCCTCTCTGGGGCGTGCAGGTAGGGAATTCGACATGGCCCTGCCAGAGGAGCCTTTCCCGCTGGCAGAGATCAACGACAGCGAAATCGAGTCGCTGATCTTCGACATCTATCGCAAGGATTTCCTGAATTTCGGCTTCCAGACCTGGGAGCCTTAGGCCGCCTGCGTCGTGCGTGCCTCGGTCAGCAGGGTATGCAGCGTCGCCGCGTCTGAATTGGCCCGCAGTTTTTCACACAGGACCGGATCGCGCAGGGTGCGAGAGACGAGCGCCAGTGCCTTGAGATGCTCTGTTCCCGCTTCCTCTGGTGCGAACAGCGCAAAAACGAGGTCAACCGGTTGGCGGTCCACGGCGTCGAAATCCACAGGTCGATCCAGCTTGATGAAAGCGCCCTGCACCCCGGTCAGGCCGGACAGGCGTGCATGCGGCAGGGCAACACCCTTGCCGAACCCGGTCGGCCCAAGGCTTTCGCGTTCCAGCAGGGCCGACGTAATGTCCGTCATCGACAACCCTGTCAGTGGCGCGGCGACATCGGCCACAGCCTGTATCAGTCGCTTCTTACTGGTGACATCAGCGATGATACGAACCGCTGTCGGGCTCAATAGTGACGCAAGATCCATGAAACCGTCCCGGTCTGGGGCCGCGCTTTCGCCCGGCCCCTGTTGCTTCTGTTAACGGGGGTCAATCCAGCCGACATTCCCATCTTCGCGGCGGTAGACCACATTCAACCCGTCGTGTCCCTCGTTTCGGAAAATCAGAACGGGCGACCCGGAAATTTCCATCTGCATCACCGCTTCACCAACCGAAAGGGACGGGATTTTCGTCTCCATCTCGGCAATGATCATCGGCTGCAGCGAATCCGGTTCGTCCTCATCCCCATGGTCCGAGCCCGCGAGGATATACGAGGAACCGGCGAAGGTTTCAACGGGCTCTGATCGCTTGATGTGATGGTCTTTCAGGCGGCGCTTGTAGCGACGCAGCTGCTTTTCCATCTTCTCTGCGCATTGGTCGAAGGATGCGTAGATTTCATGGTCGGCGGCCTTTGCCGACGCGGTCAGCCCGGTCGACAGATGGATGGTGGCTTCGCAGACATGCTCGTGGCCGCTACGCGAGAACACGATATTCGCGTCGGTCGGACGTTCAGCGTATTTTTCCACGACGGCGCCAAGACTGTCCTTCACATGGGTTTGCAAGGCATCGCCGATATCGATTTGTTTTCCGCTGATCTGGTAGCGCATAGGACCTCCTTAAATGCGAACGGCCGACGCGGGGATGGGTCCCCGGGCGGCCGTTGGTCAGTGCAGTGATGCAACGAAAATGCCTGCCCGAAGTTTGCTTGCATTCGTAGGCCCGGTGGGTCCGGTGATGTGCAGTGCAAGATCGGGAACGCTTTCGTACATCCCCACCATTTGGCGCTGAATCGGGGCGATCTGTCAACGGCAACTCGCCGTGATCCGACCGTTGGCAAAGATCAACTGATGCGGAAACTGTGGCCCAGATAGACCCGGCGCACGTTCTCGTCTCGCACCACTTCCTCGGCGGTGCCGCTCATCAACATGGTGCCGTCATGCAGGATATAGGCACGGTCCACGATTTCGAGTGTTTCGCGCACGTTGTGATCGGTGATCAAGACACCAATCCCCCGTTTTTTAAGGTCTGACACCAGTGCGCGAATCTCGGACACCGCGATCGGATCGACACCCGCAAAGGGCTCATCCAGCAGCAGATAACGGGGGTTCGAGGCCAGGCAGCGGGCAATCTCGGCGCGGCGGCGTTCGCCCCCGGACAGGGACAGGGCCGGGGCAGCGCGCAGATGGGTGATGGAAAATTCCGACAGCAGCTCCTCCAGCCGCTCGTGACGCTTGTGGCGGTCCTTTTCCACCACTTCGAGAATCGCCGTGATGTTTTCCTCGACCGTCAGACCACGGAAGATCGACATTTCCTGTGGCAGATAGCCGATGCCTGCCTTGGCGCGGCGATACATCGGCAGATAGGTGATGTCCTGCCCGTCCAGAATGACCTTGCCACCTTCGGGGGCGACCAGCCCGGCGATCGAATAGAAACAGGTGGTCTTGCCCGATCCGTTTGGACCAAGAAGGGCAACAACCTCACCCCTGTCCAAAGTCATGGTCACGTCGCGGATCACTGGGCGACGTTTGTAGCTTTTCCGCAGATTGGTAACGCGCAGGCCCTGCTGGCCCTGTTCCATCACAAGATCGGGCCGGTCTGCCATGGGTTACTGCCCCGCGGGCTGCAGGATGGTGCGCACCCGGCCCTCGACGGTGCCGTTACCGGTGTTGAGGTCGATATTCAGCCGGTCACCGGCAATCGTGGTGCGCCCTTGCGTGACCAGAACATCGCCCGACAGGAACACATGACCGGTTTCGACCGAGTATTCCGCCTGTGCGCCTTCCGCGGCGTCCTGCCCGCGCGTAAGCAGCACGCCGCCAGTGGCCAGAACCTGCTGGATCTGCTGCGTGTCGCCAGTGCCGTAGATGACAGACACCTCGCCTGCTGCCATCCTCAGATCCCCCTGGATCACGATGACATTGCCGGAAAACACCGCATTTCCCGTAGTTTGATCCACGCTGAGGCTGTCTGACGTCACCTCGATCGGCTGGTTGGCATCATGCGACACCCCCCCGAATCCAATGGATGTTTGAGCCGAGATCGGCAAAGCGAAAAGGCAAGCCACGCAAAGGGCAATGAAAAAGGCGCGCATGAAAGCTCCGTTAACTTCCGGGCTCGTATAGCACCCGAACACCGTCATTAAAAAGGACAACGTCGTTTCCATCAACAGCGCTGATTCGCATTGATCCGGCTGTCAGGGACAAACCGGGGCCGGTGACCAGCACATTTCCCGGCGCAACGGCACTGGATGTGCCCATGTCGAAATGCAAAAGCTCTGTGTTCAGGCGTAGTCCGGTGGTGGTCGTCAGCTGTACCTCGTCGCCCAGTTCGGCGGCCTCGTTGCGCAGGTCGAACTGTCCGCTGCCTGCCACAATCAGCAGGATGGAATCAGAGTCCAGGTCAATGCGGGCCTCGATGGTTTCGGCATCCAGCATGTTGGGGTTCGTCAGCCTTGGGACGACGCGCGCGGCGGTGAAGATCACCTCGCGCCCATCCGACATGGTGCCTGCAAAGCGTGGCTGGCCAAGGCTTTGTTCGCGGGCCAGTTCCTCCACATCCACTTCGGCGAAGGGAATGGCGCGGTTCGGGTCCGGGGCGCGGGAGAACAGGAACAGGGTCGACAGCAGCGCCAGCGCCAGCAGCGGCAGGATCACCTTTACCCAGGCGACAACACGCGAATAGGTGTTGGGCGCGGCCATGTCCGTCCCCTCAGTGAGAGAAGATGTCGATCTCGGGCCAGCCCGCAAGATCCAGCTTGGCGCGAGTGGGCAGGAAATCGAAACAGGCCTGCGCGATCTCGGTCCTGCCTTCGCGGTCCAGCCGTGTCTCAAAGATATCTTTGAGCCGGTGCAGGTACAGCACATCGGACGCGGCATAGGTCATCTGCGCATCGGTCAACTTCGGCGCGCCCCAGTCAGAGCTTTGCTGCATCTTGGAAATGTCGACGTTCAGAAGTTCCTGACACAGGTTCCGCAATCCGTGACGATCGGTATAGGTGCGCACCAGCTTCGATGCGATCTTGGTGCAAAAGACCGGTGCGGCCAGCGCGCCGAAGGCGTGATACATGGCGGCAATGTCGAAGCGCCCGAAATGGAAGAGTTTCAGAACCTCGGGGTCTTCCAGCATCCGCGCAAGGTTCGGGGCCTCGGTCTGGCCCTTGTCCACATGCACCAGATGCGCATGACCATCCCCGCCCGACATCTGCACCAGACACAGCCGGTCGCGATGCGGGTTCAGACCCATCGTTTCGCAGTCGATTGCAACAACCGGCCCAAGGTCCAGCCCGTCGGGAAGGTCGTTCTTGTAAAGATGGATCGTCATCGTCTTCCCCTGATCAATCGCAGGCCGAGCAGCAGGTGTTCGGTTACCTTTGGCGGGGTTCATGTCACCTTTCAGGAAAATAGGCAACTTGAGCCGCGCTTGCCAATCGCATCCGGTCAATTGGCGTCAACCTGCCTATGCACCGGTCAAGGGTACGCCTTTCAGCCAGACGGAGGCCGGGTCCGAGCCCTCTGGATCGAAATGAACGAAATCCGCCGCTGTGCCGGGCTCAAGACATCCCAGACGATCGCTTTCACCAATAACAGCGGCGGGCACTGAGGTTGCCATAGCCAGCGCCGTTGCGTGATCAGCAAAGCCCCAACGGACCAGATTGCGGATAGCGGTCAGCTGATCCAGATCTGCCCCCGCCAAAGTACCGTCTTCCAACGTCAGCCGGCCATCTGTTCGCAGCACCCGACGCGTGCCAAGCCTGAATTCCCGCAGGTCCGACCCGGCAACGGCCATTGCGTCGCTCACCAGAAATATTCGTCCCGGCCCCGTTTTGGACCGCAGAGCGATGCCGATGCTGTCGGGATGTGCGTGTATGCCGTCTGCGATCAAGCCCGCGGACAGATGCGGTTGTGATAGCGCCGTGCCGACCAGGCCCGGTTCCCGGTTGCCTAGCTGGCTCATGGCGTTGAACAGATGCGTCACGCAGGTGGCCCCGGCGGCGATGGCCTCTTTCGCTTGGGCGGCGCTTGTTTCGGTATGTCCGAGAGAAATCACGAGCCCCGCTTCGGTCAATTGCCGGATTTGTTCGGGTGTCACGTTTTCGACTGCCACCGTCATCTTCAGAACCGGCAACCGGCGCGCGCCGTCGATCAGGATGGCGATATCTCTATCGGTCATGGGGCGGATGAAACGCGCTTCATGCGCGCCTTTGCGGGCAATGGACAGATGCGGACCCTCCAGATGCAGGCCGATGATGCCGGGAATGTCTGCGGCAACCGCGGCCTCAACCGCGTCGATGGCGGCAACGGTTTTGTCAGGACTATCCGTGATCAGGGTCGGCAGGATTGACGTCGCCCCAAGCGTGGCATGGGCCTGCGCGATGCGGCGCAGGGCGTCAACCGACTGGTCATCGTTCAGCATCACTCCGCCACCGCCATTGACTTGCAGGTCGACAAAGCCCGGTGCGATGATCCCTTCCGGAAGGCATCGGCGGGGCATTGTGTCATCCAGATCGCCGGTGGGGACAATCTCCAAGACCCGGCCGCGTTCCACGATCAGCGCGCTGTCCAGGTGGAATTCAGTGCCATCGAAGATCCGGGGGCAGAGATAGGCTGTGCGATGCTCCGTCATACGGTTTCCGTCACTTTGCGAAGATGGCGCGGCGTGTCCGGGTTGATGCCCCGATCTGCTGCAACCCGTTCTACCATCGTGTAGAAGGAAACCATTAGGGCAATGGCATCTGTCAGGGCGTGGCCGGTGCGCACATGCGGCAATCGCGAGGCGCCGGAGGTCAGATCGGAAGTCAGGAAGACGCTGGCACCTTTCTTGACCAGATCATCAGAGACCTTGGCGACAGAGGATTCCGCCGCATCGCCCACGGCAAAGCACAGCACGGGAAACCCTTCCTCGACGATGGACACCGGGCCATGCAGCACCTCTGCCGCCGAATAGCTTTCCGCGTGAATCTGACAGGTTTCCTTGAACTTGAGCGCCGCCTCGTTGGACATGGCCCAGGATGGACCTCGCCCAAGGGTAAAGAGCGATCTTTTCTGACCGATGGCACGCCGCAGGTCCGGCCAGTCCAGTTCTGCCGCGTGTTCCAGATGGTCGGGCAAACCGTTCAGGGTGGCAAGCAGCGCGTCATTGCGCGACCAATGCGCCAGCAACAACAACCCGGACACGGCTGATGTCACAAAGGTCTTGGTCGCCGCGACGCTGCGTTCCGGGCCAGCGAAGATGTCGATTGTATGGGCCGAGGCCTGCGCAAGGGGCGAGGTGGGATCGTTGGTGATCGCAACAGTCATCGCGCCGCCCCTGCCGGCGGCCTTGGCCATCGACACGATATCGGGGCTTTTTCCTGATTGCGACACCGACAGGCACAGCCCGCCCGCCAGTTTCAAATCGGCCCCGTAGATCGAGGCAACCGAGGGCCCGATCGAGGCGACGGGCAGCCCTAGTTCCAGCTCGATTGCGTATTTCAGAAAGGTGCAGACATGGTCGGACGACCCGCGTGCCACGGTGACCACGAACCGGGGATCGGCGGCGCGGGCGGCGTCCGCGATGGTGGCAATATGGTCCGATTTCTCGGCCACCAGACGGGCAACCACATGCGGGATTTCAAGGATTTCCCGGCGCATCTGGGTGGATGGATCGGTCATGGTCTGATTGCCTTTGCTACAGGCGCAGCTCTGCCACGAAATCGTAGGCATCGCCGCGATAGATGGATTTGGTAAATTCAGCGACCCGGCCAGAGGGCAGGTAGGACACGCGTTCAATCCGCAGTCCGGCGGCCCCTTCAGCGACGCCAAGCAGGTCGGCGTCGTCCTGGCCCAGGTTGATGGCAGAGATCTTCTGGATCGCCCGAACCGGGCGGTTTCCGTCCTGCTCCAGCACGTCATAAAGCGAAGTCGTGACCGCTATCGGGTTGGGCAGGATGTCGACGGGCAGCGCCGCGCGCTCAATCGCCATTGGCCGATCATCGGCCATGCGCAGCCGCGAAATGCGCGCGACGGAGTCATTGGCAGACAGCGCCAGCGCAATGGTTTCTTCGGGTGACGGCAGGCAAATGCTGCGTTCGAGCCAGACCGAGGTCGACTTCATGCCGCGCCGGGTCATATCCTCGGAAAACGAGGTCAGGTGAGACAGAGATTGTTCCACCCGTTGCGCCTTTTCGGTGACGAACGTACCGGACCCTTGTCTCTGGACGACAGTTCCGGCTTCGACCAAGGCCTGAATTGCATTGCGCACGGTCACGCGCGACAGGCCCGTCAGCGAGGCAATCTCTCGTTCAGAAGGCAGGGATGCGCCCGGTGGCAGAATGCCGACATCGGGGTCCATTGCCTTCTCGATCCTCTTGCGCAGCTGCACATAGCGCGGCCCCGCGACCTGATCGAGCCAGCCCTCGGCCTTCAAAAAATCGGTGATCTTCATGGCGGGCCTCCGGTCTCTGGCAAGCGCCGCGCCAGGGAGAGGGCCCCTGCCAGCGCAGTATCGTCAGGGGCCGACAGGGAACCTGCGACAGAGTCCGGTAGAAACGCGCCGTATGCTTGCGCCAGCCCGCCAATCAGGCAGAGCCGTTCCCCAGCTTGCCACCCAAGCCGGTCGAGGCCTGACATGAAGTATGCCGCGCCTTCCTGCAGCAGCGCGTTGGCCACCGCGTCCCCTTCCTTGGCCGCCGTGACGATCCGTGGGGCAAACCGGGCAAAATCCACAGGTTTGGCCCCAGAGGCGAATTCGACGATTCCCGCAGGGCCATTCATCTGGTCCAGTATGTCGGCGGTCAGAGGCGATACGGGAGTCAGGCCATCCGCAACATGCAGCGCGCGCGAAAGCAGCTTGCGGCCCAGAACCGCACCCGACGCCTCATCGCCGAGAATGAAACCCCATCCGCCGATCAGCTCGATCCGACCGGACACGCGACGCCCGAGAAAAGACCCAGTGCCGACGCCGATCACCGCCCCGTCATCGGAACCGAGCGCGCCGGCAACGGCGGCGATTCGGTCATCTTCCACCAAGACCGTGTTGAACGGCAATGCCTCTGCAACCGTCGCGGCAATGGCCGGGCTGACGACCCCGGCAAGCCCCACATAGGCCCGCGCGTCCCGTAGGTCGTTCAGGGCCATCCCGGCGGATTGCGCAAGCGATTCAAGCCCGTTGCGCAGGGTGGTCAAGGCACCCTCAAGGTCGGTCGACACATTGGCGGAGCCACATTTGACCTCATACAGGCGACCACCCGCATCCAAGGCCAGGCGGCAATTGCTGCCACCGCCGTCAACGCCGATCACGAGGTTTGACTTGGTCTGTATCATGGAGAAACCATTACAATACCTTTGAGTGAATTTCTAGGGGTGGTATCGGGAATTTCATACCAAATAGGGCCAGATACTGCCTTTCACATTCCCTCTTGGATTAAAGGTACGTAAATGGTATCTTCTATCGGCAGGAGGGGGAATCACATGCCTCAGCGCAAGACCGAAGAACTGCATGCATCAGCCCCCGGGCTGGATGCCCGCCCAGTTGAAGAGATCGGAGCCATCTTGTTGTCCGGTCAGATTGATGCGTTGCGGGCGGTCTCCTCTGCGACCTCCGATATTGCTCGCGCTGGTCAGATGATGGCCAAGGCCGTGCGCGCGGGCCGGCAACTGGTCTATGCCGCTGCGGGATCTTCCGGATTGATGGCCATGGCGGATGCCTGTGAATTGGCGGGAACATTCGGTCTGGCACCGGAACGGACACGAATTCTGATGGCGGGTGGCATCCCGACCAGCGCCGCAATGCCCGGCGATACGGAGGACGACACACAAGACGCCAAAGAAGCGGCAGAGGTCATCCATGCAGGTGACGCTGTTATCCTGCTGAGCGCGTCGGGCCGCACGCCCTATGCCCTGACCATTGCCGGTATCGCACGCGATCGCGGGGCGCATGTGATCTGCCTTGCCAACAACCCCGACACGCCGTTGCTGACGCTTGCCGATGTGGCGATCTGCCTGCCAACCCCGCCCGAGGTCATTTCGGGTTCCACCCGGATGGGCGCGGGCACGGCGCAGAAGGCGGCACTGAACATGATGTCGACGATCATGGGTGTGGCTTTGGGCCATGTGCATGACGGCATGATGGTCAACCTGCATGCCGACAATGATAAACTGCGCGACCGGGCTGCCCGCATGGTGGCCGATATCGCCTCGGTTCCGCATGAGCGGGCCGAAACCGCCCTTGCGATAGCAAAAGGCCGGGTCAAACCCGCCGTTCTGCTGGCCATGGGTGCCCCAAATCTGACCTTGGCCGAAGAACTGCTGACACAGGCAGACGGCCGACTTCGTGCCGCCATGGCGGCTTTGCACAGCCACGCCTGAGAAGCGGGCTTTTACCAGGACCTTAGGGAGGAAAACCAATGTCCATGAAGAAACTCGGTGCCGGTCTTCTGGCGACCACCATTCTGGCGGGAACCGTCGCCTCGGCGCAGGATGTGACCCTGACCATCGAAAGCTGGCGGAACGACGACCTGCTGCTTTGGCAGGACGTGATCATTCCCGCCTTCGAGGCAAACCATCCCGGCATTCACGTGGAATTCACCCCCTCGGCCCCGGCGGAATACAACGCCGTGCTGAACTCCAAGCTGGAAGCGGGCTCTGCCGGTGACCTGATCACCTGCCGCCCCTTCGACGCTTCGCTGGCGCTTTATGAAGACGGCCACCTTGCCGATCTGAGCGATCTTGACGCGATGGCCAATTTCTCCTCCGTGGCGCAATCCGCGTGGCAGACCGACGACGGCTCCGCCACTTTCTGCGTCCCGATGGCCTCCGTGATCCACGGCTTCATCTACAACGCCGATGCATTTGCGGAGCTTGGGCTGGAAGAGCCCACCACCGTGGACGAATTCTTTGCCGTGCTCGACGCAATCGAGGAAGACGGCGGGTATATCCCCATGGCCATGGGCGTCAACGACCAGTGGGAAGCGGCCACCATGGGCTATAACAATATCGGCCCGAACTACTGGCGCGGGGAAGAAGGCCGTCTGGCCCTGATCGCCGGTGAACAGTCGCTGACCGATGAAGCCTGGGTTGCCCCCTATCGTCAGCTTGCCCGTTGGGGGGACTATCTGGGTCGCGGGTTCGAAGCGCAGACCTATCCCGACAGCCAGAACCTCTTCACCCTTGGCCGCGCGGCGATCTATCCTGCCGGATCGTGGGAGATCACCGGCTTCAACGCTCAGGCCGATTTCGCCATGGGGGCGTTCCCGCCGCCGGTGCCGAATGCAGGTGACGAGTGCTACATCTCGGATCACACCGACATCGCTATCGGCCTGAACCCGGCATCGCCGAATGCAGAAGCGGCGCGCACCTTCCTGGAATGGGTCGGGTCCGAGGAGTTTGCCACGATCTACGCCAACGCCCTGCCCGGCTTCTTCTCGCTGTCGAATTTCGATGTGGCCATGGAAGATCCGCTGGCTCAGGAATTCGTGTCCTGGCGGGGTGAATGCAACTCCACCATCCGCTCCACCTACCAGATCCTGTCGCGTGGCACGCCGAACCTGGAAAACGACACCTGGAACGCATCCGCCCAGGTGATCCGTGGGGCCGAATCCCCGGAAGACGCTGCTGCCCGCCTGCAAGCAGGTCTGGCAAGCTGGTACGAACCGCAGCAGTAACCTCCCTTGCTGCACATTGTCCGGGCGGCCCCGCGCTGCCCGGACCCCTAGTCACCGGAGGCCATGATGCGCAAACCCCCGATCAGATGGCATATCCTCGTGTTCCTCGCCCCCGCGGTGCTGGTCTACACGGCGATCATGATCATCCCGCTGTTCAACACCCTGCGGCTGGCCCTGTTTGACGAGGTTGACCGGACGCGCGTGTTCGTCGGGCTGGACAATTTCCGCACCCTGTTCGGGGATCCTCTGTGGTCCGACGCGTTCTTGAATGCGCTTGGCAACAACTTCTGGTTCTTTCTCATTCACATGCTGGTGCAGAACCCGATCGGCATCCTTCTGGCCGCGATCCTGAGCCACCCGCGCCTGCGCTTTGCCGCGCTCTATCGCACCGCCATTTTCGTGCCCACGATCCTGAGTTTCGTCATCGTCGGCTTCGCCTGGAAACTGATCCTGTCGCCCATCTGGGGCATTGCCCCCGGCATGATGGATGCCGTCGGGCTGGACGACTATTTTCTGCCCTGGTTGGGGTTGGAAGGCACCGCGCTCACCACATTGGCGCTGATTTCCGTCTGGCAGTTCGTCGGCATCCCGATGATGCTGATCTATGCCGCGCTTCTGTCGATCCCCGAGGAAATCCTGGAGGCAGGCGAATGCGACGGGATCACCGGCGCGGCGGCCTTCTGGAAGATCAAGCTGCCGCTTATCCTGCCCTCGATCGGGATCATTTCGATCCTGACCTTCGTGGGCAACTTCAACGCCTTCGACCTGATCTATGCCGCGCAAGGCGCATTGGCGGGGCCGGATTTCTCGACCGATATTCTTGGAACCTTCATGTATCGCACCTTCTTCGGCTTCCAGCTGCAACTGGGCGATCCGCATATGGGGTCCGCCATTGCCAGCGCCATGTTCGCGATCATTCTGATCGGGGTCTGCATCTACCTTTTCGGTATTCAGACCCGCATGCGCCGGTATCAGTTCTGAGGGGGATGAGAGCATGAACAAAGCCCGCAGAAACCCCGCAAACATCATCGCCGCGCATAGCATCCTGATCCTTTACACGGTGATCGCGCTGTTCCCGGTCTTCGTGATCCTGATCAACAGCTTCAAGACCCGCCGTGCGATCTTCCGCGAACCGCTGGCGCTGCCGGATGCAGAGAGCTTTTCGACCGTGGGGTATGAAACCGTCTTCAATCAGGGCGATTTCTTCGGCTACTTCCAGAACTCGATGATCGTGACCGTGGCATCGCTGTTCTTCATCCTGCTGTTCGGCGCCATGGCGGCCTTTGCCCTTAGCGAATACCGGTTCAAGGGCAACACGCTTATGGGGTTGTATCTGGCCCTTGGCATCATGATCCCGATCCGCATCGGCACCGTCGCGATATTGGAGATGATGGTAAACACCGGGCTGGTGAACACGCTTTGGGCGCTGATCCTGGTCTATACCGCGCAAGGCCTGCCGCTGGCGGTCTTCATCCTCAGCGAATTCATGCGGCAGGTGTCGGATGACTTGAAGAATGCGGGCCGGATTGATGGGCTCAGTGAATACACCATCTTCTTCCGCCTTGTTCTGCCATTGGTGCGGCCGGCCATGGCGACGGTGGCGGTCTTCAACATGATCCCGATCTGGAACGATCTGTGGTTCCCGCTGATCCTCGCCCCGGCCGAGGCCACCAAGACGCTGACGCTTGGCAGTCAGGTTTTCATCGGCCAGTTCGTCACGGACTGGAACGCGGTTCTGTCAGCGCTCGGCATGGCGATCTTTCCGGTCATGGTGCTCTACGTCATCTTCTCGCGCCAGCTGATCCGCGGCATCACCTCGGGGGCGGTGAAATGAGCACTCTCTCAGGCCACCCACAAGCCCGTTCGAACGGGCTTTCAAAAAGCGGTTTCGAAACCGCTTTCAAGCCGCGTCGACGCGGCTTTGACACGGGCTTTCGAAAGCCCGTCCCGGTCCCGGAGTCAAAAGGGGATAGAACATGACCCGCGTTCTGATTGCAGGCCTTGGCAATATGGGGCTAAGCCACGCTCTGGCCCATCACCACCACCCCGACGCGCAGATTGTCGGGCTGGTGAACCGGTCGGGCCACACGGATCATCCGGAGTTGCAGGGCTATCCCATTTTCACCGATTTCCATGCCGCATTGGCAGAGGTGAACCCCGATCTGGCCGTGATTGCCACCTACACCGATACCCATGCGGACTATGCCATCGCAGCGATGCAGGCGGGTGCGCATGTGTTTGTAGAAAAGCCGCTGGCCATGACCGCTGCCGAGGCGCGCCGCGTGGTTGACTATGCGACCGCCAACGGGCGGAAACTGGTCGTGGGCTACATCCTGCGCCATCACCCGTCCTGGATGCGGCTGATCTCGGAGGCGCGCGGATTGGGTGGACCTTATGTCTTCCGTCTGAACTTGAACCAGCAATCGACCGGCGAGACCTGGGAGGTGCACAAGGCGCTGATGCAGACCACCAGCCCCATCGTGGATTGCGGCGTGCATTACGTCGATGTCATGTGCCAGATCACCGATTCCGCGCCGGTGCGCGTGCACGGAATGGGCCTGCGCCTGTCCGATGAAATCGCGCCTGACATGTACAATTACGGCCAGTTCCAGGTGATCTTCGAGGACGGCTCCGTCGGTTGGTACGAAGCCGGTTGGGGACCGATGATGTCGGAAACCGCGTTCTTCGTGAAGGATATCGTCAGCCCCAATGGCGCCGTGTCGATCACCGAGGGCAACAAGGGATCGTCCGACGACGTGGACGGCCACACCAAGGTGGGCGGCATCCTCGTTCACCGGCCTTCCGGCGACCAGTTGATCGAAATGGAAGGCGAGCCCGGCCATGACGACCTGTGCGCCGCCGAACAGGCCTACATCCTGCGCGCCATTGCCGAGGATATCGACCTGACCCGCCATATGAATGACGCCGTGCAATCGCTGGCCATCTGCCTTGCAGCCGATGAAAGCATCCGCACCGGCAAACCGATCGACCTGAAGGACCGCAGACCATGACCGCGCTCAGCCTGAAAACCGTCAACAAATCCTTTGGTTCTGTCCATGTGCTGAAAGATATCGACCTGGAGGTGGAAGACGGTGAGTTTGTCGTTTTCGTCGGCCCCTCGGGCTGCGGAAAGTCCACGTTGTTGCGGGTGATCGCGGGGTTGGAGGATGCGACTTCGGGCACTGTCGAAATCGCCGGTGAAGAGGTGAACACCGTCCCCCCCGCCAAACGCGGCATCGCCATGGTGTTCCAGAGCTATGCGCTCTACCCACATCTGACGGTGCGCGGCAACATGGCGCTTGGCCTGAAACAGGAAGGCCAGCCGAAACAGGTGATCGAGGAGCGTGTTGCCGAGGCTGCCCGGATGCTGTCGCTTGGTGAGTATCTGGACCGTCGCCCTTCTGAGTTGTCGGGCGGTCAACGCCAGCGGGTCGCCATTGGCCGGGCCGTGGTGCGCCAGCCCAAGCTGTTCCTGTTCGACGAGCCGCTGTCCAATCTGGACGCCGCCCTTCGGATGAACACGCGCGTGGAGATTGCCCGCCTGCACCGGACCCTTGCCGCCTCGATGATCTATGTCACCCATGACCAGATCGAAGCGATGACATTGGCCGACAAGATCGTCGTGCTGCGCGATGGAAGGGTAGAGCAGGTCGGTAGCCCGATGGAGCTGTATAACAACCCCGCCAACCGGTTCGTGGCCGGGTTCATCGGCTCGCCTGCAATGAATTTCCTGCCAGCCGAGATGGTTGGAGGCGCAAAGGGTCAGATGATCGGTATTCGCCCGGAATATCTGCGCATCACGGATCAGGGTCGCTTTCAGGCAACGGTGACCCATGTCGAAAATCTGGGTGGGGACACCAATGTTCTGGCGACGACGGACGACGGGCATCCTGTGACTCTCCGCCTTTTTGGTCAACACAGCATTCGACCGGACAAGATCATTGGCTTGGACTATGACGACGCGGAATCCTACCTTTTCGGGGAGGATGGTGAACGGGTGACTGCCGCATAGACGGGGGAACACGGCCCGTCCCATATCCAGTTTGCAGAGCATTGCCGACAGTGATTGGGCGTTCTGAATGTGCATCTTGCCCTTGGAAAAGCGGGTGGAACCGCCCCGACGACAATCAATTGAGAACGGAGCCATCCGCCGGATGATCCGGCCATCTTGCCGCGGTCATACGCAATGCGGGTAATCCCCTTGAAAGCATATATCGCGAACATATCTTAACGGCACCAATTGGATAAGGCAGGCCGTCAGTAGCGCGACAATAACTCTCCGTTGCAATGAGTTGCCGCGCCCGGTACGAGTTGGCCAGATAAATATAAGGGACAAGGACATACCATGGGTCTTGGGGGGACTCTCCTTCTTCTGATCGCAGTGATGCCCTTCGCAGGGGCGCTGTTGCCGGGTTTGATGATCCGTGCGGGGCGCAATGTCTGCGCGATCTCGACGGCAGTACCGACATTTCTGGCGCTGACGATGCTCGTTGTTCTGGCGCCCTCAGTGATGCAGGGCAACGTGGTTCAGGCCCAGATCGAGTGGCTGCCGCAGCTCGGGCTATCCGCCTCGTTCTTTCTTGACGGCCTTGGGCTTCTCTTCGCGGGGATGATCCTCGGGGTTGGCCTGCTGATCACGCTCTACGCACGGTTCTACCTGTCGGGCGAAGATCCGATGGGGCAGTTCTATACCTATCTTCTGCTGTTTCAGGGTGCGATGCTGGGCATTGTGCTGTCGGACAACATCCTGCTTCTGTTGATTTTCTGGGAACTGACCTCGCTGTCGTCCTTCCTGCTGATCGGGTTCTGGAAGCACCTGCCAGAGGGGCGTCAGGGCGCGCGCATGGCGCTGGCGGTTACCGGCGCGGGTGGGCTTGCGATGATCGGCGGGATGCTGATCCTCGGCAATATCGTGGGCAGCTACAACTTGACGGATATCCTGGCCGCTGGCGATCAGATCCGCGCGTCCGAATGGTATCTGCCTGCACTGATCCTGATCCTTCTGGGCGCATTTACCAAATCGGCGCAGTTCCCGTTCCATTTCTGGTTGCCCCACGCCATGGCGGCACCCACGCCCGTTTCGGCCTACCTGCACTCTGCCACGATGGTGAAGGCCGGCGTGTTCCTACTGGCCCGGATGTGGCCGGCGCTCGCGGGGACCGACGCGTGGTTCTACATCGTCTCCACGACCGGCCTCGTCACAATGGTTCTGGGCGCGCTCATTGCGCTGTTCAAGGATGACCTCAAGGCGTTGCTGGCCTTCTCGACGGTCAGCCATCTCGGTCTGCTGACCATGCTGCTTGGCTTCGGCACCCAGGCCGCAGCCGTGGCTGCCGTGTTCCACATCATCAACCACCTGACCTTCAAGGCCGCGCTCTTCATGACCGCGGGGATCGTGGATCACGAGACCCATACCCGCGATATCAAGCGGCTTGGCGGGCTGAGGCACCTGATGCCGATTACCTTCCTCATCGGAACCGCTGCGGCCCTGTCGATGGCAGGCATTCCGCTGTTCAACGGGTTCCTGTCAAAGGAATTGATGCTGGAAGAGGCCTCGCATACCGACTGGTTCGGCAGTGCCTATGCGGTGCCGGTCATGGCCACGATCGGGGCGCTTCTGTCGGTCGCCTATTCGCTGCGCTTCATCTCTCATGTCTTCCTCGGTCCGGTGCGCGATGACTATCCGCACAAGCCCCATGATCCGCCCTTCGGCATGTGGGCCGCACCGGCGCTGTTGGTGGCGATGGTTGTTATCATCGGGGTTGCGCCCTTCCTTGCCGAAGGGATCGTGACGGCCGCGGCCAATGCAGTCACCGGCGCGGACCTGCATCCGCATCTGAAAATCTGGCATGGGTTCACACCCGCGCTGTGGATGTCTGTCATCGCTGTGGCGGGCGGCATTATCCTTCTGCTGCTGCACAAGCCGCTCGACAAGCTATGGATCGCCGCGCCACGGCCCGAGGCCAAGGCCATCTTCGACAGGTTGATTGCGGGTCTTGTCGCTGCATCCCGCGCGATCACCGAGATCGGCCACAATGGCGCGATCAGCCGCTATCTGGCGATATTCACAGCAAGTTCCGTGGCCCTGGGATGGGTTGCCTATTCCTCCAGCGGCCTGTCGGCCCCGACGCGAGAGCTGCTGCCCATATCACCTGTGATCTTCGTGGGCTGGATCATGTTGATCGTCGCCACTGTGTCTGTCGTGACAATGCATCACCACCGCTTCCGCGCTCTGGTTCTAATCGGGATCATCGGCCTGTCGATCTCTGCCGGGTTCGCCTATCTCTCGGCGCCCGATCTGGCGCTGACGCAGATCTCGGTCGAGACGGTCACCATCATGCTGCTGCTTCTGGCGCTGCACTTCATGCCGAAGATCACCCCGAAGGAAAGCTCTGCCGGACTCAAGCTGCGCGACGGTGTGATCGCGCTTGGGGCCGGGGGCGGCGTGGCCGCGCTAGCCTATGCTTTCCTGATGCGCGATATCGAGACGATTTCCGACTATCACCTCGCCAACAGCTATGAGGGCGGCGGCGGGACCAACGTGGTCAACGTCATCCTCGTGGATTTCCGTGGATACGATACGTTCGGCGAAATCATCGTGTTGGGGATCGCGGGGCTGGTGATCTATGCGATCATGCACGCGCTGCTGGACGGACCGGCGTCGCGGCGGCTGAAGAACACCGACTATTCGTATGACCGGTCTCGTGACCGCCACCCGATGATGATGGTTGTCGCCACCCGTGTCATGATGCCCATTGCCATCGTCGTGGGCGCCTACATCTTCCTGCGCGGCCATAATCAGCCCGGAGGCGGCTTTGTCGCCGGCCTGGTGATCGCAATCGCGCTTCTGATGCAATACATGGCCTCCGGCTTTGCCTGGACGCAGGAACGTCAGCGGATGGAGTACCATACGATGATCGGGCTTGGCGTCGTGATTGCCGGCTTGACCGGCGTCGGTTCGTGGCTCTTCGGGCGACCGTTCCTGACCAGCGACTTCACCTATATTCATCTGCCGCCGATCGAGGAATTCGAGGTCGCCACAGCCATGCTGTTCGATCTCGGCGTGTTCCTGACAGTTCTGGGTGGGGTCATGCTGATGCTCTACAGCCTGAGCAGAATTGCCCGCTTCGCCGGTGAGACCGTGAATGTCGAACCGATGGACTACGACCCGGCGGATCGGGTCCCGGACGAGGAGGAGCGCTGAGATGGAGATCATCGTTGCAAGCAGTATCGGCGTTCTGACGGCAGGAGGCGTGTATCTTCTGCTGCGCCTCCGCACCTTCCCTGTCATCCTCGGGCTCGCCTTGTTGTCCTACGCGGTGAACGTCTTCCTGTTCGCCAGCGGGCGGCTCGCCACCAACCTGCCGCCCGTCCTGTCGCCCTATGGCGACGCCAGCTACACCGACCCGCTGCCCCAGGCGCTGGTGCTGACCGCGATTGTTATCTCTTTCGGGATGACGGCAGTGCTGGTGATGATCGGGCTTGGCGCGTTTCTGGAAGCGGATAGCGACCGGATCGACATGGAGCCGGAACAGGACGGCGCAGACGCCGCAAACGAGGGGTCCGCGTGATGCACTGGATCATTCTGCCGGTCGTCCTGCCGGCCCTTTTGGCCCCAGTCATCGGCTTCGTGATGCGTCACGACATCACACTGGCACGCATCGCTTCGGTAGCTGGCACGGTGCTGCTGCTGGCCATTGCCCTGGGCCTTGCCTACATGGCCGCCGATGGCACGACCCATGTCTACCGGCTTGGCAACTGGCCTGCGCCGTTCGGCATTGTTCTGGTCCTCGACCGATTGTCCGCCCTGATGGTCCTTCTGACCGCGGCGCTTGCGCTGATCGTGCTCATCCACGCCATTTCCACAGGCTGGGACGCGCGCGGCCGGCATTTCCATGCGCTGTTCCAGTTCCAGCTCATGGGTATTTGCGGCGCTTTCTTGACCGGGGACATCTTCAACCTGTTCGTGTTCTTCGAGGTCCTGCTGATCGCGTCCTACGGGCTGATGATCCATTCCGGCGGCAAGGACCGGATGCGTGCGGGGCTGCAATACGTGGTCATGAACCTGGCTGGCTCGACGCTGTTCCTGTTTGCTCTGGGGACGCTCTACGCCTCTACCGGCACGCTGAACATTGCCGATCTCGCCCTTCGCGTTCCCGAGATCCCGGCCGAAGAGGCCGCACTGGTGCGTGTTGCCGCGATCCTGCTGATGATCGTCTTCGCGGTGAAGGCGGCGCTGTTCCCGGTGCAGTTCTGGCTGCCCGCATCCTACTCCAACGCGCCCGCGCCGGTTGCCGCGCTCTTCGCCATCATGACCAAGGTCGGCGCCTACGCTATCTTGCGGGTCCACACCACGGTGTTTGGCCCCGGCAGCCCCGGAACCGAGGATCTGGCTACCACATGGCTTTTCCCGGCAGCCATCGTGACCATCGCCCTCGGGGCGTTCGGTGTCCTTGGCGCGCGGCGTCTGATGCCGCTGATCGCCTTCTCTGTTGTGGGGTCCATGGGCACCTTGCTGGTTGCGGTCGCCGTGTTTTCGACCACCGCCACGACAGCGGCGCTGTATTACATGGTTCATTCGACCTTCGCGGCGGCCTGCCTGTTCCTGATCGCCGACCTGGTCGTCACGCGCCGGTCAGGGGATGCGCTGCGACCAGAACTGCCGACTCGGCAGAACGGCTTGTTCGCGGCCCTGTTCTTCGCCGCGGCCATCGCAATGGCCGGTATGCCACCGCTGAGCGGGTTTCTGGGAAAGCTGCTCGTTCTTGACGCGATCAGGGAGCCCGGTCTGATTGGATGGGCCTGGTCCGCGATCCTGATCGGGTCGCTCTTGACCATCATCGGGTTTGCGCGCGCGGGCAGCGTTCTGTTCTGGAAATCCACGGCGATCGCCGTCCCTGACACCGCGGAGGATGAATCCGAAGAAGGCGCCGCGTCGATCCAGCCGCCTCTTGCCACGGTGGGGCAGGTTGCACCCGTCATGCTTGCATTGGCTGTGTTGGGGGGGCTTGCCATCTTCGCTGGTCCCGTCTCGGCCTATCTCGACAATACGTCAGCCCAACTCTTTGACCGCGCGGGGTATGTCGAAGCTGTCCTGAGCCCTGTTGAGGAGCGCTGAGCCATGCTGACCCGTCTCATCCCGCATCCGCTTCTGAGCCTGACCCTCATCTGCGTCTGGCTTGGGCTTGTGAATACCTTCACCTTGGGCAACCTTATCCTCGGGTCGGTCTTCGGACTTTTCATCCCGATGTTCACTGCGGCCTACTGGCCCGACCGTCCCAGGATCGCCCGGCCATTCAAGGTCGCGGAATACATCCTTGTCGTGCTCTGGGATATTGTCGTGGCCAATGTGCAGGTGGCCTTGATCATCCTGTTCAAGCCCGAATCGAAGATTCGCTCGCAGTGGATCCCCATTCCGCTCGACCTTACCTCGGCCGAGGCGATCACCGTGCTTGCAGGCACGATCACCATGACTCCGGGCACGGTATCCGCGACGCTTTCCGCAGATGGCAGCGCGATCCTCGTGCATTGCCTGCATACCGAGGACCCCGATTCCGTCCGTGACGAGATCAAGACCAGATACGAACGCCGCCTGATGGAGATATTCCCATGATCGAATATGCCCTTACCTTCACGTTCGGTTGCTACGCCTTGGCCCTGTTGCTGAATCTCTGGCGCATCGCCATCGGCCCGGACGCGGCCGACAGGATCCTGGCCCTTGATACCATGGTGATCAACCTGATCGCCCTCTTGGTGCTTTATGGCGTCTGGCACAGCACCGCGATCTATTTCGAGGCCGCGATGCTGATCGCGATGGTCGGTTTCGTCTCAACGGTCGCCTATTGCCGCTTCCTGCTGCGCGGCGACATCATCGAATAGGACGAAAGACATGAGCATCGTCGCAGAAATCCTCGTCTCCTTTGCCCTTGTCGTGAGTGGTATCTTTGGGCTGGTGGGGTCCTTCGGTTTGGTCAAACTCAAGAACACGCTGCAACGCCTGCATGCCCCAACCAAGGCCACCAGCCTGGGTGTTGGCGGCGTGCTGATCGCCTCGATGATCTACTTCTATGCCAAGTACGGACAGGTCTCGTTTCACGAGCTTCTCATCACCCTGTTCCTGTTCCTGACGGCGCCGATCACAGCGAATTTCATCGCCAAGGCGTATATGGCGCGTAACCTTGGCGAAAAGGATGTCCCAGAGAGCACTGGGGACTATGGGTGGTCGATCTATGACGATCCGCCGAACATTACTTCGGACCGTTGAGGCACTCTCCGGGCCAATGAACCCGAGAGCCTGCTCATAGCGATGTAAACCGCACTCCCTAAGTAGCAGCGCTCCGATCCTCAGAAGGTCCGTCAGCTCTTTCAGTCGCGGCCATCTGGCTCAGGAGCAAGGCCCGCTTTCTGGCGGCGCGGCTGAGTTCCAGAAGACCGAGCCGCGCCACGGATATCGACATCACGGCATTGGCCACAGCGGCTGGATCATCCGCAGGCGTGGAAAAACCGGTTCGACCATGCTCGATCAATGTCGGCGGCGTTCCGCGATGATAGCAGATAACCGGGCGCCCGCCTGCCATTGCCTCCAGAGTCGTTCGACCGAAGGATTCCGCGAAGTGGGAGAGGACCAGCACAAGGTCCGTCTGTTCCACTGCGGCGACCGACCCATCGGCATAGCCTGTGTGAACCGTGTTGTCGGGAAGCGGGCCCAATGCCTTCAGATCGGCAGAGTCCGGCCCAATCAACAGGAACTTGCAACGCGCGTCAGGCGGGACGTTTTCCGTAGCCTCGGCTTTGGCAACCATGCGCGCAATCGAAACGAAATCCGCCACCCCCTTCTTGGCGATGTTGCTGCTGATCAGACCAACACGCAGAGACGGCCCGGGGGCAAAGGGCAGATCGAACAAGGCCGGATCGATTTCATTCGGCTGCACGGCGACGCGGTCGGGGCAGTCCAGCCAGTCTGCAACAGCGGGAGAATTCGCGATGAAGCGGTCGGCCTCTCTGAGGATGCGTCGCCTAAGACCGCGGGCGCTGTCACCAAGAATGCGGCACAGTTGCAGGTCTTCGGCGGGCAGTTCGCGCACATGCACGATCGACGGGCACCCTTCAGCCCGCGCCGCCACCAGAGGTGCATTCAGGACAATCGTATTCACATGCACTGCGGTCGGGCGATAGGTTCGGATCATGGCTCGTATCGCGGAAACCGTGTGTTCCGACACGGGGCGAAACCGATGTCGCCAGAGTTGCGGCAGGATCTCAACCGCTGCCGATCTTTTTCGCACGTCTTCCAGGTACTGCTTATTCACGGCGGATGGCAGCACCGTCACAGGAGCAATCCGGGGTCCATTGAGACCACTGCCAAGACGTTCCAATGCACGCAACAGGCTGCGCTCGGCCCCGAAAATCTGCCGATCGGCAGAATGCGCGAAGACAAGCGCGGTTTCGGCATCGCTGCCCGCCAGCGCCCCTTCAAACCGGAAGGGTTCAACCGGGGCCTTGTCGGGACGCTGTTCGTAATCCAGCAGCGGCACGGCCTGATTGTCCAGCTCTCGCAGTGCGCGCCATGCAGAATCCGAAAACAGCGGGCCGGGATCGCGGTCTTCCTGTCCGCCGGTTTCCAGATAGTGGCGCACAGGGTCGACATCCGCAGCCAGCACGTCCTTGTTCCGCGTCAGATACCAAAGCGTATCGAAATGCGAAGACCCGGATATCACGGCGTAGTCACTGCCTGCGGTCACTTCGTCGGCGGGTCGAAGCGCAGGTGGCGCTGGAAATGGCCGTTCCGTCGGATGTCTCGGAAGGTAAAGCGAGGCCGCCCGCGCCTCCCCGTCTGCGGTGCTGTCAAGCGAAGACATCCTGCTATCGTGCCAGTGCAGAGCGGCATCCAGATAGCATCGGCGTGGACCCCGGAACTGGGTCGAAAGGTGCGTGGCGGACGACAGCGTCAAGGATTGCGGTGCGTTGCGACCGAAAGCCAGGGGCACGCCGGGGTGCTGTTCGATCACCGCGTCAGAACCGAATGCGGCAAGCAGGCGATGATAGTATTCGGTATCGGCATTGACGCGCACACGGTCCCAGTACCCCACCCTCTCACGCATCTCCGCGCGAACCATTAGGGACGAGACATTGCGATAGACCCAGCCCTGCTCGATCCGCCAAAGCGACATTGAAAGGTCAGACCCCGTCCGAACCCAGTGCGACGCACAGGCGACCGGGCCGCTGTCGGCCAGAAGCGGCCCAACCTGTGCCTCGATCTTTTGCGGATGGGACCAGTCATCGGAATCATGAACGGTGAAGAACGCGCCACGGATGTCTGCAAGGCCGGTATTGCGGGCAATATAGGCGCCGCTGTTCTCTGGCAGACGAATGACCCTGATGCGGGGATCTGCCAGCGCCGCCTCTTCCGCAACGCCAGCGGTGTTGTCGGTGCTGGCATCATCCACCACGATGATCTCAAGATTGCGCCAGCTTTGGTCGGTCAGTCCTCGCAGACATGTGCCCAGGGTCGCCTCAGACTGATGGGCGGGGACAATGACACTGACAAGTGGACCCTGGTCAACCGGTGCAGGTGGGATCGGTGCTGTCAGCCTGTCCAGGCGTGGCAGCGTCCCCGGCAACAAGCCAATTCCAGCCAGACCGGTTGCCGCGTAGATCTCGGCTAGATGGTTGGAAACAACGTGATCCGGGGCGTTTTCGGCAACCGCAATCTCGATCTCTGACAGTGAAAGATCGGCGTGATCGCCGAACCGGTCCCTGGCTTTGCGCAAGAGCTCTTTCGCAACCGACAGCTCTCCGCACATGGTTGCGGCCTTTACGCCAAGAACCCAGGGGCCTTTGTGCGGAATGATCGCGGTGCCCAGTTCGCTACCATCGAAAAACGATCTGATAGCAGAATGCGCGGATTTCCAGCGTGATTTGCTGGCTGCATGACGCGCAAAAACCCATCCTGCGATCGCCCGTTCGCGAGCCGACCCGTTTTTCAGCAGCAGCCGCAGTTCGGGCAGAGCCTGCGCCTCGAATCCGCGCCATAGCTGATGATCGAGTTCCAATGCGCGCACCGGGCCGCCCATGCGCCCCTCTGCGTGGCCATGGGCTGCGTAGTGCTCCCATGGATCCAGCCCTGCCGCGCGAACGTCAGAATAGGTCGAGAGATACCAGACCGGATCAAACTCCTCTTTCGTGAAAGACGTCCCGATCATCTCAAAAGCCCATGCAGCGCGTCGAACGGGATCTTGGCACGCGCGACGCGACTGGCGCCCGACTTGATCAGGTCCTGTTTGATGGCACGATTTCCCGCCCACCATTCCACAGGGCCTGTCGTGAACCGGCGTGCAGAGGATTCGCAGGTGGAGGCATCGAAACGTTCCAAGCGCCGTCCTGACCCCGGAAGCGTGGCGACCGGAGAATAGCAGGCCAGAAGACGCACACTCTCGGCCCGCAACTCGGGCAGGGAACCGGGAAGCTCCAGCAACGCCTCCGGGTCTGGTGCGATCAGCAACGGGGCCGAGGCCGACTCTCCCGGGCAGAGCTGAAGCAGGCGCTGGCCGTCCAGAACTTCGCGCACTCTCGTGCAGAGGCGGAAGGAGGTGTCGAGCAAATCCGGCGCCAGAGGTCTGGCAAGCGGCACCAGCCCGACCGGGCCATCGGAAAGGGATGCCAGTTTCAGGCAGGTTTCCACCACCCAATCACCGTGTCTCAAATCCGCGGCCAGTACCAGGGACAGCTTGTAGCTGGATTGATCACGCCCTTTCATGATGCCGGGTGCAGGAAACGGGCGACTGTCTTCCGTGTAGTGCAGGTCGGCCACGGAGGCTGTGCGGTGGTGGTGTTCCTGCGCATCGAGATAGACCAGACGAGCGCCAGTGACATAGCCGTCGATGGACAGGGGGCCAGTTCGAACCGCGGACCCTTCCCGGTCGCGCAGCATCGCCAGCGGGCCGGTCATTCCGGAAATGACGGAGGCAGGCCCGAAAACCCGGCGTATTCGCCGTATCAATTCATTGTCCGCCGCGACACGAACAGAGTCCCAACATCCCAAGGCATCCACCACGGGCTGTCGTCTGAACAGCAGGGACGCCGTGTTCTCCGTCAGAAAACTCGCCTCCGGGCTCAGACGTGTCAATGTCAGGTCAGAATGCATGCGCACATGCTCGGACGTGCAGGCGATTGCTGTGCCGCTCTCAAGCATCAGCTCCATCTGCACGGTAATCCGGTCGGGGTGGCACCAATCGTCCGCGTCATGAAGCGTAACGTATTCACCACGCGCCATGGCAAGCCCGGCGTTGCGTGCTGCATAGGCACCGCCGTTTTGCGAGAGCCGTTTCAGCTGGATACGGGGATCGGCTCTTGCTGCATCTAGGGCGACCTGCGCGGTTCCATCGCTGCTGGCGTCGTCAATGACAATGATCTCAAGGTTGCGCCAGCTTTGGTCTGCAACGGCGCGCAATGCGGTTGGAAGGGTGTCTTCCGCCTGATGGGCCGCGATCAGGACGGAAACCAGCGGCCCGTCTACGGGCTGGGGCGCGCGCTTGGGGGTCAGGCGGTCATAGGCCAGGCTTCTCGTGTCATCGCACAAGGTCAATTCGCCAAGGCCGTATGCCGCAAGCGCCCGGTTGATCAGCCTCAGGCGACCGATTTCCGAGGCTTCGAAGCCTGCCAGCGCAAACCAGCTTTCGTCGCACAGCAGATCCCGCATTTGCCAGTCGCGGATGCCTTCGTCCGACGGGGCTGGCTGTCCCGCCAATGCATCAGCAACAAGGGCGACGGTCAGCAGACGACTGCGCAGAGAGGGGTCCGTCGCCGAGACAAGGGCCTTGTGGGCGCACCGACCTGCCGTTGTCGCGCTGTCCGGGGATTGGGTCATCCGCCATTGCCGAAGGTGCCAAAGCGCCAGGTCACGGCCAGCGAAGCCCGCAGCATCGCCCGTTTCCTCATCCGCGAGGCGCTGGAGCCTCTCAAGGGCGGATGACTGTCCAAACACGTTCAGCCGATTGCGGAGCACATCGCTTTTCGCACGCGCTCGCAAGATTGGGTCTTGTTGAAAGGGATTGGCCGCGCGGCCCTCTGACGCGCCGTATTGCAGGTAGTGCGTCAGCGCATCCATGCCGCTGTCTGCAACTTCACGGAAGCAGGCCAGATAAGCGCGGGTGTCGAACTCCGGTCCGGGGCTGCGCCCAAGGTCCCAACCGATCTTCAGAAAATGATCCAACGGGTCCAGCCCGGCCAAGGCCACGTCCCCGTTCCGCGTCGCGTACCATTCCGCGTCGAACAGGACGGAGTCCTCCAGCAATTTTGCACGGGTCGTGTCTATGGTGGTTTCGCCGGACATTGAGTCTAGCCTCCGGCGGTTGGACCAAGCCGCCGACCTTCCGCTTGTCCGTGTAAAACGTAATGAGCCAGAGCAGGCCAGCCCGCCTCGGCAACATCCGGATTGGCGCTATAATATGCGTTAGTCTGGAAATCCGGGCCTGGATCATGCCCCGCAAACGCGCCACGCAGCAAGTAATGGGTCACGGCCTTGTCCGGGCTTTCGCATTCGGGGTAGCGCGCGGCGTACCAGTTTGCGTCGAAATAGCGGCTTTTTGACAATGCGTTCGCCTGATGACGCAGCATCAGGCGATGGCGCATCCTTGCCATGCGTGTTTTCAGCCATCCTCGGCTGTTACCAGTTGGCTTCTGGCGTGTGTTCTGGGTAATGACGGTCTCGTCCGACTTTCGCAGCAAAGCGAGAATTTCCGCATCCCGCTGCGCCAGTTCAGCCCGAAGTGACAGAATTTCTGCCCGCAGCATCGCCAGCACTTCTGCATCGGGCTGATTTCTGTCCATTTCGCTCATTAGTCATCCGATTGGTGACAGATACGGTTACTCTTTGCCTCTACGCATTCCATGACCTCTTCGCAGCGTCACCCTTTCGCGCCTTGCCCGCGGGAATAGACATCCTCGTACCGAATGATGTCGTCCTCACCCAGATAGCTGCCCGTCTGGACCTCGATCAGCACCATGTCGACCTTCCCCGGGTTTTCCATCCTGTGCACGGCTCCGAGAGGAATGTAGACGGACTGGTTTTCGGAAACCAGCTTGACCGTATCATCTACCGTAACCTTCGCCGTACCCTGCACGACGATCCAGTGTTCCGATCTGTGATGATGGCTCTGAAGGCTGAGGCTCGCGCCCGGCTTGACCACGATTCGTTTGACCTGAAACCGCTCGCCGAGCACCAGCGTTTCGAAATGCCCCCATGGGCGGTAGTCAATGGGCAGGGCTTCTGCCTGACGGGCACCTTTTGCGGCAAGGCTCTGAACGGCGAGTTTCACGTCCTGCGTTCTGTTGATATCGGCAATCAACACCGCATCCGGCATGGCAATGGCAACGATGCCATCCAGGCCAAGCCCGACAAGTTCCTGATCCGGGTGCTCTGACCGAAGCAGTGAATTCTTGCAGTCGATGGCCGTTACCGGTCCAGCACAGGCAACACCATCGGAATCGATTGCGCTTTGATCGCGAACCGCGCTCCAGCTTCCCAGATCGCTCCAACTGCCGCGGAAGGGAACCACGCTGAGATTGTCGGCCTTCTCCATGACTGCATAGTCGATCGAGATGTTCTGCACCTCTGCCCAGGGCTTCGGGGCCAGCCGGAAGAACCCGAGATCCGGTTCGCCCTGCTCCACAGCGGCGCGAACGGGTGTCACAAGATCAGGCGCATGGCGCTCGAAGGCGGAGATGATGTCCTTGGCGGCGAACAGGAAAATACCCGCGTTCCAAAGGAACCCGCCATCGGCAACCATCTGTTCGGCCGTGGTCTGGTCGGGCTTCTCGACAAAGCGTTCCAGCTTGTAGGCCGCGTCCTTGTCATGCGTTCCAGCCAGTTTCAGGTATCCATACCCGGTTTCCGGGTAACTGGGGGCGATGCCGAACGTCACGAGATCGCCGTTCAGGGCTGCGCCTGCCGCCAGTTCCAGTGCCGCTGCAAATGCATCGGCATCCGGCAGGATATGATCGGATGGCGCGACAAGCAGCAGGGCCTCGGGGGACGTCTTGGCAATGTGCAACGCGGCCGCCAGAACCGCCGGGGCCGTATTTCGCCCCTCTGGCTCGATCAGGATGGCACCCGGATCAATGCCGATGTCCTGCAATTGTTCGGTCACGACAAAGCGAAAGTCGGATCCGGTCAGGATCGTAGGCGCAGCAAAGGTGACCGCGCCGCGCGTGCCGGTCATGCGTTCTGCGCATCGTTGATAGAGCGACCGGTCGCCAATCAACTGAACAAACTGTTTGGGATAGCTCTTGCGCGACAAGGGCCAAAGCCGGGTCCCCGAACCGCCACACAATACCAATGGATGAATTTCAAATGTCGATTGCATAATTGGTTTTCCAACTTGGTACTGAAATCCATGGCCGCAGACAACACCACGACCCGCCATTGGTAGATCACATGCCTTGTTCACTTTGAAGGGTCAAGTTCGCGCATGTGCGACCAACGCCTTCGGCTATGCCTTGCCAGCATACCCCATCCCGTCGCACCCGCCCCGGTGCGCGGATTATTCCCCATGCTCGCCGCAACGCCCCTTCTCTCCAAACCCACAGGCCGTAACTCCCCAGGTGACGCGGCGTAGAGGGTGACAGTCCGCCCGCCTTGCGCCATCTTTGCGCATCGGAGGACCCTGACATGACGCACGCGCTATACCCCCATCTTCTGGCCCCGCTGGACCTTGGCTTCACCACGTTGAAGAACCGGGTGCTCATGGGCTCCATGCATACCGGGCTGGAGGAAACCAAGGACTGGCCCCGGGTGGCGGAGTTCTATGCGGAACGCGCGCGCGGGGGGGCTGCGCTGATCGTGACGGGGGGCATGGCGCCCAACAAGGAAGGCGGCGTGTTTCCGGGCGCGGCGGGGCTGTTCACCGATCAGGACATTGCCAATCACCGGGTGATCACCGATGCGGTTCATGCAGCCGACGGCAAGATCGCCATGCAGATCCTGCATGCGGGACGCTATGCCTATTCGCCTGATTGTGTGTCTGCCTCTCCCATCAAATCGCCGATCTCGCCCTTCCCGCCGAAGGAATTGGATGAGGAGGGGATCGAGAAGCAGATCAGCGATATCGTCACCGCAGCCGTGCGGGCGCGCGAGGCCGGCTATGATGGCGTCGAGGTGATGGGGTCGGAGGGCTATTTCCTTAACCAGTTTATCGTGAAACACACCAACAAGCGCACCGACCGGTGGGGCGGCAGCTATGAGAACCGCATTCGCCTGCCCATTGAGGTGGTGCGCCGCGTGCGCGAGGCCGTGGGGCTGGATTTCATCGTCATCTATCGCCTGTCGATGATCGACCTTGTGCCCGAAGGGTCCACCTTCGACGAGGTCGTGCAGCTGGCGCAGGAGATCGAGACAGCAGGGGCCACGATCATCAATACCGGCATCGGCTGGCACGAGGCGCGGATTCCCACGATTGCCACAAGCGTCCCGCGCAAGGCCTTTGCCTGGGTGACGAAGAAGCTGATGGGCAAGGTGGGCATCCCGGTGATCACCTCGAACCGGATCAACATGCCGGATGTGGGCGAAGAGGTGCTGGCCGAGGGTTGCGCCGATATGGTGTCCATGGCGAGGCCCTTCCTCGCCGATGCGCATTTCGTGGCCAAGGCGGCGGAAGGCCGGGCCGATGAGATTGCGCCATGTATCGCCTGTAATCAGGCCTGTCTGGACCACACGTTCAGCGGCAAGCTGACCTCCTGCCTCGTGAACCCGCGCGCCTGCCATGAGACCGAGCTGCGCTATGAGCCGACGGATACGCCCAAGCGGGTCGCCATCGTGGGTGCGGGTGCGGCGGGTGTGATGACGGCGGTGATCGCCGCGGAGCGCGGGCATTCCGTGACGCTGTTCGAGAAGGCCGACAAGGTGGGCGGGCAGCTCAACATGGCCAAGCAGATCCCCGGTAAGGAGGAGTTCTTCGGCCTTGTCGACTGGTTCGAAACCATGCTGGCGCGGGCGGGCGTTGACCTGCGCCTTGGCACCGAGGCGGGGCCGGAGCAGTTGGACGGGTTCGACGAGGTGGTGATTGCCACCGGCATCATCCCCCGCGATCCCGGCATTCCCGGGCAGGACGGGCCGAATGTGCTGTCATACATCGACGTGCTATCGAAGAAGGCCCCGGTTGGTGACAAGGTCGCCATCATCGGCGCGGGCGGCATCGGGTTCGATGTGGCCGAGTACCTGGTGCATGAGGGCGAAAGTCCGACCGAGGATTTGGACCTGTGGAAACGCGAATGGGGCGTGGGCGATCCGTCAACCGATCGGGGCGGCCTGGCTGCCAGCGGCCCGAAGCCCGAGGCCCCGGCCCGGCAGGTGACCTTGCTGCAACGCAAGAACGAGCGGCTTGGCAAGCGGCTTGGCAAGACCACCGGCTGGATTCACCGCGCCGCGCTGAAGATGAAGGCGGTCGAAATGGTGGGCGGCGTGAATTACGAGCGCATCGACTCGGATGGGCTGCATGTGAGCTATGGCGAGGCGCGGGAGAATCCGACGCTGATAGCGGCGGATACGATTGTTCTTTGCGCTGGGCAGCTGTCGGAACGGTCGCTGGCGGATCGGCTGGTAGCGGCGGGCAAGCGCGTGCATGTGATCGGTGGGGCGGACGTCGCGGCTGAACTCGATGCCAAGCGGGCCATCAATCAGGGCGCGCGGTTGGCTGCAAGCCTCTGACCAGGGGTGTTTCGCCGCCTTACGGCGTCGACCCGCGGGGGGATCCTCCCCCGCACCCCCCTGAGGTATTTTTGCCAAGATGAAAGGACGTTCGACGAGACGCCCGCGCCCCGGTGACGGTCGGACTGTGTCATTTTTTGTTTCTCCGCCCTTAACGATCCCCGGTAATACCCGGCTTTGGCCTGTAGTGCTCCGCAATCGCGCCGCATTTGGAAACGATACCAATATGCGAAACGAAAAGAGCACACAGGTGACCCAATGGACCGTCTTACGGAAATGGAAGCCTTCGCCACAGTCGTGGACCAGGGGGGGTTCACGGATGCGGCCAAGAAAATGGGGATCTCGAAATCTGCTGTATCGAAGCATGTTTCGAGCCTTGAAACCCGGCTCGGCGCACGGTTGCTGAACCGCACAACCCGGCGCGTCAGCCCGACCGAAATCGGCCTGGCCTATTACGATCGTGCCCGGCGCGTGTTGAACGACGCAGGCGAGGCAGATGCGCTGGTGACCGCGATGCAATCGGCACCGTCTGGCATGCTGCGCGTATCGGTGGCGACGGATTTCGGGGTGAACCACCTGTCGCCCATCCTTGGCGACTTCCTGCATTCCTATCCCGATATCACCGTCAACATGGTGCTGAACAACCGCTATGTGGAGCTGATTTCCGAGGGGTTCGACATGGCCATCCGGGTGGGTGAGCTGGAGGACAGTTCCCTGCGCGCCCGCAAGCTGACGGAAACCACCAAGCGGATGATCGCCAGCCCCGACTATTTCAGGAAATTCGGCCGACCCGAACGGATCGACGATCTGAACGATCACAAGCTGCTGCACTATTCCAACCAGGCGGCGGGCAATGTGTGGAAGATCACCGCGCCCTCTGGCGAAGTGCGTCAGGTGCGGACCGCGGGATCGCTCACGGTCAATGATGGTCAGTCGCTGCTGAATGCCGCCATTGGCGGGCTCGGCATCGCCTACCTGCCCAGTTTCCTCTACGCCGATGCCGTGCGGCAGGGCCTGCTGGAAGATGCAATCCCGGATCTGCCGGAAGAAACCCAAGGCATCTACGCGATCTATCCGCCGGGCCGCTACACGCAGCCCAAGGTGCGCGCCTTCATCGACTTCCTCGTCGACCAGTTCCGCGATAAGGGCCCCGGCGACTGGTGACCATCTGACAATTCAAGGTTCATGCCGACCCCGCCATCCCCGGCGGGGCACCTTAGCGGGTTGAAGTCACGACGACTTCAACCCGCCTGTTTTGTTGGCGGCCTTCATCGCTGGCATTGTTGGCGCGCGGGGCCAGATAGCCGACGCCCTCGGCCCCCAGTTGCGCGCCATCGACCCCGAGCGTCTGGATCAGGTAACCACGCACCGCCTCGGCCCGGGCCCGGCTGAGCGCGATATTCCCTTCAAGCGAGCCTTCCGCATCCGTATGGCCCACCAGCACGACGCGCGTTTCGGGATTGTCGTTCAGGAAGGCGGCCAGATCCATCAGGGACGGGTAATCTCCCTCTGCCAGCGTCGATGACCCAGTGGAGAAGCTGAGATCGGCCAGCGTAGCGGTGCCCTGAACCGTCAGGCTTTCGCGGATATCGACGATTTCATCCCCGTCAGGCGACCGGGTGGACACCGCGACCGAAACGGGCGTCATATCCGCGGGGCTGATGCGGACCATGTGGATATAGCCGCGCAGGCCGCCGCGAGAGGTCAACACACCCACATACTCGGTGCCGGCCTCGCCCTCCAACTGAGCGACGAAATAGGAATAATCGCCCAGATCCACATGCATCGCCGGTTCCGGCGTCACATCCATGGCGAAGCGGAAGTCGAAACCACCGCAGAGCGTCGCATCGCAGGCAAAGACCGGGGCGTAACCCTGCGCCTCGATCTGCGCGCGCAGGGGGGCCATCAGTTGGGCGCTGTTGCCGCTGAAATCCTCCACCTGCCAGACGGATCGCGCCAACGCGCCCTCCACCGTCATCATCTCGGCCCCGGTGCCCAGCCACGGACTGACCGGCAGGCTGTAATAAGTCGCGCTCTCGGTTTCCTCATGCGACAGCTGCGCCACGCCCGGAAGTTCCAGCTCCAACGCGTGGAGCGGAAGGGCGGCGGCCAGCGCCACAAGGGATATGAGAGCGCCCCGGATCACCTGTTCATGCCGTGATATTCATCATTGGGCCGCATATCGACGGCAGAGGCCATTCGATTGGTCATGTTGAAGAAGCTGGCGACAGAGGCGATGTCGAAGATATCGCGGTCGGAAAAACCCACATCGCGCAGGGTCTGCCGGTCCTCTTCCTCGATCTTGTAGCTCGCTTCCGTCATCTGCACGGCGAAATCCAGCATTGCGCGCTGGCGCGGGTCCAGATCGGCCACGCGGTAGTTCATCACCAGCATTTCGCCCAGTTTCGGATCGCCCGACAGGGCGCGCACGGCCTGACCATGGGCGGTGAGGCAATAGAAACAGCGGTTCACGGCAGAGACGACCACGGCGATCATCTCGCGCTCCAGCTTGCTGAGGTTGCTTTGCCCCAGCATCAGGTCGTTATACATCGCAGTAAAGGCGTTCAGCTTGTCCACGTCAAACGCATAGGACGCCAGCACATTGGGGATCATCCCAAGCTTCTCATCACAGATGTCGAAATATTTCTGCGTCGCCTCTGGCAGCGGGTCCAGCGGCGGCAGGTTCAGCGCGGTCGCGTTCGGGTTCGGTTTCGCCACGGATCAGCCTTTCTTGATACGGTAATGATAAGCACCGGCAGAGGTCATTCCCAGCCCGGCGTAAAGAGTCTGCGCCGCTTTGTTGGCTTTGACAACCAAAACGGCAAGATCCCGCGCATTATGACGCGCGGCCCAGTTGGCGGCGCCCCGCATCATGGTGCGGCCAATGCCCATGCGGCGGGCCTCTGGTAACACTTCCAGCGCGTGCAGCATGGCGGTGCCATTGTGGATGGCGACGAAGGCGGTGGCGACCGGGTGGTCGTTGTGCCGACCCAGAAGCGCGGTCTTGGGGCCTGCGGCGCGGTCCATCACGGCCATCCGCGCAGGGCCGATGCCACCCTCGGCCCAGATCTCGGTCTGGACGGCAAGAGGCGGCCAGCAAGGAATTGCAGCCAGCCGGTGCAGGTCGGCGGTAAGCGTCTCGACGGGGGCAACAAGGAAATCGACCGGGTCGATGATCTCATAGCCCATTTCGGCCAGAACAGTGTCTAACGCGGCGTCTTCGGGCCTGATCTGAAACAGCAGGTCCTGCCCCATATCGCGGCAGGCCTGTTCGGCTTGCGCGATGTCCTCGGGGCGCCAATCGCCCTCTGCCGTGACAGACGACACCCGCTTGCCCGCGCCCTGCCCGTCACGCACCAGCCAGGGGCCGATACGAGTGATCGAGGCCGCGGGCCATGTGGCCTCGCAGATGTCGAAAAGCCCTGTGTTAGTGACTGTCATGGTGTTTCCGGGAAGAGATGCACAAGCGCCGTGATCACCTTGTCGATCTGCGGCCCATCGGTGCCGCGCACGACGATGTTGGACCCATAAACGCCGTTCTGGATGTAGGGGTAGGACCCGATGGAGACCTCCGGGTTCTCCTCCGCCAGTTTGGTCAGCGGCCCGGCGATCTCTCCCTCGCCCCGCTCGATCCGGATGGTCTGTGACAGCAGCGGCGCACCCCCGGTCAGCGTCGGCAGGATCGAGGCGACCATCGCCTCAAACACCGAAGGCACGCCCGCCATCACATGCACATTGCGCAGGGTGAAACCGGGGGCAACAGACACGGGGTTTTCGATCAGCGTCGCGCCATCGGGAATGCGCGCCATGCGCAGGCGGGCCTCGTTCAGCTCCTGCCCGGACCGGTCGTAATGGGCCTGCAACAGCGCGCGGGCATCGTCGCGGATGCTGATCTTTGTATCGAAGGCGGCGGCCACAGCCTCGGCGGTGATGTCGTCATGGGTGGGACCGATGCCGCCAGACGTGAAAACATGGTCATAGGCGGCGGACAGGGCCTGCACGGCGGCAACAATGCCGTCATGCGTATCGGCCACGACTCGCACTTCGGTCAGGTCGATACCGTGGCTGGTCAGTTGCTGCGCCAGATGGTGCATGTTCGAATCGCGGGTGCGGCCCGAGAGGATCTCGTCTCCGATCACCAGCATGGCGGCGGTTGGGTTGGGCATGAGCGTGTTCCTTGCCTCTTGTTTGGCTCAGGTATAGGCCCGCACCATGCGCTTTCAAACCCCTCTCATCCCCGCCCGGCTGATCCGTCGCTACAAACGCTTTCTGGCCGATTGCCGGTTGGAGGATGGACGCGAGATCACCGCCCATTGCGCCAATCCCGGCTCCATGATGGGGCTGGCGGATCCGGGGAGCCTTGTGTGGCTGGAACCCAATGATGACCCGAAGAAGAAGCTGAAATTCGGCTGGCGGCTGGTGGATCATGAAAACGGCCATTTCACCGGGGTCGATACCAGCCTGCCCAACCGGATGCTGCGCGCCGCGTTGGAGGCCGGGGAGGTTTCGGGGCTGGAAGGCTATGAAACCGTGCGCCCGGAGGTGAAGTACGGCGAAGCGAGCCGCATCGACTTCCTGCTGCAAGGCGCAGGTTGTCCCGATGCCTATGTGGAGGTGAAGTCGGTGACGCTGTCCCGCCAGCCCGGCCTGGCGGAGTTCCCCGACAGCAAGACCGCGCGCGGCGCGAAGCACCTGGCAGAGCTGTCCGCGATGGTGCGCGAAGGCCACCGCGCCGTGATGCTCTACCTGATCCAGCGCACGGATTGTGAGGCATTCACCCTTGCCAGTGACATCGACCCCACCTACGCCGCCGCCTACACCGAGGCGCGCAAGGCGGGGGTTGAAACGCTGTGCTTCGATTGCCGGATCACGCCAGATGGCGTATGGCTTGGCGGCCAAAAATGGGTCGAAATCCCATAAACAGGGTCGATTCCAGTGCCATTCTCACTCTGACAGACTGTCCGCGATGTGATCGAACACAAGCCTGATCCGACGGCTGGTCCGCAGTTCCCTGTGTGTCACCAGCCATGTCGGAATGGTGAACGGGTCCAGATCGGTCAAAACAGGCTCTAAATCAGGGAATTTCCCTGCGATACGATCCGGCAGGATCACCATCCCAAGGCCGTTTCGGGCCATTTCCAAAGCCACAAACTGCGAAGAGGCGCTAAGGCGGAAATTTGCCCTGGTCAGGTCAAGCCCGGCGGGCAGCAGATAGCCCAACATCCGGTCGACCTCGACATAGCTGATGATCTGGTGGTCACCTAGTCCACCTGCCTCAGGCTTGCCGTTGGCTTCGACATAGGCGTGGCTGGCATAGAAGCGCAGCGTCTCATCCCTCAGGCGCCGCGCGATCAGGTTGGGCTGCTCCGGGCGGGCGTGGCGGATCGCAATATCGGCCTCGCGCCGCAAGAGATCCTGCAGACCGTTGTCCGCCATGATGTCGATGTCCAGCAGCGGCGCCTGACGTATCAAACTGGCGATGAGAGGCGGCAAGAGGAAGGCTGCCGTCAGCTCTGATGCGGTGACTCGGACAAGACCCTGAACGGATTGCGACTGACCTGATGCGGAAAGAGAGAGCAGGTTTGCCCCGCTTGCCATGGCTCGGACATGGTCCAGAAGGCTCTCCCCTGCTTCAGTCAGCGTGACAGAGCGACCGGTCCGTTCAAAAAGCGTGACGTTCAACGCCTGCTCCAGCCCGGCGATCTGGCGGCTGACGGTCGGCTGCGTTTGCCCAAGGGCGCGGGCAGCTGCGGAAAGTGAACCTTCCTCGGCAACTTTCAAGAAGGTCCGGGCATGGTTCCAGTCGAAGGTGATCATAGGGTCAGTCATTGATTTTCGTATACCAAGCCAACAGATTTTCGCAATTTATAGTTGAATTTTGCATGTCTAAAAGCCTGCCAAGTCAAGGGCCAGGCGGCCCGCCATCAACGCAGGAACTCCTTCATGAACTTAGTCGTCCTGGGTGCCAACGGGCGCACCGGAACCCATGTGCTTCGCCTTGCCCTCGAAAGAGGGGAGACCGTGACCGCCGTCGTCCGGTCAGAGGCAAAACGCCCGAAGCTTCAGCACAAGAGATTGCGCGTCGTTGTCGGCGACCCTTGCGACCCCGCCTTTCTGGCGGATGCGTTTCGCGGGCAGGATGCCGTGATCTCCACGCTTGGCGGACGCATGCCCACCAAACGCGCGACGTCGGTCTACCCGGATTCGGCGGATGCAATTGTTCAGGCGGCGTGGGAAAGCGGTTTGAAACGGGTTGTGGTCACATCCACCGCGCTTCTCTTTCCCGCGCGTCGGTGGCGTGATGCCATGCTGGCCGCCCTCGTCGGAAACGTGGTGAAAAGCGCCACTCGGATGGAGCGCAGTCTGGCAGCGTCCAACCTGAACGTGACGGTCGCACGCTGCGGATTCCTGACCGATGACGAACACGCCACCTACCGCGCGCTAGAGGATACTCTGCCCGTCAACGGATCTTCCGTGTCCCGCGCGGCCCTTGCCACCTTTTTGATCCACACCGTGCTGCGACAGGGATCGGGGTATCGGGTCTACGGCGTGTCGTCGCTGCCGAAGGAATAGACCCGGAGAGGTCCTGCGGGTTGAGTGCCCACTGAAGCGCCTCTATTGCTCAGTTGACTCTGTTTTAATGCAGGTGGCAGTCTCACGAAATCAGCTCGGAGGGCGGATGCGGTTTCTGTCGATAGTCATTCTGGGGATTGTTCTGCCGGGCATCGCTTTGGCTCAGGCAGGGCTTGGGCGACTTGATCACAACGGGATCAACCAACTTCGCCCGGCAATGCAAAGTGCGATCGTGCCACCCGGTGCATCGGAAGCCTGGCATTTCATCTTGCCGGGGGGATCATGCGAGCGGGAAGATTGCCGGTCTGACCGGGAACGAACCCAGATGATCCAGAGCCGACCGGATAACAACGCGGGCGAGGCCTATCGCTACACATTCTCGTTTTATCTTCCGGACGATTTTCCCGATGTGACACCTGCGAACACCATGCTGTGGGAGGTAAAACCGTTCGGACCGGGCAAGCCGTCGATTGCCGTGGAAATCGTTGACGGTCACCTGCAGTTCACGATGTCGAACCCGGGTATCTCACAGACCGACCTGATGAATCCTGAACGCCCTTCGATCATGCAACACATGGGCTCCATCCCCCGTGGACGATGGACTGATGTTATGATTGATGTACGCTGGTCATCCGGAGAAGACGGTATCTTGCGCGTCTACCAGAACGGTCGGTTGATCGTTAACCACACTGGCCCAAACATGGAAGCTGGGGTTCAAAGACAAGCGGTGATGTTTGGGCTGTATCGAAGCTTCATCAGCCGGTTCACCATCCGCACCGGTCAGCCGCAAGCTCCGACCCAAGAAGCATATTTCGCGAACGTCGTTCGGCAGCGGATCAGTTTTTGAATAAAAGGCGAGGCAAAAGTCTCGGTCGGATGCAGGACACCGGCATTTCCCCTTATTCAGAGACTTGAATCAGCGTCTGGGTCGGGAACGGGATGTCGATCCCGGCCTTATCCAGCGCCTCTTTCACCTGCCGCTTCATGTCGGCCTCGAAGGAAAACTTGTCCGACGAGGCGCACCAGACCCTCACCAGGAAATCCACGGAACTGTCACCGAGATTGTTGACCTGGCAGAACGGCTCCGGCTCTGGCAAGGCGCGCGGGTCGGACAGGATCGTGTCGCGGATCACTTTCTCGGCCGTGGCAAGGTTCGATCCGTAGGACACACCGAAGGTCCATTCCGCCCGGCGCGTATCATAGACCGAATAGTTGGTAATCACGCTGCCCCAGACGCTCGCGTTCGGCACAATCACCTGCACGTTGTCCAGTGTCGCAAGCTCCGTCGTGTTCAGCGAAATGTCCTTCACAGTGCCAGAAACCCCCGCAACAGAGACGAAATCACCCAATTTGATCGGCCGGAACAGGATGATCATCACCCCCGCCGCGACGTTGGACAGCGTACCTTGCAGCGCCAGGCCAATCGCCAGACCGGCGGCACCGATGGCGGCGACAAGCGAGGTCGTCTGAACCCCGAACGTGTTCAGCACCACCACAAGCACCAAGATCAGCACCGCATAGCGCGCCAGGTTACCGAGGAAGGTGAACAGCGTGTCGTCCAGTTCCTCCCGCGCCAGCGCAATTGAGACGATCTTGCGCCGCACCCACCCGCCGATCACGAAGGCGGCAAACAGCAGCAGGATCGCGGCCAGAACGCTGCCAACCACCTGCGCCAGATATTCCAGCGTCAGAACATCGCCAAGCGTCTGCCCGCCCGCGATATCCAATGTCATCAGATTGCTTAGCGCTTCCATCTACACATGCTCCTGTTGCCTGTCGCTTTGCCCATGGCTAGCGCAAAGCGGCGCGGGCGGCAAATCGCTCCGCCCTCTGGCATCCGGGCGCATCCTGCCCTAGGTTGCAGCCCGAAAAGGCCAAGGAGCGCTACGTTGGACAAGTTCGAAGGCCGTCTGACCCGGGACGGCATCCGCATTCACAACCCCTCTGACTTTGCCGGCATGCACAAGGCCGGCGCATTGGCGGCGCGCATCCTCGATGACATCGCCGGGATGGTCGAACCGGGCCAGACGACGGAAGCGATCGACGCCGAGATCGAGCGGATGGTGAATGACGCGGGCGCCAAGTCTGCCACGATTGGCTACAAGGGCTATCAGCACGCCAGCTGCATTTCGGTCAATCACGTGGTCTGCCACGGCATTCCCGGCCCCAAGACGCTGAAGAACGGCGATATCCTGAATATCGACGTGACGGTGATCGTCGATGGCTGGTTCGGCGACACCAGCCGGATGTATGTGGCGGGCAGCCTCAGCCGCAAATCGGAGCGGTTGATTCAGATCACCCATGACGCCCTGTTCAAAGGGATCGAGGCGGTCAAGCCCGGCAACACCTTCGGCGATATCGGCCATGCGATTCAAAGTTTTGTCGAAAGCCACCGCATGTCCGTTGTGCGCGATTTCTGCGGGCACGGGCTGGGGCAGGTGTTCCACGCGCCACCCAATGTGCTGCATTACGGTCGCCCCGGAACCGGCCCCACGCTGGAAGAGGGCATGTTCTTCACCATCGAGCCCATGGTGAACCTCGGCCGCCCCGAAACCAAGGTTCTGGCCGATGACTGGACCGCCGTGACCCGAGACAAGTCACTGAGCGCGCAGTTCGAACATTCCATCGGCGTGACGGCGGATGGGTTCGACATCTTCACGCTGTCCCCCGGCGGCAAATTCCACCCGACCTGGGGTTAAGCACTACGTCAAAGGCCGGATATTCCAGTTAACCGTTCTGCCCTGACGGATCGGGCAAGCAGCGTCCTGCACGCCTTTAAAACCGGTACGCCATCACTGACCCGATCGCTACACAGCAAATCCGAAGTCCCCGAAGACAACAAAAACCCTTGAACCATCGCCACCCACTTGGCCAATAGAGTGTACTGCGCCGCAAAAGGCGTGTGATGTCTTGGGGGGGACATGGTCATGAAGAAGCAAAGCACGCTGGACCTGGAGTTCATGGCGCTATTGTCCGAGGTCATGTTTGGGCACGGCTTTGCCCATTATGGCTATTTCGAAGGCGGCAAAGCCCCGGATCTTACAGGGCAGGCCCTCAGCAACGCGCAACAGGCCTATTTCGACAAACTGGCCGATGCGATCCCCGACGGCGTGAAGACGATCTTCGAGATCGGCTCTGGCACGGGCGCAAACGCTCTGGCGCTGATCGACCGAGGCTATGACATGACGCTGCTGTCGCCCTCCGTGCAGATGAACCAGATGGCACGCGAGAAGCTGCCCGCCGGCACCGAGGTGATCGACGCGACCCTTGAGGAATTCGAGCGCGACGACATGTTCGACATATGCCTCTACGCGGAAAGCTTTCACTACATCGACATGACCTCTGCGCTGGCCAAAACCGAACGCCACGCGCGCGAGGGGTTTGTCCTCTTCGACTACTTCCGCCGCGAAACGCACCGTGAAACCGACCGAACCCATTCGACCCATGCCGAATTTCTGGCAGCACTGGTGGCGCAGGGCGCGTTCGAAGTGGTCTCGGACGAGGACGTGACGGCAGAGATCGCGCCCACATTCGAGATCATGAACTACGTTCAGACCGAAAAGCTCGCGCCGTTTCTGGAACGTTTCCGGGGTGAACTCGCCCGCGAAAAACCATGGCGCTCCTGGGTGTTGGAAAAATTCGCGGGAAAGAAGCTGAATCGCCTGGCGACACCCTCCAAACGCCCGGGCTTCTTCGAAGAGCAGAACGAGTATCACCTGATGGTGATGAAGCGGCGGAACTGATCAGGGTAATGCGCCCAAGATGTGCGAAGGACGGCGGGGAAGCGTCCTTGCAGCTGATGGCGACAGCTTCGGGACGACCCTTCCATACCCGGAAAGCGTCACCGGTTTGACCCCTGGCCTCAATACTCCTACGGTCGCCGGATCAACGCGAAAGGGGCGACATGCGGATTTTCGTGGCATTCATTCTGGCAATCTCTGGCCTGGCAGGCAGTGCCTCGGCTCAGGTGTCCGGCAGCGTAGAATTCAACCTGTTCAACCTTCAGGACGCCACGACAAACCGGGTGTTCCTGTTCGATGACGGCTATGCGCAGCAATTCGGTATCGAGGTGCCCGCGCCCTTTTCGCTGTCGGTCCCGAACCAGGACCAGGTAGAGCTGATCGCAGAGGGCCAGCCCGACGGCGGGGCCTTCGTGAGATTGACCTTCGCCACCGGAGAGCCACGCCAGTTCGTCGAGAACATACAGGTGGTGACGGCCACCATTCCCATGGCGGAAGAGGCCGAAAGCCCGCAGGACCTGCGCCTGCAATTGTCGGCCAACCTGCTGCAAGAGCAGGTCTTTCCCGTTGCCGTGGAGGGCTTTGAAGATGCCGAGATCCTCGCCATCGAGGTGTTCGAGTTCGAGGGCCATATGGGCGTGCATCTGGTCGGGCGCTACACCGACCCGGCCATCGGCCCGATGCTGTTGCGCCTGACCGCCCATCCCAACCCCGACAGTCCCGCAAGCTATCTGACGGTGTCCAATATCAACCTCTCGCTGGTGCCCGTGACCGACGGAGACACCCTGCGCCGCAGCCTGTCCAGCCGGGTGGCCAACGGGCTGACCTACCTGCCGGAGTAACGCGCCGTTAACCATTCTGGGCGAATCCTCGGGGCATGACCCGTAGACAAACCCGATTCGAGGAACAGCGCCTGCCCGGTTTCGAATTCGATCCGGGGGCCGGGTCCACGCCGGGTGTCCCGCACCTTGATCGACTTGTCGAAGATCATCGCAAATTCCACCGCCAACGCTTGCGCCAACGATTCACAAAGGGCGGCGCGGCGGCTGTACCGGACTACGAACTGCTGGAAATGCTGCTCTATCGCGCCATCCGGCGCGGGGATACCAAACCTCTGGCCAAACGGCTGCTGGCCGCCTTCGGCGATCTCAACCATGTGCTGGCCGCCCCGCCCGCGCGGTTGAAAGAGATCAATGGCGTGGGCGATGCCGTGGTGTTCGAGCTGAAGCTTATCGAGGCCATCGGTCATCGCATGGCGCGCGCCAAGGTCATCAACAAGCCGCTGCTGTCCTCATGGGATGCGCTGCTGGACTATTGCCAGTCGGCAATGGCGCATCGGGACCTGGAACAGTTTCGCATTCTCTTCCTCGACCGAAAGAACGTACTGATCGCCGATGAGGCACAACAGACCGGCACGGTGGACCATGTGCCGGTCTACCCGCGGGAAGTGGTGAAACGCGCGCTGGAACTGAATGCCTCGGCGCTGATCCTCGTCCACAACCATCCGTCCGGCGACCCGACGCCGAGCCAGGCCGATCTGGACATGACCAATGCCATTCGCGATGCCGCTGAAGTGCTGAATATCGTGATCCACGATCATCTGATCATCGGCAAATCGGCAACCCTCAGCTTCCGCACGGAAGGATACCTGTAATCGCCCTGACGGCGTGCCTGACCAAGCGCGGATTTCTAGTGATCCCCTACAAAGGGCGCATCATCGCCCCATAGCTCGGACACACGTGCATCCCGCCCGCACCCCTGCCGATACAGCCCATAGGCCACCGATTTCCGGCGCGGGCCAAAGCGGGTCAGGATCAGGTCTTCGCTGCGGTAGTAGTTCTGGTGGTATTCCTCCGCCGGCCAGAACGGCGCGGCATCCAGCACCGGCGTGACAACCGCCTGCCCAAGCTGCGCCTCTGCGGCGGCGATCTCGGCCTCTGCAATTGCGCGCTCCTCGGCGCTGCCCGCGAAGATCGCGGTGCGATAGCTGTCGCCCCGGTCGCAGAACTGCCCGCCATCGTCGGTCACGTCGATGGACCGCAGAAACAGGTGGATCAATTCCTGATAGGGCAGCCGGTCGGCGTCGTAGGTGATTTCGACCACCTCGTAATGGCCGGTTCCGCCGCGCGTCACGTCGCGATAGCTGGGATTGTCCAGCGTTCCGCCAGCAAAGCCCGACACCGCCTCGATCACGCCATCGACGCTTTCGAAATCGCTCTCGACGCACCAGAAACAGCCGCCCGCGACCACGGCGGTGCGGATCTCTTCCGCGTTGGCGCGGCTGTGGCTGGCGATCAGTCCGAGCCCGATGAAGAGCGCGAGGGCGGGGATCTTCAGATGATGTGCGATGCGAATGCGGGGCATGACATGTGTCTCCTCTCTGGCCCATCCTGCGCGCCGGGGGCGATGAAATACAACGCAAGACCGCGTGAGCTCACGCCAGCTTGAGCCTCTGTTACGGCCCCGGCGCGCGCTTGCGAAATCGGGATTCCGTCTGTACGGGGGGTGCACGGGGGGTGTACGCCCGGTGTACGGGGGGTAACGCCATGAAAATCGCGATGTGGTCGGGGCCGCGCAACCTGTCAACGGCGATGATGTACGCCTTCGGAAACCGCACCGATTGCGCCGTGGTGGACGAGCCGTTCTATGCCGCCTATCTGGCGAAAACCGGGCTGGATCATCCGATGTCCAACCAGATTCTGGCCGCTCAGCCGCACGATCCGCAAGTCGTTGCCGACGCGCTGTCCGGTCCCAATCCGGATGGAAAACCCCATTGGTATCAAAAGCATATGACCCAGCACATGATTGCAGGCGTACCCCGTCTGTGGATGCGTGATGTGGTCAATGTCTTCCTGATCCGCCACCCGGCGCGGGTGATAGCCAGCTATGCCGCCAAGCGTGAAAACCCGAGCCTCGACGATATCGGCTTCCGACAGCAGGCAGAGCTCTATCAGGAGGTCCAGTCCTTTGGCGGCAACCCGGTCGTGATCGACAGCCACGACATCCGCGATGACCCCCGCATGATTCTGGAAAAACTGTGCGATGCCATAGGGTTAGACTTCGACCCCGCGATGCTGAGCTGGCCGGAAGGCGGCCACAAGGACGATGGTGTCTGGGCCCCCCATTGGTACGGCGCGGTCTGGAACAGCACCGGATTCGCGGGCGCAGAAGGCCCGTTGCCGGTACTGGAAGGTAGTGCGGCATCGCTTTGCGAAGAGGCCCTGCCATACTATCTCCAGATGGCACCGCATGCCTTGAAATAAAAAAGTTCGAAACGGGTGAAACTATTCACGCCCGTCATTCGTGTCTTCCTCAAGCCACGCTGAAAATGCGCGGCGTCAATCACGGGAGATACCAAAATGAGAACGATCCTTCTGTCCACCGCCCTGTTTCTTGCCGCCAATGCTGTTTTCGCAGCAGGTCATGCCATGGCACCCTCGGTCACTGCCTCCGACCAGGATGTTTCCGGTGGCACCGTAACCGCGGAAAGCATTGTCGCCCCGGCCAATGGCTGGATGGTTGTCCACCGCACCGATGCCTCGATGGCGCCCGGTCCCGTGGTTGGCTATGCGCCGCTCCGCGAGGGTGAAAACATTGATGTTACGGCAATTCTCCAGGAAGCCGTGACCGCTGGCGATATGCTGATGCTGATGATCCACGGCGAAGACGGCGGCAGCATGGTCGGCGGGTTCGAATACACTCTCGGCGCCGTAGAGGACGGCCCGATCCGTGTCGACGGCAACCTTGTGATGACCACCATCACCGCCCAGTAAGCACGACTTCGACCTCGGCAGGGCCCGCGCGAAACCGTGGGCCCTGCCGGAATTCTTTTGCATCATGACATCATGACCAAGAGAGCGTGGCAAAACGCGGGCATCCTCTGTATAAGGACAGAATAAAGCCACGCAGATTGGTTGACCGAGCAGTAGTGAGTCATGGGTTATAACATCAACGAAGTCTCCGGCTCGACCACCGGAGGCCCGGATCTCTGGTCGCAGACACTGGACCTGTCAGACCCCGGCGCGACGATGGTGACCGGCGATTTCGACGCTGGGCCGATCAGTGGCGGCAGCAATGGCGAGGCCCCCTCCGGCTACAGTTTCTCGTCCCTCAGCACCACCAGCTATGGCTCGTTGGTCACGAATACCACGACCGGAGAATACACATTCATTGTCGACCGCGATGCGGTAATCGCCTCGGGAAACGATCAGGTCGTCAGCTTCACGGTGACCGGTGGCAATGGCGGGTCCAGCGATACGGACACGGTCGAGATTACCATTCTGATCTGTGTTGCTCGCGGCACCCTGATCGAGACGGACACCGGCCCGGTGCCCGTTGAATCGATCTCGCCCGGTGACAGGGTGGCCACGCTGGATGGCCCGTCCAAGCCCGTCAGGTGGATCGGATCGCGGCGTGTCGGCGCGTCGGACCTGGCGCGGGATGCCAGTCTCCGACCCATACGGATTGCCCAGGATGCGCTTGGCCCCGGCCGCCCGGCGCGCGATCTGATCGTCTCGCCCCAGCATCGTATTTTCCTCACTGGCTGGCGCAATGAACTGCTGTTTGGAGAGACCCAGGTTCTTGTCCCTGCCAAGAGCCTGCTGAACGACCAGACAATCACCCTGGCCCATGATCTGGACGAGGTTGAGTATTTCCATCTGCTGTTCGACACGCACGAGATCATCTTCACGGAAGGCACCCCGACCGAAAGCTTCCTGCCCGGCGATCACACCATGATGGCGCTCGATGCTGCCGTGCGCGATGAGTTGCTGACCCTGTTTCCGGAGTTGTGCGGATCGACCGGCTTTGGCCCGCCCGCCCGTCCGGCGCTGCGTCACTGGGAGGCGCGGGTGCTGGCCCGTGACATCGCATGACTGGACAAGACATGAATGATCGACAGCTGCCCTCGGTGGAGATGCCCTCGCAGGACAGGTTGCGCGTTTATGGCGACATGCTGTTTCTGGCCTTTCGCAGTCCCCGCCATGCCCATATGCCCGTGGGGGTTCTGCGCAGTTACCTGGAACCGGCCGTGGAACTGGGGCAGTACCGCCTGTTCCGATTCGACGAGGTGCCACGCGGCATGTTCACATGGGCCTATCTGAACGCGGCGGCAGAAGAGAAGCTGATCACCGGAGAGCCCCTGGCACCAGAGGATTGGCGCTCGGGTGACCGCCTGTGGATCGTCGACCTGATCGCGCCCTATCGGGGGCTGATGCAATCCATCGGGCGCTGGATGATGGTCCGGGGCAATGTCAGCGACACGGGCTTCAGCTTTCGCCGCGTCGCGGGCGACAACCAGACCCGCAGGATCGTTCAGGTCGATTTCAATGCTGATCGTCTGGCACGCATTGTGACCGAAGAGGACTTTCTGCGGAAAGGATAGTCAGCCCTTCAACAACTGGCTCAGCTTCATCGCCACAGCCGGATTGCCGCTGACCTTGAGCTTGCCCATCATCAGCCCCGTCATCGGGTTCAGCTTGCCCGACAGCAGCTTCACCAGATTGTCCTGGCTGAGTGTCAGGGTGCAGTCGGCCTCGCGATCCTCGGTCGTGGCCGCACCATCGGCCAGCACGATCACGCCATCGTCCCCGCAATCGAACTTGAGCGATCCTTCGAACGGCGTGCCCGTCAGCCCCGCGTTGATCCGGTCCGCAATCTCTTCCAGCGCCATGTCGGCCCCCAAATGAAAAACCCGCCCAAAGGGATGGGCGGGTCTTCGCAATCTGGCAATGCTGACGTGGCTGGAGGTTCAGCCGTTCAGCCGCCGGTTCCGCATCGCAATGAGGCGCAGGCGCAGCGCGTTGAGCTTGATGAAGCCCTGCGCGTCCTTCTGGTCGTAGGCACCGGCATCGTCCTCAAACGTCACATGCTCTTCGGAGTAGAGCGAGTGATCGGACCAGCGGCCCACGCAGCGGGCGAGCCCTTTGTAGAGCTTCAGCCGCACGGTACCGGTCACATGTTCCTGGCTCTTGTCAATCGCCGCCTGCAGCATCTCGCGCTCGGGGCTGTACCAGAAGCCGTTATAGATCAGCTCCGCATATTGCGGCATCAGCTGGTCCTTCAGGTGCATCGCGCCGCGATCCATGGTGATGGATTCGATGGCGCGGTGCGCTTCCAGCAGCAGGGTGCCGCCGGGGGTTTCGTAGATCCCGCGCGACTTCATGCCGACGAAGCGGCCTTCCACGAGATCGAGCCGCCCGCAGCCATGCTTGCCGCCCAATTCATTCAGCTTGGTCAGCATCTCGGCGGGGGTCACGGCCTGACCGTTGATGGACACGGCATCGCCCTTCTCGAACCCGATTTCCACATATTCCGGCTCGTTCGGCGCGTCCTCGGGATGCACGGTGCGCTGGTAGACGTAATCGGGCGCGTCAACGGCCGGATCTTCCAGCACCTTGCCCTCGGACGAGGTGTGCAGAAGGTTCGCATCGACGCTGAACGGCGCCTCGCCGCGCTTGTCCTTGGCGATCGGGATCTGGTTCTTCTCGGCGAAGTCCAGCAGCTTCGTCCGGCTGGTCAGATCCCATTCCCGCCACGGCGCGATCACCTTGATATCGGGATTCAGAGCATAGGCGGAAAGTTCGAACCGCACCTGGTCATTGCCCTTGCCGGTCGCGCCATGGGCGACGGCATCGGCGCCGGTTTCCTCTGCGATCTCGATCAGCCGCTTGGAAATCAGCGGCCGCGCGATGGAGGTGCCGAGCAGATACAGCCCCTCATACTGCGCATTGGCGCGGAACATCGGGTTGACGAAATCACGCACGAATTCCTCGCGCACATCCTCGATATAGATGTTCTCCGGCTTGATCCCCAGCATGATCGCCTTTTCGCGGGCCGGTTCCAGTTCTTCGCCCTGGCCCAGATCGGCGGTGAAGGTCACCACTTCGCAGCCATATTCGGTCTGCAGCCACTTGAGGATGATCGAGGTATCGAGACCGCCGGAATAGGCGAGAACGACTTTCTTGGGCGCAGACATGGGGTATCTCCGGGAATTCGATTGACCGGGGCGGCGATACCGGGTTTTCAGGGGGGAAGCAAGACAAGCGGAGTGTGAGCGTATGGACTATGGCTATCGGATGTTGCGGCACATCGTGGCGCAGGTTTTCGGGAATCTCGGGCAGGCGGCGCGTCTGACACTGGTGCCGACCTTCCTTCCAGCGGCCATTCTGCTGGCATTGTTCATGAGCTGGGGCGTATCCTACACCACGTTCGGCGATCCCACGGTTGATCCGGCGCAACTGCCCGACGTCAACCCCGGCGTGATCTTCCTGACCGTTCTGGCGGGCGTCGTGGTCAGCGTGATCACATATTGCTGGGCCGCCGTCGGCTGGCACCGTTTCGTGCTGCTGGAAGAGTATGGGCGCGGCGTGGTGCCGGTTTGGCACGGGCCCTACATCATGTCCTATCTGGGCCGCGCGTTTCTGATCGGTCTGTTTGCGGTCGCGGTCAGCATCGCAGCCATGATTGTGATCGGCATTGTCATCAGCGTAGTTCAGTCCAACGCCATCGCCTTCGTTCTGTTGACCGGGTTCACCCTTGGCCTGACATGGTTGATCACCCGTGTCGGCCTGATCCTGCCCGCAGCCGCGCTTGGCCAGAAGATGAGCTTCGGCGAAAGCTGGGAGGCCACCAAGCCCGTCGCCAGCCACATGCTGGTGCCGCTGTTCTTCATCTCGCTGGCCATGGTCATCCTGAACCAGCTGGTGATCGCCATCTTCGGCGACAGCGCGCTGTCCATCGTGCCAAGCGCGGTCCTGTACTGGTTTCAGGTGCTGCTGAACCTGTCACTGATGACCACGCTTTACGGCACCCAGGTCGAAGGTCGTACCCTGACCTGATCTTCTCGAAAGGCCCGCGTCATGAGTGATTTCGCCGACAAGGCCCGCACGGCCACGGCCGCGATGCGGGCGCTTTTCCCGGCCACGCCTCTGCTGCGCAATGCCTTCCTGTCCGACCGCTATGGCGCTGATATCTGGCTGAAGCGCGAAGACCTGTCGCCGGTGCGCAGCTACAAGATTCGCGGTGCCTTCAACGCCATGAGCAAGCGGCTGGCCGAAGACCCGGATCGTACGCTCTTTGTCTGCGCCAGCGCGGGCAATCACGCACAGGGCGTGGCCTTTGTCTGCCGTCATTTCGGGGTGCGGGGAGAGATCTTCATGCCGGTCACCACGCCGCGCCAGAAGATCGACAAGACCCGCGCCTTTGGCGGCGATGCGGTCGAGATCAAGCTGGTGGGCGACTATTTCGACGAAACGCTGGCCGCCGCGCAGGCGTTTTGCGCGGAAACCGGCGGCGTGTTCCTGTCGCCCTTCGATGACCCGGATGTGATGGAAGGCCAGGCCTCGGTCGCGGTGGAGCTGCTGGAACAACTGGGCGAAGCGCCCGACCGGCTGATCCTGCCCGTGGGCGGCGGCGGGCTGTCGTCCGGTGTGCTCTCCTATCTGAAATCCGTGCGGGCGGGGACGCGGGTGAAACTGGTGGAACCGCAGGGCGGGGCCAGTCTGGCCGCCGCGCTGAAAGCGGGTGCACCGGTGACGCTGCCAACAGTCAACAATTTCGTCGATGGGGCCGCCGTGGCGCGGATCGGAGAGGCCCCCTTTGCGGTGCTGTCCACCACCGATCCGGGCGACGTTCTGGCCGCACCGGAGAACCGGATTTGCGTGACGATTTCAGAGATGCTGAATGTCGAGGGGATCGTTCTGGAACCGGCGGGCGCGCTGGCCATCGACGCGCTGAAAGATCTGGGCGCGGCGTTGCGCGGTCAGACTGTTGTCTGCGTCACCTCAGGCGGGAATTTCGATTTCGAGCGGTTGCCGGAGGTCAAGGAACGGGCCATGCGGTTCAGGGGGGTGAAGAAGTATTTCATCCTGCGGATGCCGCAGCGCCCCGGCGCACTGAAGGATTTCCTCGGGCTGCTCGGACCCGGCGATGACATCGCCCGATTCGAGTATCTCAAGAAATCCGCGCGCAATTTCGGGTCGGTCCTGATCGGGATCGAATCGCGCGATGCCTCGGATTTTGACGGGCTGTTCGCGCGCATGGAAGAACGCGGTTTCGCCTATCGGGACATTACCGACGACGAGGTACTGTCCGAATTCCTGATCTAAGCCGCGTCGGCTGACAGGTCGGTTTCAAAGGCTTTCACCGATTCCTGGTAGAGCCTGTCCAGATGCGCCACATCCACCGACTGGCCTGCGTTGGCCCGCTTTTCCGCATCTGTGCAGGCAGTGGCGAAGTCGGTGAAGCCAAGATTGAGGGCACTGCCGCGCAAACCATGAAACACATCCGGACCCAAGGGCCCGGTCGCGGCGCAGAGCGTTGCCAAACTGTCCGCCATCTCATCCAGAAACATGTCCGCCACTTCGGAAAAATCCTCTTCCCCGATCTCCTGCCGAAGCTCTTCCAGACGGTCTCGATCAATCACCGCGGCCTCCGTTTCCACTGCTCATTTCCCGAAATCCTAGGCCAGATCCCTTAACGGGAGATTAGGAAAGCCGGCCAGATAGGCAGCATTTTACGGTTCACCTGCCCTTAACCCGGGGCTGTCACCAATGACCGGATTCACAGGCAAGAGGTGGCAGGTGCCGGACAACGCTGCATTGATGACTGAAAGGACCACGGCCAGCGCAATGGCACCCGGCCTGTCGCCCGTTCTGGTGCTGGAAAACAGTCCCGCACAGCGTCGCCTTCTGGCAACCCTGCTGCGCAAATGGGGACATCCAGTCACGGTCTGCGAAAGCCCCGAACAGGCACTCGACATCCTGTCACGCGACAATGTCCCGATCATCCTGACCGATTGGATGATGCCCGGCATGTCCGGCCCGGACTTCTGCCGTGCCTTCCGTCGGATGGACCGGGAAAGCTATGGCTATGTCATCCTGCTGACCTCCAAATCCGAGAAGTCTGAAATTGTTCTGGGGCTGGAGGCGGGGGCCGATGATTTCGTCACCAAACCCGTCAATCCCCATGAACTGCGCGCCCGGATCAGGGCGGGGGAACGGATCGTCGCCATGCAGGGCGAACTGGTCCGCCAGAATCGCAAGATCAGCAGCACGCTGGCGGAACTCCAAACGCTTTACGACGCGCTTGACCGTGACCTGGTCGAGGCCAAGCGGTTGCAGGAATCGCTGGTGCGTGAAACCTTCCGCCCCATTCAGAACGGGTCCGTCGCGCTGCTGCTGCGGTCCAGCGGCCATGTGGGCGGTGATCTTGTGGGGTTCTTCCCGATCCCCGGCAACCGGATCGGAATCTTCTCTCTCGATGTGTCGGGCCACGGGGTGACCTCGGCGCTGCTGGCCGCGCGTATGGCCGGGCTGCTTGGCACTGCCGCGCCGGAACAGAACGTGGCCCTGGTGCAGGCAAGAGGCGGCGATTGGGTCGCCCTGCCACCTGATGACGTGGCCCGCAAGCTGAACCAGATGATGTTCGAGGAGGTGGAGACCGATCTTTATTTCACCCTCTGCCTGGCCGATGTGGATCTTGAAACCGGGAGAACGCGCATGGTTCAGGCGGGCCATCCGCACCCCGCGATTCTGCGCTCGGGCGGCCAGGTTGACTGGGTCGGCGAAGGTGGGATGCCCATTGGCCTTCTGCCCGGCGCGCGTTTCGATACGGTTGAGTTTCAGCTGAACCCAGGCGACAGGCTGCTGCTGCATTCTGATGGATTCACCGAATGCTCCAACCCTGCTGGCGGCTATCTGGGAGAAGACGGGTTGGCAGAGCTTGTGACCCGCCACGCGAACGCCCCCGCAGATCGTTTCCTGCCGAAACTTGTGAAAGAGCTGGAGGCCTATTCAAACCGTCCCGATTTCGACGACGACGTGTCAGCGATCTGCCTGAGCTTCACACCCTGAGTGATGCGCGCAGACGCGACACGAAAAACCGGTCCCCATCAACGCCCAACATGGTTTCCGCCTCGTCCCATGGCAGGAACACAGGCGTATGATGCGGCTCCGTCGGGTCTGCCAGCCGGGACCCGAGCCGGGCGACATAGATCGTGCACAGCTTCTGCGCCCAGATGTCGTAATCCGGCATATAGGTGAAACGGTGAAACATCCCCAACCGACGGGGGGAATGAATGCGATAGCCGGTTTCCTCAAACACCTCGCGATGCAGCGCCGCCAGGGGCGATTCGCCGGGGTCGATGCCGCCGCCGGGCAGTTGCAGCTCCGCCAGTGGTTTCTCTTGAAACGTCGCCAGAATCCCATCGCCCGTCAGGATCGCCGCATAGACCCCGCGCCGGGGAATATAGCGGCGGGCCGGGTCGGGTTGCTGGCCAAAACGTCGGTTCATGAAGGCTCTCCGAGCATGCCAAAGACGGCTTATGGGTTGGCAAGGCGGTTGTTCCGCATATATGGGCGCGGTATGCCAGCCCACGTGGCGGAAGGAAAGACAATGACCCTCAGCACCAAGATCGCATGGGACGACACCGTCCTGCCGTTTCAGCTCGACCGTTCCGATATTCGCGGGCGGGTCGCCCGGCTGGATGGCACGATGGACCAGATCCTGTCGCAGCATAACTACCCGCGCGGGATCGAGGCGATGCTGGCCGAGATGGCGCTGCTGACGGCCCTTATCGGCCAGACGATCAAGCTGCGCTGGAAGCTGTCCCTGCAGGTGCGCGGCGACGGCCCCCTGCGGATTCTGGCAACCGACATCTATGCCCCCGCAAAAGAGGGCGACAAGGCGCAGATCCGCGCCTATGCCTCCTACGATCAGGAACGGTATGTCGAGGGCGCCGACCCGTTCGCGCAGATCGGCAAGGGCTATTTCGCGATCCTGATCGACCAGGGCCAGGGCAACACCCCCTATCAGGGCATCACACCGATCGCGGGCGGCTCCTTGGCGGCCTGCGCCGAGGCCTATTTCGCCCAGTCCGAACAGCTGCCGACGCGTTTTTCGCTGTCCTATGGCCACAGCACGGAACCCGGTGGCCGAGGCGGCTGGCGCGCTGGCGGCGTGATGCTGCAACACATGCCCAAGGCCAGCCCCCATGCAACCGGCGAGGGCGGTTCCGGCGAGGATGGCCTGTTGGCTGCCACCGACCTGCTGGACGATGACGACAGCGAAAACTGGAACCGCGCGAATATCTTGCTGGATACCGTCGAAGAGCTGGAGCTTGTGGGCCCCTCCGTCTCTCCCACCGATCTGCTGTTGCGCCTGTTCCATGAGGAAGCGCCCCGGGTCTTCGATGCGATGCCCGTCTCTTTTGGCTGCACCTGTTCGGAAGCCCGCGTGCGCGAGAGCCTGTCGATCTACTCGGCCAAGGATATCGCCTACATGACCAAGGACGATGGCCGCGTGACCGCTGATTGCCAGTTCTGCGGTGCCCACTACGACCTTGACCCGCTGACGCTTGGGTTTCAGGCCGTGAAGAACCCGGATGGGTCCGATATCTGATCTGGCCCGCATAAGCCGCGCGTTGGCCGGGGCTGCCCCGGCCTCGTCGGATTATGACCTGAACCCCGGCATCGTGTTGCCAGAGGGGCGCAAACTGAAGCCCGCCGCCGTTCTGATGCCGATCATTGAGACCGACCGGGGGGCGCGGGTGATCCTGACCATGCGCTCGGCGCGGCTGAAACATCACCCCGGCCAGATCGCCTTTCCCGGCGGGCGCATCGACGATACCGACGCCGATGCCAGGGCCGCCGCGCTGCGCGAAAGCCAGGAGGAGATCGGGCTCGACCCGTCGAATGTGGAGATCCTGGGCGAACTGTCCCCCCATGAAACAGTCACCAGCTACACCGTCACCCCCTTCGTTGGCCGCATCCGCGCGCCCTTCACCCCGGTGCCCGAGGCGGGCGAAGTGGCGGAGGTCTTCTCGGTCCCTCTTCCCTTCCTCCTGAACCCGGCCAGTTTCCGCACCGAACGCCGCCGCTGGCGCGGGGTCTGGCGATCCTATTATGTCGCCCCCTACGGCCCCTATTACATCTGGGGCGCGACCGCGCGAATGCTGAAAGGGCTGGCCGACCGGGTGACGTCATGATCCTCGACACCGACTGGCTGCATCACCCCGGCACACAGGCGCTCTGCAAAGCGCTGGAGGCAGAGGGGTTTCACGCGCTCTTCGTCGGGGGCTGTGTCAGGAACGGGCTGCTTGGCCTGCCCACGGACGATATCGACATTTCCACCGATGCGCGCCCCGAACGAGTGATGCAGATCGCCGAGGCGAACGGGCTGAAGGCGGTGCCCACGGGCATCGACCACGGCACTGTGACCGTGATCGCCGATTGCCTGCCGCACGAAGTCACAACTTTCCGCCGAGACGTGGAAACCGATGGCCGCCGCGCGGTGATCGCCTTTGCTGACCGGGTGGAGGAAGACGCGATGCGGCGCGATTTCACCATGAACGCGCTTTATGCGGATGCGGGCGGGCGGGTGATCGACCCCCTCGGCACCGGCGTGGCGGATTTGCGGGCCCGGCGGCTGAGGTTCATTGGCGACCCGCATGACCGCATCCGCGAGGATTACCTGCGCATCCTGCGGTTCTTCCGCTTTCACGCGCTTTACGCTGACCAGACCGCCGGATTCGATGCCGATGGCCTCGCGGCTTGCGCCGAAATGGCCGATGGCATCGACCGGCTGTCGCGCGAACGGATCGGGCACGAGATGCGCAAGCTTCTGCGCGCCGACGATCCCGCCCCGGCCGTCGCCGCCATGGCGCAGGCGGGGATCCTGCGCCATGCCCTGCCGGGGGCCGATGCGAAACCGCTGCCAATCCTGATCCATGCAGAGGCCGATCTGGGCGTTCCCCCCGACCATTGCCGCCGGCTTGCGGCGATTGGCGGCGACACCCCCGGCGACGCGCTGCGCCTGTCCAAAGCCGACGCGCGGCGGGTGCAGCTGCTGCGCGATGCCGTTGGCTCGATGATGGGCGCGGGGGAACTGGGCTTCCGCGAAGGGGTCGAGACCGCCCGCGACGTGCTGCTCTTGCGCGTGGCCCTGCTGGAGCTGCCGCTCGCCCAATCGGAACTGGAGGCCGCACAGGCCGCTGACGGATTGAAACTGCCCGTGACCCCCGCCGACCTGATGGCCATCGGCCTGAAAGGCCCTGCTTTGGGTGACCGACTGAGGGAAATCGAGACGCGCTGGATCGCGTCCGGCTTTACCCTCACCCGCGCCGAGCTCTTGCCTTGACAGCCCGCGCGCGCTGACGTCCTGTCGCGCGACACCAATCAGGACCAACCCCTTGGACCCGCTCTACGCTTTCGTCTTCGCCGGGCTTTTCTCTCCCGGACCGAACGTGATTCTTCTCACCGCCTCGGGCGCGCGCTTCGGCTTTCGCGCGACGCTGCCGCATGTGTTCGGCGTGGCGGTCGGCGTTGGCGTCATCGCGGCGCTGATGGGGCTTGGCATCGGTGCACTGCTCTTGGCGCAGCCCGCATTGACCTTCACCCTGAAGCTCATCGCGGCGGGCTGGATCCTGTGGATGGCCTACGCCCTGATGCGGGCGGGCGACCTGTCGGGCGGCAAGGCGGGGGAACGGCCCTTTACCTTCTGGCAAGCGGTCCTGTTTCAGTGGGTAAACCCCAAGATCTGGGCCGTGGCCCTGGCTGCCGCGGCGGGCTACGGCATCGGCCTCAGCCCCGCGGGCGAAGCACAGCGCCTTGCCACCGCATTCTCGGGCATCAACCTATTTGTCTGTTTGTTCTGGAGCTTCGCAGGCTCGCTTCTCGCCCTGCTGCTGACCACCCCCCGTGCGTGGACGGTGTTCCGACTGTGCATGGCTGCAGCCCTGGCCGCCTCTGCCATCATGGTCTTCCTGTAACCACCGGGCTATATCTGCCCCCAACAGGACCATTTCCAGCGACGTTCGATGTTTCGTTTCTTTGAAAACCTGGTCGATCCCTACACGGACTATCCTGAACAGGACAGCCCGCCGAGAAAGCTGTGGCCTTTCCTGTGGGACTATTCGCAGCCCTTCAAGCGGCTCTTCCTGATCACCGCGATCATGTCGGTCGTCGTGGCGGTGATGGAGATCTGGCTGATTTCCTACATGGGCCGCCTTGTTGACCTGCTGACAGGCGCGGACCCGGCGCAGTTCATCGCGGAAAATGGCTGGGAACTTCTGGCTGTGGCGCTGTTCATCCTGTTCCTGCGCCCCATCCTGCACGGGCTGGACGTAGCGCTGCTGAACAACGGCATCCTTGTCAATTTCGGCACGCTCATCCGCTGGCGGGCGCATCGCCATGTGCTGCGCCAATCCGTGGGCTGGTTCGAGAACGATTTTGCAGGCCGCATCGCAAACCGCATCATGCAGGCCCCGCCCGCCGCTGGCGATGCCGTCTTTCAGGTCTTCGACGCGATCACCTTTTCGCTGGCCTATCTGGTCGGCGCGGCCTTTCTGCTGGCCGAGGCCGACCTGCGGCTGGTCATTCCGCTGCTGGTCTGGTTCGTGCTCTATGGGGTTCTGGTGCGCTGGACGATGAAGCGCGTGGGCCCGGCCTCCAAGGCCAGCTCGGACGCACGGTCCATGACCACCGGTCGCGTCGTCGATAGCTACACCAACATCCACTCGGTCAAGCTGTTCGCCCATCACGACAGCGAAATCAGCTACGCGAAAGAGGCAATCGAGCACACCCGCCGCACCTTCGCTGCTGAAATGCGCATCTACACGATGATGGACGTGATGCTGACGGCGCTGAACGGTTTCCTCGTGGTGGCCGTGGTGGGGTGGGCCGTGTGGCTGTGGATGCTGGGCACGGCATCGGTGGGCATCGTCGCGGCGGCCACCGCGCTGACCCTGCGCCTGAACGCCATGACCGGCTGGATCATGTGGGCGCTGTCCACCTTCTTCCGCTCGCTCGGTGTCGTGTCAGAGGGCATGGAAACCATTGCGCAGCCCATCACCCTCACCGATGCGCCGGGCGCGAAACCGCTGACCCTGACGCGTGGAGAGGTGCGGCTGGACGCGCTGCGCCACCATTACGGGCGTGGTTCCGGCGGGTTGCAGGACGTGACGCTGACCATCCGCCCGGGCGAAAAGGTGGGCTTGATTGGCCGCTCCGGCGCGGGGAAATCGACCCTCGTCAAGCTGCTGCTCCGCTTCTATGACCCCGAAGGCGGGCAGGTTCTGATCGACGGGCAGGACATCACCCAGGTGACGCAGGACAGCCTGCGCAGCCATATCGGCATGGTCCAGCAGGACAGCTCGCTCCTGCACCGATCCGTGCGCGACAACATCCTCTATGGCCGCCCCGATGCCAGCGAAGCGGACATGTTGCAGGCCGCCCGGCGAGCCGAGGCGCATGAGTTCATCCTCGATCTGGAGGACCCGCAGGGCCGCAAAGGCTATGACGCCCATGTGGGTGAACGCGGCGTGAAGCTGTCGGGCGGCCAGCGTCAGCGCGTGTCGCTCGCCCGCGTGATCCTGAAAGACGCGCCCATTCTGGTGCTGGACGAGGCCACCAGCGCGCTGGACTCGGAGGTTGAGGCCGCCATTCAGGATACGCTTTACGGCGTGATGGAGGGCAAGACCGTGATCGCCATCGCGCACCGGTTGTCGACCATCGCCCATATGGATCGGATCGTCGTGCTGGATGATGGCCGCATTGTCGAAAACGGTACACATGCAGAGCTTTTGGCGCAAAACGGCCTATATGCCGGGTTCTGGGCGCGCCAGTCGGGCGGGTTCATCGGGACAGAGGACGCCGCCGAATGATGAACCGCCTCGCCAACCTGATCGACGCCTTCCGCCCTGCTGATGGCCCGCCGCCGAACCGGCTGCTGGCCTTCTTCAACTGGTGCCTTAAAGGCGCGTGGCCGGTGCTGATCGGCGCGGCGCTGGTGTCGGGCCTTGCGGGACTGTTCGAGGTCGGCTCCGCCGTGGTTCTGGGCCTTGTCGTCGATGCCGCCAGCACCGCCGACCCCGCCACGATGATCCAGACGCACTGGCACATCCTGCTGGCCGGGATCGCCTTCTTCCTCATCCTGCGCCCGCTGGCCTTCGCTGCGTCTTCTGCCGCCAGCACGCTCGTGGTTGGCCCCGCCGTCAACGTGCTGGTGCTGCAACGGCTGAACCGCCACACGCTTGGCCAGTCGGTCACCTTCTTCGATGACGATTTCGCAGGCCGCATCGCGCAGAAACAGATGCAGACTGCCAGCGCCGTGACCAATGTGGTGACGGAATTCGTGAACGTCGTGGCCTTCGCGCTGGCGTCCCTGATCGGCTCGCTGCTGTTGCTGGTCACCATCGACGCGCGCATGGCGCTGGCGCTGTTTGTCTGGCTGATTGCCTATTTCACGACCATCAGCTTTTTCCTGCCCCGCGTGCGCACGCTGTCCAAATCGCGGGCCGGGGCGCGGGCGGCGGTATCGGGGCAGGTCGTCGACACGATCACCAATATCAAGACCGTCAAGCTTTTCGCCCATCACGCGTTCGAGGACCGCTCGGCCCTGAACGCGATGGAGAAGTTTCGCCAGAAAGCGATCGGCTTTGGCCGCATCTCGGCCAGTTTCCGGCTGGCCCTGATGACCGTCGCGGGTGCGCTGCCGGTGATCCTCATTGGCGGCACCGTCTGGCTGTGGACCCACGGCATTGCCAGCACCGGTGACATTGCCGCCACCGGCGCCGTGTCGATCCGAATCGCGCAGATGACCGGCTGGGTCAGTTTCGTGCTGATGGCGATCTATTCCAATGTCGGCGAGGTCGAGGATGGGATGAACACGCTCTCGCCTGCCCACACCCTGACCGACCGCGACAATGCTTTGGAGGTGGAACGCGCCAAGGGCCACATTCGGTTCGACGATGTCAGCTTCGCCTATGGGCGGCAGACCGGGGGGGTGACGGGCCTGTCGCTGGACGTGCGACCGGGCGAGAAACTGGGGATCGTCGGCGCGTCGGGCGCGGGCAAATCCACGCTGGTCGCCCTGCTGCTGCGCCTATACGACGCCGAAGAGGGCCGGGTTCTGCTGGATGAATGCGACGTGCGCGACCTGACACAGGAAAGCCTGCGCCGCCAGATCGCCATGGTCACGCAGGAAACCGCGATGTTCAACCGCTCGGCCCGCGACAACATCCTCTATGGCCGCCCCGGCGCGACCGAAGAAGAGATGGTGGATGCCGCCAAGCGGGCCGAAGCGCATGAGTTCATTCTGGGCTTGCAGGACCATATGGGCCGCAAGGGCTATGACGCCTATCTTGGCGAACGCGGCGTCAAACTGTCAGGTGGTCAGCGTCAACGCATCGCGCTGGCCCGTGCCTTTCTGAAAAACGCCCCGGTGCTGGTACTGGACGAGGCCACAAGCGCGCTCGATTCAGAGGTCGAGGCCGCCATTCAGGACACGCTTGGCGAGGTGATGGAGGGCAAGACCGTCATCGCCATCGCGCACCGCCTGTCCACCATCGCCCAGATGGACCGGATCATCGTGCTGGATGAAGGCCGTGTCGTGGAAGAGGGCTCTCATGACGCGCTGCTTGACGCGGGCGGTCTCTATGCGCGCTATTGGAACCGTCAGTCGGGCGGCTTTATCGGGATTCAGGAAGCCGCCGAGTAAGCGAGGTGTGCCCATGGATCTTGAAACCGTCCCGGCAGAGGACTTCGGCCGCAGCCTGACCGGCATCGGCGTCAACCTGCTGTCCCCAGATGTGCGCGCGCTGGCGGGCTTCCTGGAAAAGATCTTTGACCTGACCGTTCACCGCCTGTCCGACGATTTCGCCATCATCCGCCACGGGCAGATGATGATGCAGCTTCACGCCGACGGCACCTATGGCGCGCATCCACTGCTTGGCCTCGTCCCCGAGACCCCGCCGCGCGGGGCGGGCCTGCAGCTCTACCTCTTCGGGGTTGACCCGGATACCGCCGTTGCAAAGGCAGAGGCCGCCGGTCACATGGTTCTGGAACAGCCCGCCGACAAACCCCACGGGCTGCGCGAAGGCACGATCCTCAGCCCCGAGGGCTACGCCTTCAGCCCTGCGATCCCGAAACCATAACCGCTTCCCGCCGGGCCGAAACCGCGCTATGCGCTGCCCATGGAAATCACGATTCAAAGACTGGGCCACAGGGGCGACGGCATTGCCGAGGGCCATGTGCTGGTCCCCCTGACCCTGCCCGGCGAAACCGTCGAGGGCGACGTTCATGATGGCCGCATGGACGCCCCCCGCATCCTCACCCCGTCCCCCGACCGGGTGAAGGCGCCCTGTTCGCATTTTCGCCAATGCGGTGGTTGTTCTCTGCAACATGCCTCTGACAGCTTCCTTGCAAACTGGAAAAGCCAGGTCGTCGAAACCGCCCTCGCCGCGCAGGGACTGACGGCTGATTTCCGCCCCATCCACATCTCGCCCCCGCGCAGCCGCCGCCGCGCCACGCTTGCGGGCACCCGCACCAAGAAAGGCGCGCTTGTGGGCTTTCACGCCCGCCGGTCCGACACCATCGTACCGATCACCGATTGCCACGTCCTGCACCCCGATCTGATGGCCTTGCTGCCCGCGCTGGAACAGATCACCCGGATAGGCGGTTCCCGTAGCGCCACGCTGTCCTTCGCGCTGACCCGCTCTGACGCAGGCATCGACTGCGCGGTGACCGGAGGCAAACCGCTGGACGAAGCCCTGCGCATGGCGCTGCCGCAGTTCATCCAGCACTTCGCGCGGCTGACATGGGACGATGACACCGTCTTTACCGAAACGCCCCCGGTTCAGCACTTCGGCACCGTCGCCGTCACCCCGCCTCCCGGTGCCTTCCTGCAAGCCACGCCAGATGGCGAAGCCACCCTCGTCGCCGCCATGCTAGAGGCCACCCAAGGCGCCAAACACATCGTCGACCTCTTCTCAGGCTCCGGCACCTTCACCTTTCCGCTGGCCGCCCGCGCGCCTGTCCATGCCGTCGAGGGCGACCGCGCCATGATCGCGGCGCTCGATCACGGCATGCGCCACGCCACCGGCATCAAGAAGGTCACGGGCGAAGTGCGCGATCTCTTCCGCCGCCCCCTGATGGGCGACGATCTGGCCCCCTATGATGCCGCGATCATCGACCCGCCCCGCGCAGGTGCCGAGGCGCAGGTTCAGGAACTGGCAGCAGCAGGTCCCGCAAAGATCGGCTTCGTGTCCTGCAACCCCGTCACCTTCGCCCGTGACGCCAAAACGCTCACCGACGCGGGCTACTGCCTCAACTGGGTGCAAGTGGTCGACCAGTTCCGCTGGAGCCCCCATGTGGAGCTTGTCGCAAGCTTCACCCGCGCACATATGTAAGCCCGAACACGGGAGGTATCGAATGCGGCACTGGCTTGAAACCCGGTTGGAAACGGCGCTGGTGCGCAACACGATCATTGGCGTGATCGTGTTCAATGCGGTGATCCTGGGGCTGGAAACATCAGATGAGGCCATGGCCCGGGCGGGCGCGCTTATCACCGCGCTTGACCGCATCTGCCTTGCGATCTTCGTCGTCGAGCTCACCGCCAAGCTGATCGCCTATGGCAGCCGCTTCTTCCGCTCGGGCTGGAATCTCTTCGACGCGGTCATCATCGGCATCGCGCTTGTGCCTGGTGGTCAGGGTCTCTCGGTCCTGCGCTCGCTTCGCATCCTGCGGGTTCTTCGCGTGATCTCGGTCGCACCACGCCTGCGCCGGGTGGTCGAAGGCTTCGTCCGCGCGCTTCCCGGCATGGGCAGCGTGTTTCTGCTGATGGGGATCATCTTCTATATCGGCGCGGTCATGGCGACCAAGCTGTTCGGCGCAAGCTTCCCCGACTGGTTCGGCGATCTCGGCCGGTCTCTCTATACGCTTTTCCAGATCATGACGCTGGAAAGCTGGTCCATGGGCATCGTGCGCCCTGTGCTGGAGGTCTACCCCTTTGCCTGGGCCTTCTTCGTGCCCTTCATCATGATCACTACCTTCGCGGTGGTGAACCTGCTGGTCGGCCTTATCGTGAACTCCATGCAGGACGCCCATTCCGAAGAGGAAACCGCCCTGACGGAAACCTATCGTGACGAGGTGCTGGAACGGCTGAAGGCGATCGAGGCGCGGCTGGACCGGCAGGGATGATCCTGCGCGCCTTCGCACCTTCCGACCGCGACTGGCTCATCGACCGACACCGAGTGCTCTATGGCGCAGAGTTCGGTTTTGCCCCCGATTTTGGCGACAGTATAGCGGACAAGCTGGACGCCTTCCTTGCCCATGAGGATCCGTCAAAACGCCTCTGGATCGCCGAAGCAAGCGGCCAGCGGATCGGCTCCATCGCCGTCTCGAACCGCGACGGCGCGGCCTTCCTCAACTTCGTCCTGCTGGACCCCGCCGCCCGCGGCAAGGGCCTTGGCCATCACCTTGTGCAGACCGCCCTTGACCATGCCCGCGCCCAGGGCTTCTCTCGGATCCGGCTCGAAACCTATAGCTGCCTCATCGCCGCCCGCGCCCTCTACCGCGCCCATGGGTTCCAAATCATCAAAACCGATCCCGGCTGGCACCGTTTCGGCCAGAGCTTTGACAGGGAAATCTGGCAGGCCGATCTGTGATACCCATCCGTTGGGCGAAGACTGCCCCTCTTTCATCCCTTGCGACAAGGCCTTCACCACCGCTTCGGCAAAGGCCGAGGCATCCGCTCCGGCCGGCAAGACCGCCACGCCTGGATTTGTGCAGAACGGCCCGGTTCCCTTGGTCAGCGAGGCGGCCCATCCTTTTGCGATCTCATCGGCGATGGTGTTGAGAAATTCGGCGCGCGCGTCGGCGGTGGTGCGCGCATAGGTCTCGAACGCGGCCTCGGCAGCGCTGCAGGCGATCTCGACCAGATCGGGCATACCGACGCTGAACTCCTGCGCCTGACCACGCACCGGGGCGGACAGAAAGCTCTTGTCGCTGCCGGTCCATTGCCCGGCGATGTAGTGCTTGCCGATCATGCGCCCTGCACACCCGTCTCGCGCGCCCAGTAGCTGTCGGGCGGCGGGCCGAAGTCGATCAGCGCACAGGAATAGACCGCCGTTTCATCGAAGGGATAGCGCGCTTCCATCTCGGGCGTCAGCGTCAGACCCAGACCCGGTGCCGTGGGGCGCAGAAGCTGCCCCTCCACGATTCGGCCCTGATCGCAGCGGACAGTGGATCCGCGCCAGCTGAAATCGGCATCCACTCGATCCGCCCACCAATCCTGCCCATCAGTTTCGCAACCCTATCAGAGATCGACCTGCGAGAGGCGGAGTGAGCATCTCTTGCTCATGAAATCCTGCAGTCAGCCCAACAGGTGGGGCCTCCACCGCGTCAGTTTTGTCCTGCGACGGGGAATCTGTCAGCCACAAACTGCTTGGTTGATGATGCAGATCGGATCGAAGCGAAACATGGTCTCGAACCGGCAAAACTCCACGCTCGCGAACGCGATCGGCCCGACCGAGGCCAGGTGGCGCGCAAAGAGATCCTCGGACAGGGAAACGAGCGCAGCCGCTTCTTCAGCGGGCAGAAAGCGCAGCATGTAGGCCAGCGAGATGTGGAAACGGTAGGTTTCGTGATCCTCTCTGGGCAGGCCGGTCAGATCGCGCAGCCTGTCCCTCAGTCCCCGCAATCGGGCTTTCTCGGCGGTTCCGTCAGGCTCCATCGAGATGCTGTTGGGGCCATTGACCCCGATTGCCTTCACCTGCAACGGGCCATCGAGGTGAAAGTCTCTCAACCGCTCGCGAAAGACATCGTTGATGGCTTCGAAATCGGCATCCCTGCCAAGCCCCGCCGGCCATCCATCGACGCCAAGGGGTGCGCCGCTGATCCCGCAGAACACCGTCATGTGAAAACTCTCGCGCGGCAGAAACACCATGCTGTCGGCGAAGGGGGATCCGATCAGCCCGTCCTGAACGGCGCAGAGCCCGGCGAAAAGGGGAGAGTCCGTCGGAACGTGGCACAGGAAGGTGTTGCCGGGATGGTGAAGCACCTCGCCGTCAGGGGTGAACTTGCCGCCCTGTCCCGGGGCGGTGATGGACTGGGGCGCAGCGGCCCCGGACAGACCGGTCAGCCGGGCGAGAACCTCGTCGCGGGCGATGCGCGGATTGGGCCTGCTGAGGTGGGTCATGTATCGGCGCTCATGTTTTTATCGTTGCTGAATGTCGGGAAAGGGCGGCGGCAGGATCACTCCGCCGCCGCCCCAGATAGCGCTTATCTTTCGAGGATGACAGCGTCGATGAAGGCTTCTTCGACGGCGCCACGGAACGGCTGGGCGCCCCAGACGGTCGAGAAGGCCCGCTGTTCGTTGGGGACGAGAGCGGCACTGTCGTCGGCCGCGGTGTTCATCGGCGCCGTGCCGAAGGTGCTGTTGAACATGGTCTGCGTCTCGGCAGAGGTCAGCCAGTTCATGAACACCAATGCCGCCGCCGGGTGCGGTGCGTTGAGCGGGATCGCCACCCCGTTGCCGCCGCCGTTCATGCCCATCTCGGGGATGTAGAAGGCGATGTCATCGCGCACTTCGCCCCGGTTCTGCAGGCCTGCAAGATGATCTTCCCAGGCCGGAACCATCCACAGTTCGCCATCGGACACACGGATGATGCTGTCGGCGTTGCCTGCGGTGATGACGTAGTGTTCGGCGTGTTCGTTGAAGAAGTCGAAGCCCGGCTCCAGCGCCGCGATCCGGTCGTCCGTGACTTCCCCATCCGAGAAATCGACCCCGGTCATGGCACGCAGCATGTTCTGGTAATAGGACGGGCCCGAACCGCCGTTTTCGTAGTTGAAGCCGAAGCGGCCCGGGTTCGCCTGCCAGAACGCGGCGAAGTCCTCGGGCGTTTGCGGCAGGTTCTCGGCATCGACATGGGCCGGATCATAGGCAATGCCGCTCTGGTTGCCCCAGAAGGCGAGCACGTGGTCGCCACCATCGACACCTGCCAGGCTGCTGACGCGCCCTGCATCCTCGGGCAGCATGGTCAGCGGCATGAACAACTCGTCCAGCGTCACGTTGGCGAAGCTGTCATAGCCCCAGGCGAACACGTCGATATCGCCGGTTTCGCGGTCACGCTCGGCCAGCAGCTTGTCGGCGTTGCTGGCGTTCGTGCCCTCGGGGATGGTCACGTCGATCCCGTATTCCTCTTCGAAGGCCTGCACGGCGCGGCGCAGGTCGTCCTGCAGATACCAGACATACCAGGTCAGCTCCCCTTCTTCCTGGGCCTGGGCGACGATCTCGTCCCAGGACATGGCCGACAGGTCCTGGGCATTCGACATGGCGGTGCTCAGAGCGAGCGCGGCCGTGGCGGTGAAGATGGATTTCAGCATGTGGTTCTCCCTTTCGTGGTGGTTGGCATCCCCGTCATCCCTTGCCAGAAGCGAGCGTCGGGTTGGCGGATTTGAGCAGTCGTTCCAGGATCAGCATGAGGATCACGTTCGGGACGACGAGGATCAGCGACAGCACCGCGGCATTGGGGCGGACATAGTCCTGGCCGAGGGCGGAAAACAACAACGTCGGGATCGTCACCACATCCGGACTGCCGAGGATGAACGCGATCGCGAATTCCTCGATGGACTGGATGAAGACGATCAGCAGCGTCGCGAAAATGCCCGGGCGCAGCGCAGGCAGGAAGGCCACGCGGAACCGCGCCAGCGGCGTGGCCCCCAGATCGCGGGCCGCGTCGATATGGTCCTGGCGAACCTGTTCGAAGCTGACGGTCATGATGCGGATCGCGTAGGGCAGCGCCAGAACCGCATGCGCAAAGAGGATCGCGCCGAACCGCCACGTGTGCAGGCCAAGCTGGAACAGAAGCGAGGTGAAGAAGATCGCGGTCACGAAGCCCGGCACGACCAGGGGCAGCAGGCACAACAGCTTGGCCAGTTCCCGGCCCGGAAATGCGATACGGCCGAGCGCATAGGCCGTGGGGGTCGCCAGTGCCAGCGACAGAAGCGCCGCCAGCGGGGCTAGCGTGTAGGAGGTCGCCATCGCAACCTGAAGCGAGGAGTTCTCCCACATGTCGCGCCAGCGCCAGAAGGACATGGCGGGGGGCAGGAGGCGGTCGGCGGTCCAGGGTTCGGACGGGTCGACAAGGGACCACAGGATCGCCATGCCGAAGGGGATGACCAGCCAGATGGTGCAGATCACCAGCAGAAGGATCAGCAGGGCCTTGTTCAGCTGTTCGCGCGTCATCTGGACCGGCCTTTCATCACGAGCCGGGCCAGGAAGGCGAGCGCGGAGGCCCCCAGCATGGCCAGCCCCATCAGCGTGACCCCGACAACCGCCGCCGAATGCCAGTCGCCCCTGTCCTTGAAGAACACCATGAGCTGCGACATGGATTGACGGTTGGTCGGGCCCGCGATGACCTGAAAACTGAAATCGGCCATGGCCCCGATGAAGATGATCACCATCGCCGCCTGCATCGCGGAAATCGACAGGGGCGCGATCACCTTGCGGAACCGGTCCCAGGCCCCGGCGCCCAGATCGCGCGCCGCGTCCAGCACATCGTCGGAAATGCCCTGCACCGCCCCAGTCAGCAGCAGCAAGGCAAAGGGCATGTTTTTCCAGACCTGCAGGATCAGGACGCCGATGGCGTTGCTGTCGTTCTGCAGGCGGCGCGGCTCGTCCCAAATGCCAAGCGCCTGCATCGCCTGATTCAGGATGCCGTGATAGGCGATGACGTTGATGAACAGGAAGGCCGCGACAAGCCCGTGCACCAGCATCGGCGCCTTCAGGATCGCGCCGATCGTCATAGACCCGGTGAAGGGTTTGCGCAGCCAGATTGCCAGCGGATAGGCCAGCGCAACCGACAGGATCGCACTGACGGTGCCGACGTAGAAGGAGTAGCGGATCGAGCGGGCGAAAACGCGCCGGTCGGTCACCTCGGCCCAGTATTGCAGGGTGAACTGGTCCTCGCCATTCAACCCGTAGAGCCCGAAGCTCTGCGCGATCGCGATCCAGACCACGGTGCCGATCAGCCCGAGGATCAACCCGAGCCCCGGAAGGAGCAGCAGGATAACCGTCAGCCATCGGCGCAGGGTCATGGCCTGTCCTCCAGCAACCGGATGCGGTCGGGGGGAACATGAATGCGGATCACGTCGCCTTCGCGGGCGGTGGTCTCAAGCGCCTGCACGCGAAACTCTCCATTTCCAGCGGCGCAGGCGAGATCGGTGAAATGGCCCTGGAAAGCCCGGTTCAGGACGCGGGCCTCGATCCCGGTTTCCCCGATGACGGCATGTTCCGGGCGCCAGCACAGGGCGACCTCCTTGCCGTGCGGCGCATCTTCGAGGGCGCAGGTGAAGATGCCCGCAGGGGTTTCGATGTTCCAGCGGCCGGGGCTGTCCTCGCCAAGCACCTGCCCCGTGAAGACGTTTGAATTTCCGATGAAATCAGCGGCGAAGCGCGTTCGGGGGCGGTGATACAGGGTTTCCGGCGTGTCCACCTGCTCGATCCGGCCACTGTTCAGCAGGACGACCCGGTCGGACATGGCCAGCGCTTCGGACTGGTCGTGGGTGACATAGATCGCCGTCAATCCGTAGTCGCGCTGGATGCGGCGGATCTCGATCCGCACCTGGTCGCGCAGCTTGGCGTCGAGATTGGACAGAGGTTCGTCGAACAGGATGACCTTGGGCCGCATCACCAACGCGCGGCCAAGGGACACCCGCTGCTGTTGCCCGCCCGAAAGCTGGTTGGGCAGCTTGTCCATCTGCGCCGCGAGGTCCAGTTTCTGCGAAACATCCTTCACCCGCTCGTCCCGGTCGGATCGGGGAAGCTTCTTCTGGCGCAGCCCGAATTCGAGGTTCTGGCGCACGGTCAGATGCGGGAAGAGGGCGTAGGACTGGAAGCACAGGGCGGTGTCGCGCCGCTCGGGCGGGATCGCGGTGACGTCGCTGCCCTCGATGAAAATCTTGCCCTCGGTCGGCTCCAGAAAGCCGGAAATCACCTTCAGAAGCGTGGTCTTGCCACAGCCCGAGGGACCAAGCAGCGTCACGAATTCACCCGGGGCAACGTCGAGGTCGATATCCGACAGGGCCGTGAAGCCGTCGAACGTCTTGGTCAATCCCTGGATTCGAATTGCGGTCATGCGGACCTCCCCTCCCACGAGTCGGCACATTTTTACCCACTGTATGTGAAAATAATATGACCTGTTAAGTGTAATTTTCCTTGCAGCAGCGCGCCTGAGTGTGGATTTTCATTCAAAGCGCCCCTCCAGCCCCTGGATCATGACCGTCGAAACCCCTCCAATTGCAGCCCTGACCCTCAGCGAAAGCGAGCGCATGCTCCTGTCTGCGCTGTTCCGTCAGGGCCCGTTGCCGCGATCGGATCTCAGCGACCTGACGCCGCTGTCGCAGCAGTCGGTTCACAGGCTTCTCGAAAAACTGTCCGACCAAGGGTTGGTGCGATTCGGAGATCCGCAGATCCGCGGCTGTGGCAAACCCAGCCCGACCGTGTGCCTCGACGCATCGCAATATGCCTCGCTCGGTGTGTCGATCACGACGGAACGGGTTGGCCTGTGCCTTCTGGACCTGGCAGGTCAGCCTCTCAGAGACATCGTCATCGACGCCATTCCGGGCGACCCGGAAAGCCTGATGGACAGGCTGGAGCGGCAGTTGGACAGTTGGAGATCCGATCTGCTGTCCTCGCGCACCCTGATCGGCATGGGGGTCGGAATGCAGGGTTGGCGTTCAGGGCGCAGCGATTGCTTTCAACCGCCCGAACCCTTGAACCTCTGGCGAGGTCTGCCTCTGACCGAGGTCTTTGGCGACCGCTTCGGCATGGCATGCTTTGCCGAGAACAACTCTACCGCAAGCGCAATTGCCGAGCATTACATGTCCAGCGGAGATGCGGAAAAGAGCCTGATCTATCTCTCCTTCGACTACGGCTTCGGTGGGGGCGTATTCGTCGACGGGCATGCGCTGATCGGAGACCGTGGAAACGCAGGCGAACTCTCCACGCTCTTCGCCCCCGAGGAAGCCCGCTCTCGCCCCGCGCTGGAAGAATTGCTGAAACGGCTGCGCGGCAGGGGCATGGTCTTCGACACGGTCTCGGACATGGTGGCCGGGTTCGATCCGGCCTGGCCCGGCGTCGACGACTGGGTGCGCGAGGTGGCGCCACAGCTGCGGCTGATGATCCGGGCGCTCAAGGCCATCGTGGATCCCGGCGCGATCTGCTTTGGGGGCGAGGCACCGTCGGCGTTGCGGCAGGCGCTGTTGCGGGCCTGCGACGGCGCGATGGACGGACATGGCACGCCCAACCCGGTGCTACGCGAAAGCCGGATTTCCGGGGATGCCGCCCATGTGGGCGCGGCGTTCCTGCCGCTTCATGCAACGGTATTCGCCGGGCTCTGAACAGGACAGCAGAGGCAGGCACGGCGTGCAGGCAGGATTCTTCCCGATGCCAGAACCCCTCGCCGTCATCAGCCTCTGTCATGGCGCCAACGCCCCACTGCGCCTGCTGACGGACAGCACTGCCATCAAGGTCGCTGGTCTTTGTCACGACGCTCACCAGGACCCGACCGCGCCTCAGGTTAAGGCCGTCAGACAGGGCCGCACCCGGTCAGAGGAACGGCAGTTCGCACAGTTTACCGGTAAGGTCGCCATCGGGCCGCCGCACGACAACCGGGTCGCCCGGGCGCGCCGAAACCGAGACGAGGGCGAGCCCGATGTTGCGCTGCATCCGCCAGGACCATGCGCAGGCGGTCAATACGCCGATCTTCGCGCCCTCCTGTTCCACGTCGCGCCAGAAGAAATCCGCCTTGGCGGGGGCGCCGCCATCGAGCATCACGCCCAACTGGTGCCGCTTCGGCCCCTCCGCCGCGATCCGGCGCAGCGCGGCGATGCCGATGGTGTCGTCGGGCACGTCGAGATCGACATATTTGCCCATCCGCACCTCGAACGGGTTGGTCCGGTCATCGGTGTCGCCGCCATAGGACAGAAGCCCACTTTCGACCCGCTCCACCCAGTTCGGGTTGCCGGGGCCGATGCCATGGGGCTGGCCCGCTTCCTTGACGATGTTCCAAAGCTCCGTGCCGCGGCTGCCATCCATGAGGTAGAGCTCGAACCCGCCCTGCTTGGACCAGCCCGAGCGGGCGACGGTCACCGGAATGCCGTTGATCTCGGTTTCGCGGAACCAGAAGTATTTCAGATCGCGCACCCAGTCGCCGCAGATGTCCGCAACCACGGTTTCCGCAAGTGGTCCCTGCACGGCAAGGGGCGAGACGTCGGGTTCGCTGATTTCCACATCGAGCCCGCGCTCGCGCGCCACGGCTTCGGCCCAGAACCAGATATTGCTGTCGGCAATCGACAGCCAATAGCGGTCCTCGTCCAGTTTCAGCAGAACCGGGTCGTTGATCAGCACCCCGTCATGGTTGCACAGAGCCACGTACTTGCCCTGCTCGACCTTGCATTTGCTCAGGTCGCGCGGGGCCAGGATCTGCGCCAGCCGCCCCGCGTCGGGGCCGCGCAGTTGCACCTGCCGCTGCACCGCCACATCCCACATCGAAACCCCATTGATGATGCGCCAGTATTCCGCCTCGGGATCGCCGTAAGAGGTCGGCAGCAGCATCCGGTTGTAGCTGGTCATGGCGCAGGCGCCCTCGGCCACGGTCGCCGCGTAGAAGGGCGAGGGGCGCAGGCGGGAAGACGGGGTGATCGAGAACATGGCGTCTCCGGTCTCGGGGGAATGGGCATGGGGAAAGGGCCGCCGGTCCCGGTTCTCCGGTCTCCGGCGGCGAGAGTATCACGCGGCCCCGGACTGGGGCCGCCGACAGGGAGGATGGCTCAGCTCAGCCAGACATTGCGCAGGCCTTCACCGAAGCCCGACACCGATCCGACCGGGTGCGGCGTGTAGCCCTGCACGTTGGCCGCCGTCGCTTCCAGCGAGTTCTGGAACACCGGGTTCACCAAACCGCCCTCGTCGTTCAGCATGTGCTGCATGTCGCAATACATCTGGCGGCGCACGTCCTCGTTCAGCTCGGCCCGGGCGGCGATGATCATCTGGTCGAAGGCTTCGGATCCCCAGGCGGTTTCGTTCCAGCTGCCGCCCGACATGTGGGCGATGGTCAGGAAGGCGTCGACCGTGGGCCGCGCGTTCCAGCCCGACATGGTCATCGGCTGCTGCATCCAGGTGTGCGACCAGTAGCCGTCCGACGGCGTGCGGATCACGTTCACATCCGCCGCGCCTGCCGCCGACTGCTGGAAGGTCAGCGCGATGTCATTGGCCGAGTTGCCCGCCGTTTCCGAGGTGTAAAGGTCGAAGGCCGTCACGCCCGCCCGCTCGAAGTGGAAGCGTGCGCGGTCAGGATCGTATTCGGCGGGCTGCACATCGGGGCACCAGTAGCGATAGGTCGGCCCGATCGGCGTATCGGCGGAAATCGTGCCGATGCCGCGGAAGACCTGGCTCAGCACCAGTTCCCGGTCGAGCGCGTGCTTGACGCCGAGACGGAAGTCCAGATTGTCCGTCGGCGCCCGGTCGCACATCATCACCATGTTGGTGAAGGCGCCCGTGGGCGTGTTGTGCAGCGTGACGTTCGCGTTCGTCTGCAGCTGCTCCACAGCAAAGGGCACCACCGCATAGATCAGGTCCACATCCCCTGACAGCAGCGCGCTCAGCTCGGCATTTGCGTCCGGAACCGGGATGAAATCGATCCCGTCGAGATAGGGCTTGCCGTCCTCGTAATAGTTCTCGAATCGCTCGAACACCACGCGTTCGCCGGGCACGAATTCCATCACCTTGAACGGGCCCGAGCCGATGGCGCGGTCGAAATCGGTGAAGCCTGCGGGATGGATCGCCAGGTGGTAATCCGACAGGATCACCGGCAGGTCGGCATTGCCCGAGTTCAGCACGATGCGCACGGTCGAGGCATCGACTGCCTCGATGCTTTCCACCGTGGACAAGAGCGCCTTGGCCGGCGATTCCGATCCTTCCACCACATGGCGCATCAGGCTTTCGACCACGTCCTCGGCCGTCACGTCCTGACCGTTGTGGAAGGTCAGGCCCGCGCGCAGGCTGAAGGTCCAGTGGGTGGCACCGTCGTTGACGCTCCATTCCTCGGCCGCGTCGCCCTCGACTTCGAGATCGGGCAGCAGGCGGGTCAGGCGCTGGTAGACGCAGTTGCCGTAGATCCCGTCCGCTGTGTCGGTCATCCGCACCGGTTCAAGCGTGTCGTCGGTATTGCCCTGCGCGATGCGCAGCCAGCCGCCGCGGCGGGGTTCCTGCGCGAAGGCGGGACCTGCCGCCGTCAGGATGCCGGTCGCCGCTGGCACCAGAAGACCCATCGCCGCGGCGCGGGTCATGAAGCTGCGGCGGCTGATCCCGCCTGCCTTGTATTGCCGCACCAATCCATCGATATCGGACATTCTTACCTCCCTGATTTCGGAATGCCGGTCGCACCGCGTCTGCACGCGGGGCCTCCGTGCAGAAACTGTGAGCCGCGCGGGGGGCGCGCACAAACAACCGATTTCAGGACTTTGCCATAACTACAGTTATGGATCGGAAGGGCTTTACAAGATGGCCTCGGCGCGCAGGGCCTTCTTGTCGAGCTTGCCCACCGATGTCTTGGGCAGGCTCGGCAGGAACACGATCCGGTCGGGTGCGGCCCATTTGGACAGCGCACCGGAGGCCACCGCCTCAGCAAAGGCCGAGCGGGTTGCCGACTCTACCGTCTCTGCCTCGTCGCTGACAGCCAGGAACAGAACCGGCCGTTCCCCCCATTTCGCGTCAGGCACCCCGATGGCGGCGGCCTCGGTCACGCCCGGCACGGTGCTGGCGAGGTTTTCCAGCTCCAGCGATGACACCCATTCGCCGCCGGTCTTGATCACGTCCTTCAGCCGGTCGGTGATCCGCAGCGTGCCGGTATCGTCGAGGTATCCCACGTCGCCCGTGTGCAGCCAGCCGCCGCGCCACAGGGCCTCGGTCCCCTCAGGGTTCTTCAGGTAGCCCTCGGTCAGCCAGGGGGCGCGGGCCACGATTTCGCCCGTCACCGCGCCGCCGGGAGGCAGGTCGCGCATGTCCTCGTCCACCACCCGGATCTGCACCAGCGGCGCGGGCTTGCCGGTGGCGGTGCGCAGGTTGACCGGCGCGTCGGGGTCGCGGGTGGCCATCATGTCGGCCACGGTCAGGAAGGGGCAGGTTTCCGACATGCCATAGCCGGTGTGCAGGTCGATCCCCCGCGCCAGCGCCTGCCGCGCCAGCCCTTCGGGCAGGGCAGAACCACCGATGATCATCTTCCAGCGCGACAGGTCCACCTCCTCGGATCCGGGCGCGGCCAGCAGCATCGCCAGAATCGTCGGCACGCAATGAGAGAAGGTCACGCCGTGATCCGCGATCAGGTTCAGAAGCCGCGCGGGCTCGTAGCGGCCGGGGTAGACCTGCTTGATGCCCAGCATCGTCGCCACGTAGGGAATGCCCCAGCCATGCACGTGGAACAGCGGCGTGATCGGCATGTAGACGTCACCCCGGTTGAGCCCGCCCCCTGGGATCGGGCCAAGCCCCGCCGCCACCGCCATCGTGTGCAGCACAAGCTGACGCTGCGAATAGCTGACCCCCTTGGGATCGCCCGTGGTGCCGGTGGTGTAGAACAGCGTCGCGCGGATGGTCTCGTCGAAATCGGGGAAATCCGTGACCGGCTCCGCCGCCGCAAGCAGCGCCTCGTATTCGCCGTCATGGGCCAGACCTTCGGACAGCGGGTCGCCATCGGTCAGCACGACCAGCCGGTAGGGCCGCTCGATCCGGTCCGCGATCTCGGCCAGTATCGGCAGGAAGTCCACGTGGCACAGGATCAGATCATCGCCCGCGTGGTTGATGGTATAGAGGATCTGTTCGGGCGAAAGGCGCACGTTCACCGTGTGCAGCGTCGCGCCGATCATCGGCACCGCGAAGAAACTTTCGAGGTATCGGTGGCTGTCCCAGTCCAGCACCGCGACCACGCTGCCCTCGCCCGCGCCAAGCGCGCGCAGCGCCCCCGCGGCCTGCGCGATGCGTGCGGCGAACCCGGCATAGCTGTAGCGCATGAACTCGGCATGGATGATTTCCTGCTCCGGCGCATGGGCCAGCGGCGCGGTCAGGATCTGCTTGATCAGCAGCGGATAGGCATATGTCGACATGGGCACCTCCGCCGCCAGTATTGCCGCCCTCCGGCGCCCCCCGGCAAACAATAAAATCGGCGTCAATGCCTCAAGCCCGGTTCATGCATGCCCGAGCTATAACGAAAACGCACCCTCATACGGGTTTTTCGTTGCTTGATCCCCCCGGGGCCTTCCCCGATCCTGACCGCCGACCCTGGAGGGAGGACCACGGTGTTCCGGATCATTCTGCGGCGGCTGCTGCAGGGCCTTCTGACCCTGCTTTTGGCCTCCATCATCATCTTCGGCGCGACCGAGATCCTGCCCGGCGACGTGGCCGAGGCGGTTCTGGGCCAGAACCGGACCGAGGAAGCGCTGGCCACCCTGCGCGAACAGATGGGGCTCGACCGGCCCGCCATCGTGCGCTACGCCGACTGGCTTGGCGGCATGCTGCAGGGCGATCTGGGCACCTCTCTGGCAACCGACCGCCCGGTCGCCGACATGATCGGCAGCCGGATCTGGAACACCCTGCGCCTGGCCCTGCTGGCCGCCGCCATTTCCGTGCCGCTGTCGCTGGCGCTCGGGCTTTGGGCCGCGATGCGCGCGGGTGGCGCGGTCGACAAGACCATGGCAATGACCACGCTGGCGCTGATCGCGGTGCCGGAATTCTTCATCGGCCTCGTGCTGATGAAGATCTTCGCGGTGGAACTGGGCTGGCTCTCGGCCACCGCGAACACGCGGCCCTACTACGACTTCTGGCAGAATTTCCGCGCGCTGGCGCTGCCGGTCGCGACGCTCAGCTTCGCGGTGCTGGCGCATATGATGCGCATGACGCGGTCCTCGGTCATCAACATCTTCACCTCGGCCTATATCGAGATGGCGGCGCTCAAGGGCCTGCCCAAGCGGCGGCTGGTGCTGCGCCATGCGCTGCCCAATGCGCTGTCGCCCATCTTCACGGTGATCGCACTCAACCTCAGCTACATGGTGTCGGGCGTGATCATCGTCGAGACGGTCTTCGGCGTGCCGGGGCTGACGCGGCTGCTGGTCGACGGGGTCAGCCTGCGCGACATCCCCCTGATCCAGGCCTGCGCGATGATCTTCGGCTCGGTCTACATCCTGCTGAACCTGCTGGCCGACATTCTGTCGATCCTGGCCAATCCCCGCCTGAGGTATCCCAAATGAGTGACGCAACCGACCCCATCGCGCCGCGCGCCTCGGTCTTTGCGGGGCTGCGGCTGACCTGGACGGCCATCATTGCCGGATCTGTGCTGCTGTTCTGGTTTACCCTGGCCCTGATCGGCCCCTGGATCGCGCCCCATGGCGAGGCCGAGATCATTTCCTCCACCACCTTCGCCCCGATCGGCGAGGGCGGCATCCTGGGCACCGACAAGCTGGGGCGGGACGTGCTCTCGCGGCTGATCTACGGGGTGCGCACCACGATGCTGCTGGCCCTGGTCACGACCGTGATTTCCTTCGCCTGCGGGGTCACGCTCGGCTTTGCCGCGGCGATCCTCAAGGGCTGGTTCGACGTCATCGTCAGCCGCATCGTCGAAGCGTTCATGGCCTTCCCCTCAACCCTGCTGGCACTGGTGATCATCGGCGTGTTCGGAACCTCGATCACGGTGCTGGTGCTGACCGTGGGGCTGGTGCTGTCGACCGGCGTCTTCCGCGTGTCGCGGGCGCTTGGATATGACGTGGGCGTGATGGATTTCGTGGAGGCCGCCCGCGCGCGTGGCGAGGGCACATGGTGGATCCTGACCCGCGAAATCCTGCCCAATTCGATGGCCCCGCTGATCGCGGAGTTTGGCCTGCGCTTCACCTTCTCGATCCTGTTCCTGTCGGGGCTGTCCTTCCTCGGGCTCGGGGTGCAGGAACCGGCGGCGGACTGGGGCCTGATGGTGCAGGAAAACGTGGGCGGGCTGTTCCTCGGCTCCTCCGCGGCGCTCTTGCCCGCCGCCTGCATCGCCTCGCTGACCATCAGCATGAACCTGCTGGTCGACTGGTTCCAGCAGCGCCAGCAAGGCGAAACCGTCCTGGAGAAGATCGACCAATGAGCGATATCCTGTCCATCCGGAACCTGCGTGTCGAGGGGCGCCCGCCCGGCGGGGCCTATGTGCCGATCGTCAAGGATGTGTCGCTCAGCGTCCGCAAGGGCGAGGTGCTGGCGCTGATCGGCGAAAGCGGGTCGGGGAAATCCACTATCTCGCTGGCCGCCATGGGCTTCGCGCGCCCCGGCTGCCGCATCGCGGGGGGCGAGGTCTGGCTCAATGGCTACGACATCATGAAACTTTCGCCGCGCGAACGCCACGCCCTGCGCGGCGACGCGGTGTCCTACGTGGCGCAATCGGCGGCGGCCAGCTTCAACCCCGCCCTGCGGATCGGCCGGCAGGTGATCGAGGCGCCGCTCTGGCACGGGGCGGGCGATGCCGCGACCCTGACCGCGCAGGCGACGGAGCTTTACCGCAAGCTCGACCTGCCCAACCCCGAAAGCGTGGGCCACCGCTTCCCGCACCAGGTGTCGGGTGGGCAGTTGCAGCGGCTGATGGCGGCGATGGCCATGTCCTGCGGCCCCGACCTCCTGATCCTCGACGAGCCCACGACGGCGCTCGATGTGACGACACAGATCGAGGTGCTGAAGGCCTTCAAGGACATCATCCGCGAACAGGGCACCGCCGCGATCTACGTCACCCATGACCTCGCCGTGGTGGCGCAGGTCGCCGACCGGATTCTCGTTCTGAAGGACGGCGAGATGGTCGAGGAGGGCACCACCGACGCAATCCTGCACAATCCGCAGCACGACTATACCCGCAAGTTGATGGCCGCCGTCCGTCCCGCCCCGCATCTGGTCGACCATGTGGCGGCGCGCGACGCGGATGTGCCGGTGCTGTCGGTGCAGAACGTGACGGCGGGCTATGGCACCGTCACGATCCTGTCGGATGTCTCGATGGAGGTGCCCCGTGCCTCGGTCGTGGGGGTGATCGGGGAAAGCGGCTGCGGGAAAAGCACGCTGGCCCGCGTCGTGGCCGGGCTGACGCCCGCACGCGAAGGACGGATCGAGCTGAACGGCAAACAAGTGGAGGCAGAACTGGACGCCCGCCCGCGCGAGGCGCTGCGCGATTGCCAGATGGTGTTCCAGATGGCCGACACGGCCTTGAACCCGCGCCAGCGCATCCGCGACATCCTCGGCCGGCCGCTGCAATTCTACCACGGCATGACCGGCCGCAAGCAGGCCGACCGCGTGGCCGAACTGCTGGACCTGGTGGACCTTCCCGCCAGCTTCGCCAGCCGCTATCCCGCCGAGCTGTCAGGCGGGCAGAAACAGCGGGTGAATCTTGCCCGCGCGCTGGCCGCCGATCCCCGGATCATCCTGTGCGACGAGGTGACCTCGGCGCTCGATACCGTGGTGGCCGCCGGGGTGATCGAACTGCTGAAATCGCTGCGCGACAGGCTCGGCGTGGCCTACATGTTCATCAGCCACGACCTGTCGACCGTCGCCTCCTTCGCCGATGAGGTGGTTGTGCTCTACGCGGGCCGGGTGGTGGAAAAAGGCCCGTCGAAGGCCGTGTTCCAGGCCCCGTGGCACCCCTACACGCACCTGCTGCTGGCCTCGGTCCCCGAGATGCGGCAGGGCTGGCTGGAGGGCGTCGCGGATACCGCCGAGGCCCGGGCCGCCAGCACCGGAAGCGTCCAGATCGGCGCAAAGGGCTGCCCCTTCGCCAATCGCTGCGCCAAGGTCATCACCGGCACCTGCGAAACCGTCGCCCCGCCCGTTCGCGACTTGCCGGGCGGGCTGACCATTGCCTGTCACCTACCGCCGGAGGCGCTGCCTGCCTGATCCGCGGGCCATTGCCCCGCGCCCAGCGCGGCGATGGCGGTGACGATCCGGGTGAAACTGTCGCGCGCCCGTCCGACCGAGTGGCGCGCGCGCAAGTAGCCATGCACCAGCCCCGGCTCGCAGACCAGTTCGGCCCGCCCGCCTGCCGCCGCAATCGCCTCGACATAATGGCGCCCGTCATCGGCCAGCGGATCGCATTCGGCCGTCACGACGAAGCTGGGCGGCAGACCCGCGAAACCCCCGGCCCGCATCGGGCTGCATCTTGGATCGTTCAGTTTCGCCATATCGCCGCCGACGCGGATCCCGCGATAGAAGCGGCAATCCGCGCGCGTCAGCATCGGCGCCTCGGCATGGGTCCGCATGCTGTCGGTATCGAGGTCGAGCCCGAGCCCCGGATAGATCAGCACCTGCCCGGCGGGCTGCCGGTCCTCGCCCCGCAACGCCTCGCACAACCCGGCGCAAAGCGCGCCCCCGGCACTGTCGCCCGCCAGCACGACCGGCCCCTCCCCGCGCGAAACCATGTCTCGCCAGGCGGTGACGGCATCCTCTATATCCGCGGGAAACACATGCTCGGGCGCAAGCCGGTAATCCACCGCCGTCACGTCGAACCCGGTGCGCGCGCAGATCTCGGCGCAGACATCGTCATGGCTGTCGAGCCCGCCCACCACGAAGCCGCCGCCGTGGAAATAGAGAACCCGCGCTGCGCCGCCGCCGGTGCTGTAGTCGCGCAGGGGCAGCGCGCCGATCATCCGGTCGCTGACGCGCACCCCCTCGGGGCGGCCCGCGTGAAAGGCCGCGCACATGCGGTCATAGACAAGGCGCTGCTCGGCGATGGTCAGATCCACCGCATCGGGCGGATAGAAACTGCCCGTGCGCTCGATGAAGGCCCAGGTTTCAGTGTCGATGAGGGTGGCATAATCGGGGGGCATTTGGGTCCTCACACAAGGGCCTGATAGGTCAGAACGCGCAGCTGACGGCGCAGGGTCAGGGCGCTCGACGGCACAAGCTGGGTCATCAGGATAACGGTCATGTCTTCGACCGGATCGACCCAGAACGCCGTGGAGGCCATGCCGCCCCAGGCGAATTCGCCGGGCGAGCCGACGATCTTCGCCTTGGCCGGGTCCAGCATGACGGAGAGACCCAGGCCGAAGCCGATGCCGTGGAAAGTGGTTTCGCTGAACTGTTCCTGCCCGCGGCTGGCAAGGTCGCCGCCCATGTGGTTGGCGACCATCAGATCGAAGGTCTTGCGGCCCAGAAGCCGCCCGCCATCATGGCAGCCTCGCCGCAGCAGCATGGTGGCGAAGCGCTGGAAATCGTCCATGGTCGACACAAGCCCCCCACCCCCGCTTTCCAGCGTCACCGGGGCAAGGCAGCGGTCCTGTTTCGCGGATCGGCGGAACCCGCCCGGCTGGTGATCGTAGAGCGTCGCCAGCCGGTGCGCCTTGTCGGCGGGCACGGCGAAGCCGGTGTCCACCATGCCGAGCGGCGCGAAGATACGCGTGGCCAGAACCTCGCCCAGGGTCTGGCCGGTGAGCACCTCGACAAGGCGGCCCAGCACATCGGTCGATAGGCCATAGAACCACCGCTGCCCCGGCTGGAAGGCCAGTGGGAACCGGGCGAGGGCCTCAACCGCCTCGGCCATGGTTGTGAAGCGGCCATCGAAATCGAGCCCCGCACCGGTCAGCGCCCGTTCCAGCGCATTGCCCTCGCGATCACCGTAGACGATGCCCGACTGATGCGTCATCAGATCGTGGATCGTGACCGGGCGCTGCGGCGGCTCGGTGTCGTCCAGGGCGTGACCCTCGCCCTTCCAGACGCGGATATCGCGGAACTCCGGCAAGAAATCCGCCAATGGCTGATCGAGCTGGAACGCCCCTTCCTCGTAAAGCATGAGCGCCGCGAGCGTCGTCATCGGCTTGGTCATCGAGTAGATGCGCCACAGCGTATCGGGCTGAACGGGGTGCCCGGTCTCGGCGTCCGCATGGCCCGCGCGGGCACAAAAGGCCACCTCGCCCCGCCGCGTTACCTGCACCGCCAGCCCTGCAAGGCGGCCCTCATCCACATGGGCCTGCATCCAGCCCGCGATACGGGCCAGCCGGTCTGGATCGAAGCCGAGATCTGTTGCGGATGTCACGTTTGCGCCTCTCTTGCCGGTGGCTCTTCGCATCCAGTCTGACGCTGGCCGGTTGCCACTATCAAGCGATGAATTTGCAACCTATAACCCTACTGCAGTTATGCAACGGTTATAGTGGCCACGCCCAATGTCCGAACGGAAAATTCCCCATCTGACCTGGCTTCGGGCCTTCGAGGCTTCCGCCCGGCACCTGAGTTTCACCAATGCCGCGGAAGAGCTGAACCTGACGCAGGCCGCGGTCAGCAAACAGGTGAAGCTGTTGGAGCAATACCTGCGCGAGCCGCTCTTCGAGCGCAAACCGCGCAGTCTTGTCCTGACCAAGGTCGGCGCGGCCTATCTGCCCAAGGTGCGCGACAGCTTCGACCGGCTGGCGGCGGGCACGCAGGAAGTCTTCGGCAACCGCCGGTCCGAGGTGCTGACCGTGCGCGCGCCGGTGGGCTATTCGGTGAACTGGATCGCGCCCCGCCTGCAAGGATTCTTCGACTATAAACCGGGCATCCAGGTGCGGATCGTCTCCAGCGTCTGGGGCGACCAGTTCGACGCGGAACGCTTCGATCTCGATATCCGTTACGGCAGCGGGCGCTGGTCGGGCTTCCGTTCAGATCGGCTGACATGGGAGGTGATCACTCCGGTTTGCGCGCCGGAGCTTTTGCATGGCCCGCAGCCGCTGCACCAACCCGACGATCTGGCCCAGCACCGGCTGGTGCATGTGATGGGCTACGAGGAAGGCTGGTCGGACTGGCTGCGCGCCGCCGGGGCACGCAAGGTCGATCCCGGTCAGGGGCTGCAGGTCGACACTTCGCTGCTGGCCTTCGAATTCGCCGCGCGCGGCGGTGGCGTGGCACTGGCGCGCTCCTCGATGCTGGAACCGGAACTGGAACGCGGGCGGCTGGTCCGCCCCTTCACGCAGGAGGTGCCTCTGTCCGAGGCCTTCCACCTGCTGACGCCGCAGCATGGCGGCACGCATCCGGACGCGGCCCTGTTCCGCGACTGGCTGCTGGACACCGCCCGGACTGACGTCTGGAACAAGCGCAACCGCGAGGCTCAGCGCGCCTGAAGCCGCACGCCTGCGTCAAGCCGGATCACCTCGCCGTTCAGCATCGGGTTGGCCGCGATGTCGACCACTAGCCGCCCGAACTCCGCCGGATCGCCAAAGCGGTTGGGGAACATGCGCCCGTCAAGGAGGCGGTCGATCACCTCCTCTGGCAGGAAATCGGCAATCGGCGTGCGGAAGAGCCCCGGCGCGATGGTCATCACCCGAACGCCGCCGGGCATGAATTCCCGCGCCGCCTGCACCGTCAGGCTGACGATCGCCCCCTTGGAAGCGACATAGGCCCCCTGTCCGATCTGACCTTCATAGGCGGTGATCGAGGCGGTGTTGATCACGATCCCCCGCTCGCCATCACCGTTCAAAGGCTCCGCCGCCATCATCCGCGCGGCGCATTTCGTCATCACGCTGACGGTGCCCAGAAGGTTCACGTCGATGACGCGGGCGAAGGCCGCCATGTCTACCGGGCCATCGCGATTGACCAGCCGCATGCCGCCGGGAATGCCCGCGCAGTTCACAGCGATGCGGATCGTCCCGTTCACGGCTTCGGCCCCGTCAAGTGCGGCCGAGACCGCCGCCGCGTCGGTCACGTCGCAGGCGATGCCGTGGCAGCCGATCTCTGCCGCCGCGGCGGCGACCCGTTCAGGGTCGAGGTCGAGCACCGTCACCCGCGCCCCGCCCGCCGCAAGCGCCCGCGCCGCCGCATGGCCAAGGCCCGAGGCGCCCCCGGTGACGATGGCCGACAGTCCCGTGATATCCATGTGCTCCTCCCGATGCACTCCGGTGTCGTGATGGTCTTCGGATAGGGGCGGACGCGCAATGATGCACATGATCAATTTGCACCCTCAGCCCGACCATTGCCGAATTGGGGATAGTGCCCCACCGAATGCGTCCCAGTCTTCCTGCCGAGACGCTCTGCGTCCGCGTCCCCCAAGTCATGGGTACAAAGGGGCTTTGCGCGGGCCGCCCTCAAATCGGTGCCAAAGGCGGCGAAACCGGAGTCTGTATGCACGGGGGGTGCACAGGGGGTGTACGGGGGGTGCACGCATGGCGACGAGGTAATTTTGCAGACGCCCCTTGCCCCGGCGCGGCCTCTACGCTACCTCCAATCCTACCTCGGGGTGGCCCAAAAGGCCTGAGATGCATCACGCGAACCCGTTGAACCTGAACCGGTTAGGACCGGCGGAGGGAAGGTATGCGGGCAGGTCCCGCCACTTCTCCACCGCCCGTCGCGAAATGGAGAAATTGGATATGAAAACCCCCATCATCGCCTCGGGATTTGCCCTTCTTGCCAGCACGGCAATGGCGCAAGATTCCGTATTGATTGTATATACTTACGACAGTTTCGTGTCCGACTGGGGCCCCGGCCCGCAGATCGAAGCCGCTTTTGAGGAAACCTGCGAGTGCGATCTGCAATTCGTCGGTGCAGGCGACGGCGCGGCGCTCTTGGCGCGGCTGTTCCTCGAAGGCGCCCAGACCGGTGCCGATGTGGTGCTCGGTCTCGATACGAACCTCATCGCCTCGGCTCGCGCGATGGATCTGATCGCCCCGCATGGCATCGACGCCGAGAACCTCACCATGCCCATATCTTGGGACGATCCGCAGTTCCTCCCCTATGACTGGGGGTATTTCGCATTTGTCCACGGCACCGATCTGGAAAATCCACCGTCGAATTTCCGCGAACTGGCCGATAGCGATCTGCGCATCGTGATCCAGGATCCCCGCTCCTCCACCCCCGGTCTTGGCCTCTTGATGTGGGTGAAGGCCGCCTATGGCGATGAGGCCGCCAGCATCTGGGAAGGGCTGGCCGACAACATCGTGACCGTCACTCCGGGTTGGTCCGAGGCCTATGGGCTGTATCTCGAAGGCGAGGCGGATATGGTCCTTTCCTACACCACCTCGCCCGCCTATCACCTGATCGCGGAAGAGGATGACAGCCACACCGTCGCGGCGTTCGAGGAAGGCCACTACATCCAGGTTGAGGTTGCCGGAATCGTCAACATTTCCAACGAGATGGACCTTGCCCGACAGTTCATGGATTTCATGCTGACCCCTGCCTTCCAGGAGGTCATCCCAACAACAAACTGGATGTATCCGGCGGCGTTGCCGGCAGAGGATCTGCCCGCCGGTTTCGAAACGCTCGTGGTTCCCGAGATCCCGCTTCTTCTGGGCGTAGACGAGGCGCAGGCGCTTCGACAGCAGGCACTGGAAGAATGGCAAGCCGCGCTCAGCCAGTAAGCGCGGTGCAGAGGGCGGGCGCGGCGATTGCCGCGCTTGTCCTTCTGGCCGTGCTGGGACCGCTTGCGGCGGTCCTGTGGAGGGCGGAGTCCCTCACGGGCCTTGGCCCTGCCGACATCGCCGCCATCCGCTTCACGATCTGGCAGGCCTTCCTGTCGGCCGTCTTCAGCATCGTTCTGGCGATCCCCGTCGCGCGCGCCCTTGCACGGCGCAGCTTTCCGGGCCGGGCGGCGCTGATCGCGCTTATGGGCGCGCCCTTCATTCTACCGGTGATCGTGGCCGTTCTTGGGTTGATCACCATCTTCGGCAGGCGCGGTGTGCTGAACGAAGGGCTGGCGGCGCTCGGTCTTCCCGGCCTTGAAATCTACGGGCTGCACGGCGTCGTTCTGGCCCATGTCTTCTTCAACCTGCCACTGGCGGTGCGTCTGTTCCTGCAAGGCTGGCTGGCCATTCCGGCGGAACGGTTCCGATTGGCCGCGACGCTTGGCTTCACCCCCCGCGACATCGCCCGCCACATGGAGTGGCCGATGTTGCGGCAGGTCGCGCCGGGGGCGTTTCTGGTGATCTTCCTGATCTGCACCACCTCTTTCGCGGTGGCCCTGATCCTTGGTGGCGGACCACGCGCCACGACAGTGGAACTCGCCATCTATCAGGCCTTCCGCTACGAGTTCGACCTTGGCCGCGCGGCAATGCTGGGGCTGGTGCAGGTGGGGATTTGCGTGGTGGCGGGGCTTCTGGTGCTGCGGGTGGCGGTGCCTGCGGCCATGGGCACGGGGCTGGATCGTCCGCTGGAACGGTTCGATCGGCAAAGCGGGGTGCAACGGGCGGGCGACTGGCTCGCCATCGCGTTGGCAGCGCTCTTTCTGATTCTGCCCTTGCTGGCCGTGCTGCTACGAGGGATCGGAGGAGTCGCCAGCTTGCCGGGTTCTGTCTGGGCGGCGGCGGAACGCTCGGTCCTGCTGTCACTGGCCACAGCTGCGCTTGCGGTGGTGCTGGCCCTGCCCATGGCGATGCTGATCGCGCGAGGCCGGGCGCGGGGATTGCTGGAAACCATCGGGGCGCTGTCGATTGCCGTGTCGCCTCTGGTGATCGGAACGGGGCTTTTCCTGATCCTGCGGCCTTATGTGAACCCGGCCAGTTCCGCCCTGCCCGTCACCGGGTTGGTCAACGCGTTGGCAGCGTTGCCCTTCCTGTTGCGCGCCCTGGTGCCTGCCATTGAGGCGGCGGAAGCGGGATATGGTCCCTTGGCGGACTCGCTCGGGATGACCGGAAGGCAGCGCCTGCGTCATGTGGTGTTGCCGCGCATCCGCAGACCGCTCGGGTTCGGGGCCGGGCTGGCAGCGGCGATGTCGATGGGGGATCTCGGGGTCATCACGCTGTTTGCAGCGCCGCAATCCGGTACACTGCCCTTGGAGATGTTTCGCCTGATGGGGGCCTACCGCACAGATGACGCAGAAGCCGCAGCGCTGGTGCTGCTTGTGCTCAGCCTGCTGCTCTTCTGGATCTTTGACCGCGGGGGGCGGGTGAATGCTGCGACTTGACAAGGTAAGGCTCGGCTTTGATGGGTTTACGCTGGCCGTCGATCTTCAGGTCGCAAAGGGCGCGCGTCTGGCAATTCTCGGGCCGTCGGGTGGGGGCAAGACGACGCTGCTGAGTACAATCGCCGGATTTCTGCGGCCGGATTCGGGGCGCGTGGTGATCGACGGGCAGGACGTGACGGAAAAGCCCGTGCAGGACAGACCACTCAGCATCCTGTTTCAGGAGGGCAACCTGTTTCCGCATCTGACCGCCTTCGACAATGTGGCGCTTGGGCTGAAGCCCGGTCTGAAGCTGACCGAGCAGGACCGCGCCGATGTGGCGCGCGCGCTGGATCAGGTGGGGCTTGGCGATATGGGCGCACGTAAGCCCGGCGACCTGTCAGGCGGGCAGCGGTCACGCGTGGCACTGGCGCGGATGTTGCTGCGCCGCAAGCCGCTGGCCTTGCTGGATGAACCCTTCGCGGCGCTCGATCCGGGGCTAAGGCGAGAGATGCTGTCGCTGGTGGGCGATCTGTGTGACGCGGAAGGGCTGACGCTGGTCATGGTCAGCCACGATCTGCGCGATGCGGAGCGTCTGTGCACCGATCTGTGCCTGCTGGAAGAGGGGCGCGTCATCTTGAACGGCCCATTGCAGCCCATGCTGGCCGATCCGCCCGACGCGCTTGCCCCCTGGCTCTAACGAAAAACGCGCCCCGGAGGGCGCGCTTTCCTTGTCTTCAAGCTGGGATCAGCTGTCCTTCGCGGCCCGCTTCACCGGCGCCCACAGACGCTTGTTGGTGAGGTAGAGCAGCGTCGACAGCAGGATCAGCAGGATAACGGCGGTGAAACCCATCCGCTTGCGCGCCATCATCTCAGGCTCTGCGGCCCACATCAGGAAGGCGGCGACGTCTTCTGCCATGTGGTGCACGTCGTTCGGATGACCGTCATTGAATTCGACCATGCCATCAAAGAGCGGCGGTGCCATCGAGATCAGACCACCCGGGAACACGTCGTTCCCGTAAAGGAACGTGCCCGCCATTTCCTCGTCATGGCCATTATAGCCCGACAGCAGCGCGGCGATGTATTCCGGGCCGCCGATACCATTGACCAGCGAGTTCAGACCGGTACCCCAGGGGCCGTGGAAACCGAGACGCGCCTTGGCCATCATGCTGAGGTCAGGAGCGCCAGCGGCGGTGTTTTCCGGGAAGTTGTCGTTCGGCGTGGCCGGACGATAATCGCGCAGTTCCTCGTCCCAGACTTCAATGAAGTTCTGTTCGATATAGGCGCGCACCTGATCCGGCGGGATGCCGGGGCCGTCTTCGTCGGACAGGGTCCGAAGCGGAACGTAGCGTAGGCCGTGGCAGGCAGAGCAGACCTCGGTGAAGATCTGCAGACCGCGCTGCAACTGGTTCTGGTCATAGGTGCCGAAGGGGCCATCGAAGGAGAAGCGGATGTTCTCCACGTGACCGCCTTCGCCAGCCGCCAGCGCCGGGGTGCCAGCCAGAGCAAAGGCAGTCAGCGCGGTGAGTGCAAGTTTCCTGAACATGCTATTCAGTCCTTTTCTTTTACTCGGCCGGGGTCGCGGCGTTGTCGCCGTTGGACCCGGACTTGCCGTAATGCTCTTTGAAGTCTTCCTCGATGGTCGCGGGCTGCGGCAGCGGCTTCTCGAAGATGCCAAGCAGCGGCAGGATCACCAGGAAGTAGGCGAACCAGTAGGCCGAGCCGATCAGGGCGATGTAGGGATAGATCCCTTCCGCCGGGCGGGCACCCACCCACATCAGGACCATGAAGTCGACGACGAGCAGGGCGAACCACCACTTGAACATCGGGCGATAGCGGCCGGAGCGCACCGACGAGGTGTCGAGCCAGGGCACAATGGCCATCACGGCGATGGCGCCGAACATGGCGATCACGCCGAAGAACTTGGCGTCAACGATGCCACCAGTCAGCCAGCTTGCCGCGATGACAACCCAAACCTCGCCATCGAAGGCCCGCAGGATCGCGTAGAAGGGCAGGAAGTACCATTCCGGAACGATATGGGCCGGCGTCGCAAGCGCGTTGGCCTCGATGTAGTTGTCGGGGTGGCCAAGCAGGTTCGGCATGAAGCCGACGACCGCGAAGAAGGCAACCAGAACAACGGCAAGAGCGAAGACGTCCTTGATCACGAAATAGGGCCAGAAGGGCAGCGTGTCGGCGTCTGCTTCCTTGCGCGAGGACCGGCGCACTTCAACACCCGTGGGGTTGTTGTTGCCGGTGTGGTGGAAGGCCCAGATATGGACAATCACCAGGCCCGCGATCACGAAGGGCAGCAGGTAGTGCAGCGACAGGAAGCGGTTCAGCGTGGCGTTGTCCACGGCGGGCCCGCCAAGCAGCCAGGTCTGGATTGCATCGCCGATGAAGGGGATGGCGCCGAAGAGACCGGTGATCACCGTGGCCCCCCAGAACGACATCTGACCCCAGGGCAGAACGTAGCCCATGAAGGCGGTGCCCATCATCATCAGGTAGATCAGCATGCCGATAATCCACGTCACTTCGCGGGGCGCCTTGTAGGACCCGTAGTAGAGACCGCGGAAGATGTGCAGATAGACAGCGATGAAGAACAGCGAGGCGCCGTTCATGTGAATGTAACGGATGGCCCAGCCACCGTTCACGTTGCGCATGATGTGTTCGACCGAGGCGAAGGCCAGATCGACATGCGGGGTGTAGTGCATCACAAGGATGATGCCGGTGACGATCTGCATCACAAGGCAGAAGGCCAGAACGATGCCCCAGATCCACATCCAGTTGAGGTTCTTGGGGGTGGGGATCATCAGCGTGTCATAGAGCAGACCGACAACGGGCAGGCGGCGGTGAAGCCACTTTGCGCCGTTGGATTTCGGCTCGTAATGGTCGTGGGGAATGCCGGACATATCTCGCTCCCTTAACCCAGAAGGATGGTGGTTTCGTCGACGAATTCGGCGACGGGGATGTGCAGGTTCTCGGGGGCGGGACCGCGGCGGATACGGCCGGCGGTGTCGTAGTGAGAGCCGTGGCAGGGGCAGAACCAGCCGCCGAAGTCACCGGCACCATCGCCGAGCGGAACGCAGCCCAGGTGGGTGCAGACGCCCTGCATCACGAGCCATTCGCCGGTGTTTTCGCCAGAGAAGTCGGCCAGCGTGCGGTTGGTGTCATCCGACGACGCGTTGTCACCCAGATTCGGGTTGCGCGCGTTGGTGTCGACGGTGATGTCACCATCTTCTGCACGTCCCTGTGCAATTTCTTCTTCCGTACGGCGACGGATGAAGACCGGCTTGCCCAGAAACAGCACGGTCAGCTGCGTACCGGGCGCAAGGCCAGACACATCGACGCGCTTGGTCGAAGCAGCCTGAACGTCTGCGGACGGGTTCATCTGGTTGACAAGCGGCCAGACGGCAGCACCGGTCGCTACTGCACCCACGCCACCAGTGGCGTAGTACAGAAAGTCGCGGCGGGTGCTGGGATGATCTTCTGCGTGTGACACCGAAAGCGTCTCCCTCATCAGCGGCCCATGTCCCCGGGCCAGAAATCCTAGCGAGGCCACGGGCGTAGCGCAGCCATTGTCGCGCCTTCTACAAGCGCAAGGGGCGCGGCGTCCAGCGGACAAACGCGCGCATAGCGCCCGAATTGTCGCATATCTGCATCAAGAGCAAGGGGATGGGCAGTTTCAGGGCCGAAAAACCCGTCCTGTGTGTGGATCAGGTCAGGCTGAGTCGCATGGATCGGTGGGGGATTCCCGCATCATCGAACTCCGGACCATGGGCGATGAAGCCAAGCTGTTCATAAAACGCGACCGCATGGGTCTGGGAATCGAGGATGACTTGGGCGAACCCCGCCTCGTGGGCATGGTCCAGCACCGCCAGCATGATCCGCCGCCCCAGACCGGTGCCGCGATGTGTGGGCATGACCGCCACGCGCTGCACCTTGGCCACATCGCCCTTGGGCAGCAGCCGCGCGCATCCGGCGGGGTCTATGGCGTCACCCGCAAGGAAATGGGTGCAGGCATCATCCAGCCCGTCCCATTCCTCGGCATCGCTGACGCCCTGTTCGCCCATGAAGACCGCCTCGCGCACGGCATAGCAGGCGGCGCGGTCTTCGGGGGTCGTGGCGATGGTGATCTTCATGCCTGTGGAACTGTGGCCCGCATCGACTCACGCTCGGCAAAGCGCGCCTCCCAGGCTGCCAGCACGTCGCGCCCCTTGCGCCAGTCCTTGTCCGGGTGGCGGAAATCAAGATAGCCGAGCGCGCATCCGATGGCGATCTGGCCCATGTCCAGCGGTCCGTGCAAGTGACTCATCCAGCGGGTATCGAGTGCATCCAGTGCCCGTGAGACCTTGGCCCATTGCGCATCGAGCCAGGGTTCATAGCGCAGATCCTCAGGTCGGACGCGCGCCTCGTAAACCATCAGGACGGCCGCTTCCATGATCCCGTCCCCTGTCGCCTCCAGCGTCAGCGTGTCCCAAAGCTGGTGTTCGGGGTAGAGGCCCGATTTGGCCCGCGCATCGAGAAAACGGGTGATCACCCGGCTGTCATAAAGCGTCGGGCCATCATCGTGGATCAGGGCGGGGATCTTACCCACGGGATTCGCGGCGGCAACCTCGGCGGCGGTGGCGACAGGGGTGGTTGCCACCTCTTGCAGGGCGATATCGTCCTGCCCGGTTTCCAGCAGCAGAACGCGCACCTTGCGCACGAAGGGCGAGGCGGGCGCGGAAAGAAGCGTCATCATGTCAGGCGTTTCACTTTCAATCGGGTCAGGGCGGTGGCGTCGATCTCGACCCCGCGCCCGGTGGAATTCAGACGGAAGATGCGCCGCCAGCGGAAGGTGGCGTTGGCCTGCCCGTCAGCGGTACGCAGCGTGGCGCCTTCTGGCGTGGCGTCCATGATGTCTTCCAACGGTTGATCGAGGCGCCCGTGGGACGTGGCGCGTGCCAGGGCGTAGCCCGCAAGGGCAACTGTGCCGTATTTCAACGCAATCCCGGCGAGGGGCGGAAGGGCTATGGGCATATTTGATCCTCCTGCATCCATAGGTAGGGGCGCGGGGACGTCCTGTCTATTCCCCGTCCTCCACACCCATCATCAAGGCGGCAAGAAGGGCGGTTTCCTGCCCGATCTGCGCCCCGCTCAGGTGGCTGGCTGCCGACAAACGGGCCTGTGTCGTCTTGTTCTGGGCTAGCTTCCAGGTGCCATCGACCTCCGCCACGTCAAAGCGGAAGGGGCGGATCATGCGCATCAGCCGCGCCTGCACCTCCTCTGGTGTCTTGTCGAGCGTCCAGGGTGGCTTGGGCAGAAGCCGGGTTTCGAACATCTCGGTCAGAGCTTCCAGCGAGGCCCGCAGCGCCTCATCCGGCAGGGGATGCAGCGTGCCACGCAGATGAACGGCGACATAGTTCCATGTCGGTACCTGAGCCCGGTCGCCATACCAGTCGGGCGAGATATAGCCATCGGGGCCGGTCACGGCGATAACGGCAGGTGTTGGCCCTTTGACGGCGCGGGAAATGGGGTTGGACCGTACAAGGTGCAGGTCTGCGCTACCCCATCTTCGGACAAGGCAAAGGGAATATGAGAGATCATCGGTGCCGGGTCGCCATTCACCGACAGCACGCCAAACCCCCTGTCGCGGGCAAAGCCGAGATTGCGGGCATGGCTTTCCTGCCGGTAGGCGGGGTTCGGATGCATGGGCGCTCTCCTGCGGTGATCTGTCGTTTCCGCAGCTTGCTTAACTAGGCGGGCTTTGCAACAGTGGCGGCGTTCTCAGGGCGGGGTGAAATTCCCCACCGGCGGTATGCGGGCGATGCCCCGTAAGCCCGCGAGCGCCCTCGTTCACGCGGGGGGACAGCAGATCCGGTGAGAGGCCGGGGCCGACGGTGACAGTCCGGATGAAAGAGAACGAGCAGAGGGCGCGCCTTTTCGGGCGTGGTCCCTGCCCGTGATCGCCTTGGGTGACGTGTCAGTTATCGAAAGGAGATCGCAAGATGACACACACCCGATATGCGTTCGTGAAGGCCAACTGGCATTCCGAGATCGTGGATCAGGCCCTTCTGGGGTTCACTCAACTAATCCCCGCCGAACAGGTGGATGTCTTCGACGTGCCCGGTGCCTTCGAGATGCCGCTTCTGGCGCGCGACCTGGCCGCCTCTGGTCGCTACGGGGCGGTTGCCTGCGCGGCGCTGGTCGTTGATGGCGGCATCTACCGGCATGATTTCGTGGCGCAGGCCGTGGTGGACGGGCTGATGCGCGCCGGGATGGATACAGGCGTGCCGGTTCTGTCCGTGTCGCTGACACCGCACCATTTCCAGGAAACCGAACATCACATCGGCATCTACAAGGCCCATTTCATCCAGAAGGGGCGAGAGGCCGCCGAGGCCGCGCTTGGCATTCTGCGCACCCGCGCCTCGCTGGCCAGCGACAAGGCTGCCTGACATATCGGGGGCGCGGCCCATCCTGCTGCGCCCCCTTGTGGTCCCACCCCATTCAGCCCATGGTGACGGCGACCCTTCCCGCGAGTCCCCCATGCTGAACGGCATTGCCCTGCGCCTGCTATCGGTCGGCTTTTTCGCCGCCATGTCCGCCACTGTGCATGGGCTGTCCCACAGCGTCCCGGTCGGGCAAATCGTCTTCTGGCGCAGCTTCGTCGCGATCATTCCGATCGTGATCTACATGGCCTGGATCGGACGTTTTCCAAACGGGTTTCTGACCAAGCGCCCCGGCGGGCACTTCATGCGTGGGCTGTTCGGGGGCATCTCGATGGTGCTGTCCTTCATCTCGCTGGCCTATCTGCCCGTGGCCAACGCCACCGCGCTGGCCTTCCTCGGTCCGCTCGTCTCGCTGCCCTTCGCGGCACTGCTGTTAGGCGAGGTGCTGACCCGGCGCATCATCTGGGCCGCGTTTGTCGGCTTTGGTGGGGTGTTGCTGATGCTGGCCAGCAACCTCGTGCGGCCGGATGCCGATCCGGGCCAGTTGATCGGGATCGCCGCGGGCCTTGGTTTTGCTGCCACAATGGGGCTGGTGCGGGTGCAGATCCGCAACCTGACGAAGACCGAAAGTGCGGTGACGATTGCCTTCTGGTTCTCGGTCATCTGTTCCGGCATCGGGCTTCTAAGCCTGCCGCTCGGCTGGGTGCCGATGCAGGGCGAGGTTCTGTGGTACCTGATCTTTGCCGGGATGCTTGGCGGTGTCGCGCAAATCCTCGCGACCGAGGCCGCCGCACGCGTGCCAGTCTCTCAGCTTGCCCCGTTCGACTATACCGGGATGATCTGGGCGCTTGGGTTCGACGTGATCCTGTTCAGCCAGTTCCCCGACTGGATCAGCTTCATCGGCATGGGGGCCATTGTTGCCGCCGGGATCATCACCGTCGTGACGCCGAAATCCGAGCGCCCCGCCGCCGCCCCGCCCGCGCCAAGGCAGCCATGGCACTGACGTGATATCACCTGTCCGCCGTGGCCAGCCAATAGGCCAGAGCCAGCAACAGGACCGCCGCAACGCCCGCGTGCAACAGCTCTGCCGTGACGATTGTCAGCAGGACTCCGGTCGCCAGTGGGCCAAGCGCGGCCCCGAAATCTCGCCATGCCTGCATGCGGGCCAGGGGCCCGATGGCATCGTCGTCCACGGCCAAACCCTGCGTGATCACCGCCGGCCCGAGCGAGGCGAGTGCCCCGCGGAAAATCAGCATGATGAGCGCGCCTGACACCGTGACTCCGATTGCCACAAGGATAAAACCAGAGGTCGTCAGGAAAGCCGCTGCGACGAAGACCTTCCTTGCGCCAACGCGATCTGCGATCCAGCCAAACAGGGGCGCGGCGATGGCTTCCCCGAAATGCCGCATGGCCAGAAGGGCGCTGCCGCTGAGCACGGCTTCGGAGAGCGGCGCGTGTCTGGCGCAGATCAGCGTGATCGAGACTGCAAAGACACCGTCGACCCCAAACCCTTGCAGGAAGTAGACCAGGTCAATGGGCTTGGGCCTTGCCAAAGAGGGCGGCCTTGAGCGCCGTGTTGCGCCTGCCCGGACTTTAGGGAGATTGAATGCGATGACGAGGGAGAGTGCCGTTGGAATTGCCAGAAGGACGAATGTCGTGTTGGGGCCGACGGTTCCAACCAGCCAAGCGCCCCCAAACAGCGCCAGGATCGGGCCGACCCGCTGAATCGCTTGCCCCACGCCCACGCGGGTGCCGATCTGGCTTCGGTATTCCACCGCGTAGGACAGGGTGGCGAGCACCAGAACAGCATAGGTCAGCCCCCACAGAACGCGGGCGAAGAGTATCACCGCCGGACCCTGCCCAAACCCGTAGAGCGCGGTTGACCCCGTCGCCATGACAGCGGCAAGCATGCACATGCGCCGGACACCGACCATCTGGGTCAGCTGTGCCAGAAGCCCATAGGCGAAAACCCGGACGAAGCGGTTGGCCGACAGCATCACGCCGACCCATGGAAGGGTCAGTCCGAAATCCTCTGCATAGGCGGGCAGCACCGCATAGAGCAGCGCGTCGCCAAGCAGCGCCAGCGACATGATGGAAGACGACCCGATGATCGCGCGCCAACCGCTGTTCATTTCCTCTGTCATCTAGGCATTTCAGGGTTATCAGGGCCAATCACACAGGAGTGCACTTGCTGCCCGGTGAAGTCCACAAGGACCTCAGCCCGGTTCGCGCCTGAGCGATTGTGCCATGCAGTGGATGCCACCCCCCATCATGGTGAACATGTCCATTTCCGGATCATAGACCGTGAACCCGTTGGCGCGCAGCTTGGCGATCAGGTCTTTGCTGGCCGCGGGGGCCAAAACGCGATCCCCGCCAAGGGACATCACGTTGCAGCCGAGCGCCATCGTATCGCGGAACCCCACGGGGATGATCTCGATCTTGCGGGATTTCAACCAGTCGGTGACGTGATCGGGCGTTGTTTCCAGGCAGACAGCCGCGCATTTCGGGGCAATCATGCAGACCATCAGGTCGATATGCACATAGTAGGGGTCGATATAGGCATAGTGCACCTCCCACCCCTCCTTCTCGACCCAGGCCCCGATCTGGCGGGCCGAAACCTCTTCGCAGCGCATGCCCGTGTAGCCGATCAGCACCGCGCCGGGCTCGATGATATGAAAATCGCCGCCCTCGAAATTGCCTGCGCTGACCATGTCGTAGATCGGGATTCCGGCCCCGAGGTAGAAGCGTAGTGCCGCCGAATATTCCCCGCGACGGCGCGGGTTGGCCATCTGGGTGATGACCGCGCCCCAAGGGGTCATGAAGCTGGAATCACGGGCATAGACCCCGTATTTCAGATGCTCATCAGCAGGCAAGGTGTGGATGGTCACGCCTGCTTCCTGATAGGCGTCACACATCTCGCGATACTGCTTGACCGCTATCTGGTGATCCCACTTGCGCCCGGTGCGCGCGGTTTCGCGATAGATCGAGCTGAAGGCCACATTGTCCATATGCCCGAAGGTTTCCACGGGACCAAGCAGCACGTCCTGAAGCAGCCCGTATTCGGAGTCGATCCCCCACTCCGTCATGGGTGCCGTGCCGCCGTTGGGGTTGCGGGCCTGCAGCGGCGGACGGGTCGGGCTGTGATCGTCGGGCATGGGGTCTCTCCTGAATGCGCTTTCGGGAACGATAGCGGGAGGAGTCCGCGAACGGCCAGAAAAAAGGAACTGCCGCTGCCCACCACAGCGCGCAGCGGCAGCGCCGACAGAGAGAGGGACAGGCGGCTTGCCGTTGACCCACGAAACACCTTCGCCCACTGTCGACCGGATGCTGTCCGCGCCACGGGGGAAGAGGTGACGCCCACGATCCCGAACCTGATGACACTCTACAGGCTGGCGGCCGCCCCCGCCGCGGCGGGGCTGGCGCTGGCCGGTTTCAGGGACGCCTTCTTCGCCGTGATCGTGATCAGCCTGCTCAGCGATCTGCTGGATGGCCCGATTGCCCGCTGGTTGAAGCAGGAGTCGAGCGATGGCGCCTGGCTCGACACGATCGCGGACGGGGGCACGGTGCTGGCCGGTCTGCTTGGGGTCTACCTGTTCGAAGGCGACAGCATCAGGCCCGATATGGCCTGGCTTCTCGCCTTTCTCGCCAGCTATGCCGGGGCCGCCGGCCTGTCTCTGATAAAATTCGGGGGGCTTCCCGCCTTTCACCTCTATTCATCGAAACTGGCGGCGGTCGGATCGGGCGTGTTCTTCGTCTGGCTCTTCGTGCTGGGATATTCGCAAGCGGTGTTCATCGCCGCGATCTGCCTCGGGATCGTGGCGAATGCGGAATCGATGCTGGTGAGCCTGCTGATCAAGCGCCTGCGCACGGATATCCATTCGGTGTTCCGATTGACCCGGACGCACGGGGATCGCGGGGCCTGACGCGGCGCCTCAGACCGTCAGCCGGGTGCCGTCAACCCCGGCAATCAGCGCCTCAACGATCTGTCCCTCGGGCTGCGGAGTGAGGAAGGTGACCTCGGTGAACTGTTCGGTCCGGCCCATGTGGGGGTTTTCGAGCAGCACCCGGTGCATACGCCCGACCTGCGCGGAAAGATGCGTGGCGACCTGCCGCTCCCCCGCCGCACGCAGCCGTGCCGCGCGATCCTTGATCACGTTGCCATTCACCTGATTGGGAATGCGCGCCGCAGGGGTGCCGGGGCGTTTCGAGTAAGGGAAGACGTGCAGCCAGGTCAGGTCGCACTCCGCCACCAGCTTCAGCGAGTTCTCGAAATGAGCCTCGGTCTCGGTCGGGAAACCCGCGATGATATCGGCGCCGAAGGTCATTTCCGGGCGCAGGCGCTGCGCCTCTTCGCAGAAGCGGATGGCATCGTCGCGCAGGTGACGCCGGGCCATGCGCTTCAGGATCAGGTCGTCGCCATGTTGAAGCGACAGGTGCAGATGCGGCATCAGGCGCGGTTCCGTCGCGATGGCCTGCATCAGGTTTTCGTCCGCCTCGATGGAGTCGATGGAGGAGATGCGCAGGCGCGGCAGGTCCGGCACCAGCCTGAGGATGCGCATGACCAGATCACCAAGGCGCGGGGTCGAGGGCAGATCCGCGCCCCAGCTTGTCAGGTCAACCCCGGTCAGCACCACCTCGTTATAGCCCCGATCCACCAGCCGCTTGATCTGGTCCACCACCACGCCCGCAGGGACCGAGCGTGAGTTGCCGCGCCCATAGGGGATGATGCAGAAGGTGCAGCGATGGTCGCACCCGTTCTGAACTTGCACATAAGCGCGCGACCGGGTGCCGAACCCGTCGATCAGGTGGCCCGCCGTTTCGGTGACCGACATGATGTCATCGACCATGACCTTCTCGGTCTGACCGATGAAGTCACCCGCGATACCCGCCCATGTCTCCGGCTGCATCTTCTCGGTATTGCCGATCACGAGATCGACCTCATTCATCGCCTTGAACGTCTCGGGCTCCGTCTGTGCGGCGCAGCCGGTGACGATGATCTTCGCCTCCGGGTTGTCACGCCGCAGCTTGCGGATTTCCTGGCGCGCTTTCCGCACCGCCTCGGCCGTCACCGCGCAGGTGTTGACCACCACGGCATTCTCCACCCCGGCCTGATCGCTCAGCGCCTTCATCGCCTCGGTTTCATAGGCGTTGAGCCGACAGCCGAGCGTGTGGAAAACGGGGGGCTTGATGGACATCAGAGCGCCGACAGGAAATCCGGCGTCAGCACGGCGTCGAAGACATGGGCCGTCGGCCCCGTCATCCAGACGCCATCCTCGCGCCAGTCGATATGGATGGTGCCACCGTCGAGCTCGATGGTGACGGTGCGCCCGGTCAGCCCCCGGCGCGCGGCGGCAACCGCTGTGGCGCAGGACGAGGAGCCAGAGGCCAGAGTCACCCCCACACCGCGCTCCCAGACCCGCATCCGCAGATGATCCGGCCCGATCACATGGGCAAACTGCACATTGGTGCGTTCGGGGTAGAGCGGGTGATGTTCGATCTCGGCCCCGCGCGCGGACAGGTCCACCGCCTCGGCATCATCCACGAAGAACGTGCAATGCGGGTTGCCCATGCCGGTCGCGGTCGGCGACCCGTCAATCGGCAGCTTCAGCGTATCCATCTGATGGGCCAGGGGGATGTCCTGCCAGTCGAGCTGCGGAGCGCCCATATTGACCGAGGTCAGCCCGTTACCCGCATCCAGCGCTTCCAGCAGCCCCCGCTCGGTGCGGATCGTCAGGGCGCGCTTCCCAGTGCGCCCCATCTCATACCGCGCCACGCAGCGGGTGGCATTGCCACAGGCCCCGGCGGTAGAGCCATCGGCGTTGTAGAAGATCAGCGACAGGTCCGCCCCGTCATCGGAATGAATCACCGCAAGCTGATCGAATCCCACCCCCCGATGACGATCCGCCAAAGCAGCCGCCAACGGCGCAGTCATCGACACCGGAGCTTCCCGAGCGTCGATCACCACGAAGTCATTGCCAAGCCCATGCATTTTCATGAAGGGCAGGCCGGTTATGGGTCCGTTTTCCACCATGCGCGGGCATATACGCCTTCCCCGGACGATTTGAAATCCCAAAGGGCAGATTTCTGCTTGACGCCCAAGAGACAGGCCAATAGAGAAGCCGCCTGTAGCGGGGTCGCAGGGCTCTTGTGCTACATCAGAGTGGGCCGTTAGCTCAGTTGGTAGAGCAACTGACTTTTAATCAGTGGGTCGCAGGTTCGAATCCTGCACGGCTCACCACTGAAATCAAAAACTTAGCTGCAGGAACTCGATGCACTCCTTTGCGTGGGTAAGCACAGGGTAAGCAGCGGTTCTCGAAGATCGTTTGATTTTGCCTGCCGGTCGGGCAAGCTCCCGAGTGTTAGGGAGAGTACCATGGTGGCTGGCCTGATCTGACTGGTCCG
>NZ_RCIQ01000012.1 GCF_004000255.1 Nioella ostreopsis
CTCACTCGATTTGTGCAACAAGGCCCCGAGACGCTAGAATTAGGAGGACAAACCGGAATATTGCAGCAAATTGGCATGGGATGGTGACAACGGCACGAACCGTCGCTTCTTGACCCTGGTGTGTGGATCGGCACAGCAAAGCTGATGCCTTGGAGCCAATGAGGGAGAAGCACGCGGAAATCCATCGGGGCTCGCGGCGACAATGTATTGGGCCGCTCAAAGAAGCCGGATATACGTCAGCAATCGTGATCCTGAACCAAGCCTGCCAAGACTGTTGCAATAAGGCGGGGTCCATATACATCCACACAAGACATTATACGGATTTATTGTCCGCATAAGCGGACACTAAAGCGTCAAAGCTTTCTCCAGATCGTCGTGCTCGAAAGCACTTTCCAGATAGTCGATTTCGCGTGCCGGAGCGCCGACCTGATGCGCAACCTCACGCCATGTGGCTGTCGCTCTTGCCACTTCAGCGACGATCTCCCGGGTGTGTTTGGTGCAGAGGCCGAGTTTGGCATCCCGGCTCATGACATCGTGCTCGATCCTCCGATTATTCCGGTGGGTGCCATGGCGACAGCGGGTCAACAGGTCTCTACCCCGGTTCTCATACTGCGTGACGAACTGTGCGTGAACACCGTCTGCGGCGCAACAAAGAACGACACCCCCTTCCCCGAAGCCACCCAAATGGTCTGTTCTATGGCTGTGTGTGAAAGGCGACGTCGGCGGAGACCGGCATGAGTCAGAAGGGCTTCAGCCGTGGGTGCGCAACTTAGGCGGAAAGGTGCGCGTCATTCTCGGGACCACCGAGCGCATCCCTTCTTTGAATAGGAAAACACCATAGCACTATTGTCAGGAAGGACAGAAGGCAGCCAAATCTGCGCTGCATGAAGACAGCGTCCCAACGTCAGTCAAACCGCCTGCCCCCATCTCAATCCCCTCAGATCCGTTTTGCCGGCGGCAGGGTCAGAAGCGCCCTGCCATAGGCCAGGGCGAACCCGCCGAAGGCCGCAATCCAGGCCGTGCCGGCAACGGCATGCAGGTGCATGGACATATCGGGCCAGACCCCCGCAGCCGTCCGCGCCAGCACAGCAAGCACAAGCGCGGCGTAGATCGCGACCGTCGCTTTGCCCGCGCTTAACGGCTGCCCCGTGTGCCCCAGGGACGCGCGGGTCATGACCGCCAGCGTCATCAGCCCGATGGCTCCCCCCATCCACAGGTGCTGCGCCGCGGCCATGCCAAGGGTTCCTGGCATCAGCAGTTCCGCGCCAAGCGCCAGCGCCCCAAGGGGCAGAAAGGCATAGCCTGCGTGCAGTACCGTCACCAGCGGCTCTGACAAGGTGCGGTGCCCCGCCCATCTTGCGAGGCGCCACAGATGCATCCCGCCTGCCAGCAGCAGCACGGCCCCAGTGGTGCGGGCGAGGGGAAGCGCCACCCAGAGGAGGAGCGCCACAATCAGTATCATCAAAGCCAGCTTGTCGAAGCGCTGCATCGGCGCAGCCGGAAGCCTGCCCGGCCCGCGTTTGACTAGCCAGTTCCGCGTGAAGGACGGGACGATCCGCCCGCCGATCACCGCGATCATCATAAGCCCGGCCCCAAGACCAAGGCGCAGGCCGAAGCCCTGAGCGGCATAAAGGCCCTGCGCGGCTTCCCAGTGGAAAATCCCGTTGCCAAGGGAGAAGACGGCCAGAATCCCCAGAACGATCAGGTTGCGCCAGTTCTGTCCGGCCACGATCTCTCGCAGGATTGCCGCAGCCAGCGTGACGGGGAAGGCCAGGTCGATCAGCGCCACGGCGATGGGCCCCAGTCCAGCCGGAAGCAGCATCGCGACACGCCCGGCCAGCCACAGGGCCGCCAATGCGCCAAGCGGCCAGCCGACAATGGGCAGGCGGCCGGTCCAGTTCGGCACGGCGGTCAGCAGGAACCCCGCAATTACCGCGCCGAGATAGCCGAAGAGGAATTCATGCGCGTGCCAGCTGACCGGATCGAAGGCCGTGGGCGGGGCGATATGGCCCATCAGCATCGGGATCCAGAGCAGCATGGAAAAGGCCGCCCACAGGGCCGCGCCAAGAAAGAACGGGCGGAATCCGTAGGTCAGGATGGAGGGACCGGCCCAGGCCCGCATCTGTTCTGTCGTGGTGGTCATGATGCCTCGCTTCGTTCTGCTGTCATTGGATAATCCCCGGAATCGGCGCGGCGGAGGTCGGGCCGTTTCGGCCCGCTGAACACCGGCCTCGGTGCAGGGCGGAACAGCGCCGCGCCGTGCCGCGCCAGGAAAATGGCCCAGGCTAGGCACCAGAGGGCAGGCGCGGCTGCGTCCCAGTGCGACCCGGCTGGCGTCACGACACGCCAAGCGGCGGCTGCCCACAAGAGCCCAAAGCCAGCCGCGTCGGCAGGCGATGTCCGCAACCGGTCGCCGCGCCGCGCGACCGCACGCGCGGCCACCGCGTAGATCGAACAGGCGATGGCACCAGCCGCAAGCCCGTGCAGGGCGGCGCTTTCCAATAGCAGCGATCCAGGCACCTTGCCAATCGCCAACAGCGCCAGCCCGATGGGCAACCAGGCATATCCCGTGTGCAGCATGAGCAGCAGACCGTCTGTCAGGATCTCCCAGGACAGCCAAAGGCATACCCGCACCGTCTCGAAGGCGGCGGCCAGCAACAGGCAGGCGGCAAGCCAGTCAGGCGCAGCCCGCAGGGTTTCGAGACCAAGCGCGGCGAGGATCGTGACCGATCCCAGCAGGCCGAAAACCCCGGCGATCCGAAAGCGCCGTTTCTGCGCTTCGCTGACAGTCAGGGCGTTCAAGGTAAAGGCCGCAACCATTCGCCCACCCACGACTGACAGAAGGGCTGCGAAGCCAAGAATGGGGACGTGTGGCGGGCTTGCGCCGGTCAGAACCGCAACCTGAGATCCGGTCATTGCCAGCGAGAACAGCGCCAGGGGTGCTGCTCGCATGGTCCGGGAACGCAGCACCGAACGGGCAAGGATCAGCGTCAGGAAGGCCATGAACGACACGCTTGCCGGAGCGGCAAGGCGCAGGTCCGGCCCGAGCGCGCCCGCCGCAGACAGCCGGGCGAGAACCCACAGGACGACGAGGGCGGCAAGCCCGGCAGAGGACAGGCGCGCCCTGCCCGGCCAGCTTGTCATCGCGGTCAGCGCATAGCCTGCAAACAAGGCGGCGGCGACGCCGAAGGCCATTTCATGCGCGTGCCACGCCGAAAGCCCGCCCAGAGGCGAGCGTGCCAGATCGAAACCCGTCTCCGGGGCGACCGCGACGACCGCGACAATCGCCCAGGATCCGCCAGCCAGGAACATCGCGCGGTGCGGGGCCGTCATCGCCGTTCCTTTCAGCGCTACACCGCCGTCGCCGCGGCGATCCGGCGATAGCCCGCGGCACCGTGATAGAACCCGTTGCTCAGGCCCACCTGTCCAACCAGTCCAGCAAGGCGCGCATCGGCGTCATCGGCAGAGGCCTTGCCGTCCAACCTATCGCGGAACACCCGTGCAACGGCGACCATGTCCGCCGCCTGCGGCATCAGCCGCAGATGGGTGACACCATCGGCCACCAGCCGTGCGGTTTCCGGCAGCAGGTCGACATAGCTTTCCGACTGGGTCTGGATGCCGTTGACCCGCAGGATCGGCCGGTCGTCGCGGGTGCGAAGCGGCATCCCGTCGGGATCCGCTTCACAGACGAACTGGCAATTGTCCTTCGTGCGGCCATGGGCGCGGGCGTGGTAGCAGCGCGCCGACACGGCAAGCGAGGCCCGCCCGAACACCTGCACCTCGACGCCGAGCCCCAGGTCGCGGGCCGCCCGCGCGGCCACGGCAATCGCGGGGGCGGGCATTTCGGCGGGCAGGCAGATATGGGTCGCGCTCTGCCCGGCCATCCAGGCGATGGTGGCCTCGTTATAGGCATTCATGAACGGCCCGATCCGATGCGGTCGCTGGCCGCGTGCGAACAGCCCGGCTGCGTTGTTGATCTCGATCTCGGGCGTTTCCATCGCGGCGAGGTCTTCCGTCGCCTTCCGCTCACGCTTGAGCATCACTTCCGCCAGCGAAGACAGGATCACCTTCTTGCCCGCACGCTCCAGGCGGTCGATGATCTCGGGCAGATCCGCCTCCTGGAAGGGCGCTCGCTTGGAGCAGATCACCTCGCCCAGGTAGACCTCGTCCACGGGCGCCTCGTCGGCGATGCGCGCATAGAAGTCGCGCCGCCGTTCGGCGGACCAGTGATAGGCTATGGGCCCGAGCGTCAGTCTGGTCATGTCCATCACCGCCATTTCTTGGTTTCGAACGCGCCCTGCGTCTGTTTCTGCCCCTCGGTCAGGGCGATCAGATCGGCGATATTCGCCTGGCGCCCTGCGCGAATGTCATCCACCGCCGCCCGAAAGGCGCGCACCACGCCGCGCACGTAGCTTTTCGACCGTTGCCGGCCTTCGATCTTGAACGCATGTACGCCCGCCTCGATCAGTTCGGGCAGCAGACGCGAGAGGTTGAGGCTGACCGGTTCCTCGAAGGCATAATAGCCCTCGGGCCGATGCGGCGCCGTGTAGCGGCCCTTGCAGATCGTCGGATAGCCCGCCTTTTCCTCGGGGCTGAAGCGGTCGATGGTAAAGCCCGCCAGTTGCGAGGACATCGAGCCATCGGCATGGCGGGCATATTCGACGTCGGAGGCGGGGGAACAGACCCCGTCCATGTTGGTGGATTGCCCGGTGAGGTAATTGGTCAGGCTGCACCGGCCCTCGACCATCAGGCCATGGTTGCCGAAGATGAAGGTCTCGATCTCGCAGGGGATTTCCGTGCGGATCTGGCGGATCTCGGGGATCGTCAGGATGCGCGGCAGTACCACGCGTTTGACCCCGAAATTCTCGCAATAATAGCGGATGGCCTCGGGGGAGGAAGCGGCAGCCTGCACCGAAAGATGCAGCCGGATGCCGGGGTGGCTACGCGCGATGTAGTCGGCCACGCCCATATCCGCGACGATGAAGGCATCGACCCCGATCCGCGCGCCGGTATCCGCCGCCTGCCGCCACAGATCGACCTTGCCCGCAGGCGGATAGGTGTTGAGCGCCAGCAGCACCTTGGTGCCCTTCGCATGGGCAAAGGCCACCGCATCGCGCAGTTCGTCTGGGGTGAAGTTCAGCCCCGGAAAGTTGCGCGCATTGGTGGCATCCTGAAAGCCGCAATAGACGGCATCGGCCCCCGCATCCACGGCGGTACGCAGCGCCGCTGGCGTGCCTGCAGGGCAGATCAGTTCGGCAAGGCTCATGCGATCTCCTGTCCGGTCGTGGTGCTGGAATAGGCCCGTCGCAACCGGGCAAGGATCGCCCGGCCGGGCGGGCCGAACATCGCTGCCGTTTCCTCGGCCAGCGAGCCGTCCATGTCGTCGAGCGCGTTTCTAAGCCGGACCACGGCCTCGGTATCGCCGCTAACGTCAAGGTCGCGTGAGAAGAAGGCGGCGTCGCCATCTTCCTCGGCATCGACCAGTTCCAGCAGCAGCAGGAACCGCCCCCGGATCGTGGCACCTGCGTGCGGGGCGGCATCGCGCGGCACGGCACGCAAGATCAGCGCCGCAGGGTCAGGGCGCAAATGCAGCGTGAAGGGCAGTTCCACCGGGTCAATGAGGAAATCGGTGGTCTGATGCGGCCCGAGCCGCGCGAAAAGCGAGGGGTGACGCGCCGCCGTCCGGCGCACGATGCGTGACAGCACCGGCTGAAGCGCGAGGCAGGCCAGACGCGCGACCGCGCCTTCCCCGGGTCGCATCCGGGCGGGTGTTACTGTGCTCAGGCTCATGAGATGTCCTTTCGCTCGACCGACAGGCCCGTCTCGGTCACGACCAGGTCAAGGGGGATGTCATGGGGCTGCGGATAGATCGTCGGCAGTCGCGCGGCCCCAAGCGCGATACCGATGGTGAGCGGACGGGGCGACAGCGCCGCCAGCGTCCGGTCGAAATAGCCGCCGCCCCAGCCAAGCCTGAATCCCCCGCGATCCCACCCAAGGCATGGCGCAAGCGCAATATCGGGTGTCAGCGTCTCCGCCTCCGGCGGCGGAACGGGGATCGACCAGTGGCCGCGTTCCAGCCGCGTGCCCGGTGTCCAGCGGCGAAAGACCAGCGGTGCGGCACGGGTTTCGACCGCGGGCAGGGCAATGCGGACACCCTGATCGTGCAGGTCATGCAGAAGCGGGCGCAGATCCGGTTCACACCGGACCGGCCAATAACCGGCGAGCACGGTCCCCCGCAAAGCCCCGCGCAATGCGAGGACAGTTGCAAGATGACCGCAGATGGAACTGCTCGCCTGCGCCCGTTCTGTCTGGCCGAGCCTCTCCCTGAAACTCGCCAGCCGCCGCCGCTCGGCCCCGCGCCAACGCGCCACGTCGCGCGCCTGAGCCGGGTCGACGCCAAGCGGATCGAAATAGGTCGGATCGACATCGCCCGCCATGCAGGGCGGCGAGGCATATCGGCCCTCCTTGCTCATGCGCGGTTCTCGATGCGGGGAAAAAGCACTTCGTTTTCCAGATGTATATGCTCGTCAAGATCCTCGGCCAGCTTGCCGAGCCCCTTGTAAAGCTTCCGCCAGCTGTCACAGGCATAATCCGGCAGACGGAACCCGTGCGTGATCGCAGCGATGCGGTTCAGGGCTGCCTCCTGGCCGTCATGCGCGGCCCGCAGGTGGGAAACAGCCGCGACCGCATGCGCCGCCCCGCCTGTTCGCAGGGCAGGAAACACGATCTCCTCTTCCTCGCGCATATGCGCGTCCAGCTCCGCGATCATCATTTCCAATGCCTGAGTCAGCCCGTGCGGCGTGTTGGGGTCGGTCGCGTGGAGGGCCTCTACCTGTCCGGCAAGCCAGATCAGGTCCGGCAGTTCGCGGCGATGCACCTCGTGATAACGGGTCTGGATATGGTCGATCAGCGCCCCGGTTGGGGCATTTGCAGAGGGTTCGTGCATTCACGCGTCCCCTCTCAGGGTCGTATCATTGGCGACCACGGAGCGGCACCAGGCAAGGATCGCGTCCTCCTTGGGTTGCAGGATTGTCTCCGTGCCCTCGGCGAACCGCTCGAAGGCTGCGCGATGCGTGTCGGACAAGCCGGTCAGCACCGGCACATCCCGCCCGAGCGCCTCTGCGATCACGGCACGAAACCCGCGCCCCTCCGCCTCGCTGAGACCGAATTTGTTGAGGATGACCAGATCCGCCTGATCCGCCCGCACCCGTGCAACCACCATCCCGACGGCTTCTTCAAACGCCCCCGCGTCCATGCGACAAGCGCCGGAGCCAGAGCCAAGATCCTGCGTGATCCGCATCAGCGGCCCGTCGGGCAGCAGCAGGAGATCGCTGTTGCATTGGCCTGATCCGGCGTCGGCAGCGGTCGGACGCAGCGTCCCAAGCAGCCGGATCCCGTCCTGTGTCAGCCGGTCGGCCACGGCAGCCAGAAGTCGGTCCGTCGCCCCTTTGCCCTGACCGGTGATGCCTGCAAGCCGCATGACCGCCTCACACGGGTTCAAAGCGCGGGAACAGCTCGTCTTTCTCCAGCGCGATATGGGTGGCCAGATCGTCAAGAAGCTGCGCGGTGCCTTGGCAAAGCGATCGCCAGGAACCGCAGGCATGGTCTGGTGCCGTCAGGTCATTGGTCAGCGACCGGATCAGGGCGATGTTTCCGGCGTGGTCATCATGGTCGGCCCGCATCACCGCGATGGGATGCGCGATGCCGGGACCGCCCCCTGCGCGCATGGCCGGAAACAGGATCATTTCCTCCTTGGCCATGTGACTCTCCAGCTCCTGCGCCAGTGTTGCGAGAGCGCCGGCCAACCCGACTGGCGCATCGGGATCGTCCGCGTGGACCCGTTCGACCCGGTCCGCAAGCGGTACAAGCGCCGCGAGCTGCCCCCGGTGCGTGTCGTGATAGCGCGTCAGGATGTGGTCGATCAGGGCGCCGGTCTCTTGCGGGGCCTGGGCTTCGCTGTGGTCTTTCATCGCGGGGTCTTTCGCAGGATGGCCGCCCGGTCCTTGTGCGGGGTGAAACGAATTGGTATCAAGAATGCGCATATCACCTGACGAATGCGCATCTCAATTACCAAATCAGGACCGCGACCTTGCGCCTCACCTCTTTCACCGATTATGGCCTGCGCGTGTTGATGCGGATGGCGGGAGAGCCCGAGCGCCCCTTCACGACCGCTGAGCTTGCCGAGGAATTCCGCATCTCTCGAAACCATCTGGCCAAGGTGATTTCTGCCCTCGCCAGTGCCGACTACATTGAAACAAGGCGAGGCGGCGGCGGCGGCGCAACACTGGCCCGACAACCGGAGGAGATCCGTCTGGGGCAGGTGGTGGCCCATCTCGAAACTGGCCAGCCACTGGTGGAATGTTTCTCTCCGGGCGGCGCGGTCTGCACCCTGACACCGCAGTGTCGCCTGAAAGCGAAACTCGCCCATGCCGAAGCCGCCTTTCTGGCCGATCTCGACAGCAGCACATTGGCCGATTGCGTCTATCGCCCGAACAGCGCCTGACTGCCGCAAATCACCTATCGCAACAGTCGCGGGCGTCCTGTACCGGCGGGCAGGTGACATCCCCATAAGAGCAGAACACGCAGCAGTCGCCATCTAAAGGGCGCAGTCTAGTCCCGCAGGACGTGCATGTGTGGAAGAAAAGACAAGCATCCTCGGGCATGTCTTCGGTTGACCGGTGGCCGCATCGGGGGCAGGTCAAGGTTGATTGCAGAACAGGCCCGCTTGCCATGATCGCTACCCCGCGATGTCCGCCGGGTAGCCCGCATTGGCCGAGGCCGCCGCGATGGCCCCTGCGCTGGTCGCGGCGGCGTCGAAGACCACCGTGGCTGTGCGCGCCTCGAAGTCGATTTCAACCGCACGCACGCCTTCGACTCCCTCCATCGCGCGCCTGACGGTGATCGGACACAGCGCGCAGGTCATGTTGTCCACGGTGAAGGTCACGGTCTGCTCGACGGCGACGGTCTGCGCGGCGCCAGGAATGGCGGTCAACGGGACGATAGCCGTCAGGCCAAGCAGGGCAAGTGCAAGAATCTTCTTCATCAGGGTGTCCTTTCGGGGTCAGTAGAGAAGCGGGGTCCACCAAACGATGGTGAGCGCGGCGACGACGAGGATCAGGGAGGCCCAGAGTGCAGTCTTGGTGATCCATGCAGTTTCGGGCCGTGCACAGTAGGAATCGGGCGCACACGCCACAGGTTTTCGGAAGTATACCTGCCAGAATCCGGACCCGATGAAGCCGAGCGCGATCACGGCGAAGATCGGTTTGTAAGGTTCCAGCGCGGTCAGGTTGCCGATCCACGCCCCCGAGACGCCGAGGGTCAACAGCACCAGCGGCCCAATGCAGCAGGCCGAGGCGAGAAAGGCACCGAGCACCCCACCTGCCGCCAGCCACCCTTTTCGGGCCGGTCGATCCCCGCCAGCACTGTCCATTCTATCGTCTGTCACCGCCATGTCGCGCACCTCTCGCTTATGATTGACGATGAGCGTAGCGTCTGTAGTAACTACAGGCTCAAGAGGAAACCTGCCCATGACCGATCACGAGCACGAGAGCGGCGTCACACGCGGAATGCTGGCCCGGGTGACTGGCTGTAACATCGAAACCATCCGCTACTACGAGAAGACCGGCCTGCTGCCCAACCCGCCCCGCACTGACGCCGGCTACCGCATCTATTTCCCCGCGCACTTCACGCGCCTTCGCTTCATCCTGCGCGCCCGCGAACTGGGGTTTTCGATGGAGGACATTCGCGGGCTGATCGGGCTCGACGACGGCACTGCGCCGACTTGCGCCGAGGTCAAGCGGCGGACAGAGCGCCACCTCACCGATATACGCGCGAGGATCGCGGATCTCCGGCGGATAGAGAGGGTTCTGGGTAAAACTGCCGAAAAATGTACCGGCGCTGCGGTGCCAGACTGCCCGGTGCTTCAGTCGCTTTCCGATCGGGCCGTTTGACCACGGACCTGACGCGCCACCAGCGCGATGATCCCCCAGACCGCGCAGCGCAACGCCATGGCAAAGACCGTGCGCATTTCGTAGGCGCCGCCCCTGGCCACATGCAGACCAAAGCCGCCGAACACCAGCAGCGTCGCCGCACAGATCGCAAGCGACAGGGGGAAGGCCCATGGCCGTGCCTGCCAAAGCCCAAGACCCGCGACGACATAGGCGATGCCGGCAAGCGTGTTGAACCACAGCACGACGGGAACAACGGCCCCCATGTCGAGCAGGCCAAGAAGGGTCGTGGAACCGGAAAACACGGTCAGGACGCCGAAAACGACGGCAATGCCGCCAGCAATCCGTGGAACTCTGCGTGGCCTAGTCATGCGGTGTATCCCTTGTCAGGCGCATCAGCGCCATCTGCACGTCAAACAGGCGCAATCCTTCCTGCACGAGCGAAAAGCGCCGTGCGCCGAGGGTCCAGCGGATCGCCACCCCCTGCACCAGGGACGTCAGCATAATGGCCGCGTCCGCCGCACCGATGTCGCTTCGCATTCCGCACGCGGCCTGGCTGTCGCGGATCGCCTCAACAAGTCGGGCCTGAAACGCGCCCAATGTCCCCTGAACCACCTCGCGCAGCGCCGGGTTGTCGACTTGCAACTCGCGCGAGAACAGGATCGAGGGCAGGGCGGGCAAGCTTTCAATGACCCCCAATTGCGCCCGGATCAGCGCCTTCAGGCGCGCGTCCGGATCGCTGGCCCCCGCCTCTGCAAGCGCCCAATTCTTTTGCAGCCGGTCCAGTACTTCCTCGGCAACGGCCTGCCAAAGCGCGCCCTTGGTGGGGAAGTGGCGGAAGATCGCGGGCTGGCTGATGCCCACGGCGCGCGCGACATCCGTGGTGCTCAGCCGGTCCGGTCCGATCTCATCGGCCAGGCGCAGCGTCTGGGCCACGATCTGTGCCTTCCGCTCTTCCGCGCTTCGACGTCCCGCCATCCGGCACCCCTTGTGAGTTATAGATCACTAACTTATACTGCCGGCAATCGCAATCCGGAATCGCGACCGCCCGTCAGAAAGGATCCACGCCATGCGACTGGCCCCGCTTCTCGCTCTGCCGCCCATTGCGCTCGGGATCGCGGCGGCGGTGTGGATGATCACATCCGCCCCCGGCCCCGCGCAGGTCGAGGGCGCAGCACCCGCCCTGCCTGTCCGCGTCATGACGGTCGCGGCGGAAGACATCCGTCCCACCGTCACCGCCTGGGGCAATCTGCGCGCGGCCGAGACCTGGATCGCCGTGGCCGAAGTGCAAGGCGAGGTGATCTGGCGTCACCCCGACCTGGAACCGGGTCGTCTGATCCCGGCAGGGACTGAGGTTCTGCGCATCGACCCTGCCGATTACGAACTGGCGCTGGCTCAGGCCGAGGCCGATCTGGCAGCTTTTGCCGCTGAAAGCGCGCAGCTGACTGCCGAGGTCGCCAACACGACCCGCATCCTGGAACTGGAACGCGAGCGGCTGGTGCTGGCCGAGGTCGATCTAGCGCGTGTCCGCGCGCTGACCGAGCAGGGCACCCTGCCGCAATCCCGCGCGGACGAGGCTGAACGCGCCACGCTTCTGGCCCGCCGCACGGTGGCGGAACTGGAAAACTCCCTGGCGCTGATCCCGGCCCGCGAGGCCAGGATCGCGGCCCAGATCGCGCGCAGCGAGGCCGCAATTGCGCGCGCCGAGCGGTCGCTTGAGAACACCACGCTGACGACGCCGTTCGACCTGCGCGTGACCGAGGTCAGCGCCGAGCGCTTTCAGACCGTTGCGCCAGGACAGGTGGTGATCCGGGCCGATGGAATCGCGGCGGCCGAGGTCGTGGCGCATCTGGCGATTGACAGCTTCCGCAGCCTTTTGGGCGACGCGCCCGATAGCATCACCCTGGCCGACATGATGCATGACGGCCCTGCCGGGTGGATCGAGGTGACGCTCAGCCCGCTGTCGGACCCGGCGCAGGTCTGGCCCGCCCGCGTCATGCGGATCGAGGGCGCGCTTGATGCCCGCGCGCGGACCGTGCCGGTCGTGGTCATGGTCGATGACCCCTACGAGGGCGCGGACCCGCCCCGACGCCTGCCGCTGGTCCCCAATATGCAGGTCGGTCTGACCTTTCAGGGCGCACCCCTGACGGGCGTCATCGCCATCCCAGAGGCCGCCCTGCATGGCGGACAGCTGCGCGTGGTCGGCACGGACGATCTGCTGGAATTGCGCCCGGTCGTCATGGCCTTCGCTCAAGGGGGGCGCGTTGTCATCGCGGAAGGTCTGTCCCCCGGTGACCGCGTGGTGATCGACGACATCGCCCCGGCCATTCCCGGCATGGCCCTGACCCCGGTCGAGGCCCCGGAATGATCCGCTGGTTCACCGGGCACCCGACGGCGGCGAACCTGCTGTTGCTGCTGTTCCTTGCCGCCGGGCTCTTTGCCGCCCCTGGGCTGTTGCGCGAAACCTTCCCCGATTTCCGTGCGGTGGAGGCCGAGATCACCGTGCCCTATCGCGGGGCCGCCGCCGAGGATGTGGAAACAGCGATCTGCGCGCCGCTGTGGGACGGGGTGCAGGGCGTCGAGGGGCTGGAAACCTTCACCTGCACCGCGCAACCAGGCCGGGCGCGTGCCGTGGCGACCATGGCGCCGGGCAATGACGCGCTGCGCTTCGTCAATTCGCTGCGCACCGAAGTGTCGGCGATTGACGCCTTTCCGGACCGCGCCGATCCGGCCATCGTGCGCGAATTGCACCGTTCCGACCCGGTCACATCCGTTGCCATTTCGGGCGACCTGCCCCTGGGAGAGCTCGATCTCTATGCCGATGACCTGTCCGACCGCCTGGCCGCCCTGCCGGGCGTCACCAGAGTGACCCGCAGCGGGCTTGGCACCCGGACGCTGTCCATCACCGCGACGCGGGCCGTGCTCGACAGTCACGGCCTGACCCCGACCGCGCTGGCTGCCGCAATTTCTGCCCAGAATATCGACCTGCCTGCCGGAACGCTGGAAGGCCCCGGCGCGGACCTGACGCTGCGCTTTACCGCCGAGCGTGACACCGCCACCGCCCTCGCTGCGATCCCCGTGCTTGTCCTGCCAAACGGCGCGACCCTGACGCTCGGCGATGTGGCGATGATCGAGGAACGGTTCGAGCCGCCCCAGGATCGCGCCTTTGTCGATGGCAGGCCCGCTATCGTGATCGACGTGGCCAAGGCGCTCGATGCCGACGCGCTGCGCGTGCTCGACGGGGTCGTGGCGCTGGTGGCCGAGGAAACCGCCCGCCTGCCGGACACGATCAGGATCGAGGTTGTTCAGGACGTGACATCCATCATCCGCGACCGGCTGTTGATGCTTGTGCAGAACGGCATGATCGGCCTGGTGCTGGTGGTGGCGGTCATGAGCCTGTTCTTCCGCCCCGGCTTTGCGATCTGGGCCGCAATGGGCCTGCCCGTGGCCTTTGCCGGTGCGTTCGTGTGGATGGCGCTGACCGGGCTCAGCCTGAACATGATGACGCTGGTGGCGCTTTTAATGGCAATCGGGATCGTGATGGACGATTCCATCGTGATCGCGGATTCCATCGCGGTACACGCCGCCAAAGGAACGACCATCGATACCGTGGCCGCGGGCGTCGCGGCGGTTGCACCGGGCGTGACTTCGTCCTTCCTGACGACGCTGGCGGTCTTCCTGCCCCTGGCGTTCCTGGCGGGCGAGTTGGGGGCGGTGCTGGAAGTGCTGCCGGTCGTGTTGCTGGCGGCGCTCGCGGCCTCGCTGGTCGAGGCCTTCCTGATCCTGCCGCACCATCTGAAGGGCGGGATGACGCAGAGCGCGCCCTCGCGCTTTCGCCGCCGTTTTGACGCCGGGTTCGATCTGTTGCGCGAAAAGGGCGTGGGGCGCCTTGCCGATGCCGTGATCCGCTGGCGCTGGTTGGTCGCGGGGCTGGCCATCGGGGCCCTGATCCTGACCGCTGGCGCATTGGGTGGTGGCGTGGTCGAGCGCGAGGCGATGCCCGAGATTGACGGCGACGTTCTGGAAGCGCGGCTGATGCTGCCCGCTGGCACACCCCTGTCGCGCACGATCGAGGCGGTTGACCAGGTCGAGGCGGCGCTTGACCGCGTGACCGCGCGTTTGAGCCCCGCTCAGCCCGAGGCGCAGCCCCTTGTGATCCGCCGCATCACCCGCCTGGGCCGCAACCTGTCGGCGGGCGAGACCGGCGCGCATGTCGCCACCGTTGCGGTCGACCTGTTGGGGGCCGAAACCCGCACCAGCACCCTTGACGAGATCGTCAGCCTCTGGCGCGAGGAAATCGGAGTGTTGCCCGGCGTCAGCTCTCTGATCCTGACCGAACCGGGGATCGGCCCGCAGGGCACTGCCGTGGAACTGCGGCTGAGCCATCCCGACCTTGCGACGCTGGAGGCGGCGGGGCGTGCCACGCTGGCCGAACTGGATTCCTATGCCGGCGTTCGCAACGCGATGCTCGACCTGCGCCCTGGCGCGCCCGAACTGCGGCTGAGCCTGTCGCCGGGGGCCGAAGCACTCGGGCTGACAGCAGGAGAGGTGGCAGGGCAGTTGCGGGCGGCTTTCCTGGGGACACAGCTTGCCGAGATCCGGCGCGGCGATCTGGCCTTTGATCTGGAGGTGCGGCTTGCAGACAATGATCGTGCCACCCGCGCCGACCTAAACGCCTTCGAGATTGCGCTGCCGGAGGGCGGCACGGTGCCGCTTGCCACGATTGCCACGATCACCGAAGCGCGCGGTTGGGGCAGCATCACCCGGCGGAACGGATTGCGCACCGTGACCGTCTCGGCCGATGTCGATGGACGTGTCGGCAATGCCGATGCGATCACCGCGCAGCTGGCCGAGGGCTTCCTGACCGATCTGGTTGCCGACACCCCGCGCCTTGGGGTCGAGATCGGCGGTCAGGCCGCGAATTCGGCGGAAACCGTCGGCTCGATCCTGCGGGGCTTTCTGATCGGGCTGGTCGGTGTCTATGTCGTGCTCAGCTTTCAGTTCCGCAACTATGTCGAGCCGCTGATCGTGATGATCACTATACCGCTGGCCTTTCTGGGCGTGATCTGGGGCCATGTGCTGATGGGCTACAACATCTCGATGCCCTCGCTGGTAGGTGCGGTGTCGCTGGCCGGGATCGTGGTGAACAACGCGATCCTTCTGGTCGGTGTGATCAATGCGCGCCGGGCGGATGGGCTGTCCGCCGCAAACGCCGCCGGAGAGGCCGTGCGCGCCCGGTTCCGGCCGATCTTCGTGTCGGTTTCGACCACCATCATGGGCATGGCGCCGATGTTGCTTGAAACGTCGACCCAGGCGCAAACGCTGAAACCGCTGGTGATTTCGGTCGTCTTCGGGCTGCTGGCCGCGACGGTGCTGATCCTGCTGGTGCTGCCCGCATTCTATGCGGTGCTGGAGGATATGCGTCCGCGTGATCGGTCAGCATGATGCGGTCTATGCCGGTAAGTTCTTCGTATCCCATCGTCGGAATGCCAGGCTCATTTCCTTCGTGCATGTAGGCAGAGCAACCGGAGCCAATGAGAAAAGACAGGTTCTTGGAGCCGAAAACCTCTGCCAGATGCCACCTGATAATATCAGCCCGGTCATCAAATCCTGCTTCAGGTGGAAGTTTCGCACTCTCTCCTTTGCTTCCTTATCTGAAACTAATCAATGTTCTACCTCAAATCTCTTGTTGATCGCTACATTGCCGCACTTCATCCTCTCATTCACCCCGTTCGGGAAACAGCCCCGGCATCCACCGACCTGCATATTTGGCAGGGAACGCTAGTTTGAGCGGCGCGCGGGTCGATGTTGAGGACAGGGCACCCGTTTCAAGTAGCGCAGACGTCACCCGCCGCGCAGTGCGATCGCTCGTGCCAAGGATGGCTTCGACCTCCCTGCGCTCGATCTGCCCCTGATAGAGCATGGCTTTCAGTACAGTATCGGATTTTGGAGGCAGCGCTCCGGCGCGGATTTCCTCTTCAGCCCAAATAAGGATGCGGTCACGCAGCCGATCAGGTCGCATGAGGCTTTCCATGAACTCCACCTGGTCGATACTGGTGCGCAGGAAGAAGCCTGCGAAGGAGGCAAGTGCGGCTTCGCTGAGCGTACCGCGACCGTCGCGATCTCCACGTCGGGGACCGTCGCAGGCAGCAAGGTGCTCTTTGTAGGAGACCTCTTGTCGTGCAAGCCCGCGCGCCACAGACCAGAGGCCGCGCGTGTCGAGCGTTCTTTGCAGCATGGCGTAAGACATGAGGCGGGCAACACGCCCGTTCCCGTCGAGGAACGGGTGCACCCAGAGAAGCCGGTGATGGGCGCAAGCCGCAGCAAGGATGGGTTCGATCCTGCCAGGCAGGCTGTAAGCCTTGTGCATGCGTTCGAGAAAACGTGGCACTGCGCCAGGGCTGATGGCAATGTGTCGCCCGACTTCAACATAGCGCGTCCGAAGCTCGCCAGGCACAACCGGAATTTTTTCGCCCGTCTTTGGGTTCTCGACAAAGAGAAGCTCAGGCGGCAGCAGCTCGCAGAAGCGGCGATGCAGCTCGATAATCGACGCGGGCGCGGTTGGTTGCTCCGCCATACCGTCTCCGTCGATCCATTTCTGGACTGCAACATGCGCCTTGGCTTCGAGCTGAAGGTTTCGCCTCGATGGATCAGCGCTGTAGTCGCCGTGCATCGCGCGTTCGATGTCGATGGGATGGGTGTCGTGCCCTTCGATGAGGTTACTGTAGTAGCAGTTCATCGCCCGCACGAGATCTGCCAACGCTTCCGAGACGGAAGAAGGCAACCCGCTCCGAAACGCCGCAGACTTTTCTGCCAGCTCGAGCGCGAGATCGTTTAGACTTGCGCGCGCGGGAGCACCTTCAGAAACCATGAGAGGCTCGAAAAGTCCTACCGTTTCTCCATCATCCGGGGTCGTCACTTGTCCTGCTTTCTGGCCGCTATTTTGGCCATGAATCAACTCTTCTAAAACTACACACTATCATGAGGTTGCCGACCCATAAAGTGGCGTAGTGACCGAGATCTTGGCCGGTTAATTGGCCGCAACTCTTCCGCAGTCCGCTGCCAGGTTCGAGAATATGATGAGCGACGAAGGCAAGACTTGCACGCAATCATCGATCAAATCTCCTTGCTATCATTAATGTTGTTTCGTATCGCTGCACCATTATAGATGGAGTCGGCATCATGAAGCACGTGATCCACAGCGTGGCAACAGCCACGGTACTAAGCATATCCGGACTAATGGCCTCGTCAGGTCCGGCTCAGGCCTATCAGGTGGACTGTGCAATCCTCCTCTGCCTTGCGGGCGGCTGGCCTGCCTCCGCGCCCTGCGCGCATGCCAGAGCGGTCTTCATTCGGCGGATCACGCCATGGCCGATCGAGCCGCCCTTACAAATCTGGCGGTGTCCGATGGGTGTGTCGTTCAACGGTCCCAGTCCGATGTCGCCTATGGAACGCCTTTATGACATCACGTTCAGCGATCCGCCCGAACCGCAGGAATCGACTCCGATCCCCCTTGTCCGCGTCCAAGCGGATGAGCAAGCCGACATCGACATCTCGGGCGACGCCTTTGATTTCGTGCGCAGCATTCGCGTCTATCACATCCAGTACCGCCAGCACGAAAACCGAGATGGCGACTGCAATCGCAGCGACTCCACGCGGTTGGGGTCCTACGGCGTGCAGGGCGATTACCGATGGACAAGGTCCAACGTGGGCCAAGTGCCGGCCGCATCCGGCCTGAGCATCCCGAATGGATGCGGCAGCTACTTCTACCGTTCCGTCTTCGTCGACTGGCGCGATCACGCCGGGAACTATGGCTCTGAAGAGGTTCGCTACTGACAAAACCAGCCCGCGGTTTCGCCGCGCGCTTCCTCACAACCCCGCACGGGAAGCTGTGCAAAACCCCCGAAAAGAAGACGACGCCAGACCGTGAAGCCTGACGCCGTGCAAGAGAACTCCGTGAACAAGAGCTTCCTAGCGCACGGCTAAAACACCTGCAACCAGCAAAGTTGTTTTGCTGGCAATAATGTTGTTGTTTCGCGACATGGCGTCGGATCTCCAAGGAGACCTCGACCATGGAACCTACGACCGGCCTGATCCTGCGACGGATCACGCAGACAAATCTCTCTGTTGCAGCGCACAAGCTTGCCACCCTCATCCTCGATGCCCTCGCCTGGAAGGATGGCTACAACGGGTTGTCGCGCGGAACGGCAGCCTTCACCCTCTCGGCCCTTGCAGAGAAGATGGGTGTCTCACGACAGTATCTTACGGTTCTTCTGAGCGAACTTGAGACGTCAGAGTTGCAGCTCGAGCGGGCGAAGCCGAATGGCAAGTTCGCGCCCTGGATCTTTCGGTTTTCAGCCTTCGACGAGGAGAGTGAAACCCATGATCTCGTGTCAGGTGAAGGCGACACATCACTATCTAGAGATAATAATAACAAAACTATCTTCTCAGGACTGATCGAAATCACCGCGAGTTCGAACGTTTTTCAGACCAGTTGGGCGGAGCTCATCAAAGCAGCGAAGGCCACGCTGCCCTGCTGGAACGTCGACACCCAGATCATCTGGGATCGCTTCCTCGCCTTCAATCGGTCCCGAGGCAACGGTAGGGTGCCGGCCGGCTTCCTGCTTGGCTTCATGCGCCGATGGCGAAAATCGCCGGGAACCCCGTCTCGTTCCGATGTGAAACCATCGCAGAAACGGATAACGGACCCGAAAGAGCGCGAATTGCTGAGACAGATGCAAGCTGCGCCCACTGCGAACCGCCAGTTCCACGCGTCCGACCTGTGTCGTTTGATTGGGCACGTTGCCTACGAAGCGCGGGTCCTCGATGTGATCCGCAAGTTTGGGTGCCAGAGGTTTTCAGCGACGTTGGCTGTGCACGGACGAGCGGTGTTGGCAGGGGAAATTTCCAGATGATCCGCGGGCGGCAGTGCGCGTTAGGATCAAGGAAACCTCAATGCGCTTGCGGAACCCGCATGTAGGCAAATTCGGGCCTGAGCTATAAAATGTGGTTGGGACTGCGTGAACAGCTTGCGGGCGGTTCCTGGGGGGCTTTCTGAGTTGGTTCTGAAAGGCTGGTTCAAGTATCCAACTGTTCCGTCATTTCTAACTCGAGCCGTGCAGTTTCCTGACTCAGTCGCCATCGTCTAAGCGCCCTTATATCGCAAACGCCATGTGCAAAGCTCGCCACAAATGGACCGCTCAACCTGCCTGACAAATACAGTCTCTAGTGGGATGATGTTTACGCGCTGCCACACAAGCGCTCATTCCAGCTTATTGCGGCGGCAAGTCTCTGCATGATCATCAAATCGGGTAAACACCCTGAAAGCACGCCCGACATGCGCTGTGCGCAAGAGGGGCCACCGGGTTCGGAAATGCTCCGATCCTCCAAAACGGGAAAAACTTCTCTCTTCGCTCAGCACGTGCCATCGACGTTTGACCGTTGAGCGTGGAAGATTGGCAATTATGCAAAAATACTTCGCCATTGAGATGTCCGCCGTCCATTTCGTGCGAAACACATTCATCTTCAGCCTGCTCGCCATGGTGCCTCCGCTACTGGCCTTCGTTGCGTTGACACCGGGATTTAGTGCCATGTTGGTTGGCGGTGGACCTCCGCTCGACAGGTTCATGCGGCAGGTCATTACCAACGGTCTGCCGGTTGTCTTTGCCGTAAACTACGTGAGTTTCTTCCTGTATGCGTGGATCGTCTCGAAGCCGGACCAGCGCTACGGGATCAAGCTTGTGCTCCTCGTGGATATGCCGGTCCGCGTTGTCGGCTTCATCGCATTGCATGCCGTGATCTATGTTGTGTCGGCCGACTGGTTCGATTCCTTTGGAGGAAGCCGCGCGACCGCGCTTCGGGTCGTGGCGCCGACTTTGGCGCGTTCGGTCCTTTTCGAGAACATCTCCGGCGTCTATCTCTATGCCACGCTGGTGAGCGCTCTCCCGCTTTATGTCACCGCGCTCGAGAGTTCAGACAGACTTGGCGGGTTGGCGCGGAGAGTTGCCGGCCGATCGGGATATGTACTTGTCGCGGTGGTGATGTTCGGGTTTTCCGTCCTGGCGTTGACCGCATTGGCCGCCTTGATTCGCGCGCTCCAGGCATGAATTGGAGCCCTGTCGTGACCTTGCAGGCTGTCGTTGCCGGGACGTTGTCCTTTCCGGTCCGGCCTCTGCCGGTCTGCTGTCGCGCCGGCAAATATCAGTGGTCATGCGTGGCCTGCCGGGGTGCCAGCCACCGCGACAGGTAGATCCGTTCGAATATGAAGACAGCGGCGATGCCGCCAATGGCATAGAGCACGATGAGCGGATCGCTCTGAAGTTTCATCGCCGTGAAAGCCACCAGCACCACGGCATCGAACGCCAGTGCCGCAAGCAGCACCAAGCCAGAGGCACCGATCTCCTTTCGCCGGTAGCGGAACACGCCCCAGTGCACGGCCATGTCCATGACCAGGTAGAAAAAGGCACCGAGCGAAGCGATCCGACCAAGGTCGAAGAACACTGCCAGCAGGGACGCGATGACAACGGTGTAGACCAGCGTATGCCGCTGGATCGGGCCGGACATTCCGAAATGCCGATGCGGAATCATCTTCATTTCCGTCAACATCGCCAGCATCCGCGACACGGCGAACACGCTGGCGAGCACGCCGGAGGCCGTTGCCACCGCCGCCAGGATCACGGTCAGAAAGAAGCCGGTTTGCCCCAGGGCGGGTTCAGCGGCCTCGGCGAGCGAATAATCCCGTGCGGCGACGATCTCGTCGATGGTCAGGCTCGAGCCGACACCGAAGGCAACAAGCAGATAGACTGCCACGCAGATCCCGATGGAAAGCACGATGGCCCGACCCACATTGCGGTGCGGTTCGGTGATTTCGGATCCGCTGTTGGTAATGGTGGTGAAGCCCTTGAAAGCCAGGATCGCGAACGCCACGGATGCAATGAAGCTGATCACGCCGTAGTCCTGCACGGTCTCGGACGCGGCCGCGAACTGAAAGCCGCTGGACCAGATCGCGGCGATTCCGAACAATCCGATGCCGCCGATCTTGATCGCCGCCATGATCAGCGAGAAAACCCCGACCGACCGGTTGCCGGCGATGTTCACGAGGAAAGCGAAGACGATGACGCCCACGGCGAGGATCGGCACCAGCGGCCCGACCTCGATGTCAAAGGCACGCAGGACGTAGGTTGCGAACGTCCGTGCCACGAGGCTTTCGGCAATCACCATGCTCAAAGCCATCAGCAGGGCGGCTCCTGCCGCAACCGCGCCGGGGCCATAGCATTTTTGCAGGATCATCGCGATCCCGCCCGAGGATGGCCATTTGTTCGACATCCGGATGTAGCTGTAGGCGCTGAAGCCGGTCACCATTGCGCCCGCGATGAAGGCCAGCGGAAAGAGCGGTCCGGCAAGTTGAGCGATCTGCCCAGTCAGCGCAAAGATGCCCGCGCCTATCATCACGCCCGTTCCCATCGCGACAGCACCGCCCAGGGTGATCGAGCCTTCGCGGAAGGTGTCGCTTCTATCCTTGTCCTGCATCCTCAGCTGCCTCTCCGGTTTCGTTTTTGTCCAACAGTGGCAAGGTATGCCACCTGAAATCACAATGATCGTGGCCCCCGGCAATGGTCTTTGGACGCACCAATTGCCCACCCCATTTTCCGGCCACCGGGAAATCGAGTGCGCACCATGTTGCTGTGCACAGCGACGAGGCCTCATGGGCCGCGAAGAACTCGGCCACCGGGCATTTCGTGCAGTCGAAGGCGACGACGTTGCCACCCGCCTCGATGTCGCGCCAGCCATAGGCCGGTGGTCCAAAGGGGAAACGGCGAAACAGGCCCGTTGCGATGCGCATTCGCTTGGTAGGATCGGTGGTGATGGCGCGGGCGATCTCGAACGGCGGATCGGCCATCCGATCGTAGATGTCCCATCCGATCGCATGGATGATCTCATGGCTCTGCGCCTCTGACCGCCCTCGCGCGACCAGCGTTCGGTGCAGCGCAAGCGTCAGGGCGGCAAGATGCGTTGTCAGGATAGCGCCAGCGTTCGGCTCCAGCGGAAGGTCGCGTTCAAGCCCTTCATAGCCCGCCCAGCTGTCCGAGAGGATCGAGTCGGTCTCCTTTCCCAGATGCCGCAGGGCGACGTGACTAAAAAGCTTCGTCAGCGCGGCACGGCCAATTCCCTCGCCGGATGGGATGACAGCCTCAAGGATTCCACTCCCCATTTTGCGGCTTGCGGAATCGTCCCAGGTCTCGTCAATCGCCTCGGCGGGCGGCAGGGCGCCTGTAAGCAGTAGCTCGGGAAGCACCTGCGCAAGGCGCCCCAAGGGGTCACTGGATGCCAGACGCGCGGCGACCTCGCGCGCGATGAACGGGCGCGACAAATCGTCGAACCGTGCGTCGGGCGCCAGCACGAACAGCAGCGCCTCCGCAGTGGTCAGCGCCTTGGCATGGAGCATGAGGGAGGCAGGGAATACGAAACCGGCGCGGTAGCCTGCGCGCATCATTGCAAGATAGGTTCGCGCAAGACTGGCCTCGCGCGACGGGGCCGCGTAGAATTTTGCCGCAAGCCCCTCGAATTTTTGCCGGAACAGCGCGTGATCGGCGCCAGGAAGGGCTTCGGTCTGCGCGCTGAAATGGTGATAGGCGCGCCGGGTCTGCCGCTGTGCCACGGCCATCCAGTACAGCACGAAGCGGTCGCGCTGCGCTGCGTTCAGCTCACCATACATGCCGAAATCGAGCAGTGTCACCGTGCCGTCGGCATGAAAGACGATATTGCCGGGATGCAGGTCTGCGTGAAACAGCCCGTCCGACACGAACATTTTCAGCAGCATCGACACAAGCGCCTCGACCAGTGCGGACCGGGTTTGTTCGGGAAGGGCGGCCGAGACCTCGGACAGGCGCAGGCCATCGACCCAATCCATGGTCAGCACGCGGGCTGTCACATGGTCGGGATAGGGTCTTGGAATTCGGATGCGGTCCTGCCCGGCGAGGTTCCCGCGAAACCGGTCCATGACAGCCGCCTCGGCGCGAAAATCGAGTTCGGCCAGCGAGTAGCGCCGAAACTCCGAGAGGAACGCCGACAAATTCGTGCGCCGAAGACGGCGCGGCAGCACCAGTCGCGCGATCCTCAGCCCAAGGTCGAGCGCGTCGAGATCGCGGTGGAACAGCGGCTCCAGCCCTGATCGCTGCACCTTGACCGCGACCGCCGTGCCATCCGCCAGGCTTGCCTTGTGTACCTGGGCCAGGGACGCGGCGGCGGCGGGTTCGGCCTCGAAGCTGGCAAAGGCGGTTTCAAGCGGCGTTGCCAGCTCATCCTCGACGATGCGCCGCACCGTGGCGAAATCCACATGGGGCGCACGCTCCTGCAATTCCGCAAGCCGCGCGACATAGCTTTCGGGCAGAATATCGGGGCGGGTGCTGAGGATCTGGCCAAGCTTGACGAAAACCGGCCCCAGTGCGAGCAGGTTTTGCGCGAACCGATCCGGTGCACCAGTGTCGCCGCTGGCCGGATCATATCGCCGGAGCGTCCAGACATCTTTCGCCAGGCCGACAGCAATCCGGGCCAACCGCAAGACGTTCCTGGTGCGGTTCACGGTTTTCCTCCAATTCGCCCGGTCGACCAGGTCTCGACTGCCATGCCCGGCAGGAGGAGGCGGAGATCGTTCAGCGCCCCGGCAAATGTCAGGTGATCGACGATGGACGACAGGCCGGGCATCGGCCTGTCCGCCGCCGACAATGCGCGGATCGTGGCGAGGATCATCGCCGCCGTCACTTCGGCCTGATCGCCGGCAGAAACATGACGCGAGGCAACGACGCTGCCGTCCGGATCCCGCACCTCGACAACGATCCGGGTGCGCGCCTGACCCAGTTCCGGCAGCCGCCTCAAGGCCCGCGTCACGCCGCGTTTGCGCCGCGACAGCACCGGACCGAGACCGAGCCGTAAGAGCAGTCCAACAGCGCGCGTCACGAAAGGCGGATCGATCGCCAGGAAGGTACGGACAAGGGCAGGGGGGCCGCTGCCCGAACCATCCGCGAAACCATCCACTGCAAGGCCGATCCCAAGCGCTGGACGCGCCCGACAGCCCCGCCCGAAAGCAAACGAGCGACGGAGGGCTCCGGGCGCAACAAAGGCGTTTCCGGAACCGGACAGCCGATATGGGAAGCTGAGGGAACCGATCGACCATTCCGTCGCGGCTTGTCCATAGTGGCGCCCCATGCCGAGTTCCAATCCGATGTCGACCTTTTCAGCCTCTGTATCGCGCAGGAGTTCGGCTGCCATCAAGGTGCTGAGGCCGGGCGCGGCCCCGACGCAGAGGATTGCGGTGCCCGTACCTCCAGCGACCAGAACCTCCCGTCGCAGCGCCTTCAGGTAATCCGGTGACGCCGAGGTCTCGAGGAAACTCCCGCCGTTGCGGACAACTTCGGCCGCGACCGATGGGGGCGTAGCTTCGGTCAGGTTTACCACCGTCGCGCCAGGCGGCAGCTTTCCAGCGGCGTCCTTCCCGGCGATATCAAGCCGCAGCGCCTCAACACGATCACCTGACACAACACCGCTGCGCGAAATCAGCAGTATGCGGGCTGCCGTATGGTCGACCAGCAACCGGACCAGTCGCCCGCCGACATCGCCCGTGCCACCGATCAGCACGACGGTTCCTTGCACCGGCGGCGGGTCGGGGCGTCTTGCCATCATTCTATCCCGTTGGCGCGTTGCAATTCGCGGATGTAGCTGACGATCAATACAACCATTTCTTCCGTGACCCCTTCCACAGCAGGCATATCGCCGAAATTCCAATGATGCGACTGCACGCCTGCCATCGCTGCCCGCAGGAACGCCCCATCCGTGTGATGACCAGGTTCGTAAATAGGATGGATCAGCGGCGGACCGTTGCCGGTCCCGCCAGCTCCGTTTTCACCATGACACGATGCGCAGTTTTGCTCGAACGCGATCTGGCCAAAATATGAAGGCGCGCTCAGGGTCTCCGGCACGATGATGGTATCTGGATCGGGTGCGGGCGCTCCGGCGGCGTCGCCATGCATTTGGGTGTTGACTCTTGGTCGGTCGGCTTCCTCCTCATCGGACTGGGCCAATGGGCCAGTTGCCAATCCGAATGCGAACAGGGAGGCAATCGCCATCGCCTTTCGGGTCATTGTCGCGGGGTTTCCGTTCTTCTTGGTTCTTGTCATACCTCTGTCCGTTACCTTTTTGAGCTTACCAGGCGCGACCGCAGGTGCGGAATGAATGCGGGAACAGTTTCGGCGTAGCGATCCCAGGCTTCCCCGAAGCGCGACTTGCTGTCGGCCTCCTCGGCGCGGGCGAGACGTGCATACATCCAGACCAGCACCGGGAACATTGCAAGCGTCAGCAGCGTTGGCCATTGCACGAGAAAGCCCGCCATGATCACCACGAAGCCCATATATTGTGGGTGTCGAATGTGTGAATAAGGGCCTGTCGTGGCCAGCCGCCCTTGCCTTTGCGCCGACCACAGATGGTGCCAAGCCACAGAGATCAGCCAGAAACCGCCTCCGATTAGGGCGAAACTCAGGATATGGAAGGGGCCGAAATGAGGGTTCGATTGCCAGCCGAACATCATTTCAGGTAGATGTCCGCTGTCATGCGCAAACCAGTCGATATCTGGCCAGGTTGACTGAAGCCAGCCGGACAGAAAGAAGATGGTCAGGGGAAACCCGTACATTTCGGTGAATAGGGCCACGATGAAGGCGCTGAATGCCCCGAAACTCCGCCAGTCCCTTGACGTCTGTGGCTTGAAGAAGCTGAAGGCAAACATGATGAAGACGGCGGAGTTGATGAAAACCAGAAGCCAAAGGCCATAGGCGGTTCCGGGATCGGTCATGTCCTATTTCCTCCTCCGCCATGTCCGCCGTGGCCCCCATGCATGAAGAAGTGCATGCCCACGCAGAGCAGTAGCGGCAGCCAAATGAGCCAATTGCTACCAAGGATGTGGACGCGGTGCTCGTAGCCCAACAGAAGACCGCCGACGACCAGTGCAACGATCAGGTAGATGCCTGCACGCGACCGCCAAAAGGACGGCGTATGGGAAGGTGATTCCGACGGGTCGCAATTGGCGTTGGCCGGATCAGAGTGATTGTTCATGTTGGTCTTCCATTTCTAGACCTTTGCGCCGCGAAGGCGCAGTGAATTGAGCACCACTGAGATCGATGAGGCGCTCATTGCAAAGGCAGCAAACATCGGACTGATGAGGATGCCGAAGAAGGGAAACAGAACGCCCGCCGCGACCGGCACGCCGGAGGCATTGTAGATCAGCGCAAAGAACAGGTTCTGGCGGATGTTGCGCATTGTGGCCCGCGCTAGCCGACGCGCCCGCACGATCCCGTCGAGGTTGCCCTTGACCAGCGTGATGCCCGCACTTTCGATGGCCACATCGGCGCCGGTGCCCATGGCGATGCCGACATCGGCCTGCGCCAGCGCGGGCGCATCGTTCACGCCATCGCCGGCCATGGCGACCTTGTGGCCCTCGGCCTGCAATTCCTTGATGATCCGCGCCTTGTCCTCGGGCAGCACATCGGCCCGTATCTCATCGATGCCGAGCCGCGCGCCGATCGCCTTGGCGGTGCGCTCGTTGTCACCGGTCGCCATGATGACGCGGAACCCCAGTTCGTGCAGGTCCTTGATCGCGGCGGGGGTGGTTTCCTTCACCGGGTCGGCGACCGCGACAAGACCGGCGATCTCGCCATCCAGCACCACGAACATCACTGTCTCGCCCTCGTCGCGGCGGTCATTGGCCTTGGCGGTCAACTCGCCCGCCTCCAGCCCCAGTTCGCGGATCATCGCCAGGTTGCCGAGCGCGACCGCCTGGCCGTCCACGACACCCTTGACACCCTTGCCGGTAACCGCCTCGAAATCGTCGGCATTGGCCATTTTTACGTCACGCTCCTCCGCGCCGCGCACGATCGCTTCGGCCAGAGGGTGCTCCGATCCGCGTTCCAGCGACGCGGCAAGACGCAGAACCTCGGCCTCGTCGTGACCGGGCTCGGGGAGGACGGCGACAAGCTGTGGCTTGCCCATCGTCAGCGTCCCCGTCTTGTCGACAATAAGGGTATCGACCTTCTCAAACCGCTCCAGCGCCTCGGCGTTCTTGATCAGAACCCCGGCCTGCGCGCCTCGCCCAGTCGCCGTCATGATCGACATCGGTGTCGCAAGGCCGAGCGCACAGGGACAGGCGATGATCAGAACCGCCACCGCCGAAATCAGGGCGTAGGACAGCGCCGGTGTTGGCCCCCAAATCGCCCACGCAATGAAGGACAGGACCGCGATACCGATCACGGCCGGAACGAAAAAACCCGCCACCTTGTCGGCATATTTCTGGATCGGGGCCCGCGAGCGTTGCGCGTTCGAAACCATCTCGACGATCTGCGACAGCATCGTGTCGGACCCGACTCGCGTCGCCTCCATCACCAGGCTGCCGGTGCCGTTGATCGTGGCACCGGTCAGCGGGTCGCCCTCGGTCTTCTCGACCGGCACGGGTTCACCCGAGATCATGCTTTCGTCGACCGAGGACCGGCCATCCAGAACCACGCCATCGACCGGCACCTTGTCGCCGGGCCGCACGCGCAGACGGTCGCCGACTTGCACATCCTCCAGCGGGATCTCTTCTTCGGAGCCATCGTCCCGGATCACCCGCGCGGTCTTGGCCGCCATGTCCAGCAGCGCGCGGATTGCCTTGCCGGTTCCTTCACGGGCGCGCAGTTCCATCACCTGGCCGAGCAGCACCAGCGTCACGATCACCGCCGCCGCCTCGAAATAGACGCCGACATGCCCTTCGGCGTCGCGAAACCCGTCGGGGAATATGCCGGGTGAGAGAACAGCGACGACGCTGAATAGCCAGGCCGCCATCACGCCCATGCCGATCAGGGAGAACATGTTGAGGTTCATCGTCTTGAACGAATTCCAGCCCCGAACCAGAAACGGCCAGCCGCACCAAAGGACAACTGGGGTTCCGAGAACCAGCTCGATCCAGAGGGTTGCCCGCTCACCGAATATCTCGCGCACTCCGGGAAAGCCGAGATAGGGACCCATGGTGAGGATCAGAAGCGGGATGGTCAGGACCGAGCCAACCCAGAAGCGCTGCGTGAAATCTACCAGTTCGGGGTTCGGGCCGTCCTCCACCGGGATGCCGGACTCAAGCTCCAGCCCCATACCGCAGATCGGGCAGGAGCCATGTTCGACCTGGCGAACCTGCGGATGCATCGGACAGGTATAGACGGCCCCGTCATATTCGGCGGGGACCGTATCATACCTGCCGTCTGCCGGGGCTGCGCTTGACTGGTGGTCGTGCCCGTGGTGCTCATGCCCGTGATGATCGTGCCCTGCATGGGCACCGGCCTCCGATTCCGGCACAAGGTGCATCCCGCATTTCGGGCAATCGCCCGGACCGTTCTGCCGCACCTCGGGGTGCATCGGGCAAACATAGATGTCGGTTTCGGGCGCGGATTGATGAGTGTGATCGGTCATTGGGAATTCCTATCGGAGCAAGTCGGTGTCAACCTAGTCCTTCCACTTGCTGGAAGGTCAAGACTCGACACAAATGACCGAAGTGACTTGGCAAGCACAGCGGCGGTTCCGATCGCATTGGAGGGGTGTGGTATGGTGTCGGTGGTAACGATCCGTGCGGCCCCGGCCGACATGATGACGTCATGGGCCCCTTCCGCAAAGACCGCGTGGATCGCCAGACAGACCGGCGAACCGGTTCCGGCTGCAAGCAATTGTTCGACAGCGCGCGCCATCGTCCTGCCGGAAGACGCGATGTCATCCAGTATCACCGGAGTGCCCTCAAGCAGAGCGGCGCTCTCCGGCACGCTGATATCGACCTCGTGATCACCGGTCCTGATCTTTCGCAAGACTTCGTATGGCCGTGCGGCAAGCCGGGCCACTTCAGCAACCCATTGCTGACTTTCGCTGTCAGGTCCCAAGAGTATGGCATCGGGCAGATTTGTACGGATCCACTTGGCGAGAAGCGGGGCGGACGCGACACGCTCGGCCGGGATTGAGAAGATATCCTCCAACCGCGCAATGCGGTGCAGATGGGGATCGACCGTCACCAGCCAGTCAAAACTCTCGGCGAGAAATCCGGCGAACAGCTTCGCGCTGACGGCCTGTCCATCGCGAAAGCGCCGGTCTTGTCGCATGTATCCCAGATAGGGCGCGATCAGGCCGACATTCCGGGCCCCCAGCTCTCGGGCCGTCTGTGCGGCGAACCGCAGCGGCAGGGCCAGGCGGTCAGGATCACGAAGCGTCGCCAGTATCGCGACATCGGCATCTCTCATGTCGTCCGGCAAGGTCATCAGGCTTTCACCGTCGGGGAAGCGATGCCAGTCGAGCGGACAGAGATCTGCATCCAATGCAGGCGCGAGCGATCGCGCGAGAGTTTTCATTTCCGGGAACGGAACAAGGATCATGCCGTATCCTCCGACAGTTTGAGCGCGCGGACATGGGCTTCGGCATATGCGCGCGCATAGGCCAGTTCGCCGGTCGTCTCGGCGTGGATTTCATAAAGCGGCTGACTTTTCTCCACTCGTTCCCCGACCCGCACCAGAAGACGCACACCCGCCCGTTGCTGGCGCGGTGCGCCGGCAAGCTTTGCGATGCGAGCAATCAAACGGTTGTCGATGGCGGTTATATATCCTGCCGCCGAGGCCAGCATCTCAGTGCGGCGCGGCGCTTCACCAGGTTCGCGGAATCCACCCTGTGCGGCGCAGATCGCCAGGAATTTCGCTTCTGCCGCGCCACTGTCGAGCATTTTCTCTGCCCGCGCCCTGCCTGTCTTGCCAGATGCACCCGGTGCTAGGTCGAGCAGCCGACCCGCAAGGTCCAGGGCTCGTTCGTGCAAATCCGTCGGCGCAGCCGGAGCACGCCGGAGCACCGCCAGAACATCCGCCGCTTCAAGCGCAGGGCCAATGCCGCGCCCGACCGGGGCCGTGCCATCGCTTTCGTGAAGCGCGACGCGCAGCCCGATAGCCTGACCGACCGCGCTCAGGCGGGATCCCAGGGCCGCCGCGGCCTGCGCCGAGCGCACCTTGGCCGTTGGCCCGACCGGCACATCGATCAACACGTCGGTTGCACCGACAGCCGCCTTCTTTGACAGGACGCTGGCGACCAATTGTCCGACGCTGTCGAAATCCAACGGCCGCTCGATGCGGATGAAGTGATCGTCAGCGGGGCTGAGGTTCAGTCCGCCGCCCCAGACCACGCAACCGCCTTCCGCTTCGACCACCTTGCGCAGCGCAGCAGCGTCCAAAGCTACCGGGGCCATGACCTCCATCGTGTCTGCGGTCCCGGCGGGGGAGGTGATCGCCCGGCTCGACGTCTTGGGGATAAGATGCCCGGCTGCGGCAACAATCGCGACGACGATCGGGGTTGTCCGGTTACCCGGCAGCCCGCCGACACAATGCTTGTCCAAGACGGTCTGGCCACTCCAGTCAAGCGTTTCGCCCGCAGCCTGCATTTCGCGGGTCAGGGCCACCGTCTCGCCATCGTCAAGACGGTCTCCGGCGCTGGCAGTGATGAAGGCGGCGAGGTCGAGATCCGAGAGACGGTTGTCGAGCGTATCGCGAATGATCGCGGCAAAATCCTTTCGCCGCAAACGCTCCCCATAGACCTTGGCCCGGATTATTGACGACGAAACAGGCGGCTCGGGATGCGAAAAACCTGCCCGGTCGCCAGCTTGCGCCTTGAGCGCCTGCCAGGCTGAAACCGACAGCGCAGCCTCCTCTACGGCCAGCCATGCACCGCGCGCGACCACGTTCAGCGTGGCAATGATCCAGCGGTCGCGCAGGTCGACGCGAATTCGGGTCTCGGCGGCGAACCCTTCCGAGCGGCAGATGTGGCAGTCTTCGTGCATGTAGATGATCGGTTGGCGGTAGGTGTCTATCCCGGAGGGGACGAGTGCGAGTGTATCGGTCATCGCGGATGGTCCAGATACACGGTTTCCAGATGCTCAGGCGCGCGGGCCGGTCGTCCGAGTTCATGGTCGATGCGGAAGCGCAGGGCATCGGATGCCGAAGGCTCGCCATGTGTCACGTAAGTCATGCGCGGTGCCGGACCGGCCGACATCCAGCGCAGGATCTCTTCGGCGTCGGCATGGCCAGAAAACGACTGAAGCTGCACGACCTCGGCCTCGATGGGGTATTCGTGGCCAAACATCCGTAGACGACGCGCACCATCGGCCAAAGCGGCACCACGCGTGCCACCGGCCTGAAAGCCCGACAGGAGGATCGCATTGCGGCGATCCCCTCCGAAACTGACCAGATGATGCAGGATGCGCCCGCCGGTCAGCATGCCGCTTGCCGAGATGATGATCATCGGCCCCTGGCGGGTGTTCAGGTTCTTGGACTGCTCGACGGTGTTCACCCGCTTGGCCACCTCGAACATCGCCAAGCACTCTTCCCAGCTGACATGATGTTCGTCATGGTGCCGGTGGTAGATCTCGGTGGCGTCGACCGACATGGGGCTGTTGAGAAAGACCGGAACATAGGGAATCTCGCCGCGTCCAATCAGCCGCGAAATGTGCAACATCAACCCCTGGGCACGGCCGACAGCGAAAGACGGGATCAAGACCGTTCCCCCCCGTGCGAAGACCCGTTTCAAGATCGGTGCCAGTTCCGCCTCTGCGTCGATGTCGGGATGGGCGCGGTTGCCATAGGTGGATTCGCAGACAAGAACATCGGCACCGGCAAAGGGCTCGGGCGGACGCATCAGCGGGTCCGGATCATGTCCCAGATCGCCGCTGAAATGGATGACGTTTCCGCCGAACTCGATCCGGATTTGTGCTGCGCCCAGAAGGTGCCCTGCCGGAATGAAGGTCGCGGTGATACCGTCGCCCAGATCGACCCTTTGCCCGAAGTCCACGGTATCGAACCGATCAAGCGCCGCCTCGGCGTCCTTCAGCGTGTAAAGCGGATTCGGGTTCTTGTGCTTGGAGAACCCCCGGCGCGCGGCAAAGCGCGCCTCCTCTTCCTGGATGTGGCCGCTGTCCGGCAGGATCAGACCGCATAGCTCGGCCGTGGCACTGGTGCAGATGACGCGGCCACTATAACCGGCCCGGATCAGTGCGGGAAGATAGCCGGAATGGTCCAGATGCGCATGCGTCAGCAACACCGTGTCGATGGTGGAGGGTCGCGCCGGGAAGGGTTTCCGGTTTCGCGCGCGCAGCTGCTTGAAGCCCTGGAACAGGCCGCAATCGACCAGAATGCGCCGCCGGCCGATCTCCAGAAGGTAGCGCGATCCGGTGACAGTTCCGGCGGCACCGAGAAACCGCAGCGAGGGACGGTTGAAGCGTGTCATGCCACCCTCCCGCGATTGGCAATGGCGTTGAACAGGCCTCCGAAGATCAGGGCAACATACCAGCCGTAGAGGAAGGTTTCGACAAGGCCGATCACGAACCCTGCGGGCGTCAGCCAGACGAAGCCTGGCAGCAGACCTGCCCAGGCTTCATACATTGAATAGCCGGGAAATATCAGGTCGAACGCTACACAGATCAGAAAGGTCACGGCCAGGAACAGGCTCAGTGCCCAACCAAGGGCCATCAGCGGGATGCGCACCGCCCCCCCTTCGGGTCCGGGCTTTCCCATCACGCAGTCACCACAGGTGAAGCGAAGGGCCACGAACAGGATCGCCGCGAGGACGGCAAAATAGATGATTGCGATCATGTCAATTCTCCTTGTTGTGCGCGGTGGCGTTGTGAAGCCTCCTGATCTTGTGCCCCGAAGCTCGGTCATTGGTCGCGGTCGGAACGCCCTGACTGGACCTTAAGCTCGGCCTGTCTGTGTTTCTCATGCGTCGTGGCCGCCCCCAATGCTTCAGATTCCAAACTGTAGACGCCGAGCTCTCGGGATCATTACAAGAAAAGGCCTCCCGGCTCACATCACGGCGGCGTCCTCCCTGCAATTCGAATGCTGCCCGGGAGTCTCGCATCGGGCAGGCGGGCAATAGCAGTCATCGCGATCCGTTTCGCAACAGGTTCCGCAATGGCTTAGCAAACTGTTCTTCAGGGCGATGCGTGCGCGATGCAGCCTCACTGCCAAAGTACCGCGCCTCAGTCCCATGTCAGCGGCGACAGAGGCACGGTCGTCCTCTCGCAGGTCAATCCGCTGGATCAGATCGGCATCGGCCGGCCGCAATTCGGAGAGCAGGCCCTCGGAACAACGGCATGGGCGCGATAGCTGACCGGTCGCATCCTCCGCCCAATCCTCAGGCTCGGCCGCCATTGCCTCCGCAACATGCCGTCGCCGCGCGGCCTTGCGATAGTGATCGTTCAGTGCCGAACGTAAAATGGCATAGAGCCAGGCGTCCATCCGTTCGACATTACGCAGCTGATCCTTGTGGGCCAGAACCCGAATGCAGAAGTCCTGAAACACATCTTCGGCCTCAACCCTGTTGCCGAGGCGTTTGACAAGAAAGCCAAGGAACGCATCACGCCCCTCAATCAACGCGGTCTCGGTCGATGGTCTGCAATCGCCCCCTTTCATATCGTTGCACATTCCAATTTCCTCCCTTCCGTGACGACGATCAGTCAGCCGACAAAGCTGGCGTCCTGCTTGGTCGCAGTTCGTGATTGCCTGAACGCGTGCAGTATCAAGGCCAGCCCGATCAGGATCATGGGTGCGGACAGCACCTGCCCCATCGTCAGACCCCAATCGCCGAAATGGATCGCGTGACCGACCGGATTTCCGGGGACTACGAATTGCGCATCCGGCTGGCGGAACAGCTCTACGAAACTTCTGGCAGCGCCGTATCCGACCAGGAATGTCCCGGTCAGCGCTCCCGGCATCCTCAACCAACCGCGCCGCCAAGCGAGGTAGGTCAGAACGGTGCCAAGAAGCAGGCCTTCAAGCAGCGCCTCGTAAATCTGCGAGGGATGGCGGGCGCAAATGGAAACGACGCCGAGGCAGTTCTGCGCGGCGTCCCCCGGAAAGATCACGGCCCAGGGAACGTCGGTGGGCCGGCCCCAGAGCTCATTGTTGATGAAGTTCGCGAGCCGCCCCAGAAACAGCCCCGGCGGGGTCGCCAGCGCAAGCAGGTCGGCCACGCTGAGCATCGATGCCTTGTGGCGAAGGCTGAAGACCAGCCCCGCGGTGGCAACGCCAAGGAAACCGCCATGGAAGGACATGCCGCCCTGCCAGATCTTCAGTATCTCCAGCGGATTGGCCAGGTAGTATTCCGGCTGGTAGAACAGCACGAACCCGAGCCGCCCCCCGAGGATGACGCCCAGAACGATCCAGGTCAGAAGATCCTCGATCTGGCGGCGGTCCAGCGGCGCACCGGCCCCGGACCACAGTGCCGGACGGCTGACCGCCATGACGCAGAGACGCCAACCGATCAACAGGCCGACGATATAGGCAAGCGCGTACCAGCGAAGCGCAAAGGTGAAGCTGCCGATCTCGATCGAGAACAGCGCGTGGCTTATGTCCGGAAATGGTATGGCGGCGGTCAGCATGGCCGGGTTCCCTCAAACAACGGATTGGCTTGAAAGCCGTCAGCGATCGCCGGATGGCGCGTTCTACTTGTCGATCTGACGGCGCTCGAAAGATCGGGCGGGGGCCGCACCGGGGCGCGGCGATCAGTCATGGCGCACCCGATGTCTTCGCAAGTCCCGCACGGCCACGACAACAAGGGGCGTCAGCGTCAGAACCCCCAACCCTATGGCGGCACAGGTGGCGCGGGATGAACTCCCGCTGACCGCTTCGTTGCCGAAATGGGCAAGAACGAAGCTCGCGGGGATGATTCCGGCGAGTGTCGCGACTGCAAACCGCAAAAAGTGCAGCCTGCTCAGCCCCGCCGCGTAGCTGACGAAGTCGAAGGAAATGAACGGCAGCAACCGGCTGACGAAGACCGTGAGTGTCAAGGCGTTCTGCGATCCCAGCCAGCCCGCGTCTACCTTTTCACCGAGCCAGTGAACGAGAGCGTCGCGGCCAAGAAATCGCGCCAGTGCGAATGCGGCAAGTGCGCCCAGTTCGGCTCCGGCTGCGATGTAGACGGTTCCCAATGTATGTCCGTAGGCCGCCCCCGCCGCCAATGCGATCGGTGCGCTCGGGATTGGTGTGGCGACGATCGCGACCGTCATCAGGGCGATGACAAGCATCGGACCCCATAGCCCTGCGGCCTCCACCCATCCGGATATCCGGATGCCGTCGATACGCTCGATCACACCCGCAAACGGCCCGATGAACAGGATCGCAAGAGCCACGACCAGAAGCGCCGCTATGGCTGCCTTGGTGATCCTGCGGGAGATCGACCAATTTGCCAATCGCGGCCTCTTGCCGGACACAGTGCGATCATGCGTCATCGACCGCTTTGCGAAGCAAGTCTCGAACCTCGCCCGCGACCTCGTGGAGCTGCTGGTTGTCGATGGCCAGCATTGATGCGACTGGGTCAATGGCACTGATCTCGGTGCCGCCATCCACCTGGCGAAGGATCACGTTGCAGGGCAGCATCGCGCCCACGCGCGGCTCGATCCCGATGGCCTTGTTTGCCATACCAGGATTACAGGCCCCGAGGATGCGGTAGGGTGCCATTTCGACGTCGATCTTCTTTTTCATCGTTGCCTTGACGTCGATTTCAGTCAGGACGCCGAAGCCCATGTCGGCAAGGGCCGCGCGAATGCGCATTTCCGCGTCGTCGATGTCGGTGCCATTCAGAATGCGATCATAGGTATATGCCATTCCCAATCTCCTTTCGTTCACTTGGACAGATATTTGACGAATGCGAGAATCCCCAACACCAGGAAGACGATGAGGAGCAGCATCCAGATTCCGCCCATGCCGAAACCCATCATGAAAGCCTCCATAAAACCGAAAGGATGCGGTGCCGACGCTGCGCCGGCACCGATCGCTCAGTTGTCATTCATCATATTGCCGTCGCTCATGTCCGCGCCCATCTCGGGCTGTGCGGCCATCATACGATTGCGCATCATTTGCGCGCGTTCCATCATGACGGCCGGTGCCGCCATTTCTTCCGACGTGACCGATCCATCACCATCGGCGTCCAGATGTTGGAACCGGTCCACCATCATCTCGCGGATCATGGCGCTGTGAAGGGTTTCGAACTCCGCGATCGAGAGCGCGCCGTCGCCGTCGCTGTCGTATTCGGCCAGTTGCGCCTGCAACCGGGCGTGCATTTCCTCGGCCGTCACAGTGCCGTCGCCATCTGAGTCGAACGTCTGCATCATGGAGCCACCCATCGGGCCCATTCCGCCCATCATGCCGCCGCCCATCATGCCGCCATGCATTTGCCGCATCATGTCCGTCATGCCGTCCATGCCACCCATCATCCCCATCATGCCGGGACCACTGTTCTGCATCGGGCCCGACACCTGCGTGACATCTGCCTGGCCGCCGTGACCATGATTGGCATCCGCGAGGGCTGCTCCACCAACGGCGGCTGTTGTCACCGCGATTGCTGCAAGGAGAGTAGTGCGTTTCATTTGGAAAACCTCATATCCGCTGTTGCGATAAGACCTATATGGCACGTGATTTTATTGATGGAATGCCAAGCACTCGGCGCCTTGTATCAGCAGGTCGCAAATGGAGAGACCGTTACATAACGAGACAAAACTCTGATGAGGATGCCCGCGCGATCGTCACTTCCATGGTTGCGCGCGATCCGTCCGTCGCCTGTCATCCTCGGCGAGCACACGTGCCCACGGAAGGAATTGCGAGGGGGCAGGGCGGACATCAACTGCAAGTCTTGATCCGGCGCTGATGCGATGCGCTCGGCAAAGGAAAATCGCGATGCGGCGACACCGTCATCTTGTCGACGTTGCGTTTCCTACGCAAACCGGTGAAGCTCCAAGTGGGGCAGGAGGAGTTCAGGACTACACCCAGTCTTCCCGCACCACAATGTGCCCGTCAGGTCTAGGGTCATGGACCATGCAGACCTGTTCCTCCGAACAGCTGACACAGGATACTTCAGCCCCGGAAAGATTCAGGTTTCTGAAAGAGAGGACACATTAAACCCCGCGCTGCGGATTGCTTCGGACACAGCCGGTTCGCTCAGATTGCTCTCCACAGACACGGATTTTGTTGCATGCACGCACACAACAGTTGCAGACGGGTCTATCGCTTTGATGGCCTTTTCGATGGCAGCGGTGCAATGCCCGCAGCTCATGTCTGGGACAGTGAAATTGCTCATTGGTCTCTCCTTGATTGTGACGCTCAGGATGGGTGCTTCCCGCGAAGGAAGGTCAAGAAAAATTTCTGAAGCTGTTGACCTTCCAGTAAGGGGAGGCCCTAGGTGTCATCCGGGATGAATAAGGAATAAGCGATGCAAAGCTCTCAAAGCCTGCGAATCTCGGTCCAGAATATGTCGTGCGCGTCTTGCGTTGGCAGGGTCCAACGAGCGCTCTCAGCCCTGCCCGGCGTTACCGAGGTGAATGTGAACCTCGCGACCGAAACGGCGCAGGCGCAGGTCGATTCCAGATCCCGGATCGGCGAAGTGGTCGAGGCGTTGAGCCAGGCGAGCTATCCCGCCAGAACCCAATCGGTGCGGCTGAACATTTCCTCCATGTCCTGTGCCTCCTGCGTGGGTCGTGTGCAGAAAGCCCTTTCATCGGTGCCCGGAGTCCTGGACGTCAATGTCAATCTCGCGTCAGAAACGGCAACCGTCGATTTTGCCGATGGATCGCTTGATATGGCCGATCTGCTGAAGGCGGCCGAAGAGGCCGGCTACCCGGCGGAGGCAACTGGCGACACGTCTTCCGAGGATCGCGGCACCCGCAAGCAGGACGAAGCCCGAGCATTCGCCCGCAAGACGGCCTTTGCGGCGGCCCTTGCGCTGCCGGTTTTCCTGCTGGAAATGGGCGCGCATCTGGTGCCGGGCATGCATGAGCTGATCGGTCGCACGATCGGCCACCAGACCAGCTGGATGATCCAGTTCGTCCTGACGACCGTCGTTCTGGTCTGGCCCGGTCGGCACTTCTACACCAAAGGCTTCGCCGCGTTGCTGAAAAGCGCGCCTGACATGAACAGCCTCGTGGCTGTCGGCACCGGCGCGGCCTATCTCTATTCGCTCACCGCATTGTTCGCGCCGTCGCTTCTGCCCGAAGCGTCCCGTGCGGTCTACTTTGAGGCGGCGGCCGTCATCGTCGTATTGATCCTTTTGGGACGCTGGATGGAAGCACGCGCCAAGGGCCGTACCGGTGCCGCAATCCAGAATCTGCTGGGTCTCCAGCCAAGCAGCGCGCGGATCCTGGTGGACGGAGAGCCGACGGACGTCCCCATCGACCAGATCGGTGTCGGCGATATTCTGGTCGTCCGGCCCGGCGAACGCGTCGCGGTGGATGGGGAACTGACCCAAGGCAGCGCCCGCGTCGATGAAAGCATGATCACCGGTGAACCGGTGCCGGTCGAGAAAGCAGAGGGCGACCCGGTGACCGGAGGCACCGTCAACGGAGCCAGCAGCTTTCAGTTTCGTGCCCTTCGCGTAGGGACGGATACAACGCTCGCCCAGATCATCCGAATGGTGGAAGAGGCACAAGGTGCCAAGCTGCCGATCCAGGGAATTGTGGATCGCATCACGCTCTGGTTCGTTCCGGCGGTCATGGTGTTGGCCCTGGTGACGGTGCTGACCTGGCTCTTGCTGGGGCCCTCGCCGGCGCTGTCCCATGCGCTTGTGGCGGGCGTGTCGGTTCTGATCATTGCCTGTCCCTGCGCCATGGGTCTGGCGACGCCGACCTCGATCATGGTGGGCACCGGACGCGCGGCGGAGATGGGTGTTCTGTTTCGCAAGGGTGACGCGCTGCAGGAACTCACATCCGTCGATGTCGTCGCCCTGGACAAGACCGGCACTCTGACCGAAGGGCGCCCGGAATTGACAGACCTTGTGCTGGCCGAAGGGTTTACCCGCTCAAAGATGCTCGCGCTCGTCGCGGCGGTCGAGGCACAATCCGAACATCCCATTGCCGATGCCGTCGTGCGGGCGGCCAAGACCGAGGGTGCGGCACGTCATGACGCCAAGGCTTTCGAGTCGATCACGGGCTTCGGTGTACGGGCCAAGGTTGCCGGGCACGATGTGTTGGTCGGCGCGGATCGTCTGATGGCCCGTGAAAGTCTGGACATCACATCCCTAGCAGATGCGGAACGTCGTATCGCGGAACAGGGGCGGACAGCGCTCTTTGCTGCGGTGGATGGAAAGGTCGCGGCAGTTATCGGCGTGGCAGATCCGGTGAAGCCCGCCAGCACCGCCGCCATTCGCGCCCTGCACGATCTCGGGCTGAAGGTGGCCATGATCACCGGCGACAAGGCGGAAACGGCAAATGCCATCGCGCGGGAAATCGGCATCGACCATGTGTTCGCCGGTGTCCTGCCCGACGGCAAGGTTGCGGCGCTGGACACGTTGAAGGGCAACAACCAGCGGATTGCGTTCGTCGGCGATGGCATCAACGACGCGCCGGCGCTGGCCCATGCCGATGTCGGCATCGCCATCGGCACGGGAACCGACGTGGCCATCGAATCGGCCGATGTCGTGCTGATGTCGGGCGATCTGCGGGGTGTGGTGAATGCGTTCGAGGTGTCCGCGCGCTCTATGCGGAACATCCGGCAGAACCTGTTCTGGGCGTTCGGATACAATGTCGCCTTGATCCCGGTGGCCGCAGGCGTGTTGTATCCGACCTTCGGCCTGCTGCTGTCGCCTGTGCTTGCGGCGGGCGCAATGGCGTTCAGCTCGGTCTTCGTTCTGACGAATGCGCTGCGGCTCCGCTGGGTTCGCCCTGCAATGAGCGAAGCCGAGACGCTGGTCATCAACCAAGCCGGTTCGCGGATCTCTACCCCAGTCGCCGCAGAATGAGGAGGACAACAACATGAACATCGGAGACGTCGCCGAAAAGTCCGGCCTGCCGCCCAAGACGATCCGCTATTATGAAGAGATTGGCCTTGTAAAGCCTTTGCGGAGCGCGAACGGCTATCGTACTTTCTTGGACAGCGACGTACACAAGCTCGCGTTTCTGGGCCGTGCCCGCGCGCTCGGATTTACCATAGAAGACTGCCGCAATCTGATGGCACTCTACGATGATGACCAGCGCGCCAGTTCTGAGGTCAAGGAGATCGCCGAGCAGCATCTCGAGCGTATCGACAACAAGATTGCAGAACTTGCGCAAATGCGAGCGACCCTCTCACATCTGGTTAACGCTTGTGCCGGAGACCACCGTCCGGATTGCCCGATCCTGGCGGATCTCGCCGCGACATGCCCTGATGGGGACTTGATTGATACGACGGCATAGCTGGGACCGCAGACTCCGCCCAGGCGGATTTGCGGGAAGATACGCTTTCTGGATCGAGCCGATCCGGCCTTGCCCGGACGCAACCGAGAAAGTGCAAGTTCGAGAAAGAGGGCTGACTTCAGCAGCGAGAGAAAATGGGAAAGCTGCGGCTTGTGCAGCAAACCATTTCGCATCTTCTCCCTTTTGACTGCATGAGCTTGCTGATCAGCGGGTGATTGATGGTCGCTGCCTCAGCGTGTTCCTTTGTTGGATATGTATCGGGTCGTCATGCTTTCCGCCTTTGATACATATCGTGACAATTCTGAGGCGGAAACACCACTTTCTTTGGCATAGGACTTATTCAATGAAGTCAGAAAGCCCACATATCCTCGTCGTGGACGATCATCGCGAAATCCGTGATGCAGTGACACGTTTCCTGCAAAAAAGCGGCTTGCGGGCGACATCGGCAACAGGCGCTGCGGATATGGACCAGAAGCTTGCTGTCGGCAGTTTTGACTTGATCGTATTGGATGTCATGATGCCGGGCGAGGACGGGCTGTCGGTATGTCGCAGGCTTTCGGCCTCGGGGTCCTGCCCGATCATCATGCTGACGGCGCTTGGTGATGATACGGACCGGATCATCGGGCTTGAGATTGGTGCGGATGACTACCTGCCCAAGCCGTTCAACCCGCGTGAACTTCTGGCCCGGATTAAGGCTGTGCTCAGGCGCAGCGAGCGCTTGCAATCACTCGCTGGACGCCTGGCTGGAAAAACCGTTCTGTTCGCCCAATGGAGCCTTGACGTTGATCGGCGCGCGCTGCTGTCGGAAACCGGGATTCAAGAAAGCCTGTCCAATTCGGAATTCCGCCTATTGATCACGTTCCTGGAACGGCCCCGGCTGATCCTCAGCCGCGAGCAGCTGCTGGATCTTACCGCTGGACGCTCAGCAGGTCCTTTCGACCGAACGATCGACAATCAGGTCAGCCGGCTGCGCCGCAAGATAGAGGCCGACCCGATGCGTCCGAGGATTATCACGACGGTCCGTAACGGCGGCTACAGCCTGGCAACCGACGTGGAGATTGCGTCGTGATCCGCAGTTTCTTCTTAAGTTTGCGAGGACAATTGATCCTGCTTCTTCTCGGCGTTCTGTTGGCGGCCCAGATCGTGAGCCTGTTCTACTTTGTCGATGAACGCAGCCTTGCGGTGCGCGCAGCATTAGGTTTCGAAGCGGCCGGTCGTTCCGCGAGCGTCGCGCGTCTGCTGGAAGAGGCCCCGGACGAACTGCATGCGTCCATCCTGCGTGCTGCGAATTCACCACTTGTTCGCTTTGATGTGACTGAAACTCCGCGAATCCTGGGCGCCAATCACAGTGATGGCGGACCAGTCGAGGACAGGATCAGAAGGCTGCTTGGTGATCAGTTCACCCGTGAGATCAGGGTCGATGTGCATGAAGTTGAGGGGACAATCTTGCCCTTGCCACATCTCTCGCCCGATATGGCTGAGATGCACGTTGCAATGATGCGGGGCGATCTGTCGGCCATAGAGATGAGCGTTTCAATTGCGCTGTCCGGTGGCGATTGGCTGAATGTTGAAACCCGCTTCGAACGGCCACCGCTTCAATGGGCATGGGGCTCGACCGTTACCTTCGTTGTGACCGCCTCGGTTCTTCTGGCGGCTGGATTCTGGTTCTTGATGGCGCGGATCACAGGCCCGCTGCGGCGTCTTTCCGTGGCCAGCGAACGTCTGGGCCGCGGCGAGGAAATGGAACCGATAGAACCAACCGGCCCGACAGAAGTGCGCGATTTGACGGCGGCCTTCGGCATCATGCAGCAACGTCTGACCCGGTTTGTCGAGGATCGCACGCGTATGTTGGCCGCAATTGGCCACGATTTGCGCTCGCCTCTGACGGCGCTGCGGGTCAGGACGGAAATGGTGGATGATTCCGAAACCCGTGATGCGCTGACCTCCAGCATCGAAGAGATGCAGGGAATGCTGGATGCGACCTTGTCCTATGCCCGCGGCGTCAGTGCCTCCGAACCGTCAGAGCGCGTCCTGGTCGGACAGATTCTCAGCGATATCAACCAGACACTCACCACACCCGCATCGCTGGCGCCGGGGCCCGATGTCGCGGTGTCGGTGCGCCCGTTCGCATTTCGGCGCGCGGTACGCAACCTCATCGAAAATGCTCAGAGATATGGTGCTAATGCGCGGGTCAGCTATGGCGTTCAGGGCGATGTTCTGGCGATCTGGATTGCCGATCATGGCCCGGGCATCCCCGAGAACCTGCTGGAAGATGTGTTCGCCCCCTTCCATCGGCTGGAACAGTCGCGGTCGCTGGACACCGGCGGCCATGGTCTGGGCCTGTCCATCGCGCGGGGCATCTTGCGGGCGCATGGCGGCGATGTCGTGTTGTCCAATGCGCCGGAGGGAGGGCTGATCGCCACTGTCACCCTGCCGATCGATACGGCGCACTCCGCGAATGGGCCTGAAAACGCTCCGGGTGAATTTCGCCCGCATCCCCAAGTCGAACATTGAGGAAGACATGATCCCTGAACTCGGACAATTCGCGCTGACGCTCGCTTTCGGCTTCGCGCTGGTTCAAAGCGTCCTGCCGATGCTCGGGGCGTCCCGAGGCAATCTGCTCTGGATGCGTTCAGCGCGGGCGACATCGCTCGCACAGATGGCCTTCACCCTCGTTGCTTTCGCGGCGCTGATGCGGTCTTTCGTGGTCAGCGATTTCACCGTGTTGAACGTGGTCGAGAACTCTCATTCGCTCAAGCCGCTGCTGTTCAAGATCGCGGGCACCTGGGGCAGCCACGAAGGCTCCTTGCTTCTGTGGGTGCTGATCCTGACCGTGTTCGGGGCCGCCGTGTCGTTCTTCGGCACCAACATTTCCGAAGGGCTGCGCGCCCGGACACTTTCGGTGCAGGCCTGGATCAGCGTCGGGTTCTTCAGCTTCATGCTCTTCACGTCGAACCCGTTCGAGCGGGTCTTTCCACCGCCGCCCGATGGCCACGATCTCAATCCGCTGCTTCAGGATGTCGGCCTCGCCATGCATCCGCCTCTTCTCTATATCGGCTATGTAGGGTTCTCGATCGTGTTCTCCTTCGCTGTCGCCGCGCTGATCGAAGGGCGGGTCGATGCGGCCTGGGCGAGGTGGGTGCGGCCTTGGACCCTTGCGGCCTGGATCAGCCTGACCGGCGGGATCGCGCTCGGGTCATGGTGGGCTTATTACGAGCTTGGCTGGGGCGGCTGGTGGTTCTGGGACCCGGTCGAGAATGTCAGCTTTATGCCGTGGCTTCTGGGCACCGCGTTGCTGCATTCCGCCATCGTGACCGAGAAACGCGACGCGTTCAAAAGCTGGACGATCCTGCTTGCCATCCTGACCTTCTCCATGTCGCTTCTGGGCACCTTCATCGTGCGTTCGGGGCTGCTCACGTCGGTCCACGCCTTCGCCGTCGACCCCGAACGCGGGCTCTATATCCTGTGGCTTCTGGGGCTCAGCATCGGGGGTTCCCTGCTGCTTTTCGCGTGGCGCGCCCCGGCGCTTGAATCCGGCGGCCTGTTCCGTCCGATCAGCCGCGAAGCCGGATTGCTTGTGAACAACCTTTTGCTCGCTTCGGCGACTGGCACCGTCCTCTTCGGCACCCTATATCCGTTGTTTGTCGAAGCCCTCAGCGGAGTACGTCTTTCCGTCGGACCACCGTTCTTCAACTCGACCTTCATCCCGATGATGCTGCCCCTGGTCTTTGCCATGGCGATCGGCCCATTTCTTTCGTGGAAACGCGCCGATCTTGCGGGTGTCCTGCAACGGTTGAAATTCGCGGCCGTGCTGTCGGGTCTGACCGCGCTGGTTGTCTGGTACCTGACCGAGGGCGGGCCGGTTCTGGCCTATCTGTCCCTCGCTCTTACACTCTGGCTATTCCTTGCCTCAGTGATGGAATGGACGGGACGGATCCGGTTCGGCGAGGTCCCCATCAAGGAGGCGCTGCGCCGCGTGAAGAATCTGCCGCGTGCGGCCCATGGGATGACGATGGCCCATCTCGGTCTTTCCGTCGCGATTGTGGGTTTTGTCGGCTCGACGGCCTGGAAATCTGAAGAGATCGCTTTCGTCACATCGGGAACGGAAATCTCGATTGCCGGCTTCGATGTGGTTTTTGAAGGCGTCGAACGGATCACCGGGCCGAACTATGTCGCCAACCGTGGGACACTCATCGTCGAACGCAACGGCGACTACGTGACGACACTTTATCCCGAACGCAGACAGTATCCGGTCGCGCAATACAGCACAACGGAATCGTCAATCCGCTCCACATTGGCAGGCGACCTCTATGCCTCGCTAGCGGAACCGGCCAGTACAGAGGCAGAGGAGCAGGGGGCCTGGACGCTGCGCATTCTCTATGAACCACTTGTGAATTTCATCTGGATCGGCTCGGCGATGCTGGTTCTTGGCGGCGGCCTGTCGCTGTCGGACAGGCGCCTGCGTATCGGCGCGCCACGACGTTCGGCGCGCCGACCTGCGGCCGCTGAAACCCCTGCGGAGTAAGCCCATGAAGCGCCTTCTTTACGCCAGCCCGGTCATTATCGCTCTGGTCTTTGGTGCGTTTTTCCTCTGGGGCCTGAACCCCGAACGCGATCCGAATTCCATCCCGTCCGTGCTGATCTCCCGTCCGGCCCCGGTCTTCAGCCTACAAGAAGTTGCCGGAACCGGGGTGCCTGGCTTCTCGAACGCTGATCTGGAGGGAAATGATGCTCCGGTGATTGTCAACATCTTTGCCTCGTGGTGCGTCCCGTGTCGGGCCGAACACGCGGTCCTGACCCGCCTCGTCTCGGAGGAAGGGGTGCAACTGTTTGGCATCAACTACCAGGATGAGCCGGAGGATGCCCTGCGATGGCTGAACGAGCTTGGCAATCCCTACGCACGCATCGGCTCCGATATCGACGGGCGCGTTGGCCTCGACTGGGGTCTGACCGGGGTGCCGGAAACCTTCATCGTTGGCCCGGATGGGACGGTTCTCTACAAACATATTGGCCCGATCCTCGGCGATGCGGCAATTCGTGACTTCACGACCGCCCTCGCCCAGGCCCGGCAGGCTGGCATGACATGATCACCCGACTTCTCTTTGCCCTCGCAGTGGTGCTGACCTCTGTGACCATCGCCCTGGCGGTCGAGCCGGACGAGATTCTGGAAGACCCGGCGCTGGAGGCCCGCGCGCGTGAGGTGTCGCAGCAACTTCGTTGCGTCGTCTGCCAGAACCAGGACATCGACAGCTCCAACGCCGGCATCGCGCGCGATATGCGGGTGCTGGTTCGTGAGCGCATTGTTGCCGGTGACAGCAACGCCGAAGTTCTGGAAGCCATGGTCGCACGCTACGGCAATTACGTTCTGCTGCGCCCGCCCTTCAACACACAGACCTATGCCCTGTGGCTTGCGCCGCTGGTCATGATGCTTCTGTCCGCATCCATCGGCATCGCCGTCATCCGGCAGGCACGGCGAAAACATGAGCAACCCGAAGGGCTGACCGCCGAAGAGGAGGACGCCCTCAGGTCGGTCATCGACACCCCGCCCACGATGGAGACCCGCCAATGACGCTTTTCCTGATCTTCGCGGCCATGGCGGCCGTTGCGATCCTGTTCGTGCTGCTGACGCTGCGCCAGGGTGGTGAGAACGGAGGCGATCGCGACGCAGGCGCGGTTGCCGTTCTGCGCGACCAACTGGCGGAGATCGAGCGGGACGAAGCGCGCGGGCTGATCAACAGTGCCGAAGCCCGCGACGCCGGGATCGAGGTCAAGCGGCGTCTGCTGAGCTATTCGGGCGCGCAGACCCACACTGCCGCGTCCCCTCTGCGCGGTGCCTGGGTTCTGGTTCCTGTCCTCGCGGTCGTCCTGACCAGCGGCGTCGGGCTCTACGTCGTCCTGGGTCAACCCGACGTGCCAAGCGCGCCCTTCGCCGAGCGTGGGGCGGAACAGGCGGCAGCAAGTGAACTAGCAGGCCTTGCCGCCGAACTGCGCGACCGCCTGGAGGCCGAACCTGATGGTGGTTCGCATGAGGGCTGGATATTGCTTGGCCAGACCTTCATGCGGATGGACGATTATTCCGCCGCGGTCGACGCGTTTATCGTTGCCTCCGAGCGTCCCGAAGCCTCCTCGGCCACGTTCTCGCAGCTGGCCGAGGCGATGATTGCCAATGAGGACGGGATTGTGACACCACCCGCCGGGGCAGCGATTGACCGGGCGGTTGAAATGGATCCGCTCAATCCGGCAGCGGTCTACTACCAGGCCATCGCACTTGAACAATCCGGCAGCAGCGCAATGGCCTATGATGCCCTGGCGAACCGGATTGCGGTCGAGACCGAGATCGCCCCATGGATGGAGATCTTTATCGCCCGCCTGAACCGGATCGGAGAGCGCATTGGGCGGGCGCCGGTCGGCCCGATGATGCTGATGGCCGGAACCGACACGCCCGGCCCAAGTGCGGCTGACATGGAGGCCGCGGCGGAATTGAGCGCCGAGGACCGCGCCGCGATGGTGCAATCCATGGTCGCGCGCCTTGCCGCCCGGCTGGAGGAGGAGTCGGACGACCTGGAGGGCTGGTTGCGGCTGGCCAATGCGTACCGGGTTCTGGGCGAGCTCGATGCCGCGCGCGACGCTCTTGCCCGCGCCGAGCCGCTGCTTCCTGAAACCGGTCCTGCGCGGCAAAGCTTCGAGGAGCTTTCAGGCGATCTTGCAGACTGACCTGACCGCCAGCGGCGGGGCTCAGTCAGCGGCGGCCACCGCGCTGGTCGCCGCTTCGCGCAGTGCCTCCATGACCACCTCGGCATTCAGGAGCTCCGGCAGCACGATCCCTTCCGGGGCACCGGGGCCATAAACCGCGTTGAACGGAATCCCGTAGCGGTCGAAGGCGGCAAGATAGCGCGAGATATCCTCATCGGGTCGCGTCCAGTCGGCGCGCATGGCGATCACACCTTCCGCTGCCAGGGCTTCCGCCACCGGGTCGCGGTCAAGGACCAGAACCTTGTTGGCCTGGCAGGTCAGGCACCAATCTGCGGTCACATCGACGAACACGGTTTCTCCGCGCGAGACATGGCGGGCAATCGCGGCCCGGTCGAAGTTGATCCATTCGGTGCCCGCCTCCCGGACCGCCCCGTCCTGATCCGCGAACTGGCCCGCCGCGTAGATCGGGGCCACAGCCAACACTGCGACGCCGGCCCATCTTGCAACCGGCGGCACGCGCTTCACGGTCAGCAGACCGATCAGGGCGATTACCAGCCCGACGGTCACCGACACCGAAACCGGTCCGGCCACGCCCGACAGGACCCAGACCAGCCAGGCCGCGGTCAGGAGCAGCAAGAGACCCAGAACCACCTTCAGCACGATCATCCACCGCCCCGGCTTCGGCGCTATCAGCGCCAGGCGTGGATAGGCGGCGACCGCGAAATAGGGCGTGGCAAGGCCAAGCCCGAGCCCGGTGAACACGACGCCGATATCGACGATACCGCCGGTCAAGGCAAAGGCGATGGCGGTGCCCAGGAAGGGCGCGGAACACGGCGTGGCCAGCATGGCGGCAAAGGCCCCGGTGGCGAAATCCCCGCCATAACCGCGCCGCGCGCCGCTGCCGGCCAGGCGGGTCTGCATCCGCGACGGCAAGGAAATTTCGAACAGCCCCAGCATGTTCGCGGCAAAGATGGACAGGATGACGACCATCAGGGCCAGGAATCCGGGGTTCTGGAACTGCAATCCCCACCCCACCGTGACGCCGACCTGACGCAAGCCGAACGTCGCAGCGGCCAGCACCCACATGAACGCCATCACCCCGACGGCCGAGGCCAGAAACCTCGCGCGGATTTCCCCGCTGGTCTTGTCCCTGCCGGTGATCACCGATGCCAACTTGATCGACAGCACCGGAAGAACGCAGGGCATCACATTCAGGATGAGCCCGCCCAGAAAGGCGATCAGCCCGATCCAGACCAAGGCGGATATCGGCCTTCGCTCAACCTGGAGTGCAAACGGGGCCGGTGGGGAAGCGTCCAGAGCGCGCGCCTCGACTGTGCGTGCCAGGTCGCCATCGGTAAGCGTGATCACGGGCGCTGGCGCGTCCGGGTCCAGCGACAAGATCGGAAACTGCGCCCACAGCGCACGCCCGTTATCCGCAAGCCGGATATCGGGTTCGCCGAACGCCGTGAAACTGCCTATTTCGGGAAACACGTCCGGTGCCTCGAAGGAATGGCTTCCTTGTGCCGTGACGGTCAGCGTCCGGTCGTCCTCGTTCACGAAGGCGGCAACGTCCGAGATCGCGTCGGTCGGGCCAACGAGCGGCACCCTTGCGGCAAAGGTCGCGATCCGCGCCGCCGAGGCCCGGTCGATCGCGTCCTGCGTTCCGGCCCCCCCTGCGGGCAGATCGACCGCGAAGGTGAAGCTCGACGGCACGCAGACGTCCGAACAGACTAGGATACTGGCCTCGACCCGCAGGCTGACGGCCTCTCCCGGTCGCTCCAGATGGATGCGGACGGGCAGGACGAGCTCTCCCGAATAGCCGAAATTCTGAATGCCGAAGGCGGTAAAACGCTCCGGTGCAGGCCACAGGATCTCGACCTCGGCCACATTGTCCGATCCGGTGAAATCCAGCTCGGGCGGCAAGCCCACTTCACCCGGGCTGCGCCAATAGGTCTTCCAGCCCTGCGACAACGACAGGTCGAGACCGGCAGAGACCGAGCTTGCACCCGGCGCGATCCGGTTCTCCGCCGTTACCAGCCTGATCTCGACGGCGGGGCTGCTCACGACATCGGACGTCGCCGACATGGCGGGCAGCGACAGTGAAAAGAGCAGAGCGACCAGCGCGATTACCCACCGGAAGGAGGACATTCTGCCCATCGGATTCCCTTTCTTGATCCTATCCGCGGCTAGCGAACGACAAAGCCCGTGCGGTTGCCGTCGCATTCTACCCGGTAGACGCCTTCACCCAGGTTTTCAACGGCTCGGCAGTTGGCCCCGACACCCGGTGCGGCCAATCCGACATCGTCCATCGTCAGCGCCGGATCATTGCATTGCTGGAACGCGACGCCGCAGCCGCCCAGTCCAAGCAGAAGGCCGAACAAAACGATCTTGCGCCAATGAGGCCGCATGCTCAACGGGTTTGTGCAACGGTTCCGGGGCGCGCGATGGTCACGGTGTCCTGCTGCGGGTCAGCCTCGGTTTCCGGTGATCCCTCCCCGTGACAGGATCGGCCCATCATGCGGTGCATGACCACATGCATTCCCAGGCACGCTGCAAGCGGTAGAAACAGGCCAATATTGCCCAGAACCGCGTCAACTCCTCCGGTCAGCAAGACAGCCGCGATGGGGGCGACCATAATCAGGCAGCATGCAACCATCCCGAACTTGGCGAACTGATTGCCGACCTGGCTTTGAATTGACGAATTGCGCACCTGACTCACCTTCGTTGCTGTTTTCTGTTGCGTTCCATTGAGTTGGTTCCAGCGCGGGAAGGTCAATGTTACATAGCGATACAATAATCACGAATTTGTAAGCCGCATTTGGATTGACCTTCCCGCACTGGAAGGCTCGAAAAGAAACCTGTTGCGCCTTCAAGAGCAGTGGCAGGTATGAGCAAGAACAAGACACAGACCCTCACGCGACGTCGGTTGCTGACGGCGGCGGCGGTTGGAGTGTCCGCGTTGGCAGCCCCGGCTGTTCTTCGCGCCTCCGGCGACGATCCTGCGTCAGCTGCCGGAACGCGGCGCAACATATCATCATTCGCAGTGCATGACTGGCGCGATCATTTCGACGCCCTGGGGCTTGGGGCCATCCTGTCCGACACCAATAGGCGGACCCTTCAGCACTGGACGGCAGATGGCGAGATGCGGATCTATCCCACATCCGTCCCCGCGACGGATGAATTGACTCGCAGGGGATATACCGAAGTGGTGGAGAAGCGCGAGAACCCCGGTTGGGCTCCCACACCGACGATGCGCGAGCGCAACCCTGAATGGCCAGCCTATGTGCCCGGCGGCGACCCGACCAATCCGCTCGGAACGCGGGCGCTGTATCTCAGTTGGCAATACTACAGAATTCACGGAACCCAGGACACGCGCAAGATCGGGCGCCGATCCTCAAATGGGTGCATCGGTCTGTTCAACGAACAGATTGAAGAGGTTTATGACCGCACCCCGCTCGGAACCCAGGTTCGGTTGATCTGACTTCTTCGCCACCGGATCTACAAGGAAAGTAAATCTAAATGTCAAAAGCAGGTATCGGCGTCACAGCTTTTTTTCTCATCGGTCTTGGATTGGCTGTCGCCAATTTCCTCACGAGGGAAGAGACCACGCCGACGCATTCCATGGAGCCACCGGACCTTTCCGAAGTGGAGGAGGGCGGGCCCATCGTCGAGGTTTCCCTGCCTGCCGCAATGTCCGCCGAGGCGCAGATCGGGCAGCGCGTCTTCGAGGCCGCCTGCGCCGACTGCCACGGTACGAATGCCACAGGACAGAATGGCGTCGCACCACCACTTGTGCATATCACCTATGAACCCAACCACCATTCCGACCAGGCATTCCTGATGGCCGTGCGCAACGGCGTGCGTTCGCATCACTGGAATTTCGGCAACATGCCAAGCATTGACGGATTAACCAATGGCGATGTCCGGTCCATAATCCAATATATCCGTGAGTTGCAGCGCGAGAACGGGATTTCCTGATGCGCCTCTGTTTCGGGATATCCGATCCGATCCGTTTGATTGCCCTGGTTTGCGTCTTGGCGCTCGGCATCGCGGCAAAGGTGTTTCCTGATGCGGGAGATTTTGCCGGAAACCAGACCGGTGCTCCGGTCGAGACGCTGGACACCCGTTCGCACGGCGCTCTTGATCACGCGCAATCGGGGCCGGATCATCCGGAGATCGGGGGGCATTGTCATCCGGGGCTGGACTGTTCTCTGACGGCTGTGATGTCCGACCATGAAAGAGCATCCTTTTGGCGGCAATTGATTCACCTTTCCGTCATCAATCCTGGTCACCACCTGACATCCTTCATCCAGGTCGATGATCCGCCGCCCCCACGAGGGTCGGTCTTAATGTAACCCCGAACATTCAAGACCGAGGAAAAAGATATGAAAAAGACACTTGTGACCCTGACAGCCGGCAGCCTGCTTGCCGCGAGCATTGCAGCTTCGCATGAGGGTGCCACCGGCATCGTGCGCGAACGCATGGATGGCATGGTGGCGATGCGCGATGCGGTGCGCGATCTGACGCCCATGATGCAGGGTCAGGTCGAATATGACCGCGACGCCGTCATCGATACGGCGGCAATAATCGAACGCCATGCGGGCGAGACCATGACAGCGCTGTTTCCCGAAGGCAGCGACGACGACGCCTCCTATGCACGGGCCGAAATCTGGCAGGACTGGGCGACCTTCGAGGCGATGGCAATGCGGCTGGAACTTGTTGCCGGCGCGCTGGCCGAGGCCGCCGATAATCCGCCGGGATCAGCCATGCCCGGACAGATGGACAATTCCACCATGATGGGCGGCAACGCCTCGATGATGGGCGGTGGCTCTTCTACTATGATGGGTGGCGGATCCGCCATGATGGGCGGCAGTGTCGCCCCTGACCCCGCAATGCTGGCGCAGATGCCAGTGGATCGGGTTTTCGCGGTTGCCGCTCAGGCCTGTTCGGCCTGTCACACCCAATTCCGCACCGAGCGAGATTGACGGATGCGGAAGTGGAAACTTGCAGGCCTTCTTTCCGGCGCGGCTGTGGTTACATCCGGTGCCGCCATCCTCTGGCCTATCGGAACTCCGCCCGATCCAATCGAGCTTGCCGGTGATGTCGGTCGCGGGGCCTATCTGGCCCGTGCCAGCGGCTGCATCGCCTGTCACACCAATGTCGCGGCGGGCGGCGCACCGCTTGCGGGCGGCGTGGAACTGGAGACGCCGTTCGGCACCTTCTATTCCCCGAACCTCACCACCGATCCAGTGCAGGGCATCGGAGACTGGACTATCGATGACTTCGCCATGGCTGTTCGACAGGGCATCAGCCCGGAGGGAGAGCCCTATTACCCAACCTTCACCTATCCGTTCTACGCAAATTTCACGGATCAGGATATTGCGGATCTCTGGGCGGCGTTTCAGACAGTTCCGGCGGTCGCCGAGGCGGTACCTGCCCACGATGTCGGGTTTCCCTTCAACATGAGGTGGAGCCTGAAACTTTGGCGAGCTGCCTTCCTCACCGACCCGGAGACGGAGCCAATGGAAGGGCGAAGCGATGTCTGGAACCGGGGCCGGGAACTGGCCCGTGGTGCGGCCCATTGCGGCGCTTGTCATACTGGTCGTAACATCGCCGGTGCGCGGATTGCTTCATCGTTCTTTGCGGGCAATGATGCGTTGCCCGGCGGCGATCATGCGCCGTCGATCCGACTGGAGCACTTGATCGACCAGGGGTGGACGGTGGAGTCACTTATCTATGCGCTCGAGACCGGAATCACGCCGACCGGGGACGTCTTCGGCGGCGGTATGGGGGAGGTCGTGCAGTACGGCACCAGTTTCATGACACCGGAAGACCGGTTGGCGATTGCCACCTATCTCATGGATCCTGAGGATGATGCCTGGGGCCGGGAATGAAGGACTGACTTTCCCGGGCAGCGGATAACTGCCCGGGAAAATCGCGTATTGAAGGATAGAGACAATCATGCAAACCAGACGACACTTCATGGCAAGCTCTGCCGCGGCCACCGCCCTGCTTGGCTTCCTGCCGCGTCAGGCAATGGCGACGGTCTCGTTCGAAACCCTTGAAGCGATGTCCGCGTCGGTCCAGCTGGCCCCCGACGGCTATCCGGCCACCGATATCTGGGGCTATGGCGGCACCGCCCCCGGCCCGATCCTGCGCGTGGCCCAAGGCGGGCGGTTGCAACGGCGCTTCGTCAATAGCTTGCCGCAGGCCAGTAGCATTCACTGGCACGGCATCCGCATCGACAACGCGATGGACGGTGTGCCCGGCCTGACACAGGCGGCGGTCGAGCCCGGAGACGGTTTCGACTACGACTTCACATTACCAGATGCCGGAACCTATTGGTATCATTCTCATAACCGATCAACCGAGCAGGTGGCACGCGGATTGCACGGGGCACTGATCGTGGAGGAGGGCACGCCCCCCGATGTCGATCGGGAAGAGGTGTTCGTGCTCGATGATTGGCTAATCGACCCCGAAACCGGGCAGATTCCAGATGATTTCGAGAGTCCACACGCCCGAAGCCATGCCGGACGCATGGGCAATCTGATCCTGACGAGCGGCATTTTCGACAAGACAATGACAGTGCAGCGCAATGAGCGCCTGCGGCTGCGTCTGATCAACGCTGCCAATGCCCGGATCTTCGTCCTCGGTTTGATCGGGCTCGAGGGCTGGACCATGGCGCTGGACGGGATGCCGTTGCCCGCGCCCGAGCCGCTGGATGAGGTGTTGGTGCTCGGCCCCGGTCAACGCGCCGATCTTATCGTGGATGTGACCGCCGAGGAAGGCGGTACAGCCTATTTGGCCCGTGCAAATGAGGCACGCGGCGCACCGCAAGTTACCTTCCAGGTGCGCGGCCAAGCCAGCCTCGCCCGGCGCGGAGTACCGGACGCTCTGCCGCCGAATCCAGGCCATGTGATCGACCTTTCAGGAGACAGCGTGAACTTGACCCTGAACATGGAGGGTGGTGCCATGGGTGGGCTCCGCGAGGCCATGTTCAACGGCGAGCAGGTTGGATTCCGCGAACTGGCCCAAGCCAATCAGTTCTGGGCCTTCAACGGAATGGTCGGAATGCCTGACAGCCCAATGGCCACGCTGGACAGGGGGCAGATCGTGAGGCTGACCATCTCGAACGACACCGCCTTTCCACACGCCATGCACCTGCACGGGATGCATTTCCGCGAGGTTCTGACAGACAACACCCTTGGTCCGATGCGCGACACGCTGCTGATGGACAGCTCGGAACGCCGCGAGATCGCCTTTGCCGCCGACAATCCGGGCGACTGGCTGTTGCATTGCCATATGCTGTCCCACGCGGCGTCGGGCATGATGACCTGGGTTCGGGTGACATGATGAAACGCATGCAGGCTGCCCTCTCCGTCATCGCAATCGCCAGCGTGGTTGCGCCCTCGACGCCCGCCACGGCACAGACGGCCTCCGAAGTATTACCAACTATGCCAGAAACTGTGGGCCTGTCCCAAGGTGCCGCCCTCTACGCCCAGAACTGCGCTACCTGTCATGGGGCCGAACTGGGGGGGCAGCCGGACTGGCGCACACCCGGCGCGGATGGCATCTTGCCCGCGCCGCCCCATGATGACACCGGGCATACCTGGCACCATTCCGATGCGGTGCTTTACAACTACACGGCCCTTGGCGGCGATGAAGTGATGGCCCGTATGGGGGTCACGTTCGACAGCGGCATGCCGGGTTTTGCCGACAGCCTGACACCACAGGAGATCTGGAATATTCTCGCCTACATTCGATCCACCTGGCCCGACAGGATCCAAGAGATCCAGGCCGTTCGCACAGAGGCGGAGATTTCCGCCCGGGGAGACCGTTGAAATGACCTTGATCAAACGAATTTTCGTCGCTGCATTGCTGCTCGTCCTGCCGCTTGCCGCCACGGCCCAGGAAGCCATGACCGAGGACCGCGTGCGCGAACTGGTGCGCGAGACCATCCTTGCGAACCCCGAGATTCTTGTGGAAGCCATCGCAATCCTCGAAGAGCGTGCAGCGCAGGACCGGGTGACCGCAAGCGCCGACATTATCGCCGCGCAGCGTCAGCTACTGGAACGCGATTCAAATGCGCCGGTGCTGGCCAATCAGGATGGCGATGTGACCATCGTGGAGTTTTTCGACTACAATTGCCCCTATTGCCGCCGTGCCGTTCCGGCCGTCGAAGGCCTGATCGAAGCCGATCCCGGTATCCGCCTGGTTTATCGTGAGTGGCCGATCCTCGGTGAAGGCTCGGTCTTTGCCGCCCGTGCCGCGCTCGCTGCACGTCAACAAGGGTTTTACGAGGAGTTCCACTGGGCCCTGATGGGTATGAATGGCCGGGCCGAGGAACGCTCGGTCCTGAGGATCGCGGAGGAGGTCGGTCTGGATATCGACCAGCTGCGCGCTGACATGGAAGCCCCCGAAGTCGCGGAGCATATCGAAACCTCGATTAGGCTCGCCGATCTTCTGGGAATTACGGGAACGCCAACATTCATTCTGGGTGACAATCTGGTTCCGGGTGCAGTGGAGCAGGAGGTTCTTCAGCGACTGGTTGACGAGGTGCGTGAGGAGCAAGCGCAATAGGCGTTGGTCGCGACGACAAGACCAGAATGGCCATGTGAAAGGAAGAGAAGCGAAACGGGGGTTGTTTTTGCAGTTGGCGTTGATGTCGCAACAATTGATGGAAAGGAAAGCATTATGACTTCAGATATGGCCCGCCGGGCCTTCATCGCTGGCATCGGCACAACCGCGGTCCTCGGCGCATCCGGCAGCTTGGCGCATCCCGTCATTTTGCCTGAACGCTTCCTGCCGCAACTCGTCAATACCTATCGGGCCGATTGGCTGGCTGGCGATATTCACGTCACGCCGGACGATTTTTACCTCTATTTCATGTTGGATCGCGGATTGGCCATCCGCTACGGTGTAGGCGTCGGACGCGCAAACCTTTACGAGCCGGGCACTTTTACGGTTGCACGCAAGGCGGAATGGCCGTGGTGGCGGCCGACGGATGCCATGATCCGGCGCAATCCCGAACGCTATGCCCAGTTTGCAGGCGGCGTCCCTGGTGGGCCCAACAACCCGCTCGGTGCGCGGGCGCTTTATCTCTACGATGCTGATGGACGCGACACTTACCTGCGGATCCATGGTACCAATGCGCCTGACACCATAGGCAGCGCCGTATCGAACGGCTGTGCCCGCCTAACCAATGAGCATGTCATAGACCTCTATCCCCGTGTAGACATCGGCGCGCAGGTCCACCTCCATCCCAAGGTGAATACCGCCTGATCCGGCGACCTTCTTAATGCGCGGTCGTTGGCCAACGGCGAAGACGTGATCCAGACCGTCAAGACGTAGCAGTACTGCTCATCGAAGGAGGTCCGTGGCGATCGGTTTGAATCCCAAACGCGGCTTCCGCCCGTCCGGCGCTCGAAATCGGAACCAGATGCCAACGCAATAGTTGAGAACCCATGGAAATCGAACAAGGGACGGGATTCATGGTTGATGGTGTAATGATGACTGGCGGCATGATGCTCGGCGTGGGAGTCGTCTGGCTATTGATCATAGTGGCTCTGGTTCTCGCGATCGCGGCGCTGGTGAAATGCCTGCGCACATAGCCTGAAGCCGGAGCAGCACCATGTCGGATGACAACAAACCTGTCGTCATTGTCACAGGGTCGAGCGGGTATCTCGGGTCCGCCGTAGTGCGACGGTTGCACGGAACCTACCGCGTCGTCGGACTTGACCGGTATGCGCCGCCGCATCCGCCGCACCAGGCAGAATGCGTCTGTTTCGATATCACCGATCAGGCAAGCGTCGATACCGCGCTTGATCGCGTTCGGCTGGCCTATGGCGACAGGATCGCCGCCTGCATTCACCTCGCGGGCTATTTCGATCTCAGCGGCGAGGATAATCCGGCCTATGATGCCGTCACGGTCGAGGGCTCACGACGGCTGCTGAAGGGGCTTCAGGCGTTCGAGCTGGAACAATTCGTCTTCGCCTCCACCATGCTGGCCCATGCGCCGACCGAGCCGGGGGAACCGATAGACGAGGATCATCCTCTCGAACCCAAGTTTCCCTACCGCGCATCGAAGGTGCGCACGGAAAAGGTGCTGCGCGAGGAACGGGGCGAGGAGAAACTTGTGCTGATGCGCCCCGCCGGTATCTATGACGTCACCGGAAAATCGGCGTTCCTGGCCCACCAGATCGCCCGCATTCATGAACGACGCTTCAACGGCAAGGTCTATCCGGGCGATCTGTCGCGCGGCCAGGCGTTTCTGCCTCTGGATGATTTCCTCGACGCGGTGGCCCGCATCGTTGACCGGCGCGCCAAACTGCCGGACGTCTTTCCCGTGCTTCTGGGTGAAACCGACCCGATCCCGTTCGGAGACTTGCAGCGGCTGATTGGGCGCGAGCTGCATGGCGAGGACTGGATCACCTGGAACGTGCCGCCGCAACTGGCCAAGCTCGGTGCCTGGACGGAAAATGAGGTCTTCGGCAAGGATGCCTTCATCCAGGCCTGGATGGTCGATATCTCCAGCGACCACTATGAGCTCGCCCTGTCGGCGGCGAAAAAGCACCTGAACTGGACGCCCGAACACAGCCTGCGCGACGACATGCCGGGCATCCTTCAGAGCCTGAAGGACGATCCCTACGGATGGTATGAGGCGAACGGATTGAACGCGGCGCGGGTCTCGGCGGCCAAGGTCGAGACCGCCGCGGCGGAAGAGGCTGCCGAGGAGGCGCCGACCGAGGCAGAAGCGGACACCGCCAGGCGCGAGCATGATCAACACATGCGGCAGATGCATTTCTCTATGCTCTGGGTGCATTGGCTGGTCATGGCGCTCGGCCTGTGGCTGGCCACCGCACCATCGGTTTTCGGCACTTTCGACCAGACCGAATTCAGCGCGGCGGTCCTTCGCGTGACGGAGGTTCGCGGGCTCTGGACCGCAGCGACCCGCAGCTGGCTGACCGCGTGGAACGATGTCTTCACCGGGCTTGCCATCATGGTCTTTGCCGCCCTGTCGCTGCGCCCCGGCAATGGTTGGGCGCAATGGGCAAATGCCGCGCTTGGCGTCTGGCTGATGGCCGCGCCTCTGGTGTTCTGGACGCCGGATGCGGCCGTCTATGCCAATGACACGCTGATCGGCGCGCTGGTGGTCGCCCTGACGATCCTGATCCCGATGATGCCGGGCATGTCACGCGAGGGGATGATGGACGATAGCGACATCCCGCCCGGCTGGACATATTGCCCCTCCACCTATGTCCAGCGCCTGCCGATCATCATGCGCTCGGTGTCGTGGGCTTCATCCTGTCGCGCATCCTGTCGGCCTATCAGCTCGGCCATGTCGATGCCGTGTGGGAGTCGCTCTTTTCCTCACCCTCGGCGCTGAACGGCACCGAATACATCATCACCTCGGAGGTCTCGAAAGCCTGGCCCATTGCCGATGGCGGCCTGGGTGCCATGAGCTACATGTTCGAGATATTGATGGGCGTGATGGGCAGCCGCCTGCGCTGGCGCACGATGCCCTGGATGGTGGCGCTGTTCGGGATCGTGGTCGGGCCGCTCGGCGTGGTCAGCATCTACTTCGTTATCATCCAGCCGATCACCATCGGCACCTATTGCACGATCTGCCTGCTGGCGGCGCTGGCCATGCTGATCATGATCCCGTTCTCGCTCGATGAGATTGTCGCGATGGTGCAGTTCATGGTCTGGAACACGCGCCGGGGCAGACCGTTCTGGCGCGCGTTCTTCCGCGGCGATGCGCTGCCCGGTGGCACGACGGGGGGCGAGATGAGCTTCGACGCGTGACCGATACAGGTCTTCCGGCAGAGCATACGCGGCGTCACCGTTCCATGGACGCTCGGGCTGAGCGCCGGGATCGGTGCCTTCCTGATGCTGTCGCGCGCGATCTTCGGCAACGAAGCGGCAATGGCCAACAGCGATCACCTGCTCGGTGCCCTGGTCCTGACCACAGCGGTCATCGCCTGGGCAGAGGTCGCGCGGCCCCTGCGGTTCCTCAACATCCTCTTCGGCCTCTGGCTCATCGTCGCGCCCTGGGTCCTGGACGGCGGCACGGTCGCGGGCAGCCTTGTCTGCATCCTCGCCGGGATCGCTCTCATCGCGCTCAGCCTGCCGCGCGGCAAGCGCAGCAAGGAACATTATAGAAGTTGGGACAGGTTCATTGTTTGATCCGATGCGCAGGAGCGGTCATCGCCCTGACGACGACGCGCCCAGGCTCTCGAGAATGGTCCTGGTCTCCGGCAGGCGCTTCAGCGAATGGTCCATGTGCTCGCGCCAGCGCGGTCCGACCTCCCGCGCGGTGGTATAGGCCCGGGCCAGATCGTCGGGGCGGTCCTCGGCCATCGCCTCGATCAGGAAACCCGCCTGCTCCCGGTCCTTCGCGGATTTGAAGCTGCCTGCCCCGTCACGCCGCCGATCGGCGATGATCAGCTTGTGAATCGCATAGCGCTCGGGGCGCGGGATCTGGACGAGAATCCCGGCGCGGTAGAGGGCTGCCGCATAGATCGGCTCGGCAATCAGGAAGTTGAGGTAGTTGAGCGCCTGCGCGCCGACGCCAAGCGCGGGCAGGTTGCGGATCGTCTCCTCGCCGAAGGCCGGTGTCAGGAACTCGACCAACTGGCCACTGCCGCCCTGCGCCCATCGCCAGGTCCGGCCCTTGTCGAGTCCGGGGACCGGATCGAATTTCAGCGCCGAGAAGGTCTCGGCCAGACCCGGATCGACCTGATCCTGCAAGGCAAGGCTGAGCTTCTCGAACTGTGCGATGTCGATATCGCCGGTATTGGCCATGCCGCCCAGGGGCAGGCGGATGCCAAGCTCGCCCTCGTAGAGCCGGAACGCATTCGTCCCCACAATGGTGCCGCCCAGGCGGAAGGTGCCGGCCGTGGCCATCGCAGAGAGGATGGAGCCGGTCGCCCGGTCGGTGGGCGTCATGCCTTCCGCGCGCAAGAGCCGGACCAGCCGCGACCGCTCGGCCTGCCGGTCCTTGGCGGTCGCGCGCAGCTCCTCGATGCGCTCGATGCGCGCGCGGGTCTCCTCGCTGTCTTCGCCGATATAGATGAATCGCATCTCGGTGCCGACACGCCGCGCCGCGTACCAGTAGCCCTTGTCCCCCCGCTCTTTCAGTGTCGGTTTACCCTCCACACCGGACAAGGCGTCATCCTTCAGAAGCCGCACCAGATCAGTATAGGCGCTCATGGCGATGCTGCTGAGAGGGGTCATGCCTATCATTTCCATCTTTTGCTTGGCACCTATATACCTATCAAAAAATAAAATTGCTAGGCAAGCTGGAATTCACGTAATACGGGGGCATGAGACCCGCGCCACAAGAACACTCGGAAACCGGGCAACAGGAACCGAACTGCGCTGATTACAGAGGTCTAATCCCTGATCCGCCACATTCGGAATCGTCCGTTCCCTGTCACCTCGCGGATCAGACACTGTTGCTCCATCCAGGCCAGGTTCCTCTGAACGGCCGCGCGACTGACGCCGGTCAAGGTTTCCGCCATTGGGGTCGACAGCAAAGGCCACTCCGTCAACACCGAACGGAGAGCGGCCGGAGTGCGACCAGAGAGCTGGGACATTGCGCCTTCTGCCCGGACGCCCCATGCCTCGATGTTATCCAGATGACGCATCGCCGTCAGAATTGCGCTGTTCATCCCATCCAACCAGCGGGCCAAGCGTTCGGGTGGCAAGCCCGAGGCACGCAGCCCCCCTGCCCCACCCATAGCGAGCGGTGCAAAGATGGCACCGCTTCCATCGCTGGCCGCGATCCTGGCAGCTGTGACGGCGGCTTCGATCTGGTCGCCGTGTTGTCCGAGGCCCGCCATGTTCCAGAGATGATAGCCCATGCAAGCCCGCGTGATAGGATGGAGATCGGTCGCCTCTGCCATTACGTCCAGCCATCCGCCCGCGCGATCCTCGAAACGCTCGGCACTCTCCTCAATGTTCTCGGGATCGCGGCGATCCAGGAAGGCGGCTAAGTCGACCTCTGGGCCTGGACCGCCGGTCAAGCGCCGAACAGCCCATCCAATCCGGGCCAGGGCATTTGGGTCATCCTGTGCACCTGACAATCGCATGGACATCCAGAGTGCCAGACGATCAGAGCTCACCCGCTCACCCGCAAACCAGCTAAGGTCTGCCGCCTCTATCAAAGACAGTCTGTGCCGCCAGCCCTGCGGGCCGCGTAGCAACCGGTCATCCAGCGCACCCAAGCGTCCGGCCACCTTTGCTAGCCGCGCAGCGTGATCCCCCTCTGCCTTTGCCCAACCGTGGATGACAGACGTTTCGGGCGGTTCCGCACGTGGCCCGGGAGGCAGGTCATCCGGTTCTTCCTCGAGCGGCCCAGGCAGAAACCAGAGGTCTTCTTCGTGAGCCTCCTCATCCCCCTCGATAGTGATGAGGGGGTCATCGAAATCATCATCAAAATGAGATGCTTTCTGCTTCATGTGTGCAAAATACAAATATTATGCACATTACCCAAGCGCTTTTTTGGCCATGACCCATGCTCTTTATTTAGGAGGCGCGCGCGACTTCAGCCGGAACCTCTCACATCGCGCTCAGCGCAAGGAAACCAAGGGAATTCACACGAACAGGGCCACAGAGATCGCCCTTGCATCTGTTTACAAACGGTCGTTTATTAGCGATGTATGAAACTGCAAAAAGACTGTTTTGATGCCCCTGATCGGTTATGCCCGCGTATCGACCGAAGATCAGACCCCCCTGCCCCAGTCGCAGGCCCTGAAATCCGCGGGTTGCGCCGAGATCCATGAAGAACAGGCCTCGGGCGGCAATCGTGCGCGACCGGTGCTTGCGCGGGTGTTGGAACGCATCGGCAAAGGCGACACGCTGGTCGTCGTGCGGATCGACCGCCTCGCGCGATCCCTCTCGCATCTCCTGGAGGTGATCGAGCGGCTGGAGGCGAAGGGAGCCTTCTTCCGCTCGCTGACCGATCCGATCGATACGTCCTCGCCTCAGGGCAAGTTCACCCTGCAGGTCCTCGGCGCCGCGGCCGAGTTCGAGCGCGCCCTGATCCGCGAACGCACCAAGGCCGGCCTGGCCAGCGCACGGACCAAAGGCCGGGTTGGCGGCAATCCGGGCCTGCGCGCGCGGGATCCGGCGGCGCTGCGCAAGGTGAGGCTAGCCCGGCAGGACGGCTACATGGAACGGCTGAACGAGACAGCGCAGGACTGGGTTCCCCATGTCCGCCGCCTGCGCCCCGACTTGGCTTGGGAAGACGTAGTCCGAGTCGTCAACGGCCCCCTGCCCCGCGAGCGCCAGTGGACGCAAAGCCGTCTTCTGCGCGCGGTCAACGCCTATGTCCGCGACGGCTTTCTGCCCGAGACTGTGCTCGCCCGGGCTGGCCGCCGCGAGACCGACGACCGCCTGCCCGCCATCGTCGCCGCCATCAAGGGCGCGGACCCCGACATCACGCTTCAGGCGATTTGCACCCGGCTGGAGGCGATGCGCGAGCGCACGCCCCGTGGGCGGACAAGCTGGCAACCCTCCTCGGTGAAGATGCTGCTGGAACGGGCTGAGAGACTGGGGCTGCTTGAGTAGTCGAGCTACCTTGCAAATCCTCCACGACATGGAAGGATTACAAGGTTGTGGTCAGTTCCACGCTCAGTAGCTGTCCGGTCATGTAAAGGGGTTGACGATGCAAAGCTGGCCTTCGACTAGCAGGCCATCTTGCATGTCCTCGCTCCACAGCGTGGTACACCCCGCAACCAAAGCGCTGGCCACGATCATCGCGTCGTAGATCGAGAAGCCGTAGCGTTCAGCCAAAGCGCGGCCGACGTCATGGGTCTGAAGGGTCAGGTCTTCGACGGGACACAAGGCGCGCATGCCTTCGAGAAAGGTCGCTGCTTCCTCCCAACTGAGGCCAGCTTTGCGGCGGCAGTTCACCAGTGACTCGTTTAGAACCTGAACGCTGATCCGGGGCCCCTGCCCCAGGATGACCTCGGCGCGATCGGCCTTCGGGCCGTCGTCGAGCAGGTAAAGAACGACATTCGTGTCCGCGAACTCAGCGCTCATGCGCGTCGTCGCGGCTCAGACGTTCTGCTGCGGACAACTTGCCCCGGAAGCGGCGCAGGCCGGTCAGCACCTCATCCGCACGAGCAAGGCGACGGACTCTGACCCGACCGTCGTCCTTGACCAGGTCGATCTGATCACCCTCCTTGAGACCAAGCTCTCGGACGAGCTCCGCGGGCAAACGGACGGCCAGCGAGTTACCCCATTTTGCGACCTGCATCTTGAACTCCCATGTGGATATACGTCTTGTAATGTATATCCGAAAGGTTCCTAAGACAAGCCTGCCCCCGAACCCGAGCTACTCTTGTGTATGACGCACCGAATGACACCAAATCTAGAAAGAGCTTGCACGAATCTGATAGCTCGGGCAATAGTCTCGATAAATAACGAGCGATCACATAAAAAACGCGCCCACGAATCGAGGCAGAGATGAGCGAAGCTGAGCAGGACCTGGACATTGCCATCGGGCACTACGCAGAGCTTCTTGCGTCCAATCTTCATGCGCAACGTGCTGCCCACTTCCCTCCCGACGCCAAAAAAGTCATGCGCAGCCTGACCAGCGGCGAGGCGGCCGAGTTGCTTGGCGTCGATCATACCTACCTTCGCAAGCTTCATCGAGAAGGAAAGATCGCTGACGTCGAAACCACTGCGGGCAGCCACCGGCGATATACCCTCGATGATATCTGGGAGATTCGTCACGCCCTTGAGGCAAACGCGAAGAAGCCTGGAACCTACGTTCCGGGGCGTCGGGCCGGTGACGAGCTTCAGATTGTCTCTGTTGTGAATTTCAAAGGCGGCAGCGGGAAAACGACAACATCCGCTCACCTTGCACAGCGCTTGGCTCTCAAGGGATATCGTGTCCTTGCGATCGATCTGGATCCCCAGGCATCCCTTTCCGCGCTTCATGGCATCCAGCCTGAGCTGGACCTGATGGAGGGTGGCACGCTGTACGATGCGGTTCGCTACGATGAACCGGTCCCGATCTCGGACGTGATCCGCAAGACCTACATCCGTGGTCTTGACCTGATTCCCGGGAACCTCGAGCTCATGGAATTCGAACATGAGACGCCGGCAGCCATCCAGCGCGGCGGTGCCCGGGCGTTCTTTGCCCGTGTGCGTGACGCGCTGGACAGTGTCGAAGCGGACTATGACGTTGTCGTCATCGACTGTCCGCCGCAGCTTGGCTTCTTGACCATGTCCGCCCTTTCAGCATCTTCTGGGGTGCTTGTTACCGTTCACCCGCAAATGCTCGATCTGATGTCCATGTCGCAGTTTCTGCGAATGACCGCTGATCTGCTTGGCGTCATCCGGGATGCTGGCGCAAACCTTCGCTTCGACTGGCTGCGCTTTCTGCCGACCCGCTATAAGGTGGGTGATGCCCCGCAAACCGAGGTCATTGCCTTCATCCGGGGTCTGTTCGGCAGGTCAGTGCTGACCAACCACATGGTTGAGTCGACTGCGATCTCTGATGCAGGGCTGACGAAGCAGACGCTCTACGAGGCCGACAAGAAGGACTTCACGCGTCAGACTTTCGATCGTGCAATCGAATCCATGAACGCCGTCAACGACGAGATCGCGGCGATCATCCAGAACACGTGGGGACGCAATGGCAAGAAAGCCTAAACTGGGACTGCCACTGCAGACCCTGCGCAACGCGCCCGACGCTCTTGAGGGGCGCAGGCTGCGTGGCGGCGTTTTCGAAATCGAGCCTGACCAAATCGAAACCACAGGTCGGCTCGATGACCGGCTGCAGATCGAGACTGAAGGCCTCAAGGCGTCAATTTCCAAGAACGGACAGCGAGTACCAATCCTCGTCCGGCCGCTTGAGGGTGATCGCTACAGCCTGATCTATGGCCGTCGTCGACTGGAAGCTTGTAGAGAACTTGGGATCAAGGTCCGCGCCATTGTCACAGAGATGGAGGGCGATCAGGCACTTCGTGATCAGCTGTTGGAGAACCAGGAGCGGCGGGATCTAAGCTTCATCGAACGAGCGCTTGTTGCCGCAGCCTTGCTCGACGGTGACCATCTGAGCGCATCCGAACGCACCAACAAGGGTGTCGCCGAGGTTCTCAATCTGACCGAGGCAGGAGTGTCGCAGCTGTTAAGCGTGGTCCGCACCGTTGGGGAGGACCTGGTCCTCGCCATCGGTGCCGCTCCGGGCATTGGTCGGCCCAGGTGGGAAGAGCTCAAGAAGTTGCTGGGGGCTACGGATGCCGATCGCGAACTGCTTGCAGCTTTGGCGGGTGAGGCCAAGACATCCTACCAAGGCGGTATTGACGAGAAATCCGATCATGCATTTTTGGCCGTCCTCTCTGCTGCAGGGAAGCCCGAACAGACCACATCCTCGTCTCGCCCTCGCGGGCGGCCCAGCACGGTGATTCCGGGGGTCGGTGCCGCCACTGTCACGACCGGACGTCGTGGAAAGCAACTCAAGCTCGAGTTGAAGGCCGAGGAGAGCGATTTTGTCAGCTGGCTCGAGGGCAACGCCCCGCAGCTGATCGCCGAGCTTCACGAGCGCTGGAAGCGTTCGGAAGACTGAGGAAGAGCAACAACCAAAAAGGAGGCACGAGACAGGCAGAAAAGAAAAAGGCCCCGAGAAGCAAGCTTCACGAGACCTTTCTTAGGTTTCGCACGGGACCAGCCCGCTACAAAACTTCAGTTTTCGCACCTCTGAATGTAGCGATCTGGCCCCTTTCCCGCAAGCGCAAAGCGATTCGCGGGCCAGGGAAATTTTGCCTTCGTGAATGACATCATGGATTACACACCGATTTCGCCGTTTATGCGGCCGATATCGTACGCCCATCTGCGCGTCGTCGAGCGTCCTGAGGCGTCTGTTCCCGGCAAGCCCGTCAACAAGTGGGAGCTCCTCCGCGAGCTGTCCAAGGCACAGGCCGCCTTTCGGGTTTCCGAGCGCGATCTGACCGTTCTTCAGGGGCTTCTCAGCTTCTTTCCGGATGATGCGCTTGGCGGGAACACCGAAATGGTCGTCTTCCCATCCAACAAGGCGATCTGCGAGCGGCTGAACGGGATGCCTTGCTCGACGATGCGTCGTCACCTCGCCCGGTTGGTAGAGGCAGGCTTGCTCATGCGGCGCGATAGCCCAAATGGGAAGCGGTATGTGCGCAAGCGTGGTGAAGATCGCGTGGCCTTCGGCTTTGACCTCTCCCCGCTCTATTGCCGGGCAGAGGAGATTGCACGGGCCGCAGAGGCCGTGCGTGAGGCCGAGGACCGTGTGCGGCGACTGAGGGAGGTGGTGAGCCTCATGCGTCGCGACCTGGCCGCTCTGGCGGAGTTCGGCGAGGACATCCAGCCCGGGCTTGGCCTATGGGACCAGCTCCGCTACACGGCCGCTCTCACGGCCCGCGCTCTTCGCCGCAAGCTTTCGCTTGAGGATCTGTCGGCATTCCGGACTGAACTGGAGACCCTTCTTGATCATGCACGCAACGTCATTGATGGTCCTGAAACGGAAGAAATGAACACCAATGATGCCCATTTTGAGCGTCACCATCATAATTCAAATGAAGAATCTATAGATCTTGAACCTGCCTTAGAAAAAGGCGGGGCGGCGGGCGGCGCGCCTGATGATGATACGGGTGAGCCCGTGGCTAACGGTGAAGAGCATGACACGAGGCGGGTGCCGAAAATTCCACTCCACCTGGTAATCGCCGGCTGTCCCTCGCTCAAGACTTTCTATCAGGGCGACATTCGACACTGGCACCAACTTTTCGACGCGGCTTGTCATGTACGGCCGGCCATGGGGATCAGTGTTTCCGCTTGGGAAGAAGCGCAACGCTGCATGGGACCAGAACAAGCCTCGATCGTCGTCGTGGCCATGCTGGAACGTTTTTCCGAAATCAGGTCTCCGGGTGGATACTTGCGGGCGCTGACGTCCAAGGCCGCGGCGGGCGAATTCTCTTGCGGTCCGATGGTCATGGCTTTGATCGGTCGGCGAAGTGCGGCTTAACAGCTGTTAAGTTTCAACGTCATCGGAGTTCAGTTGGCCTGACTTAACAGCTGTTAAGTTGCCTCTTGGCAACCATACGATCGTCGAGAGGGAAAGGAGTGTTGGTTTGAGGGTGACGGGAAGTGAGATCGGGAGAGTGGCTTCCGACGCCCGTCGTGGAGAAGATCTGATGACCAAAGCTGTCCAGAAAATCACCCTGTCCCCTTCACGGGATATCCCTTTTGACAAGCTGGTGCTGAGCCAGTCCAATGTGCGGCGCATCAAGGCTGGCGTATCCGTCGAGGAACTGGCCGAAGATATCGCTCGCCGCGGTCTCTTGCAAAGCCTGAGCGTGCGGCCAGTCTTGGCTGACGATGGGACCCAGACCGGCAAGTTCGAGATCCCGGCCGGTGGCCGCCGGTTCCAAGCATTGTCCCTGCTGGTGAAGCAGAAGCGTTTGACAAAGACCACGCCCATTCCCTGCATCGTCCGCGATGCCGCGTCCAGCATCCTGGCCGAGGACGATTCCCTTGCAGAAAACTTGCAGCGCGTCGCCCTGCACCCGCTCGACCAGTTCCGTGCGTTTGTGGCGCTGCGGGATAAGGGCCAGAGCGATGCAGAGATTGCTGCGGCCTTCTTCGTGACGCCGCAGGTCGTGAAGCAGCGCTTGAAACTCGGTTCCGTCGCCCCTGCCCTGCTTGAGATCTATGCCGAGGACGGCATGACGCTGGAGCAGCTCATGGCCTTCACCGTGAATCCTGATCACGCGCGTCAGGTTCAGGTCTGGGATGTGATCGATTCATCCTGGAACAAGGAGCCATTCCAAATCCGGCGGATGCTGACCGAGACCTCGGTCCGGGCGTCTGACCGACGCGCGGTCTTTGTGGGTGTTGAGGCCTATGAAGCGGCGGGCGGCACGATGTTGCTTGACCTGTTCCAGGGCGATGACGGTGGCTGGCTCGAAGACCCAGCCCTGCTCGATCGGCTGGTGGCGGACAAACTCCAGGCCGAGGCTGAGAAGGTTGCCGTTGAGGGCTGGAAGTGGATCGAGGTCGCGCTTGACCTGCCCTACGGCTACAACCACGGGCTGCGGTCCCTGTCCGGTAATCCGGCACCAATGACGGATGAGGAAGGTGCGGCCCATGCCAAGCTGCTCGCCGAGTATCGGGCGTTGGAAGACGAATACGCGGGTCAGGATGAATTCCCCGACGAGATCGACACACGTCTTGGCGAGTTGGAGGTCGCCATGGAAAAACTCGAGGCCAGGCCATTGATCTTCGACGCGGAGGAGATCGGGCGGGCAGGGGCGTTCGTCACGCTCGACCGCTACGGCGCGCTGGCCGTCTATCGCGGCTATGTGCGGTCAGAGGATGAGCCTGTTGAGGAGGCCGCGGTCCAGGATGGTACTGATCCTGCGGTAGCGGGGCAGGGGGACGATCGTGGTCTCGCCGATGGCCATGGCAGTGCCGCTCATGGCGGAACCGTCATCATGTCGGGTGGCCAGCCGATCGGAGCTGACTTGCCGGAGGATGAGGACGACGGGGCGCTGAAGCCGCTGCCAGAGCGGTTGGTCATGGAGTTGACGGCCCACCGGACGCTGGCGCTGCGTGAAGCGATCGGTCGCTCGCCGGATGTCGCGCTGACACTTTTGCTTCTGAAGCTCGTCACTGACACCTTCCGTACCTCCGGGGCGTCAGGCAGCTGCCTCGAGGCATCTGTGCGTCAGGTCTATATGTCAGCGCAAGCGAGCGATCTGAAGGACAGCGTGGTGGCCAAGCTGGTCGACGAACGTCATGCGGAATGGGAAGCCGATCTGCCGCTTGGCGATGATGCAGCGCTCTGGGACTATCTGGAGGTCCTCGACCAGGGCAGCCGTCTGGCCTTGCTGGCGCATTGCCTCAGCTTCGGCGTCAACGCGCTGCATGAGAAGGTGAACCCTTACGGGGCAGGCATCTCCGCAGGCGGTCTGACCCGTCGTATGGCGCATGCCGATCTCGTGGCGCGTGCCGTCGATCTCGATATGGTCGAGGCGGGTTGGGAGCCGACGGTCGACACCTATCTCAACCGTGTGCCCAAGGCCCGCATCCTCGATGCCGTGCGTGAGGCCAAGGGGGAGGGGACAGCCCAGCTCCTCGATCACCTGAAGAAAGGCGAGATGGCCAGTGAGGCCGAGCGCTTGCTGAAGGGCAGCGGCTGGTTGCCCGAGGTCCTGCGCCGGAACGATCTCGTGGCGCTGGACGGTGAGGACTGTGCCGAAGGGCAGGGGACGGATGTCGAAGTGGCTGACAGCGTCAGTGAAGCTGACCTTCCTGCATTCCTGATGGATGACCTGCCTGCTCAAGGCGCGTCGATGCTGGCCGCCGAATAGCGTGATCCAGCGGGGGGCGGAGATTCCGCCCCCAATCACCCAATAGCATAACAATATCAATACGATGAGTGCGATTACTCGCATTCAGAATGAGGAATCATGTCTGCAACAACCATCATCGACACCGGGCCCCTTGGGGCGCTCATTCGCTGCACCGACGGCAGCCCCAAGCCGCCGGCACGCTTCACGAAGAAGCTGGCGACCTGGGAGCGTTCGAACGGTGTCGGCCGCCTTGTGAAAAAGGAGCCACCCCGGCCTTACGCGACCTGGACTGCTCCCGCGTCGTTCACGCTGCATGAGGGTAACTTCTCCTCGGACGGGGTGATCCTCGTCACCATCATGCGCAGCCATTCCGCTGACAGTGCCCTCGTCTTCCAGGTGGCCGAGGAGCCGAAGCCCGGGCAGGTGCGTGTGCTCCTCGACTTCGGCGGCAACACGGAGCTGCTGCATTTGGCGGAATCCATCACCGCGGCCGAGCTTTGGATCGCCAAGGAAGGATACCGCAACGCGCGGCTTGAGATCGTCGGCGATGAACAGGGCGAAAGGGCAGGGGGCGCGGACCTGGCCGCCTGAGCCCAACTGAAACCGAGGAGCCCGCCCAAGCGCGGGCCTCTCATCCATTACAACCTTGTCCTTTGAGTTCGCGGGGCGCCAAAGGAACCATCCCCAACGAAGGACGTCTTCAACCAAGAGCCTGCCCGGGAGGCTGGCGGCGTTAGAAGCATCAGCGGGACAACCGGCTCCAGTCGTCAGGGCACCATCCCTCGCTCGCCATTCCCTTCCTTGCCCCGAATCCTGTCTTCGAGATCAACCCGCGAGGGGTCGGACTACGGGCAAGCCCGTGCCGCCGGGTGGATTCGGACGAGCCGAACGCACCCGGTGATGTCAGCCAGTATTCGGGCCTTCGAGGTCCTGTCGCGCGGGGGATGGTCCCCCGCCTCCAAGACAGGAGCCAAACAGATGTCCCGCAAAGATGCTCACGCCTTCGCCGCCTCCCTCGCCGCCACGCTCATGGTCTCGATCGTCGTCTTCCAGGCTGGGGATGGAACCTTCGGCGCCGTCCCCGCCGATGAAATCGACGGAGACGAGGTCGTGATAGTCTCGGAGTACGATCCCTTCGGGTGAGGCTTCGGCCTCACTTCTCGAGGGCCGGGGCGCGGCGCAGTCGCGCCGCCAGGTCTATCTCCGGCCGCGTGATCGGCGGTGCCGATCTGAGAAACGCCTGTAGCCCATCAGGGCAGATCGTAGTGCCCACAGGGCGGGGAGCGGACGCTGGAAAAACTTCAGCGCGCACACCTTTGGGCGGAAAAACAGTCACTCGCTGCTTGTTGGAGGTGCGTTCACCCCGCCGTTGCATTGGCGATGTTCGACTGGCACAAGGTGCTAACGGGAGGCGGCGAAGCACTTGCTAAATTATCACGATCTATCTGATGACCAATTTGAGCAAGTTGTCGTTGCATTGGGCCAGCGCCTTTTCGGTGCGGGATTTAGTGGCTTTACAAAGGGGAAAGACGGCGGGAAGGATGGGAAGTTTCGCGGCATCGCTCAAGCATACCCTTCCACGGCGTCACCATGGAAAGGCGGTACGATCGTTCAAGCCAAGCATACCATGGGCCTCAATGCGTCCTTCAGCGATAAGACTTTCTTCAATCCTGATACGGAAACGGGCGTGCTACCGGACGAACTCCCGCGGATCGTCGAAATGATCCGGGCAGGAGAACTTGATAACTATCTTGTTGTTTCGAACAGAAAATTGACCGGGATCGCCCAAGGTAAACTGGAGACGTACCTACACGGAAAAACGGGTTTGCCCAAGGAACAACTGGGGTTCCTTGGCACCAGCCAGCTTGATGACCTGCTTGCGTTGTATCCCGATGTCCGAAGCCGCTTGAACTTTCGGCCGCTTGATCGCCCTCTTATTGTTCGGCCGGACGAGTTGGCGGAGACAATTGAGGCGTTCCGAGACGCGCTTGCAGAGTTGGACGTCCCGGTATCGAAAGACTTGCCGACCGCGCGCACTCCGTTTGAAGAGAAGAACCGCCTCAACAATATGAGTGAAGATTACGCCAAGAAATTGCGCAGTTTATATCTAGCAGTTACGAAGCAGATTGACGTCTTTCTTAGCGACCCCAAGAACGAGGCCTTCCAAGCAGCATACCATGACGCTACTGAAGAATTCTCGCTCAAGATAATAGAATTCCAGAAAGAAGGAGACACATTCGACAGTATTTTCAACTATCTTCTAGACATGTTGATAGACCGCTCGTCTACTTTGAGAAGCAACCAACGCCTTACCCGGGCCATGTTGTTCTACATGTACTGGACTTGCGACATCGGGACGAACGCCGATGCTTAGGCCCACGAAGCATGCCCATCCGGACCTTACCGTTATGAACATGGCCTACCTACTGCTCACACGGCTTCGGAAGTCCCGAAGCGAGAGCTATTCGGACCTTCTGCGATACGCGACATTATCGAGTTCGAGTGGTGAAAAACTCTTTCTCCCCTCCCTGAATTTTCTCTTTTTGCTTGGATTGGTGCGTTACCACCCCAAGGGCGACCGATTTGAATACATAGGTGCCAAGTGAAACTCGTGCGCCTCTACTCCAACCTTGATCACTATTTCACACCCGTCGATTTCAACGCGGGCTTCAATGCTGTAGTCGCGGAAATACGGCATCCTGAGAACCGAAGCAAAAGCTCCCACAACCTGGGCAAGTCGACACTCGCTCGCGTGATCGATTTTTGCCTATTGGGAAAAATTGATAAAGACCACTTTTTCAAGAAGCGGGGTGATCTATTCTCAGAATTCGTTTTTTTTCTTGAACTCCAACTTCTCGACGGAAGCCATTTGACAATCCGGAGGTCCGTCCAATCACCAACAAGAATCTCTTTTAAGAAATCAGAGGCTTCTGAACCTGACCTGTCATCATTGGGTGATGACGGTTGGACACACTCAAACCTAGCCTTTGAAAAGGCGCAGGCTCTTCTTGATGGCTATCTCGACTTCACAGACATCAGCCCATGGAAGTACCGGGAGGCTCTGGGGTATTTTCTCCGCCGCCAATCAGACTATGACGATGTCTTTAAACTTCAACGCCACATGGGGGCTGACATCCATTGGAAGCCGCTTCTAGCTCGCGTTTTAGGATTGGATGCCTCGTTGTTCAAAGAGCGTTACTCGATGAAGAACGACATCGATCAGAAGCAAGTGGAGCTCCAAGCATTTGAGAATCAAAGCGGCGCCACTGAAGAGCAACTGGAAAATGCTGACGCACTGTTGCAGCTTCGCGAGGCCGATGTCGAACGTATGCAGTCAGAACTTGACCAATTTGACTTTGAGGAAGCTGACGCAGCTGCGACTGATCGTTTGGTAGGGAATATCGATCAGGAGATCGCAGCATTAAACGATCGACGTTACGCATTGACTTATAATGAGCGTGAAATTAGTGATGCCCTGAAAGATGAAAAAATTTCTTTTGACCCCCAGAAGGCGAAGTCTTTGTTTGATGAGGTGGGGATCCTTTTCCCTGATCAGATCGTCGCTGATTTCGAGCAGCTCATCGCTTTTAATCGCGCGATCACTCAAGAACGACAGCAGTACCTTCGAGAAGAGCTGGCCGCAACTCGTACTGAGTTGACCGAGATTGGTCGAAAACTGGCACAATTGAACAGCGAGCGAAAATCGGCTCTCGCCTTTTTGCGGTCGGAAGACGTATTCACAAAGTATAAAGAAGTCTCAGCGCGGATTTCAAGAATCAATGCTGAGGTCACTATACTGCGAAAGCAGCAAGAATTCAGGACCAACATCCAAGAAAAACGTGAAGAGCTTCGCTCTCTTAGAGCCACATACTCTATGCAACAAGGTTTAGCCGAACGTCAGGTCAGGTCAGTCAGTCAAGATCCTGAAAGCCTGTTGGCACAAACTCGTAAACACTTCAGCTCGATCATCGAACGTGTCCTCGGGCGGAAAGCACTCTTAAATGTGCGAGTAAACTCCGAGGGGAACCTCGACTTCCGGGCGGATTTTGTTGATGATAACGAGCTTGCGACTAGTGAAGGTGACGGCACCTCCTACCGGAAGCTTCAATGTGTGGCCTTCGATTTGGCTGTTCTTCGCGCCCACGTGGATGGAAAGTTTCCGCGCTTCGTCTATCACGATGGCGTTTTCGAGGCATTGGACCCACGCCCAAAACAGAACCTTTTGGATGTGATACGAGAGTACAGTGATCTTGGGATTCAAACGGTGATTACGCTAATTGGTTCAGATGCACCGCCGCCTGAGGCTGGCGCCGGCGACGTGTTTGGACCGGACGAAGTGGTCGTGAAGCTACACGATGATGGGAAGGAAGGGCGCTTGTTCAAGTTCGAGAGCTGGTAACTGCCTATACGCTCAAGACGAAGATCTCATCTGGATTGGATGACCGCTATTATTGGGCGATCCGCAGCTTAGGAGCACCTGAGCCAGCGACCGCTCTGGGTCGATCGCGTAGGTCAAGCCTTTAACTGATGGCAAGGTCGCTCGCGGTCTTTCCCGCTTCCAGGGCTTCTACGAACCACTGCGGTTTCCGCCCTCGGCCGGACCAGGTGAGCGCCGGGTTCTCAGGGTGCCGGTATTTCGCCGCGGCAGGCGCACGGGAGGATTTCGTTTCGGTGCCGACAAGTTCGGACAGGGAGTAGCCCAGATCCCGGGCGAGAGCTTCCACCTTGGCGCGGGCTTCCGCCTTATGCCGATCCTCAAATGTGGTAATCGCCTTGGCGACGTCCTTCTGCATTTTCTTCAGCTCGCTGAGCGACAGTGCCTCGAGATCGTAATCAGCCATTGATGCGGTCCGTGTCCTGAATGTCCCGGTATCGATAGCCTGTCGATGCAAGGTGCCGCAACGCCCGGCAGGCAAGGGCAGGGGTGGCAGATGCTGGTGATCGCAGTTCTCGTCGCCAGTGAGGTGCTGAACTGGGGATCAGGCAGTCCCGATTGGCAGGATGACAGGGTCTGGCATGGGCTCCCCGCGCCTCTCTGCCTTCCGGGGCCATCCCTTCGACTGACAATCCCCTAATCCCGTTCGGTCTCCTGCGCGCAACCCCGCGTCAGTCCGGGCCGTGTTGCCCCGTTGGGGCTGCCCGCTCCACCCCGGTCCTCTGGGGGTTTCCGGCGTCCGTGCCGTCCACCGTGCACGCGTCATCCGACGGGCTTTTTCCGGGTCTTGTCGAAGGGACGGTCCCGAAGACAGGACACACAGGAGCTTATCATGCAAAACATCGTCATCCTCGCCGGCAACATCGGCCAAAAACCCGAAGCCCGCACCACCCAAGGCGGCACCAACATCACCAACTTCAGCCTCGCCACCTCGCGCCCCCGCCTCTCGGAAGGTCGCGTCCTTCGCGACGAGAACGGCTACCGTGTCATGGACAACGAATGGCACCGCATCACCTGCTTCAACGGTCTCGGCAAGACCGTCGCCGAGCATTGCGAAAAGGGCATGAAGGTCCTCGTCCACGGCCGCATCCACTACAGCAAGTGGATCGACAGCATGGGGAACGACCGCTACGGCTGCGAGATCATCGCCGAGAAGGTCGACTTCCTAAGCCGGCCGAAGTCGGCCGAGAACGAAAACCCCGAACTGGTCGACCGCGACGACGAGATCCCGTTCTGAAAAGAACGGGGTCTCCCCCTCGGGCCCGGCGGGGTAACCCGCCGGGTTCGCGGCATGACCCAAAAGCAACCTTGAGCCCACAATGACCAATGTCGCGGGGCATGCGAATGGCTGCTATCGCTGCGTTTCGGGCAACGGCTCGCCAGTGATGTAGGTATACGACCCACGGACCAGTTGCAGCACCACGTCCAGTTCGGCTTCGGTAATTGGCGTATAGATCATCACGAACCCCTCCCAACCCGCGCGCTGATCGGCCCAAGGATGTGCCACGGCCCAACCGGCGTCTATCGCGGCACGGGCAGTATCGGGGTGCAGCGCGGCATGCAGACTGCCATCAGGGTGAAGATGGGCGAACTCGCGTCCGCCGACGATGGCCTGCGGTTGTGCCATCGGGGCGTCGCTTGTCAGCTGAAACCCAACCGCACCGGGGAGCGATACGCGGGTCGCCCCAAGAACGACCCAGGGAAGTGCAGCGACTTGACGCAGCATTTCTTCTGACAACTCAGGGACCGGCGATACGCCGATCTGCACGTGCGGCACGCCGTTCGTCGTCTCCGGACGCGCGCCATCGCGCATCGGGAAAGTGACGTTCTGGGCGGACGCGGGCACCGCCGCAGTGAGCAGCGATACTGCGGCCGGGATCAGAAGCAGGTTTGAAAGTCTTGGCATCTCGATATCCTTTTGGTCCCGGCCGCAGCGTTGATTGTCTGGCTCAAGTCGCATGAAACGCCCGGCTCACGGCAAAGCTGTCCTCGAACCAGTTCCATAGGACGATCTGTCCGTCGCGGACCTTGGCGCGCAGGGCAAAGGTGAACGCGTCGGTTTCCGCGCCAGAGGCCGTCAGCCGCAATCTCATCCGGCCGAAGACGGCCACGGTGTCACCGGAGGCGAAAGCGTCCTGGTTTTCCCAGTGGGTGACCTGAACATTCTGCGAGAACGTGCCAAGAAAGCTGAAGATCGTCTCCTTGCCTTCCCACGTGCCGATCCATGGCAAGGCGGGATCACCTTCGTTTTGCCAGACCATGTCGTCGGCCATAAGCGCACCCATGGCATCCATGTCACCGCCGCCCATGGCCCCCATGAAGGCCATGACTGTATCGAACGAGGCTTGGGTTGCGTCGTCGGTGGTCTGCGCGGTCGCTGGCGCTGCAAGGGCAATCCCGGTCGCGGCGGCTGCGGATGCGGCAAGAAGCTGTCGTCTGTGCATGTTGATACTCCTGTTGGGGGGCAGATCACCGGCCGGAAAGCTGCTGCAACGCGCTTGCCCAATCTTCTACATGGTAGGTCCGAACGATGACGCCATCGTCCAACTCGTGGATGTCGATGGTCAGGATGTCGAAGCTGCGCCCTTCACCATCCACGCCGAAAAACGGGCCTGTCGGCGTTCCCGTCGTACGGCTGCGCACGGTGACGAAATCACCGTCCTGATGCATCGCCTGCACGGACCAGTCGAGATCAGGAATGAGTTGGCTGAAGAACCCCATCTGTCCGACGAACCCGTCGCGGCCCTCGTTCTCGCCGGAGTAGTCGCCTACACTTTCCCAACTCTCGGACGTCGCGCCAAGGAACGCCGCAACATGGGTCTCGGACCCGGGATTGCTAAGCAAGTCGTAGAAGGTTTGCACGGTCGCCATGTCGTCGGCGGCGGCACTGGTTGCAATGGCTGTCAGCCCAAGCGTGGCTGCTGCAAGCGTTGTCCGGAATGCGTTCATAGATGTGTCTCCTGGTTGGTCAAAAACAGTGCCGCGCGGGGGTGCGGGCCTCCTGCCACCAAGATGGACAAATCCAGATACTGGCATAAGATAGGATAGATAGATTTAACTGTTCGGAAATCTTACTTTATGATCGACCGATTGCGCCAGATGGCGATCTTTGCCAAGACGATTGACCACGGCTCCTTCCGCGGGGCTGCCCGGGAACTACGGCTGTCGCCTTCGGTGGTCAGTCACCACATCTCGCAGCTTGAAGACAGCCTTGGCGTCGCGCTGATCTATCGCTCGACCCGAAAGTTGACGCTGACGCGCGAAGGTCACAGGCTGCTGGCTGCAGCGCAGAAGATGCTGGAGGCTGTCGAGGGCGAGTTGGCGGAACTGTCGATGTCCGCAAATGCGCCAAGCGGTGAGCTTCGCATGACCATTCCATCCGTCCTGTCTCAATCGCATTTCACAGAGCAAATCGCGGCCTTTTCCAAGGCCCACCCGAGGATCAGACTGTCTCTGGATTTTTCGGACATCCGACGCGACCTGATCGATGACGGCTTTGATATCGCGATCCGAATGGGCCCCAAGGCGAAAACCACCGCCACCTCCCGCAAACTGTTTTCGGTCGAGCGCAGATTGGTCGCCTCCACCGACTACCTCGCATCGCGCTTGGCTCCGGATCATCCCGATGACATTGCCGACTGGGATTGGCTGGCCCTCATTCCGGTTCAGAACGCCCCTGTGTCGTTCACCAAGGCGGGGGGCACGCAAGCAACGGTCAAGCCCGAAGCGCGTGTCTTTGCCAACGATGCTCAGGCGCTCTATCGCCTGGCGCGTGCGGGTGCAGGGCTCGCCATCGTTCCGGATTTCCTAGCTCGCGAGGACGTGCAAGTGGGAACAATGGGATACGTTCTGCCCAAATGGAAGTTGCGTGTGATTGATGTCTTCGCAGCTTGGCCTGCCAACGCTCCAAAGCACGGCCTTATCCATCTGGCATTGGACGCTTTAAGTCAGAACAGGCCCTGAAGCTGCCGACGACCCAGTCGCAGCGAAAGCACTGTTTTCCCGCATTGCTGCCGATCAAGCCAAGGTTTCGAGAGTCAGAGAAGGGCTGGTTGCTTTCGCGACGGGTTTAGGGCTGGGAGAGCGGCTCCCGGCGCCTGTCACGGAGGAATGCCGATGGGTGTTGTGGAAGTTCTGGATCCAGGTCAGCCGGCTCGGGCTGGTGGCTGGAAAGTGGATGTGAGCAGGGGTGAGCGGAACGGGCGGGTATCGTCCGAATGGTTCAACCGGCCCGATGACGAGCGGTATCTCTCGCTCGACGATCTCTGGGCCAATGTGAAAGGCCGGTCGGAGCGCAGCCGCAGCCGCGTGGTACAGACGGCGGATATCCGGGTCGAGGCTGCGCGCGACAACCCCGAGCGGTTGCACTTGATGCTGCCGAAGGCACAAGAACCGGTCGCGCCGACGCATTGGGCGTTTGGCCAGCTTGCCAGCATCGTCGGCGCCCCGGCCTCCTACCTGCGGCAGTTGCCGGCGCCGCTGGCGGGCATCAACCTGCAATATGGTCTGACCAACCACCGCGCCGAGCAGGTGAAGACCTTCGAGACCGAAGATGGCCGCACGGAGTTGCGCGCCGTGACCGGCCCGGACTATGGCCGCATCCATGACCACGAGTTGGTCGAGGCGGTGCAGCGCATCGCGGGCAATGGCACGGGCGACACGCGCTGGAAGGTGCCGGGCGTGCTCGACTGGTCGACCGGGGTCTACAACCCTGATGTCGAGATCAGCCGCGACACGACCACGCTTTATGCCTCGGACCGCGATGTCTTCCTGTTCCTGGTCGATGATCGCAACCCGATCGAGGCGGGCAAGTTGCCGGACGGCTCCCCCGATCTCTACTTCCGGGGTTTCTACTGCTGGAACTCCGAAGTGGGGGCAAAGACCCTCGGCATGGCGAGCTTCTACCTGCGAGCCGTGTGCCAGAACAGGAATCTCTGGGGGGTCGAGGATTTTCAGGAGATCCGGATCCGGCATTCGAAATACGCAGCCTCCCGCTTTGCCCATGAGGCGGCACCGGCGCTGACGCGGTTTGCCAATTCCTCGCCGCAGGGCTTCGTGAACGGCATCAAGGCGGCGCGGCAGCAGATCGTGGCGCGCAGCGATGAGGACCGTGCGAATTTCCTGAGGAAGCGCGGCTTCTCGAAGCCCGAATCTGGCAAGATCATCGAGAAGGTGCTGATGGAAGAGGGCCGCCCGCCCGAAAGCATCTTCGACTTCGTGCAGGGTATCACGCGACTTGCGCGCGACAAAACCCAGCAGGATGCGCGGCTCGACATGGAAGGGCGCGCCAAGAAGCTCCTCGACCGGGTCGGCTGACACCGGCCCGCCACTGCGACCGCCTGCATGCGCGGCGGTCGCACTTTCCCCTTCGACAAGCGCCCGAATGGACCTGCCCAGAAGTGGCCGGGGGCCTCGACGCGTGCAGTTCTGCGAGATCCCCATGACCCCCCAAGAAGAAACCATCGTCCTCGAGGCCCGTGACATCCTCGGCCGCTACCTCAGCCAGAACCCGGTCATCAGCAGCTGGCAGGCGCTCATGGACTATTGCGCGCTTACCGTCCGCGGACCGGTCGAGCGCTTCCACGTCCTCTATCTCGACCGCAAGAACCGCATCATCTCCGATGAGCTTCTCTCGACGGGCACGGTTGATCACGTCCCGGTTTATCCGCGCGAGGTGATCAAGCGGGCGCTGATGCTGAACGCCAGCGCCCTGATCCTGATCCACAACCACCCGTCCGGCGATCCGACGCCGTCGGAGGCCGATGTCAGCATGACCAAGGAGATCCAGAAGGGCTGCAAGTATCTCGGCCTCACGCTGCACGATCACATCATCGTCGGTGCCGGGACGGAGCTGAGCCTGCGGGCGCTCGGCAAGCTCTGACGCTGTGGCTAGTTGTGGAACGTCAACAGGTTGTTCCGATCCAATCCTAATCGGCTGATTGGTGGTTTAGACTTTAGCGCCGAGTGCGGACGGTGCCAATTGTAGAGATGCGTCCATACGGGCAGCTCCGCCGCGCGGTCTTCTGAGGTCTGGTAGGCGCGGGCATAGGCCCATTCGCGCAAAGCGGTTTGGATGAACCTTTCAGCTTTGCCATTGGTCTTCGGCGTGTAGGGTTTGGTCCTGATGTGCCGGATGCCGAGCCAGGCGCAGGCTGCCTTGAAGGCATTGGATTTGTAGCAACTGCCGTTGTCCGTCATGACCCGCGCCACCTTCACGCCCATGGACGCATACCACGCCACCGCCGCCTTCAGATGTGCGACTGCGCTGACTGCCTTCTCGTCCGGATGGATTTGAGTGGAGGACAGCCGTGACGCATCATCGATGCAGACATGCACATACTCCCAACCGATCCCGCGACTGTTGGACTGGCCTGTCCTGTCGCCGGTGATGCGATGGCCGGTGCGCTCGAACTTGCCGAGGCGTTTGATATCGAGGTGGATCATGTCGCCGGGATGCTCACGTTCATAGCGCCGCACCGGCTCGGCAGGCTCCAGATCGCGCAGGCGGCTGAGGCCCGCCCGGCGCAGCACCCGGCTCACCGTGGCAGGCGAAACGCCGGTCTTGGCAGCAACATGCGCCCCCGTCAGGCGTTCACGGCGCAAGGAAATGATCCGCTCCGCGACATCCTCAGGCGTCGGATTGCGCAGAGAATGCGGCCGCGACCGGCGGTCCCGCAAACCGCTTCGGCCCTCCTGTTCATATCGTCGCCACCACTTCGCAGCGGTCTTGGCAGAACAGCCGCAAACGGCCCCGGCTTGCGAAAAGGCCATCCCGGCTGCGATCATCCCAACAAGCCGCTCTCGACCCAAAGGCGTCAGTCTGGCATTCTGATGCACGTTCATTCGATCCCTCCGAACAGTGTTGAAGCTTGGTAACTCCAACCAACTCGGTCAGGATCGAATGGACAACCTGTTGAAAGCTCACAGCTAGGTCATCACCGTCGCCCCTTCTAGGAAGAGGGCGGCGGTTTGATCTTTGACGAATGAGGCGGGGAGAGTGGCTTCCCGCGCCGTCGGAGACATTGCCATGTTTGACCTTCCCCTGCCGATCCAACCGAGCCCGCGACCGTTGGGCCCCGTTCCAAATTGCCCGACTGTCGCTCCTGATCCCAACCTACCTTTCGCGCTGACGCGGATGCACCGGACACCTGCAGCCCTGATGTCGGGCACCGCTGCCCCCGTAGTCGTTGAGCGTTTTGCGACGCTGGCCGATGCCATGCAGGGCGCGTGTGAACTTGCGGAGGACTACGGCCTCGATCCAGCGCCGCAGCTTCTGGCCATCCTTGATTGCGACCAGCGCCTGGTTCTTGCCGGGGCCGCCAGTCATGGCGCTGTGGCTTGGTGCCACCCTGTCGCCAATGCCCTTGAGGCGCGGGCCGTCGTGACCGAGGCGGTTCAACTTCGCGCCCAGGCTGGCCGTGCCATTGATTGGCACGAGCCTGAATTGGCGCAGCGGCTGCGTCACCGTGCTGATCTGCTGGATGCGCGTCTGGTCGACCCGCTCTGGCGCGCCTTTGCCGCTCGCGCGCTGCAGATCGCGGCGTGACGCCCGAGAGACAGAGGAGGGATGGGAGGGGTTTGAGCCTCGGGGGCCAGAAGAGTGCGCCACCTGGGGGGTCTGACCTGTCCTCACCGAACGGAGTTATCCATGACCCAGACTGAACCCACTCTGGCCGCCCCGCTGCGGCCTTCCACCGTCGATTTCAGGGTGATCCTTGCCGCGCATGCCGAACGCACCGCCCGGACCCTCGCTCTGCGCCCGGGCAACAAAGACCGGCTCTTCGATGGTCTCATTGCCGCCGGCATCACCCATGTCACTGTGACCTTCGACGGTGCCGGGGACAGCGGCCAGATCGAAAGCATCGGCGCATGGTCCGGCGAGACCGCCGTCGAGTTCCCGGCGACCGAGATCGCCTATGCGGCACTGACCTGGGACGACCCCGAGGTCGAGATGCGGCAGCTCTCGCTGGAAGATGTCGTCGAGCAGCTGGCCTACGACTTCCTCTCCGACGCCTATGGCAGTTGGGAAAACAACGACGGCGCTTACGGCGAGTTCTGCTTCGACGCATCCGCACGCTGTATCCATCTGGAGTTCAACGAGCGCTTCACCTCGTCCGAACTCTACACGCACGATTTCTGAGGGGGCGGCGATGGCACATCCCTACCACCACGCGCTGTCCTCGGTGAAGAAATGGGGCGGCACGGTCGACAATTTTATGGCGGTGCATGCCTGGTTCGACCAGAGCAAGGAGATCACCGCCGACTTCCGGCACCGGGCCCTGCGGCACCATGCCGAGGGCATATTCATGGCCGAGACGATCTTCGGCCAGACCCTCACGCTCTCGACCGGGCGCATCATCCCGACCCGATGGGTTGGCGAACAACATGTGAAAGAGGATCTCGGCTTCATCCCGAGCTTTGCCGATTGGGTGAAGGCCATCCGGCCCGAACCCTGGATGGGCCGGTCCGAGCGGATCGAGGCGCTGGTCGATCCGCATCACGCCTCGCCCGTGGTCGAGGTCAGCTGACATGACTGATCCCGCATACTTGCGCCTCGGTCTGCCGCCGACGGCATCGCCTCAGACAGTTCTGCGCGCGGCGGTCCGGGCGCTTCACCCCGACACGCGCGCCGTGCGCAGCTTCCGGACGGCGCGCAAGCGCTTCTACCTGCAGATGCTTTGTGCGCATGCCGCGCAACAGGCGGCGGGTGACAATCCTACCGGCTGATCGCTTCCAACCAACCCTTCATCCCAATCCAGCGCCCGGCCCCAAGGCCCTGGTTTCTCAATCTCAGGAGGTCCCCATGGCGGATTACTTCAACCATTTCTCATGCCTGATCGACGTCGGCAGCCCCGAAAAGGCCGCCCGCGTACTCGCGCTGTTTCATGACCTGCGCGCTGCGGATCAGGACGCCGACGACCCGGAGGTGGCGGGTTTCACCCTCGTGCATCAGGACGCGCCCGAGGGCAGCACCCTCTGGATCCATGATGATGAGCACGGCGATGTCGAGGCGGTCATCCGCTTCGTGCTGCGCCTGGCAGAAGACCTCGACCTCACCGGTCTCTGGGGGTTTCAGTACGGTCTGACCTGTTCCCGCCCGCGCCTCGACGCCTTCGGCGGCGGCGCGCATGTCATCGATCTCGGCGCGTGCAAGTCCATCGGCTGGACCAGCAGCCAGGAATGGCTCGCCGCCGCGCTGAACGGAGAGGACGCCGATGCCTGAGGTGATCTGCACCACCGTCTACCAGTTCCCCGAGCTTTCGGAAGCGGCCAAGGAAAAGGCGCGCAGCTGGTATCGCGAGATCGGGCCCCACGACGATTGGTGGGACGCGGTCTATGAGGATTTCGAGCGGGTCTGCGAAATCCTCGGCATCCGCCTGAAGACCACGCCCTTCCGCCTGATGGGCGGCGGCACGCGGGCAAAGCCCTGCATTTGGTTCTCCGGGTTCTGGAGCCAGGGCGACGGGGCCTGCTTCGAGGGCTACCTTAGCCATGCCAAGGGTGCGGCCGCGCGCATCCGCGACTACGCGCCCCAAGACGCGGCGTTGCACGGCATCGCCGACCGGCTGCAGGCCATCCAGCGGCGTAACTTCTACCATCTCGCTGCCGAGGTCAGCCACCGCGGCCGCTACTACCACGAATACACCATGGCCGTTGACGTCACGCGGCACAGCCCGACCTGGCAGCCACCGACCGAGGACGCCGAGGAGATCGTGACCGAGGCGCTGCGTGATCTGGCCCGCTGGCTCTACCGCCAACTTGAGGCTGAATACGACCACCTCACTTCGGACGAGGCCATCGAGGAAGGGATCATCGTCAACGAGTACACCTTCACCGAAGGAGGGCGCCACTTCGGGTGAGGCGGCACGGTTGAAAACTGTCAGAAAATTGCGCATTTTTCTGACAAAGGAGCGATCATGGAGCGCAGGGCCGAGAGCATTATGAAGGTCGCGATGACGTTGCCGGAGGGGGTGCCCTTGGCAGCGAAGGGGCTCCTGCACCTCGGCTCGCGCGCGGCGGTCGATCAGACGCTGTCGCGTCTGGCCGCGCGCGGCGAGCTGATCCGTGCGGGACGCGGCATCTACATGCGCCCGGTCCAGACACGCTTTGGCCCGCGCAGTCCGTCCGCTGAACAGGCGATTGAAGCACTCGCTGTGCAGCGGGGCGAGACGATCGTCCCGAGCGGTGCTGCCGCGGCAAACGTTTTGGGCCTCGCGACACAGGTGCCGGTCAAGTCGGTTTACCTCACCTCGGGGCGAAGCCGCGTACTGAACCTTGGCCGGCAAGCGGTCGAACTTCGTCATGCGCCGCGTTGGCAGTTGGCCCTTGGGAGCAAGACCTCCGGCCAGGTTGTCCGGGCTCTTGCCTGGCTCGGACCGGATGAGGCTCCCAAGGCCCTGCAAATCCTGCGATCCAAGCTCACGGAGACGGCAAAGACTGAACTGATGTCCGCCGCGCCGCAGTTCCCGACTTGGCTGGCACGATTGGTTGGAGAGATAGTCCATGGCTGAGGCATCAGTGCACCTGAGCGCTTTGCCTGGTGCCCATCCCGAGGCGGGAGGCAAATTCAAGACAGTCGACGCAGGGGGCCAATGCTCACCCGCCTCGCGACGGTGCGGTGCACGGTTCAGCCCAGAAGCTTCAGCAGGGCGTCGCGCTGCGCAGTGTGCTTTATGGGGTTGTCGCGCTTCAGCTTACTCAGGTTGAGGAGTTTCCACTGCACGGCTGGCAGGTGTACCGCCTGCAACCGGTCGATGGCCGCAAAGTCCGGCTCACCGTCTTGAAGTGTCAGAAGGAACTGCCTCGCATTGGCATCGAGTCGCGATTGCACATCGGCGATCATTTTCAGCCGCGTCGCCAGAAGTATGTCTAGGGGGACCGGTGTTCTGGTCATGCCCTCGAATTCCCGCGCGTAGGGTTGCCCGAGATCGATCAGGTTCGGATCGAGCAGCTCATGCGCCGGGCGCGGCGAACTGGCGACATAGATCAGGAAGGTCTGGAAGAGGTCCTGCGTCAGGCCCTCGTTCTCGTAAAGGAGCGTGACGTCGTAGAGATCCCGGGGATGCTGCCTGTCGAGGGCAGCGTGCAGTTTACCAGCGAACAGGTCTTCGAACGAGACGATCTGCATTTCAGCATAGCCATAAGCATCTTCCACAGCAGCCGAGACAGTCCGGATTTCCGGGTCGTGGACAACGCCTCGGGTCACGGGCGAGGTTTCGATCTTGATCTCGGCATTGCCGAGGCGCGCCAGAAGCCGCGTGGCTCCACCGCCGCCTCCTTGGATGCGTTGAGATTTCGCGCCGCGGATACCGGTCTCGATGGATGCGGCGATCCGATCCATCGCGGCGTTGATCTCGTTCAGGCTCTCTGCGCGATCCTTGATTGGCAGGTAGGTCAGGTCGATATCGACCGACAACCGCGGCAGGTCGCGATAGAACAGGTTGATGGCCGTCCCGCCCTTGAGCGCGAAGACGTTTTCGCTCGCGACATGGGGCAGGACGCGCACCAGGAGCGCAACTTGGGCTTCATAGGTCTCACGCGCCATTGCCGGCCTCCGGTTTTACGAAATCTTCCGGCACCATGATCCGATAGCGCGGGTGGATTTTGCCACCTCGGACCAAGGCTCGGTCGCCGCTGCCGAGGTCGAATGCCTGCGGGTCGACCCGTTTGCGCCAGGGATGATCGTGGCGGTCGGCAAAGACGAAGAACAGGCGCTTGACCTTGATCTTGCGGCACGCCTGGAGGAGGTCGGCAAGCAGTTTCGGGCGAAGGGTCGTCAGGCTCTCGAAGACCATATCGAGCGTGTGGAAGCTTTCATGGTCAGGCAACTCGTCCATGGCCTCAAGGATCGCGCGCTCCGGCGTCGACATCGTCAGACCCCAGTCCCATGGCTGGCCGGTCGTTTTGCCATCAATCAAGCCCAGTTTCGGATCGGTAAACAAGGATCGGGGGCGGGTTCTGATCGTGGCATCCATCGGCAGTTTCGCCAGCCAGTTGGGGATACTTTCCCCATAGACCCAGACCGGACCGCTTTCGCCGAGGCGCAGATAGTGGGCATGCCCCTGTTCGCCGAGCGCCGTGGTGCCGCCCACATGCAGGTCGTGGCCCATAATATGCTGCGTGGAGAGGATGCAGGTCTTCCAGTCGATGCCGTTCGATGTCGGGGTGGCTGCGGTGCTGGGGAGTGGGCGGCGGAATACGCCTCGGGTGATGCGGTCGAGCCAGCCGCGCTTCACATAGTCACGGAAGCTCTCATAGGCGATGCCTTGGGAGACCAGCCACGCGGCATCGACCAGATACCCGGCGGGCACTGCATCGAGCAGTTTCTTCAGATTCTGTGACCTTGCGGCGTCCATGATACCCAAATAGACATATTTTCAAAGAGACATCTACAGATTTCTTTGATGAGGATGCTTTTCTGGCGTTATGGACGCTCCAACATCACCATTTCCAAAGAACTGAGGGGCTAGCCCCAAGTGGAGGAAGATCTGAAGACGCTGGGTCGAGAGACGACTACGACTTGCGGTGGTTGCCGAAGGCCGATGTGGGCACCTCCCGGCGTCCCGCCAGGCCCAGGTCTTGGTCCTTCGGACAGGAGTTTGACCGAGGCTGATGTCCCGAAGGGCTAATCTGCTGACCTATAGGTTGGCAAATACGCTCGGTTTGCCAAGCCACGGTATGGCAGAAGCTCCGGAAGGCCGGAGCCAGCCGGTGCCGCGCTCACTTGTTCCCGTCGATCCACTTCGACATCAGCCCCTTGTCGCGGAAACACTCATCCGGGACGGCGCGGCGTTTGATCCGGGCGAGGCGCTCGGCAAAGGCGACCTGTTTGGACGAGGGCAGGCTGTCCAGCGCTGTCGCGGGTGTGAGCTTGGCCTGTGCGTCGATCCAGGCGCTCAGGGACCGCCGATCTTGCTGAACCTCCCACGGCAAAAGTGTCTGATTGCGCAGGGCCAGAGCGCGCGCATAGGCGATCTGCTTGGGCGTCGCGGGCAGGGCGTAAGTGGTGCTTTCCATCGGGGATCTCCCTTCTTGGCGTGGCTCTTAAAATAGAACATAGCAAGAACAAAAGCAAGCTACCTGCGAAAATCATGGGGTTTGAGAGGAAGAGGAGGGCCGGGGAAGGTCAGGCCTGAGGGTGCCCGAAAGAGGGTGTCCGGGCCTGATCCTGTTCCTCATTCCGGAGTTTCCCGATGACCCATCTCGCCCCCTTTGCGACCGAGCGCGCCCTTGCGCCTCTTGTCCCCATCCCGTCCCTCGATACGGCCGCTGCGATCTTGAGCGTGGCCGAAGCGCTGCAGACTGACCTGGCGCAAGGTTTCCAGATCGACGCGCTGCGCCTGCGCGTTGAGATGGAGCGCGTCTTTGGCGGCTCTGATGCGACCGGCGCTTGGGACTGGAAGCTGGCCTATGAGGCGGGCGAGGCAGCGCAGGTCTTGTTCCTGCGGAAGTTTGGCCGCGCGCTGTTGGCGCGGGCTGGATCACCCGCCGCGCTGCTGCCGATCCTTGCCAAGGTGTCCGGCCTCTTGCCCACGCATACCCGACGTTCGGAGGAGATGGAGCAGTTCCAGCAGTTCTCGACGCCGCTGCCCATGGGGCTGGCGGCAATGGCTGCAGCACAGATCACCGCGCGCGATTTGGTGCTGGAGCCATCGGCTGGGACGGGCCTTCTGGCGATCCTCGCCGAGATCGCGGATGGCAGACTCGCGTTGAACGAACTCGCCGAGACCCGCGCCGACCTTCTGCGTCACCTCTTTCCGGGCCGACCCGTCACGGGCTTTGACGCAGCACAGATCGACGATCATCTGGACGCAGGCCTTCGCCCGAGCGTCATCCTGATGAACCCGCCGTTTTCGGCGGTGGCCAATGTCGACGCTCGCACCACCGAGGCGACAGCCCGGCATCTGCGCTCGGCGCTTGCGCGTCTGGCCCCCGGCGGACGGTTGGTCGCCATCACCGGTGCGGGCTTCGCGCCCGATGCGCCCGCCTGGGCGGAAACCTTCGCCCGCCTGACCGAGACCGCGCATCTGGTCTTTACGGGCGCCGTGTCAGGTGCTGCCTTCGCCAAGCACGGCACCAGCTTTGAGACGCGGATTTCGGTCTTCGACAAATGCCGCGGTTGCGAGCCGGGCGGCATCACAACCGATCTGACGCGCCCGATATCGCCTGATGTCGCCAGCCTGCTGTCGCTGATCACTGCCCACGTTCCCCCGCGCCTTGCGCTGGACGCCCGAAGCCCTAGCGCGCACGTCCCCACTTCCACCTTCCCGGGAAATCTTGCCCGCACCACGCGCGCAGCCATCAGCACATCGCGCGCCACGCCAGCAACACCCGCCACCAACACCGCTCCACAGATCAAGGCCGCAGACCTCGCCTATACCCTGCGCGATGCAACCGCGGACGGGGCCAGCACGCGCCTGTCGGATGCCATTTATGAGACCTTCCGCCTGCAGGCGATCGACATACCCGGAGCGGCACCGCACCCGACCAAGCTGGTGCAATCTGCCGCCATGGCCTCAGTCGCGCCCCCGAAACCGACCTATCGCCCTAAGCTGCCCGCCGCCATCAAGTGCTGTGGCCTGCTGTCCGACGCGCAGCTCGAGACCGTGATCTACGCGGGCGAGGCGCATGGCGCGTATCTCGCGGGGTCTTGGACTGTCGATGAAACCGGCGACATGGTCTCGGCTGCGCCCGACGATGCCACGGACGCCGTCCGCTTCCGTCGTGGCTTCTTCCTTGGCGATGGCACTGGCGCGGGCAAGGGCCGCCAATCCGCCGGTATCCTGCTCGACAACTGGTGCCAAGGTCGGCGCAAGGCGCTCTGGATCTCGAAGAGCGACAAGCTTCTCGAGGACGCTCAGCGCGACTGGTCTGCCCTTGGCCAGGAACGGCTGCTGGTCACGCCGCTGTCGCGTTTTGCCCAAGGCCGCGACATCCCGCTCTCCGAGGGCATTCTGTTCACCACCTATGCGACGCTGCGCTCCGAAGAGCGGGGGGCAAAAAAGTCCCGGGTCGACCAGATCGTCGACTGGCTTGGGGCGGATTTCGACGGGGTGATTCTCTTCGACGAAAGCCATGCCATGGCGAATGCCGCCGGATCGAAGGGCGAACGTGGCGATACCGAAGCGTCGCAGCAGGGCAGGGCTGGCCTGCGCCTGCAGCATAAACTGCCCAGTGCCCGCATCGTCTATGTCTCAGCCACCGGGGCGACTTCAGTTCACAACCTCGCCTATGCGCAGCGCCTCGGGCTCTGGGGTGGCGAGGACTTTCCGTTTTCGACGCGGGCGGAATTTGTGCAAGCTATCGAAGCTGGCGGCGTTGCCGCGATGGAGGTGCTGGCCCGCGATCTGCGGTCGCTTGGCCTCTACACGGCGCGCTCGCTGTCCTATGACGGCGTCGAATACGAGATGCTGGTTCATGCGCTCAGTCCCGAGCAGCGCGGCATCTACGATGCCTATGCCGGGGCCTTCGCCATCATCCACAACAACCTGGCCGCCGCGTTGGAAGCTGCAAACATCACTGGAGATTCTGGCACACTGAACCGTCAGGCCAAGTCCGCCGCCCGCTCGGCGTTCGAGTCTGCCAAGCAGCGCTTCTTCGGGCATCTGCTCACCAGCATGAAAACCCCCACCCTGATTTCAAGCATCGACGCCGATCTTGCCGCAGGCCACGCGGCCGTCATCCAGATCGTCTCGACTGGCGAGGCGCTGATGGAACGCCGCCTGTCAGACATCCCTACGGATGAATGGAACGATGTGCGGGTGGATATCACGCCAAGAGAGGCTTGCCTGGACTACCTCGCGCATTCCTTCCCCGTGCAGCTCTACGAGCCTTTCACAGACAGCGAGGGCAACCTGTCCTCGCGGCCTGTCACGCGAGACGGCCAGCCGGTGGAATGCCGCGAAGCCGTGCGCCGCCGCGATGCGCTCATCGAGCATCTGGCCTCGCTGCCGCCCGTGCCCGGCGCGCTTGACCAGATTGTTCAGCGCTTCGGCACCGATCTCGTGGCCGAGGTCACGGGCCGCTCGCGCCGTATCGTGCGCAAGGGCGAAGGTCCTGCCGCCCGCCTTGTCGTCGAAAGCCGGGCCGGCTCGGCCAATCTCGCGGAAACCGCCGCCTTCATGGATGACCAGAAGCGCATCCTGATCTTCTCGGATGCCGGCGGCACGGGGCGCAGCTATCACGCTGATCTCAGGGCAAAGAACCAGCGCCTGCGGGTCCATTACCTTCTGGAACCCGGCTGGAAGGCAGACGCCGCCATCCAGGGATTGGGCCGCACCAACCGGACCAATCAGGCGCAGCCGCCGCTGTTTCGCCCGGTCGCCACCGATGTGAAAGCGGAGAAGAGGTTCCTCTCGACCATTGCGCGCCGTCTCGACACGCTTGGCGCCATCACGCGCGGTCAACGCCAGACCGGCGGGCAAGGGTTGTTCCGTCCCGAGGACAACCTCGAGAGCCCTTATGCCCGCGATGCCCTGCGCCAGCTTTACCGCCGCATCTATCGCGGCGATCTGGCCGGATGCTCGCTCGGGGCCTTCGAGGATGCGACTGGTCTCAGCCTGACCGACGACAACGGGCTGAAGGACGACCTGCCCCCGATCACCACCTTCCTCAATCGCCTGCTGGCGCTGACGATCGACATGCAGGCCGTGCTGTTCTCGGTCTTCGAGGAACTCCTCGACCAGCGAATCGAGGGCGCTATCGCCGCTGGGGTCTACGACCTCGGGCTCGAGACGCTGCGCGCCGAGAGCTTTCAGGTGACGGACGCACGGGTGATCTACACCCATCCCGGCTCCGGCGCGGAAACCCAGCTGCTGAGCATCGCGCAAAAGCAGCGCAATACACCGCTGTCACTGGCGGATGCGCTCGACTGGCTCGACGACCTAAAGGCACGCCTGCTGGTCAACAGCCGCTCGGGCCGGGCTGCCGTGCAGGTGCCCGCGACCAGCCTGATGCTGGACGATGGCACCATCGAACCCCGCCTGCGGCTGATCCGCCCGACTGACGCCAGAACCGTGCCTGCCAAGATCATGGAAGACACCCATTGGCTGGAAGCCGACCGCACGGCCTTCGCCGCCGCATGGACTGCGGAACTGGCCGAGGTGCCGGAGTTCTCGGAAACCACGCTACACATCGTGGCGGGCCTCTTGCTGCCGATCTGGAAGCAGCTCCCCCAGGACGAAACCTGCGTCTACCGCTTGCAGACCGGCGATGGCCAGCGCATCATCGGCCGCCGCGTCTCGCCCGCCTGGGTCGTGACCACGCTGGCGGCTGACGCGCCGGAACTGATGGCGACGCAGATCCATGCCCTCGTACTTGAGGGCAAGACGGTCGTGCGGTTGGCTGAAGGGATGGAGTTGCTCCGTTCACGCGTCATGGGCGTGAACCGGATCGAGCTCTCCGGCTTCACTGAGGCCGCCAAAGAACGGCTGAAGGCCGATGGCTTCTTCTCGGAGATCATCAGCTGGAAGCTGCGGCTCTTCTGCCCAGCAGACCCGAGCGGAATCGCAGTGCTTGATCGTCTGCTTGCACGTTGTCCTGTGACGGGACTACATGCACGAGGAGGTTGCTAAGTCATGTATTCCGAGACCGAAGATGTGATCCGCGCTCTGGCGGAAAACGCAGAAGGCGTTTGTCGCGCCTACCTTCCCGCCGGGCGGCGGGAAGGGTCCTACTGGATCGTGGGCGATCTGCAGAACAACCCCGGCCGGTCGCTCTTCGTGCGGCTGACTGGACCCACATCAGGACCGGGAGCCCGTGGCAAATGGCAGGACGCGGCTGTCGGACTGCATGGCGATCTCCTCGACATCATCCGCGAGCGAACCGGGATCTCGCGCTTTCCCGATCTTCTGGCCGAGGCCCGGGCGCATCTTGGCCGACCCCAGCCGGTCCTCCCGAATACGCCAGTGCCGAAGAAGGCCAAAGCCCCCGGTGGCACGCCAGCGGCGGCGGCGCGATTGTTTGCAGCCTCGGTGCCGGTCGCAGGCACGCTTGCCGACACCTACCTCCGCTCCCGAGGCATCACCCAAGGCGGCACGATGAGCGCGCTGCGCTTCCACCTGAAGTGCTGGCATCGGGATGAGGGTCAGACCCGAAGCATCCCCAGACCGGCGCTGATCGCGGCTGTCACCGATGGGGCAGGGGCCTTGCAGGGTGTGCATCGCACTTGGTTGGCACCTGACGGACAGGGGAAGGCGGAGGTCGAGACGCATCGGCGGGCCATGGGTCACCTCCTCGGTAATGCCGTCAGGCTGACCCCGCAGCACAACATCCTCGTGGTCGGCGAAGGCATCGAGACCATGCTGTCCCTGTCCGAGGCGGCCTCCGGCCTTCCCGTCTGGGCGGCTCTCTCGTCGGGTCACCTCGGGGCGGTCCAGTTGCCGGAGGGGCTGCAGCGCCTTTACATCGCCATCGACCGCGATCCTGCCGGGCAACGCGCGGCGGAGAGGTTGAGCGCCAGAGCCCTTGATGCCGGGATTGCCGTCCGGGTGCTGGAACCGCTTCTCGGAGATTTCAACGATGATCTCCGAGCGAACGGCAAGGAGGCGCTGCGTCAGCATCTGGCTGGGCAGATCGGGCGAGAGGATCTGCAGCGCCTCTTGGGTTGAGCTGCATGGCGCAGAGGGTGGTCAGGGGCTGAGGGGGTAGGGGTCCTGCAGTCCTGTCGTGGGTGTGGATCATCACATTTGCCTCTTCCCGGATAAATCTCATCCACCCGACACCCGAGCGGCCTTCAAGAGATGGGCAGGCGGCCGTCAAAGGGGACGCCCCTTCAAGGACGGGGAGCGACTGATTTCCGCCGACGGGGACAAGCCCCGCCTTTGCATCGCGAAGCAAATCAGCCGCCCTCCGTCCTCCTCCACATGCCTTTCGGCCCCGAAAGGGGGTGAAGGGGCGGCCCCCGTGACGGCTTCCGCAGCCCATGAAGGCCGCGCGGGTTGACGCGCGGACGAGACTAGCCCGGAGGCAAGAACCGATGACGATCCACATCCACGACGACGCGCATGAACCCGCCCACACCGCATCCCAGACCGCCCATGCGCTCGACGAGCTGCAGCTCTATGGCTACCGCCCCTTTGACGAGCCCGATCCGCGCCCGATGCCCGATGGGCAGCGCCTCGCGGTCGCCGTCGCCGACATCTTCGACGCCCTCGTCGCGACCCTCGAAGACACCCGCATGGAACCCGACCTCGAAGAAGTGCTCTGGGGCCAGGTCAACCTCTTCCACCGCGCGACGGCCCGGATCGAGCGGTCACTCGATGAGAACGAACAGGCGCAGCGGCGCCTCCAGCGCGAGCAGGATGGCTCCGAGGTGAAATCCACCGAACTCGAGCGGCTGACGGCCGAAGGCCTCACCCTGATCGAACGTCGGAACTGCATGGACATGATGCGGGATCACGCCGCCACCGAGTTTGTCCATCACACGGGCTCTGCCTGGCGCCCCCGCACCGGCTCGATGGTGAACCGCCAGCACATGACCGCAGCGCTCATCGACAGCCGCGACTTCCTGGCCGCCAAGCGCCGCGCGGAAACCGAGGTGATGCTCCCCACAGGCCCCAAGGTCGCCCTCACCGGCGGGACCGACTTCAACGATCACCGCCTGATCTGGGGCAGGCTCGATCAGGTCCGGACCAAGTATCCCGACATGGTGCTCCTGCACGGTGGCAGCCCCAAGGGCGCAGAGCTCATCGCCGCCAAATGGGCCGAGGCCCGGGGCGTGACGCAGGTCGCCTTCAAGCCCGACTGGACCAAGCACGCCAAGGCCGCGCCCTTCAAGCGCAACGACGCGATGCTCGATGTGCTGCCCGTGGGTGTTCTCGTCTTCCCGGGCACCGGCATCCAGGAAAACCTCGCCGACAAGGCTTCGAGGCTCGGCATCCCGGTCATGAAGTTCGAGAAGGGGGCGTGAGCCCCCTCTTTCTTTTCGGGATAGAACATTGTGGAAACACGGCCATGCACTTGATATTGTGGTCTGGAGAGAGGCGCCAACAACATGTTCGACATATCGCAGCAAATGGAAGTGTTCCCGACCACGGTCGATCTCAAGCGGATCGACCCCTCCGTCAACATGCGGCGCTTCTATCGGATGACGATTCAGCCGGACTTGTTCGGTGGCGCATGCCTCGTGCGGGAATGGGGCCGTATCGGGTACCGAGGTCAGATGCTGATCGAACAGCACTCGGACGAAGGGCGCGCCGTCAATGCGCTCATGAAGCTTGCGGTGACGAAGAAGCGTCGGGGGTATCAGTTATTGTTTGAATCGTAAGAACGGCCCAGACCAGACCTTGACGACAAGTACCATCGCCGCAGCGCGGCTTCACCAGACCAGCCGTTCGTGCATCGCGCAGCATTTCAATATGCTGAAGGAGCAGTGTGCGGACAAAGCTGACGTTTGGAATGGAGTATTGAACAGCGGCTTTTCGAATCTGCTTTCGGGATTCGATCATAGCAAAGCCATGGACCAGCGAGATTTCGATGCGCGTCATGATGAGTTAAGTCGTTGATATTGTTGGTGCGGTTTCCAACTGTGCTAGGTCTGTGCTAGATTTGGGCATGGACACGCGGACCACGGGTTTTTTGACCATGGAGCTGCGGAAACCGGCGCAGTTTTCCTGGTTTGACCACTCAACACACGAAGTTTGATCAACTACGAGATAGGGCCTTGAAGCTCTAGTTGCTGTAGGTGCTATCCATTCGGGAGCTGAGCGAATCCGAGGTCCAACAATGGCATCCGAAAACCAAAATCATCACCATGACCACTCACATGATGGGGCACGCTCTGACACTGAAAGCTCGTGTTGTGGCGGCGAAGCGAGTTGCGGTGATATCGCTCCTGCGGCACCGGGTTCTGTCGAAGGACGAAGCTTTCAGGTCAGTGGGTTGGATTGTGCCGAAGAAGTTTCGATCCTGACAAAGGTTGTCGGTCCACAGGTTGGCGGGTCGGACCATTTGGCCTTCGATGTCATCAACGGACGGATGACCGTCCTTAGGTCAGCCAAAAGCACCACGGATGATCAGGTGATCAAACTGGTTGCCAGTACCGGAATGAGCGCGCGTCCGTGGGACGCGAATAGCGCCTCCACAGATCAGGCCGCTCATCTTGCCAGGCAAAGGCGATTTACCGCACTAAGTGGAGCGTTCTGGGCGGCCGGATTTCTGTGGCATTTGGTCGAAACCGGTTTGGGCGGCGCGCTTGGATTGTTTTCTGGGCACGGCGAAGCTCCAATGCCTTTGCCAGAAGTTGGGCTTTTTGCGCTGGCGATCCTGTTCGGCGTGTGGCTCGTTGCGCCAAAAGCGTGGTCATCAGCCCGGCGGTTGTCGCCGGACATGAACCTCTTGATGGTAGTAGCGGTCGCCGGTGCCATTGGGCTCGGCGAGTTCTTCGAGGCGGCGACCGTCGCCTTCTTCTTTTCACTTTCGCTCTATCTCGAAAGCTGGAGCGTCGGACGGGCGCGCAATGCTGTCGCGGCGCTCCTGGACCTTGCACCGCCAACAGCACGCGTGATCAGATCCGACGGCAGCGAAGCGACCATCCCGGCAGAACAGGTCGCCATTGGCGATCTTTTTGTCGTGCGTGGTGGCGACCGTATCCCACTTGATGGAGAGGTGACGGAGGGAGTTGGAGCGGTCGACCAAGCTCCGATCACTGGCGAGAGTGCGCTTGTCCCCAAAGGGCTCGGCGACGATGTGTTTGCGGGCACTATCAACGGTGAAGGCACACTGACCATTCGGGTAACGAAGGTGGTGGCCGATACCGTTTTGTCCAAGATTATCCGTATGGTCGGTGATGCGCATTCCCGGCGCGCTGAGGTGGAACAATGGGTCACCAAATTCGCCCGCATCTACACCCCTGCGGTTATGGCCCTTGCCATCGCCATCGCATTGCTACCACCGCTGCTGGCCGGTGGCACCTGGGGCTTCTGGTTCTACAATGCACTGGTTCTTCTGGTCATCGCCTGCCCCTGCGCGCTGGTGATTTCGACACCGGTTTCCATTGTCGCTGCGCTTGCCTCGTCTGCGCGGTCCGGCGTTTTGATCAAGGGCGGAGCCTATGTCGAAGCTCCAGGCCGGACAACTGCGCTGGCAATGGACAAGACTGGAACCTTGACAATGGGAGAACCCGAGGTTTCCGCGGTTTATCCGCTTGGTGGCAGCAGCGAGCGTGACCTGCTGAGCATTGCTGCCTCGCTCGAGGCACGCTCATCGCACCCACTGGCACGCGCCATTCTTAAACGGGCCGAACGCGACGGTGCTCTGATCACCGCCGCCGATGACACCAGAACGATTCCGGGACGCGGACTGGAAGGTCGTTCCGCCGGTAAAACGATTTGGCTCGGGTCTGATAGATTTGCCGAGGAGTTGGGTTTCGGCGTCGAAATCCCCGCCAATATCCGCGACCGGATCGAGGGAGCGGGCAGCACATTGGTTGCCGTGGGCGACGAAAATGGCGTGACTGGCATTCTAGAGCTGCGCGATCAGATCAGGCCCGACGCCAGAAGCATCGTGGCGAGATTGCATGGCCTTGGTGTCGGCACAGTCGTGATGTTGACCGGAGACAATGAACGCACCGCACGGGCGGTTGCAGCCGAGGTCGGAATCGACGAAGTGCGCGCCGAACTTCTGCCCGAAGACAAGGTCACCGCCATCGAGGAGTTGGTCACCAGCCACGACATGGTGGCGATGATTGGCGACGGTGTGAACGACGCACCTGCCATGGCGCTCGCGCATTATGGCATTGCCATGGGAGCGGTAGGGTCGGACGCAGCCATCGAAACTGCCGACGTCGCATTGATGACCGATGATATCGGCAAGGTGCCATGGCTCATTGCTCACTCTCGACGGACAATGGTGATCATTCGCCAGAATATCGGCATTTCACTGGCAACGAAGGCATTGTTTGTTGGCCTGACCGCGTTTGGCATGGCCTCGATGTGGGGCGCGATTGCTGCTGATGTCGGCGTGTCTCTGATTGTGGTGATGAACACACTACGGTTGCTGAACACCAAACACGATCAAGGGACACCGCACGGGGGCCTGGGAACGGGAGAACAGAGGGCCGCCGGTGCTCTTGCGCACGGGCACTGAAGATTTGCGTAGGATACGCTTTCCAGAATGAATTGGAACGAAGCGACAGGCTGCAGCGGGCCAGCTTTCGAAAACAGCCGTCGAAACAACAGATCGAGTGATGGGACGATGAGCCCTGCTGCGGAGATATCCGCCGCAGATTGGTTAGATACACGCGTCAGGTGAAGCGCCGCCTAAGCGCGACATTCACGGCCTCGATCGCGATAACCATGATGATCACTGCTATCGTTACGCTCGCCGCTTTATCGTACTGGAACGAGCGCACGTATGTCTGAATGTAGAACCCAATTCCGCCGGCCCCGACGATGCCTAGGACGAGTGACTCCCGCAAGTTCAACTCGAACCGGAAAATGGTGTCGCGGGCGATGACCGGCGCCATCTGCGGCCAGATTGCGTGGCGAAGACGAAGAATCGGACCGGCTCCGGCGCTTTCCAACGCAGCGATTGGCGCGCGCTCGACATTGTCGATCGCCTCTGAATAGAACTTTGCCAGCATGCCCGTGGCATGAAACGCAACCGCGATGATGCCAGGCAATGGTCCTAGCCCCACCGCCCCAACCATTAGCATTGCGACAAGTATCAGGGGAATGGCACGAATGAGCGCGAGCAGCGTACGAACCAGTCGATAAACGGCAGGCGGAGCCATCGTGTCGGAGGCAAGAATACCGAGCGGTACGGACAGGATGACGGCGCCGAGCGTCCCGACGATGGCGATGCGCAGTGTTTCTGCGCTGCCGCGCACAATCTCGGACATCACCGTCGGATCCGGGGGGAACATCCGTCCAAGAAAATCAGCAATGCGTGGCGCTGCGGACAGCAACCGGGACAGTTCAACATCGGTTGTCACTAAAGACCAGAGCACGGCACCTGCGATAAGCGCGCTGGCCGCAAAACCGCCGACATTCCGCGCGCGCTTCACTGAACCACCTGCAAAAGAGGGGAAAGCGGATTCTCGGCGTCCTGGTAAAGCTGAACAGTCGCGTCTTCGCTCAAATCTTCAGTGGCCATGTCGAAGACGATCCGCCCATTCCGCATACCGATCACCCTTTCAGCAAACCGGCGCGCCAGTTCGGGCTGATGTGAAGAGAAAACCGTGGTTGCACCGCGTTTTCTTGCAGCCCGGGTGAGAAGCGACAGAATCTCCGCAGCGCGGACGGGGTCAAGATTGCTAACGGGTTCGTCGGCCAGGATCAGCCTTGGTTCCTGTGCCAGACAGCGCGCAATCGCGACCCTTTGGCGTTGACCGCCGCTTAGGCTATCGACGCGCCTTTCGGCGAGATCCGCGATGCCGCAATCCTCCAACGCTGTCCGGGCGATGGTCACGTCATTCGGCGACGGGCGCGCCAGGAGGGCGCGGAAGAACTCCATCCGGGCTAGCCGGCCGTTCAGAACATTTCTCAGAACAGTGGAGCGTTCAACGAGCGCGAATTCCTGAAAGATAAAGCCCGTATCGGCGCGCCGGGCAAGAGGTGGAGCGCGATCGGGATCGAGAGCCGACCCGAGCACCGTTGCGCGGCCATGCCAGCCTCGCAGCCGCCCATCGAGCAGCGTCAACAGCGTAGTCTTCCCCGCGCCAGAGGGGCCAAGCAGCGCGATAGCCGCTCCTTCCGGCGTTAAAAGTGCGACCTCTGCCAATGCGGGCAAGCCCGAGCCAAGATGAGAGAATGCAAGGTCCTCAGTTTGAATTGCGGGTGTCATCGCAGCAACCCATATCGACTGGCCATGGCACGAACGCCTTCAAACGCTGTTGGATCGGCAGTAACATACCCATCGGGACCGTAGAGATAGCGCAGCATCTCGCTGTTTTCATCTTCGTTGAGCCTCAGCATCGCCGCAACAAAACTTGCCTGCACCTCAGCGTCGAGACCCGGGCGGGCGATCACAACATGGCTTGGGATAGTCTCGCTCTCTGCGATCCATGTCACTTGAGACTGCTGGTCAGGTGAAAGGAGCAAATCTGCAAACTGGCTGGCCCCTGCCGCATCGACGAGCCCTTCGGCCATCGCCTGCATCGCCTGCTGATAGCCCCCTGCGAAAAACATTCTGCCAAAAAACGTGTCGGCATCAGCCAAGCTTGCAATCAACCCTGCACGCTCGAACTCGGCCAATGGGTAGAGGTAGCCCGATTCCGAAACAGGATCGGCAAAGGCGATGTCGCGACCACGAAGATCGGCCAGGGTTTCGATGCCACTATCCCTGCGGACGAATACGCGGCCCGTATAGCTCGGCGAACCGCGGTAAATCTCGGACAGGAGCGGCACCGCCCCGATCTCGGCTTCGGCCAGAACGAAGGGCAGTGCCCCCATAAATGAAATGTCAGCGTCGCCATTGCGCAGTGCCTCGACAGCGGCGGCATGGTCGATGGTCACGAAGCCCTCCACCTCCACGCCGATTTCGGCGGACAACCAGCCGGTGATGGCCTCGATATCTCCAAGGAGTTTTTGCGGATTCTCCTGCGGGATGAAAGCAAGGCGAAGCGTTTCAGTTTGTGCCATGGCTGGCACTGCCAGCAAGGCGCACGCTCCCGCAGCGGATTGGGCCAGAAGATGACGGCGGGTCAGCAGTAGGTTCATCAGAACGCCCTTTCTTCGATGGCTTGCGCTTCGCCCTGAAAGGCCGCCCAGCTTGCCTCTGCAGCAGGCCAGTCACCAGCGCGAACAGCTGTGCCAACTTCAGCAAGGTGCGCCGCCAATGAATAGACTTCGGGGCGCGCGGACAGATTGGCCATCGTCCCGGCATCCGCCGCAAGATCCGAAGCGACGCTATCGGTCAGAAGCAGGATGTGGTGGATGTCTCGCCGCAGCAGAAGCGTGTCGAGTGTCGATGCAAAGGTGGTCAACTCAGCGAAAGCCAGCCGGAAGGGGGTGTTTTCGTCATCAAACTGCTCGTAAGGCTCATCCGCGGCACCGACGGCTTCGAGATAGGCGGTCAGATCATCTCTCTCAGCGCCGGACAGTCCAAGCGCATTTGTATCGTCGAACCAGTCCACAACGGCTGCGAGCGTTGGCAACGAGCCGTCGTGAAAATAGGGCGCGGTGTAAACCGTTCCCAACAAGGTCGGCGTGTCAAGCGCCCCTGCGCGCGCGTCCTGATAGGCTGGTGCAACCGATCCGATATCATGCGCCTGCCGGTCGAGGAAATTCCCGTCCGGGACGTGACAACTTGCGCAGGACCTGCCCCCGAGTCCATCGAAAGGCCGGTTGAAAATCTCTTCACCCTGCCGCGCAGCTTCGGAGGCAGCGGCAGTCAATTGCCCATCTCCGGTCAGCAGAGAATTTGGCAGAAAGTCAAACTCCGTCATGTAGGCGACGATGGCATCCAGCATGAAAGGTGTCGGCTCTGCACCCGCGAACTCATTGACGATCACATTGCGTGTGAAGTCGCGGAGGCTGGCGAAGCGACCGTCGCGACCATAGGGGCCAGTGAAGCGAAGACCGCGCAAGCTGGGAATGTCGATCGGGTCATCGCGCCGGTCATTGAACATCGGATTGAAGAAAGCGCCGTCCACATCCACCGCGCCGGGCTGATGGCTGGCACCGGGGATGAAAAAGCGCTGATTGATGTCCGAGCGGTTGTGGCAGGACGAGCAAGCAATCCCAAGCTCGCGTGCTGGTCCGCTGAAAATCTCGGGGCTATCAAACAGCATGTCGCCATATGCAATCAGCGGCAAATCGGTTTCATCGATTCCCTGCTCTTCAAAGCCCAGAACCAGACGTGGCAAGGGATCCTGATCGAATATGTCAGAGCCGGGTGGCAGCGTTACAGGGATGGCAACGGCGTGGCCTCCAAGGGCGACGGTTTCGGGCACAGCGCTCAGCGTGTCACGCGGCGCGAAGGAGTGAATGAGATAGTTAGCAGCAAGGTAGTCTGAAATGACCGCGCGCGAGGCTTGCATGGCGTCGCGGTCCGGCTGAACGACAGCGACACCAAGTACGCCGGCGGAGCCTGTTGCGCTTGCCATTTCCAGCCAGGCAAGGCCGATCTCCCGCGCGGCGTCTGGGTCGGCGGCGGCAATGTGGTCGGCAAATGCCCGGTAGAGTTCCTGTGCCGCGCCGACGGCTTGTTGGGCCGCTGCAGGAGTTTCGGCCGCGAGTGCTTCGTCCAATTCCTCGTTGATGCGTACGGCAATCAGTCGTGTCGCCTCCGAAAAAACGGCCTGGCGATCCTCGCTTGCAATCGCGGCTATCAGTTGATCAGTCTCCACATCGCTTTCAGCCTCAAGCCACTGAAAAGCGCCCTGCGCGAACTGGGACTGGTGATAAGGTTCGAACCACGCCCGCTCCAACTCATCCCACGGGACCGGGGTTAGATTGCCCAGAAACAAGGTCAACCGGTAGGCAGCCGCTTCGGGAATCCAGGGGGCTTCCTGGACCGGAGTTGCCGATGTAGGGCCACTAGCAAGACCAGCGCCAAGCGCTACACCAATCACAAGAGTGGAAAACTTGTGGAACACACGTAATCTCCGATCCAAAGTTAGATGAGGCTAACATATCTACCCGAGGCGAATAGTTGTCAATCAATTGTTGTTCCGGCATTGTCCCCCCATGACGAACCAACCTTCAAATTTTCGTGACGACACTGCCGCTTATGCGCGGGATCCCGAGGAACAAGCCGATGGGTTCGCAACCGTGCGAAAGGCGCATGAGAGCGAAATGGCTGAGGACTACGTTGAGTTGATTGCCGAACTTATTGAAGTTCAGGGGGAAGCACGTCCGGTCGATATTGCCGAGCGTTTTGGGGTGAAACCGCCAACTGTCACCAAGAATATCTCGCGCTTGAAAGCAGCAGGCCTAGTTCGCCGCGAGCGATATCGTTCGATTTTTCTGACTGACGAGGGGCAAGCGCTTGCCGATGCGTGCAGGCGGCGACACAGAATCGTGGTCGCATTCCTAATCAATCTCGGAATTGACCAGGAAACAGCCGAGCGCGATGCGGAGGGGATCGAGCATCATGTGAGCGAGGCGACTCTAGCAGCCTTCCAGCGTGCCATTGATGCATCATCCTGAGCATGGATGATTGGGGAGTACCGTGAAAAGTTAACCGAAAAGCCTTGCTAAAAGGAATACTGCAAAAACGGCCAGCAGGCCGAAGGCTATGGCCGAGACAGCTGCATACTGCGCGATATCGAGCCTGTTACCACCGCGCTTTTTTGCCAACAAGCCTCCCCAGACTGCGCCACCGACAACGCTTAAGACTACGAGCATTAGCTTTCCTCCGGATGCGATCGCCGCTTACCGCCAGCAAGCCAGGCGAACGAAACTCGCGCTCGTCCCGCCAGCCCTTTGATCGTGGATGAGGTAATGCGTTTTCCCCTGCTTGATGTCGAGGGGGCAAGGACATTTCTTCACATCTCGCGCGGAGTTGACTGGACTTTGGTTTTTGCAACCGCTCTTGTTTACTGGAATTTAGTCAGCACATCTGTGCTCTGGAATACCAAATCTTGGAGGGAAGCAGGCTCATGCTGACCAGGCGCCATTTTATCGTGACAGCTGCGGCGATGTTTTCGCCAGCGATTGCCGTCCCAGCACTTGCAACCACATGGCCAACCGAAACGCAACGGGCTGACTGGGATGCACAAGTTACGCCGCCGAACTACGATCCGGCCACAACGAACCCCTGGGGTTTGCACCCACGGTTGCTGCCGCAGCGGGTCGAAGCGCGAGCCGATCTTTCGCCTGGCGACATCCACGTCGATGCAGTGGCTCGGTATCTCTATCACATTGAAGAGGGCGGAACCGCCATGCGATATGGCGTGGCTATCGGTCGATCAGGTCTTTACGAGCCGGGCACCTACACAATCCGTCGCAAGGTTGAATGGCCGCATTGGATGCCGACAGCGGCTATGATCCAACGCGAACCCGAGTTCTATTCTCAATATGAGAACGGAATGGAGCCTGGCCCGCAGAATGCCTTGGGGTCGCGTGCTCTCTATCTCTATGTTGGCGACAGGGATACATATCTTCGCATCCACGGCACTCCCTATCCTCGTTCGATAGGATCTCGCGCAAGTTCGGGCTGTGTGCGCATGGTCATGCCCCATATTAATGACCTCTACGAACAGGTTCAGGTCGGAGTTACCGCCCATCTCTATCCAGCTAATGGAGACGGCCGCGCATCGGCGCATAGTTGATCGGTTCGGATTTACCGGCGTTTCGGAGCCGTGCGGTGGCAAGGCTCGCGAGGGATGTTGGCATTCCGGCAACACGTGAGGTGTCAATCATAGGCCTGACGTTCCGGAAGAAATTGCAGACGAATTTGTCCGCTAATTGGCCGCGGGAAGGTCAGCCTCACGCCTTGTACAAATCGAGCGTCCAGAGGCGGTTAACAGCGGCAGCATTGTCGTCTCGACGGGTCCAACATGTTGGTACCAGTAGCACCCGTCGTCGGGCCGCAGTCGTACGGCCTGAAGATTTTGATAGGATGCGGCAATTGCGACGACCTGCTCCGGCAATTCCTCCATGTAGTTCTGTTGAGTGGCGGACGTGTCGGTAACTGGCACAGCACAGGCCCCGAGCGAAAGGAATACGGCAGCAGACAAGGTCCCCTTGCAGAATGCAGATATCCACCCGCCAACCATTGGGTTTTCCAGACGCCCGCCCGCACAATTCCCAGCCTCTTCTATTAGAGTTCCGTGAATGTTTGTCACTGATATGCCGCCTGATTGTGTGCTGCTCTGCATAGATCAAATTCCTTGATAGCTTGCGAAAATCTCGGTCGATCCGTCCCGGTTTATGAGGAAGACATCGTATGCATCTGCGCGCCGACTCTGATCCATACCTGGCGATCCGAGCGGCATGCCCGGCACAGCCAGTCCTATGGCGTCTGGGCGTTCCTCCAGCAAACGGCGAATTTCTGTAGCGGGAACATGGCCTTCAATAACGTATCCGTCCACAAGCCCCGTGTGGCACGAAATCATGCGCTGTGGCACGCCGTTCTCCAGCTTGAACCGAACCAGAAGCCCCGCGAACATGTCTTGCCCGGTTGGAGCGAAGTCGTTCTCTTCCAAGTGCTCCATCCAGGCAAGGCAACAGCCGCATCCATTGGTCTTGTAGACTTCGATTGGCATCGCCTGTGCAAGGGCTTCCGCCGTTGGGAAAAGGGTTAGGGCAAACGCGAGTGCCGCAAGGGGTCGCTTCATGGATTAAATCCTTTCGATGTCGCTTGAGAAGCCCATGCCGGCGAGTTGCTCGTCGAGCATGGCGCGCGCTTCGTTAAGACGCGAGAGCGCGGCAGCATCCAGCGCTTCACTTTCCACGCCCGTTATGAGGCGTTCGTCGGAGAGAGGATCGGTGGGGCGGCCATCCACACGTACTTCGTAGTGCAGATTCGGTCCCGTTGCAGTGCCGGATTCACCAACGCGGCCAATCGTGTCCCCCGCAGCCACGGACTGGCCGACGGCGAGGCCCTCGGGGACGGCGCTCAGATGGGCATATCGGGTCATGGTCTCGGACCCGTGAGCAATCTCGACGACGCGACCATAGCCACCGCGAAGCCCGATGAAGCTGACTTGGCCAGGGGCAGTTGCAAAAACCGGTGTTCCGTGGGGAGCGGCGAAATCGACGCCTGTATGCATGCGCGTACTACCGTAGATCGGATGCGTCCGGCGCCCAAAGACCGAGCTGAGACGCGCGCCCGCAACGGGTTGGGCGAAGACCCGAATTATTTCTCCGTCACGATAGATAGTTGCGCGACCTGACTCATCCCCGGGCCAAACAATCTCGAAGACTGTGTCACCGAGGTCAAGCGCCACGAAGGTCAGACTCGGCTGGCCAATGATCTCGTTTCCAACCCGTGCCTCCTGCCACATCAGCCGCAAGGTTTCACCGCCCCTCAGATCACGCCGGAAGTCAAATGTTCCACCCAGCATCTGTGCGAGATCGACCGCGAAGCGTGCTGGCATTCCGGCCTCGTCGAGTGCTGCAAAGACAGAACTTTCGATACGCGCCTCTCCCGCGCGGATCACCAGTTCGGGCTGAGGAACAAGGACGCGTGTCTCAACTTCGGTGCCAAAAACCGCTTCAATACGGACGCCGCCATCCAATTCCAGAAGGACGCTGTGCAGACGGGATTCCGGACGGGTCGTCACGACGGTGAGACCATGTCCCGGACGCAGGCGCCGCAGATCGTATTCTGCCCCAAGCGCCAGCGCGACCTCGGCCCTGTCTGTGGCCCCGAGTTCGGCATCTGCCAGCACCCCATCGAGCGTTTCACCCGGAGCGAAATCACGCGACCAGGATAGGAGTGGCGGCTCTATGACAGGGAGCGACTCCTCGACACTCGCGGCGACGGGAAGCGGCGGCGGGGGTGTAAGTTCGGGCCGCGTTTGCACTTGGGAAACACTCAAGTCGACAATCGGCGCCTCAGAAAGCTCAGGAGAAGTGACGGTTTCCGGAACCCACCGAATGGCGGCTGCGAGCGAGGGCGGGACGGGTTCAACTTGCCGGACGCTCCAAATTGCAAAGGCAATGGCTGAAACGACACCCGCTGATGCAACCCCGGAAACCAGATACCATTGTTTCATGTTTCACCTACAGCGTCTGCTTCCATTGCTCTGCGGATCTTCGGCACCGCGAATTCCCTCGGCTCGTGATAGTCGATGGAGCCGGCGAAGCGTCCTTCCGGGTCGAACAAGAACACGCTCGCCGTGTGGTTCATCGTATAGTCGCCACTCTCAGTGGGCACCCGTTCATAGATTGCGCGAAAATCGGCCGCAGCACGCGCGATCTGTGGTTCAGGGCCTGTCCAACCGCGTATTGCGGGATGAAAATAGCCTACATATTCCGCCATCGCGTCAACGGTGTCACGCTCGGGGTCAACTGTGATTAAGATCACGTTCAACCGTTCTGCATCATCTTCCAGGTCGTCCAGCCAGCCGGAAATGTCGGAAAGCGTTGTGGGGCAGATATCCGGGCAAAAGGTGAACCCGAAGAAAACCAACGACGCGCGCCCGATCAACATGTCGGGTCCAACCGGTTGTCTTTCATGGTCTTGCAGACGGAAATCCATTTCCGAGAAGGGCAGCGGGCGCTGCTCCGCCGGATCAGGCGCGACAGGACCGTCTACGCGCCACCAGCCGACAAGAAGTGTCAGCCCGAGTGCGCCGAAACCCGTCGCACCATAGCCGAGAAGCGCCCGCCGCCGCATCAGCCCTCGGGTCCGCGCGCGGCGATGCCGAGGATCGGCACGTCGACCGTGACGTCACCGCCATCCGAGAATGTCAGCGTCAACGGGAAGGAGTCACCCTCGGTCATCGGAGATTGCAGACCCATCAGCATCGCATGCAGGCCGCCGGGTTCCAGCGCCACGGTTTCACCGGCTTGAATCGTGATCTCGCCTGCCGGTGCCATGGAACTGATGCCCTCGGCAGTTACTGTTGTCTCGTGGATTTCAGGCATCATTGCCAATGGCGTTGCGAGCCCAGTGAGGGTCACTGCGACGTCGCCTGTGTTGCGAACTGTTAGGTACGCAGCGCCAGGCCGGCTGGTGGAAATTGAGGCGCGCGCCCAGGCGTTTTCAATCTCCACGTCCTCTGATCCGGCTAACGCCGCGACGGGTGCAGCGAGGACTGTAACGAGGGCCAACGGCATGACAAGAGTCACTCTTTTCATCTCGGTTTCCACTTCAAGTTTGGGTGCTCACGACTCGCTGGCGACTTCTTCAGCCACAAGCGCGCGCAATTCCGCCTCGCCAAATGGGTCGACAGGCCGGCCGTTCACGAAGAATGTGGGCGTCTGGCGCACACCGACGGTTTCGATATCTGTGCGCTCTTGGTTCAAAAGCCCGGTGGTTTGCGGCGCCAGCATCTGAGCCTGCGCGGCCTCGGGGTCGAGACCCGCCGAAACGGCAACCTGCAGGATTAGGTCGGGGCGCATGTCTCCATGGGCCGCCCACCGGGGTTGTTCCTCCATGAGCGCTTCGAGGACCGCTTCGAAGTTCCCTTGCATTCGGGCGGCTTCGAGGACGCGAATGGCGATTTCGGAACCTTCGCCGTGGAACGGCGTGTATCTTAGAACGACCCGGACACTTTCACCATGTTCAGCCATGATGTCCTCTACGATCGGGTAGAAGGCACGGCAGGCTTCACAGGCCGGATCGAAGAACTCGACGATGGTGACAGGCGCTTCCTCAGGTCCCAGGATGGGTGAATAAGGCCGAATGAGCGCCAGTTGCAGTTCGGTCGGAACCTCTGCGCTTTCAGTCGCGGGGGTGGATCGCGTCGTGTACCACACCGCTGTTGCAAACAGTGCAAAGCCGAGAGCGAGAACTCCCAGGACAATAGATCGGCGGATCATAGCTGATTTTCCTTCAGAGACAGGGCCGACAGGCTCGCGGTGAGCGTAAAGGCCAGAAGCGACAGTGCCGGAATCGGAAGTCCGAAGATTTTTTGATTGTCATCGGTACAAGACGGACCTGTCGCGGTGCAGGGTTGGATGGGCTCTGGGATGACACCGACATAAAGACCAGAATGCCAAAGCGCGATAGCCATGCCACCTAGACTGAGCGCGACACCGTAGCGTCCAACGCCAGTGTCCTTCCACCAGAGGCCAAGGCCCAGAATGATTGGCAGCGGGAACATGAACGCGCGCTGATACCAGCAGAGCAGGCAGGGCATTTGGCCCAATACTTCGCCGATGAACAGAACCGACAGCGTTGAGAAAAGCGCAACGATCCATGCGGCCATGAGCGCCGCCTCGCCTCTCAGGCTTGATGTCATCATTCCATATATTCCCTCAATTCCACCAGAATCTCTTCCGCCGGAGTGCCATATTGCCAGGACGTGGTGTATCCCGCGTCAGGGTTGAACAAGAACAATTGCGAAGAGTGGCCCATTGTGTAGCCGTCAGGTGCCGACGCTTCTTCGATACGTTCGAAAAAGATGTGGAAGGTGTCCGACGTAAGGGCAATTTGAGCTGGTGTTCCGGTTAGACCGATTATCCCAGCGTCGAACCGCGGAACGAAATCCGCAAGCACCTCGGGCGTGTCGCGCTCCGGATCGATGGAGATGAAAAGCGGCTGGACTTGTTCCGCATCGTTGCCAAGCAAGTCCATTACTGCGGCGACCTCGGAAAGCGTTGTTGGACAGACGTCCGGACAGTTTGCAAAGCCAAAAAACACGAGCATCCATCGACCTGCGAAGTCCGCCTGCGTCCGTACAATCCCCTGATGGTCCGTAAGCTCGAAAGCAGCGCGGAAGACCTGCGGCTCGTCTGACCCCTGTTCGGAACGGTAACTATCCCAAAGCAGAAGCATAGCAAATGAAAGCGCCGCGACACCGACCAGCACCCAAAGGATCTTTCGTAGAAGCGCCAGATTCACTGCAAGTCGCCCGCCCATATTCGCCAATTTGTCGGGCTGTACATCCTCTAGCAGCTAGAGGTTCAAGTTGTTTCTTCAGCTTCAGCAGTACCATCACGAGGTCGTGACTGAGGTGTTGCAATTCTATCCCCAGCCCTCCAAACCTACAAAGACTATAGCTAGAAGGAGAGGGGAATGCTGACAATAGGTGGCTTGGGAAAGAAAACCGGCACCAAGGTTCAAACGATCCGGTACTATGAACAGATCGGTTTGATGCCAGAACCGGACCGGACCGAAGGCGGGCAGCGCCGTTACAGTCTTGCTGCGCTGGACCGGCTTTCCTTCATTCGGCACGCGCGTCAGTTGGGGTTCTCGCTCGATGCAATCCGAGAACTCCTCGACCTAGGCGACCACCCTGATCGGCCTTGCGAGGAGGCGGACCAGATTGCACGTCGGCAACTAAAGCAGGTTGAGCAGAGGTTGCAGCGTCTGGAAGCGCTTCGGCAAGAACTAAAGCGAATGGTTCACGAATGCAGTGGTGGGAGAACTGCCGACTGCCGCGTTTTGGAAGTGTTGCGCGATCATTCGGAATGCCTGACCGACCACAACGAGATCGGAGCCTAGCTTCAAAATGCAATTTTCCCTTAGCTAGCAGGCGACGTATCGTCATTCGAATTCAAAGGTGCCAGAACAAGCAATACCTTGAGGATTGAGGACACTCAGAAACAACTTGAATCTACAGTCACTGTAGCACCTACATATCTCCTTGAACGATTCGAGGAGACCTTTCATGCCCGACCAAGATCCGCTTCTAGAGCCTACCAGGCTCGTGGATTTCCAATCCCCGTCAATTGCCAAACTGATCCAGGATCACGGATGGGCCGATCTCGACGAACACGAGCGGATCGGAGCAGTCTACGACTTCGTGCGTAATGAAATCGCGTTCGGCTATAATCGAGAAGACGACATTCCCGCTAGTGAAGTCCTTGAGGATGGATATGGCCAATGCAACACCAAGGGAACGCTGCTGATGGCGCTATTGCGGGGCGTGGACATCAGATGCAGATTCCACGGGTTCGCAATTCACAAGGAACTACAGCGTGGTGTTGTTCCAGAACTTGTTTACCCTGTTGCTCCGAAAGAGATCCTGCATTCCTGGGTTGAGGTCGAAACTGAGCGCGGTTGGGTGAATTTGGAAGGGTTCATCCTAGATCAAAGCTTTCTGAAGGTTCTGCAAAGTAGCTTTTCGAGCTCGGACAGCTTGTGCGGATATGGCGCGGGAACAGAAAGTCTGTCGACCCCCCCGGTAACATGGACAGGGGACGATACCTACATTCAGAAGACCGGGATTGCTCGGGACTACGGAACATTTGACACTCCCGATGCGTTTTTTGGTCAGCACCGGCAGGCATTGGGTGTTGTACGAGAATTCCTGTACCGACATGTCATTCGTCATTGGATGAACGCTCGAGTCCGCTCCATCCGCGCTGGCCATGTCCCGGCGATTCCCGGATTTGCCAAACCCAACCATCGCCACCAGGACACCAGCCATGCCGCATGATCACGGGCACAATCACCTTGATCCGCAATCTGGCGATCGCCGCGTTGCCGTTGCGATCTGGGCCAATGCACTTCTTACGATTGCACAAATTGCCGGCGGCATCGTGTCGGGCAGTTTGGCGCTGATTGCTGATGCTCTTCACAATTTCTCGGATATGGCCGCTCTGGTGATCGCTTTCGCAGCCCGAAAGATTTCGCGCAGGGAAGCCGACGAGGAAATGACGTTTGGTTATGGTCGGATCGAGATCGTCGCGGCACTGATCAACTACACCACACTGATAATTGTGGGTGTCTACCTTTGCTATGAAGGCGTCTTGCGGTTGCTCGAACCGCCAGAAGTGGCGGGCTGGACCGTAGTATACATTGGCGGTGTTGCACTGGTCGTTGATGCACTGACCGCACTGCTCACCTACTCGATGCAAAAAGATAGCATGAACATCCGGGCGATGTTTCTGCACAATCTGTCTGACGCGCTGTCTTCGGTAGCCGTAATCGTCGGTGGCATGCTGATCATTCTCTATGACTGGTGGCTGGTCGATCCAGTCATAACCATCCTTATCGCAGGCTACATTCTGTACCTCGCGGGAACCGAAATCGGCGGGCCGATCCGAACGCTGATGCTGGGCAGCCCGCCAGACATCGAAAACGCTGCAGTGGTCGCATTGGTCCGGGATGTGGAGGGGGTGATCGGAATCCACCACGTCCATCTGTGGCAGATGCAGGAACATGCGGTTTCCCTTGACTGCCATATCGTCGTCCATCCGGATCGATGGCACGACGTTGAACCAGTCAAGTCTCAAATCAAAGCGAGGCTCAGCGCCGAATTGGGTATCGAGCATTCGACCCTCGAATTCGAAACCACCGGCAAGGCGCAAGCTGGCACTCAGCTATATGGACACAAGATATGACGAAACTGGAGGCAATCCTTCTAGTCGCCGGGGTAGCGGATGCGGGGCTGCTCATCGCGATATTTGCTTGGTCGATACTGTTTCCAAGGCGACGGCTTTGGCCACCCGCGCACTCTATTGATTGGAGCGCAGTGATTGCTTGGCTACTGACTGTCGCAGTATTTGTTTTGACGATCGCCCTCGGGATCCTCGGATGGGGCGAGATTGGCCTTCCTGGCTGGGTTCGGTGGGGTATTGGCCTCCCATTGGTCTTAGCAGGCAACGCTGTTGTGTGGGCTGGAGTCGCCAGAATCGGGATGAAGGCCACAAGTGGGGCAAAGGCAGAATTGGTGACAACAGGCCTCTACCGCTACTCGCGAAATCCACAATATGTCGCCGACATGGCCATTTTGGTTGGTTTCGTGCTGGTAACAAGCGCCTGGTTTGCAATTCCGGTCGCGGCGGCGGGCGTCTTGGCCCTGGCGGTTGCACCCTTCGCGGAGGAACCGTGGTTGAAGCAGTCATACGGAGAGGACTTTGAGACATACCGCTCCTCAACACGCCGTTATTTCTAACTGATAGGAAAGCGTTATGTTTCAGTTATTTGACGGAGAAAGGATGAAACAAGCCAAAAGGTTATGTTCGTACGGAAATGCTACGCCCGGGGCTCTGGTCCTCCGGTTATTCTGGACAATTATTGGCCAATCTCGAGCGCTACGAGAGTGTCAGATCTTTTGTGTATGACTGATCCGGTTCATGCTTCAACGAAAGGAAGCATGAATGACCATCTCGAAAGCAATCCTGGACGAACTGCTGCAGGGCGTGGAACGCCCGGAAGACCTGCTTGGCGACACCGGGCTAATGAAAGAGCTGAAGATCAAGCTCATGGAGCGGATGCTGGGTGCCGAGCTGACGGCGCATCTGGGCTATGAAGAAGGCCAGGACGCGCCTCCCGGACAGCGCAACCGCCGCAACGGCACATCGACCAAGGTGCTGAAGGGGCAGGACGGGGAATTGCCGGTGGCGATCCCTCGGGACCGTGACAGCAGCTTCGAACCTGAGTTAGTGAAGAAGGGCCAGACCCGGATTGACGGGATGGACGACAGGATCATCGGGCTCTACGCCGCCGGGCTGACGGTCCGAGACATCCAGGCCCACCTGCTCGACCTCTATGGCCTGAAGGTCTCGCCCGACCTGATCAGCCGCGTCACCGATGCCGTTCTGGATGAGGTCCGGGAATGGCAGAGCCGAGCCCTGGACCGGATGTATCCGATCGTGTTGTTCGATGCGCTGCGGGTGAAGATCCGCGATGCCGACAGCCGGACCGTGAAAAACAAGGCAGTTTACGTGGCTCTGGGCGTTACTCGCGACGGCCAGCGCGAAGTCCTGGGCCTGTGGATCGCCGAGAACGAGGGCGCCAAATTCTGGCTCTCTGTCATGAATGAGCTGAAAAACCGGGGCGTCCAAGACATCCTGATCGCGGTCGTGGACGGGCTGAAGGGCTTTCCCGAGGCCATCACCTCCGCCTTCCCGGACGCCATGGTCCAGACCTGCATCGTGCATCTGGTGCGCCATTCTCTGAACTTCTGCTCCTGGAAGGACCGCAAGGTCGTGGCCGCCGACCTGCGCCGGGTTTACAGCGCCCCGACCGCCGATATGGCCGAAGCCGAACTCGATGTCTTCGAGGAAAAATGGGCCGGGAAATACGCGTCAATCGCCCCGGCATGGCGCCGGGCGTGGCAGGAGGTGATCCCGTTCTTCGGCTTCGATCCGGCGATCCGCAAGATCATCTACACGACGAATGCCATAGAAAGTCTGAACCGGGTAATCCGTAAATCAATCAAGACGCGCGGCTCCTTCCCGACGGACGAGGCGGCGACCAAGCTGATCTACCTCGCCATCCGCAACTTTGAGAAGGATGGCCGAAATGTCAGAGAATGGTTTGCCGCACGCAACCAGTTCGCCATAATGTTCGGCGAGCGCTTCGACGCTTGAGTATCTGAAACCGCATGGACCGGGCCAGATACACAGAGTTCAGGACACTCCCCGCGCTACGCCTCTAGTAAGTAGCAATTTCTATTGTTTATCAGCAAGATGAGCCGTATCTACAACTTGCGGGACGGCAATTTTCAAATCAGCCTCCGGGCACCAACTCGTATTCCCCCTGTTCTCGATTTTTCACGGGTCAATCCTAGGAATCGAACGATCTTCCGGACAGCTGCCGTTGGTGCACAGTGCAGCATTGGTCAAAATGGGCTCACAGCGGCCTTGCGGCGGTGCGGCGCGCGGGTCGTGGCCTTGCAGGCCCTTGCGTGGGCAACTGGATGGCTGGTGCCAGCCCCGAGCGGACCCATGGACCTCGGTGCGAATCTGCAATAGCTGACCTTCGCCACGCAGGTCGCGAACTCACACAATGCGGGACTTAGAGTGCATTCGGTGCAACTGCGCCAATGTCCGCAAAGGAGAGTTCAGCACCAGCGGCTACACTCGCATTCGTTGTTTCTTGCGCCATGCAGCGGGGGTCACTCCGTAGATTTTTCGAAACTGGCGGATGAAATGGGTCGTGTCCTGCCATCCGATGTGTGGAGCAATTTGATCGACGGGCATGTCGGTGTGTTGCAAAAGCTGCGCGGCCTTGGCGACGCGGGCAGACGTGATCCAAGTGCCGACTGTAAAACCGGTTTCGGATTTGACGACAGCCGCGACATGAGGCGCGGTGCGTCCAACCGCCGAAGCCACATCGATAAGGGAAATGGGGGAAAGGCTGTGTCGTTGGATGTATCGCAGCGCTGTAGCGACCAGTGGTGAGCGTTGCCCATCCTTATCTGCATTTGGCATCGCCCGTGAGACCTCTGACAGGATCAGAGTAATCAGGCTGCGTTGCACCTCTGCGGTCAGCTCATTTTGCCCTTCTGCCTCTCGCGCTAAAGCCTCGAACCAGCGCTGCAAGCGCGCCTGTGCAACCTCCTCCAAATGGACGACTGGGGACGCCCCGAGGCGCACTTCAGAAAATGGCCGCATGATCGCCTGCGCCTCGTCAAAGCCAAAGCTCCCAGCGGAAAATCCCAGAAGCCAATAATCGAGATCCTCGCCAGCCAGGGGGCGATGCGGCACACCGGCAGGAACAATCGTCACGCTTCCTGCCAAAGAAAGTGTTTCGTATTTCTGCTCCATCGTGAACCAACCGGCACGGGTAAACATCAACCCGTGATCGGCGTGCACGGCGACGGGTGTCGGGTGTGTGCTGACGCCCATTTCGTGAATCACATAGCAAGAGGGATGTGGCGGTTCGAGCCGCTGAAGGTCTGTCACACAAAATTCCGAATAATCATAAGATCAGCCGATAGTACCCGAATCCACGCTCTCAAGCAACGACGCCAGCGGGCCTATGTTGAGGCCAACGAAACCTTCAGCATGACTGGATCGAGACATGGCAAACCTGCACTACGACCTCATCATAATCGGTGGCGGACCCGCCGGACAATCCGCCGCTTTGATTGCCGGACGCACCCGTATGAAAACCGCATTCATAAACGCCGAAAATCCTCGAAATTTTGTGACCACGGCCTCGCACGGGTTTTTGACCCGCGATGGCGCCCACCCAAGCGAGCTGTTGGCGGTGGCCAAGGAGCAGCTGCGCAAATATCCAACGGTCAATTACATCGCCGACAGCGTTTCTGATGTCGCGCGTTTGGCCGACGGGTTTTCCGCGACGACTGCGCAGGGTGCAACAATAACTGCGACGCGCATGCTCATTGCGACGGGCCACCGGGACCACCTCGACCAATTGGACTTACCCGGCATCGCGGACGTATACGGCAAGTCGGTTTATCCATGCCCGTTCTGCGATGGATACGAGCATGCCGACGAGGCGCTGGCCATCTTTGGCCACGGCGCAATCGAGCACTTTGTGCCGATGATGCAGATTTGGTCGCGAAATATGATCGTGTTCACCAACGGCAATTCGCTCGACGCCAATGTAAAGGCAGAATTGCGGACCAAGGGTGTTCCGGTTGAAGAGGGCAAGGTCGCGAACCTGAGGTCGACAGGCGGCACGCTAACCCATGTCGTTTTGGATGATGGGCGCGAGATAGCGCGGCAAAGTGGGTTCGTCGTCGAGGAATTCTCGTCGCCCGCGACCGATTTTGCCGAACGTTTGGGGGTTATCGCGCAAGAAGAGAACGATTGGGGCATGCCCGAGCTTGCAGGTGCGTCAGGCACAACGAACATCCCAGGTCTCTACGTAGTCGGGGATGCGCGGATGGGTTTTGCGGGCATCGCGGCGGCGGCCTCGGAAGGCGGGTTCTGCGTAGAGATGATGGCCCACGAGGTTGCGATGGAACGTTGGGCGGCACTGCCGGAGGGATCACAATGAAGGATAAGACCAAGGCGCTGTGGGAAAAGCAGGATCAGCATAAGGGCGACCGTTGGCGGCTGTTTCAGGCGGTGAGCGCAGCGCTGCCCGCCCGCCGAGTGCTTTATGCAGGCAGCTACGTCGATGTTGCGCCCTCGTTCGTTTACGACGACGTCACCTATGCGGACATGGACAAGCGGGCGGCGGCGTTTTTTGCCGATGCCCAGGGTGTGCGGCAGATCATTTGCGACCACGGTGGCAACGTCGACGGGCGGTTCGTGTTCGCGCATGGAGACTATCGGTCCTTGGATTTAGAGCCGAATAGCTTTGATCTGCTGATCTCTCTTTATGCGGGGTTCATATCAGAGCCTTGCGGCCGTTTCTTGCGTATCGGAGGGCATTTGCTGGTGAATTCAAGCCATGGCGACGCAGCTCTTGCCGCGCTCGACCCACGATTCAAGCTGGTGGCGGTCGTCACGTCGGCAAACGGAAGCTACCGGGTCACCGATCAGAACCTCGACAGCTACATGGTGCCGAAGAAACCACAGACGATAACGGTGGAAAGCCTTAAGGCATCTCATCGCGGCATTGCCTATACCAAATCCCCATTTGCCTACGTGTTCGAAAGGGTGCTGTGATGTGCGCTCGAAGAGCCAACGGCGAAAGCCGCCGTTGGCCGCGTCGCAGAAAATATGCAAAGGGGGCTCTCTGCCGTCGTTCACCGCAGTCTACACGAAGGTCCGCTGTCGGGAAACGGGCCAAACTTTGCAAAGTTCACTATCTGCGCATCGCCGCCGTTGATGCCGAGCGCAGCAAAGGCTGGTCGGGAAATTTCAGAGTATTGGGCTGTGAATGTCGGCTTTCGCTGGTCTGAGGTGGAGTCCGAGCAGGTGCCGCGAATTCACACTTTCCGCCCAAATATTACATAAAACGGATTATAGGGGCTTTGGTAAGGGCTTGTTTTAATTACAATTTTGAAACCTTTTGGTTGAAGTTCAACCAGTACCTCGTATGGCGCCGCTCACCGGTTCGGCTGAGCGCTCCTTTCTCGACCAGGTCCTGCAGATCGCGGGTCGCGGTTGCGCGTGAAGTTCCGGTGATCTTGAGATAGTTGTCGGCGCTGAGGCCGCCCTTGAAACCGCCAGGGCCTTCCCGAAACATTCGAGCGATGGCCTTGGCCTGGCGTTCGTTCAACTGGTCCCTGTGACGATCGTAGAAGTGTGCCTTGCTGATGAAGAAGCCGACGCGGTCGAGTGTTGCCTGTTGGGCCTTCAAGACAACTTCCGCGAACCAGACGAGCCAATCGGTCACGTCGAGCGTTTTTTGATGCTGCTCGAGCTGGTCGTAGTATGCCTTGCGCTCCTTCTCGATGGTGAAGGCGAGCGAGATGAGGGTCGGCTGGCCAATGTTCTGCGCCAGCGACTTTTCAGCGAGGGCGCGACCCAGGCGGCCGTTGCCGTCTTCGAATGGGTGGATGCTCTCGAAATAGAGGTGGCTTAGCCCTGCGCGCGTCAGCGCTGGAAGCGGCTCTGCTCCCCCCGGCCCGGTCTTGTTGAACCAATCCGCGTATCGCTCCATCTCAGGCATGACCCGCTCTGAGGGAGGCGCTTCGAAATGGATCGTCGGCCGGTCGAGGCGGCCAGAAACGATTTGCATCGCCTCGGCGTGGCGTCGGTAGGCCCCGATGGTTTCCAACCGGCGGTCATGGGACAGGAGCATCCGATGCCAGCGGTACAGCGTTTCGTGGCTCAGCTTGTCCGCAAAGCTGGAATAGACGTCCACCATCATTTCCGCGACGCCCTGTTCGCGCGGTTTGGCAGGGTAGCTGTCCGGATCGAGGCCCAGATGGCGGCGCAACGAAGACTGGACACTGAGCCGGTCGAGGATTTCACCCTCGATGGCGCTCGTCTGCATCGCTTCCTCGCTGAGCAGTTCGATGCGGAGTTGCTCGCGCTCCGGCTGGCTGACATGATGGACAGCGCCGAGGATTTCTCCGGACGACAGCAGAAATGTCTGCTCAAACGGCTCCAGAGTGGAGGCGTCATACCGGAAATCCGGCCAACCGGGCAGCGTCCAGTTCCAAGCCATGAGTTATAGACGTCCTTTCTATAACTCATATCTAGATCACTTTTGAGGCATAGAAGTCAACTCTATCGCTCAAAGGACCTGCGGGATGGGATGTCCCACAAACCGACGCGAGGCCTTGAGCTAGGCCTTTTCAAGGTGCGTCAGGTCTTGCTGACGCGATCTGGGGGTCGTCGGATCGACAGGGTTTTGTTTCGGCGCTTGAATGAATGGTTCATAGCGAACGTCCGCCATGGCGCCGTCGAACCACGCTGGCTGCAGATCGCAATTATTCCACTGGTAGAGATAGCCCACCAGCTTGCCGGTTTTCTTGCAGAGGATGTGCATGATCGGTTCACCGGTGAGGCGAGGAATTCTGGTCAATTTGCGCTCCTGAATCCAGGACCTCGTTACGCTCGAACATGGAGGCCAATTAAATGTTTTCGGCCTGTTAATGGCGCGTTTCTGCATGTGCAATATGAATCGGAATGCGTCAGCGGAATTCCACTAGCCGATTGCAAGATGTCCTTTTGGATAGGTGTTTTACTGCACCGTATTCTCTTGCGGCGATGCGGTACGATCTTCGATCTCCTCCAGGATCATGTCGATCTCGCCCCATATGCGTGGTTCCACCTGGCCGCGGATCAGGGCCCATTTGCTCAAGACGTCGAGGGGGTCGTGGTCCCGGAGGAGGACACCCAAGCTGGCCGCATCGACTGCCAGAGATGTCCGGGCCTGCCACCGCGTGTTTCGAGTGCGTCGCTCCTCTGCGACTGGGGCGAAGACCGGCGACAGTTGCCAGCCTTTGACTGCACGGCGCAGGGCGGCACGCACCACATGTGCTGGCTCAACACCACAAGTCTCCAGCGCTGCTTCCTGTCGTTCGAGTGCGTTGACCCTGATGTCGATCTTCCGGGTCGGGTTCAAAGCTCGCGCCGATACGGGAGCTCTCAGGCTGGTATGCGGGTCAGAGCTTTCCGCGGTGACTTGGTGCGGCGCCACGGCACCTTCCGGCACACGCTCTGACTCGTGCCGAACAGCGTCAACGTCAACGTCAACGTCAACGTCAACGTCAACGTCAACGTCAACGTCAGCGGCTGGGGTCCCTGTCTTTGTTGCTGTGACCTGTGCCTCATCTTCCTTCCCGGAAACCTCGCGGTCACCCTGTTGCAGGGTGGCGGCGTAGGCAGGGTCGGGCCTGGTGATGGTCGGGATCTTCTTGCGCAATCGACTGTCCTCACGCCGCAAGAATGTTGTTGAGAATGTCCGTCGCCTCCTCGAGTGCCTCGACGACATGACGTACATGTGGACGCATCAGGGGATTCGGATCGGATTGCTTTACCAGCGCCAGAGCATGAAGAAGCCCTTTCTGATCCATCTCCTTGTAGGTGTTCCGCCGCATCATGACGGTCTCAATCACCGGAAATCGGGTGAGCGCTTCCTCAATCAGGGCGGCATCAGCCCGGGTGGTTTTCGGGTCGACCATGTTGAGGACGACGTGGTGGCGCGGAAGGCTGGAAGGGTCGTCAACACGGGTTTTCAGCTTCTCATACCAATCAGCTGTCTGTGCGCCGACATCGAAATCAGACGTCGACAGCATGACGGGCGTCACGATGTGGTCCGCAAGCACCGCGATGCCGTCTGACCATTCGGCACCGACTCCTGCGGTATCGATGAAGATGAAGTCTGCCGTGTCTGCCATGTAGACCTGATCGATCTGATCCTCGACACCCGCCACGGTTTCGACAGTTGCAGAGGAGAGAAGCGGCGAACTCAGCCCACCGGCTTCCGCCCGAGCATGCCAGGCCCCGAGTACTCTCGTGCTGTCCGTGTCGATCAACAACACTCTGCGTCCGGCGGCGATCGCGGCGCTGATCAAGGCGCGCGAAAGCGTCGTTTTTCCACTGCCCCCTTTCCGGGCCATCGCTGCGATCACCACAAGATTTTCGTTCGGCATTCTGACCCTCCGCAAAAATAGTGAATCGCAACGATAATGCCAAAACGTCGCTAAACGCATGAGACGGAGGGGTCAAGCAGAAGTCGGGATGCGACCCGCGTCTGGCATGCTGCGGGCTGCGTTGTGCGATGACCGTGCGACGTCGCCCATGTCGCTGTCAGCATTCGTCGCGGGGCACCACACACCCTCCAAGTGTCGGGATGCGCTTGGCGATGTGCTGCGGACGGAATGCAGGAGACGGATAGCGCGTTCCAGACGACGGGAGGTAGTCTCGCGTATGTCGTTCTGCGGGTGACGCGAGACGGTTAGCGCGCGGCAAAACCCGTCTTGCAGGGTGCAAGAGACGGGGCGCAAAAGACGCGATGCGCGATGCGGAGACCGCATCGCGTGGTGCAATGAGCGCGAAGCGCGATCCATTTGACAAAGGACGGGAAATCGCCCCTGCAGGGCGATTTTCTACATTGAGTACAAGCCCTTATGGCCGACTCCACTTGCGTTGGGAGAAGGCCTGCTTGTACGAAGTTGGCAAGAAATAGGAACGTTAACTTCAAAATGTCCCGCCGTCGCAGACTGTCAGAGATCGAGCGATCGACCATCGCCCAGGAGCGCCGGAACGGCGTCTCCGCGGCGTCATTGGCCGCGCGCTACGATGTCAGCCTGAAGACGATCTACAACGTGGTGAACCACGCCGATGAGCGTCAGACAGCGAACGGCAGCCGATCGCGGGTTGTGGGGATCCGGGTCTCGGACGATGACCTGCGCCGGTTCGACGCGGCGCTGTCGCGGCGCGGGATTGCGCACCGCTCGGATGCCATGCGTCGCCTGATGCTGGCGGCCGAAAGTGTCTTCCTACCCGACGACGAGATGTGCGACGAGTTGCGCAGCCTCGGCGCCGCGCTCAACCGGGTCGGTAACAACGTGAACCAGATCGCGCGACGTCTGAACGAGGCCAAGGTGCGGGGTGAGAGACTGTCCTACCCGGCCTCAAGTCACCGTGACGTCCGCGCGCTTGCGGGTCTGGTCTTCGATCTGGCCGACCAGGTCCAGGAGATGTCGCGCGCGCGGCGTAGCGTGCTGGACCTTGAGATCAGCTCTGCCCTGGCGGACCTCGCCGAGAGGGATGAGAATGGCGCGGAGTGACCGGGTCCGTGGCATCGACCCGGCGCTATTTGACCGAGGCTGGAGCCGAGTTTCGGGATCCTGGCAGGGGCTTTCCAAGGGCGCGCAGATGGTCCGGGCCGCGCGCGGCTACTCGCCAGCGATCTTCAAGGCCATTGCGAAAGGGGGCTGCCACACCGGGGCGCAGCTGCGTGCTCAGCTCACATATCTCACGACAAAGTCGAGCCACATCCTCGACAGTCGTGGCACACATGATGGCAAGAAGACCCTGTCCGAGGCCGAGATCGACCGGGTCGTACGCCGATTTGAGAACCAGTGGGGTGAGCGGCACAGCCCCAAGCTCGGCCACACCTCGCATCTGCTGATGGCATTTCCCGTTGGCACCAGCGGTGAGGAGGTGCGCGCGATCACGGAATCCGTCTGCGAGAAGTTCTTTCAAGGTGAGGGGTCGCAATTCGACTATATTGCTGCAATACACCAAGATCGCGCGCATCCACATGCGCATATCGTTCTGAACCGCCGCAGCAAGGATGGCGAAATGTTCTTTCTCGGGAAGGATCATCACTTCAACTACGACGCCTTTCGCGAGGCGATGGTCGAGGCGGCCCAAGTTCATGGGATCCGCCTTGAGGCGACGCGTCGTCTGGATCGCGGCGTCACGACCTACCGCGCCGAGATCGATGAAATCTACAAGGCTCGCGACGAAGGTCGTCCCCCAGTCGAGCGCCAGAGAACCGGCGCTGACCTGGCGGCCGCTCTGGAAACCGTCAGGCACAACGCGTTGATCTACCGCGGGCTCGCGGCGGAGGCGTCACGCTCGAATTTCGACGACGTGGCCGAAGCGCTCGAGAGGGCCAGCACCATCCTTGCCAGTGGCGGTCCGATTCAATCTGACGGAGCCATCTACATGTCCCAAGACGAAGCAGCGTTCGACACGCTGATCACCGAGTTTTCTCAGAACATTCGCCAGATCGAGGCGGCGATCGACAGGGCTCCGGCGACCGAGAGGCCGGTGATCGAGCGCAAGCTGACCGACGTTCTGGCCTCGGTCGCGCATTTGAACCCGCTCGGGGATCGCTCCGCCGCCCTGGTCGATGCCCCGTCCCGGGACGGCATCTATGCAAGGCCGAACTTAAGTGAAGATCACCTCGCGCGTCTTGACGATGGAGAGGTGGCACCAAAGCTGGCCGAGGCGTTGCAAGGCACGGGCATTGGCGCCGAGGCAGTGGTCGCGCGTCTGCGGGAAGGGGCTGGCAATGCCGCACTGGAACGCCAATGGCTGGCACAGGATCTGCAGGCGATTGCCAAAGAAGGTGACCTCGATCTGGAGAAACCTGCGGACCGGGAAGAAGCGCTGGACCGGCTGGAAGCCGTGCATGTTCGGTTGGGCGATGTCCTGACCGATGTACGCGTTCTGCGCGCGCCAACCGAGTTTGACGAGGTGGATGACGCTGAGCCAGCGCTTGGTGAGCGGTTGACGGCACCTGGGGGTGATCTCGGGAAGGACGGGCCCGACATTTTTGCCCCATCGGAGCGGCAGGAGTTCAAAGCGCTTGTGGCGCAGTTCCGCCGGACGGATTTCGATCATCCGTTCTCCGACGATCCTTCCGTCCGGCGGGCGGGCGCCGTGGAGGTTGAAGAGGCCCGCGCCGCGTTCGACGCCTACGCGCAGAGATCCCCGCAACATGCCGAACTGGCGTCGATGGCCTGGGATCAGATGACCGACAGTCGAAAGCCGCCGCAATACGCGGTATTGGAACAGGACCGCACGCTTCATGCTGGCGACATGGACCTCGCCTTGCGGGATCCTTCGGATCATCTCGGTCCGATCACGGAAGAGCTCCGCACCCTCGCCCGCTATCGCACGGAGATGCCGGATGACGAATTCGGGCAGGCCGTTAGGGGCGAAATCAACCACCTTCGTTCGCTCGGCGCGTCGCGTGCCTATATCAGCGAGCGCAGCCTCATTATCGAGGACCAGGCGCGACAAGACTACGCCGAGCGCCGGTATCTGGAAGAGACCGCGCCAACGGTCATGGCCTTTGTGCAAAACGCCGACGCCGGGGATCCGATATCCGAGGCAGAGCGACATGACATCGTCCGGCAGGTCAACGAACGGCTAAGCCCCGACGCAATCGACGCACTGCAGGCCGGTAACGCGGACGTCCTGGACAAATTCACCGAGGATCCGCTGCGACAGCTGGAACTCGCCAAGACCTATCTCCAGAGCAGCGAAGTCACTGCGCATGGCCCGGCCATGGAGCGCGTTCTCGATGCGTTGGCGGAAGAACATATAGAGGCGCAGCGCGCACGCCACGCTGCGGCAGATGGCGAAAAGGGGATCACCCATGGATAAAGGCAAGATCGCCATCGGTGTGTTGAGCCTCGTGCTGGTCGGCCTCGCCATGGGCTATGTTGTGGCGACCGGCTTTGTCATGTTCCGCTATGGGCTTTCACCCACGCGTTTCGACGTCACTCTGCTCGCCCGCGAATATCGGGGTCTGTCTCAGTCTGCACCGAAAGACTTCCTCTGGGTGAACCTCATCCTTGGCGGCTTCGGCCTGGCATCGCTGATGCTGAGCGTCACGCTTCTGGGGGATGCATTGACTCGCTTCGGGACGACGCATTGGCAGACCCGCAGCGAGATGAAGAGGAACGGTTTCTTTGCCAAGCCCGGCGGCGGCTTCCTTTTGGGCAAGCTTGGCTCCCCGAAATCCAAACGCCCGTTCCTTGTCTCAAAAACCTTCCCCCACGCGCTGATCGTGGCGCCTACAGGCCGGGGCAAGGGCGTGGGGTTCGTGATCCCGAACCTGCTGACCTACAAGGGCTCGGCCGTGGTGCTCGACGTGAAAGGCGAGAACTTTCGCGAGACCTCGCGCTTTCGCGCCAGCATGGGGGACAAGGTTTTCCGCTTCGCGCCGACCGACTGGGACCGACCGACGCATCGCTACAACCCGCTTGCGCGCATCGCGGCCATGACCAATCCCGACCGACAGCAGATGGAGCTGAAACTCACCGCCAAGCTCTTCCTGCAAACCGACAATGAAAAGCTGAGCGGGCTTTTGGCCGGGGGTATCGACCTCTTCGTGGCAGCCGGTCTTCTGGCCTTCGAGCGCGGCGTGCCGACCATCGGCGAGATCTATCGCATCACAGCCTCGGGGGGCGACAAGCAGAAGGAATATTTGAAGCGTTCTCAGGAGGTGAAGAACACCTCGGCCAAACTGATCTTCGAGCGTATGGCATCGACCAACAATGACACCCTCACGTCCTACCTGTCGCTCCTGATGACATCGGGTCTCGACACCTGGGACAACCGCGCGATCGACGCGGCCACCGCGACATCTGACTTTTCCTTCCGGGATATCCGCCGCCGCCCGCATGCGATCTATCTTGTGGTCGAATCCGAGCTGATCCGACCGCTGGCTCCGCTGATCCGCCTCTTCTTTTCCGACCTGATCGCCTCGCTGCAGGCGCAGGAACCCGGAGATGACGAGCCCTGGCCGGTGATGATCATGCTCGACGAGTTCGACCGGCTCGGGAAAATGCCGATCGTCGCAGAAAGCATCAAGACCCTGCGTTCCTATGGCGGTAACCTCGCCATCGTCACCCAGACGATTCCTGCTTTGGACGAAATCTATGGCGAGAACACTCGCAGGTCGCTTCAGGGCGGCGCCGGCGTGAAGCTCTACCTCACCCCATCCGAGCAGAAGACCATCGAGGAGTTGAGCCAGGCTGTCGGCAAGACCACCAAGCGCGTGGTGACCCGGTCCCGTGCTGTCGGTCGCAATCCCTTCGAGGGGCGCAGCGTCTCTGAGCGAACCGAGGATACCCCGCTCCTGACAGAGGACCAAGCCCGGCGCATGGACCTCGATGAGGTGATCCTCGTGATCGACGCGCAGATGCCGATCCGGGCGCGGCGGATCAAGTACTTCGAAGACCCCGCGCTGAAGGTGCTGCATGCGGGTCAGGTGGGAAGTTTCCCATATCCGGACGAGGATGGGCTGAGGCGGGATCGGCAGATGTCGGAGACCCGCGAGACGTTGGAAAAGCTGAAGCAGGAGCTACAAGAGGTGCGGGCGGCAAATGTTGCATCGGAAGTCGGTTCGAACGCGCCGAACACACCGAAGACTGAACCTGTCAACTCAGCGAAAGCCCGAGGCCGCGCAGCTCGTGCTGCTGCGAGCAGCGGTGGCCAGGGTCAGCTGTCGCTTGATATCGAGGGATTGGGGATTATCAGCTCAGACCGGACAGCGTTGGCTTCGGCTGTTCTAACGACGAGGGCTATTATCGCGGAGCATGGGTGAGCGTGGGAGAACTCACTAAGCCCTTCTGCATCGGCGATTGGCCTTTTGCAGACGAACTGAAAGGTGAAGTCTTTCACCCGATTGGTGCAGGGTAGGTGTTCGGAACGCCATGTGCATCCTACTAAGCAGTTGATGTTCCGGGTGGAGGGGCAATCGAGCCGCGCGACAAGTAGCGCGGTCGCAACTTCAGGTTCCGCGCTCTGCCCTTGGCCCCCTTGATCCGTGCAATCAGCAGGGCCGTCGCCGCTTTGCCAAGACGCCTGCGCGGTTGGGCGATTGCATCGATACCGCTACCCACGAAGGCCATCCAGTCCAGATCGTCAAAGCAGACAAGTGATAGATCATCCGGTACGCTCAATCCGCACGCCACGATAGCCGCCATGGCCCCAGATGACATCAGCCCATCTGCGCAGAACAGCGCGGTTGGCCGGTCGGGGGTCTCAAGAAGCGCGCGCACCGATTGCTGCGCTGCCGATGCGGAATGCTCACCAACATGGACAATCAGCGCCGGGTCGATCTCAAGCTGCGCGTCACGATGCGCCGCAAGATAGCCTCCAAGACGCTGCCAGCTTGTCGAGACTGCGTTCAGATTGGTTCTGCCCCCCTGCCCTGCCGAGGCAAGGAATTTGGGCAGATCTTGAGAAGCAGTGCGGCCCAATTCCGCCACGACACCTATGCGGCGATGACCTGCCCACAAAAGCCGGGCTACGCCATCGCGGGAGCTTTCGATATTCTCGACTGAGACACTGTCGATCTGAAGACCCGTCACCTTGCGGTCGATTAGCACCATCGGTATTCCGGCTGCAGCCGCCTCTTTGAGGTGAGGGGAGTCCATAACATCGCAGGGAGAGACGATGAGCCCGTCAACCTGATTCTCTCGCAGCAGTTTCGTGGCGGCAATCTCACGCGCAACCGTTTCATCACTGTTTGTGATCAACATGCTCATGCCGCGCGCTTCCACCCCATCCGATATGCCTCGCAATACGGCAGCATAGAATGGGCTCGAGATATCGCCGGCAATTACCCCGATGGTGCGGGTCTGACCGGTGATCAGACCGCGCGCCAGTTTGTTGGGCCGATAGCCTAGCTCGGAGGCAACAGCCTCAACCCGCTCTTTGGTTTTTGCACCTGCATAGCCGTAATTCCCGAGAACTCGGCTCGCTGTGGCGACGCTGACCCCGGCCTTGGCCGCAACCTCGACGATCGTTACTTTCGCTGCCTTCATGCGGTCCGATCCGTTTTGCTGCGCAGGCGTGGTAAACTACTCAGGCTCGCGCTCGCATCCCGCAACCCGTGCCGCCTATGGAAGACGTTCAGACAAGGCCACGGCGGCAAAAAGGTCAAGATGGCCGCCGCCGACATTCTTGAACACCGTGATTTCCGAGTCCGACTGACGGCCTGGATGCGCGCCCCGGCAGAGTTGATAGAGGTCTGCGCCGACGTCATCCCAGTTGATAACCCCGGCGGCCACGGGGCGGGCCAATTCGCCAGAGCCTTTCATCCCGTCCCGGCAATCGACAAAGATCTGCCCGCGCGCCATTGCTTCGTCATCGGCCTCGCGCATGTCCGGCAAATAGGCACCGACCAAGTCGAGATGCGCCCCGGGTCTCAGAAGCGCCCCCCTGATCAGCGGCTCGCGGGCCATCGTGACACAAGAGATGATATCGGCGTCGGCCACGGCTGCATCCAGGTCGCGCGTTGCCGCGATATCGACGCCTTGCGTATCGGCCCCCGCCATTAGCGAAGTGGCAAGCGTCTCGGCGCGCTCGGGCGTGCGGTTCCAGATCAGGATGCGGTTCAGAGACGGGCGCGCGGCGCGATGGGCAGCGATGACATGCGGCGCAAGACCCCCTGCCCCGACAACCAGCAGCGTCTCGCAATCAGGCCGCGCAAGCAGCCGCGTGCCTAGCCCTGAATCCGCCGCAGTCTTGCGGAAGGTCATCGCCTCGCCATCGGCGGCAAGCATCGGTGCCCCGGTGGCAGGGTTAAAGAGCGCGACCAACCCCTGCACCGAGGCTTGCGGCGGATCGAACGCCAGATTGCCGGGAAAGACCCCGACCATTTTGACCGCGATGCCCTTGCCACCCTGCCAGCCCACAAGGGTCACGAATTGATTGTCGCCGCCCTCCGGCTCGGTGCTGACAATATGATCGGCGGCTGGATGCACTCCCTGATGGGCCTGGTACAACGCCTCGATCAGATAGGGGTAGTCCAGCAATCGGTGGACGGTTTCGGCATCTGCCAGTCTCATCGCAGACTCCTCAGTAGTCGTCGAGTTTCTTCATGTAGCGCCGTGCCGTCATCATCTCGTGTTGGCGCAAGTCCGCCAGGCGATAGGCGAAGGTCCACAGCGTATCGAAGAACACCAGTGGCGCAAGCGCGCCGCGAAACTCGGGGACGACTCCGGTGAAATCGAGCTCGGCAGCATCAACCACCAGGATATTCTCTGGACGACCAAAGCGCAGCAGGAAGTTTTCGGCGCGCTCTTCCAGCGGGCGCGTATCGTCCAGCCCTTTCATCAGGATGTAGCAGCGGTTGTCATCCAGAACCTCGAACGCACCGTGGAAAAACTCGTTGGCGTGGATCGGGTGGCTGTTGATCCACTGCATCTCCATCAACACGCAGATCGCATAGGAATAGGCGGCGCCGTAGCTGGCCCCGCTGGCCGTTGTATAGATCACATCTTGTTTCGCAAAATGTGGGGCGTATTGGTCGAAACGCGGCGCGAAAACACCCTGCGCCCGGTCGATGACCGATTGCAGCGCATCAAGACTGTCCATCAACGCGACCATATTTCCGCCGCCATCATAGCGGGCAGCAAGCCCCTGCACGATCTGGTAGATCCGGGCGTAATTGCTGTTCTTGGCATCGATCGGAATGCCGGTCGTGTAGGGTGCCTCGAACGCCACCACATGATCGCTGGCTTTCGCCAGCGGGCTCTCGGGGTCCACAGTTAGTGAGATTGTCATCGCCCCGGCCTCCCGCGCGAACTTCGCTGCCGCGACGGTTTCGTGCGTTGTGCCGGTCATCGAGCACAGGATGACCAGCGATTGCGCGGTCAGCCGCCTGGGCGCGCGATGAGTGAATTCGGCCGCGTTGTAGAGATCCGATGGCAGTTTGGCCGAAACCTGATCCAGCATGAATTTAGCCGGATACATGATCGAGAGAGACCCGCCACAGGCCACGAAGAACACGTGCTCCGTGTCGCGTCCGTCAAGCGCCTGGAGCGCACGCACAACATCGGGATGAGGGGATTGAGGTTCAGACATCTTGTGGGGCTCCGCATTATTGACAACAGGAATTCGCGGGTCGCTTGACAGCCGCATGTGATTTGTGTGAACGTTCTCACATGATGTCTAGAAACGCAACCTCTCCGCAAATTGTTACCTTCGGGGACAACGATGTGGATTGCTACGAGGCGCACGGGGCGATGTATCCGGGCGGCAATGCGCTGAATGTGGCGGTTTTTGCCCGACGCGCCGGCGCGGATGCGGCCTTTATCGGCGCCATGGCAGATGACCCCGCTGGCCGCCACATGAGCGTTGCCTTGGAAAGGGAAGGCGTCAATATCACACGCCTGCGCCGCGTTGCGGGGCGCACCGCATTCTGCGTCATTGGCAATACCGCCAGTGGTGAGCGAGAGTTCCTGCGCGCCGATCTGGGCGTCTCCATCATCGCGCCCAATGCCGGTGATTTAGAAATGATCGCAAGGGCCGATGCCGTCCACACCGGTCGCTCTGCCCATGTCGAGGCGCATTTGTCAGCATTCTCCAACCGCGCGCGATTGTCTTTCGATTTCGCGGACCAGACCGGGGTCGATTATGTAGATGCCATCGCGCCGATGTGTTTTCTGGCGAGCTTTTCGGGCGGTAGTATGACCGACGCAGAAGTCGCCACGTTGCAAGCGCAGGTGCGCAAGGCAGGAGCGAACTGGTGCCTTGTCACACGCGGCCAGAACGGCGCCTACCTGACCGGACCTGATACGGATGTAGGTGTTCCCCCCGCGCCCGCCGAGATCGTCGATACGCTCGGTGCCGGGGACAGCTTCATCGCGCGGGTTCTCACCGGGCTTTTGCGTGGCGAAGACCCGCGCGCCTTGATGCAGGCCGCCGCCATCATGGCTGGCGAAACCTGCGGCCAGCGCGGTGGCTTCGGTCACCCCGCACCCATCGACATTGACCAAAGCCACGCCATGCCGATCGGCTTGATCCATGCGCATGCCGCCGAACTGGCGGACCGGGCCAGAAAGCGCAGCGCCGAAACCGGCGTCCCGGCCAAGTAACGCAACACGGAGGACGAGACATGACCACCCCATTCAATGCCCTGACCCGACGCCACGCCCTTGCCATGCTGGCCAGCACACCGCTCGCCCTTTCGGCAAGAACTGCCTTCGCTCAGGATGCGGCAAATTTCAGAATCGCTTCGGTCAACGCGCCAACCGCGCTGTCCAACACGCTCGCCGAAGAGGTCGGCAACCGGATCATGGAGCGCACCGAAGGGCGCGTCACGTTCCAGATGTTCCCGAGTGCCCAATTGGGCACGACGACTGACACCATCGAACAGGCAAGCCAGGGTCAGCCGACCATCGCCTATACCTCGGCCAGCAACCTGTCGCAGTTCGGTGTGCCCGAGCTTGCCGCGGTCGAGGGGCCGTTCATCGTCGGCAATGCCGCGGAAGCCGAGCGCCTCGCCAATTCGGACCTGATGCAGGGCTATTATGATCAGCTTGCCGAAACCGCCGGTCTGCGCGTGCTGGCGTTGAACTGGTTCGACGGGGCGCGCCACATGATCGGCACCGAGCCCTATCCGCACCCCTCCGACCTGGAGGGCGTCCTGATGCGCGTGCCGCCGCTTGAAACTTGGCTCAACACCTTCGAGCCAATGGGCGTGGTCGCCACCACGGTGGAAGCCGCGGAGGCCTATTCTGCCTTGGCCCAGGGCGTCGTGACCGCAGGGGAATCCCCGTTGACAGGCCTGCGTGCGAACCGGTGGTATGAAGTCGTCAAGGAAATCACCCTAACCGGACATTTCAACCTGTTCCTTGGCTGGGTCACGTCAGAGGCGGCCTTCCAGGCCTTGTCGGAGGGCGACCGCGCCATCATGCTGGAGGAGTTCCGCGGTGGTGGGCAGGAGCTGACAGCGCAATCCATCGCGTTGGAAGAGGAAATCCGCGCCGAGTTTGAAGCGGCGGGAGTTACGTTCCACGAGGCGGACCTCAACGCCTATCGTGAAGCCACTTCCAGCTTCTTCGATGATCTGCCGGAAGGTCTGTTCGACAGCATTCGTTCCGCCGCGACACAGGGCTGACCAATGGGTGCCGACACGATCTGTGTCGGCATCTTCGAGCTGTTGGGAGGTATCCGGGATCGAACGTGTTTTTTTGCGACCTTTGCTGCGCCTGATCGGCGAATTGATCCCGACACTCCTTCTCGGGATAGTGCTTGTGGCGGTCGGTGCAAACGTCATTTCGCGAACAGTGCTTCGCGAAGGGTTCCAAGTCGCCAATGAACTGGCCGTGGTCTGTTTTGCGGGCGTGGTGTTCTTTGGGATCATCGGCGCCGCGTTGGACAAGCAGATGTTCGGGGTTGATTTCTTCGTATCCAGATTGCCCCGGCGGCTTCAAGCCTGGGTGACTGCGCTGACCCATCTTCTTGTCATTGCCATCGCACTGCAGGTTCTGAACGCAGCCATTGCACAGGTGTCGACCGCGCGGTTCACCACGTTTCTAGCACTGGGCTGGCCAAAATGGATCGTGTCGGCCGGTCTGGGTGTGGCAATGTCAGCCATCATCTTGGTCCAACTGCTCCATCTTGCCGAACTTTGGCGGGAGCGCCACACATGATTGCGTCAGGCATTGCCTTCCTTGCGCTGCTGGTGCTGCGTGTTCCCATCGCCTTCGTGATCCTGGGGGCCTCGGTGATCTATTTCGCCCTCAACCCGATGATGGCAAGCACCGTGGCGCAACGCATGGCTTCGTCACTGGAGAGCTTCCCGCTGCTCGCGGTGCCGTTTTTTATCGTTGCAGGCGCCGCTATGGCCCGTGGCGGCATCGCCCAACGTCTCTACGATTTCGCCGATGGGCTTGTCGGACACTGGCATGGCGGGCTGGCGCAGGTGGCAGTGATGAACTCGCTTTTCCTGGGGGCGATGTCGGGTTCATCCAACGCGGACGCCGCCATTGACGCGCGCACCATCGCGCCGATCATGCGTCAGCGCGGCTATTCCAACGGTTTCGCCTCGGTGGTCAGCGCCGCCTCGGGGGCCATCGCGCCGATTATGCCGCCCTCGATCGGGCTGATCGTCTATGGGTTGCTGACCGACACCTCCATTGGACGCCTGTTTATCGGCGGCATTATCCCGGCATTCATCATCACCTGCGCGTTACTGCTGACGGTGCGCATCATGGCGAAACGGCGCGGTTACAAACCCGAGCGTGCGCAGAGATTGCCCGCGCGCCAGATCGCGGCGCGCGGGCAATCTGCCCTTTGGGCGCTGGCGATGCCGGTGCTGCTGATCGTCGGGCTACGCGGTGGCTGGTTCACACCGACCGAGTTGGGGGCAATGGCCGCTCTCTATGCTTTCGTTATCGGCATCTTCGTCTATCGCGGCTTTCGACTGTCCGAAACTTATGACCTGCTGCGCGAATCCGCGCTGACAACCGCGAATGTCCTGTTCATCGTGGCCTCAGCGGCCGTCTTCTCACTGGTTCTGGCGCTGGAGCAGGTGCCGCAATCTCTGTTGACCAGCCTGCTGTCTTTGTCCGACAACAAATATGTCATCCTGATGATCCTGACCGTGATGCTGCTGGTGCTTGGCACCATGCTTGAAGGCCTTGCGTTGATGGTGATCCTGGTCCCGATCCTCAATGAGGTGACGCGCACCCTCGGCATAGACCCGGTCCATTTCGGCATCGTCCTGGTATTCAACACAACCATCGGCTCGATCACGCCACCCGTTGGCACGGTCCTTTATACCGTCTGCTCGATCACCAAATGCTCGATTGAGGAGTTCAGTCGCGAATCCCTGCCCTTCCTGGCCAGCCTGATCGGCGTACTACTTCTCTTGACCTATGTGCCAGCGCTGGTGACGTTCCTGCCGAACCTGTTGTTCCGCTGATCCTGGAAGCGATAAGTGCCCATGAGAGTGGTTTTTCAATGGCGGCGCGTGCTATATTGACCGTGCGGCCACAAATCCACTCGTCATTCTCGGCGTCCGCGACCGGTCGGCGGAACCGTTCGCCTTTGCAGCTTTCGGCACGGGCACGCAAATGGGTCGATTATTCCATGCAAATGGTGCAATCCAACACCGGAGTTGAGACCTACCATCTGCACCTGCCTTCACCGCTTCCCCAAGCTGGCACTGAACCGAAGAAATTGGTAGCCACAGTATAGGATTGGCAACGGTGAGCCGCCTCAGATACTGCATGAATGCTCACCCACCTGGTCTTGACTTCACGAAGTCATCGCCCCGACCAATAATCCAACGCGGTGAGACGAGGGGCGATCTTGAGTTGAACCTATTATGTTAAAGGAGTTCAGTAACTCATTGAAGATAGAAGTAAACTCGTCCAACCCATCACGGGGCCAACCGTTTCGCCCTCTCCGCTATCCGCACCACTTGCGCGCTCGCGGTCGCCGCAGCGCTCCGCACAACCACAGGCGCCTGCACCGCACCTCGTCCGATCGCTTCGCCTGTCGTGAGTGCACCGATCCTCGCCCGGCCCTTGACGCCGTCCGTATTGAAGACTCCCCGCATGATCCCGAATGATCCAGCGACCACAGCGGGTGCCGCAGCCACCATCAGATTCCCCGAGATCCCACGTACGATCAGCGGCGTCGCCGCAACGAAACCCTTGGCCAGGAACACCATCACGAAGAACGGCACCAGCGAGCCGATGTTGGTGGCCGAGTTCGGGTCACCGAGCTGGGCCAGAAGCGAGTTCGCCATGCCGACGACGGTCGAGAACATGGCGGCGATGACGATGGGGTAGAAGGCGTAGCTGATCGTCGTCGAGACCCATCTGTGGAAGAAATCCTTGGTCGCATCGAAGAGCGACAAAGCGATCATGATCGGAGCAAGGCCGAGCATCAGCGTCAGCATCATCTTGGCGAAGATGAGGACGATGCCGGTCATGAAGCCAAGAAGGCTCAGGAGCACCAGACCGATGCCGCCGAGGATCGCGCCAGTCATCCAGTTCAGGTTGTTACCGATCGCGTTCAGGTACTGGCTGAACTCCGTGATGAGATCATCGAACTCAGCGGCAAAGTACGTTGCCCCTGCCCCGCCGCCACCGACCGAGGAGATCAGAGCCCCGGCGATGTAGTCGAGCCCGCCGATCACGGCATTGGCCACAGCGTTGAAGTTGGCCCAGTTGAAGGCAAAGAGCCCTATCAACATCAGCTTTATCAGGTACCAGAAGAAGCTGGCCCCATCCATGCTTCGGAACTGGAAGGCCATGTTGATACAAACGCCGATCAGCGAAAGCGTGACCATCAGCAGGACGATCGTGCCGGTATTGCTCGCCACAGCCCCGAACTGGGACTCGGCGGCATCGGCAAGGAAGCCGTCGGCGGTTCCAACCATCCAGCTGACGATGCTCATTACCAGTTGCCTTGCGCTTCGCAGATATCCTGGACGTCGCGGGCGATCTGGTTCTGCTCGTTGCGAATGGCCAGCCGCGCTTGAGTATGCTCGGCCTGCGTGCTTGTTGCGAACCGTTCCTCGTACTCGGCGGAGGCTGCATCCCATGACGGGAAGCGGACATCACAGCCGCAGTCGCCAGTTTCCTGGATCGCCTCCCATGACCGCAGCTCGTAGAGCCGCATCAACGTCAGCGCCTTGTAGGCCTCACGCGGGTGAGCCTCGTCCATCCAGGTCGGGCGAGCGGGCCGGTCGTTGCAGATCCGGTATTGCTGGGGCGACATGGTCACGGTGAGATCGTTCGTCACCTGAGGCGCGGTCTGGGCCGCGAGGGGCGCGGCCAGCAGGGTGACAGCGGCGGTGAGGGTGATCTTGCGCATGGGGATTTCCTTTCGGTTCATTCGGCCGCGACCGTGGGGCGCTCGGCACCCCCGGCTGGACCCGTGTTCTGGTCTGGATGTCTCGCCTGCCCCGGCAGGAAGAACTCGGTGATGCCGCGGGCGCCATTATGACGGCCGGCCTGAATGATCACGTCGATGGAGCCCTCGATGTAGTCCACCATATCGGCATAGGTCATCGGCACATCGGTCTTGAGCGCGGCAATGGCGAGGCGACGGACGGCGAGTTGCGGTGTTTCGGCATGCAGCGTGGTGAGCGAGCCGCCATGGCCGGTGTTGATCGCCTCAAGGAAGGTCATGGCCTCGCGACCACGGACCTCGCCCAGCACGATCCGATCAGGCCGCATCCGCAGGGTCGAGGCCAGAAGCACATCCGCGCTGCGGGCGTCGGTATCCCGGTCGGCGATCAGCGTTACGGCATTCGGCTGTTCGGGGCGCAGTTCGGCTGCCTCCTCAATGGTGATGATCCGCTCCTCGGGTGGGATCAGCGAGAGGATCTTGCGCGCCGCGACCGTCTTGCCGGTCGAGGTGCCCCCCGAGACGATCATGTTGAGCTTGTTCTCGACGCAGAACCGCAGGGATGCACCGATGTCGCCGGAAGCCACCACATCGCGCAGGGCGGCATTCCGTTCGCGGCGCAGGCCTTCGAGGCTGCGCTCCTTGCCATAGAGAAACCCGAGCTTGATCACCTCCAGCGGCAGGGAGGAGAAGAACCGTAGCGAGATGGAAAACCCACCTTCAACGGCGGGAGGCTGGATCACCTGCGCCCGGATCGGACGATCCCGATAGAGGATCGAGACCGAGACGATGGGCTTCTTGGTGCTGAGCATGGTTGAGGCGGCCGAGGCGATCTGGTTGCCGAGGTCCTTGATCTCGGTCTGGCTGAGCGGGGTGCCGAGACCTCGCATGAAATGATCGCCCTGGAACTCGCCCCAGACCTGTCCGTCGGGGTTGATGCAGATCTCGATCGTGTCGTCCCATTGCACGGGGGCACCAAGCCGGTCGAGCGAAGCTTCGAGATAGCTCGCTGCCATGTCAGAAGATCTCCAGGTCGCGGTCGACCATGACGGTGATCCGGGTGCCCTGATCGACATGGATCACGGGCCGGATCGCGAGATAGTCCTGCATCACGCTTTGGGTGCTGTCGCGCAGGTCCGTGCCCACGTCACTTGCGATATCGGCCGCAGCCTCATCCTCAATCTGACCTGCAGCTGCGGCAGGAAGAGCCCCGATCAGCGAGATCAGCGCGGCCGAGCCGAAACGCTGTGCGAAGCGGGTATCGACGAAGCCGGTGGTGCCGGTGCGACCGAGCTCGTCTCCGCCAAAGGCGCTGATCTCCACGGTCTGGTTGTCGGGCAGGATGATGCGATCCCAGGCCACCATGACCCGCGATTGCGCGAGCGCCACATCGGAGCGGTAGCGCCCCACGAGACGCGCGCCGCGCGGGATGAGGACCCGCGTGCCGTCGAATGAATGAACGTCCTCGGAGACGATCGCGCGGATCGCGCCGGGCAGCGTGCTGTCGAGCGCTGTTTCCGTCACGGCCTGGATCATCGTGCCTTGCACGACGGTGTTGCCGGGGTTCACGATCACTTCGGCCCGCGTCACCGGGGCGGGTCTTGCGCCAGCGCGCACGAAGGCTTCGTCTTCATTCAGGCGCGCGGCCTCGAGGCTGTTCTCTCGGTCGGTCCCTGCCGCCATCCCGGAAAACGCGATCATGGGCGAGGCGATGCGTTCGGCCCGCGCCTCGGCCTCCGCGATGCGGCGGCGCTCGAGTTCGGCAAGCCGTAACTCCTCCTCGTTCGGCCCGAGGTCCGTGGGCGCAGGCGGGGTCAGCCGTGCAACTTCAAGGTCCATGCGCAGCTGGTCGAGTTCCCGGTCGCGTTCGGTCAATTGCCGCTCGAGTGCGCGCTGCGCCTCAGACGAGGCTTCCTGCAGCGCCGCGATCTGCGCCGTGAGATCGGCGATGGCCTGCTCCGCGCCGCTGTCCGAGGCCTCGACGGGCCGTGCGCGCAGGTCTTCGAGTTCCGCGCGCAGCGTTGCGAGGCTCTCCATCAGCGCCAGTTCCGACGCGGAGGGGCCGGTCTCGGCCGGTGGCGGCGGTGCAGGCTCGACCACGGGCATGGGTGCGAGGTCGCCGAAGCCCGATCCGGCGGTCTGGAACTCTTCCGGGGCTGCGGTCGGCAGTGGGGCTTCCGGCGATGGCTGTAGGGCGGCCCAGGCCAGCCCGCCCACGGCCACGATCCCGGCCACACCGAGGATGGCGGCCAGCGGGGAGGGCCGTGCGGCACCGCGCTTCTTGTCGCCCGTCGATTCAAGCGCCGCGAGACGCGCGGCGAGGTCTTCGGTGTCCTGGCTCATGACGTCGGTCCGCCCATATCCTGAACACAGACCTCGTCTTCCCCGAGGCGCAGGACCCATTGCCGGTTCACACCCGAGACCCGGATCACACCGTCCTCGAGTGCCGTGCTGTTCACCGCCCGCTCGCCGCCATTGGCATAGCGAAAGATCGCCGGGACCGGCGCGTTCCGCGCAAAGCGGAAATACGTGAAGGTGCCGTCATCCCAGATAGCCGTCGGCGTGAACTCCTCGCTTGCGCTGACGGCGTAGTTGGCATTCGGCGCATCAGCCGCGACGGCCCGAGCCGGTTGAACGCGACTCTCGGGATAGCGGAACTGCACGACGTAATGCGGAGTCTCGCGCGCCTCGACCACGTGGAAATAGTAGGAGCGGCGGTTCGTGTAGACCGTGATGTTGGTGGCCACCCCCGAGGCGGCGGGTTTGATGGCGAAGGCACGCCCGCCCGGCACGCCGTCGAACTGGAAGCCGACCGTGTCACCCGCGATGATCGAGCGGATGGTCTCGCCCTCGCCGAACTCGACGGTGGTGACGCGGGTCAGAGTGGTGACGACGCGGTAGACCTGCCCCTCGGTCCAGGTGGCGATCCGGACGCGGTTGTCATGGGGACCGGGGCGCGGCGTGGTCTCGGCCAGAGCTGCGGGCGCCATGAGCGCCAACGCACCGGCGACGAGAAGGGCGTGAACGGATGTGAGAACGGGAACAGAGGTCATTCGGAACGGTCCGATCGGATGGCATATTGGGTGACGGTGAAGCCGAAGGGGTTCTGCCAGACATCGTCGATCGAGCGGGTCCGTTCGGGCTGAAAAGCGAACATCAGCGTCGCGGTGAAGGATCCGTCCTGAGCCCCTTGCGGGCTGGTCAGGCGCTTTCTGAGACGCACCTGCGCGCGGTTCTCGCCGATCAGCGTGATCGAGGCGATCTCGACCGCCATCTCAGCTGCGGGGCCGTAGCGGGTCGGCGGATAGCTCTCCTGCCCCGAGGTCCACATGGCGCGCATGCTGGCCTCGGCCGCCCCGGTGGATTGCGCCAGCACCCGGCGCACGCGCAAATCATTGTCGAGCTGGTTGTAGGCCTCGCGGTCGAGGATGTAGCGGTAGATCTGCGCCTCGATGATGGCGGGCCGCTCGGCAAGCCGCACCGTTTCGACCGTGGCATTGGGCAGCGCGAGACCCGTCGCGGGGTCATAGGGCACGACAACAGGCGGGGGCGTCTCGACCATCATGGCGACGGCCGCGGCCGCAAGGCAGCCCAAGACGCCGAAACCCGCCCCGCCAAGGCCGATCATCCGCCAGAGGTGTTCCCGGCGCAGCGCGCCATGGATCAGTTCCTCTTCCACGAGTTCGCGCGCACTCACCCTCAATGCCCCGCTCATGGTTGAAGCTCCGGCAAAGTGAAGTCCATGTAGCGCTGTTCTTCAGCTATGGTTGCGGCATCGACGAGACCGGTATTGCCCCGGCCAAGAGTCTGGATGGCTTCAAGCTCCCACATGCGCGTGAGGGCGATGGCAAGCTCCGCCGTCACGCGGGTGTTGTGGTCCATGGACGCCTTCAGATCTTCCATATCCGGGATCATTTCGACCAGACGTTCGACGCGCTCAAGAGATTGTTCCGCCTCTGCGTGGCTGTTCTGCGCCGCTGCCGACATCACGGCACCCGTGGTTGCCCGCGTGGCGACACCTTCCGCGCCCGGATTACCGCTGGTGGCGATTTCGCGTAGTGAATCTTCGTCAAACCCGGCACTTGCCAGAGCCTGTTCCATCTGCGAGCGCATCGGCCCGGCATTTGGCCCGATCAGAGCACTCCAATCGCCCGCCTGGATCCCTCGGATCAGGTCGGGAATGTCGGCCAGATCGGTTTCGAGCAGGTTGTCGAGATCACCGCCCATGGCGAGGCCGAGGATGCTACGCGGCCCGGTGAGGGAGGCATACATCTCGTTTAACTGCTGGAGCTGGCCTTGCAGCGTCTCAAGCTGCGCAAGCGCATTGTCCAGAAGGTCGGTCTGAATCCCGAAATCCTGCAGCATCTGCTGAAGCTGGCGAATTTCCTGGGCAATGTTCTGGGTGTCCACCGTGGGCACACCCTGTGCCGCGGCAGGTCCGGTGACATTGAGGGCAAGCGCGAGAGCGATGCTACCGGCGAAAAGGGAACGGGGCGGGCGCAGGTTCAACGCAAATCCTCCTGACTGAAATCCATGTATTGCCGCTCCGCGGCTTGAGCCGCGGCCAAGGCGATTTGCTCGGCGCTGAGTGGCTCGATTTGGGCGGCCCTGATCCGGGTCCGGATTGCGACCAGCCGGGCAAGCTCGGCCCGGGCATAGGTGTTGAGTGCGATGGCCTCGTGCAGGTCTTCGGTTTCGCCAATGCGGGTGATGATGTCCTGAACGCGCAAGGCTGCCGCACGTACCGAGACCAGCGAATAATCGCCATAGACGCCCGCGCCATGGGCCGAGAGGCTGAAGCTCGCGTTCGCCAAAAGGACAGGGTCGATGGTGCCGAGCGCATCGATGCCACCCACGGCGGCGAGATAGCTGTTGTATTGCTGCGGGATCACCACAACGTAATGCTGGGTTTCCGCGAAGGGCGGGACGCCGCCGTAGTTCTGAACGTTGCCCGGGCCTGCGTTGTAAGCGGCAAGCGCATGTATGATGTTGCCGTCGAACATGTTCAGCATCTGCGCGAGGTAGCGCGCGCCGCCAGTGACCTGCAGCCAGGGGTCGTCGTAATAAGCCGGGTAGATCCCGAGATCGCCCGCGATGCCGGGCATGATTTGCGTGAGGCCAAACGCCCCAACGGGGGAGCGCGCGCCGATCTGGAAGCGGCTTTCCTGCCAGATCAGCGCCTGCAGCAGGCAGCGCCATTGCACGAGAGAGAGCCCCGCGCGGCTTACGCCGGGCAGGCTATGGGTGTGACGCGCCGCGCGGATGATGAGTTCCTCGATCCCTTCTCGGGCATCGCCGAACATCCGGGCCGCGGCCGGGTTGTTATCCTCGGGCGCATAGAGGCTGGCCGCAGCACTCTCGACGTCACCAACAACCCCCTGCCCCGCCTCGAGCCCGGCCACGGTGCCTGCGACATCGCCGGAGCCGAGGGACATGGCATCCATCAGCCCTTCGAGGGAGGCGAGTTGCTGACGCTCGATCTCGGCCAGTTCCTCCACGCGGCTTAGCCGGTCCTGCTGCAGTGCCAGGTCCCGATCAGTCTGCTCAAGGATCGCCTGCCGCTCTGCGAAGAGGCGCAGATCGAAGGTTGGCACGCCTTGGGCGACCGCTGGCCCCGCCGTGGGACCTGCCAGTGCAAAGCCGATCATCGAGAGAGGAAGCCAGGTCCGCATGCGCTTAGCCACCCGCTCCCAGCATCACGAAATCGCAGACCGTGTCGCGGCGCGTAACCTCAGCCTCTATGGTTGAGATCGTCGTCGTGGCAGCAGCCGTCTGCGCGGGCGCATCGCGGAAGTTGAAACAGTTGGCCAGACGGGGCTCATGTTGCGCACAGGCCGTCAGGGTCAGGCCAAGGCCAAGCAGCACTGCGCTGCGGGTGATTGTACGGGTCATGTCACTCTCCAGAAATCTTGTCGTTCGCGGTAATCAGGGCCGACCAATGCCTCTCCCTTTTCCATGCCGCCGAGGATGGTCACTAGGGGGCCGAGGGCGCTGAGATCGGCATCGATCACCACAGCACCCCGGTCATCGCGCACGAGCGCCAGCCGCGAGGCCGACCCGACGCCCAGAAGCACGTCCAGCTCTTTCTCGCTGAGGCCGAGCATTGCGTAATCCGCAGCCGAGGCGCGGATGTTGGGCAGAAGCACCTGCGTCGGCACGGCTTCGACGATGGTCTTGCCGGTCCGGGTGCGTTCGAGCTGGCTGGCATACTGGGTCATCATCACGACGACCGCGTTCTGCTTGCGGGCAGTCACCAGCCAGTTCGAGAGCCGCTCCGCGAAATACGCGTTGTCGAGCGCCTTCCAGGCCTCGTCGATCACGATGATCGTGGGCTTGCGGTCCTCGATCACACGCTCGACGCGGCGGAAGAGATAGGAGAGGACTGCCATGCGTTCCCGCTCGCTCTCGGAATCGAGGATGCCGGTCAGGTCGAAACCTGCCACGTCGCCGTCGATACTGAATGTGTCGTCCGCGTTCGCACCGAAGATCCAGCCGTAGCGCCCTTCGGATGTCCATTCCTGCATGCGCTCAAAGAGGTCGCCCTCATCATCGGTCGAAACCAAAAGCGATGCGAAATCCGACCAGTTCCGCAGGGCCGCGTTCCCGGCACTCGCGTTCTGGCGCACGACCTCTTGCAGGCGGTTGGTCTGCACCGGGGTCAGAGGCCGGTCCCGGCGCTCGAGGAGGCTTGCGAGCCAGTCGGCAAGCCAGGCCTGACCGCGCGCATCGATCTCGGTCTGCAGCGGATTGAGGCCCGTGGGACGCCCTGCCCGCACCGTCGAATAACTGCCGCCAAGCGCGCGGACGGCCATCTCCATGCCAGCGCGATAATCGAAAACGAAAACCCGCGCACCTGCCCGCCGGGCCATGGTCATCAGGAAAGCCGCCAGCACGGATTTGCCCGAGCCGGGGCGGCCGAGGATCAGGGTGTGCCCTCCCGTGGGCTCGCGGTCCGGTGCGCCCTGTTCGTGGAAGTTGAAGCGAAAGCCGCTGCGCTCGGGTGTCGGAAAGAGCGTGATCGGCACGCCCCACGGCACTTCCCGGCCAGTCTTTCCGAGTGGGTTGCGGTGGAAGGTGGCGAGATCGGCGAAGTTGTGGTTCGTGATCGCTGCCTTGCGGCTGCGCGCCCCGGTATTCCCCGGATGCTGCGCCATAAAATGCGCCCGTGCTCCGAATGCTTCCGAGATCAGGTTGATGCCGGAGGTGGCGGAGATGTTGCGGATCTCGGCCGCGATGTCGTCGAGCGCCGCTTGGGTGCGCGCATAGACCGCCACCGTCATGTGGTGCTCGCCGAAGATCAGGCGTTTGGATTCCAGATCGTCCTGCGCGAGTTCCAGTTCCTGGGCGAGACTGACGGCCCCGTCATTGGCGGCTTGCATCAGGCGCAGCTGCCGCTTGATCCGGCCCGCCATGATGTTGGCGTTGATCGGTACGAACGAGTGGGTGACGACCATATCGACGGGCAGGTTCAGCTCGTCGAGCATCAGGCCGTCGGTCTTGGCCGGGTAATTCTTCACCGCGAAGATCGCGCCGAGCTTGTCGCCGACGGCACCGTCGGAGAGCGCGATGGTCGTGCCGCGGAATGTGACGCGGGTATTGGCCAGGTCCTCGGCGATCACGCCCAAGCGTGACCTCGGGAAGAGCGGATGCTCTTCGCCAGTGTTCAGTGACCCTAGGAAGCCCAGAAGCTCGCCGGTGCTGGCCGCAAGCAGCCGGGGTTTCAGCTCATCGAAAGACGACAGCAGAAATCCCACCACCTCGTCGAGTTTGCGCAAGCGCCGAGTGGTGTCGGCTGCATGCCGGGCGCGGGACGCGCCAAGACCGAACGGTAAGCGGCTGCCCGCCTCGGGACGTTTCAGCACCGTGAGGGTCAGCGATTTGTCGCGCAGACCCGAGCGTCCAAGATGGGTGCGCCAGCGCTGATCGACGGCGGCCGCGAACCCCTCGCCCGGGATGGGCGGCAGCGTCACATCGACTGCTTTCGACACCTTGTGCAGGTAGAAGGAGAACTCGGTCCCCACCTGCGCGACGATGCCTGCCAGGAGCCCGCCGATCCGGTCGAGATGCCCATCCTCGCTCGTGGTGCTGTTCACGCCCTCAAGCCGGATGCATTGCATCAGCTCGTTGCCGCGCGTTCGGATCGTCCGGTCGGTGGCAAGGCTGACATAGGGCAGCATCGACGAGAGCCGTTTCTCGCCCTTGACCCAAGCGGGCAGCGCCGTGAGCGGATCGAGCGCCTCCGCCACGTTATCGGCCAGTTCATCACGGGGCATAGCTGTCGCCTCCGTGGAGCTTGCGGTTCGTCGTGGGCGGGGTTTCCTGCAAGGTGATCACCAGGACATCGAGGAAGTTCGGATCCCAGTCCGCAGCCTTCCAGAGCGCCGGCCAGGCCAGCCCCGCGAAGACGGCCACCACCCAGCTCTGCACCCAGAGGAACAGAAGCGTCGAGCCGAAGAGCCAGACCATGGCATACATGATCGGCAAGCCCATCAGCTTGGGTGGCCTCAGAAGGCCGATGAACACGCGGGACTGGTCGGACATGGTTGCTTCTCAGGTCGTCCAGATGGCAGCAACGATCGTGGGTGCCGCGGCGATGCCCGCGATTGCAACCACCACCCAAAGCGCCTGGCGAAAGTCGAGGATGCCAAAGAGCCAGGACAGAAACACGCCGATCAGCGCAAGCGTGCCGATCACGATCCCCAAGGGGCCAGTGATCGCATCGACGATGCCCTGAAGCAGGGTCTGCACCGGCGAGAGGTCGATGCTCTGCGCGAGTGCTGGGCCCGCCAGCACGATAAGGGTCATCGCGCAGAACGCGGCGATCGCCCGCGTGCGGAGCACGATTTGACGTTTCCTCGATGTCATGAAAGATCTCCTCTGAGCCGCTCAAACACGGCGGTCACACGGGCCACATGCCCTTGGGTTTCGCGAAAAGGGGGGATGCCGCCGTGGCGTGTGACCGCCTCCGGACCAGCGTTGTAAGCCGCAAGGGCCAGGGAGCCGTCGCCGAACTGGTCGAGCATCATCAGCAGGTAGCGGGCTGATCCGTCGAGGTTCTGCGCGACGTCATGTGGGTCCACGCCGAGATCGCGGGCGGTATCCGGCATAAGCTGCCCAAGTCCTATGGCACCGACAGGGCTACGTGCAGCGGGATTGTACGCGCTCTCGACTTCGATGTTGGCCCGGTAGAGGAGCGCCCAATCCGTGACGGAAAGCCCCGCGCGACGCAGCGCACCATGCCCGGCATAACGCAGAGCCGTGGTCTCGATGGCATTCAGGATTTCTGGGGTGGCGCGGACGGCAGATGGGGCCGGGATCGCTGTCTCGATAGTGGCGTCGGGAACGCGGGGTTCTGCGAAGAGAAAAAGGCGCTCGTTTGCCTCTTGAGGAGAGGAAATCAATTGGCCGTCGGGGCCAACTGAGAAGATGAAACCGTCGGCCAGGGCCGGGGGCGCGGGACAAACGCCTGTACCCAAAGCAACGACGAGCGCAGTCGCGCGGTCAGCTGCCGTTGACCGGAGGCGCGGCGTGGCGCTCGCGGCCACCTTCTTCAAGTGGGATGCTAGCGGTCGTACAGCCCATGTCGGCCAAGAAGCTGACAAGACCAACGATGGTTTTGAAGTCGCGGAGCTTGAGGACGCTTCGGCTGGTGACGAGCATTTTATCGTCACGCCCATCAGTGGCGACGGCGCGGATGACCCACGAGCCGTACCAGCTGTTATGGCGCTTCTCCGCTCTCTCCTTGCAGACCACCTCAATGAGGTAGCCCTCAGAGAGCAAGCCGCGCAGTCCATCTTCGGTGACCACATTCGGTGCTTCTTCTATCATGACCTCCCCTGGGCCCTCCTCATCATGAGTATCGGCCCGCGGGGACATTTCCACACGGTCGATACAAGACAACATAATTGACTGCAAGACGATTTATTCGAGTTGACGAACCGTCTTTGGCTGCAATAGGTAGCTACCGCACGAAACCATAAATTTGAAGTGGCAAAGGAGTTTTGTCCTGCGCATGTTTTGTGCATTTCGATACGGTGTGCTTAGTCTTGTTGTGCCTCTCGCGTTGATTGGCCAAATCACAAACGCCTGCACCCCACCGGAACGGCCCTTCCTGCCTGAGCGGTCGCAAGACATTCGAGAATATGCCGATCTGCTCCGTTCTGATTTCGAGGGCTACATTGCCGAGGCCTTGTTGCACAAATCGGGGCCTGACCGCAGGTCCCC
>NZ_RCIQ01000013.1 GCF_004000255.1 Nioella ostreopsis
ATGACGATCTGCTGATCGGGGCCTATCTGGCGGATGATGGCGGCGGCAGCAACTCCGGCAGCAGCTACCTGATCCATGCCGCCGATCTCGCCACGCTCGATGCGGCCGATGGCACCACAGACGGGGTCATCGACCTGGGCAATGTGATGTGCTTCTGCGCGGGTACCCGGATTGCAACGCCCACCGGCTGCCGCGCGGTCGAGGCGCTGGCGATCGGCGACCGGATTCTGACGGCAGAGGGCCGTGCGGTCCCGGTGAAATGGATCGGCCGCCAGACGGTTGTCACCCGCTTCGGCCCTGCGGAAAGGCTAATGCCGGTACGGTTTGCGGCGGGATCGCTTGGGGCTGGCCTGCCTTATAAGCCGCTGACCGTCACCGCCGATCACGGGATGCTGGTCGAGGGCGTGATCTGCCATGCTGGGGCTTTGGTGAATGGCACCACGATCACGCGGGTGCCACTCGCAGAGATGGGAGAGACCTACACGGTCTATCACATCGAAACCGAGGACCACGAGATCATCCTCGCCAATGGCGCTCCCGCCGAAACCTTCATCGACAACGTTTCCCGCCGCGTCTTCGACAACTTCGCCGAGTTCGAGGCGCTCTACGGCGACGTGCCCGAGATGGAAGAGCTCCCCTATCCCCGCGCCATGTCCTCCCGGCAGGTTCCGGGACGCATCGCGTCAAAGCTGGTGGGGCGACAGGTTGCGTGATGATTGCTCCGGCGCGGGTTTCCTGCGCTGAAGCACCAGTTTGGAACTGCGAAAATCACAACAGTGTAAAAAATACACTATCATTATCCTTCCGGTTTGGATAGGCTCGCCTCATCACATTGAGAATCACAATCGAGAGCTTTTCCATGACCCGTTTTCCCATGATCCTTGCCGGTGCCGCCGTGGCGCTCAGTTCCGTTTCCGCCCATGCGCAGCAGGGTTATAGCTGGCAGCATTACGCGACCCTCTCTGCCGATCCGTTCCAATCCAATGTCACGCTGGTTTACGGGGTGCCCGAAACCGATGATCTGCAATTCTTCGCCAGTTGTCAGATCGGCGCGGGCGGGCCTTACGCCCTGGTGCAGATCGCGGCCGATACGGCGGGTCTGCCCAATGGCGCGCCTGTCTCGCTCTCCTTCACCGATGGGGCCGGGGCGGGCACCATCCTTGACGGCACGATCATCGGCGTGAATGCGGAGTTTGGCGTGACCGGGGTCGAACTGGCGCTGGAGCTGGACGATGGGCTGTTCAACCTGATGCGGGTGCGCGATGTGCTGAGCTATGCCATTCCCGGCGGGCAGGGGATCGAGATTGGTACTGCGGGCGTCGCCGGACCGATGGATCAGTTCCTGTCGACCTGCGCCGATCCGGTGGCAGGCGCGGCCCCCGTGACCGGGGGCGAATTGCCGCCGCCCGCAGGTGACGCCCATGGCTGTGAAATGCTGGGGCAGGTCCTGTCGCATACCGGCGACATGCCGCAGCAGATCACCCTGACCAATATGACCGACGGCTATCGCGGCGTTGTCTGGATCGACTATAACGGCAACTTCGTCGATATGGGGGCGCTGAACGCGGGCGAGACGATGACCATCGACAGCTATGTCACGCACCCGTTCATGATCACGGACGGGCCGGGCAACTGCCTTGAGGTGATGGTGACGACCGGCGGGCAGCCCGAGTTTTCGATCACCGCGCCGGGGCAGTTCTTCGGGAACGAGTGACGGGGCAGGGCGGCAGGGAACACCTAGCCCTTGTCGCCCTTCATCAGCCGGTCGGCCTTCTTGCGCACCAGCACGCTGCGCAGGTCGTGCATGGCCATCAGCAGCCGGTCGGTGACGTCTTCCAAAGCGGCATCATCGGCGCGGCTTTGCGCCCATTGGGCGGTCAGGTTCAGGTGGTCGATGGTGCGGTGGATGTCGTCGAGGTCGCGCCGGGCCAGCAGTGCCTCGCGCTCGGCCATCCACTCGGCAATGACCCTGGTTTCCTCAGGCGTGAGAACATGGTCGCCATGGGGTTTCACCCGGCCGTTCTTGATGTTCACGACCGCGATCTCGTTCATCTCGATCCGCCGCTGGCGGTTCTGGGTATCGACCCGATAGACCGCCGCGCCGTTTTCGCGGACCCGGAAGTAGAACTCTGGTAACTCTGACATGAAACGCCCCGCCGATCTGGCCAATGGCGGCCAATCTAGAAACGGGGCGCGACACTGTCAAAGCCTGTCAGCGCTTGCGGGCCACGAAATAGGGACGCTTGGCGGAGTTGTTGAAATCCTGCACTTCGGTGATCTCGAACCCGGCGGCCTCGATCCGCGCGCGCAGATTGTCTGCGGTCAGGTAGAGGATATGCGGGGCCTTGTTGATCAGCTGCATGCACGCAATGATCGGCCGGAATGGCGAGAACGCCCCGCCGATGCACACGGTCTTGGAAATCAGCAGCCCGCCGGGTGCCAGACGATCATGCATTTCAGCAAGCCCCGCGTCGAGATCATCCAGCAGGTGCAGGGCGTTGAAGGCCAGAACCGCGTCAAACGGGCCGTCCGGCAACACCCCCTGATCCGCCGCCGCGCGAATGAACCTTAGGTTTTGCAGGCCCGCGTCCCAGCATTTTTCCCGCCCGATCTCGACCATCTTGCCCGAGACATCCGTGGCCACGTAATCCGCGACGGCAGGAGCGAGGTCAATCGCCGTGCTGCCGGTGCCACAGCCGATCTCCAGCACCCGGTCGCCGGGTTTGAGATAGCTGCGGGTGTGATCGAGCGTTGCCTGGTAGGCGGCGATGTCTTTCACCGGATGGGCGGCGTATTTCGGGGCGATCTTGTCCCAGAAGGCGGTGGCGGCGGCTGTCATGGTGTGTCTCCTTTGACGGCAGGAGGTATCTGGCGGACATACTAAAAGAAATTGCAGAAATCCGCAGTCAGTTTATACGAATATGCATGAATTGGGCAGCGATCTCCTTCGACTGGAACCAGGTGCGCGCCTTCCTTGCCACGGTGGAGGAGGGCACGCTGTCGGGTGCGGCGCGGGCTCTGCGACTGACGCAACCGACGCTCGGGCGGCAGGTGGCGGCGCTGGAGGAGAGCCTGAACATCACGCTGTTCGAACGGGTCGGCAAAAGCCTGATCCTGACGCAGGCGGGCATGGATCTGCTGGAACATGTGCGCGCCATGGGGGAGGCGGCGAACCGGATTTCGCTGTCTGCTGCGGGCCATGTGCAGGAGGTGCGGGGCGAGGTCCGCATCTCGGTCGCCGATGGCTATGCCGCCTATATCCTGCCCGATATCCTGAAGCGCCTGCGCAAGGAAGCCCCTGGACTGACCATTGAAATCGTTGCGGAAAACCGCGTTTCGGACCTGCGCAGGCGCGAGGCGGATATCGCCATCCGCCACATGCGGCCCGAGGACCCGGAGCTGATCGGCAAACGCCTGCGCGACGGAACCGGCAGTTTCTACGCGTCAAAGGAATGGCTGGACCGGAATGGCAGGCCCTCAACCATGGCCGATCTCGAAAAGCTTGAGATGATCGGCATCGACCGGCCCGAACGGATGGTCATGGAGCTGAACAAGCGCGGTATCCCGGTCAGCCATTTGAACTTCCCGATCCGCACGCTGAATTCGGTGGTGGCCTGGGAAATGGTGCGCCGTGGGCTTGGGGTCGGCGTGGGATCGGACCTTGTGGCGGCCGGCACGCCCGAGGTGGAACGCCTGCAGATCGAGGGGCTGGCCCCGATTTCCTTCCCCAACTGGCTGGTCACGCATCGAGAGCTGCGCAACAGCCGCCGCATTCGGGTGGTGTTCGACCTGCTGGCGGAGGAGCTGGGGTAGTGATCCGAGCTGAATAGGGGTCAATTAGCCCACGGGATTTCCCTTTGCGGACTCAAGGCGAAGCCGACGCGCCATCGCCGACGCGCCCCCACGCGGAGGCGATTTGGTGAGGCTGGGAGAGCCAGTTGAGCCGCGAAGATGCGGCAGAGATAAAGTGGTCCCCGAATGGGTTCAGAACGCCACCGCGCGCGTCGACAATGGCGCTTGATGGCCCCACAGCCGTCTCAGCTGTTCCTGCGCCCCGAGAACAGGCTCGCTTCCTCGGCGGCCCTGCGCAGTGCGCGGGACTTGTTCACGGTTTCCTGAAACTCGGCCTCGGGGTCGCTGTCATAGACGACGCCGCCGCCCGCCTGGATATAGAGCTTTTCATCCTTCAGAACCGCCGTGCGCAGGGCAATACACATATCCATGTCGCCACCGGCGCTGAAATAGCCCACGCCGCCGCCGTAGACGCCGCGCTTTTCCGGCTCCAACTCGTCGATGATCTCCATCGCGCGAACCTTGGGTGCGCCGGACACGGTCCCGGCAGGCAGACCCGCCAGCAGGGCCGAGAGCGCGTCGTGGTCGTCCGACAGCTCGCCCACGACGTTCGACACGATATGCATGACGTGGGAATAGCGTTCAATCACGAATTCCTCGGTCGGGCGCACGGTGCCGATCTTGGACACGCGACCGGTGTCGTTGCGGCCAAGGTCCAGCAGCATCAGATGCTCGGCAAGTTCCTTCTGGTCGGCCAGCAGGTCCAGTTCCAGCGCCTTGTCTTCCTCGGGCGTCGCACCACGGGGACGGGTGCCTGCGATCGGGCGAATTGTGACCTCGCCGCCGAAGACCCGCACGAGGATCTCGGGGCTGGCGCCAATCACCTGGAAGCCGCCGAAATTGAAGAAGAACATGAAGGGCGAGGGGTTGGTCCGGCGCAGCGCGCGGTAAAGCGCGAAGGGCGGTTCGCGGAATTCCTGCGTCCATCGCTGCGAGGGCACGACCTGAAAGATATCGCCCGCGCGGATGTAATCCTTGGCGGTCTCCACCGCCGCGAAATAGTCTGCTTTCGCAAAATTCGACACGGGTTCCGCCACCGCATGGGCCTCGCCCATTTCGCGGGCGGCGGTGGTGGGCGCGCGTTCCAGATCGCGGACCGCGTCCATGACCCGCTCGGCGGCCTGCGCATAGGCCGCGCGGGCCGACAATCCGCCCCCGACCCAGGCGGGGGAGACGACGGTCACCTCGCCCTTGACCCCATCGAGAACCGCGATGACCGAAGGCCGGATCAGCACCGCGTCGGGCAGGCCCAGAGGGTCAGGGTTCACATTCGGCAGATGCTCCACCAGCCGGATCATGTCATAGCCGAGATAGCCGAATAGCCCTGCCGCCGCAGCGGGCAGATCGTCGGGGATGTCGATGGCGCTTTCCGCCAGCAGCGACCGGATCGCCTTCAGCGGTGGTTCCGAACAGGGGTCGAACGCATCCCGGTCATAGCGCGCTGACCGGTTCAGGCGACTGTCCTCGCCCCGGCATTCCCAGATCAGATCGGGTTTCATGCCGATGATCGAGTAGCGCCCACGCACCTCGCCCCCGGTGACGGACTCGAGGATGAAACTGTCGCGGCCGGCATCGGCGAGCTTCATCATCACCGACACGGGCGTGTCCAGATCGGCGGCAAGCCTGGTATAGACCAGCTGGTTCTTGCCCTGCGACCAGCCTTGGTCGAATGCCTCGAAGGACGGGGTCAGTGCCATGGTGCCTCAGGGAAACTGTGCGTTGACCGCATTGATGACAGCGGAATCGAGGGAAATGCCGATCTCGGTTTCCAGCGCCTGGCCGAAAGCCTCGAACACATCCGCCGCGATGGAATTGGCAATCTGCGCCCCGAAGAGCCCCTGAAGCGCCGCCACCTCGGGCGTGCCACGGGTGCCCTGGTTGATGCTGTCGAGCCGGGCGATATAGGCTGCGCGGGCGCCGGGAATGACCACCATGTCGCCGGGGGCGTCCAGCTGGAACACCTGCGGCACCAAGGTGGGCGGCGCGTCGGGGATGAAATCCTGACGGCGGATCTGGTCTTCGGTTGTCAGCGCAAGCCCCTGATCCTCCAGGTTGCCGGTCAGAGCAAGGTTCGCCAGGATCGCATTGGCACGCTCCTCCAGCCGGATGCGCAGCTGAGTGGCGCGCCAGGCGGCGGCGACCTCGGCTTCGATCTCTTCCAGCGGCGGGATGGACGGCGGCACGACCGCGTCGAGGCGCAGGGCGAACTGGCCCCCGTCAGAGAGGCCCAGAAGCTCGGGGAAATCGCCGTCCTGCGCGGCGGCCGCGGCCTCGGCGAAGCTGTCATAGGCGGCGATGCCCTGATCCATGCCGTCGAACCAGTCGATGGTGCCGAACTGCATGGCGGTTTCCTCGGCCAGTTCTTCCAGCGTGGCGCCCCCGGCCAGCAGGTCGTCCAGATCCTCGCGCATGTCGTCGATGGCGCGGCGGGCGGCGTCCTCGGCCAGTTCATCGCGCAGATGTTCGGCAGCGTCTTCATAGGGCACTTCGGTCGCGTCCAGCACCGCGTTGATGCGGAACAGTGCGGGGCCGAAACGGCTTTCGAGCGGGCCGATGATTTCGCTTTCGGTATCGGCGAAGATCACCTCGGCGGCAGCGGCGGCAAGGTCGGTTGCGGCGGTTTCGCCAAGATCCACGTCATCGAGCGTCAGGCCCCGATCCTCGACCAGCGTGTCGTAATCGGTTTCCCCAGCATCGAGCGCGGCGCGGGCGGCATCGGCTTCTTCCTGGCTGGGGAAGACCAACCGTTCCAGCAGGCGGCGTTCGGGCTGGACATATTCCGCAATGCGTTCGTCATAAAGCTCGCGGATCGCTGCAGGGTCGACCTCGACCTCATCCATGATCATGTCGGGGATGATCCAGGCGTAAGAGATGGTCCGGCTTTCCGGGCGTTCGAAGCGCTGGCCGTTCTCGTCGTAATATTCCTGCAATTCCTCGGGCGTCGCGGCGGCCAGACCGGCGGTCAGGTCGGTTTCGGTGACGCGGGCAAGGGTGAAGCTGCGGGTTTCGGTCTGATAGGCGACCATGATCTCGGTAAAGCTGTCGGGTGTCGGCAGCCCGCCGATAACGGCTGCCTGCAGGATCGAACGGGAGACATCCTCGCGGATGGTTTCCTCGAATTCCTCGACGCCGTAGCCTGCCTGTGTCAGCGCCAGTTCATAACCTGCGCGGTCGAAATTTCCGTCGATGCCCTGAAAGGTGGAGGTCGTGGTGATCTGGCGCGCGACTTCTTCGTCCCCGACAGAGAGCGACATTTCACCGGCTTCATGGGTCAGGGCGGCGCGGGCGACCAAACCTTCCAGAATGGCACGGTCGAGCCCGGCATTGCGCAGATCGGTCAGCGTCTGGTAGGGGCCGCCTTCCGCCGCCTGCGCACGCAGCTCCGCCTGGATGGCGCGGGCATAGGCATTGGCCGAGATCGAGGCGTTACCGACCGAGCCGACCTGAACGGCGGAATTGCCGAAATTGCCGATGCCGAAGCCAGCAAGCCCAAACATCAGAAGGGCAAGAATGGCCCAGACGAAATAGTCTGACAGCTTCCGTTTGCCTGCGCGTCGTGCCATGCCGGATATCTCCCTTGATCTGGCTCTGAAGCGCAGGTTTAGGGGGTCGCGGCAAGGGGGGCAAGGGGCTCAGAGGGAAAGCTGGGAAATCCTGTGCCCAACTTCGGCCAAACCGGCGGCATCCGCATTGGCAAAGGCGATGCGCAGGGTGGTTTCGGCCTGACCCGATCCGCCTTCGTGCTTGAGGGGGCCGAACATGGTGCCGGGCAGGGTCAGAAGGCCCGCTTCCGTCACCATGGCCTTGGCGACCTCATCCGAGCGCATGTCGAACGGGTGGCGCACATAGGCGAAATAGGCCCCGCAACCGAGCAGCTCCCAGCCCGACAGCCGCTGAAAGGCAGTTTCCATGGCAGCGCGGCGATTGAGGATCTCCAGCCGCTCGCCCGCCAGCCAGTCGGCAAGGTTCCGCATTCCCCACAGCGCGCCGATCTGGCCGACCTGGCTGGGGCAGATGGCGACGGTGTCGAGGAACTTCTCAACTTCAAACAGCCGCTCGGGGCTGGCCACGATGGCGCCGACGCGGTGGCCGGTGAGGCGGTAGGATTTGGAGAAGGAATAAAGCTGGATCAGCGTGTCGTCCCAGTCGGGATCGGCAAACAGATCATGTGGCGCACCTTCGACCGAATGGAAATCGCGATAGGTTTCATCGACGATCAGCGCAATCTTGCGGCGGCGGCAGAGGTCGCGGAAGGCGGCCATGATCTCGGGCGGATATTCTACGCCACCGGGATTGTTGGGCGAGATCAGCACGATGGCGCGGGTGCGCTCGGTGATCAGAGTCTCCGCCGCGTCAGGATCGGGGATCAGGGTTTCGCCGGTTGCCAGCAGTTGCGCCTCGACCCCGGTCATATCCAGCCACATCTTGTGGTTGAAATAATAGGGCGTGGGCAGGATCACCCCGTCGCCTTCGCCCGCCAGCGTCGCCATGACCGCGCAGAACGCCTGGTTGCAGCCAGAGGTGATCGCCACCTGATCGGGCCGGACCGCGCCGCCATAGCCGTCGGACCATTGTGCGGCCAGTTCGCTGCGCAGCTCCTCACGCCCCAGAACCGGGCCGTAAAGATGGCTGTCGGCCTGCGTCAGCAGCGCCTCTGCCATGGCCTGTCGCAAGCCTTCGGGCGGGGGATCGACGGGCGCAGCCTGGCTGAGATTGATCAGCGGCCGGTCGGCGGGGAAGGTGACCCCGTCGACCCAACGCCGCGCCTCCATCACAGGGGGCGGGAAGGTGGCCGCGAATCTGGGGTTCAGCACATGCATGGCGCGCCTCATCGGATGGGTGTCTTAGAAGGGAATCTCGTCATCCATGTCGTTCGAGCGACCACCGCCACCCTGGCTGCTGCCGCCGCCGCCACCGCCGTAGCCGCCGTCACGGTCATCTGGGTAGCCGCCGCCACCGCCATAGCCGCCGCTTTGACCGCCACCACCATAGCCGCCGCCGCCACCGCCGCCTTCGCTACGGCCGTCAAGCATGACCAGCGTGCCGCCGAAGCCTTGCAACACGACCTCGGTCGAATAGCGGTCCGCGCCGGATTGGTCCTGCCATTTGCGGGTTTGGAGCTGGCCCTCGATATAGACCTTGCTGCCCTTGCGCAGATATTGCTCGGCCACGCGGACCAGACCTTCCTGGAAGATGGCGACGCTGTGCCATTCGGTCTTTTCACGCCGTTCGCCGGTGTTGCGGTCTTTCCAGGTTTCGCTGGTGGCGATGCGCAGGTTGCAGACTTTGCCGCCATTCTGGAACGACCGAACCTCGGGATCGCGTCCCAGATTGCCTATCAGAATGACCTTGTTGACGGACCCAGCCATGATCTCTCCCCGTTATTCGAATCTCAAGCACAGAAGCACGGAGCTTAGATCACCGCAACACGGTTAAGAAAACCCAAATGCGCGGTCGATTGCCAACCGGGCTGTGGCAAGCTGGAAATGCCGCATCTTTTCCGTATATTGCGGCGAGTTGCAAACGAAGCGAGGGCGCATGCTGCCTGCGAAAGCCTGTCTTTATGTATTTGCCATGATCTGCGGGAGCGCAGGAGGGGCGCTGGCGCAAGGCCTGAGTTCCGACCGTCTGAGCCGGTTCAGCGAACAGCTGGACCTGCTCGACAGCCGCGCGGCCACCCAATACGAGTTTTCCGACCGGCTGCGTCCTGACAGCGAGGCCGAGGAGACCATCCCCTATTACAACGGCAGCTACAACGGCCCCTGGCTGGAGGTCGCCCGCTCTGCCGCGCGCCGTCATGGCATTCCCGAAGATCTGTTCCTGCGGCTCGTGCAGCAGGAAAGTGCATGGGATCTGGATGCGGTCAGCCATGCAGGCGCGATCGGGCTGGCGCAGCTGATGCCCGATACGGCAGCGCTGCTTGGGGTGGACCCGCATGACGCCAATGAAAACCTCGACGGCGGCGCGCGCTATCTGGCGCAGCAATATCGCCGCTTCGGCAATTGGCGTCTGGCGCTGGCGGCCTATAACGCCGGGCCCGAGGCGGTCGAGACCCATGATGGCGTGCCGCCCTATGCCGAGACGCAGGAATATGTCCGCGCGATTCTGGGCGCCTGATCAGCGCGCATGAACATCCTGTGGCGTCATCCCCCCGGCAGACAGACACCGTCATAGCCGCGTCCGGTGGTGCGGGTCATGCGCGACGGGCGATGCGGCAGCCGGCAGGCCACCAGCGTGTAGCCATCTGGATTGCCCGGTATCGACGACAGGAGCGCGCCCGCGCGGTCGAGCAAGGTGGAGTCGCCGGGGGCCAGAACGATGGATTGTGCGCAGGGGCTGGGGTTTTCTTCGCCAGGCAGGCACAGGCCCACGACAATCTCGTGATCGCAGAGATTGGTCGCATCCAGATTGTCCTCGGCCCCCTGCGTATAGCGCACGCAGCCATTCACATCGGCCCTGAGCGAGGGGCGCTGATACGCGCCGGTAAGACTGTCCACCAGGACGGGAACCGCGAAGGCCATGCAGGTGGCGAACAGCAGACCGGCCCAGATCGGCACCCTGCGGGGCTGGCCCTTTCGCTCGAACAAGGTCAGTGCTGCAAGCGCGAACCATGCGCCCAGAAACACCATGCCCCCGGTGATCTCCGGCAGCCAGGGCGACGCCCGCCAGTATGGCTGGATCCACGCCAGGAGATGGGGCAGCACATAGGCCGAGGCAAGCGCGACAAGCAGCACCCGCCGAAACGAGATGCCGCCGCGCCCATGCGCCACGATGATGGCAAAAAGCCCCCCGAAGAGGCCGAAGAAAACGGAACCGTCAGAAAAGCCGGGCATGGATCCTCGGATATGGGGGCAGGGACTGCGAACGCGGCGCGTCGCAATTGGCTCAGTCTGGCGTGCAATGCAATGATTTGCCAAGCCGATTCCGTCACGTAGCCGTCGCCGGTCTTGAGGCTGTACGGACGCGGCTGGCTGCGCCACAATCGCCGCTATGCTACGCCTGACCGCGCCCCTTCTGATGCTTGTCCTCTTGATCGCCCCGCTGAGGGCCGATCCCGTTCCGCCGGATCTGGGCGCTTTGCTGGATATCGCGGAAGCCCCCTTTCAACAGCGCGACGCGGTCGAACGGCAATTGGCTGGGGCCTTGCCGCAGTTCAGCCCCTCGCCTGAGCCCGCGCAGCCCGGACCCACTGTGGGGGATTTGTACTACTGGTCGCTCGAAGGCCGCTTCGGCCTGCATATCGCAGGAACAAGCGCCCCCGGCGGTTTTGTGACCTGCGCCCGCTACGGGCGGATCACGCTGGACCGCCTGCAGGAGCTGCCAAGCTCTGATCCGCGTGTCTTTCCACTGATGCGGCAGGCGGCGATCCTGCATGACGACGCCAGCGCCTGGCCGGAACAGGCGGTGGCCCGGCTGGTCTGCCAGGTGACATGGGACGATGGCCGCAGGGTCGCGCCGCTGGAGCGTGATACCGTCGAGGACCTTCTGTCGGACAGGTTCGCAACAATCCTCAGTCGTCCGGATCCGGCCGAGCGCCCAAATTCGGTGCGGGTCTTCGGGCCGGGGGGCTACGTGATCGAAGGGCAGGGCGGGCCTGCGGACATGATCCGGGTGGTGGACCACGCAGAGGTCAGGCAGGTGGCCACGCACCAGTTGATCCTGCTGCGCGGCTTTCTGTTGGGCGGGGGGGCCTAGTTGCCGCGCCAGATCCAGCCGCCGCCGAAAATGCGGCTGCCTTCGGGGTCGTAGAACACGCAGGCCTGACCGGGGCTGACGCCTTCCTCGGCCACGATCAGTTCCACCTCGGCCTCGGTGTCCGAGATCGGGCGGATCACCGCCTCGCGCGGGGGGCGGGTGGAGCGGATCTTGACCGACAGGTGCCATTCGGGCCGCGACGTGAAGGGCTCGTCCCCAAGCCAGTTGATCTCGCGCACGGGGACGATCCGCCTGGACAAAGCCTCTTTCGGGCCAACCACAACCTGCCGCGACTCCGGGTCCAGCTTGACCACGTAAAGCGGCGTATCCAGCCCGCCAATTCCCAATCCGCGGCGCTGGCCAATGGTGTAGTGGATGACGCCGCGATGCTGTCCCAGAATCGTGCCATTCATATCGACGATATCGCCGGGATCGGCCGCACCTGGACGCAGTTTCTCGATCACCGAGGCGTAGTTTCCATCCGGGACGAAACAGATATCCTGACTATCGGGTTTATCCGCGACCGGCAGCCCGTATCGCGCCGCCAGTTTCCGCGTTTCGTCCTTCGAGGGCAAATGGCCCAGGGGAAAGCGCAGGAACTCCAGCTGTTCCTTTGTGGTCGAGAACAGGAAATAGCTTTGATCGCGGGACGAATCGGCGGCGCAATGCAATTCGGCCCCGTTGGTGCCGTCCATTCGCTGAATATAGTGTCCGGTTGCCATGCAATCCGCGTCGAGCTCTCGGGCGGTTTCGAGAAGGTCCTTGAACTTCACCCGCTCGTTGCAGCGGATGCAGGGCACTGGCGTGGCCCCGGCGAGGTAGCTTTCGGCGAACTCGTCGATCACCGCGTCCTTGAAGATGTTTTCGTAGTCCAGCACGTAATGGGGGAATCCCATTTCCTCGGCCACGCGCCGCGCATCGTGGATGTCGCGGCCCGCGCAGCAGGCGCCTTTCTTGGCCAGTGCCGCCCCGTGATCATAGAGCTGCAAGGTCACGCCGATGACGTCATAGCCCTGTTCTGCAAGCTCTGCCGCTACGACAGAGCTGTCGACACCGCCCGACATCGCCACCACGACCCGGGTTTCGGAGGGCGGTTTGGCAAAGCCAAGAGAGTTCACGGGATGTGGGTCAAGGGGCATGGGCGTCTCCGGGGGTTTGAGGCGCAATATAGGAAAATGCCACCCATCCTCAAGGGACGTGCTTACCGGCTGTTAAACTTATTGCGACAGGGTGGCCCCAAACCCGAGCGGTGAGAGGAGCGCCATGTATATCCGACGTGTCAAAGGGGTCCATTCCGTTACCCTTCCCGATGGCAGCGTGATGACCCGCGCCGATCTGCCCAGTGCCTCGACCAGTCGATGGGTTGCCAGCCGGAAAGCGGCGGTGGCGAACGCTGTGTCATATGGCTTGCTGGATCGTGAAGAAGCCTGCCGCATTTACGCTTTGTCCGAAGAAGAATTGGACAGCTGGACACGCGCCGTTTCCGAACATGGGACGCAGGCATTAAAAGCAACAGCCCTGCAGAGATTTCGTGCTTAATGCAATTTTGGGATTGCATTAATGGATTTTTTCGGAAGACTATCTAAAAAGATAACTTGAAATTAACGAAGTGTGCCCATGGTCGTAACCAGTTCGAAAGATTCGGAGAGTTCGTGATGCGTGTCTTGCTTGTAGAAGATGATCCCACCACCTCGAAAAGCATTGAGATGATGCTCAGTCATGCCAATCTTAATGTCTATTCGACCGATTTGGGGGAAGAGGGCGTCGATCTTGCAAAGCTCTACGACTACGATCTGATCCTTCTCGACCTGAACCTTCCTGACATGAATGGGCACGAGGTGCTGCGCCAGCTGCGCCTGGCCCGTGTCGATACCCCGATCCTGATCCTGTCAGGCTCCGATGATACCGAAAGCAAGATCAAGGGATTTGGCTTCGGGGCCGATGACTACCTGACAAAGCCCTTCCATCGCGATGAACTGGTGGCGCGCATCCACGCCATCATTCGCCGGTCCAAAGGTCATGCCCAATCCGTGATTCGGACGGGGCGGATCAACGTCAATCTCGACGCCAAGACTGTCGATGTGGATGGTCGCTCGGTGCATCTGACCGGCAAGGAATATCAGATGCTGGAACTGCTCAGCCTGCGCAAGGGCACCACGCTGACGAAAGAGATGTTCCTCAACCATCTTTATGGCGGCATGGACGAGCCGGAGTTGAAGATTATCGACGTCTTTATCTGCAAATTGCGGAAAAAGCTCTCGCAGGCCACAGGCGGCGACAACCATATCGAAACGATCTGGGGCCGGGGTTATGTACTGCGCGATCCGATAGAAGAGGCGCAGCCGCAGGGCTTTGCCGCCACGGCCTGAAGCGCTCTCACATCTGGACCTCCCGGTTGCGGCCTCCTATCACTTCAGGAGGCCGTGACAGTTTCGAGGGGCAGAGATGGCAACGCAATCCGAGACACCGGAAGACCGGGCGAGGGCCGTGACAGAGGCCGAGGCCCCCGCACGGCTGAAGGACCTGGCCGAGGCCATTGCGCGGGCCAATGACGCCTATCACCGGAAAGATGCGCCCGAGATCTCGGATGCGGAATACGACGCGCTGAAGCGTGAGAACGCGGCTTTGGAGGCGCGCTTCCCGGCCCTGAAACGTTCCGACAGCCCGACAGATCAGGTGGGCGCCGCCCCGGCGGAGGGGTTTTCCAAGGTCACCCATGCGGTGCGGATGCTCTCGCTTGGCAACGCGTTCGAGGATGAGGACGTTGCGGAATTTGCCCGATACATCCGCAATTTCCTGGGCCTTGCTGCCGATGCGCCGCTGGCCTTCACGGCGGAACCCAAGATCGACGGGCTGTCCCTGTCGCTGCGCTATGAAAACGGGCGCCTGGTGCAGGCCGCGACCCGTGGCGATGGCGAGGTGGGAGAGAATGTCACCGCCAATGCCCGAACCATCGCCGATATACCGCAGACACTCACCGGCGCGCCGGAGGTGCTGGAAGTGCGCGGCGAGGTCTATATGTCCCACGCCGATTTCGAGGCCCTGAATGCGCGGCAGGCGGACCGGGGCGGCAAGACCTTCGCCAACCCGCGCAACGCCGCCGCCGGTTCGCTGCGCCAGCTGGATTCGGACATCACCCGCGAACGCCCGCTGAAGTTCTTCGCCTATGCCTGGGGCGAGCTGTCGGAACCGCTGTCCGACACCCAGATGGGCGCCATCGAGCGGTTGAATGCGCTCGGCTTCCAGACAAATAACCGCACGAAGCTTTGCGACACGACCGAGGCGATGCTGGCCCATTACCGCGACATCGAACAGGCCCGCGCGACGCTTGGCTATGATATCGACGGAGTTGTCTACAAGCTCAACGATCTGGCGCTTCAGGCTCGGCTCGGCATGCGCTCCACCACGCCCAGATGGGCCATCGCCCATAAATTTGCGGCCGAACTGGCCTGGACCCGGCTGGAGGCCATCGACATCCAGGTGGGCCGCACCGGCGCGCTCAGCCCTGTTGCGCGGCTTTCCCCGGTCACGGTCGGCGGTGTCGTCGTGTCGAACGCGACGCTGCACAACGAGGATTACATCGCCGGGCGCGATTCCAGCGGCAACCAGATCCGCGAGGGCAAGGACATCCGCGTGGGCGATTGGGTGCAGGTCTATCGCGCCGGGGACGTGATTCCGAAAGTGGCGGATGTGGACCTGACGAAACGGCCCGAGGGTGCGCAACCCTACGCGTTTCCAACGCTATGCCCAGAATGCGGGTCCGATGCGGTACGCGAGGAAGGCGACGCGGTGCGCCGCTGCACCGGCGGGCTGATCTGCCCCGCGCAGGCGGTGGAAAAGCTCAAGCATTTCGTCAGCCGCGCCGCGTTTGATATCGAGGGGCTCGGCGCCAAGCAGGTGGAGCAGTTCCACAAGGACGGCTGGATCGCGGAACCCGCCGACATTTTCGAGCTTCAGGCGCGCTATGGCAGCGGTTTGCAACAGCTGAAGAACCGCGAGGGCTGGGGCGAGAAATCGGCGGAAAACCTGTTCAAGGCAATTGAAGAGAAACGCTCCATCCCCCTGAAACGGCTGCTGTTTTCCCTCGGGATCCGGCATGTGGGCGAGGTGGCGGCGGCGGACCTTGCCCGCCATTTCTCGACCTGGGAGGCTCTTGCGGAAACGGTGGATCGCGCACAGCCCGCCGCCGACGCGGCCCGCACGGCGGATGAGGCCATCGCAACCGAACGCGCGCGCGCGGCCGATGAGGGCCGCCGGGCCCAGATCAGCGCCACGCGAGAGGCAGCCTGGCAGGACGTTCCTGCCGAGGCGCGCGCGGCCTGGGATGAGATCACCGGCATCGACGGGATCGGCGCAACCGTGGCGCAGGCGCTTGTGACGGCCTTCGGGCAATCCCGCGAGCGGGCGTCGATCGACCGGCTGGTGACCGCGTTGACCGTGCAGGCAGAGACCGCGCCCACCACGTCTGGCAGCCCTGTCGCGGGCAAAACCGTGGTCTTCACCGGCACGCTGGAAAAGATGACCCGCGCCGAAGCCAAGGCGCGGGCCGAGGCCTTGGGGGCGAAGGTCTCTGGGTCCGTTTCCGCCAAGACCGATTTGCTGGTGGCGGGGCCGGGGGCTGGCTCGAAGGCGAAAAAGGCCGCCGATCTGGGCGTGGAAACCATTGATGAGGACGCGTGGCTCGCGTTGGTCGGCGATGGTTGAGATGCCAAAGGGACGCCCGGAAATCCTCTTCCCTCTCTTTGCAGAGCTGGAGGGGCTGGATGGGATTGGCCCCAAAACGGCAAAGCATTACAAAGGTTTGGGCGTTGAAACGCCCAAGGATTTGCTCCTGACCCTGCCGGTTGGTGGCGTCGACCGGACCCGGCGGGCCAGCATTCGCGACGCGGTGCTGCCGGGGGTCGTGACGGTCGAGGTCGAGATTGGCCCGCATCGCAAACCCGCCTCTCGTGGCCGGCCCTACCGGGTGCAGGTGACGGACGCGGCGACCAGTTTCGAACTGGTGTTCTTCCATGCCCATGGGGATTATTTGCAGCGGGTTTTGCCGACGGGCAGCCGTCGTCTGGTGTCGGGCAAGGTGGAGCTTTTCGACGGGCTGGCGCAGATGGTTCATCCCGATCACATCCTACCGATTGCCGAGGCGGATGAGATTCCAGCCTATGAACCGGTCTACCCCCTGACCGCTGGCGTCACCCAGAAAGGGATCACAAAGGCCATCGCCTCGGCCCTGCCGCGCGCGCCCTATTTCGGGGAATGGATTGATCTGGAACTGCTGAAATCCCGCAAATGGCCCGCCTGGCCCGATGCGTTGGAGCAGCTGCATTGCCCCGATGGCCCCGAAACCCTGTCGCGCAGCCACCCGGCGCGGGAGAGGCTGGCCTATGATGAGCTCTTGGCCCATCAGCTGACGCTTGGCCTTGCGCGGCTGAAACTGAAACGCGCCAAGGGGCGGGTCAGCGAAGGTGACGGGGCGTTGCGGGCCAAGGTATTGAATTCGCTACCCTATCGACCCACGGGGGCTCAAGACAGGGCGATTGCCGAGATCGCTGCCGATATGGCGCAGCCGATCAAGATGAACCGTCTTCTGCAAGGCGATGTGGGTGCGGGCAAGACGCTGGTGGCCCTGATGGCCCTGTTGGTCGCGGTCGAGGCTGGCGGGCAGGGGGTGATGATGGCGCCGACCTCGATCCTTGCCGCGCAGCATTTCGACGGGCTGAAACCGCTGGCCGAGGCGGCGGGGGTGCGCCTGGAAAGCCTGACGGGGCGCGACAAGGGGGCGGAGCGGCGGGAAAAACTGGCCGCACTGAAATCGGGCGAGATCGGCATTCTGGTCGGCACCCATGCGGTGTTTCAGGATGATGTGGAGTTCGCTGACCTGCGGCTGGCCATCGTCGACGAACAGCACCGGTTCGGGGTGCGCCAGCGGGTGAAGCTGGGCCAGAAAGGCGCGCAGGCCGATGTGCTGGTGATGACGGCGACGCCCATTCCCCGCACACTCAGCCTCGCCACCTATGGCGACATGGATATCTCGGTGCTGGATGAGAAACCGCCGGGCCGCAAACCGGTGCGCACCGCACTTGTCAGCACCGCGCGGATGGATGAAGTGGTGGATCATCTGCGTCAGGCGGTGGCCGAGGGGCGGCAGGCCTATTGGGTCTGCCCGCTGGTCGGCGAAAGCGAGGCGGTGGAAATGACCGCTGCCGAGGAACGCTTCAAGCATCTGCGCGCGGCCCTGGGCGAGGGTGTGGTGGGGCTGGTCCATGGTCAGCTGCCGCCCGCCGAGAAGGATTCCGCAATGGCCGATTTCGTGGAAGGGCGGGCCCGCGTTCTGGTGGCGACCACGGTGATCGAGGTGGGCGTGAACGTGCCCAATGCCACGATCATGGTGATCGAGCAGGCGGAGAATTTCGGGCTGGCGCAACTGCATCAGCTGCGCGGTCGCGTGGGAAGGGGCGAGGGGGCCTCGACCTGTCTGCTGCTTTATCGCGCGCCGCTTGGGGAAACCGCCACGCGGCGTTTGCAGGTGTTGCGCGAGACCGAGGACGGGTTTCGCATTGCCGAGGAGGATCTGGCCATTCGCGGCGCGGGCGATTTGATCGGCACCGCGCAATCGGGGCTGCCGAAGTTCCGGGTGGCGGATCTGGAGGGGCAAACAGCGCTGATGAGCATCGCGCAATCGGATGCGCGGGCGCTGCTGGACCGGGACCCGGAGATGATCAGCCCAAGGGGGCAATCGGCGCGGGTTCTCTTGTGGTTGATGGAGCAGGAAAAGGCGATTGGGTTGATCTCGGTTGGGTAAGAAAGGTTAATAACCTATTAACCATCGTTAACCATTGGACCGGGTTTGTTCTCAAATGTTCTCATAAAGTTCTTGCATTGCGGCGGTGAATATGAGAACAAAGCGTTAACACGCACCAAGTTGTTCAGGAATTGGAAACCATGATCACCCAGATCCGCCAGATTCTCGAAAGTTCGCGCGACTCCTTGCTCTATGATTTCGCCGGTGTTCTGGCGATCGGAGTCATGACACTTGGCGCCCTGCATCTGCCCGGCGCGCTCTGACACGCCTGCCGTTCTGCCTGCGGTCGTACCTCCGGATGGCTTCTCAATAGCTGCGGGTCTGTCCCCAACCCCGCGCTGCCTCTGCCTCAGGGTTCTTGGAACTGCCTGTCCAAGACCCGGCCCCCGGACGCCCCGACACGCATACCTGCCGCCGCCTCCGTGCCCCGGAGTGCGGCGGTTTTTTTGTGCTGGGTGATCAGGCGCAGGAGGCGGCGGCTTCCGCGTCTGCCATGGCCTGAGCGGTGGCCTCGAACGCCAGCATGATCGAGGCATGGCGGTTCTTGTAATCGCGGGCGGGCTCCAGCACTTCGTAACCGGAAAACGGGGCCTCGGGCGGCGGGGCACCGTCCTTCAGCATGGCGCGCAACTGGTCGCGGCCCCGTTCCACCTCGGCGCGGCTGCGCCCGATGATATGGGCCGCCATCAGCGCGGCAGAGGCCTGACCAAGCGCGCAGGCTTTCACATCCTGACCGAAACGGATGATGCGGCCGTCTTCGATATCGAGATCCACAGTCACGGTCGAGCCGCAGAGCGGCGCGCGTTTTCGCACGGTCGCCTGGGGGGCCTCCAGCCGGTCGGTCAGCGGAATATCTGCCGCCAGCGCAAGAATGCGCTGCGAATAGAGTTTGATCAGGTCGCTTTCGGTGCTCATGGGCTTTTCCCCCGCGCTTGTGCCCTATAGGTAGCGGCCAATCACAGGATTGCAAAGGGTGCTGGTCATGAGCTTCGATCCCGCAACGCTGACATATACCGCTGACGGGCTGATCCCCTGCATCGCGCAGGAGGACGCCACGGGCGAGGTGCTGATGATGGCCTGGATGAACGCGGAAGCGGTGGCGCGGACGCTGGAGACGGGCCGGGTCACCTATTGGTCGCGCTCGCGGCAGAGCTTTTGGGTGAAGGGCGAAAGCTCCGGCCATGTGCAGGAGCTGGTGGAGCTGCGCGTCGATTGCGACCGGGATTGCCTGCTGGCGCTGGTGCGCCAGACCGGGCCCGCCTGTCACACCAACCGGCGGAGCTGTTTCTATACGGCGGTGCGGGAGGGGGACGAGGTGGAGATCATGGCGCCCATGGTCTGAGGCCTGTGCCTTGCGGCTTCTGTTGGACGCCTCCGGCGGGAGTATTTTGGCCAAGAAGAAGGGGCGGGCGCGTTAAGGTTAACGGGGATGCGTAAGGATCTCGTTAAGCTTGGGGGAGCCCGACCATGCGGCGGATGTCACCGGGGGTGAGGCCATCTTCGCGATATGTGCGGATGGCGCGGGCGTCGTCGCGTTTCGCAAGGCGTTTGCCGTGCTGGTCCCGGATCAGGCGATGGTGGTGATAGCGGGGGGTCGGCAGGCCGAGCAGCCGTTGCAGAATGACATGGATGCGCGTGGCGTCGAACAGGTCCGCGCCGCGCACCACATCGGTGATGCCCTGTGCGGCATCGTCGAGCACTACGGCCAGATGGTAGGATGTTCCCATGTCCCGGCGCGCGATCACCACATCGCCAATGTCGCGGTCGATTTCGTCTGGGGTGAATTCGACGAGGCCGCGTGGGATGCCCTCGCCATTGCCCAATTCCTCGAATGCGGCGACGCGCGTCGTACCGATCCGCCGGGTGTAGACGTCATTGGCCCGGGCAGCCTGCGCCATGTCGAGCCGCAATGCACCAGAGGGGCGCGGGATTAGGTGGCCATGGGAGTGCGTTTTTGGTCGGCAGGTGCCGGGATAGATGATCCCGTCAGGCCCCAGCAAGGGGGCGCCTTCCTGCGGGGCGGAGGCGGCCTCGGCGATATCGCGCCGTTTGCAGGTGCAGGGATAGAGCAAGCCGCGCGCCCAGAGCGCGTCGAGCGTTTCGGAATAGCTGTCCAGCCGCTCGGATTGGCGCATCACCGGCCCGTCCCAGCCGAGACCGAGCCAGGTGAGATCCTCGTAGATCAGATCCTCCCATTCCGGCCGCGCGCGGGAGCGGTCGATATCTTCGATTCGGAGCAGGAACTGACCGCCGCGGGCGCGGGCCATGTCATGGGCCAGGATTGCCGAATAGGCATGGCCCAGATGCAGGGGGCCGGTTGGAGATGGGGCGAAGCGGGTGCGAAAGGTCACGTCTTTTCAAACACGTAGACGGTCGACTTCAAGCCGATTCCCGGAAGGTGATCGCCATGTTCCTCGAGGCGCAGAACGAGGTCTGCCCGCGCCTTGTTCGCGGCGACCTTGCTGGCGTAGCCCGGATCGGCTAGCGCCTTGTCGTTCAGCGAATAGAGCAGGAGCATGCCGGGTTTCAGCGCGTCGACCATCAGGTCGATCAGCTCGGGTGGGGCCGCGCCATGGCCGAGAACCCCGACGCCTGCAATGACATCATAGGCGCCCTCGGGCAACGGCGCCCCCGGTTCGGTGAGCGTCAGGTTGCGATAGATCGCGCGTTTCTCGGCCACGGCCATCATGTCGGCCGAGACATCGACCCCGTCGAAGAGCGAGAACCCCGCCTTTGCAAATGCCACGGCGGACAGACCCGTGCCGCAGCCCACGTCGAGGATCGCCACATCTGGCGACAGGCCGAGGCTGGCCAGGGCTTCCGCCGCCCGGCGCGGCAGGGCGTAGCCGTTTTCCATGATCTCCGCATCATAGCTCGCGGCCCATTTGTCGTAATGGGCTTTCACGTCTTGGGGATCCGTCAGATCGTAGGTTGAGTCGAGAAAACTTCTGGCCATGATCCAAGGCTAGCAGCGTGGTTCAAGCCACGTCCAGCCATTCCTGCCACGCGGATTTCGCACGGTCGGTATAACCTTTGTAGCGCGCCTTGCGGTTCTTGCGCCCGCCTTTCAGATCAACGGGCGGGAAGAGGCCGAAATTCACGTTCATCGGCTGGAAAGTCTTGGCCTCTGCCCCGCCGGTGATGTGGTGGATAAGCGCCCCCATTGCGGTTTCCTGCGGTACGGGCGGCAGGCTGTGCCCCAGCACCTCGGCGGCAGCGAGCCGACCGGCCAAGAGGCCCATGGCGGCAGATTCCACATAGCCCTCGACCCCGGTAATCTGGCCGGCAAAGCGGATATGCGGCTTGGAGCGCAGGCGCATCTCGTGATCCAGCAGGGTGGGCGAGTTGATGAAAGTGTTGCGGTGGATGCCGCCAAGGCGCGCGAAACGGGCGTTTTCCAGACCGGGGATCATACGGAACACTTCGGTCTGTGCGCCATATTTCATCTTGGTCTGGAAGCCCACGATATTGAACAGCGTGCCAAGCTTGTTGTCGCGACGCAGTTGCACCACAGCGTGGGCCTTGATGTCGGGCTGGTGCGGGTTGGTCAGGCCCACGGGTTTCATCGGCCCATGGCGCAGGGTTTCGCGGCCGCGTTCGGCCATGACCTCGATGGGCAGGCAGCCGTCGAAATACTTGGCGGTTTCGCCCTCGTGGAACTCTGTCTTGTCGGCGGCCAGCAGGGCGTCGATGAAGGCCTCGTAGGTGTCGCGGTCCATCGGGCAGTTGAGATAGGCGGTGCGCTCTTCCTCGGTCTCGCCCTTGTCGTAGCGCGACTGCATCCAAGCCTTGGACATGTCGATGCTGTCGGCATGAACGATGGGGGCGATGGCGTCGAAGAAGGCGAGGCTGTCTTGCCCAGCCTCCTGCGCGATGGCCTCGGCCAATGCGCCGGAGGTCAACGGACCGGTGGCAATGATCGCGGGGCCGTCATCGGGCAGGGCGGTCACTTCCGCCTCGCTCACGGTCACGAGGGGATGGCTGCGCAGCCGGTCGGTGACGGATTGGGCGAAATTCTCCCTGTCCACGGCCAGAGCGCCGCCTGCGGGCAGGCGATGGCGGTCGGCCATTTCCATGATCAGGCCGCCGGCCGCACGCATTTCCCAATGCAGCAGCCCGACGGCGTTCTGTTCGTCATCATCGGAACGGAAGGAATTGGAACAGACCATTTCCGCAAGGTTGCCGGTCTGGTGCGCAAAGGTGCCCACACGCGGGCGCATTTCGTGAATGACCACGGGAACGCCAAGATTGATCGCTTGCCAGGCGGCTTCTGAGCCGGCCATGCCGCCGCCGATAATGTGGATCGCTTTTGTCATGATCGGGGATGTAGGCTAGGGGAGCTGATTTGCCAAGCCACGCAGTTGCGATCAGGCGAGACGCTTTTCACCCTTGCGATACGGCGCAAACTGTCCGCCGCCGAACAGCGCCACAGGAACGGCGGTTGCCGCGGCTGCGATGGCCAGCCATGCGCCATACACCGTCTGGATTTGCATGGCATCGAACCAAAGGGTGAGCCCGCAGAGCAGGGCCGCCCCAAGCATGGCGACTGCCCGGCTGCGGATGCCGACGAGAAGCCAAACCGCCGTGGACAGGATAAGAGCGCAGAGCACAATGATGGCGGTCCATTCCACGCCGTGGATTCCGCGCGTGCCGGCGCTCCAGTGCAAATCGATAACCGCAAGCGCCTCGATCGCGCCTGTTGTCAGCAGGAAAGCGGTCAGCATCCTGCACAATAGATGTGTCATCTGCCAGAATGTCATAGAGAGTCTGCCTGTGCGCTGCAATTTTTTTTATTAACAATAATCGTTAATGAAATATCTTAAAGCCGAAACGTTGCAAAAGCATCTTTGCAAGAACCAGGAGGGCTTACTCTATATTCAAAAGGTTAGGTTGCGACTGTTCGAAAGAGGAAATGATCCAGCTCATGGCATCGATTGCGGCCTGGTCTTTTTTCCTGGAACTGTGAAATGCCGCCCAGAAATCCACGTTGATTGGGTCGATGTCGTCAAACGCTGGTTGAAATTCCGAATTCTGTTTTGCCAGAAAGGTGGGAAGCAACACTGGCAGGCCGGTCGATTTCGAGATTCGGAATGCATCGAAGAAATTGGCGGCGCGGAGAGACGGGGGGCGCCGGAACAGCGCCCGTGCGCGGCGCATCGGCTCGAAATCATCATGCTTGTCCACGAGCCCGACCCAATCGTCGCCGAGGTCGGAGGATGACTTGCTGAAGATGTTGAATTCCATTTTGCCCACACGGCGAGTGATAAGACTGCCGCGATCGGGCGGGGCGTCCATGATCATTATGTCGACATCACCAAGACCCGACCGCGATGTGCGGTTGTGAAGTTCTATCGTGTAGCCTTTGTTTTTAGATAGAAAATCACCAACATTGGAAGACAGAACGCCACCCAGAACAATGGGCGGTGCCCCGACGCGGATCATGACGGGGTTTGCGGCGTCGGATTTCAACGCGATCTGATTGCGCTCCGCGTTCAGCTTTCCTTCGAAGTCTTCGACCAGAAAAAGCAGGCTTTCCAGGTCAGGGTTCAGCTTCCAATCTCCTGATGTCTTGATGAAAAGCGGAGCGCCCAGTGTCTGGCCAAGACGTTCGATCCGACGGGAGACGGTCGCCACATTCGCACCAAGATGACGGGCAGCCGCGACCATCGTACCGCTTTTGTGTACAGCGAGAAAATATTTCAGATCGTCCCAGTTGTCCATCTTGAGGAACTTCCATTTGTCTTCGTCACGCCAGCTGTCCGCTGGCCATTCCCTATACTAGGGGAAATGACAATGGAAAACAGGCAATTGACGATCAATTGCCTGTATTAAATAAAGTGCGATCTGGACAATTTGTCAAGCGGATTGCGTTTCGCTGTCCTGCTGTCCACGATTGATATTGAGTGCTTCGTGAACTTCATAAAGCGTATAACGTCCGCCGCCATACAGGATCAGAGGCACCGAGAAGACCGAGACCAGGGTTATCTTGACGGCCAATGCGGGATCTCCGTCGGGGTTGGTCATGATTGCGGGCAGGACCAGGAGCGCCATCGACATAGCGGCGACCATCGAAGTGCGAATGCCCAGGATCAGCCAGAAGCTCAGAACGAAGAAGAGTGCGGCCAGTGCGGCAGAGTGGTACTCCAGCCCCTCCATGCTGCCGACGACCGTCGGGACGTTGCAATCCCTGAGCTGCGGAATCAGGCCGATGGCGGCCTCGATCATGAGAGTCGCCGAGAGGCAGACCCGGAAGTTCAGGCGGAGCCATTCGGTAAGGTTGTTCATCGTCTCTGTCCCGTTAAGGTTAATTGCTCGATATGGTCAGTCTCTTCGCCAATTGGGGCAGGACAATGCCGCTGAAGGGGAACCTTCGGGGAGATTTATGCCCAACACATGCTTCAATGGTTTGGTCGTGCCAGTATTGTTTTCAAATTGGAAACCAGACCTGAACTTTTAGGCAGGTCTCTGCCTTAATTCCCGGTGAAGTCGCAGCGAAACACCGGCATTGTTTATCGGGTTTCAGGAACGAACCGGGATGGCTGTCGAGCCATGCAAAAACGCCGCGCCCCCTTTACGGAGAGCGCGGCGCCTGGGCACACCCGCTGGAGCAGGGCGTTAACCGGTCGCGGTGAGATCGGTAAAGATGTTGTCAATCGGGTCAGGAAGATTGGCGGCCAGCTTGCGACGGCTGACGAAGGCGGCGACCGGTGCGATTGTGGGCAGCGTGGTCTGCGGCGCGGGCGTCACGGCTGCCGGACGCGGCCGGTGCGGATGATCGACCGGAGCCACCCGGCGCGGCGTCACCTTGCGGCGAATGGCGCTGCGCATCCGGTGGTCACGCGGCGCGTTTTCCGCATAGGTCAGCATCAGGGCCGCGATCAGCACGAGGTCACGCCAGAAGGTGCCAAGCTCATCCGCGACGCCCAGTTCGATCATCCGCAGGTAGCTGGCAAAAAGCGTCATTAGGCCAAGCACCAGAGCGGCGGGACGCATGTAGAGGCCGATCATGACAAGAAAGGCGAGGGCAAAGACCATCATGGCCGCCAGTGGCTCGGCCACATGGGACGGCAACACTTGCTCGGCGAGGATGGTCAGGTTGGTGCCGGGGATCAGATTCAGCCCGACAGCGAGAAAGTAAGAGGCGATGACGATCCGCAGCAGGTTCTGGGCGGTGGCATTCAGCGTGATGCGTTCGGCACTCGGGTTGGTCATGACCAATGTCTTCTCTGCTTGGCAGCCTTGCAGACTGGTTGTCGCCCCCCGGCGTGTCGCCCCAGTGAGACCAATCTGGGTCCGAATTCTGGCGGTTTTATAATGTATTTGAGGTAAAGCCGGTGCATTCGCGGGGCAGGGCAGGGGCGGAAATGCGGCCGGACTGTGGCCAAGCCTGAAAACGCGACCGCCGCAGGCAGAACTGCCCGCAGCGATTGGCATTAACCAATATGGCGACATCAGGCGACGGCTGAGTGGGAAAGACGGCTATCGGCCAAGAACGCCCGGCTCCATGCGCAGCAAAGGCGAGGTAACCGCCTGCCATTGCGAGGTTTTTCAGGAAGGAGCGTAGACATTGAGGTGGTTCCTTCGAGCTGATGTCTTCTGTCTGCTCGGGTGATGTCTCACCTCTCGCCTGTTCCTCAATGCGCAATCTTGCGCGTATTCCCGCTGTTTATGTGCCTTTCTGTGGCGGCTCGGGTTGAATCAGATCCCACCGGTTGCCGTAGAGGTCGCGGAAAACGGCCACCGTGCCATATGCCTCGCGCCGCGCGTCTTCCTCGAACGTTACACCAGCGGCCAGCATCCGGGCGCGGCTGGCCTCGAAATTATCGGTGTGCAGGACATAGCCCACGCGCCCGCCCGCATGCTTGCCGACAGCGCCAATCTGCTCGCCGACGGCGCGGGCGATCAGGAACTGGGTCGCCGCACCGGCATCCGGGGCCATGCGCACCCATCTCTTGCCGCCGCCCATATCGGTATCTTCCAGAAGCTGCCAATCTAGCGCTGCGCGGAACCAGGCAATCGCGTCGTCATAGTCGCGGGCCAGAAAGGCCACCAGCGCCAGGCGGTTGGTCACGCCTTGCGTTCCAGCGCCGTGGCGATGCGATCCAGCAGGGCATTCTGTTCGCGCAGCAGCGCATTATGCGCCTCTTGCTGCTCAATCTGCCGGGTCTGGTTGGTGGTCACCTTCTCGGTTTCCGCCGTGTGACGCGCCAGATAGTCTTGATACCGGCCCGATTGATAGCGGGCCAGCAGCACCATCGCCAAGATGACCGCCCCTCCAAACAGGAAGAGCGGGCCCCAGTCACTCATCGGCATCGCTGTCCTCGTCATCGCCCTGTTCGGCAATCCACGCGACCGAGACGACCTCTTCGCCCTTGGCGGTGTTGAACACCTTCACCCCGCCCGCAGAGCGCGAGCGGAAGGAAATGCCCTCGACCGGGCAACGGATCGACTGCCCCTTGGAGGTCGCCAGCATGATCTGGTCGCTTATCTCGACCGGGAAGCAGGCCACGAGCGCGCCACCGCGCATCGCCTTGTCCATCGCCGCGACGCCCTGACCACCCCGGCCACGCACCGGATAGTCATGCGACGAGGACAGCTTGCCCGATCCCTTGGCGGTGATCGTCAGGATCAGATCTTCTGCCGCTGACATCTCGGCATATTGTTCGGGGCTGAGCGCGGTGTCGGCCACGGCTTCCTCGTCGCTGTCTTCGACCTCTTCTGTCACACCGGCCACGGCGCGGCGCATCTTGAGATAGGCGGCGCGGTCTTCGGCACTGGCCTCGAAATGGCGGATCACGGCCATGGAAACGACAGTGGCATCACCCGACAGGCGAATACCCCGGACACCGGTGGAATCGCGGCCCTTGAAGACGCGCACATCGGTGGTGCGGAAGCGGATCGCGCGGCCCGCGTCGGTGACCAGCATGACATCATCGTCTTCGGTACAGATGCGGGCATTCACCATGCTGACGGACCCATCCTCGGGCAGTTTCATGGCGATCTTGCCGTTCGCGCGCACATTGGCGAAGTCCGACAACTGGTTGCGCCGGACATCGCCCGCCGAGGTGGCGAAGACGATCTGCAATTCGTCCCAGTGATCCTCGTCGCGGTCGATGGGCAGCACCGCCGCGACGGACACGCCGGTCGGGATCGGCAGGATGTTGACGATCGCCTTGCCCTTCGAGGTGCGCCCGCCCTGCGGCAGACGCCAGGTCTTGAGCTTGTAGACCATCCCGTCGGTGGTGAAGAACAGCAGCGGCGTGTGGGTGTTGGCAACGAACAGGTTGGTGACGACGTCGTCTTCCTTCAGCCCGCCGCCCGACAGCCCCTTGCCACCGCGCTTCTGGGCGCGGAAATCGGCCAGAGGCGTGCGCTTGATGTAGCCGCCCGAGGTCACGGTCACGACCATGTCTTCGCGCTCGATCAGGTCCTCGTCGTCCATGTCGCCGGACCAGTCCACGATCTCTGTCCGGCGTGGCACGGCGAATTGGTCCCGCACTTCGGCCAGTTCGTCCGAGATGATCTGCATGATCCGTTCACGGCTGGCGAGGATGGCAAGGTAGTCCTTGATCTTGGCGGCAAGCTCCTGCAGCTCGTCGGTGACTTCCTTGACCCCGATCTGGGTCAGACGCTGCAAACGCAGTTCCAGGATCGCGCGGGCCTGGGTTTCCGACAGGTTATAGGTCCCGTCGTCGTTCATCGTGTGGGTCGGATCGTCGATCAGCCGGATGTAATCGGCGATCTCGCCCGCAGGCCAGCGCCGCGTCATCAGCGCCTCGCGTGCTTCGGCGGCGTCGGCAGACTGACGGATGGTGGCCACGACCTCATCGACATTGCTGACAGCAACGGCCAGCCCGCACAGAACATGCGAGCGTTCACGCGCCTTACGCAATTCGTAGGCGGTGCGCCGGGCAACCACGTCTTCGCGGAAATCCAAGAACGAGGTCAGGAACCGCCGCAAGGTCAGCTGTTCCGGCCGTCCGCCATTCAGCGCCAGCATGTTGCAGCCGAAATGGGTCTGCATGCTTGTAAAGCGGAACAGCTGGTTTAGCACCACCTCGGGCGTCGCGTCGCGCTTCAGCTCGATCACCACGCGCACGCCGACCCGGTCGGATTCGTCCTGGACGGCGGAAATGCCCTCCAGCTTCTTCTCGCGCACCAGATCGGCGATCTTCTCGATCATCGAGGCCTTGTTGACCTGATAAGGGATTTCGTCGAGCACGATGGCGTAGCGATCCTTACGGATCTCCTCCACCCGCGTCTTGGCCCGGATGATGACGCTGCCGCGCCCTTCCAGATAGGCCTTGCGTGCGCCGGTGCGCCCCAGGATGATCCCGCCGGTGGGAAAGTCGGGGGCAGGGACGTATTCCATCAGCTCTTCGCTGCTGAGATCGGGGTTCACGATCAGTGCCTGACAGGCGTCGATCACCTCGCCCAGATTGTGCGGCGGGATATTGGTGGCCATGCCCACGGCAATACCGCCCGCGCCATTGACCAGCATATTGGGGAAGCGGGAGGGCAGGACCGTCGGTTCCCGATCCTTGCCGTCGTAATTGTCCTGGAAATCGACCGTGTCCTTGTCGATATCGGCCAGCATGAAGGCGGCGGGCTTGTCCATCCGCACTTCGGTATAGCGCATGGCCGCCGCGTTATCGCCGTCCATCGAGCCAAAATTGCCCTGACCGTCGAGCAGCGGCAGCGACATGGAGAAATCCTGCGCCATGCGCACCAGTGCATCATAGATCGCGCTGTCGCCATGGGGGTGGTATTTGCCCATCACATCGCCCACGGGACGGGCCGATTTCCGATAGGGCTTGTCGTGAGTGTTGTTGGTCTCATGCATCGCATAGAGGATGCGCCGATGAACCGGTTTCAGCCCGTCGCGCAGATCGGGGATCGCGCGGGAAATGATCACGCTCATCGCGTAGTCGATGAAGCTGGTCTTCATCTCCTCGGCGATGGAAATCTGGGGGCCATGGTGTGCCGGGGCTACGGGTCCGGTTTCATCCATGTTTTCAGGGGGTTCTGGGGTGTCGGTCACGCCTGATGCTCGCTTCTGTCCGCGCGTCTATATGTTGTTGTCGGGCAGTATAGAGGGCCGGGATATGGGGTGCAATGGCAATGGGCTTGAACCTTTGGCACTCACATCGGCTGACGGATAACAGATTGATTTACTTGATTTTTAATCTGTTGTTGGCATGATTTCCGTCAGAGCAGCTAGACAGGAGGTAAAAGATGCCGGACACCCCGACAGAACTCATGCTGAAGGGCTATGGGCTGACCGTGGCCGAAATGTTCTATCACATGCCAGATTATCCGCATGTCCTGAACAGCTTCATCTGGCAGGATTACGACCTTGCGCCGGACCACCCGAAACTCTTTTCCTTCATCGAGTTCTGGCAGGAAGAGATCGAGGGTCCGCTGCATTCGGTGCGCTTTACCCATCGCAAGCTGATCGGCCCTGGCGAATGGCGCAATGTGGTCGGGGAGTTCACCCTTCATTAACCCCGGCTGCCTTTCATCTTGGCCCAAATACCTCAGGGGGGTGCGGGGGGAGGATCCCCCCGCGGGTCGACGACGTAAGGCGGCGAAACACCCTTATCCCTTGGCGCGCTGAACCATCCCGAACAGGTCGCGCGGGTCATCCGGGTCCGCCAGCATGTCCAGCTGCGCGAACAGCTCCGTCCCTTCCAGCCGGTCGCGCACATAGCGGAGCGCCGAGAAATCCTCGATGGCGAAGCCCACGGAATCAAACAGCGTGATCTGCTGGGGCGACACGCGTCCCTCTGCCTCGCCCAGAATGACCTGCCAAAACTCGGTCACCGGGTGATCTTCCGCCAACTGCTGGATCTCTCCCTCAATCCGTGTCTGCGGCGGGTATTCCACGAAAATGGATGACCGGTGCAGGATCGCGGGGGCCAGTTCCGTCTTGCCGGGGCAGTCGCCGCCGATCGCGTTGATATGAACGCCTTCGCCGACCATGTTGTCGTTCAGGATCGTGGCATATTGCTTGTCGGCGGTGCAGGTGGTGATGATCTCGGCCCCCTCCATGGCCTCCTCAGGCGTGGCGCAGGTGACGACGGTCAGCCCCTGACCGGTCAGGTTGCGCGCCGCTTTTGCCGTCGCAGCCCGGTCGATGTCGTAGAGCCGCACGGTGTCGATTCCCACGACGGCCTTCATGGCAAGCGACTGGAATTCCGACTGTGCGCCATTGCCGATCATTGCCATGGTCTTTGCGCCCTTCGGGGCGAGGTGTTTTGCGACCATGGCCGAGGTCGCGGCGGTGCGGATCGCGGTCAGAACCGTCATTTCGCTGAGCAGCGTCGGATAGCCCGTCGCCACATCCGCCAGCAACCCGAAGGCCGTCACGGTCTGCAGACCCGACCGGGTGTTGGTCGGGTGGCCGTTCACATATTTGAACGCATATTGCTCGCCGTCCGAGGTCGGCATCAACTCGATCACGCCCTCAGCCGAATGCGCCGCCACACGCGGGGTCTTGTCGAAGAGCGGCCAGCGGAGGAAATCCTCTTCGATATAGGCGGCCATCTCCACCAGCATCCGTTCCAGCCCGATGGCATGGACAAGCCGCATCATGTTCTCGACGGACACGAAGGGAACGTAAGCACGATCAGAGGGTTGGGGCAGGGTGTTCATGCGGCGAAACTCCGGGTCGGGCGGTCAAAGACGCGACGGCCCATCAGCGATGCGGTGAGGTCGACCATCAGCGACGCGGTGCGGCCGCGTTCGTCGAGAAAGGGGTTGAGTTCGACAAGATCGAGCGAGGTCACAAGCGCGCTGTCATGCAGGATCTCCATGACCAGATGCGCCTCGCGGAAGGTGGCGCCACCGGGCACCGTGGTGCCAACGGCAGGGGCGATGGAGGGGTCGAGGAAGTCCACGTCGAGCGACACATGCAGCAGGCCATTGGCCGCCTCCACCCGTTCAAGGAACTCTCGCAAAGGGGCGGCGATGCCGTGTTCGTCGATGGCGCGCATGTCCTGCACGTCGATTTCCGTCTCGGCCAGTGCCTGCTTTTCCTCCAGATCGACGGACCGCAAACCGATCATGCAGACGCGGTCCTGCGGCACGGGGGCGGTCAGGGCCGGGAAGTGGTCGAAGCCGGGCAGGCCGGTGACATAACCCACGGGCGTGCCGTGCAGGTTGCCGGACCCGCTGGTCGCGGGGGTGTGAAAATCGGAATGGGCATCGAGCCAAAGGACGAACAAGGGACGGCCCTGCGCCTGAGCGTATTCCGCGACACCCGCCACCGTGCCGAGCGACAGGCTGTGGTCGCCACCTAGGAAGATCGGGAAGCCCTCGGCCATCGCGTCCCGCGCGGCGGGGATCAGCGCCTCGGTCCAGGCGACGGTTTCCGCCAGCGCGTGCACCTTGCCCGATGCAGGAAGGTCCTTGAGCGGGGCCTGAGCCACATCGCCCAGATCATGGGTGTCCATGCCGAGCCGGGTCAGGTGTTCGGCAAGACCGGCGGTGCGGAAGGCGTCGGGGCCCATCAGGCAGCCACGGGTGCGTTTGCCGCTATCCACTGGGGCGCCGATCAGAAGGCAGGGTTTTGAAGTCATGTTGAAATGGTCCTGAATGCGCGTTTTCCCATGGGTAGCGCCCGGATCGGATTGGACAGAAGCGCTCAGAGTGGTCATATTGGAGTTTAATTGAGCGAAATGGATATCAGTTATGACCGAAATGGATGATACAGATCGCCGGCTGCTCGCGGCGCTGCGTCGGGACGGGCGAGCCTCTGTCTCGGACCTCGCCATTGACCTCGGCGTGACCCGCGCCACGGTCCGCGCGCGGATGGAGCGGCTGTCCAAGGCTGGAGAGATCCGGGGGTTCACCGTTGTCACCCGCGGCGACATTGCGCAAAGCCCGGTCAGGGCGCTGACCATGCTGGGGATCGAAGGGCCGGGGATGGACCGCATCCGGCGGCAATTGTCAGGACGGCGAGAGGTTCAGGCTGTGCATTCCACCAATGGCAAATGGGATCTGATCGTGGAACTGGGCACCGAGACGCTGGAGGCGCTGGACGCCGCGCTGAGGGATATCCGGCGGCTGGAGGGCGTCAGCACCTCGGAAACCAGCCTATTGCTGTCCACCAGCCGCTACAGCCGGATCTGAGGGCGCAAGAAACCCGAAGCTGTCCGCACTGGCCTTGCGCCATGAAAGAACAAGGCGTCTGTCGAAGCTGACCGAATCCGCGACCGGATGCAGGTTGCGAGCCTCAATATCCGCCTGAACGATCCTCTCCGGCAGATAGGCGGCGCCCCCGTCGTGGCGCATGTGGTCCAGCGCCCAATCGGGGGTGGAAAAGGCCAGCGCGGCGCTCTCATCGCTGGGCCAGGCTTCGGCATGCTGGGCGCGGAAGAGGGGGCCGTAATCGACATAGATGTAGTGGCTCTGCCACGGCACATCTGGCGCGGTTGTCACGAGGATCAGCCGGTCGGTCGCGAAGTCCCGATGGTCGATCCCCGCGCCGATCACCGGTTCGGGCAGCAGGGCCGCGTCGCTCATCCCGCTTTGCAGCCAGGTGTCCGCATCACGGGCGAGGCCCGACCAGATTTCGATGGCGGTTTCCGGGTGATCCCTGCGGATCGAGTCGATCCAGCGCTGCCCCAGCCCCGTCCACAGCCCCGGATCGCAGACGAAGCTGAACAGCCGCGTCACCCCGCGTGGCAGGTTCGCCCTTGCGCGGGCATTGTCCCAGGTGCGGGCGATGACCTCTGCCTGTTCCAGAAACGCAAAGCCCGCCTTGGTCAGGGTCGCCCCTTTACGTGAGCGGATCAGCAATTGCGCCCCGAGCGCCTGTTCCAGCGTGTCCAGCCGGGCCGTGACGGCGGATTGGGTGACATTCAGCTGCTCTGCCGCGCGGTTGAGGTTGCGGCAACGGACAACGGCCAGAAAGGTCTGAATTGCGGTGATGTTCATACGCAGATAATGCAAGAACTTTGAATTACTGCATAGATAAAATCCGTTTTCCAGATTCAAAACCTCGTGCCACTCTGACCCCATAACAGGGAGGTGCGCGATGGAGTTTTCAGCCCAACTGTCTTCGGACTACCCCGACAAAACCTATGGTGGCGACAGGGTTTACGGCGACATGCTCGACCAGGCGGTGCTGGCCGACCGGATGGGGTTCGACGCGGTGTCGATCACCGAACATCACCTGATGAATTGCCTGATGATGCCCGCGCCGCTGCAGTTCGCCGTCAAGATCGCGGCGATGACCAAATCGGTGAAGATCATGACCTCGATCGTGGTGCTGCCGCTGCATGACATGCGGATCTATGCCGGTGAGGTCGTGGTGGCGGACATTTTCACCGAAGGGCGCCTGCTGCTCGGCGTGGGACGCGGGGCGTTCAAATACGAGATGGAACGGCTTGGCGTCCCGATGGAGGAAACGCAGGCGCGGTTCAATGAATCGCTGTCTGTTCTGCAGGCGCTGCTGACCGAGGAGGAGGTCAGTTGGGACGGGGACTATTACAAGTTCGATCCCATTACCGTCATGCCGCGCCCCGTGCGCCCCGGTGGACCGCCGATGATGATGGCGGTGATGAACCCGGAAGGCATCTACCATTGCACCAGACGCGGCTTTCACATCCAGACGACGCCGCTATCGGGCAATCACCAGTTGCTGCTGGATCAGGTGGGCGCGTTCAACCGGGCCAAGGCGGATATGGAGGGCGCGGGCGACGGGCTGACCCTGACGCTGTCGCGCGTGGCCCATGTGGCGAGGACGCCGGCGGAACGGCAGCGCAAGGTGGAGGCCGCTCATCGTTATTACGGGCGGTTCGACAATGTCTTCACCGGGCCGGGGCTTGTGGATAATGGCATGGTGCGGGAATTGCCCTGCGCGACGCCGGTGGACGAGCTTGGGGAAAGCCTGCTCATCTGTACGCCGCAGGAAATGATCGACAAGCTGGGGCCCTATGCGGATCTTGGTATCGACCGGGTCATCCTGAACTTCAATTTCGGGCTGGACCCGTCCGACACGCTCGACGCGATCCAGTGTTTCGCGGAAGAGGTCATGCCCCATTTCACCGGTAGGCCCGCCAGTGTGGCCGCCGAGTAACCCATTGAAAGGACATATATCATGCCGATCATCCGAGTGGAGATGTTCCCCGGTCGAACCACGGACCAGAAGCGAGAAATGGTGAAGGCGCTGACCGATGCCTTTGTCGCCACGGCGGGCGGCACCCCGGCCAGTGTCCATGTGGTCATCACCGATATCGAGAAATCAAACTGGGGCACCGGGGGAGAGCTGAACTCCGACCGGTTCCCGGATTAGGGGGCGGACATGAGCGAAGCGATGGACTGCGAATACACCGTACAGGGCGAAGGGCCGCCGCTCTTCCTCATTCACGGGATCGGGGCTGCGCGGAACACATGGGCGCGGGCGCTGCCGGTGCTGACCCCGCATTTTACCGTGGTCACTTATGATTTGCGCGGGCACGGGGCGTCGCCGATGCCGGATGGCGCGTTCGGGCTGGATGAACTGGTCGCCGATCTGGAGCGGGTGCGGGAGCGGACAGGCTTCGAGACCGCGCATTTCGCGGGCCATTCGCTCGGTGGCATGATCGGCCCGGCCTATGCGCTGAAATATCCTGACCGGGTGTTGTCGCTCGGGCTGCTGTCCACGGCGGCGTTCCGCACCGAAGATGACAGCGCCAAGGTCTGGGGCGTGGTGCGCGCGATGGAGGAGAAGGGCATTCCGCAGGTGCTGGAAACGCTTTCGGATCGGTGGTTCACCGACGGGTTTATCGCGGCCCACCCGGATGTTGTGCGCAACCGGCTGAAACAGGTGGTGGACACCGATCCTGACGTGTTCCTCAACGTCTTCCGCATCTATGCGGGGACCGAAATGGCCCCCTGGCTGCACGAGGTCACGGCGCCGTCACTGGTGCTGACCGGCGAGTTTGACGGCGGCTGCAATCCGCGTCTGAACCGGTTGATCGACGAGGCGCTGCCCAATTCGGAACTGGTGATCCTGCCCGACCTCAAGCATTCGCTGCTGCTGGAGGCCGGGGAGGTGGTGGCCGAAAATATTCTGCGTTTTGTGCGGACGCTGAATTAGGGCTTGGGACGGCGCGGGGGCGTTGTCCCGCCCTTGCGCGGCTTCGATCCGGGTTTGTTCAGACCCGCCTTGCCCGCGCGGGCGGGCTTGGGCTTGGCTCCGGGGCGCTCGAACCGCTTGGACGGATCGGCAGCGGATACGCGCGGGGCAGGGGCTGCGGCGGGCTTGTCCCCGCGCGGTTTGTCGGAGCCGGGCTTATCGGACCGGGGCTTGCCGCCCTCTGGCTTCGGCCCACGGGGTTTGTCAGACCTTGGTTTGTCAGACCGGGGCTTGTCTGCCCAAGGCTTGGCCCCGTCGCCTTTGGGCTTGCGCGGCTTGTCGAAGGATTTGCCCTTGGGGCCATCCGTCGGTTTTGCACGCGGCTTGCCCTTGGGCGCGTCACCATCGCGGCGGGGTTTGCCGAGGGGCTTGACGGCGTCCTTGAGATAAGCGTCACGCTCGGCGGGCGTGCGGCGCGGTTTTGCCTCGCGCTCCGGTCGGTCTTCACGCGGTGCGCGGCGCGGCTTGTCATCGCGCGGGCCAGAGGATCGGGGGCCGGGGCGCGGACTGCCGCCGGGTTTCGGCGCGCGGGGCATTGCGGCGAAATCGGGCGCGCTGTCCATGGCGCGCACCGTGATGCCCTCATCCAGTTCCGCGCCATTGCCATAGCTGCTTGCGAATTTGGCGGCACTTGCCTCGGTCAGTTCCACGAAGGTTTCCGATTGCTGAACGCGGATCGCGCCGATGGCGTCCTTGTCGAGATTGCCGGCGCGGCATAGCAGCGGCAGCAGCCAGCGGGCCTCGGCCCGGTCATTCGCGCCAACTGACAGGGCGAACCAGCGGCTCGGGCCGAAGGGCTTGCGGTCTTTCGGGGCGGGGCGCGCGTCGGGGGGGCTCAGCTCCTCGGGCGCGGAATGGCGGCTGCGATAGAGCCTCAGATAGGCGGCGGCCACGGCTTCGGGCTTGTGCAGTTCCAGCAGGCGGGCGGCGAAGGCGGCCTGATCCTCTGTCGCGTCTTCCTGCCACGCCGGATCGTTCAGCAGCCGTTCCTCATCCTGCCGCAGAATGTCATCTGCCGAGGGTGGCACCGTCCATTCCGCCGTGATCTTGGCCCATTTCAACAGGCGCTCGGCCTTCTTGACGATCTTGGGAGGCACGATCAGCGCGGAAATCCCCTTGCGCCCGGCGCGACCCGTGCGGCCGGACCGGTGCAACAGCCCTTCGGCGTTCGAGGGCAGATCGGCATGGATCACCAGTTCAAGGTTCGGCAGGTCAATGCCACGGGCGGCCACATCGGTGGCCACACAGACGCGGGCACGCCCGTCGCGCATCGCTTGCAGCGCATGGGTGCGTTCGCTCTGGCTCAACTCGCCCGAGAGGCTGACAACCGAAAAGCCCCTATTGGCGAAACGCGCGGTCAGGCGGGCCACCGCGGCGCGGGTATTGGCAAAGACGATGGCGTTCTCCGCCTCGTGGAAGCGCAAGAGGTTGATGATGGCGTTTTCCGCATCGACCTCGGCCACGCGCAGGGCCTGATAGGTGATATCGGCGTGCTGGCGGCCGCCGGTCTGGGTGCTGACACGAACGGCGTCGCGCTGGTAATGCTTCGCCAGCGTCACGATCATCGGCGGCACGGTGGCCGAGAACATCAGGGTGCGGCGATCCTCGGGCGCTTCGCCGAGCATGAATTCCAGGTCTTCGCGGAAGCCGAGATCGAGCATCTCATCGGCTTCGTCCAGCACCACGGCGCGCAATTGGCTCATGTCGAGCGTGCCGCGCTGGATGTGGTCGCGCAGCCGCCCCGGCGTGCCCACGACAATATGCGCACCGCGTTCCAGCGCCCGGCGTTCATCGCGGAAATCCATACCGCCGACGCAGGAGGTCACCCGCGCACCGGCCTTGGCATAAAGCCAGCTCAGCTCGCGCATCACCTGAAAGGCGAGCTCTCGTGTGGGGGCCACGACCAACGCCAGCGGCGCCTCTGCCGGGCCCATTGTGTCGGCCTCGCCCAGAAGCGTATGCGCAATTGCAAGGCCAAAGCCCACGGTCTTGCCCGATCCGGTCTGCGCAGAGACCAGCAGGTCGGCATCCTGAAGCTCCGGGTTGGTCACGGCCTCCTGCACGGAGGTCAGGGTGTCGTAGCCGCGTTCCGCAAGGGCGTCGGAAAGTGTCTTGATCATTGGGAGGGTCTATCCGTCAGGGTCAGGCGTGGTCGCGGCGGTGTGGTCCGGCGTCGCGGTCACGGGAAAAAACGGACGTCTAACGCCTGATCCGACGAATGTATACAGGGAAAGCGTGATGCGGTGATGATTATCCCACGCTCACGCCCGGCGGGCGGCCATGATCCAGACGCCCATGAGCACCAGCGAGATGATGGCGTTATAGTTGGCCATGGACAGACCGAAGAGCTGCCACGAAATTTGATCGCAGAGCACAATGGCCTCGCCGCAATTGGGGTCGAGCAGCCCACATTCAGAGGCGCTCAGATCCACCCCGCGAGAGGTGCAGGAGGCCGGTCCGATCCACCAGCCCCGTTCCACGCCGGAATGGAAGATGGCAAGCCCCGTGGACACCGCCATGTTCAGAACCCCAATCCAGGCAATCAGCGCTTTGGGAATGGCCAGCCCGACAATGCCCAGAAGGATGCCGATCCGATGCGGCCAGCGCTGCCAGAAGCACATCTTGCAGGGCGCCACACCCACCACATACTGAAAGAACAGCGCCCCGAAGAACAGCCCGGCAGAGCCCAGAGCGGCCAGCAGGACAAGGTTGCGTCGGGTAAGCGTGCTGAGAGAGCTCATAGGTATTTCACCAGGAAGAATCCGCCCACAAGCAGTAGCACGAAGATCGTGAACATCAAGCCGAGGCGGCGTTCGATGAACTCACGAATGGGTGCGCCGAATTTCCACAGAAGCGCTGCGACGATAAAGAACCGCAATCCCCGTGCGATGACGCTGGCCACCATGAAGACGCCGAGATTCAACTGCGTGACCCCCGACATGATGGTGATGACCTTGTAGGGGAAGGGCGTGACCCCCGCGATCAGCACGGCCCAGGCCCCGAATTCGTTGTAGCGCGTGGCGAAGTCGTCGAAATAGGCGTCCTTGCCATAGAATTCGAGAACCGGGCGGCCCACGCTCTCAAACAGGCCATAGCCGATATAGTAGCCCAGAAGCCCGCCAAGCACGGAGGACACGAGGCAGACCGTGGCGATCAGAAACGCCCGTCGCGGGGCGGCGATGATCATCGGGATCATCAGGATATCGGGCGGAATCGGAAAGACCGAGCTTTCCAGAAAGGACACGATGGCCAGCGCCACCAGCGCATAGCGATGTTCGGCCAGGCTGATCGTCCAGTCGTATAATCCGCGGATCATATGCGTCTCCTGAAAATGCCTGCCCGCGATGCCCGATCTCGGCGCGGTGGTCAAGCGCGCTGCGTCAGTGGGCGGGCTATGCGACGCGGACAGGACGCGCTATGCCAAGACAATAGGCAGAAGGTGCAGAAGGAGAGGCAGGCCATGACGGTCATCATCGCGGGCGCAGGGATTGGTGGGCTCAGCCTGGGGTTGTCGCTGCAACAGGCGGGCATTCATTTTCATATCGTCGAAGCGGTGGAGGTGATCAAACCTCTTGGCGTCGGGATCAACCTGCAGCCTCATGCGGTGAGAGAGCTGTTTGAACTGGGGCTTGAGACACAGCTGGACCAGATCGGGCTGCGCACCGCCGAGGTCGCCTATTTCTCGCAACAGGGCGGGTTGATCTGGTCGGAACCGCGCGGCCTGGATGCAGGATATCACTGGCCGCAATACTCGATCCATCGCGGCGAGTTGCAGTTCCTGCTCTACAGAGAGCTGCTGTCGCGCTGCGGGGCTCAGGCGATCACATTGGGGGCCGCGCTGTCCGGATGGGACGAGGATAGCCACGGCGTCGTGGCGCATCTGGTCAACCGCCGGACGGGCGCGCCCCTGCCGGACCTGCACGGGCTGGTTCTGGTCGGCGCGGATGGCATCAATTCGACCCTGCGCGCGACGCTTTATCCCGATGAAGGCCCGGCCCATTGGCGCGGCACGATGATGTGGCGCGGTGTGACGCGGGCCAAGAGCTTTCTGACCGGGCGGAGCATGGCGATGGCGGGCACGGCGGATCGCAAATTCGTCTGTTACCCGATCCAGGAATTCGAGGATGGGGATCTTCGGATCAACTGGATCGCCGACCTTGCCAAGCCCGCCGACTACCAATGGAACCGGCAAGACTGGAACCGCGAGGGGCACCTGCACGATTTCGCGGATCATTTTGCCGACTGGAGCTTCGACTGGCTGGACATTCCGGCCCTGATCCGGGACGCGGAAGGCATCTGGGAATACCCGATGGTCGACCGCAATCCGCTGCCCCGCTGGAGCCATGGGCGCGTGACGCTTCTGGGCGATGCGGCCCATGCGATGTATCCGATCGGGTCGAACGGGGCGACGCAGGCGATTCTCGATGGCCGGGTTCTGGCGCGGGAGCTGCTGAAGCATGGGCAGGGGGCAGAGGCGCTTCAGGCCTATGATGACGACCGTCGCGAGCCGGTGAATGCGCTGGTGCTGGCCAATCGCGGCGACGGGCCGGACGTGGTGCTGGACAAGGTCGCCGAACGTGCCCCTGAGGGGTTTGGCGACATCTCGGAGGTGATGAGCCGCGAGGAACTGGCCGAGATCGCCGGGGCCTACAAGAAAATCGCAGGCTTCGATGTGGATCGGCTGAACGCGCGGCCGGGGGTGATGGAGTTGTAGAGGCAATGTAGAGGGCCTTCAGAGATCCGGTTTGGATCGAGCGCCGCGAAAGGCGCTTCGAAGCGCCTTTCACCTCCCATTCGACCTGGTGTGACAGGTTCGGCCCGGCGCGAGGGATCGAGCGTCAAGCGGGCCTGCCGGGATGCGATCCGCCTGCGTTCTGTCGGAGATGGGCATTCGAATGCCCATGAAAGGCGCTTCGAAGCGCCTTGGCGCAGCGTTCGGCTCGTGCCTTCGGAACGTCTCTGAAACGCTCCGCTCATGGGCTGCGATCGCGATGATGGGACCATCGGCGGCACAGCTCACACTGCCGATTGCGACGATGTGCAAGAATCCACGGCACAGCTTCTCAGCCGGAGGGATGTCGCCTATGTTGATGTCAGATCGGCCCGCAATAACTGTTTCCAGACAAGGATCACCGCTGCGCCATGACACCCAATTACGACCGCATCCCCGAGACTGCTCTGACCTGGCATCGCCAGGGCAAGGGCGCGGCGCTTGCCACTGTCATTGAAACATGGGGCAGCGCGCCCCGTCCGGTTGGCAGTCAGCTGGTGATTTCGGGTGAGGGGGACATGGAAGGCTCGGTTTCGGGCGGTTGCGTCGAAGGCGCGGTTGTCATCGAGGCGATCGACTGCCTGGAGGGCGGTACCGCGACGGTGCTGGAATTCGGCGTCGCGGACGAACAGGCCTTCGCCGTGGGTCTGGCCTGCGGCGGGCGCATTCGGGTGCTGGTGGAACCGGTGGGACGGGTGATCCCGGTCGAGATGCTGGAGGCGCTGGTCGATGCCCGCGCCGGGCGCGAACAGGTGGCCTATGTGGTCAACCCCGATACGGGGCAGCGGCGGCTGGTGACCGGGCAGGGCGATGTGCTGGAGGCGGAAATCGCCGAGCGGTTCCGCACCGATAAATCGGGATTCGAGGGCGACTGGTTCATCGGTATTCACAACCCGCCCCTGCGCATGGCCATCGTCGGCGCGGTTCATATCGCGCAGGCGCTGGTGCCGATGGCGCGGCTTGCGGGCTATGACCCGGTGGTGATCGACCCGCGCCCCGCCTTCGGGGCAGAGGCGCGGTTTCCAGGCGAGACGCTGATGGAAGACTGGCCGGACGAGGCGCTGGCGGCCTACGGGCTGGATCCGCGCACCGCGGTCGTGACGCTGACACACGATCCCAAGCTGGACGATCCTGCGATCCGCGCGGCATTGGGGTCTGACTGTTTCTACCTTGGCTGCCTTGGCTCGACCCGGACCCATGCCAAACGGGTGGAGCGGTTGACCGAAGCGGGCTTCAGCGCGGACCAGATTGCCCGCATCCACGGCCCCGTGGGTCTGGATATCGGCGCGCAGGGACCGGCGGAGATTGCCATTTCGATCATGGCGGAAATCACCAGCCGGTTGCGCAAGGCATGAGGTTCGGGCCGGTTCCCCTGCATGAAGCTGAAGGGACGGTCCTGGCCCATTCGGTTCAGTTGACCAAGGGGCGGCTGCGCAAGGGCCGGATCCTGAGCCGCGATGATATCGCGCTCCTCGCTGCCAATGGTCTGACTCGCGTGACGGTGGCGCGGCTGGACCCCTCCGACATAGAGGAAAACGAAGCCGCCCGCCGCTTGGCCGCCGCACTGGTCCCTGATCCGGAGGCGGCGGGGCTGGAGGTGCAGGAGGCCTTTACAGGCCGCGTCAACATCCGCGCCACGCGGCCCGGTGTTGTTGCCATCGACGTGGCGGCGGTCGAGGCGTTGAACGCGGTCGATCCGATGATCACGCTGGCCACCGTGCCGCGCTGGCAGCGGGCCTGGCCGGGAATGATGGTGGGGACAGTCAAGATCATCGCCTATGGGGTCGATGAGGACGCGCTGACACGGGCCGAGGCGGCCGCCCGCAATACGCTTTCGATCCGGCCCGTGGAGCTGCACAGCGCCGGGTTGATCGTCACAGAGGTTCCCGGCGACCCTGTTTCTCCCGAAGACAAGGGCATTCGCGCCGTGGCGGGGCGGCTGGATGCGCTTGGCATGACGCTGGAGACCGTGCGGATCGTGGCCCATGACACCGGCGCAATCACCAGGGCGCTGACGGATCTGCCGGGCGCGTTGAAGCTGATCCTGACGGCCTCGGCCACTTCTGATATCCACGACGTTGCGCCCTCGGCGGTGGTTGCCGCGGGCGGGCGGATCACCCGCTTCGGCATGCCAGTCGATCCCGGTAACCTGTTGTTTTTAGGCCAAATGGGTTCTGCACCCGTGATCGGACTGCCCGGTTGTGCCCGCAGCCCGGCGCTCAATGGGGCCGATTGGGTTCTGGAACGGGTTGCCTGCGGGGTGTCCGTCAGCGCAGCCGATATTTCGGCCATGGGGGTGGGGGGATTGCTGAAGGAAATCCCGACCCGGCCACAGCCCCGCGCCGGACGCAACCCAAACGGGTAGCACCAGCGGAAACGATCAAATTTTGACCATCCAAAAATTTTTTCATTTGTCCTTCAACGATTCCGTGCTTGGATAATTCCATAACCAAGGGAGGAATTTCATGACCCAGGTCACGATGACCGTGAACGGCAAATCCGTTTCCGGTTCAGTAGAAGGGCGCACTTTGCTGTCCGATTTCATCCGCGAGGGGTTGCGCCTGACCGGCACCCATGTGGGCTGCGACACCAGCCAATGTGGCGCGTGCGTGGTGCATGTGAACGGCCAGCCGGTGAAAAGCTGCACCATGCTGGCGGCCGAGGCCGAAGGCGCGGACGTCAAGACCATCGAAGGCATGGCCAATGCCGATGGCTCGCTCTCAACAATCCAACAGGCGTTTCAGGACCATCACGGCCTGCAATGCGGCTTCTGCACACCCGGCATGGTGATGAGCGCCTCGGCCCTTCTGGCCGAAAACCCCACGCCATCAGAGGCCGAGGTGCGCGCCTATCTGGAAGGCAATATCTGCCGCTGCACCGGCTATCACAACATCGTCAAGGCGATCATGGCCGCAAGCGGTCAGGATGTTGCCGCGGTGGCCGCAGAATGAGGGGCGCTGCGCTTGCCATTGCGGCGACCGTTCTGGTTCCTGCAATGGCCCAGGCCGAGGGGTTTTCCTCGGGCTACGTCACCGGCTTCAACTCCGACACCGAATGCATGGATATGGCCCGCACCTCGATGGATGCGCATTTCCGCACCCATGGTGGAACGCCCGATACGGGCGAGGCCAGCTTTTCGGTCTTCGGCTTCGACGTGCCGCCGGGGCGTACTCAGGTGGCCATTATCTGCACCGAGGATCAGGGCCGCTTCACCGCGACCGTGACCGGCTACAGCCTGCAGGAAGATGGCACCCGGCTGGAAACGGTCGAGGCCATGCTTGACCTGCTGGAGGGGATCACGCCGACCGGCAGCAAGTGAGGATCGGGTAGGGGGTTCCCTGCCGGACTGGAGGATTGATGCGAAAGACCGTTTTTCTTGCTGCGATGCTGATGCTGACATCTGGCGCGGCCAAGGCTGACAATTTCGCCAATATCGACCTGCATTCTGTCGAAAGCCAGCAAGCCTGCATGGCGCAGGCCCGGCAAGCGCTGGTCGTTCTGGCGGCGGAAAACGGATCGGACAATCCCGACATCACTCAAGGCAGCTGGAGCACGTTTGGCTGGGATTTCCCGCCGCGCGCGGTGGATATCTCGATCATTTGCCCGGATATCGACGGGGTCACGTACCCGTTCGCCACCGGTCACACCACCGGCGACGGCAATGAACCCGGCGACATGATCGAGCGACTGGCGGAGATCTTTAACAAGCTATGACAAGCCCACGCCCGCGGGAGGCGGACGCAGGGCAGCACATAAATAAGGGAGGTTACCATGCCAAAGGATAGTGGCATCGGCGCAAGTTCGAAGCGTCGAGAGGACGTCCGGTTCCTGACCGGGACCGGCAATTATACGGATGACATCAACCTGCACGGACAGGCCTATGTGCATTTCCTGCGCTCTGATGTGGCCCATGGCCGGTTGAACAAGGTCGATACCTCGGTCGCGGCGGAAATGCCCGGCGTGGTGCGCATCTTCACCGGTGCGGATTTCGAGGGCGTCGGCGGTCTGCCCTGCGGCTGGCAGGTGACCGACAAGCACGGCAACCCGATGCAGGAACCGGCGCACCCGGTTCTGGCGCAGGGCAAGGTGCGCCATGTGGGCGACCCGATTGCCGCCGTGGTGGCCGAAACCGCCGCGCAGGCCAGGAATGCGGCCGAGGCGATCGAGCTCGATATCGAGGAACTGCCCGCCGTCATCGACATGAAGGAAGCGGTGAAGGAGGGCGCGACCAAGGTCCATGACGATCTGGACTCGAACCTCTGCTATGACTGGGGTTTCGTCGAGGAAAACAAGGCCGCCGTGGATGAGGCGTTCGAGAAAGCCGCCCATGTCACCTCGCTGGAGCTTGTGAACCAGCGGCTGGTTGCCAACCCGATGGAACCGCGCGTTGCCGTGGGCGATTACAACCGCGCCACGGGCGATTCCACGCTCTACACCACCAGCCAGAACCCGCATGTGATCCGGCTTCTGATGGGCGCTTTCGTTCTGGGTATTCCGGAACACAAGCTGCGCGTCGTGGCCCCCGATGTGGGCGGCGGCTTTGGCTCCAAGATCTTCCACTATGCGGAAGAGGCGTTCTGCACCTTCGCCGCCAAGGCATTGGCGCGGCCCGTCAAATGGACCTCCAGCCGGTCCGAGGCGTTCATCTCGGACGCCCATGGGCGCGATCATGTAACCAAGATCGAACTGGCGCTCGATGCCGACAACAATTTCACCGCGCTCAGGACCGACACCTATGCGAATATGGGGGCGTATCTCTCCACCTTCGCGCCCTCGGTGCCTACATGGCTGCACGGCACGCTGATGGCCGGCAACTACAAGACGCCGCTTATCTATGTGAACGTGAAGGCGGTCTTCACCAACACCGTCGCCGTGGATGCCTATCGCGGGGCCGGGCGGCCCGAGGCGACCTACCAGTTGGAGCGTGTCATCGACAAGGCGGCGCGGGAACTGGGCGTCGATCCGGTGGCGCTGCGGCGGCAGAACTTCATCACCGAATTCCCCTATGCCACGCCCGTGGCGGTGGAATATGACACCGGCGACTACAACGCAACGATGGACAAGCTGCTGGAAATGGTGGACCGCGACGGGTTCGAGGCCCGCGCGGCGGAAAGCGCCAAATCGGGCAAGCTGCGCGGCTTCGGCGTCAACACCTATATCGAGGCCTGCGGAATCGCGCCGTCTGCCCTTGTGGGTCAGTTGGGCGCACGGGCGGGCCTGTATGAAAGCGCCACGGTGCGGGTGAATGCCACGGGTGGTCTGGTGGTCATGACCGGCAGCCACAGCCACGGGCAGGGCCATGAAACCGCCTTCCCGCAGGTCGTGGCGGACATGATCGGCATCCCCGAGAATATGGTCGAAATCGTCCATGGCGATACCGCCAATACGCCCATGGGCATGGGCACCTATGGCTCGCGCTCGCTGGCTGTGGGCGGGTCTGCCATCGTGCGGGCGACTGAGAAGATCATCAACAAGGCCAAGAAGATCGCGGCCCATTTGATGGAAGCCTCGGAAGGCGATGTCGAGCTGAAGGACGGCCAGTTCACCGTTGCGGGCACCGACAAATCGGTCGCCTGGGGCGATGTCACGCTGGCGGCCTATGTGCCCCACAATTACCCGCTGGAAGAACTGGAACCGGGGCTGGAGGAAACGGCGTTCTATGACCCGGCCAACTTCACCTATCCCGCAGGGGCCTATGCCTGCGAGGTGGAGGTCGACCCCGATACCGGCAAGGTCACGGTCTGCAGCTTCGCGGCTGCGGATGACTTCGGCAACGTGGTTAACCCGATGATCGTCGAAGGCCAGGTCCATGGCGGTCTGGCGCAAGGCATCGGTCAGGCGCTGCTGGAAGGCGCGGTCTATGACGAGAACGGGCAGCTTCTGTCCGCCTCCTACATGGATTACGCCATGCCGCGCGCCGACGATCTGCCGAGCTTCCAGGTGGATCACAGCTGCGCCACGCCCTGCACCCATAACCCCCTCGGGGTGAAGGGGTGCGGCGAGGCCGGGGCCATCGGCAGCCCGCCTGCAGTGGTCAACGCCGTGGTGGACGCCCTGCAACGCGGGGGCCATAACGTCACCCATATCGACATGCCGCTCAGCCCCGGTCGGGTCTGGCAGGCGATGAACGGCTGATCCCGGAACAAGGAGAGAAACCCATGTATGAGTTTGAATTCAAACGTCCGGGCACCATCGCTGATGCCGTCGCCGCCATTGGTGCGGAAGAGGCGCAACTGCTCGGGGGTGGGCAAACCCTTCTGCCCACGATGAAGCAACGGCTGGCAGCCCCTGCGGTGCTGGTCAGCCTTGGCGGCATTTCCGAGATGCAGGGCGTCTGCACCGATGACGCGGGCCGCATCTGCGTCGGCGGCGGCACCACCCATGCGGCGGTGTCGGCGGCCACGGCGGAAAGCTATCCGGCGCTCTCGCATCTGGCGGGCCATATCGGTGACCCGGCGGTGCGCAATCGCGGCACCATCGGCGGCAGTTTGGCCAATAACGACCCGGCGGCCTGCTATCCGGCGGCGGTTCTGGCCTCTGGGGCCAATGTGGTCACCAATACGCGAGAGATTGCGGCGGATGATTTCTTCGAGGGCATGTTCACCACAGCGCTCAATGATGGCGAGATCATCACCGAGGTGAAATTCCCGGTGCCGGTGGCTGCAAGCTATCAGAAGTTTCTGCAACCGGCGTCCCGCTTTGCCCTGACCGGCGTCTTTGTGGCGAAGTTCGCGGGGGCCGTACGTGTGGCCGTGACCGGCGCGTCGGAAGACGGAGTGTTCCGCTGGTCCGAGGCGGAGGCGGCGCTGTCGGCCGACTTCTCGCCCGATGCGGTGGATGGCTTGTCGGTGTCGGCTGACGGCATGATCGCCGATATGCACGGATCCGCTGCCTATCGCGCGAACCTGGTGAAAGTGCTGACTAAGCGGGCCGTTTCCGCCTGCTGACCCATGCGCATTCGCTGAAACAAAAAACCCCGCGCCGAGGCGCGGGGTTTTCTTTTCGTCTTGTCGAGAGGTCAGAGCCCGAGCGCGTTGCGCAGGCGGGTCGTCACTTCGGGGACAAGCGCGGGGTTGTTGCGCGCCTGCTCGATGGCTGCGGACAGCGAGGCACGGGCGATGGCCGAAAGATCGGCATCCGCCACGGCCGCAAGGGCGGCATCGGCGTCGAATCCTTCGGTGGAGAACAGGGTCGACAGGTCCGAAGCCCCCTCGACCGCATCGACCGCTTCGGTGGTTTCCTCGACGGCGGCGTCGGTTTCTTCGGTCACGGCTTCGGTGGTTTCCTCGACGGCGGCGTCGGTTTCTTCGGTCACGGCCTCGGTCGCTTCCTCAACGGCGGCTTCGGTTTCCTCGGTCACGGCTTCGGTGGTCTCTTCGATGGCGGCCTCGGTTTCCTCGGTCACGGCCTCGGTGGCTTCCTCAACGGCGGCCTCGGTTTCCTCGGTCACCGCTTCGGCAGTCTCTTCAACGGCAGCTTCGGCTTCCTCGGTCACGGCGTCAGCGGTTTCCTCGATGGCGGTCTCCGTGGCTTCGACTGCCTCTGCGGCGTCTGAGGTGCCCTCCTCGACAGCCTCTTCGACCGTTTCGGTCACGGCTTCGGTGGTCTCTTCCGCCATATCGGAGGCCGCATCCGCAGCGTCTTCCGTAACGTCGGCGGCCTCATCAGCCGTGCCGGTCACCTGGTCGAGCAGCCCTTCGGCTTCTTCCATCACCCCTTCAACCGCTTCGGTCGCGGCGTCGGTTACCGTGTCCACCGCGTCCTGAGCGGCTTCCTCGACGGCTTCCACGACCTCACCGGCCGTGTCAGCCGCGTCCTCTGCCATCTCTTCGACCGCGTCTGCCGCGTCTTCAGCGGTCTCTTCAGCTGCCTCTGCGGCCTCTTCCGCGGCTTCGGTTGTTTCTTCCACGGCGGCAGCAGGGGTGGGTTCGGGTTCCGGCTGGCCCAGGGGGCTGAGATAATAGGCGGCGGCGCCGACAACGACCAGCGCGGCAACAATTGCGATAATACGGGACATAGGGAAAACTCCGATGCTCAGAGATGACGATTCCGGCGATTCCATACGCCCCCTGATGCCGCAGCGCAACGAGAACAGGGGCTTTGACCCAATTCCTGCGGCATTCAGCCGGGATTCGCCTTGAAACACCCGTTGGGTAAGGCTAGTTTCGGGCACCGCATATCGTGGCAATAGAAGGATTTTACCGATAGCCCGCAGACCGCATAACGCGCCCCCGCAGCGCGACACAGGCCCCCGCGTCAATGATCGCATCCGGGCCCCCGAGATCCGCCTTATCGGCGCAGATGGAGAGAATGTCGGCGTGGTGTCCCCGGCACGCGCCATGGAACTGGCTGCCGAGGCCGGTCTCGACCTGGTCGAGATTTCGCCCAATGCAGCGCCTCCGGTCTGCAAGATCATGGATTTCGGCAAGTTCAAATACGAACAGCAGAAACGCGAATCCGAGGCTCGGAAAAAGCAGAAGATCATCGAAGTCAAAGAGGTCAAGTTCCGTCCGAACACCGACACGCATGACTACGAGGTCAAGATGCGCAACGTCTTCCGCTTCCTCGAGGGCGGCGACAAGGTGAAGATTACCCTGCGCTTCCGGGGCAGGGAAATGGCACACCAGAACCTTGGCCGCGAGCTGCTGGAACGGGTGGCGGAGGACGTCAAGGAAATCGGCAAGGTCGAGAACATGCCGAAGATGGAAGGCCGCCAGATGGTCATGATGATCGGTCCCTCGAAGTAACGGGGCCAGTCGATCAATCGGGAGGGCGCGCCAGAGATGGACGCGCCCTTTTCTTTTTGCGCCAAGGCCTTACATCTGTCGGGAACAGGAAAAATGAAAAGGGCGTGTCATGGGCAAGGTTGAAAACGCGCGCCCCGATGTGGACGATCTGAAAGAGGCAGACCGCCCCAGGGCGCCTGCGATTCCGGGGGCCACTGCCCTGCAACGGCGGCAGGGGCGGCAATTGGCAGCGATTCACCGGATGCATCTGCAGCAGATGGGGCAGGTGCGTCGGATGATGGAAGCGATTGCTGCGGGACATACCGACCCGGCAGCGCTTGCCAGGGCCGTGCCCGAGATGGATATGACCCGCAACTATCGCCAATTCGGCAATCTCTGCGGTCAGGAGTGTCAGTTCCTGGATTATCACCACGGAGCCGAGGAACACCGGGTCTTTCCGCATCTGGAGGCGCGGGGCAGCGACGGGCTGCGCAAGGTCATCGCCAAACTGCGCGAGGAACATGAGGTCGTTCACGCGCTGCTAGAACGGCTCTATTCGGATGCGGTGCGGCTGGTGCAGGACCCGGGCGAAGACGCCTTCGACGAGGCGCGCCAGACCTTCGATGCTCTGGAACGCGTTGTCCGATCGCATTTCGGCTACGAGGAAGAGGAACTGGAAGAGGCGCTTGGCGTCTATGGTGGGCTGTAGGCCACGAAAAAGGGCCGCCAGATGGCGGCCCGTTCGTGGGGTCCTTGGTGCAAGCCTCAGTCCAAAAAGGCTTTTTCCACCACATAGGTCTGAGGGTCGGAATTTGCGCCTTCCTTCAGCCCGTATTCCTCCAGCATCTCTTTCAGTTCGAGATTGAAGGCAAGGTTGCCGCAGATCATCGCGCGGTCGTTTTCCGGGCAGATCGGGGCGACACCCAGATCCTCGAACGCCTCGCCAGAACGCATCAGGTCGGTGATCCGGCCCATCTTGGCGCTCTCTTCACGGGTCGTGGTCGGGTAATACTTGATCTTCTTCCAGAAGCCCTCGCCGATCACCTCATTGAGCAACTCATCGGTCTTGAGACTTTCGATGATCTCGCGCCCATAGGTCAGCTCGCCCGCCTCGCGGCAGGTATGGGTGATGATGACCTCGTCGTAATCCTCATAGGTCTGCGGTTCGCGCAGGAGGCTCGCGAAGGGGGCAAAGCCTGTGCCGGTGGCAAAGAACCAGATCCGCTTGCCGGGTAGCAGCGCGTCATGGACCAGCGTGCCCACGGGTTTGGGCCGCAGGATGACCTGATCACCGGGTTCGATATGCTGCAAGCGGCTGGTCAGCGGGCCGTCGGGCACCTTAATCGAATAGAACTCCAGCTCCTCGTCCCAGGAAGGTGAGGCAATGGAATAGGCGCGCAGCAACGGTTTCTGTTTGCCGGTCTTGGGGTCTGGGTCGCCCATCAGGCCGATCATCACGAACTCTCCCGACCGGAAGCGCAGCGAGGCCGGCCGCGTGCAGCGGAAGGAAAACAGGCGGTCGGTGTAGTGCTTCACCTCCGTCACGGTTTGCGCGTCGGGCAGGGTGGGCACTTTTACGGGCGATGCGGTGGCTTCGGTCACGGGTTTTTGCTCGGTCATGTCAACAGGTGCGGCTTTTATAAGCCGACTCTCTCATTAAGCTTTGATCTAGGTCAGGAAAAGGGACGCTTTTACGCAGCGCGCAGCCGTGACCTGTGGTCATGGTCCCGCCAATCGGCGCGGGCACGCCATTGCGCCTCGGGCTGGCGGGCGGCCAGCGTGCGGTCGATTTCCACGTCATCGAAGCCCGAGCGGCGCGCCATGGCGTATTGATCGGCCAGAACGTGACCCTTTGCGCGCAGGTGCCCGGTATACCCCATCTGGCGTAACCGCCGCGCCAAGGTAAAGCCGCGTCCATCCGCGAAGCTGGGAAAGTCAATCCGCACGATCCTGTTCGAGGTCAGCGCGCCAAGCAGATCCTCGGGCGTGGCATCCGATGCCAGATCAAGTGTGTCGAGCACCGGGGCGGGGGTAAAACCCTGATCGGTAACAAGGACGGTTTCGGTCAGGGCCTCTTGGGCTGCCAGGTCATTCATGTTGTCGCTCCTTACGAGGCGGTTTTCAGGGGGCCGCGGACGATACGCCCGTCGATGAAGTGGATGCCGCATTCTTCCTTCTCTGCCCCGCGCCAGCGGCCCGCGCGCGGGTCTTCGCCGGGTTTGACGGGGCTGGTGCATGGGGCGCAGCCGATGGAGGGGTAGCCCTTGGCCACAAGCGGATGCCGGGGCAGGCGGTTGTTGACCATATACTCCTGCACGTCTTCCGGCGCCCAATGGGCCAGGGGGTTGATCTTGATGCGAATGTCGCCCTCGGTCTCGAAGAAATCGAGCGCGGCGCGGGTGCCCGACTGGAACCGTTTGCGCCCAGTGATCCAGCTGTCGAACGGGGCAAGCGCGTGTTCCATGGGTTGCACTTTGCGCAGGTCGCAGCAGGCGTCGGTGCTGTGTTGGTGCAGGGTGCCATCGGGGTCGCCCGCCAGAAGCGAGATCTTGCTGGCGTGGATCGTGCGCACATCCCTTAGGCCCAGTTTGCTTGCCACGTCCTGTTGGTACGTCAACGTTTCGGGAAACAGCATCTGCGTGTCCACGAACAGCACCGGCGTGGCCGGGTCGATCACGGACACCATGTGTAAAAGCACGACGGATTCAGCCCCGAAAGAGCTGACCAGCGCGATCCGGCCCAGGTCAGGGTCTTTCAGCGCGCGTTCCATCACCGCCGTCGCGGAATGGTGTTTGTAGCGCGCGTTCAGCCCCTCGACCCAGGTCGCCAGCGATCCTATGGGCGCGTCAAGCGGCACGGGTCTTTGTCTCCGGGTAGAGGGCGGCTTTGAAGGGGGCGATGCCAACGCGGCGGTAGGCTTGCAGGAAGGTTTCCTCAGCGCTGTCCCGCATGTCCAGATAGGTCCGCACGATGGTTTCAATCGCGCCCACGATCTCGTCATAGGCAAAACCCGGCCCGGTGCGGGTGCCGATGACCGCATCCTCGGTGCCGTCGCCGCCAAGGGTGATCTGGTAATTTTCCACCCCCGCCCGGTCGAGCCCCAGAATGCCGATATGGCCCACATGGTGATGCCCGCAGGCATTGATGCAGCCCGAGATCTTGATCTTGAGCGGCCCGACCTCGTGTTCCAGCTTCAGCTCCTCGAAGCGCGTCGCGATCTCCTGCGCCACGGGGATGGACCGCGCTGTCGCCAGCGCACAGTAATCCATGCCGGGGCAGGCGATGATGTCGGAGATGAGCCCGATATTTGCCGTGGCCAGCCCCGCCGCGCGCAGGTCCGCATGGATCTGCGGCAGGTGGCGCTTGTGCACATGGGGCAGGATGACGTTCTGTTCATGGCTGATGCGCAACTCGTCATGGCCGTAGCGCTCCGCCAGATCGGCCATGACGCGCATTTGTTCTGCCGTGGCGTCGCCGGGGGTATCACCCTGTTTTTTCAAGGAAATCGTGACGATGGTATAGCCCTCGGCGCGATGCTCAGAGAGGTTCGTATCGGCCCAGGAGCGGAACACCGGGTCTGCCTGATAGGCCACATCGAAAGCGTCGGTCGGCGCGGTCTCGAAATCAGGGGCGGCGAAATGCGTCTTGATCTCCTCCAGCAAAGCCACGTCCTTGCCGCCCGCATAGAGCGGTTTGCGTAGGGCGAATTCCTTTTCTACCTCGTGACGCAGGTTCTCCAGCCCGAATTCATGGACGAGGATCTTGATGCGCGCCTTGTACTTGTTGTCGCGCCGCCCAATCACGTTCCAGACGGCCACGGTCGCCTCCAGATAGGGCAGCAGGTCATCCGCCGGAATGAACGCTGCCAGCACCTTGCCGATCATCGGCGTCCGGCCAAGCCCGCCGCCAACCAGCACCTGATAGCCGATCTCGCCGTCGCGCTCGACGATGCGCAGGCCGATGTCATGGGCCGCCGTCACCGCGCGGTCATTGGGCGCGCCGGTAATGGCAATCTTGAATTTGCGCGGCATGAACTGGAATTCCGGGTGGTCTGTGGACCATTGCCGCAAAAGCTCCGCCACTGGGCGCGGGTCGGCCACTTCATCGGCGGCGGCCCCGGCGAAATGATCGGCGGTCACGTTGCGGATGGTGTTGCCGCTGGTCTGGATCGCGTGAAGCCCCACTTCGGCCAGCGCATCGAGCATGTCCGGCACATCGCGCAGGCGCGGCCAGTTGTACTGGATGTTCTGGCGGGTGGTGAAATGGCCATAGCCCTTGTCCCAGGTCTCGGCCAGATAGGCCAGTTGCCGCATCTGGGCGCTGTTCAAAGTACCATAGGGAATGGCGACCCGCAGCATATAGGCGTGCAGTTGCAGGTAGAGCCCGTTCATCAGGCGCAGCGGTTTGAACTCGTCCTCGGTGAGCGATCCGTCGATGCGGCGTTCCACCTGCGCGCGGAACTGGCGGTTGCGTTCGGTGAGGAAATCACGGTCGAAGTCTGAATAACGGTACATAGGGGCGTATCCTAGGTCATGGGGCGCTGGCGAAAATCCTTCGAAGGATATTGAAAGAGCTCTTCGAAGAGCTTTCCCCGCTCAGAGCTCCACCTGTTTGCCATGGGCGTAGTTGGACGGGCCACGGGTGCGGAACACCTCGCGGAAGTGGGTGGGTTCGGGGCCTTTGGGGCCGTCCTGCGCATCCGCCAGATAGGCGCCGACGATGGTGTCCGCCTGCCGTTGCGCGTCCAACAGACGGATCTGGGCATGGGCCTCGTCTGTGATCAGCTCGGCCTCCGCGTGGTAGCGGGTCCAGCGGTCATCGGCGGTCAGGTAGACAACATCGCCCTCCAGCAGATGATTGGCGGTGATGACCTTGGGGGTGAAGTCACGGGGCATTTGCAAGCTCCTGAAGCTCTGGCAGACGGGCCTCCGCCGCGCGGGGCGCGAGGCCGTAAAGATGGATGGCGGGGCCGGTCAGGTCGGCACTGTCGAGATCGGAAGCGAGCGTGGCCAGCGTGCTGGCAACGGTGCGCTGGTTGGGGCGTGAGGCGTTTTCCACGATGGTCACGGGCGTTGCGGCGGGGGCACCATGCATCAGCAGGCGTCCCTGCAGGAAGCGCGCGCCTTTCTTGGCCATGTAGATCGCAGCCACGGTGCCGGGGCGGGCGAGTGCGGCCCAATCCTGTTCGGCGAAGCCTTCGGTGTCGTGGCCAGTGAGCACCCGCAGGGCAGAGTTCCGGCCCCGGCGCGTCAGGCTCTGCCCGATCCCGGCGGCGGCGGCAGAGGCCGAGGTGATGCCGGGCACGATGGACCAGGTGACCCCCGCCGCGTCGAGCGCGTCGATTTCCTCGTCAAGACGGCCATAAATCACGGGATCACCGGATTTCAGGCGCACGACCTGCAGGCCTTTCGCGGCGTGCTTCACCATCAGCCGGGCGATCTCATCCTGCGGCGTGTGGCGGCCGAAGCCCTGCTTGCCCACATCGAGCAGCGTGGCCTCGCGGCGGGCAAGTTCGAGGATCTCCGGCGCGACCAGCCGGTCATGGATGATCACGTCGGCCTCATCGAGCGCCTTGCGGGCCTTCAGCGTCAGGAGTTCCGGGTCTCCCGGGCCTGCGCCAACAAGGGCAACATGGCCGTCCCTGTCCCGCGCGGTCAGGTGCTCGGCCAGCAGGGCGCGCAGCCCGGCCTGAACGCCCGCTTCGCCGTCAGCGGCCAATGCCTTGGGGCCGGTGTCGAAATAGTATTCCGCCCAGAAGTCCCGCCGCTTGCGTCCGAAGGGCAGGGCGTCCACCGCGCCGCGAAACCGTTTGCCGATCCGCGCCAGCGTGCCAAGCGTGACGGGCAGTCTTTCCTCCAGATCACGCTTGATCGCACGGGCCAGCACCGGGGCCGCGCCCTCGGTGCCGATGGCCACGGTCACCGGATCACGGTCCACGATGGCGGGGGTGATGAAGGCGCTGTCATGCAGGTTGTCGACCACGTTCACCAGCACGCCCGCCACCTCGGCCAGCTGTTTGATGCGGGCATCCTGCGCCTCATCCTCATCGGCGGCATAGACGAGGAGCGCTCCGGGCAGATCGGCGGGCGCAAGCGTGCGATGGTGCAGGGTCAGACGGTCCTCATCAGCCCAAGCAGCAATCTCTGGGGCGGGGGTATCGGCAAAGACCTCGATCCGCGCGTCGGTCTTCAGCAGAAGGCGCAGTTTCGCCAAAGCGGCCTCACCGCCGCCAGACAGCAGGATGCGCCGGTTTTCGACCGAGAGGAAGATCGGGAAATGTTTCATCGGGCAGCTCCTGCCTGTTCGCGTCTTGCGGCCAATGTAGAACAATTTCCCGGTAATTTGCCATATGGGCTTGCAGATAAGAACGTATGTTTAGTAGTAGCGGTCAAAGTTGCCGCCATGTTCTTCCATGAAGGAGTCCACCGAATGTCTGCCCAAATCGATGCGCTGGATCGGAAAATCCTCGCCGCCCTGCAGGAAGATGCCAGCCAGTCGCTGGATGATATTGCCAAGGTCGTGGGCTCTTCCAAGACGCCGGTCTGGTCGCGCATCCGCAAGATGCGAGAGGCCGGAATCATCGGTCGCCAGACGGTTCTGCTGGATGCGGAGGCGCTTGGGCTGGAGGCGTGTTTTTTCGTGCTGATCCGCACGTCGGAGCATGAATCCGACTGGCAGCAGAGGTTTCTACACGCGTTGCAAAGCCGCCCCGAGGTGCTGGAGGCGCATCGGCTGGCGGGCGATATCGACTATATTCTCAAGGTGCGCGTGGCCAATGCCCGGGCCTATGACCGGTTCTATCAGGCGCTGATTTCAGAGGTGCGCATCCACAATGTCACGGCGCTGCTTAGCATGGAGGAGATCAAGTCCACCACGCTGCTGCCGATCCAGACCGAGACCTGAGCGGCCTCAGGCGCGGTGCATCACATCGCGGTTGCGGCAATAGGACGGTGCATCATCCAGCTTGGCGTTGTCGTCCAGCAAGTGGCGGCAATCCTCGTGTTGCTTGCAAGCGGTGCAGGACAACACCATGGACCGATAGGCCAAGGCAGAGCTTTCCACGTCCAGACCGCCAATATGGGTCAGGTCCACATCCAACCGGTCGGCCATATCGTCCACCAGACCGGCACTGTTGCTGAGAGTCTTGAAAATGCCCATCGGGGCCTCCTGTCTTCCTGTTCAGGGTCAGAAGGCATGGGTTTCGTTGCAAATGCATTGATCTGGATCAAGCAGGCACGGGCAACAGCTCCGTTTCCACCGTTGCGCCATGTTCCAGCGTGCGATGCACGGGGCATTTGTCGGCAATTTCGCGCAGACGTTCCCTCTGCGTCTCATTAAGGGCGCCTTGCAGGGTGATCCGGCGCATGAACCGGTCGATCCGCGCGTCCTGCCCGCCTGCGTCCTGCGCGTGCACCTTGTCATGGGTCACATCCACCGAAACATGATCGAGCGGCCAGCCCTTGCGGCGCGCATACATGCGGATGGTCATCGAGGTGCAGGCCCCAAGCCCGGCGGCGAGGAACTGATAAGGGGTGAACCCCTGGTTTGTACCGCCATAGGCAATCGGCTCATCGGCCACCGCGTGGTGGATCAGTCCCGCCTGAACATCCTGCCGAAAGCCCTTCGGATCGGCCTCTGACACGCGGGTCACGCCTTCGGGCGCGCCAATGGGCGGGGCGGGGCTGCGCAAGGGCAGGTAGCGCCCGGCCCATGCGGTGATGACCTCGGCGGCATATTCGGCATCTTCGGGGCGGCTGATCAGGTGATCGGCATCATCGAGCGTGACGAAGCTTTTGGGATGCTTCGCGGCCAGGAAGATTTCGGTCGCGTTTTCGATCCCGACGACGCTGTCGCGCGGGGCGTGCAGCACCAGTAGAGCTTTCTTCATAGTGGCTATCGCAGGCCCAAGCGCCTCGGCCCGCACATCCTCCACGAACCCCTTGCCGATCCGCACAGGACGCCCGCCCAGATGGACTTCGGCCACGCCGTCACTGTCGATCCGGTCCAATGCGTTGCCGAAATTATGGGTGACATGACCGGGGTCGAAGGGCGCACCGATGGTCACCACGGCGCTGACACTGTCGATCTGTCCCGCCGCCTTCAGAACCGCCGCCCCGCCAAGCGAATGGCCAATGAGCATCGCTGGCGCCATCCCCCGGTCGGTCAACGCCTCGGCTGCGGCCAGAAGGTCATCCACGTTGGAGCTGAACGAGGTGTTCTCGAACTCGCCGCCCGAATGCCCCAACCCGGTGAAATCGAAGCGCAGAACCGCGATGCCCATACCCGCCAGCCGCGCGGCAATCCGGCGCGACGCTGCAATGTCCTTCCCGCAGGTAAAGCAATGGGCGAGGATGGCCGTGGCCAGATGCGGGCCTTCGGGCATGTCCAGCCGGGCAGAGAGGTCGTGCCCGGCATGGCCGGGGAAGGTGAAGCGATCAGTGGGCATGTGGGGCGTCCTTCGGGTGCGTGCCCTAGAAGACTGGCGATGCCCCGCCGGTTTCGCAACCCGCCTCACGGGGGCGTGTTGGTCCGTGTGACGCGGTGACCGCCCATTGCCGTCTGTTTACAGTTTTGAAGGGTCCGTCCGATAGGCTTGCCGAGATCGGGGAAGGGATCGAAAGATTGCGCATGTTTGTCCTGATCCTCCTGTCCACCGCGTTCCTTGTTTTGAACGGGGGCATTGCGCAGGCGCAAAGCGGGAACGTGCTGTCGTTGGAGGAAATGGCGCTTGCGGATTGCGCGGGGCAGGCCCTGGCCGTGGAACAGGCGATGCAGGACGGTGCCTCGCCCACGGAACACCAGGCGGCCGTGGCCCGCGCCGATGCGTTGCTGCAGATTGCCATCAATCGCTATGTCGCGATCAGCCGGGTGGAGGCATTTCGTCGCCGCGCTGCCTTGGCCATGGCGGCTGAGCACATGCGGATGGACCTTGCGATGCAGATCACCGGCGCTGCGGATCGGGCGATTGACCGGGCCAACAGTGACTTGGAAGAGGCCTGCCGACACTACCTCGACTGATGTTGGACGGGCGCTTTACCGCATGTATCGCCAGCATTCTGGCGCGGGGCTGGACGGGCTGGGCAAAACCTGATGCCTTTCCAGCCATGCCAAGCGCCATCCCGGAGGCCCGATGAAGCAAAGCGCCCATTGGATCAGTCGCATCCTTCGCGGAACGGGCTGGGTCGTGGCAATCGCATGCTCGATCGTGCTGCTGGCGGGATTTGGCGGGGCATTTCATCCGGCGCTCGATTCGCTGGCATTGCTGCGCATCCCGGCAGCGGCAGGGTGTTTGATCTTGACGCTGCTTCTGGCACGACCGCGGGCGCTGGTCTGGTCCGGGGCCGGGGTGTCGGCATCGGTCCTGATCGTGCTGGGTGCTGCAAGGATGATGGCGGGACCGGATGGGCAGGGGATCACGATCTACCAAAAGAACCTCTGGGCCGGAAATGTCGCCAACCGGGCCTTGATCGCGGATATCCGCGACAGCGGCGCCGATCTGGTGATGTTGCAGGAGGTGTCAGACCGCAATTTCCCGCTGCTGGCCCTGCTGGAAGACGACTATCCTTACCAGCAGTTCTGCCGCTTCTCGGCCTGGAGCGGTATGGCCGTGCTGTCACGCTTTCCCGCCCTGGGCGACGGCATCTGTTCAGACGGGCGCGGCATGGCGGGGTTGCGGGTCGAGGGGCCGAACGGCCCGGTCTGGGCGCTTTCCATCCACTTGCACTGGCCCTGGCCGCATGGTCAGGCGCGGCAGGTGGCGCGGCTGTTGCCGCAACTGGACGCGCTGGAGGGGCCGGTGATCATCGGTGGCGATTTCAACATGGTGCCCTGGGGGTATTCCGTGCGAAGGGTCGCGGCAGCCACCGGAACGCAAAGGGTCGGTCAACGCCGTCCGACGATCTACCCCTATGGTGTGCCCCTTCCGATCGACATGGTCTTTGCGCCGACGCCCGGCCGCAATGAACGCCGCCCACTCTTCGGGTCCGACCATTATGGCCTTGTCGCGCGTGTTGCCGCCCCCTAGTCCCGCCAGCCCAGAAGCCGTTCGTCGAACGGATAGCTGGTCAGGTTTTCATACCCGTTTTCGGTGATCAGCACCTGATCCTCCAGCTTGATCGAGAAATCGCCGCCTTCGGGGCTGACCAGAGCCTCGACGCAGAGCGTCATGCCCGGCTCCAGCGCGTAGTCAAACGCGCCTTCGACCGCGTGATCGGGATAGGCAATCAGGGGCCACTCATCGCAAAGACCCACGCCGTGCATCAGACAGCCGTATTTCTGCTTCTGATATTGCGGCTCCAGCACATGGGTGTTCTTTGTCAGCTCGCTGAACGGCACGCCGGGCTTCAGCAATTCCATATTGGTCATGATGTGGTCATAGGCCACCCGCATGGCGTGGATCATGTCGGGGCGCGGGTCGTCATCGCCGATCCACCAGGTGCGCGACAGGTCCGAGCAGATGCCGTAGCAGCCAATGAGGTCGGTATCGAAGGCGAGGATCTCGTTGTTTTGCAAGACCCGCGGCCCGCATTCCTGGAACCAGGGGTTGGTGCGCGGGCCGGTGGACAGAAGGCGGGTTTCGATCCACTCACCGCCGCGCCGGATATTGGCCTTGTGCAGTTCCGCCCAGATGTCGTCTTCGGTCATGCCGGGTTCAACCGCCGCTTCCATATCGGCCATGGAGGCCTCGCAGGCCAGCATCGCGCAGCGCATCGCCAGGATCTCATCCGGTCCTTTGATCGCCCGGGCCTTTTCGGTAACCTCTTCGCCTTCCATGACCTCGAAGCCACGGGCCTCTAGCGCCCGCAGCCCGTGCAGCATGATCTTGTCGACCGCCAGCCGCTTGTTGCCGCCTGCATGCTCGCGGATCAGTTCTTCCACCTCGCCGGTCACCGCCTGCGCCTGCTGGCCGAGCTTGTCGCCCCGGTCGAAATAGAACAGGTCAAAGCCGGATCGAACCTCACGCACCAGCGGGTTGTGATCGGCCAGGAAGGGCGAGTTCTTGTAGTCCCACAGCACCATGTAGCCATCGGCGCAGACCAGGCAGGCGCGGAACGGGTTATGAGTGTTCCACAGCTGCATATTGGTGCTGTCGGTGGCGTAACGGATGTTGAGCGGATCGAACATCAACAGCCCGCCATACCCCCGCGCGTTGATTTTCTCGACCAGCCGGTTCAGCCGATACTGCCGCATTGCGGGCAGATTGGGCAGGATCAGCCCCGCCGCCTCAAACTCCGCATAGGCCAGCATGGTCGGCCCGATCTCGATCCGGTCATTGTCATTCAATGTGCCATCGGGCAGGGATAGGCCCTTGGTGGGGTCGATCTTGCGGACGGGCAGGCGATAGGCTTCATTCATGGCGAAAGCTCCCTGGGTCTTTGCGATAGAGTGGGGGCGAACGCCCCGGGTGGCGCGCCGTTTTGCGGCATGAGAGAGGTCGAAAATGGAAGAAATCTGCCAAGACAGCCTGCCTTTCGCGCCCTGGATGCATCCCGCCACGCGGCGGCTGCCGGGCATTCAGCCGCTCGATATGGGCGATTGGCTGGTCCGGGATGAGGCCTTTGCCGCCCAGATGGCTCTGCGCGACCGGTTGCTGGAGGAACGGCGGGAGGACGTGTTCCGGGCGTTGCCCGAGGCTTTGACGGCGGCGGAGGAACTGTTGCAGTTGATCCTGTCGCGCTTGGATGACAGCTATCGGCGCGACGGACGTAGGATCACCCGGCCCGACGGCGTGACGGTTGATCTGGAGGGCGATTACCCCCTGATCGTGGCCGCGCGGCTGGTGCAGGAGGATCTGTGCCTGTTGGACCAAAACGGAGGTGCGGGCGAGCACATCCTGACCGGCGCGGTGCTGTGCTTTCCCGCAAGTTGGACCCTGGCCCAGAAGATCGGCCACCCCATGACGCGCATTCACGTTCCGGTGGAGGAATACACGGACAACATGGCCGCCCGCGTTCAGAGGCTGTTCGATGCGCTGCATGTGGACCGGCCGCTGTGGCGCGCCAATGCGTTGCTGTATCACGATCCATCGCTCTTCCAGCCACGGCGAGAGGATGACCGGCGTCAGGCCCCCAAGGGGAGGGCGAACTATCTACGCTCCGAACGGCAAAGCCTGCTGCGTCTGCCACAGACCCGCGCGGTGGTCTTTTCGATCCACACATGGGTGGTGCCATGGGCCAGGCTGAGTGACGAACAGCGCGCGGGCCTTGACATCCACCCCGTCGAGACCGCAGGGCAGGGCGCATGAGCCAGATCGAAGACCAGTACAACGCCTATCCCTACCCGGAGCGTGATCCGGGCGATGAAAAGACACGCCTGATCACCGGATCGCCCTCGCATCCGGTGGAGCTGGACCATTTTCTTTTCGCGGGCAAACGCGATTGGTCGCGGCCCTTGCGGGTGCTGGTCGCAGGCGGCGGCACCGGTGATGCGCTGATCCAGCTGGCGCAGGTGATGACCACGGCCGGCAAACCCTATGAGATCACCTATCTGGACCTGTCGCGCTCTGCCCGGAAAGTGGCCGAGGAGCGGGCCAAGGTGCGCGGGCTCAAAGGCATCCGATTCGAAACCGGGTCGCTGCTCAACGCCGCGCAATATGGGCCGTTCGACTATATCGACTGCTGCGGCGTCCTTCACCACCTGCCGCATCCGCAGGAGGGATTCAACGCACTGGCCGGGGCGCTGGCGCCCGATGGCGGTATCGGCCTGATGGTCTATGCGCCCTATGGCCGGTCTGGCGTCTATCCGCTGCAAGAGGCGTTCGGCGCCCTGTTGCAGGGCAGCCCCAAGGACCGGCTGAAAGCGGCCAAGGCGATCTATGCGCGCCTGCCAGACGACCACCCGTTCAAGCGCAACACCGTTCTGGTTGACCATGAGCAGGGGGATGCGGGGTTTTATGACCTGCTGCTGCACAGCCAGGACCGGCCCTATTCGATCCGTCAATTGCACGAGGCGCTGACCGCCGCCGGGCTGGAATCGGTCGGCTCGCCGCAGGCCTATGCCTATGATCCCAAGCCCTACCTGCCGGATCCGGGGATGCTGGTGGGGATCGACCCGCTGACCCGGATGGAGATTGCCGAGAAACTGCGGGGCACGATCAAGACCCATGTTCTCTATGCCGTGCCCGTGGGCAAGGCAGAGGGACGGGTGGCGCAGCCGACACCGCAATCGGTGCCGCATTTCAAGGGTGGCAATGCCGCGAAGGTCGTACAGGCGATTTCTCGCAAGGGCGTCTTGCCTCTAAACTTGGGCGGCGAAAAGGTGGAGATCCCGGTGTCCGGCGCCGTTGTCGGCCTGCTGCGCCATGTGAACGGACGCAAATCTCTGTCTGAAATCGCGGCGGCAGAGCGTCTGGACCCGGTGGCGTTCTCGGCGCTCTGGAACGGGTTTTCCAAGGATCTGGCGCGCTATGGGCTGCTCTACTATTCCGCTATCCTGAGATGAACGTCGCCGCGTTACATCTTGAAATGTTTGGATAGTTTCAGGCCCTGACCCTGGTAATTCGAGGCCAGATCGGAGCCGTACAAAACCTCTGGCAACGCCGCCATCCGTTCATAGACCAGCCGCCCGACGACCTGCCCGTGTTCCAGCACGAAGGGCGCTTCGTGGCAGCGGACCTCCAGCACACCACGAGCGCCCGCGCCACCTGCCGGGCCGTAGCCGAAACCGGGGTCGAAGAAGCCCGCATAGTGGACCCGGAACTCGCCCACCATGGCCAGATAGGGGGCCATTTCGGCGGCGCAATCGGGCGGGATCGTCACCGCCTCCTGGCTGACCAGAATGTAGAACGCGCCGGGGTCGAGGATGATGCGGCCCTCATCGGTCTCGATCTTCTCCCAGAACTCCGCCGGGTCGTAGTGGCCGATCAGATCGAGGTCGATCACGCCCGTATGCGGCTTGGCGCGGTAGCCCACGAGGTCGCCATTGCCGGGGCGCAGATCGACGGAGAAGCCAAGCCCGTCGTCAATGACAGCCTTGCCGCTGACCAGCGGCGCTTCGGCATGGCGCGCGCGCAGATCGGCATCCGACAGCACCGCCTGACCGGACCGGAACCGGATCTGATTGAGCCGCATGCCGGGACGCACCAGAACCGAGAAGCTGCGCGGGCAAATCTCGGCATAGAGGGGGCCTGTGTACCCTTCCGCAATCCGGTCGAACTCCACCCCGTTATCGGTGATGGCGCGGGTCAGCAGGTCAAGCCGCCCGGTGGAGCTTTTGGCATTCGCCACGGCGGTGATTCCCGATGGCAGCGCCAGCGATTCCATCAGCGGCACCACATAGACGCAGCCCTTTTCCAGCACCGCGCCCTTCGTTAAGTCCACCTTATGCATGGTAAACTCGGCCAGCCGGTCCGCCACGGTGCGCCCGTCGCCGGACAGGAATGAGGCGCGCACGCGGTAGGCCACGCTGCCAAGCCGCAGATCGAGACTGGCAGGCTGGACTTGCGTTTCGGCAAAAGGCAGATCGCTCAGGATTTCGCCGCGCGCCGCCATGGCGTGAATGGCGTGATCCGGCAGAACACCGGGCTGGGACTGATCGGCTGTCATTGCGACCTCCTGATACGGAAAACCGCCCCGCCCGGATGGGCAAGAGCGGTTTTAGGTGTTGGTCGGGCTAGCAGGACTCGAACCTGCGACCTTCCGTCCCCCAGACGGACGCGCTACCAGGCTGCGCCATAGCCCGACGTTCGGCTGTTCTAGCGATTTTGCTGCGGGGTGCAAGCGGGAATAGGCCGGAAAATCGCTCATCTGCAAAATAGATCAGGCCGAAGGTCCACGGCCGTCCAGCCGGTTTGCCAAGGCTTCCAGCCGGGCGACCATCGGGGTCAGTTGCTGCTGCTGATCAAGAGAGAAGGGCACCGCGGCGTGCAAAAGCGCCCGCAGCTCTGACAGCGGGGTCGGCGGGGCATCTGCGGGCAAGTCTTCGCAAGCGCTTGCCATGGCGGCAAGGTCGGGAGTCTCATTCTCCGGCTCCGGCTCCGGCTCTATCTCTAATGGTTCGGGGGGCGGGTCCACCTCAAGCTCCGGTTCGGGTGGTGGTGCAGTTTCAACCGGGGTGGTGTCTGCTTCCGGTTCAGCCGGGGCGCTGGCGTTTTCAACAGGGGCCTCGTCACCGGCCAGCGCGTCGATATCGACGAAACCGCCAGACTGTGGCGCCTGTTCGTCCACGCCGGCACTGTCGGCCACGCGATCTTCGATAATTCCGTCCAGATCCTCGTCGAGCGGCGGCGAGAGCGCAGCCACATGCGCCACGCCTTCCTCGCGGATCAGCTTCTGGACGCCGCGAATGGTCAGGCCCTGATCGTGCAGCAGCGTCTTGATGCCGCCAATCAGCCGCATGTCCGACGGCCGGTAATAACGCCGCCCTCCGGCGCGTTTCACCGGTTTTATCTGGCTGAACTTGCTTTCCCAGAACCGCAGGGCATGGGCCTCAACCTCCAGCCAATCAGCCACCTCGCGGATGGTGCGGAAGGCCTGAGGCGACTTGTCGGCCATGCGGTCTTACCCCTTGTTGCCAGCGGCAACCCGGTCCTTCATCAGATGCGAGGGCCGGAAGGTCAGCACCCGGCGGGGCGGGATCGGGGCCTCTTCGCCGGTCTTGGGGTTGCGACCGACGCGGGCGGTCTTGGACCGCACGGAAAAGGTGCCAAAAGACGAGATCTTGACCTGTTCGCCTTCAACAAGGCTGTCCGACATCAGTTCGAGCACCCGCTCGACAAGGCCGGCGCTTTCATTGCGTGACAGGCCGACCTCTCTGAAGACGGCCTCGCTCAGGTCCATGCGTGTCAGGGTCTTGCCGCTCATGACTGTCCTCCCAAGGTGGTTGGCCCATCCTGCGCCTTCACAGATAGCAAGTCAATATCAAGGACTTGGGCGTTAACCTTCTAAGCGGGTGCTTGCCGCCTTACCAGCGCAGAACGGCAGAGCCCCAGGCCAGGCCGCCGCCAATGGCCTCGGCAACCAGCAGATCGCCCGGTTTGATGTGGCCCTGCGCCACGCCGACCGACAGCGCAAGCGGGATCGAGGCGGCAGAGGTATTGCCGTGATCCTGCACCGTGACGATGACGCGATCCATGCCGACACCCATCTTCTGGGCGGTGCGGGTGATGATGCGCAGATTGGCCTGATGAGGGACGATCCAGTCCACATCATCGGCCCCAAGCCCGGCGCGATCCAGCGCAGTATGCGCGGTTTTTGCAAGCTTTTCAACGGCGTGACGGAAAACCTCTTTGCCTTCCATCTTCAATACACCGCTGGATTGGGTGCGCGACACGCCGCCATCCACGTAAAGCAGATCACGGAACTGCCCGTCGGAATGCAGGTCCACGGCCAGAATGCCACGATCCGCATTGCTGCCATCGCCGTCGCGCGCTTCGAGGATCAGCGCGCCCGCGCCATCGCCGAACAGAACGCAGGTGGTGCGGTCTTCCCAGTCCATGATGCGGCTGAAAGTTTCGGCGCCGATGACCAATACGCGATTGGCCTGGCCCGACAGAATATAGGCATTCGCGGTCGAAAGCGCATAGATGAAGCCCGCGCAGACCGCCTGCACGTCGAAGGCAAAGCCATGGCGCATCCCAAGGCCCGCCTGAATCATCGTGGCGACCGAGGGGAAGGTAAGGTCGGGGGTCGAGGTGGCGACGATGATCGCGTCGATATCGCCCGGCGTCAGCCCGGCATTGTCCAGCGCGGCGCGGGCGGCCTTGATGCCCAGATCAGAGGTGGTTTCGCCTTCGGCCGCGAAATGGCGGCGTTCGATGCCGCTGCGGGCGCGAATCCATTCATCAGAGGTGTCGACCATCGCTTCGAATTCGGAATTCGGAACAACGCGTTCTGGCAGGTAGTGGCCTATGCCCACGGCCACAGCGCGGCGGGTCTGGGCGCCGGTTTTGCCGGTCATTCTTCGGAACCTCCGTTTGCATGGGCAATGGCCCGTTCGGATGCCGCGATACGCGCGGCCAGACGGTCACTGAACCCGGCTGCCGACAGTTCTGCCGCCAGTTTGATCGCCGCCGACACCCCGGTTCCGTCGGAGGAGCCATGGGATTTGACCACCGTACCGTTCAGACCAAGAAAGACCCCGCCATTCACCCGGCGCGGGTCGATCCGCCGCGACAGGCGCTGCAACGACGTATAGGCCAGCACGGCGGCCAGCTTCGACAGGATGGAATAGCGGAAGGCTTCGCCCAGAAAGTCGCGGATCAACCCGGCCGTGCCTTCACCGGTTTTCAAGGCGACGTTGCCGGTGAAGCCGTCGGTCACGATCACGTCGACCCGATCAGAGGGGATGTCACCGCCCTCGACAAAGCCCACATATTCGAAATTCGCGGCGTTCGCGGCTGCGGCGATATTCTGAGAGGCGAGCTTCAATTCTGCCCGGCCCTTGAATTCCTCGGTGCCGACATTCAACAACCCGACCCGCGGGCGCCGAAGCCCAAGACCGTTGCGCGCATAGGAGGCCCCCATGAGAGCATAATGCAGCAACTCGGTCTCATCGGCACGGATATCGGCGCCGACATCGAGCATTATGTTGAACCCGTGCGGATTGCGCGATGGCCAGAGGCAGGCGATGGCGGGGCGGTTCACGCCCTCGATCTTGCGCAGGCGTACCATGCTGATCGCCATGAGAGCGCCGGTATTGCCGCAGCTGATGGCCACGGTCGCCTCGCGGTTGCGCACCGATTCGATGGCCGACCACATGGAGGTGTCCTTGCCAGACCGCATGACCTGGCTTGGCTTGTCCTCCATGGTGACGACATCGGCGGCATGGCGAATGTCACAACGCCCGGCAAGTCCGGACTTGCGGGCGATCAAGCTTTCCAGCTCGGGTTTGTTGCCGTGAACGATGAAGCTCAGACTGGGGTTCTTGGCGGCGGATTTCGCCATGCCGTCGACAATTGCCGACGGCCCGCGATCCCCGCCCATGGCGTCGATTGACAGCACGATCTCAGACGCTGAAACGTCGCTTGCTCGTGCTGTGTCTGCCATGTTGGACCTGCCTTGGACGAACCCGCTGCGTTATGCCGCGTCGTCGTCCAGGTCGATCTCGTCCGCCTGAGCGATCACTTCGCGATCTGCATAGGTGCCGCAGGACGGGCAAATGTGATGCGGGCGCTTCAGTTCGCCGCAAGAGGGGCACTCGTTCGGATTGCCAGCGGTCAGCGAATCGTGTGCACGACGCATATTCCGGCGCGAACGGGTGACTTTATTCTGGGGGACAGCCATGTCTCAACCTCGGTGTTTTTGCAGGGTGGGCTGTGGCAGCTTTGCCCCGCTTGCGTCTTTCAAATCGTTCTGTCTCGTATCCGCCTTGCATGCGTCGTTCCGGCTGGTCCGGACCGACCGGGAGCGCACGAACGGCGCGTCAGTCCTACGCGGCGAATGAGGCCGGGAACATACTCGGATTCCCCCGTCATGCAAGCCCTAATCACCACCCCGGTATCCCGCGTCAATCCGTGCTGTCATCGGCATCCGGCTTGCCCAGCTTATCGCGCAATTCCGCAAGCGCTGCAAAGGGTTTCGCGGCCTCGTCGGTCAGCGGCACAACGCCCGGTTCGGCAACGCTGACAGCACCAAGCTCGGCCCCGTCGGCGCGGGGATAGAGAGGCAGGTGCAACGCCAGAGCCTCGGCCATGACCATCGCGGGGTCGATATGGGACCCGAGCGGCTCGATCGTGTCATCCTCGGGCATCTCGGCCTCGCCATCCTCATCCAGGGTCAGATCGGGCATCCTGGCAAGGAAGCGTCGCGTCACCTCCACGTCGATCCGGGTCGTGACCGGGGCCAGCGTCACCACGCAGGGCTGCACCACCGTTGCCCCAAGCTTGCCGTCGAGCCGCCAGTCACGCTTGCCGTCGGCGCGGATTTCTCCGGCGAAGCGGAGTTTGCGAATCCCTTCGATGCCCAGATCTGCCGCCAGACCCGCGCGGGTCGGGGCATCGGGCACGATCTCGAACCGGGTCGGGGTCTTGGTGGACAGCTCCGACAGCGCGTATCCGGGCTCGGCAGGCTTGGATTGGGTCATCGGCTGCTCCTGTTCGATGCGGCGCGGCGTCAGGCAGCTTACGCGGAACTTGCCCTGTGCGCCATGGTCGGTTAAGCCGATAGAAAGCTTTGCCGGGCCTTGCAAGAGCCCGGTGCGATTGGGCGTGCAGGAGGATCAGGGCAGATGATCAGACAGCTTCGAGGCGGACGGCTGATTCTCGCGGGTCTTCTGGCCCTTGGTGTCAGCGCCTGTGCGGCGACCTACACAAATCACGGCTACATCCCGCCCGCCGAAGATCTGGAGATGATCCTGCCCGGCGTCGACACCCGTGACAGCGTGGCGGAAACCATCGGTCGCCCTGCGGCCTCTGGTATCGTGTCGGAAAGCACCTGGTTCTATGTCGCCTCGCGTCACCGCCACTTTACCTACAACGCCCCCGAAGTGGTGGAGCGGGATATCGTGGCGATCAGCTTTGACAGTCGCGGCACGGTGGAAAACATCCGCGAGCTTGGGCTCGAGGACGGGGAAATCGTGCGGTTCTCGCGTCGTGTGACCGAATCCAACATTCAGGAAGTCACCTTCCTGCGGCAACTGATCGGCAGCGTCGGTCGGGTGAACATCGCCGAAGCGCTGAACGGCAACTGACCGGGTGGTCAGATTCGGACGTCCGCCCGGTGATCGTTTCGGCAGGTTAAGGCTTGTCGTCGGGTTGTCATGCCCCCACAGTACCAGTGTATGAGCAATGGTAAGCGCCATCTGCCCGATGGCGCCGGAGTATAGAGGTTCAGCGCATGAACCGACCGCTGACGCTGACACGGGGCCGATTCACAGCCCGATTTGCCCAGTCCGAGGGCGACCTGCACGCGGCCCAGAGACTGCGATTCCGATGCTTTCGGGGCGGGCAGCAGGTTCGGGATGCGCGTGATCACGACAGGTTCGACAGGCTGTGTCGCCATGTCCTGATCGAGGACAGCGCGACCGGTCAGCTGGTCTGCTGCTACAGGCTTCTGTTTCTGGAAAGCGGTGCAGAGATCGCGCGCAGCTACTCTGCCCAGTATTATGACCTCTCCGGTCTCGCGGGATTTGCGCGCCCGATGGTCGAGATGGGCCGGTTCTGCATGGATCCGCTAAAGCATGATCCTGACATCCTGCGTCTGGCGTGGGGCACCATGACCGCTTTGGTGGACCGCGACGGGGTCGAGATGCTGTTCGGTTGTTCATCCTTCCGGGGGACCGATGCCGCGCCCTATGCCGATGCCTTCGCGCTGTTGCGGCAACGCCATGTCGCGCCAGACCGATGGCGGCCCCGGATCAAGGCGGGCCGGGTGATCGAGTTCTCGACCCTGGCCGCCGCCGTCCCTGACCCGCGGCTGGCGCAATCCGAAATGCCGCCGCTGTTGCGGACCTACCTGCTGATGGGGGGCTGGGTCAGCGATCATGCGGTGATCGACCCGGATCTCGATACGCTGCATGTGTTCACCGGGTTGGAGATCCGCACGGTTCCGGCAGGCCGTGCCCGCTTGCTGCGTGCCCTCGCGAAATGACCATCGCGCGGTGCGAGAGGGGGGGCAGGGCCGCGATCCGGGCGCGGGAGGCGCAGGTCGGGCGGGAAATGGGGCAGGGGCCCCCACCCTGCGCATGCCAATTGCGCAATATGCCCCCAACCGATGCCGGGAGTGTCCTGCAAATCCCGACACAGGTCAGTAGATATAGCGGATCTGGTCGGTCCAGAATCGTTCCATGCGCTTTAGCGAATGGTTCACCTGGTCGATGCCATCGGGCCCGAGCACACCTTTTTCCTGAAGCGTATCCGCATGGCGGCGAAACAGCCCGGTCACCACTTCGCGCACCTCGCGGCCCCGGTCGGTCAGCCGCACCCGCACCGACCGGCGGTCGATTTCACAACGCTGGTGATGCATATAGCCCATCTCGACCAGTTTCTTGAGGTTATAGGAGACATTCGACCCCTGGTAATAGCCGCGCGACTTCAACTCGCCCGCCGTCACCTCGTGATCGCCGATATTGAACAGCAGCAGCGCCTGAACGGCGTTGATGTCCAGCACCCCAACCCGTTCAAACTCATCCTTGATGACGTCGAGCAAGAGCCTGTGCAGCCGTTCCACCAGCGACAGGGATTCCAGATATCCCGGCATGACACCGTGCCGGGAGGTTTCGCCAAGGGGGCTGTGCAAACTCATCATGATCTCCGCATATCTGCTTGTCCCGCAGACTTGCCGATAAATCCAAATAATGAGTTAAACGCGGCTCAGTTTTTCAGGAGCTTTGTTTCGATGCCGCCCCATCTGCCAGAACCCGTGCGAATTCTGACATGTATTCAGGGGCTTGTCGCTGGCCAGAGATCCATTGGTATAGATCCTGGTCTTCCTCTTCCAGCACCCGTTCAAAGAGATCGAGCGCCGCGTCATCGGCCGATTTCAGATGCGCATCAGCCCATCCGCCAAGGATCAGGTCCATTTCCTTGATGCCCCTGTGCCAGGCCCGCATATGCAGGCGCTTGATGCGAATCTCGCGCGGCTCGGTGCTCATGTGCGGCCTTCCTCCTTGGACAGGGTCTTGCGCAGCCGCTTTTCAAGGCGGCCCATCTGCTCGCCAAGCCGGCCATGCTCCTGCCGGATCTGCCGCAGGTCGAGGATGATCTGGTTCAGGTCACTCTCCACATCCACCAGATCGGGGTCTTCGGGGCCGCTGCCTTCCCCGGTCAGCAGCCAGCGGATCGACACGTTCAGCAGCCCCGCCACCATCTGTAGCTTGTTGGCACGCGGTTCGCTCCAGTCGTTTTCCCAGGCCACAACGGTCTTGAGTTTCACACCCAATCGCCGCGCCATGTCTTCCTGACTTACTCCCGCCGCCTCGCGCGCACCGGCAAGCCGATCTCCGAACGTGGCGATCTCTTCGCTGAACCAATCCGCTTGGCCTGGGGTCGTGTCGGTCATTCCATCTCCTTCCACGGGGCATTTTGGCCCCTTGATCGTTGAGCATCGCGACCCTAAGCAGGACCCGAGCCGATGTAAACCGGACCGATTGACCGGCCCCCTCGCAACCCTGGAGAATTCAGATGACCTTCTTGTCCGAAACGCTGGCCCGCGTGAAACCTTCGCCGACCATCGCGGTGTCTACCCTTGCGGCGGAACTCAAGGCCGCGGGCAAGGACGTGATCGGCCTTGGCGCGGGGGAGCCCGATTTCAACACGCCTCAGAACATCTGTGACGCGGCGAAAGCGGCGATTGACGCAGGCAAGACCAAATATACGGCCCCCGATGGCATCGTGGAGCTGAAACAGGCCATCTGCGACAAGCTGCAACGCGATAACGGGCTGAGCTACACGACCAAGCAGGTCAGCATCGGGACCGGCGGCAAGCAGATCCTCTACAACGCGCTGATGGCGACGCTCGATCCCGGCGATGAGGTGGTCATTCCCGCGCCTTACTGGGTCAGCTACCCCGACATGGTGCTGCTGGCGGGTGGCGAGCCGGTGATTGCCTCGGCGCGTGCCGAAAACGCCTACAAACTGACGGCAGAGGAGCTGGAGGCCGCGATCACCCCAAAAACCAAGTGGTTCATCTTCAACTCGCCCTCGAACCCCACCGGGGCTGGTTACAACCGCGAGGAACTGAAGGCACTTACCGATGTGCTGATGCGCCATCCGCATGTCCGGGTGATGACCGACGACATGTATGAACACCTGGTCTATGACGGGTTCGAATTCGTGACGCCCGCACAGGTGGAACCGGGCCTTTACGACCGGACGCTCACCTGTAACGGCGTGTCCAAGGCCTATGCGATGACCGGATGGCGGATCGGCTATGCGGCGGGGCCGGAAAGCCTGATCGGTGCGATGCGCAAGATCCAGTCGCAATCCACCTCGAACCCCTGCTCGATCAGCCAATGGGCGGCGGTCGAGGCGCTGAATGGCACCCAAGACTATATCGCGACCAATAATGAGGTCTTCAAACGCCGCCGCAATATGGTGGTCGAGATGCTGAACGCGGCAGAGGGCATCACCTGCCCGACTCCTGAGGGCGCCTTCTACGTCTACCCCTCCATCGCGGGCTGCATGGGCAAGACCACGCCGGGCGGCAAACTCATTGAAACCGACGAGGATTTCGCAACCGCGCTGCTGGAGGAAAAGGGCGTGGCGGTCGTCTTCGGCGGGGCCTTCGGCCTTTCCCCCAATTTCCGCGTGTCCTACGCGACCTCGGACGAGAATCTTGAAAAGGCCTGCACCCGCATTCAGGAATTCTGCGCTGAGCTAAGCTGAGCCTCCACACTCTGCGATCATCAATCAGGCCCCGTCATGACCCATGGCGGGGCCTGTCTTTTGAACGGGTGATCATTTGGGCTTTTGGGCGGGCGTGCCGCTCGTTATCCTTCTGCATGATCTGGGCACGGGGATGCGAAGGAGCCAAGACTTGAACATCCTGTTCATCATGTATGACCAGCTCAGGTTCGATTACCTCAGCTGCGCCGGGCACCCGCATCTGCACACGCCCAATTTCGACCGGGTGGCGGCGAAGGGCGTGCGCTTCACCAATGCCTATTGCCAGTCGCCCATCTGCGGCGCCAGCCGGATGAGCTTTTACACCGGGCGCTATGCGTCTTCCCACGGGGCGCAATGGAACGGCTATCCCCTGCGCGTGGGTGAACAGACCATGTGTGACCATCTGCGCAAGGTGGGGATGGACTGTTGGCTCATCGGCAAGACCCATATGAAGGCCGATGCGGAGGGGATGGCGCGGCTCGGGCTGGAACCTGACAGCCTGATCGGCGCGCGGCAGGCGGAATGCGGGTTCGATGCCTGGGTGCGCGATGACGGGCTGTGGGCCGAAGGGCCGGACGGGTTCTATGACGAAAAACGCTCGCCCTATAATGAGTACCTGAAATCAAAGGGATATGACGGGGACAACCCCTGGGCACAGAATGCGAATGCCGGGGTGAAGGACGGCCAGATCGCCTCTGCCTGGATGTTCGACAATTGCGACCTGCCCGCCAATATCCGCGAGGAAGACAGCGAAACCCCGTGGCTGACGCAGAAAACCATCGAGTTCATGGAGGCGCAGACCGGCCCCTGGTGCGCCCATGTCTCCTATATCAAGCCCCATTGGCCCTATATCGTGCCCGCGCCCTACCACGACATGTACGGCGCCAATCACGTGCCTGCGCCCACGCGGTCCGAGGACGAATGGCGCGACGCGCATCCGGTCTTCCATGCCTTCCTGAAGGGCAAGGTGGCCGAGGCCTTCCAGCGAGAGGAGGTCCGCCAAAAGGTGATCCCCGCCTATATGGGCCTGATCAAGCAATGCGATGACCAGTTGGGCGTGATCCTCGATTATCTGGACCGCACGGGGAAGGCGGATGACACGATGATCGTGCTGACCTCAGACCATGGCGATTATCTGGGCGATCACTGGATGGGCGAGAAGGACCTGTTCCATGACCCCTCCGTCAAGATCCCGATGATCGTCTATGACCCGCGCCCCGAGGCCAATGCCACCCGCGGCACCACCTGCGATGCACTGGTGGAATCGCTCGATCTGGCCGCCACCTTCGTCGAGGTCGCAGGCGGCGAGGTGCCGGGGCACATCATCGAGGGCCGCTCGCTCCTGCCCTGGCTGCGCGGGGATACACCGGACTGGCGCGACTTCGTCATCAGCGAATATGACTACTCGGCGCGCCCCTTCGGCGAAACGCTGGTCAGCCGCAGCGCCGATGCGCGGCTCTTCATGGTGTTTGACGGGCGCTGGAAGCTCATCCATGCCGAGGGCGGGTTCCGCCCGATGCTGTTCGACCTGGAAACCGACCCCGATGAGCTGAACGACCTTGCGCGCGGCCCCGGTTACGAGGATCAGATCGCGCGGATGCGGGGTCTTCTGGCCCAATGGGGCCTGCGCCTGTCGCAGCGAGTCACGAAATCCGACGCAGATATCGCCGCCATGCGTGGAAAATCCCTCAGGCGCGGAATCCTGCCGTTTCTCTATGACGGCAGCGAAGTGCCTGGCGAGTTGGTCGAGAAATACCGAGGCCCTGCCGGGACGGATTACACTCCGCCCGACAAGGGCTGAGTGGTCATCGGCCCGTGGTCACGGCCTCGACGATCACCGGCACGATCTCCTCCACCGTCAACGCCCTGGGGTTGGTTCCGGCGGCGCTGTCCTGAATGGCCTTGGCGGCGATGCGGGGGGCGCAGTCGGCGGGAACGCCGATATCGGCCAGCGTCTTGGGAATGCCGATCTGATCCAGAAGCCCGCAAATATGGGCGTGGAAGGCGTCAAAGCTGGTGTCCTCCAGCCCCATTGCCTGCGCCATGGCAGGCACTTTCGCGGCAATATCGGGGGCGTTGAAGCGCAGGACGGCGGGCAGCAGAACCGCATTGGTCAGCCCATGCTGCGTGTCATATTCCGCCCCCACCATATGCGAAATGGCATGGACCAACCCAAGCCCCTTCAGGAACGCCACCCCGGCCAGGCAGGACCCGGCGAGCATCCCGCCCCGTGCCTCCAGATTGCCCGGCTCTGCTACCGCGACGGGCAGCCAGCGGGCGACCAGCCGCAGCCCTTCCAGCGCCAGACCGTCGCAAAGCGGGTGGAAGCCGGGCACGCAATAGGCCTCAATCGCATGGACCATGGCGTCAGCCCCGGTCCAGGCGGTCAGGTGCGGGGGCAGGCCAAGAGTGATTTCCGGGTCGAGCAGCGCCAGCGCCGGTTTCAGCTCGGCATGCCAGATGCACCATTTCATGCCCTTGGCAGTGTCGGTGATCATCGCCGTGCTTTCCGTCTCCGCCCCGGTTCCGGCGGTCGTCGGAATGGTGATCAGCGGCGGGAAGGGGGCGTGGGCGGACATGTCGGGCGGGGTCTGTTCGAATTCGAAGGCCCAGAGGTCGATGTCATTCGTCGCGGTCAGCGCAATGGCCTTTCCGCCATCCATGCCGCTGCCGCCACCGATGGCGATCACCCCGTCATGATCGCCCCCGCGGAACATCGCCTTGCCTCCGGCGATCTCATCATCGCGCGGGTTGGGGGAAATCTCCGCATAGAGCGTGGCGTGCAGGCCGCCTTCAGACAGGTGGCGCATGAGATCGGCCAGAAACGGCAGCCCGGCGCTGCCCCGGTCTGTCACTACCAGCGGGCGCGACATGCCCGCATCCCGGCACATGCCCGCGATTTCTTTTAGGCGGCCGGGGCCATAGGCAATGGGGACGGGAAAGCTCCAATCCTGCGGGTCGAGTAGGCTCATCGTGGCGCTCCTGTATGGTCGTCAGGCGTCACCATCATGGGCGGGGGCAGGGGCGTCAAGCCCGCGCGGTCACTGATCGGGTTCTATCAACCCAAGGCCCCGAAGGTAGATGCCGATCCCGGCCTCCAGCAGTTCCTCGGGCGGGAAGGGGGCATTGCCCCCAGGCTTGCCACGGGCGAAAAGCTCCACCACCCCGTGGCTCATCGCCCAGATATGGGCGGAGAACATGCTGGCGGGGGGGCGTTTTTCCGGCGGGATATGTTGTGACAGCGCGTCGGCGGCCTTTTCAAGGATGGCGCGGGACCGGGCGGCGGCGCTGGCCAGACCCGGCGTCGCATTCATCGGAATGCCGCTTTCGAACATCGCCATGTAGTGGCCGGGATACTTGCGGGCAAAGGCCAGATAGGCGCGCCCCGTGGCCTCGAAAGCCGCAAGGGCCGATGGACCGCCAGACTCGAACGCGTAATCCATCACATCGGCAAAGATTTCATGCCCCTGCCGCGCGCCCTCGGCAATCAGCGCCTCGCGCCCTTCGAAGTGGCGGTAGACGGCAGCAGGTGTCACGCCTGCGGTCTTGGCGGCCTCGGACAGGGTAAACCCCGTCGGGCCCTTCTGTTCGATCAGAACAAGGGCCGCATCGACCAGAGCCTGGCGCAGATTGCCGTGATGGTAGCCGCGTTTACCCATGCGCCGGGTTGTCCGTCCACATCTCGGGCCCGCCGCAGATGGCCGGGTCGGGCTGGCCGACCAGATCGTGATCCTTGCGGTCATAATCGAGCCCCGACAGGATCTTGCGGATGACCGCCAGCCGCGCGCGGCGCTTGTCGTCGGACCGGATGACGGTCCAGGGCGCGGCCTCGGAATGGCCACGCTCCAGCGTTTCGCTGATCGCGGCGCTGTAGGCGTCCCACTTCTTCAGCCCCTCGACGTCGATCCAGCTGAGCTTCCACTGTTTCAGCGGATCGCCCTCGCGGTCGAGGAAGCGGCGCAGTTGTTCAGCCCGCCCGACATTCAGCCAGATCTTCACCAGATGGATGCCGTCGCGCACCATCATGTCCTCGAATTCCGGTAACTGGCCGAAGAAATTCTGTCGCTGCGTGGGGGTGCAGAAGCCGAAGACATGTTCCACAACGCCGCGATTGTACCAGCTGCGGTCGAAGAGCCGCATTTCCCCCCCTGCGGGCAGGTGCTGGATATAGCGCTGGAAATACCATTGCGTTGCTTCGCGGTCGGTGGGTTTGGACAGGGCCACCACGGATGCCACGCGCGGGTTGAGGTTTTCGCGCACTCTTTTGATGCAGCCCCCCTTGCCAGCCGCATCGCGCCCCTCGAAGACGACGGCCACCCGCTTGCCGCTGTCCTTGACCCAAGCCTGGCATTTCACCAGCTCGATCTGAAGCGCCTCCAACTGCTTTTCGTAGTCTTTCTTGTCCATCCTGTCCCGGTACGGAAAGGACGGATCCAGAACGCTGTCTTTCTTTGCGTCCTGAATGGCTTTCCGCACCTCGGCAGGGGCTGCGGACTGAAAGAACTGGCTGATGGCGCCATCGAAGGGCAGGTCTGGCATGGATCGCCTCTTTTCGGGTTTCTGCTCGTATTCAATATGGGCCGCGCAGGGGCCTAGTGCAATCCGGCGCGGGTGGCGGCGCGGTCGATGGCGGCAGCAACTTCGCCGGGATGGCTGTGATGGGGCATATGGCTGGCGCTGTTGATCGCGGTCAGGTTGGCGTCGGGTATGGCGCGGGACAGCGGCTCTGCGTGGATGCGGTAGCCGACGGCGGTATCGCCGGTCGCATGCAGGATTTCCGTCGGGATGTCGATCTCGCCATAGCGCGGCGCCTGTGCGGAGATCCATCGCAAAAGATGGCGCCGCTGCAGCGCATTGGCCCGCATCGAAGCGCGGCGCAGCGTCAGGCGTGGGCCGAAATGGGCGGCATATCCGGGGGGCGGCGCGTCGGGGGCGAAGATGGCGGCGATCTGGTCCTCGATCACCTTGTCAGGCGTAAAGGCCGTCAGGGCCGGGATCAGCATATGCCGACCGGGCCAGCTGGACAGAGTGCTGTAATAGGCGCCAAGCCCGGTCGTCCAGGGGTGCGACACGGCAGAGACCGGCACAAGCGCGGCGATCTGATCGGGGTGGTTCAGCGCCCAGGCTAGGGCCACCGCGCCGCCCAGGCTCTGACCCATCACAATGGGTCGCGTCGCCCCCAACATCCGCGCCGCCGCCGCCAGCACCGTTGCCTGCTGGTCCAGCGAGTCCCCATGCGGCGTGATCGGGTCGGAATAGCCAAGGCCGGGCCGGTCGAAACTGATTACCCGATAGCGGTCCGCCAGCAGGGCATGCATCCCGTAGGAGAAGTCCCGCAGATTGCCGGAAGACCCGTGGATCAAGACCAGATCGGGACCGTTGCCTGCCACATGCGCATGCACCTGCACGCCATCCACGTCCAGCAATTGCCCTAGCGGCGGGTGGCTGGCCTCGGCCCGCGCTTCCTGCACGCCCGCGCGCCAATGGGTCAGCCCCGCCAGAGCCCCGGCAGCGGCCAGTGCGGTCGCGGCAAGGGCCATGGTCAGCCCCTCAGGTCGGTGCGGTCGAGCCCGATGCGGGACAGGTCGAAGGGCGTGGTTTCGTAGATCTCGGAAATCCAGTTGCCATAGAGCAGATGCGCGTGGCTGCGCCAGCGGTTCTGCGGCGGCTTGGAGGGATCGTCATCGGGGTAGTAATTCGTGGGCACGTTGATCGGCGTGCCTTCGGCCACATCCCGATCATATTCCTGCTTCAGCGTGTTCGAGTCATATTCGAAATGGTTGAACACATAGAGCGCCCGATGGCCCTGATCTTCGACCAGAGCGGGGCCGACCTCGTCCGAATGCAGCAGCACTTTCAACCCCGGCACCGCCTCGATCTCATCCCGGCGCATTTCCGTCCAGCGGCTGACCGGCATCACCAGATCGTCAGAAAATCCACGCAAAAGAGGGGTTTCCGGGGCGAGGTTCATGTGGCGGAAACAGCCGAACGCCTTGTGGTCGAGGATGTGTTTCTTGACCCCATGGAAATGGTTGATCATCGCCATCCCGCCCCAACAGACGCCGAAGGTGGAATGCACATGGGTCTGGGTCCAGTCGAAAATGCGGCCCAGTTCCTGCCAATAGGTGACCTTGTCGAAGTCGAGATGTTCAATGGGCGCGCCGGTGATGATCAGGCCATCAAACTTCTCTCCACTGGCCTCGACTTCCATGAAGGGACGATAGAATTCCTCCATGTGTTCGGCGGCGGTATTTTTGGCCTGATGCTCGCTCATGCGGATCAGGCTGAACTCGATCTGCAGGGGTGTCGCGCCGATCAGGCGGGCGAACTGGTTCTCCGTCTGGATCTTCTTGGGCATGAGGTTGAGCAGCCCGATCCGCAAGGGCCGAATATCCTGACGCGCCGCCGCATCTTCGTCCATGACCATGACCCCCTCGTGCGAAAGCACGTCATAGGCGGGCAGGGTCGAGGGCAGTTTGATGGGCATCGGTTGGCTCCGGGGTTTCGGGTCGGGAAAGGAAATCTAGGCGGTCTGGCGGCGGCTCTCAAGGGCGGCGGCGACCAGATCGGTCACGTCCGTGGCATCACGCACAGTGGCCACGTCGCTTGCCTGCACGGTGATACCCCAATTCCGCGCCATCCCGGCGTAAAGCGGCACCCGGTGGCGGATCGCGCGGGCATAGGCGAAGCGGATGAAATCGTCGGGCACCACGTCAGCGGCATTCACTCCACGTTCGCGTTTGAAATCGTCCCAAAGCTGCCGCATGATCCGGGGCTGGTAATACATCGGCTTCGGGGCGCGGTCGAAGCGGCGGATCAGTTCGTCGGTGTGATCCTCACTGCCCTCGATCCAGACCATCAGCGTATGGGTGCTGAGCGTCTTCAGCACCTCGTCGCGAGGATCGTTCGGCTCCACCACCTCGCAGATCGAGCCGCCAGTGTCGCAGACGAAATTCGAGTAGCCATAGAGGTCATGGGCGCGACGGATGAAATGCGGCGTGTCGAGCAGCGCGTTGACCTCGGCCCGGCGGTGCAGATCCTGCCGGCGCATGTATTCGGTGAAGCTGAGGCCCCCCAGATCGGGATTGCCCGGCTTGCCCAGATAGGTGGACAGCGGTGCGAGATTGTCGAAGGTGATGTTGGACCCGATATAGATCGAGTCCGACTTCAGCAGCTCCGCCAGAAACGGCACCTGCATCGCCTGTTGCTTCAGGTTGTCCGAGATATGTTCGCCCATATAGGCGGTGCCGATGCGGTAATCGACGGAATAGTGAAACCAGTGCCCCTCGGCGCGCAGCAGATTGGCCAGATGCGTCTTGCCAAGCCCGGACATGCCAAAGAACAGCACCCGCTTGTCGGGGGCCGCGTTCCAGTCGCGGGCGGTCTTGTAGATCAGGCTCATGGCGCGTCGCTTTCCCATGGGTCGCAGAGGTCCGCATTCGATACCGCGCAAGGCCCGGTGCGTCCATGCGGAATTTCAGCGCTTTAGGGCCCGCCACAGCCGCCCGTCGAGGATCAGAAGCCCGATGGCCAGCAGCGCAAACCCTGCAAAGGCCGTGGGGGCCAGCCGTTCGCCAAGCACCACAGCGCCAAGGCCGATGGCCACGGGCGGGATCATCAGCGTCACCAGCATCGCATTGGCGCTGCCCGCCGCCTGCACGATCCGGTAGTAGAGCAGATAGGCCAGCGCCGTGCCGATCACCGCGAAATAGCCAATGGCGGCAAAGGTTTGCGGGTGCGTGGGCAGGGCAGGGGTGCCTTCCAACCACAGCGCCAAGGGCAGCATGATCAGGCTCGATCCGGTCAGCATGCCGGCGGCGGCGACCTGTGGCTTGAGGTGCGAGAGCCACGCCCGCGCCCATGCCGAAGCGAAAGCATAAGAGAGTGTGCCCGCCAGAACGGCCAATTGCGCCAGCGACCGGATGTCGAAGCTGTGCAGCGCGTCGAGGCCGATGGCGACGGCGACCCCGGCGAAGGCCACCAGAACCCCCACCACCCGGCGCGGCGTCATCCGTTCATCGGCGAAACAGGCGGCGGCGACGGGCACGGCGAAGACGGCTGTGGCGGCGTTGAAGATCGAGGTCAGCCCGGTCTCGATATGCAACTGCCCCCAGGCCATCAGCGAAAAGGGGATGACGTTGTTGAGGATGCCCATGACCAGAAACGCCCCCCAGACCCTCAGATCGGTTGGCACGGCCATGCGCCTCAGGGCCACGTATCCCCACAGGATCACGCAGGCCCAGACCACCCGATGCGCGACAAGGGTGAACACCCCGATCTCGTCCAGCGCCACGCGGATCGACAGGAAGGACGCGCCCCAGATGAGGGCGAGAAACATGAGATCGGCCCAGGCCCGGGCGGGGATACGGTCGGTTGTCATGAGGTTTGTCTAGACCGCTCCATCAGGCCACACGACCCGAAACCTGCGCAAAGAAAAACCCCGGACGCAGATGGCCCGGGGTTGATCCTGTGACGTGTCGGAAACGGCTCAGAAGTTGAAGCCGACCCGCAGGCCGAAGGCCACGACGTCGTTGTCGTAGAAGTCCGAGGTGACGGGACCGGGGGCCAGAATGGTGTTGGCGTCGCCGATCATGACATAGCGGACACCAGCGGCGATCGACATGTTGCCCTGGGTGTATTCCGCGCCGAGACCGATCGAGGTGAAGCCATCGGTCGGGCCGAGGTTGCCGGAGAAGCCGTCCTGTTCGGCTTCATAGCCGAGCGTGGCGGACACCGCCCAGTTTTCGTTCAGGCGACGCGCGATGCCGAGGGTATAGGTCCACACGTCCTCGTCATAATCCACGAGGCTACCGGCCGGGTAGGCATTGGGCATGATCGCGTAGCCGTCCCAGTTGGTCCAGCGGATCGAGCCGAAGAGCAGCGTGTTGGCGGCAATGCCGGACTGCGCTTCCAGCAGGATCGACTGGGGCAGGGTGTTGTTGAATGACGTCGCGGGCGCCACAGCCAGAATGGCTGCTTCCGGTGTGCCTGCCGGCGCGGGGGATTCCACGCCAGACAGGCTCAGGTCGACTTCGCTGAAATAGGTCAGCGCAACGCGCATGGCGATATCGGGGCGCTCATAAGCCGCGCCGACCATGTAGCCGAATTCGAGATCGGTATCGGCACTCAGCGCATAGGCGAAGAGCGGCGTCGAGACATAGACATCGCCCTCAACCTGCACGCCGCGAAGACCACCATAGACCGAGAAGTTTTCGTTCAGTTCGTAGCGCAGGGCCGCGGTGATCTGGCGCGAGGACAGTTCCGCGTAGGAGCCCGCGAAGGGATAGCCGGTGCCGGTGGGGTAGGCCACATCCGCGCCCACGGGCTCGTCAATCACAAGCGAGAAGGACAGCGCATCGGTGATGTCCTGGTGATAGCCGAGTGTGACCGAGTTGTAGGTCGGGCTGATGTCGCCCGAGGCAACCGCCGGAACGCCGGTCACGTTGCCAGTCACCGTCGGCGAAACCGAACCGTAGCTCAGTTCGACATAGGTGCCTTCTTCAAACAGGATCCCGGTGGTGAAACCGGTACGCTCGATGCCACCTGCGGACGCGGCTGCGGTGCTTGCCAGCAAGGCCGCTCCTGCGAGAGTGATCTTTTTCATGTTGTCCCTCCAAGACCGATTACGGTCATCCCTTGTACTGCGGATACTTCGCCAAAACTGGAGTTCAGGGTCAATTCTTCCCTGACGTAAGGGGCCGATACGGGGGGCTGTGGACGGAATTGCGTGCGCGTTTGTGACGGATTTGCTACAGCTGACCTGAGGTCAGGTCCGTCGGGACTCAGTCGCGACGTTGACGTAATTGGCCCCGAAGATCAGCGCCGCCCCCAGAAAAACCGGCCATGTCAGCGGTTCGTCATACAGCACCATGCCGATGATGGCGATGACCGGCAGGCGGGCGAAATCAATCGGCAGCACGACCGTTGCAGGCGCCAGCGTCATCGCCGTGGTGATGCAGAAATGCGCTGTCAGCCCGCCCAGACCGATGACGATGATCCAGGGCATGCCTTCGGCTGTGGGCAGCGCGATATCGCCGTCGAAACCGGCGCAGACCAGCCCGAACAGCAGTTGCATCGTGGTCAGGTAGAACAGGATGCAGGTGACGCTGTGCCGGCGGGTCAACTGCTTGGTGAAGATGCCGGTCAGGGCAAAACAGACAGCGGCGCTGGCGGCGGTGAACGTGCCGAGCGACAGCGGCGTGGTGCCCGGCTGCGCCACGATCAGGATGCCGATGAAGCCACATAGAACGACACCGAGTTTTTTCAGCGTGAACCGTTCCCCAAGCAGGAACGGGGCCAGCAGGATCACCCAGAGCGGGCTGGTGAATTCAAGCGCAAAGACCTGCGCAAGGGGGATCAGCGTCAGGGATGCAAACCACAGGTTCTGGCCGGCGAAATGGGCGATATTGCGGATGGCGTGACGGGGGAGATCGCGGGTTGTGATGTCGCCGAGATTGCCCCGCAGCGTGGCCATCGACACGACGATCACCACCCCGATGACCGAGCGGTAGGTCATCATCTCGAACGTATCGAGGTCGCTGGACAGCGCCCGCCCTGCCACCGCCATGGCCGAGAAAGACACGATGGCCCCGATCATCCAGAGCGCGGCCAGCCCCGCCTGCGCGGGTTCGATCTCTATGCGATTGGCGGTCAACGGGGCAATCCTGTCAGAAACTGGCCCATTTCGGGCGATGCGGCGACCAGACACCAGCCCCGCGCGCTTGGCAAGAGGCGGGGCTCAGTCAGTCAGGCCGGTGACGCTGTAGTCGCGCGGAATACCGGCGCTGATCCGGGCCCAGTCAGAGGCTTGCGTGCGGGTTTGATGGGCGCGGAAGGCATCGGAATCGGTGAATGCCTCGGCGACATTGAAACGGCCGGGGATGGCGGGATCTTCGGTCACGTCGAAGCTGAGGCAGCCGGGTTCGTTGCGGGTCAGGCGGATATGCTCGACCAGCCCGGCGCGGATCTGCTCCAGCCGGTCCGCCGGTACGTCGATTTGGCCTTTGAGGGTGACAGTCATCCGCGATCTCCTGTGTTGCCGAGAGGTTGGTAGCCCCGGCGATCCCGATGGGCCAGAGGAATTGTTGCAAATGCCCCTCGGTCTCGTGATCATGGCGGGTCTGGGCAAATGGCTCTGCCAGCCCCATATCCTGCGCTGGACGACTGAAACGGAGGGACCGCCCCATGAGCTACGCCAAGACCGACGACGCCCTTTCCCGCCTGACCCCGGAACAATACCGCGTCACACAGGAAAACGGCACGGAGCGGCCGTTTTCGGGAGAGTATGACCAGCATTTCGAGCCGGGCCTCTACGTGGACGTGGTGTCGGGCGAGCCGCTATTCGCATCATCGCAGAAGTTCAATTCCGGCTGCGGCTGGCCGTCTTTCGCCAAGCCGGTGGAACATGCCCATGTGGTGGAACTGCGCGACACGACGCATGGCATGATCCGCACCGAGGTGCGGTCTGCCCATGGCGACAGCCACCTTGGCCATGTCTTCCCCGATGGCCCGCGCGAGATGGGGGGCTTGCGCTATTGCATCAACTCCGCCTCGTTGCGCTTTGTTCCCAAAGGGGAAATGGAGGCCGAGGGCTACGGGGCCTATCTGGATCAGGTAGAGGGCTGAGCGTCTTGGGTTTCGCCGCCTTCGGCGTCGACCCGCCGGGGGCTCTGCCCCCGGACCCCCGAGGTATTTTGACCAAGATGAAAGAGGGCGCCGCGCGTTAACCTTAACGGAGCGTTATTCCAGCTCGATGGTACCCGGCGGTTTCGAGGTGCAGTCGTAGAAGACCCGGTTCACGCCCTTGACCTCGTTGATGATCCGGGTTGAGGTTTCCGACAGGAAGTCATGGCTGAACGGGTAGTAATCCGCCGTCATGCCGTCGACAGAGGTCACGGCGCGTAGCGCCAGCGCATAGTCATAGGTGCGCCCGTCGCCCATCACGCCAACGGTCCGCATCGGCAGAATCGCGGCAAAGGCCTGCCAGATCTCGTCATAGAGACCGTGCTTGCGGATCTGGTCGATATAGACCGCATCGGCCTTGCGCAGAATCTCCAGCTTGTCGCGGGTGATCTCGCCGGGGCAGCGGATGGCGAGGCCGGGACCGGGGAAGGGGTGACGCCCGATGAAGCTGGCGGGCAGGCCCAGTTCGTGGCCCAAAGCGCGGACCTCGTCCTTGAAGAGCTCGCGTAGCGGTTCGACCAGTTTCAGGCCCATCTTCTCGGGCAGGCCGCCGACATTGTGGTGGCTCTTGATGGTCACCGACGGGCCACCGGAAAAGCTTACCGATTCAATGACATCAGGGTAGAGCGTGCCTTGCGCCAGGAACTCCGCCCCCTCGATCGTATCGGCATATTTCTGGAACACGTCGATGAAGAGCCTGCCGATGATCTTGCGCTTGGTCTCGGGGTCGGAAACGCCCTCCAACTCGCCCAGAAACAGATCGCTTTCATCCGCGTGAATGAGGTTCAAGTTGTAGTTGTCGCGGAACATCGCGACGACCTGTTCGGCCTCGTTGAGACGCAAGAGGCCATGATCGACGAAGACGCAGGTCAGCTGGTCGCCGATGGCCTCGTGCAGCAGGATGCCGGTCACGGAACTGTCGACGCCGCCGGAGAGCGCACAGATCACCTTCCTGTCGCCCACCTGTTCGCGGATCTTCGCGATCATCTCTTCGCGATAGGCGCCCATGGTCCAGTCGCCGATGAATCCGGCGAGTTTGACAAAGTTCTCGTAGAGCGTCGCGCCATTGGGGGTGTGGTGCACTTCGGGATGGAACTGCACCGCATAGAAATGGCGGCTGGTGTCGGCGGTGATGGCGAAGGGCGCGCCGGGCGAGGTGCCGTAGACCTCGAAGCCCGGGGCAATCTCGGCCACATGGTCGCCATGGCTCATCCAGACCTGTTCCTTGCCGGACCCGTCCAGGAACCAGCCTGCCAGCAGATCGACATGCGCGTCAGAGGGCGTGACATAGGCGCGGCCGAATTCGGCGGTGGCGTGCTCGCCCGCCTCTACCCGGCCGCCCAGATCATGCATCATCACCTGCTGGCCATAGCAGATGCCCAGGATCGGCACGCCAAGCGTATAGGCCGATTGCGGCGGGCGCGGGCTGCCAGAGCGCATCACGCTGTCGGGGCCGCCGGAAAAGATGATGGCCTTGGGCGCGAAGTCGGCCAGGAACGCATCGGTCACGTTCTGGTAGGGGTGGATTTCGCAATAGACATTCAGCTCTCGCAGGCGGCGCGCAATCAGCTGCGTCACCTGGCTGCCGAAGTCGATGATGAGAAGGCGGTCATGAGAGGTGCTGGTCATGCGCCAGCCAATAGGCGCGGGAGGGGTTTTGTGCAAGCGGGATTGACGCCGGATCGGGCTATTCGCCCAGAAGATCGGCCAGCCCGTCGGGGAAGAGCTGCATCCGGCCCGCGCGGGCCTTTTCCAGAGAGACCCATTTCGCGGTCATCTCGGGGCCGTCGCCCTCGCGGAACGCCAGTTGGTCGGCCTCGTAGAGCGTGTCATTGGTAAAGCGGGCAGCAAGGACGAAGACGATTTCATGGCCCGCCATGCCTTCATGTTCGAAGAGGTTTTCAAGAACGCCGAGGGGCCGGATATCGGTGATCTCCTGCTCCGATTCCTCCCGGATTTCCCGCGCCAGCGCCTCCGCGGCCCGTTCGCCGAATTCGATGGCTCCACCAAGCGGGCGCCATCCCTTGATGGTGCCGTCGTCACTATGGACAGGTCCGCAAAGGATTTGCCCGTCACGTTGGAAAATCCCGACAGCCAGCGTGCGCACATGTGCTGCGGGCCGCCAAGGGCGCGGGGCTTCGGCCACGGGCGGGCGGGGGCCGACCGGATTGGCGCCGTGGTCGTGGCCGCAGCCGCAGGCCGGGTCGTGACAGCTGTGATCGTGGGGCATGGGCGGTCTCCTCGGTCCAAGGGCTACAAGCCAGGCGCCGCGCGGGCAAGGGCAAGCTTGGGGGCTCTTGCCCTTGCGCATACAGCCCGGAAGGGGCGCGCCAACCGGCTTTTCGACCCGGTCGCATGCAGGTGATGTCGCTTTTTCCCCGCATTCGCCGCAAATCACACGCGGTTGCCCCCCGCCGCTTTGTATCACAGCTGAAACATCCCCCCCTGTGAGAGGAACCAAGCGATGAGTGATGCAGCAACCGCCCGACGCCGGGGACGTGGTGGTGGCGGGGCCGCCCGCCGCGCCGAACGCAGTGCCGTCAGCATCGAGACCGCCCGGTATATCGAACGGAACATTCCGAATTTCGAGGTGCTGACCGAAGAGGCGCTGGAGATCATCGAGGCCAATGCCGAAACGGTGCTGGAAGAGATCGGCGTCAATTTTGTCGACAATCCCGCCGCATTGGACCGTTGGCGCGAGGCGGGGGCCGATGTGGATGGCGAACGGGTGCGCCTGCCCAAGGGGCTTGCGCGAAAGCTGTGCTCTACCGCGCCCTCGCACTTCACGCAGCACGCCCGCAACCCTGAGCGCAATGTCGAGATTGGCGGCCGCAATCTTGTGCTTGCCCCGGTTTACGGCCCGCCCTTCGTGCAGGACATGAACGGTGGCCGCCGCTATGCCACGATGCAGGATTTCCAGGACTTCGTGAAACTGGGCTACATGTCCAAATGGCTGCACCATTCGGGGGGCACCGTCTGCGAACCCACGGATATTCCGGTGAACAAGCGCCATCTGGACATGCTCTACGCCCATATGTCGCTGTCGGACAAACCCTATATGGGGTCGGTGACAGAGCCATCGCGGGCGGTCGATTCCATCGAGATGTCCAAGATCCTGTTCGGCGATCAGTTCGTGCAGGACAACACGGTGATGACCTCGCTGATCAACATCAACTCACCGCTGACCTTCGATTCGATCATGATGGGCGCGCTGGAACATTACGCCGCCCACAATCAGGCCGCGATCATCTCTCCCTTCATCGTCGGCGGGGCCATGGCGCCGGTGTCGATTGCTGGGACGCTGACGCAGGTTCTGGCCGAGGTGCTGGCAGGCGTGGCCTACAGTCAGTTGATCCGCCCCGGTGCGCCGGTCATCTTCGGGGCTTTCGTGACCTCGATCGACATGAACTCCGGCGCGCCCACCTTCGGCACGCCCGAGGCGTCGCATATCACCATGGGTGCGGGCCAGTTGGCGCGGCGTCTGGGGCTGCCCTACCGCTCCGCCGGGTCCTTCAACGGCTCGAAACTGCCCGATGCGCAGGCGGGCTATGAGACGGCGAATTCGCTGAACATGGGTCTGCTGGCGGGTGTGAACTTCATGCTGCATTCCTGCGGGTGGCTGGAAGGGGGCCTTGTGTCCAGCTTCGAGAAATTCGTGATGGATGCCGATCAGCTTGGCGCGCTGCATCATTTCGCCCGCGGCGTCAGCATCGACGAAAACGCCCAGGCCATGGATGCGATCCGCGAGGTGGGCCCCGGCGGACACTACCTCGGTTGCGCCCATACCCAGGCCAATTTCAAGTCCAGTTTCTGGCGGTCGGACCTGCTGGATTACAAACCGTTCGAAACCTGGGCCGATGAAGGCAGCCGGGACACGATGGCGCTGGCCAATGCGCGGGTGCGCAAGCTGCTGGCCGACTACCAGCAACCGGCGCTGGACCCGGCCATCGACGAGGCACTGCGCGCCTTTGTGGCCAAGCGCAAGGAAGAGATGCCGGACGCATCCTACTGAGCCTGCGGGCCTAGATCGCCTGCGCGGTCTGGGCCACCAGCATCACGGCGATCAGCAGATCCACATGGCGGCGGGGCGAGTAATCAGCCTCGCCGTCCTTGCGTTTGCGGTCCATCTCCGATTCCTCCGACAACAGCCGCGCCAAGCCAGCGCGGGGCAGTGCGCGACCGCTGCGCAACAGCGATCTGGCGCCGATGCTGGCCGCCTGAACCAGAAGGCGCGGGCGGGTCAGGGTGGAAAGGTCTTGGGGCATGTCGGTCATGTCTGGGCTCCTGCCTTGGTCGGGTGAGTCGCCCTCAGCATGGCCCGACCGGGCAGGGTGTTGCGTTGCCTTCGCGACCCCCGTTCGGTGTTCTGTGTTTGTTTACGAAATGGAAACAATTAGGGCCAAATTGCGGGGATTTTAACCAAACAGTAATCAATACTCCCAAAGGCTTGCGGGGCTTATCCACAGCAGACGCGCCCGGAGGCCCGCAATGACAGGTGATGTGACGAACAGTTCAGGACAGGCCGTTTATCCCGGCTGGTTGCCGGAAAACGCGCGCAATTACCTCGATCACGTGGGTTGCGGCACATCCTTGCGGGACATCGCGCGCAGGAAAGGGTGCCACCCGTCCACCATCGGCCGCCGCGTGCGTGCCGTCGAGGCGCGGCGCGAAGACCCGCTGGTCGATGAGGCGCTGACCGCGCTTCAGGCTTGCTGTGTTTCCAGTTCAGAAACAATTAACCAGTTCGAGGAGCATCTCCCTATGACAGCACCCCTGAGGCCACCCCTGGTTTCCGACGACACCACCGTCAACCGGGAAGCCCGCCGCATCCTGCGCAGGCTGTGTGAAAAAGAGGCCACCCTGGTGCTGGCGCAGGACATGGACAAGGCGATTGTCCTGCGTAAGGGCAGCGATGGCAGCCAGACCCGCACCGCCGTTCTGGACCGCAAGGTGGCCCATGCCTTCGCGCTGAAGGATTGGATCCAGACCGCCAAACAGGGCCGGGTCAGCATCTACACGATCACCGAGGCGGGCAAGTCGGCGTTGAAACGGCTGATCGAGGAAGACCGCAAGCGCCGCCGCGCGCCGATGGAAATGGCCGAGGCCGCCACGCCCTTCCTCGCGCAACATCAGACCTGGGGCGAAAAGCCGGTAAAACAGGAGGACGGGACGATCCGCAAGATGCGGATAAACCTGGCGGAATCCCCGCTGGCCATGCTGGCACGACGCAAGGGGGCCGACGGCAAACCCTTCCTGACCATGGATCTTGTACAGGCGGGTGAAAAGCTGCGTGAGGATTTTGAGCGCGCTCAGATGGGGCCGCGCGTGGCGCAGAACTGGGACAGGTTCCTGACCGGCGGCGACCGGGGGGCGGGCTTTTCCGATGGCGGGATCGGCGAGGGCCCAAGCGCCGCGCGTGACCGGGTGGCTCGGGCCGTTGATGACATGGGGCCGGGCTTGGCCGATGTGGTCATGCGGGTCTGCTGTTTCCTCGAAGGGCTGGAATCTGCGGAAAAGCGGCTCGGATGGTCGGCAAGGTCGGGCAAGATCGTGTTGAAGATCGGGTTGCAGCGCTTGCTGAAACACTACAACGAGGTTTACGGTTTTGTTCCCGCCTCGCTCGATTGATGCTATTTTGGAAACGATAGGCGCGGGGGCCGTTTCCGAAACCTCTCCCTGAATTCCTCCGCCACCTTGCCGCCCGCCCTGTTCAGGGTCGGGCGGTTTCTTTGCGGGATCAGGCCTCTTTCGGGCGCAGCGCCAGCCAGATCAGCGCGCCGCCCGCCAGCGCCAGGAAGGGGATCATCGCAAGATTTACGGAGGTCCAGCCAGCCGTGACAGACCCGCCCGCGCAGTTCATCAAGCCGCCCGAGGCCAGCGAGGCGATGGTCACGCAGCCAAAGACAATGGCGTCATTCATCCCCTGCACCCGGCCCCGTTCCTCTGGTGCATGGGCGCTTTGCAGCATCGCGGTCGCGCCGATGAAGCCGAAATTCCAGCCAAGACCCAGCAGGATGAGCGCGATATAGAAGTTTTCCAGCTCCACCCCCATCAGCGCCACACTGCCCGCACCGGCCAGGATGAAGAGGCCAAGCGCCACGATATTGGTGGTGCCGAAGCGCGCGATCAGGTGGCCGGTGAAGAAGGAGGGGATGAACATCGCCAGCACATGCGCCGACACGATATCGGCCGCCGTATCCTGTTCATACCCGCAGCCCACGACGGCCAGCGGTGTCGAGGTCATCACAAGGTTCATCAGCGCGTAAGAGACCATGGCGCAGATGATCGCCACGACGATCTTGGGGTCGCGCAACAGCTCGCCCCGCGTCCGCCCGGCCGGGTCGCCCTCGGCCCGCATCGGTGGTTTCGGGATGTCGAGGAAGAAAAACAGCAACATGCCGCCCAGATTCAGCGCAATGATGGTCAGGTAGATTCCAAGAAAGGGAATCACCGTCGCGTCATTGGTCAGTTTCACCAGCTGCGGCCCGATGATCGCCGAGGCCAGCCCGCCCGCCATGACATAGGAAATCGCCTTGGGGCGGAAGCTTTCCGACGCCGTGTCCGAGGCTGCGAAACGGTAGAACCCCTGTGCCGACATGTAGATGCCGGCCAGGTAGGACCCGACCAGGAAGATCAGGAAATTGTCCACGTAAAGCCCATAGGCCGACACCGTCGCCCCAGCCGCGCCGCCTAGCGTGCCGATGGAGAACCCAAGCTTTCGGCCGAAACGCTGCATGGTGTTCGACATCCACGGCGCAGTGGTCATCGAGCCGAACACAATGAGAGAGATCGGCAGCGTCGCAAGGCACGGATTCGGGGCCAGCATCTGCCCGGCCAGCCCGCCCACGACGAACATCATCGGCATCTGACTGCCCAGAATCGCCTGCGCGGCCACGAGGACGATCACATTGCGCCAGGCGCGTCGGTCGTCGGGGGGGGAATGAACTGCGTCAACCATGTTGAAATCGCTAGACCCGTTTTTCGACGAAGGGAAGAGGGTCAGGGCAAAATACTTGCCCTGTTAACTCATCTGAAAAAGCGGGTCAGTCAGACCGGCACGTTTTCCGCGATCATCGAGATCATCTCGAACATGACCGCGCCCGCCACCATCGCGGTGATATTGTTGGGGCTGTCCTTGGTGGGCATCAGGCAGACCACGTCGCCACCGACGATATTCAGCCCCCGCGCCGCATGAAGCAGCGCAATTGCCTCGTCGATATCGAAGCCCTTCACACCGGGTTCGATATTGGACACGGCGGGCGCCACGCTCGGGTCGAGGCAATCGAGATCGAAGGTGATGTAGACGGGCCGCCCCGCCAGCACCTCTTTCGCCTGCTCGATCACATCCGCCGCGCCCCTGCGACGGTAATCCGCCATCGTCACCACGTTGTAGCCGTAGTCATAGGAGGGTTGCAGCCAGTCCAGCGTGCGCGGATGGCCGCGCAGCCCGATCTGCATCGACCGGGTCGGATCGACCTTGCCCTGATCGGCCAGATAGGCCCCCCAATGGGCCGCCGATTTCTCGGCCCCCAGGAAATGATCGACCTTGGTGAACACATCCGTATGGGCGTCGAGATGCAGAAAGCTGATCGGCTCTCCCCCTGCGAGCTTGCCTCGCCCAAGCGCCTGCACAATGCCGCCGGTGATCGAATGATCGCCGCCAATGGATACGGGCCGTGCACCGCTTGCGTCGATTTTCGTATAGAAATCCGTGATCTGCTGGATGCAGTGTTCGTTGTCATTGGCGCGGGGGAAGGGCACGTCGCCCACATCCACGATGCGCCGCTGCCAGGGATCGACGCCAACTTCGCCATGCACCCGCCGCTGCACCGCTGACATGTTGCGCACCGCACGCGGCCCCAGATGCTGGTCGCGTTCGGTCGTGCCGTTGCCGGTGGAATGGGGCACGCCGACAAGGGCGATATCCGCCCCCTCCGGGCCTTCGTTTGGCGCGCGGAAAAAGGTGGGGATGCCCCACCAGTAGAGGTTGTTCATCATGCTGGCGTCGTGTTCTTCGGCCATATCCGGTCCCCGCTGTTGACTGCCCTCAGCGTGGCGCGGCTTTGGCCGCTTGGCAAAGCTTTTCCGACCTGAAAGGGTGCGGTCATGGTTGGACGGATCATCGAAACCCCTGATTGCGTGGCCGAAGGTGCCGCGTGGCTGGCAGTAGCAGAACCGCGCTTCGCCCATGTGCTGGAGCTCACCGGCCCCTTGCCGCTGCGCCGCCGCAAGGACGGGTTCGAAGAGCTGCTATCGGCCATCATCAGCCAACAGGTCTCGGTCGCCTCGGCCCGCGCGATCTGGGGTCGGATGCAGGATGCGGGCTTGACCGAGCCGGGCCGCATCGCATCGGCCTGCGACGACGATCTGCGCGCAGCAGGGCTTTCCCGCCAGAAGATCCGCTATGCCCGCGCGCTGTCCGGGGCTGGCATCGACTTTGCGGGCCTGCGGACCGCGCCCGATGACCAGGTCATTGCAATCCTGACGCAGGTCCCCGGAATCGGTCGCTGGACGGCCGAGGTCTACGCGATGTTCTCGCTCGGTCGCGCCGATGTCTTCGCGCCCGCCGATCTGGCCTTGCAGGAAGCGGCCCGAATCCTCTTCGATCTGCCGGAGCGGCCGAAAGAAAAACCGCTGCGCGACATGGCCGAGGCCTGGTCCCCCTGGCGCGCGGTTGCCGCTCGCGCGCTTTGGGCCTACTACCATGTCGCCAAGGACAGGGAAGGGATCAGATGACTCGCACATTAGACTTCGCAACACGGCCTGCGGCCTCCGGTCAGGCCGACAGCCTGGTGATCTTCCTGCATGGCTATGGCGCTGACGGGAACGACCTTCTGGGCCTGGCCGACCCGCTGGCCCCGCATCTGCCCAACACCGTGTTCGCGGCCCCCGACGCGCCCGAACGCTCTGCTATGAACCCGATGGGCTTTCAGTGGTTCCCGATCCCGTGGATCGACGGATCGTCGGAAGAGGCCGCGTCAGAGGGCATGGCCCGCGCCGTCGATGACCTGAACGCCTTCCTCGATCACATCATGCAAACCCAGGGCGTGCCCGCGCATCGCACGGTTCTGGTAGGCTTCTCGCAAGGCACGATGATGAGCCTGCATGTCGCCCCCCGCCGTGCCGAGCCCTTCGCGGGCGTCGTGGGCTTCTCGGGCCGCCTGCTGGAACCGGAGCTGCTGGCCGACGAGATCGTTTCCCGCCCGCCGGTTCTGCTGATCCATGGCGATCAGGATGACGTTGTGCCGCCGCAAAGCCTGCCCCAGGCCGCAGAAGCCCTGCAGGCCGCGGGCATCGACGTTTACGCCCATGTCATGCGCGGCACCGCCCATGGCATCGCCCCCGACGGGCTATCCGTGGCCCTGGCCTTCATCCGCCAGGTGCTTGGGATAGAGGACGAAGCGGAAAGTCTTTAATCCTTCTTTTTGGCCTCAATACTCCCGCCGGAGGCATCCGCCCGCGCCACAGACGCCGACACTGGAATCAGGACACTGACCCTGCAATATGTCCGTGGCAACGCGGACCGACGAGGCCTCCGGCGCAAGCCGGGGGTTGAGGAGGGCCGCCCATGGGTCGACGCCGGCAGGCGGCGAAACCGTCACGCCCGTGGATATCTGTCATACCCCCGTCATCCAACTGACTTATCACAAAAGCGCGCAACCCAAAATGTGGCGCTTGCCAGTCGGATTTTGGCAGATATAGTGGTTACATGGCTGGAGCGGGTGCTCCCGTTCTGATGCCGAAAACGGGCAGACAGGGCGAGGGCGGAGTCACTCATGGATGGCGACGGCAGTTTCAGAACGGAATTCGTAAGAGAGCCGGGAAGGCTCAACCAGCATCCCGCCTTGGTCCTGAATGCGGACTACAGGCCGCTCTCCTACTATCCCCTGTCTCTCTGGCCCTGGCAGGACGCGATCAAGGCGGTGTTTCTCGACCGGGTCGATATCGTCGCCGAATATGATGCCTTCGTCCATTCCCCCACGACCAGGATCCGCATCCCCTCAGTCGTGGTCCTGCGCGACTATGTGAAACCGCAAAAGCGCGTGGCCTTCACCCGGTTCAACCTGTTTCTGCGCGACGAGTTCTCCTGCCAGTATTGTGGCAGCAAGGGCGATCTGACCTTTGACCACGTGGTGCCGCGCGCCAGTGGCGGCATCACCTCCTGGGAAAACGTCGTTGCCGCCTGTTCGCCCTGCAATCTGCGCAAGGGGTCCAAAAGCCTGCGCCGTTCGGGTCTTTCCTTGCGCAAACCGCCCCGTCAGCCGGGGGCGGAGGAGCTGCGCAATATGGGCCGCAAGTTTCCTCCGGGTCATTTGCACGACAGCTGGCTCGATTTTCTCTATTGGGATGCCGAACTGGACGCGTAAGCTGCGCCCATGAATTGGCCCAAGAATCGAGACGACACGCCCGACCACCTGTTGGAGAGCGACCGCGCCGCGGGGTTTGAGGTGACGCCGGATTATACCCGGTTTTCCCAGATGAACGACATGTTCACCCGCGCCTTCTGGGACGACAGCGTGCGCAACAAACATAGTGACGGCTTCTTTGCCTCCTACCGGATGGAGGCCGCCCCGCGACGGGGCGAAGGATTCCAGACCCGCGATTTCGCGCTGAGGAACGCGGCCTGGCGCGTCTCCGACATGGTGTCGGATCGTCATGCCGCCGAGGGAGAACGCGAAGGCTTTCAAGCCCCGCTGCGCAGCGACACGCCCGTTGCGGCCGACAGGGCCGATCTTGGCACCCCGCAGGACGAGGCCGAAGGGATCAAACGCGTCGCAAAGCTCTTTGGTGCGGATCTGGTGGGCATCACCCATATGGACCTGCGCTGGCATTATTCCGACCGCCCCGACACCCGCGACATGACCCCGGTTGCCAATGATCTGCCCGAGGGGCTGACCCATGTCATCGTCATGGCCCATGCGATGGATTTCGACCTGGTGGAGACCTACCCGAGCGCACTGGCAGGCGCGGCGACGGGGCTTGAATACTCCCACGAGGCCGCCATCGCGATGCAGCTCTCCGCCTATATCCGCAATCTTGGCTTTCAGGCGGTGGCCAGCATGAACGACACGGCGCTGGTCATCCCCTACGCGGTGAAGGCCGGGCTTGGCGAATACGGGCGTAACCAGATGGTGCTGACGCCGGAATTTGGCCCGCGCGTCCGGTTTTCCAAGATCTTCACCGATATGCCTTTGGCCGTGGATGCCCCGAAGACCCTGGGCCTTGCCGCCTATTGCCACGGCTGCACCCAATGCGCCGACAGCTGCCCGCCCAAGGCGCTGCCCTTCGGCGCGCCGGATTTCGGAGAGGAAAAGGCGGCAGGCAGCCCGTCCACGCAACGGGGCGTGCGCAAATGGTCGGCAAATTGCGAGGCCTGCTTCGGCTACTGGGCGAAACTGAAATCCGATTGTGCGATCTGCATGCGGGTCTGCCCGTTCAATCATCGCGGCACCTGGCGGGACCGGCTCTGGCGCTGGCTGGCCCTTGGCGGGGCAGGGGCCACGGGCGTCCGGCTGGCGCGGGCCTGGCAGAAACGCCATGGTGTGCGGCCTCGCCTAAAGCCGCGTGACTGGTGGGCAAATCCCCGCTAGCCTCGCGCCAAACAGACAAGGGAGTCATCCATGGCCGATCCGTTCTTCACCCCCATCTCGGGCTTCGACCTGCCGCGTTTCGCCGGCATCCCCAGCTTCATGCGCCTGCCGCATGTGGGGCTCGATCATGCCCGCATCGGCGAGGTGGAAATCGGGCTCATTGGCGTGCCCTGGGACGCCGGCACCACCAACCGCCCAGGCCCCCGTCACGGCCCCCGTCAGCTGCGCGACATGTCCACCATGATCCGCGCCCAGAATGATGCCACCGGTATCCGCCCGTTCGAGGCAAGGAACTGCGCCGACCTCGGCGATGTCGGCCCCAACCCCGCCGACCTGATGGACAGCCTGACTCGCATCACAGCCTTCTATGACAAGGTGAAAGCCCATGGAATCAAACCCCTGACCGCAGGGGGCGACCACCTGACCACATTACCGGTCCTGCGCGCCATGGCCAAGGATGGCCCCCTTGGCATGATCCATTTCGACAGCCACACCGACCTCTTCCACAGCTATTTCGACGGGCGCATGTACACCCATGGCACCCCCTTCCGCCGGGCGGTGGAGGAGGGGCTGCTCGACCCCAAGCGGGTGGTGCAGATCGGCATTCGCGGCACGGCATACGACAGCGAGGACCGCGATTTCGCCGACAGCGTGGGCATCCGCGTGATCCCGATCGGGGAATTCCACGCGCGCGGCGTGGAGGACGTGATGGCTGAAGCGCGCGAGATCGCGGGCACGGGCGACACCTATGTCAGCTACGATATCGACTTCGTCGATCCCGCCTTCGCGCCCGGCACCGGCACGCCAGAGGTGGGTGGCCCCAACAGCTATCAGGCGTTGCAGGTGGTGCGGGAATTGCAGGGCGTCCATATCGTCGGCGCCGATCTGGTGGAGGTCTCACCGCCCTTCGATCAGTCCGGCAACACCGCCTATCTGGCCGCGTCGATCATGTTCGAACTGCTTTGCGTGATGGTCTGAGAAACAGTCCCGCGCATCGGCCCGGCTCTGCGCTTGTGCTTTCATCTTGGCAAAAATACCTCGGGGGGTGCGGGGGGCAGAGCCCCCCGCGGGTCGACGCCGTAAGGCGGCGAAATCCCTCAGGCAGAACAGCTCGCGCCGCCCAACACACAGAACTTCGCGCAATGGGGGTGGTTCAGGGCCACCTCTCGTTCCGCCTCCTCCAACGTCTCGCCCATTTCGAACGCCTCGTCATAGGCCAGCAGCGTGCAGGCCAGCACCACGGGCCGCGCAGCGCCCTTGCGTTTGACCACCATCCTTGACGACGCACACATGACGCTGTCAGGCGATTTGCCGAGGATGTCCCAGCATCCGGTTGTGATCTCGGGCACATCGACGCGCTCGTCCATTTCGGGAAACAGCACCAGCGCGCCGGGGTCGTTTGCCTCAATCGCATAGGAGCGATCTGCAAAAAGCGCGGCGAACTGCGCCCGCGCGCTGTCCTCGCGTTCCCCCCAGACCGTGCGCGCAGCGACGGCCATGGCAATGCCCTGATCGCGCAGCCAGTCCATGCCTTTCAGCGTCTTGTCAAAGCTGCCCGCGCCCCGTTCCTCATCGTGCAGCGCCTTCGACCAGTGGTCGAGCGACACGCGCAAGGTCAGCTTGCCGGGATAGGCTGCATTCAGCCGCGCCAGCCCCTCGCGCATCCGGGGCCGCATCATCGGCAACATGGCATTCGTCAGGATCAGCACCTCGTAGCCGCGCATCAACGCCGCCTCGGCCAAGCCGATCATCTCGGGGTTCATGAAGGGCTCGCCCCCCGTGAACCCGATCTCGCGCACGCCCCAGTTCCGGGCCTCCGACTGATCGAGATACGCCTCGACTTCGGCCCGGCTGATATAGACCAGCGCATCATTGGTCGGGCTCGACAGGATGTAGCAATTCGCGCATTCGATATTGCACAGCGTCCCGGTGTTGAACCACAGCGTCTGCGGGTTGCTGAGCGCAACCGTCGCGCGCGTTTCGCCATTGGCGGTCGTGGCCGGGTCCTGGAATTTCTGCGGATGTAACGTGTCTTTCATGATCTCGGCCCTTGTCTTGGTCCAAGGGCTAAGACGTTCGGGGGAAAAAGAAAACCACTCGGGCGTATATCAACACCATTGTGATCTTTCCGTGAAAGGCTGGACGTGAAAGAAATATCGGTGTAGAGCCTGCATGACAGCGCCTGATAGCGCTAACATTTTCCGGGGCGGCCCGGCTGCCGCCCCAAGCCTGAAGGATGGTTTCCATGGTTGCGCGCGTCATTCCGGTGGAGGAATTCGATCTGGTGATCTTTGGCGGCACGGGCGATCTGGCCCGGCGCAAGATCCTGCCGGGGCTCTACCGTCGCTTCTGGGCAGAACAGATGCCAGCAGGCGCGCGCATCATTGGGGCCGCCCGGACCGAGCAGGACAGTGACGCCTGGCGCGCCTTCGTGCGCGAGGCGATCGAGGAATTCGTTTCGGACCGCAAGCGGGTACCCGAAACCATCGAGGCCTTTCTGCAGTGCCTGACCTATGTGCCGATTGACGCCATGGGCACCGGTGGCTGGTCGGACCTGCGGGACCAGATGCGTCCCGATGTGGTTCAGGCGTTCTATTTTTCTGTCGCTCCCAGCCTGTTTGGCCCCATTGCCGAGCGGCTGAAAGACAACGGTATTGCCCGCGACGACGCGCGGATCGTGGTGGAAAAGCCCTTTGGCCGCGATCTGGACACGGCGAAGGCGCTCAATGCCACGCTCGCCGCCCATTTCAACGAGGCGCAGATTTACCGGATCGACCATTATCTGGGTAAGGAAACCGTCCAGAACCTGATGGCGGTGCGCTTTGCCAATATGCTCTTCGAGCCGCTGTGGAACGCGCAATATGTGGACCATGTGCAGATCACCGTGGCCGAAACCGTAGGCGTCGGCGGGCGTGGATCCTACTATGACAAATCGGGCGCGATGCGCGACATGGTGCAGAACCACCTGATGCAGCTTCTGTGTCTGACCGCGATGGAACCGCCCGCGCATTTCGAACCCAATGCGGTGCGGGATGAGAAACTCAAGGTGATCCGGGCGCTTGATCCGGTCAAACCCGATGACATCGTGCGCGGCCAGTACAAGGCAGGCAAGGACGGGGCCAGCTATCGCGACGACGCGGAAAACAGCGTCAGCCTGACCGAAAGCTTCGTCGCCATGAAGGTCCATATCTCCAACTGGCGCTGGAACGGCACGCCCTTCTATCTGCGCACCGGCAAGCGCATGACCGCGCGCATGTCCGAGATCGTGGTGCATTTCAAGGAACCGCCCCACAACATCTTCACCGAGGCCGCCGATCCGCGCAGCAATATCCTGACCATCCGCCTGCAACCGGATGAAGGCATCGACCTGCGCATGACCATCAAGGAACCGGGGCCGGGCGGCATGCGCCTGGTCGAGGTGCCCATGGACATGACCTTCGCCGAGGCGCTTGGGCCGGAAGCCGCCGATGTGCCCGACGCTTATGAACGGCTGATCATGGATGTGATCCGGGGCAATCAGACCCTGTTCATGCGTGGCGACGAGGTCGAGGCCGCCTGGGCCTGGACGGATCCGATCATTGCTGGATGGTCGGGCCGTGAAGATGTACCCTTGCCCTACGACGCCGGGTCGGCAGGGCCGGAGGATGCGCTTATCCTGCTCTACCGCGATGGCCGCAGATGGAGGGAGATTTCCGCATGAACCTGGTTGAGTACCCCGACAGCGACATGATGATGCTGGACTTGGCCGATACGCTGGCCAGCGAACTGGCCGACCATCTGCGCCGCGACAAGGCTGTCAGCTTCTGCGTTCCGGGCGGCAGCACGCCGGGTCCGGTCTTTGATGTTCTGAGCGAACAGGCACTGGATTGGGACCGGGTGACCGTGTTCCTGTCCGATGAACGGTGGGTGCCTTCGGACAACCCGCGTTCCAACACCCGGCTGATCATGGAACGGCTTCTGATCTCCAAGGCGCGGCGGGCACATTTCGTGCCGCTCTATGCTGCGGCCCATACGCCCGAGGATTATGTGGAGGAACTGGCGAAGGGGTTGGAGCCTCACCTGCCGATCACGCTCCTGCTGCTTGGAATGGGCACGGATATGCACACCGCGTCTCTCTTTCCCGGTGCCGACCGGTTGGCCGATGCGCTGGACGATCATGCGCCTGTGCTGGTTCCCATGCGCGGCGGTGGCGCGCCGGAGGCGCGGGTGACGCTTTCGGCACGGGTGTTGGCGGCGGCGATGTCGACTCATATCGTGATCACTGGCGACGAAAAACGCGCCGCGCTGGAAAAGGCGCAACATCTGTCGGTGGAGGAGGCCCCGGTGCGCGCTGTTCTGAACGGTGCGACCGTGCATTGGGCGCCTTAACAACGCCTTGTAACCCATTGATATATTGTCAAGAAGGGAATCGCCCATGTCGATCTGGGACGATCTGAAAGCACATCACGCAGCCAAGTCGGGCCGCAGCATCGCAGACCTTTTCGCCGCCGATCCTGAGCGGTTTGAAAGCTACAGCCGTGCGGCGGACGGGATGCTTTTCGACTTCTCCAAGACCACGATCGACGCGGGCGCTCTGTCGCTGCTGATCGAACTGGCCCGGCAGGCCAAGGTCGAGGACCGGCGCGAGGCGATGTTCACCGGTGAGAAGATCAATGAAACCGAAGGCCGGGCCGTGCTGCACACCGCGCTCCGCGCACCGGGCGGCGTGGTCGAGGTGGATGGGCAAAACGTCATTCCCGGCGTGTTGGAGACCCGCGCGCGGATGGAGGCGTTTGCCACCGCCGTGCGCTCGTCAGAGATTGCCGGGCAGGGCGGGGCCTACACGGATGTTGTGAATATCGGCATCGGCGGCTCGGACCTCGGCCCGGTCATGGGTACGCTGGCGCTGGCGCCCTATCACGACGGGCCGCGTCTGCACTACGTGTCGAACGTCGATGGCGCGCATATCCACGACACGCTGAAAGGGCTCGATCCCACGCGGACGCTGGTCATTGTAGCGTCGAAAACCTTCACCACCATCGAGACCATGACCAACGCCGAAACCGCGCGGGACTGGATGGCGGGGGCGGTGAATACTCCGGCCGACCAGTTTGTGGCGCTCTCCACGGCGGCAGATCTGACCGCCGATTTCGGCATTGCGCCTGACCGGGTCTTCGGCTTCGAGGACTGGGTTGGCGGGCGCTATTCCATGTGGGGGCCCATCGGCCTTGGCATGATGCTGGCCGTGGGGCCGGAGGATTTCGGGCAGTTCCTTGCCGGTGGCCACGCGATGGACAGCCATTTCCGGCAGGCCGATCTGGCCGACAACCTGCCGGTGCTGCTGGCGCTCGTGGGGATCTGGCACAACCAGGTGCAGGGCCACGCCACCCGCGCCGTGCTGCCCTATGACCAGCGGCTATTGCGTCTGCCCGCCTATCTGCAACAGCTGGAAATGGAGAGCAACGGCAAGCGCGTCTCGATGGATGGCGCGGATCTGGAGATGAATTCCGGCCCCGTGGTCTGGGGGGAGCCCGGCACCAACGGTCAGCATGCGTTCTACCAGCTGATCCATCAGGGCACCCGCGCGGTGCCGTGCGAATTTATCGTGGCCTCCGAGGGGCATGAGCCCGATCTGGCCCATCACCACCGGCTGCTGGTCGCCAACTGCCTGGCGCAATCCGAGGCGCTGATGCGGGGCAGGTCACTGGAGGAAGCGACCGCGATCATGGCCGCCAAGGGCCTGACGGGGGCGGAGCTCGACCGCCAGGCGCGCCACCGGGTTTTCCCCGGCAACCGGCCCTCGACGACGCTGATCTATCCGAAACTGACGCCCTTCGTTCTGGGCCAGATCATCGCGCTCTATGAACACCGCGTGTTTGTTGAGGGTGTGATCCTCGGCATCAACAGCTACGACCAATGGGGCGTGGAACTGGGCAAGGAACTCGCCAAGGCCCTGGAACCGGTTCTGACGGGCGCGTCGGATGGCGCGGGCAAGGATGGCTCAACCCTCGGGCTGGTGGCCTATGCACAGGCGCACGGTCTGAGCTGATCCCAACAAAAAAGCGCCCCGACTGTGGGGCGCTTTTTTGGAGCGGGTAGCGGGAATCGAACCCGCACCTTAAGCTTGGGAAGCTCGCATGATACCATTTCACCATACCCGCGCTCTGGAGGCTGGAGGTAATCCGGGGCCGGGGGACAGTCAAGGCCCGTCGGGCCATTTCCCCCGCAGATTTTGCGGCCGGTAGAAGGGCCAACGCGCCATGCGCTCGGTGACGCTGCCGTCGATCTCGTGGTCTTCGGGGATGAAGCGCGGTTCTTCCAGTGGCAGATACCATTTCCAGAACACCGGCAGACGCCCCGGCCAGCGGCGGCGCTTGATGGATTTGGGCAGGATTTCAAGCGGATACCACCAGACGGACATGCTGTCATGGATCTCGGCCATGGCATCGGGGCGCGCATACGGGGTGCCGTCGAGCGCGCTGGCCTTGGGATTTGCCCCTTCAAAATGGACCTTGCGCCGCTTGGGGTTCAGCTTCAGCCCCGGCGGTGGCAGGGGCAGGCTGCGGTCGGGATCGGGGGGCGCCTTTGTGCGGTCTTCGCGGTCGGCGGCGATCTCCTGACGTTCCAGTTCATCCAGCATCCACAGAAGTGTCAGCTTGCCGATGCCGGACTCCCGTTCCCTTGGGCTGCCGCCGATGTCGGAGTGATATCCCGGAAACCAGCGCTGGCGCACATATTGCTGGCGCTTCATGCTGTCGTGGCGGAAGCGGTTGCCGAAATAGGGCTCCCGCTGCTCCCAAAGCAGCGGGCGGAACATCGAGCGGCGTTCATCCACCGCCAGCGCATGCAACACGATGCGGACGGAGGGGTTGGACAGGACATTGGCATGGACCCTGAGTTCCATGGGGCTGTAATTCGTCACCAGCGAGTGCAGGGGCCGTTCGAAGCCGACCATGGAGCTGACTGTGTCGAAGAGGCACAGCGCCCGAATGGGCACGCTTTGATCGGGTTTCAGCGTGTCTTCATAGCGGCGCAGCTGGCGGAAGGTGACGGAATGGGGCAGGTCGCGCTCATGGTCCGACACGGCGCGATAGGCGCGGAAGGCACCGGTCACCAGATGCAGCTTGTCGGGCTCGATCAGGCCGAAATTATGGATAAACCCCGCCAGAATCCGCGCGGCATAAGCGCCACGGGAAAAGCCGAAGATGTAGATATGGTCCTTCTGCGCCTCGGGGCGGGTTGCCTTACCGGGTACCCCAAGCTGCTTTTTCAGGCCCTGCTCATAGCTCCAGTCCCTGTTCTTCTGTGCGGTGCTTTTATAGGTCCGGCAGAGGAAGCGATAGGCGTCGAGCACGTCATCCTCCAGCCCCAGACCGAAGGCGAGCCCGGCGACAGACCGCGCCTTCTGCCGCCATTTCCAGTCAAAAAGCCGGGGTTCGTCGAAGGTGCCGACACCCGGAACGTAATGGGTGATCTGGTCATCGTCGCACCGCAATGCGTTGTAAAGCTTGATGATATTCGTTTGGAAATCACCGACTTCGTTGCCGGTTCCGTCAAAGCAGATGACAATCTTGCGGGCTTTCATGACGTCGGGCCTCGTGACTTGAACATGCGTTCAGTGTGACGGACCCGCGCTGCAACGCAAGTCGGGATAACCCTAGTCCAGCACCCCAGGCCGTTCGGCAAAGCCCTTGTAGTCGGCGCTTTTATCCGCGTCAGTCAGCGGGTCTTCCGGCGCATAGGCGAAATCCACCCCGGCACCTTCCACCAGCCGATTAAAAAGATTGAACAGGGCGCAGACCTGTACCGCGTGGTAGAGCGCGTCTTCGGACCAGCCCGCATTTGTCACAGCCGCGACATCGGCGGGCGTCAGGCGGCTCGGCAGGGTGTTCAGCTTGGCCACATAGGCCAGCAGCGGGCGCAGTTTCGGGTCAACTGGCGCGGTGTCAGGGTCGTCCAGCAGCGCGTTAATGAGGCCCGGTTCGATGCCAAGCGCCTCCGCATAGATCTGGTGCGATCCATGGCAGAAGGCGCAGGCATTGAGGCCCGAGACATAGGCCGCGATCAGCTCGCATTCCGCTTGTGAAAGGGGTGCGCCTGCCTTCATGACGCCATCCACATGCAAAAGCAGCGGCCCCGCATGGGCCGGGTGACGGGTCAGCAGGTCCGACAGGCGGGCAGGGCTGGGAAGGCTGGGGAATAGCGGCATGGGCGGGCTCCGGTTCAGGCTACCCGCCCACGCTAACAAGGATCAGCCCCGGCGTCGCCTGCGGCGGCCACCGCCTTCACCGCCATCGGGTCCGGCAGCGCCGAAATGCACCTTGGGCAGATCCACGACGCTGTTGAGGATGGGGAAGGGCTCCACGGCGTTTGGAATGGCCGAGGCGTTGACGAAATGCTCCTGGAACTTTGGCTCCACCGCGGTTTCGATCTTGTGGATCTGCCGCACGACGGTTTCGATCCGCCCCCGCGCCTCGCGTGAACAGAGCGCAATCCGCGCCCCGTGACCCGCCGCGTTGCCTGCGCTGGTCACCTTGTCGAGCGGCGCATCCGGGATCATGCCCAGAACCATCGCGTGTTTCGGGCTGATATGGGCCCCGAAGGCCCCTGCCAGCGTGACCCGGTCGACGGTCTCTACGCCCATTTCATCCATCAGCAGCTTGGCCCCGGCATAAAGCGCCGATTTCGCCAGCTGGATCGCGCGGATATCGCCTTGCGTGACGGTGATGCGCGGCCCGCCCTCGGCGCTGCCATCGTGGATCAGATAGACATGGGTCCGCCCCTCTGCCTCGCACCGCGGCGTTCCCACCTGCTCGGCCGAACCGATCAGGCCCGAGGCGTCGAGTATGCCCGCAAGGCGCATCTCGGCCACCGCCTCGATAATGCCGGAGCCGCAGATGCCGGTCACGCCAGTCGCCGCGCTCGCCTCGGCGAAACCGGGATCGTCGGACCACAGATCGCAGCCGATGATGCGGAAGCGCGGTTCCTTGGTGACGGGGTCGATCTCCAGCCGTTCGATCGCGCCGGGGGCAGCCCGCTGGCCGGAACTGATCTGCGCGCCCTCGAAGGCGGGCCCGGTGGGCGAGGAACAGGCCAGAACCTTGTGCTTGTTGCCCAGAAGGATCTCGGCGTTGGTGCCCACATCGACGACCAGTATCAGATCTTCCGATTTGTTGGGTTCCTCCGACAGCGCAACGGCAGCCGCATCGGCCCCCACGTGTCCTGCGATGCAGGGCAGGACGTAGACCTGCGCCTCGGTGTTGAGCGCGGTGAGGTCCAGATCGCGGGCGGGCAGGGTCAGCGACGAGGAGGTCGCCAGCGCAAAGGGTGCCTGGCCCAGTTCCACCGGGTCGATACCCAGCAGCAGGTGGTGCATCACCGGGTTGCAGACGAAGACAGTTTCCATGATGAGCGTGGGCTCGATCCCGCCCTCGGCGGCGATTTCCCCGGCCAGCGTGTTGATCGCCTCGCGCACCGCATTGGTCATTTCGACGTCGCCGCCGGGGTTCATCATCGCATAGCTGACCCGGCTCATCAGGTCCTCGCCGAAGCGGATTTGAGGGTTCATCAGACCGGAGGAGGCAAGCACCCGCCCGTCGCTGAGGTCGCACAAATGCGCCGCGATGGTGGTGGAGCCAAGGTCGATGGCAAGCCCGTAGATGCCGCCCTCATGCAGGCCCGGCCAGATGTCGAGGATGCGAAACCCGTCCGCCCCCTGCGCCTGATGCAGCGCCACGGTGACCTGCCACTTGCCCTTGCGCAGCACCGGTTGCAGCTTGCGCATGAGGGGAAGGCCCGCACGGACATTCTCGATCTGCCACTGGTCTTTCAGCGCCTTGCACAGCCGTTCGAAATCGCCCGAGGGCTCGTGCATGTCAGGCTCTTCCACCTCGACAAAGACCAGACGCGTGGCGGGGTCCATGACGATGGCCCGATCAGAGGCCGCCTTGCGCACCACCTGCCTGTGAACCTGGCTTTCGGCGGGCACATCAATGACGATATCGCCCTGCACCGTGGCCTGACAGCCGAGGCGACGCCCTTTCTTGAGACCCCGGACGCGGTCATAGCGGGCCTCGACCGCGTTCCATTCCGACAGGGCGCCTTCGCTGACGGTGACCCCGTGCTTGGGAAAATCGCCATAGGACGGTGAGACCTGGCATTTGGAGCAGATCCCCCGCCCACCACAGACGGAATCAAGGTCCACACCCAGTTTGCGGGCTGCGGTCAGAATGGGGGTGCCAACGGGGAACCGGCCCCGTTTGCCAGAGGGGGTGAAGATCACGAGAGGAGTATCAGACATGCGCGCGCCTTTCCTTTGCGGTTGTTTTAACGCGTTGGCGGACAAGAGAAAGGAGCGAAACGTCAATTTCCTGCCGGCTTGCGGCATGATGGGGGAATTCGTCTCAGGCAGGCAGCCAAGGCATCAACCCGCTGTTTCCCGCGAACCACATGAACAGGGGAAATGGCAGGATGGCCAAGGATATCGTGGGAAGGGTGATGCGGGGCGTGAAGACGCCACTCATTCCGGCCATGAGGCATATTCCTCCGCCCCCGCCAATGAGCCCGGACCCCGGCATGTTGATCAGCATGGCAAGGCCAACATAGCGGTAGCGCAGGGCAAAGCGCGCATGTTTGCGGGGCAGTGAGCGTTGCAACTCTCGCACCCGCTGCGCGGGGCCGAGGGGGGCCAGCCTGTCCACAAGGGTAGCCGCCCTGAGCAGATGCAGATCGAGAAAGAGCCGCCTGAGCGAGCGGATCGGCACAAGCCGTCCGGCGAGAAAGGCCAGCGACAGGCCGCCCAATGTGGCGAGATAAATGGGCAGAGCGAATTCAGGGCCGCGCAGGACCAGAAGCGCAATGGCTATTTCGATGCCAGGCACAAAGGGCAGGGCGATCAACAGGGCATAGGTGATGAATATCGCAAGAAGAATCAGGCGCTCGGCACGTGCTTCGGATCGCGCCGGCAGGCCCTCGGCCCAGGTCAGCGCATAGTCGATGACATAGTGCGACAAGACCACAATGCCGATCAGTACGACCAGTTTGACCGCAAGGCGCGGGAGCGACTCGCGCCAGCTTGGCGGTGCGGCACCGATCTCTGGAGGTGAAGTCATTCTGCGGCCTGATGAAGTGCTCGGGCCCCGTAGGTAGGGTGTTTTGTGCCGGGAAAGAAGATTTTTCTGGAAAAATCTTCAGCATCCAACGAAGAATTTTCCAGAAAATTCTTCGGGGCTATTGGAAAAATCTTCTGGAAGATTTTTCTCAGCAGACGATCCGAATGTCACCACGGTCACAGATGATCAGAAATTGCTCGCCTGCTTCAACAAGGTGGAAACCACGCCGCCGCACTTCAAGTTCAAGCCTGGATCGGCCGACCTTCCTGTCCACATCCAGCTTGTTCCGGCGTATCACGCCACCTTGTGTCGCGGCTTTGGCGGAAAAGATCTGGTGAAGCCAGATGTCGTTGCGATGAAGGGGGCGAAGATAGCTCATGCAGCCACCTTCGCCCGATTCAGGTTAACAGGCGATTAAGCGCGGCGACGTCCGCCACGGCGGCCACCGCGGCCTCCACCGGCTGCCATCGCGGCTGCCGCGGCCTCGGGGAAGGGGGTGCCTTCCTTGGTGGCGTCCAGGACCTTCGCGAAATTGATCCACTTGCCGCCATTGGGGTCGTGGTTCATCAGGAAGTTGGCGGCGTTGATCGCCTCCATCTCGACCGGGCGCACCGGGTTCATGATCGCCGAGGTCATGCCCGCGCCGATGGCCATCGGCAGGAAGGCTGCGTTGATGCCATGGCGGTTGGGCAGGCCGAAGCTGATATTCGACGCGCCGCAGGTGGTGTTCACACCCAATTCCTCGCGCAGCTTGCGCACCAGGGCAAAGACCTGCTGGCCGGCGGTGGCCATGGCGCCCACGGGCATCACCAGCGGGTCGACCACGATGTCATGGGCCGGAATGCCGAAGTCGGCGGCGCGTTCAACGATCTTCTTGGCCACGGCGAAGCGTACTTCGGGGTCTTCCGAAATGCCTGTATCGTCGTTCGAGATCGCAACAACCGGCACGTTGTATTTCTTGACCAGCGGCAGAACCAGTTCCAGCCGGTCTTCCTCGCCGGTGACGGAGTTCAGCAGCGGACGGCCCTCGGCCGCGGCAAGGCCCGCCTCCAGCGCGCCGGGCACCGAGCTGTCGATGCAGAGAGGCACGTCCACCAGCCCTTGCACCAGTTCGATCATCCGGCGCATCAGCGGCGGCTCGGTCTCGTTGGGGTTGGGGTTGGAGTTGTAGACAACGCCTGCGTTCACGTCGAGCACCATGGCCCCGCAGGCGACCTGCTCCAGCGCGTCCTTTTCCACGGTCGAGAAATCGCCCGCTTCCAGTTCCGCGGCCAGTTTCTTGCGGCCGGTGGGGTTGATGCGTTCGCCGATCACGCAGAACGGTTCGTCAAAGCCGATGACGACGGTCTTGGATTTGGATTCGAGGACGGTACGGGTCATTGGCTCTTTCTCAGTTCTGGTTTGCGGGGGTGCCGGAAGCACCGCCATTGGCGATGGCCCACTGGGCATTGGTCTTGATGCCTCCGAGCGGGAAGAAGTGGACCTTCTCGATATTGAAGTCGGGGTTGGCGGCCTTGTGGGCGGCCAGTTCGTTCAGGATCTCATGCGGCTCGAAGGGCATCAGCAGCTTGGTGACGTCCTTGGCACGCTTCTGCAGCACCTTCAACGACGGGCCGACGCCGCAGGCGATGGCGAACTTGATCAGGGTCTGCAGTTTCGCGGGGCCGGCGATGCCGATATGGATCGGCAGCTTGATGCCTTCAGCGGACAGGCGGTTCGCCCATTCGATGACGGGACCGGCTTCAAACGCGAATTGCGTGGCCAGCGCCATCTGCGCATCGGTGCGATCCGAGAAGGCCTGTTTCCAGCGCAGCGCCTCCATCACCACTGCGTCGCCGCCCTTGGGGTCGATGTCGCGGTTGCCCTCGGGGTGACCGGCAACGTGCAGCCGCTGAAAGCCCGCCTTGTCGAAGAGCCCGGTTTCCATCAGCTGCATCGAGCTGTGGAAGTCGCCATGGGGCTTTTCCACACCACCAGCGAGCAGCAGCGCCTGTTTCACGTCCGCCTCGCCCTGATACATGGCGATCCAGTTTTCCAGCGTCGCGGCATCCTTGATGATGCGGGCCGGGAAATGGGGCATCGCGTCATAGCCTTCGGCCTTGAGCCGCTTGGCGGTGGCCACCATGTCCTCGATCGGCGTGCCCTCGATATGGGCGATATAGACGCGGGTGCCTGTCGGCAGCAGGTCGCGGAAGTTTTCCACCTTTTCGGCGGTGCGCGGCATCACCTCGATGGAGTAGCCCTGCAGGAAGGCCTCAAGCGCGGCGGGATTGCCTGCGGGGGCCGCCGGAGCGGCGGAGGAGCGGAATTTGAGCAGGGCCATCAGTTTCTCCAAGAACGAGGATGGTGGGGCGTTGGTCATTCGGCAGGGGCTGCGGCATAGCCGTCATTGGCGATCAGCTGCTTGAGCTTGTCGGCGTCGTATTCGGCATCGATGGCTGCGGCTTGAGCATTTGCGACCTCCTGCGGGTCTCCTTCGACCTCGAAGGGCTCTGCCTTGCGAAAGCCGGACATGTAGGCGTCATCATCCTTGGCGCCCACCTTCATTGCGGCCCGGTCGATGGCCTGTTCGAACCGTTCCGGCAACGGTGCCTTGGCACCCCGACGACCTTTTCCGACAATGACCTGGGCGGGCATGTCGCGCCAGTAGACGATGGTGACAGCTGGCATGAGGCGTGATTCCTTCCTGATAGGGCTGCGCGGTGTTTTGCAGCAATCTAGGGCTTGGTCGGTCATTCGCCCGTCTTGTTTTCGACCTCGTATCGCGCCCCTGCGACGCGCTGTCCGATCAATAGGCGGCATGAGCCTGATCGGCCAGAGCGGGAGAGACCCTAAATTCTCATGAAGATGATGAGCCAGTGCGCAGAGCAGCGCAGACCCATTGTGCGATTGCAGTCGACGCGGTAGCGTGAGGGGAAGCGATGCGAAGGAGAGGGGTCATGGGCCGCCGCCGCCCCCGCCGGGGCAAGCCGAAACAACACGATGCCATTGCCGGGCAGGAGTCTGCGCCTGCGCGCATTGCCCCGGTTCCACCGCCCCCCGTCGCCTCACCACAGCCGCTGCGCCCCGATCCTGCCGATCTCTATGCGGCACTCGATCTGGGAACCAATTCCTGCCGGATGCTGATCGCGCAGCCCAAGGGCAACCAGCTGCATGTGGTCGACAGTTTTTCCAAATCCGTCCAGCTGGGGCTGGGGCTGGAGGCGTCCGGACGCCTGTCGCGGCAATCCATGGCCCGCACGGTCGCGGCGCTGAAAATCTGCAAGAAGAAGCTTCAGCGCCACGATGTGAAGCGGATGCGCCTGGTGGCGACCGAGGCCTGCCGCAGGGCGACCAATGCGGGCGAATTCATTTCGGTCGTGCAGCGTGAAACGGGGCTGGATCTGGAGATCATCCAGCCAGAGGAAGAGGCGCGGCTGGCGGTGGTGGCCTGTGCGCCGCTGGTGTCTACCCGGACGGAACAGTTGCTGGTTGTCGATATCGGCGGCGGGTCTACCGAACTGGTCTGGATCGACCTCAGCCGGGTGCCACGTGTCGAACGGCCCCGCGCCATCATGCGGCTGCATCAGGGCTTCGACCACACCGAGACGATCTTTCCCAAAGCGAAGGTCGTGGACTGGATCTCGATCCCGCTTGGGGTGGCAACGCTGAAGGATCTCTACCGCGACGTGACCGACGATGGCGCGCGGTTCGCGCTGATGAGCTGGTATTTCGAAGAACAGCTGGCGGAGTTCTCGCCCTACGTGGATGCCGCCGATCAGGCGCGCGAGGGATTCCAGATCATCGGGACCAGCGGCACGGTGACCACGGTTGCGGCCTCGCATCTGGGCCTCAGGCGCTATGACCGCAACAAGGTGGACGGGTTGCGCATGACCTCGGACCAGATCGACTCGGTCATCCAGGACTACCTGTCGCTCGGCCCGACCGGCCGCCGCCGCGACCCGCGGATCGGGCGCGACCGGCATTCGCTGATCATGTCGGGGTCGGCCATACTTCAGGCGCTTCTGCGCGCCTGGCCCACCGACCGGCTGAGTGTGGCGGACCGGGGACTGCGTGAAGGGCTGCTCTATGCGCAGATGTCGTCCGATGGCGTGCTGGAGGACGGGCCGTTCTGAGACCTGGGCGGTTTCGCCGCCTGACGGCGTCGACCCGGGGGCGAGCCTCCTCACCCTCCCTTGCGGGAGGGATCGTCGGCCCGCTTGGGGGTTCCACCCCCAAACCCCCGAGGTATTTTTGCCAAGATGAAAGGGGCGAGGGCTTTCTTCGGGCGTGACGGCCCTGTATGGGGAGGCGTTGGAAAGGCGACGACAATGGCAAAGAACATAAGCGGGCGCGGGCAACGCGATCTGAGGGTCAAGGTCAAGACGGCGCGGGGGCGGAAGCTGTCCTCGACGCTGTGGCTGGAGCGTCAGCTGAACGACCCATATGTGCAGCGCGCCAAGCGCGAGGGCTATCGTGGTCGCGCGGCCTTCAAGATCCTGGAACTCGATGACAAGTTTCGCTTCCTCGTGCCCGGCGCGCGCGTGGTGGACCTGGGCTGTGCGCCGGGCGGCTGGTGCCAGGTGGCGGTGCAGCGCGTCAATGCGCTTGGCGAGAAATCCGGCAAGAAGGTGGGCACCATTCTGGGCATAGACCTGCAGGAGGTGGAGCCGATCGCGGGCTGCGAGATCCACCAGCTCGATTTCATGGAGGATGATGCGGACGAGAAGGTGAAGACCTGGCTTGGCGGCAAGGCCGATGTGGTGATGAGCGATATGGCGGCGTCAGCCTCGGGGCACAAGCAGACCGACCATCTGAGGATCATCGCTCTCTGCGAAGCGGCGGCCTATTTCGCCTTCGACGTTCTGGAAGAGGGTGGCACCTTCGTGGCCAAGGTGCTGGCCGGAGGCGCGGAAGGCGATTTGCAGCAGATGCTGAAGCAGAAATTCACCAAGGTTGCCAATGTGAAACCGGGGGCGAGCCGGTCGGACTCGTCCGAGAAATTCGTGGTGGCCACCGGCTTTCGGGGCTAGGCCCCGCGCCAATCCGTCCCAGCCACCGGAATTGGGGCTTTCCCTTTTGTCAAACCCATGAGATAGGGACGTGCCAACCGTAACTCCCAGCCTTGGAGGCCCTTATGGAGATTCGCGAGGCGCTTACCTTCGACGACGTCCTGCTTGTGCCCGGCGCATCCTCGGTCCTGCCGAGCACTGCCGATACGCGCACATGGGTGACGCAAACCATCAAGATGAACATCCCGCTTCTGTCCTCTGCCATGGACACGGTGACCGAGAGCCGCATGGCGATTGCCATGGCACAGGCGGGCGGCATGGGGGTGATCCACAAGAACCTGAATGTCGAGGAACAGGCCCGCGAAGTGCGGCGGGTCAAGCGCTTTGAAAGTGGGATCGTCTACAACCCGGTAACGCTGCGGGTGGATCAGACGCTGGCCGATGCCAAGGCATTGATCGAACGTTATAATTTCACGGGCTTCCCGGTGGTCGATGCAGAGGGCCGCGTGGTGGGCATCCTGACCAACCGCGACATGCGATTTGCGTCGTCGGACGATACGCCGGTGCATGTGATGATGACCTCGAACGATCTTGCCATGCTGGCGGAGCCGGCCGATCTGGAAGAGGCCAAGAGCCTGATGCGGGCGCGGCGGATCGAGAAGCTGCTGGTCCATGACGGGCAGGGCAAGCTGACCGGGCTTTTGACGCTGAAGGACACCGAACAGGCGGTTCTGAACCCCACGGCCTGCAAGGACGAGCTTGGGCGCCTCAGGGTCGCGGCGGCGACATCGGTAGGCGATTCCGGCTTTGAGCGGACCGAGGCACTGGTGGATTCCGGTGTCGACATCGTCGTGGTCGATACCGCGCATGGCCATTCCGAGGGCGTGATCGAGGCGGTGAGACGCGCCAAGCGGCTGTCGAACACCGTGCAGGTCATCGCAGGCAACGTGGCAACAGGCGAGGCCACGCGGGCCCTGATCGACGCGGGCGCGGATGCGGTGAAGGTCGGGATTGGTCCGGGTTCGATCTGTACCACGCGGATCGTGGCGGGCGTCGGCGTGCCGCAACTGACCGCGATCATGGATTGTGCCCAGGCCGCGGCCGAGACCGGAACCCCGATCATTGCCGATGGTGGAATCAAATATTCCGGCGATTTCGCCAAGGCCATCGCGGCGGGCGCCAATTGCGCCATGGTCGGCAGCATGATCGCGGGCACCGATGAAAGCCCCGGTGAGGTCATTCTCTACCAGGGCCGCTCGTTCAAATCCTATCGCGGCATGGGCTCGCTCGGTGCCATGGCGCGGGGCTCTGCTGATCGCTATTTCCAGAAGGACGCGGCCAGCGACAAGCTGGTGCCCGAGGGGATCGAGGGGCAGGTGCCTTACAAGGGATCCGCCAGCGCTGTCGTGCATCAGTTGGTGGGCGGCCTGCGCGCGGCCATGGGCTATACCGGATCTGCCACGGTGGACGAGATGCGGGGGGGCTGCAACTTCGTGCGGATCACTGGCGCTGGGCTGAAGGAAAGCCATGTGCATGACGTTCAGATCACACGCGAAAGCCCAAATTATCGTTTTGGATGATGATCTTGCGTGCTGATCTTAAGGTGGTTTCGTGACCCCCGCCGCGCGGGTTGCCGCCGCGATAGAGGTGCTGGATCGCTGGCTGGACGGAGTGCCCGCGGAAAAGGCCCTGACCGGATGGGCGCGCGGGGCGCGCTATGCCGGGTCCAAGGATCGGGCGGCCGTTCGCGACCATGTCTATGATGTCTTGCGCCGCAAGGGCGCGTGCGAGGCGCTCGGCGGCGCGGATGGGCGCGGGCTCATGCTGGGGCTGTTGCGGGTGCAGGGCGTGGACCCCGCAACCGTTTTCACCGGCGAGGGGCATGCCCCGGTCCCGCTGAGTGACGCTGAACGGCAGGCCCCGGATGCGTCCCCCGATATCTGGCGCGATGTTCCTGACTGGTTGCATCAGCCCCTGCGGGAAAGCCTTGGCGCAGGGGCTTCGGATATTGTGGGCGCCATGCAGACACGCGCGCCGCTTTACCTGCGGGTCAATGCCCGGAAGGCTTCGGTTAACCAAGCTCAGGAACTCCTTCTAGAAGACGGAGTCAAAACGGAAACCTGTCAGGCTGAAATGGCTTTAAAAGTCACGGAAGGCGATCGTCGCTTACGGCAATCCTCAGCCTATCTGGACGGGTTGGTCGAGATCCAGGACCTCTCGGTTCAGCTGGCTTGCGCGGCGGTGGACTGGCCGCAAAGGGGCAAGATTCTGGACTATTGCGCCGGGGGCGGTGGCAAGGCGCTGGCCATCGCGGCGGTGTCAGATGCGACGGTGTTCGTGCACGATGCCATCGCCGCTCGCATGTCGGATATTCCCGCACGTGCAAGCCGTGCCGGGGTGACGCTTGCCGAGGCAATGAAGCCATCCGTGCATGCGCCTTATGATCTGGTACTGTGCGACGTGCCCTGTTCGGGGTCCGGTACATGGCGGCGGGACCCGGAGGCCAAGTGGCGGCTGACCCCTGGGCGCCTGTCGGAGCTTGGGCAGATCCAGCGCCATATTGTCGAGCAGGCACAGACACTTGTGCAGCCCGGCGGGCGTCTGGTCTACATGACCTGTTCGCTGCTGGATGCCGAGAATGGGGCGGTGGTGGATTCCGTGGTGTCGGCGCCGGAATGGGATTTGCTGACCTCTGCCCGGTTCCTGCCCCCCGAGGCCTCCGACGGGTTTTTTCTGGCCGTGATGCGCCGCAGCGGCAACGGCTGAAACCGCGCAGATTTTAATCCGAAATTAACACATCTCTGTCCTGATGGTCCTGGAATGGAAGCTGGAGGATCAGGGTGGCGGAACAGTCGGTCGTGTCTCGCAGGCGAAACCTGTTGCCAAGGGGCGGGGCCTCCTGGGCATTGATCCTGCTGGCCCTGGCCTGTTTGCCGGTGGCCTATCTTGCGGAGTCTGTCCTGGCGCGCGTTGCAGGGCTTGCTGCTGCGGCGTCGATCACGGCGACGGCATTCTTGCTCACCCTCGGGCAATTCCGCCGCGCGCGCGCCGATGAAACGGCCACGCGCAATGCCATCTCGGTGGCCGCAGAAGACCCCGTTCCGGTGTTCTGTACCGATTCTCACGGCGCCATCCTGTTTCAGAACCCCGCCGCCTGCGACCGGTTCGGCCCGCGCGACGGACAGCCCATGTCGCGCGCCCTTGCCGGGCTGGTGCCCAATGCCTCGGCTGTGGCGTTTCGGCAGGAAACCGCCCTGATGCGCGACCGGTCGTGCCGCGAAACCGTGGTGACGCGGCGCGGCGCGGTGCAGGTGACCGCGTTTCGCGTGGGCACCGGAACGCTCTGGCGTCTGGAAGAGATCGTGGACCAGACGCATCGCCATCCCGGCGGCACCAGCCTGCCGATGATGGTGGTTAGTCGCAGCGACACGATCCTGTCGATGAACGAAGCGATGCGCGAGACGCTCGGCGACCGGAAAAAGGCACTCTCGGAGGTCTTCGAATGCCTTCCGGTCAAGACCGGTCAACGGGTACGCCTGCGTGGGGCGGAGGATTGGATCGAGGTTCTGGTGATCGACCTGCAGGCCGGGGATGGACGGCGCGAGATCTATGTGCTGCCGGTGGATCTGCTGCCGCTGGAAGACAGCGTTGCTGCGCGGGCCTTCGGCGCGCTTCCTGTGGCGCTGGTCCATATTGCCGGGGACGGGCGCATTCTGGCCGCCAACCCCCGTGCGCAATCGCTGATGGCCTGTCACCCCGACGGCACGACGACCCTCGCCGATGTGGTCGAGGGGCTCGGGCGGCCCATCCACGACTGGCTGACCGACATGCTGGAGGAACGCATTCCCTCGCGGCCCGAAATGGTGCGGGCGAAGATGCGGGAAGATGACTGCTTCGTGCAGATCACCCTTGGCCGCATTGCCGGAGAAGGCGAGGCGACGCTCTTGGGTGTTCTGCACGATGCGACGGCGCTCAAATCCATGGAACAGCAATTCGTGCAAAGCCAGAAGATGCAGGCCGTGGGCGAGTTGGCGGGTGGCGTTGCCCATGATTTCAATAACTTGCTGACCGCGATCACCGGTCATTGCGATCTGCTCATGCTGCGCCACGACCAGGGAGACCCCGACTACGCGGATCTTGCCCAGATCAACCAGAATGCCAACCGCGCCGCCAGCCTTGTTGGCCAGTTGCTGGCCTTCTCGCGCAAGCAGACGATGCGGCCAGAGGTGCTGGACCTGCGCGAAACCATGCCCGATCTGACCCATTTGCTGAACAGGCTGGTGGGGGAGAAGGTCAAGCTGGACCTGACCCACGACCCGAATCTCCTGCCGATCCGCGCGGATCGCCGGCAGCTGGATCAGGTCATCATGAACCTCGTCGTGAATGCGCGCGATGCCATGCCGGATGGCGGAACGATCCGCGTCGAAACACGCGTCACCAACCTGCAAGACGCGCTGCGCCGCGACCGGGCAGAGGTGGCACTCGGCCAATATGTGACCATCCATGTACGCGATGAGGGCACTGGCATTCCGCCTGATCAGATCGCCCGCATTTTTGAGCCCTTTTTCACCACCAAGCGCGCGGGAGAGGGGACCGGGCTGGGGCTTTCGATGGTCTATGGCATCGTCAAGCAGTCTGGTGGCTACGTGTTTGTCGACAGCACGGTGGGAGAAGGCTCTGATTTCGTGATCTATTTCCCCGTACATGTGCGAAGCGAGCCTGTCGCCCCAGATGGCGAAGAGACCCGAGAGCTCTCCGCCCGGCTCGCGGATCTGCCGCGTGATGCAGTGGTACTGCTGGTCGAGGACGAGGCCTCCGTCCGGGCCTTCGCCTCGCGGGCGCTACGGATGCGGGGATTCACCGTGATTGAAGCCGAAAACGCAGAGGAAGCTTTGGAGACGCTCGCGGATAGCAGCCTCGATGTGGATGTCTTCGTCACCGATGTGATCATGCCGGGCATGGACGGCCCGACCTGGGTGCGCGAGGCGCTGAAGGACCGGCCCGACGTCAAGGTCGTCTTCGTGTCAGGCTATGCCGAGGATGCGGTGGAACAAACCGAGGCGAAGGTCCCCAATTCGGTCTTTCTGGCCAAACCCTTCACCTTGTCGGACCTGACCTCGACGGTGCAGCGGCAGCTACACTAGTCCTGCCCGGCAAGACTGTCCCACAAGGCAAACTCCGCCGCGGCTTCGCGCATCAGGCGGTTCCGCATTGCGTCCGAGAGCTCAACAGGCCCCTTTGGGGACACGTTGGCGCGCGAAATGTCGAGCGACGTGTCCAGCCGGTCTTCCATGAACCGCACCAGACTCGGGATGCGATCATATCGGTAGAGCCGATCCACGGCCAGTTTGCCCTGATCGTCGGTGAGAAAATTGGCCTGCGACCCGACCTCGGCATAGGCGGGTTTGTCGTCGCGCAACCAGGCCTCGACGAATGCGTCGAAGCTGAGCCCGGCGGTGGAGTTCGGTTTGCCGTCCAGTTGCGGGCGAGACCGATACCTGTACCAGCTTCCAAGCCAGTCCACTGGCTCTCGCATCACCGCCACCAGGTCCATCGGGCGCTTGCCGCGCTGTTCGAAAAAGTTCGACAGGCGGTTCCTGTATCCCTGCGCCGAGACATGTTTCTGCCCCGGCGGATCGAGAATCGCCGCGCTGGCGTGAGGCAGAAGCGCCTGTTCCAGCGCCGTGGTGCCCGTCTTGGGCACAGCCAGAAGAACGATTCTCTGCTTCCAGAACACCAGCATCCGTTTGAAACTCCACTTACTTCGTCACTTTAAACCCTTTCTTAATCCTTTACGGAAAAACTGGGGACGACAAGATTTTACTTGAAATGTTCGCGTTTTGATCTCAGAACGGGTTGAGAACAAGAGGCGAACATGAGCATCATTGCCGCGGAGCTAGCGGTATGGAATAAGGAGCCGAACAACATGGCAATGGCAAACCTTCTCGACATGACCGATCGTAAATCCGCAGACAAGCAGAAGGCGCTCGACAGTGCGCTCGCCCAGATCGAACGTCAGTTCGGCAAGGGCTCCATCATGAAGCTCGGCGCCGACAATCCGGTGGCCGAGATCGAAGCGACATCCACCGGCTCTCTCGGGCTCGACATTGCGCTCGGCATCGGCGGTCTGCCGAAGGGCCGTGTCGTGGAAATCTACGGGCCCGAAAGCTCCGGCAAGACCACGCTGACTCTGCATTGCATCGCGGAAGAGCAGAAAAAGGGCGGCGTTTGCGCCTTTGTTGACGCGGAGCATGCGCTTGACCCGCTTTATGCGAAAAAGCTGGGCGTCGATCTGGACGAACTGCTGATTTCGCAGCCCGACACCGGCGAACAGGCGCTGGAGATCGTGGATACACTGGTGCGCTCGGGTGCCGTGACCATGATCGTGGTCGACTCGGTCGCCGCCCTGACCCCGAAATCGGAACTGGAAGGCGACATGGGCGACAGCTCGGTCGGCGTGCATGCCCGCCTCATGAGCCAGGCGATGCGCAAGCTGACCGGCTCGATCAGCCGCACAAGATGCACGGTGGTGTTCATCAACCAGATCCGCATGAAGATCGGCGTCATGTTCGGCAGCCCGGAAACCACAACCGGCGGCAATGCGCTGAAATTCTACAGCTCCGTCCGTCTGGATATTCGCCGCATCGGGTCCATCAAGGACCGCGACGAGGTGGTGGGTAACGCCACCCGCGTCAAGGTTGTGAAGAACAAGGTCGCGCCGCCCTTCAAGCAGGTCGAGTTTGACATCATGTATGGCGAAGGCATCTCCAAGACCGGCGAATTGCTGGATCTGGGCGTGAAGGCCGGCGTGGTGGAGAAATCCGGCAGCTGGTATTCCTACGGGGATGAGCGGATCGGGCAAGGGCGAGTGAACGCCAAGGCCTTCCTGAAGGAAAACACTTCGGTCGCAATGTCCATCGAGGACAAGATCCGTGCCGCCCATGGGCTGGATTTCCACATTACCGACGATGACGAGGACATGGTCGAGGAGTGATCCTCCGGCAGAAGAATGACAGGGGCGGCCCGGCAGGAGCCGCCCTTTTTCATGGGTGCCCTGCGCCCGGGACCGCTTTGCCCTGTGGACAGCGCCGCAGGTGGGGTTTACATGCCGTAAGACCTGCCAAAACGCCTGCCGAGAAGGGGCCCTGCCACGATGGCCAGCCTGAACGACATCCGCTCCACCTTCCTCAATTACTTCGCCCGCAATGGCCATGAGATCGTCGACAGCTCACCTTTGGTGCCGCGCAACGATCCGACGCTCATGTTCACCAATTCGGGCATGGTCCAGTTCAAGAACCTCTTCACCGGGGTCGAACATCGCGACTACAACCGCGCGACGACATCGCAGAAATGCGTGCGGGCTGGTGGCAAGCACAATGACCTCGACAATGTGGGCTACACCGCGCGCCATCACACGTTTTTTGAGATGCTGGGGAATTTCAGCTTTGGGGATTATTTCAAGGACGAGGCGATTAATTTCGCTTGGGAACTGATCACCCGCGATTTCGGCATCCCGAAGGACAAGCTTTATACCACGGTTTACCATACCGATGACGAGGCGTTCGAGATCTGGAAGAAGGTGGGCGTGCCCGAGGATCGAATCATCCGCATCGCCACCTCCGACAATTTCTGGCAGATGGGCCCGACCGGCCCCTGCGGTCCCTGCACCGAGATCTTCTATGATCACGGCGATCATATCTGGGGCGGCCCTCCGGGAAGCCCCGAGGAGGATGGCGACCGCTTCATCGAGATCTGGAACATCGTTTTCATGCAGAACGAGCAGTTCGAGGATGGCTCGATGCGGGCGCTCGACATGCAGTCGATTGACACCGGCATGGGGCTGGAACGGATCGGCGCGCTGTTGCAGGGCAGCCATGACAACTATGACACGGACCTGTTCAAGGCGCTGATCGAAGCCTCGGCCCATGCCACCGGCGTCGATCCCTATGGCGACCGGAACGTGCATCACCGGGTCATTGCGGACCACCTCCGGTCGACCTCTTTCCTGATTGCCGATGGCGTGATGCCGTCGAACGAGGGGCGCGGCTACGTTCTGCGTCGGATCATGCGCCGCGCCATGCGTCATGCGCATCTTCTTGGCGCAGCCGATCCGCTGATGCACCGGCTGGTGCCGTCGCTGGTCAGCCAGATGGGCCAGCATTACCCGGAACTGACCCGCGCGCAGGCCCTGATCGAGGAAACCCTGAAGCTGGAGGAAACCCGCTTCCGCCAGACTCTGGATCGCGGCCTGAAGCTGCTGGACGAGGAACTGACCGATCTGCCCGACGGGGCGGAGCTGCCGGGCCGCACTGCCTTCAAGCTCTATGACACCTATGGCTTTCCGCTCGACCTGACACAGGATGCACTGCGTGAAAAGGGCCGCGCGGTCGATACTGCGGGCTTCGACGAGGCGATGGAAGAACAGAAGGCCAAGGCTCGTGCCGCGTGGTCGGGCTCGGGCGAGGCGGCGGACAATGCCGTCTGGTTCGACATTGCCGACGGCAAGGGCGCGACGGATTTCCTGGGCTATGACACGGAAAAGGCCGAAGGCCAGGTCATCGCGCTGATCGTCGATGGCGCCCGAGTCGAGGGGATTGCCGAGGGCGGAGACGGCTGGGTCGTGGTGAACCAGACCCCGTTCTACGGCGAATCCGGCGGTCAGGTCGGGGATACCGGCGTGATCCGGCGCCTGGAAGACCGTGACGAGGTGGCGCTGGTCGAAGACACCCGCAAATTCGCGGATGGTAAGATTACGGCCCACAAGGTCGTGATGGAGCGCGGCGAGATGAAACTGGGCGACCCGGTGGAGCTGGAGGTGGACCACACCCGCCGCAGCACGATCAGGGCCAATCACTCTGCCACGCACCTGCTGCACGAGGCGCTGCGCCGGGCGCTTGGCGATCATGTGGCACAGCGCGGGTCGCTGAATGCGCCTGACCGGCTGCGCTTCGATTTCAGCCATTCCAAGGGGCTGACGCTGGAGGAACTCAAGCAGGTCGAGGAGGAGGTGAACGCCTTCATCCGCCAGAATACCACCGTCGAGACCCGGATCATGACGCCGGATGACGCACGCGGCCTTGGGGCGCAGGCGCTGTTTGGCGAGAAATACGGCGACGAGGTGCGCGTGGTGTCCATGGGCAAGCTGGCCGGGTCCGGCAAGGGCATGGATGGCGAGACCTATTCGCTGGAACTCTGCGGTGGCACCCATGTGCGCCAGACCGGTGATATCGGTGTGTTCGTGGCGCTCGGCGACAGTGCCTCCAGCGCCGGGGTGCGCCGGATCGAGGCGCTGACGGGGGCTGCGGCCTTCGACTACCTGTCGGCGCAGGATCATCGGCTGGCCGCAGTCGCGGGCCTGTTGAAAGCACAGCCCGGCGACGTGGCCGAGCGGGTGCAGGCCCTGATGGCCGAACGCCGGTCGCTGGAAAACGAGGTGGCGCAGCTGCGCAAGCAACTGGCGATGGCCGGTGGCGGCGGCGGTGCGGCCCCGGCAGATCGTGATGTGAACGGCATCACCTTCCTGGCGCAGGTGTTGGAAGGGGTGACCGGCAAGGATCTGCCGGGCCTGATTGACGAACACAAGGCGCGGATGGGTGAAGGCTCTGCCGTGCTCCTGATGGCCGATGCGGGCGGCAAGGTGGCCGTGGCAGCCGGGGTCAGCGATGACCTGACGGGCCGGGTGTCTGCCGTCGATCTGCTGAAGGCGGCGGTCGTGGAACTGGGCGGCAAGGGCGGCGGTGGCCGGCCCGACATGGCCCAGGGCGGCGGCAAGGATATCGGTGGGGCCGAGGCGGCCATCGCGGCGGCAGAAACAGTTTTGAAGGGAGTTTGAGCCATGCCATCTGCACTCTGGATTGCCCATGTGACGGTGACCGACGAAGCGGCCTATTCGAAATATGCGGCGATCGCGACGGAGGCGATTGCCGAACATGGTGGTGTCTTTCTGGCCCGTGGCGGGCGCTACATCCAGAAGGAAGGCCGGGACCATCCCCGCAATGTTGTGGCCCGGTTCCCGTCGCTCGACGCGGCCAATGCGTGCTATGAATCGGCGCGCTATCAGGAGGCGCTGAGCCATGCGCGCGGGGCGTCCGAGCGTGACCTGGTGATCGTCGAAGAGTACGAATAGGGCGATTTTGCCACCCCCGCGGCATCGAGCGGTGGGCGGCCCTCGTCGGGCCGCGTTGCCACGGACGGGTTGCAGGACCGCCGCGTATTTCGGGCGTGGTGATCGCATCCGGGCTGCGAAATGCTTCTCTTGGCCGGGGAATCGGCGCAAAAAGACATCAGATCTGCCGGAGAGCGCCGCATGTGCCGTTGGGCCGCCTACATCGGGGAACCGATCTTTCTGGACGAGGTGGTCAGCCGCCCCGGCCATTCGCTGATCCACCAAAGTCAGAACGCCACCGAGGCCAAGACTGTCACCAATGGCGACGGGTTTGGCCTTGCCTGGTATGACCGAAGGCCGGAACCGGGGCTCTACCGCGATGTCTATCCGGCCTGGTCAGACCCGAACCTGAGGTCGCTTGCGGAACAGGTGCGCTCTGGCCTGTTCCTGGCCCATGTGCGGGCCTCGACCGGGTCAGCGATCAGCCGCAACAACTGTCATCCCTTTGTCGTCGGGCGCTGGAGCTTCATGCATAACGGGCAGGTCGGCGGGTTTGAGCATTTCCGCAAACATGCCGACATGATGGTGCCCGATGCGCTTTATGCCTATCGCAAGGGCGCGACGGATAGCGAGGTGCTGTTCCTGCTGGCATTGGCCGAGGGGTTGGAGACGGACCCTGCAGGGGCGCTGGCGCGGGCGGCGGGCAAGTTGGCGGGATTGTCTAAAACCCATGGTACTGCCCCGCATCTGCGCCTGTCGGCGGCGTTCAGCGATGGCACAGCGCTTTGGGCTGCGCGTGGGTCCTGGGACAGCATTTCGCCCACGGTCTATTACCGTTGGTCGGACACGCGCATGGGGTGGGCCGTGGTGTCGGAACCGCTGGAAATGGGCGAGGCGGACTGGACACCGCTGGCCCGCGGCAAGATCGCCCGGTTTGAAGGCGACCGGGTAGCGCTTTACGACCTGCCGCTCTGATCCTCGTGCGGATCTTCGGGCGCGGGCATCTCGGGCCTTGCCTGCCGGAAATAGCCCGCAATCAGCGACAGCCGCATCGACAGGCTGTCCTTCTGGTCATGCAACTGGCGCACGGTCATCCGGCGGCGGCGCACCACCGCACGGGCGACGCGGAAATCCCACCGGCGTTTCTGTTCCAGGTAGCTTTCGGGCAGGCGGCGGCGGACCCATGTCCACGCCCATCCCAGTTGCAGAAAGGCGATCAGCTTGAAGAGCCATTTCGCCAGCGTCGTCCACAGCATCCGCCAGAGCGCGCCGACGCCCGCGGCGATCATGAAGGGCAGCTTGACCGAAAAGAGCACGACCCAAAGCCCGATGGAACTGACCGACAGCGCCAGCGTGGCGAAGATCACAATGAGCGCGGCGACCAGCTGTTCATACCATTCCAACCCACGATACCAGTTCATCATGCGGGCATAGCGCTCGGCCGCCGCCGCCTTGAACCGCTTAAACAGCGCGTCGAGCCGGTTGCGCAGAGCCGAGCCCATGATCATCGGCAGGACCGTGGTCATGACCCATTTCTTGATCAGCTCGATACGGAAGAAGAGCGCGGCCTGCGTCTTCAGCCAGATCAGCACGGCGGGCAGCTCGATCGACACGATCTTCTGCCCGATCACCTTGAGTTGCAGGAAGATCAGCCCGAGCGCGATCAGCACCTCGTCGCCAAGCCACAGGGTCAGCAGGACCGATAGGGCCACGACAAGGACAAGCAGGAACAGGGCGCGCCAGAACATGAGGGCAGTGTAGCAATTGGTGCCGTGGTGACTACGGCTGATCGGGCCCGGATCCCGCCTTTCGACGCGCCAGAAGCCGCAGCAGGACAAAGCTGATCGCGGGCAGAAGCAAGAGCAGCGACAGGACGATCACGAAGATGAACGCGCGCTCGGTGTCCCAGCAATCGGCCACGTTGTAGCCGGGGTTCGCGGCGCGACCCCCGGCGCAGTTTGCCTGCCAGTCGATCTGAAGCCGCACCGCCAGATAGGCTGGAAACAGCGCCAGAATGGCAGGCAACCAGATAAAGACGATCTGCAGAAGTCCGATCACCCGGCCAGCGCCTTGTTCAGGTTCTCGTCGATCTTCTCAAGGAAGCTCATCGTCGTGTGCCAACCCTGATCTGGGCCGACCAGCAACGCGAGGTCCTTGGTCATGTGGCCCGCTTCCACCGTGTCGATGATGACCTGTTCCAGCGTCTCGGCGAAGGTCCGAAGGGGTGCGTTGTCGTCGAGCTTGGCGCGGTGCTTGAGCGCCCCGGTCCAGGCGAAGATCGACGCGATGGAGTTGGTAGAGGTCTGCTGCCCGGCCTGATGCTGCCGATAGTGGCGGGTGACCGTGCCATGCGCGGCCTCGGCCTCCATGATCTTGCCGTCGGGCGTCAGGAGCTGAGAGCTCATCATCCCGAGGCTGCCGAAGCCCTGCGCTACGGTGTCGGACTGCACGTCGCCATCGTAGTTCTTGCAGGCCCAGACAAAGCCGCCGTTCCATTTCAGCGCACAGGCGACCATGTCGTCGATCAGGCGGTGCTGGTATTCGATGCCCGCCTCCTTGAATTGCGCCTCGAACTCCTCCTCGAAGATCTCCTGGAAAATGTCCTTGAAGCGCCCGTCATAGGCCTTGAGAATGGTATTCTTGGTGGACAGGTAGACCGGCCAGCCAAGGTTCAGACCATAGTTCAGCGAGGCGCGGGCGAAATCGCGGATCGAGTCATCAAGGTTGTACATCGCCATGGTGACACCGGCAGAGGGCGCGTCGAAGACCTCGCGTTCGATCACCTCGCCATCCTCGCCCTCGAATTTCAGCGTGATCTTGCCCTTGCCGGGAAAGCGGAAATCGGTGGCGCGGTACTGGTCGCCATAGGCGTGGCGGCCCACGACAATGGGCTGGGTCCAGCCGGGCACAAGACGGGGGACGTTTCGGCAGATGATCGGTTTGCGAAAGACGACGCCGCCCAGGATATTGCGGATGGTGCCGTTGGGGCTGCGATACATACGCTTGAGGCCGAATTCCTCCACCCGCTGTTCATCCGGTGTGATGGTGGCGCATTTGACGGCGCAGCCGACCTCCAGCGTCTTTTCTGCGGCGTCCACTGTCACCTGATCGTCCGTGCGGTCGCGTTCTTCAATGCCCAGATCGTAATAGAGCAGGTCGATATCCAGATAGGGCAGGATCAGTTTCTGCTTGATGAAATCCCACATGATGCGGGTCATTTCATCGCCATCCATTTCGACGATGGGATTGTCGACTTTGATCTTGGTCATCGGGAACCTCGGGTAAAATAGGATTCGGTTGGCTTTGGTTTAGCTGAAAAAAGTTCTGTATGCAAATGTATACCAAGTAGAGGGCTCGGCGGTTCTGGCCCTCAGCGGGTGATGAACTCACCCGTCAAGTTGACCGCGATGGTGCCAATATCGAGGTCTTCGCGCAACCCACAGGCCCGGATCATCCCGCGCGAGGCGGCGTTGTCGGCACGGGCCTGTTCCAACACGCGGCTCCAGCCGAACCGCGCGTGGCTTTCCAATAGAACTGCGGCGTTGATGAATTGGCCAAGCCCCATGCGCCGCCGATCCGCAGACACGGCGACGCCACCTGCAAAGGCGGCATCGCCAAAGCGACTTTCCGGGTGATAACGCTGAGAGGCGGCGGCGGTGGCGACCAGAGCGCCGGTGTCATCCCAAAGACAGCTGGTAAGATGGGGAAAAACCTCGCTTCGGATGTAGTAAACCGGGGCCGGGGCGACCTCGCAGGCGAGGCTTAGCGTGGCGATCTGGTCAATCTCGCTGTCCGTCGGGCAGTCCAGATGGGTCAGGGTCCAGCCGTCGGGCATGGCGAAGCGTTCAACAACCGCGCGGCAGGCGGGCAGCACGCTGTCGGCGTCCCCCAGAATGGCGAGCCAGACCGAGATATCGACCGCCTCGCCAAAATGATCCAAGAGCCGTTGCCGGGTCTCTGCGATCGGCACGGCGGTTACCGAGGCGAAGCCAAAAAGCCGGGCGTGCTCGGCCAGGGTGTCCATCCCAACGGCCTCCAGATCGAGAATATTGAGGATGCGACCGCCATTCGACAGGGCCGGGTTGGTCGCGATATCCTCATGCATCTCTCTCAGGTGTTTCTGGGCCGCTATCGTTTTCTCTGAACCGTAATAGTCCTGCATTGAATGCGCCCTAGCCTTGTCTCTGACACGCCAGCTTAGCCAGCAACGACGCGGCTTGGCTAGAGGGTCACGAATGGGAGGAAAACCACGCGGTCAGCTTCGGGCTCAGCCAGTCCCACAGCCCCGGCGCGCCCTTGGCGATTTTGTGGCCCACACGGCTGCGGATCTGATCCTCGGTCACATCGTATTCAGGCCAGCTGCCGCCCTCGGAATGCAGGTTCAGCACCGGCGGCTGGAACCGGTCGAGCGATTTGGCAAAGATGGCGTCGGGGCTTTCGGCGGCCTCGAATTCCTCCCACAGCGCGCGGAAACCCTGCGCCAGATCGTCAGGTAGCAGCCCGAAAATCCTGTCGGCGGCGGCCCGTTCCTGACGCGCCAGCGCCTCGGCATCGTAGGTTCCGTGGATTGGGGCATCGCCCGCGTCGATCTCCACCAGATCATGCAGGATCAACATGCGGATCACGCGGTCGATGCGGACGCCGTCCGGGGCCTGATCGGCCAGAGTCAGGGCAAAGAGAGCCAGATGCCAGCTATGCTCGGCACTGTTTTCGCGGCGGATACGCCCGGTGATCCAACTGGCCCGTTCGATCCGCTTCAGCCGGTCGGCTTCGACCAGAAAGGCCAGTTGTCGGTCGAGCCGGTCGTTCACTCCGCCGCCTTGGCCGCCTTGGCCTTGGCGATCCGTGCGTCCAGCCAGATACGCCCGCGCTTTTCGGCGCGGCGGATGCGGACAGACGTCATGAAGGCCTCTTGCAACGTCATGGAGGCGGCACCGATCGTGGTCGACAGCTGTTCGATCAGCCGGTCATCATCATAGTCTTCCTCGGCCTGAAGCGCGTCCAACGCCAGCTTGTCGGCCAATTCCGTGATGAAATCGCCGCCACCGGACATCAGCGTGTAGACTCCGTCAGGCGGCGCTTCACATAGGTCTGCACCGAGTCGATCATCGGATCCATGTAGGGATCTTCGAAGAAGTGACCCGCACCTTCCATCTCCTGATGGGTGATGGTGATGCCCTTTTGCTCATGCAGCTTGTCGACCAGGATGCGCGTGTCCTGCGGTTTGGCCACGCGGTCGGACGATCCGTTGATGATCAGACCCGAGGACGGGCAGGGGGCGAGGAAGCTGAAATCATACATATTGGCGGGCGGCGAGACCGAGATGAACCCGGTGATCTCTGGCCGGCGCATCAGAAGCTGCATGCCGATCCAGGCGCCGAAGCTGAAACCCGCGACCCAGCAATGCTTGGAGTTCTGGTTCATCGACTGCAGGTAGTCGAGCGCCGAGGCGGCGTCGGACAGCTCGCCAATGCCCTGATCGTACTCGCCCTGACTGCGGCCCACGCCCCGGAAGTTGAAGCGCAGAACGGTGAAGCCGATCTTGTGGAACGCGTAGTGCAGGTTATAGACTACGCGGTTGTTCATCGTGCCGCCGAATTGCGGATGCGGGTGCAGGATGATCGCGATCGGGGCGTCCTTGGCTTTCTGGGGGTGGTAGCGGCCTTCCAGTCGGCCCTCCGGTCCAGGAAAAATCACCTCGGGCATCGCGGCTCCTTCTACGTTTGCTCGTGGGGGTGCGCTCTTTGCGGCAGGGTTGTCATTGACGCCCCTGCGCGACGCTCCCTAAAATGTCTGATCGCCCCCGTCCGGCTTGAACAGGGGGGTGGATCGCAGTTAAGCCTCCTTGCGGGAAAGGTCAATGTTCATAGGCCTCTGAACGCATGGCCAGAAGGGAAAAACCGATGAAACTGAGCACCAAGGGACGCTACGCGATGGTTGCGCTGGCCGATCTGGCCCTTCAGGGGACCGAAGGGCTGACCTCGCTGGCGGAAATCTCGAAGCGCCAGGATATCTCGCTGCCCTATCTCGAACAGCTTTTTGTCAAGCTGCGCCGGGCCGGGCTGGTGGAGTCGGTGCGGGGGCCGGGCGGCGGGTATCGGCTGGCGCGGCCCGCCGCTGAGATCCGGGTGTCGGATGTTCTGGGGGCGGTCGATGAAACGGTGAGTGCGCTGCATACCGGGGCAGGGGCCTCGGGCGGGATGTCGGGCAGTCGCGCGCAGAGCATGACCAACAGGCTGTGGGAGGGGCTGAGCGCGCATGTCTACGTGTTCCTGCACCAGACGCGCCTGTCGGACGTGGTGCAGAACGATCTGACCCCGTGCCCTGCTGTGCCAAACCTGTTTCATGTGGTGGACGAGGACTGAGCCAGTCCGCTGTAGCGCAGTTGGCTGGGTCGGGACGCCTCCGGCGGGAGTATTTTGGCCAAGAAGAAGGGGCAGGGCGCGTTAAGGTTAACGGGGATGTGTTAAGGGCCTGGTAACTGGACCTTTCCGGTGGACCGGGGCAGAAGGGCGTGAACCGAGCAGGAGGGTGACATGGCACCGCGCAGCTATCTCGACTGGAACGCGACGGCCCCGCTGCGCCCGGAGGCGCGGGCGGCGATGTGCGCGGCCATGGATGTGGTGGGCAACCCGTCTTCGGTCCATGCGGAGGGGCGCGCGGCCACCGCGCTGATAGAAAAGGCGCGTGCGCAGGTGGCAGATGCTTTCGGGGCGCAGGCCAGCGATATCGTTTTTACCTCGGGCGCGACCGAGGCGGCGGCACTGGCGCTGGCCGGTCGCGGATTGCATGGATCAGGCGTGGAGCATGACGCGGTGCGGGCCTGGGTCGCGCAGGATCTGCCCGTGGACGGGAATGGCACGGTGCGCGTCAACGATCCGGCGGTGTCCACGCTGCAACTGGCCAATTCCGAAACCGGCATTGTGCAGGAATTGCCCGAGGGGCTGGCCGTCTGCGATTTCACCCAAGGGTTCGGCAAGCTGCCTGTGGCGTTCGATTGGTCGGGCGTCGATATGGGGCTGATCTCGGCCCACAAGTTGGGTGGTCCCAAGGGAATCGGGGCGCTGGTTTTGCGGCGCGGGCTGGATGTGGAGGCCCGGATCCGGGGCGGCGGGCAGGAAATGGGCCGTCGGTCGGGGACCGAAAACCTGATCGGCATTGCTGGATTTGGTGGTGCAGCACAGGCAGCATCACAAGATCTTGCGAATGGGCAATGGGCCAAGGTTGCCCAACTTAGAAATATTCTAGAAATGTCTCTGGACCTCGACGGAAATGTAACTATTTTGGTCGGGAAAGATGCACCACGCTTGCCGAACACCATCTGCCTGGTCACACCGGGCTGGAAGGGCGAGACGCAGGTGATGCAGATGGACCTTGCGGGCTTTGCCATTTCGGCCGGATCCGCGTGCTCCAGCGGCAAGGTGACGTCGAGCGCGGTTCTGCGCGCCATGGGGTTTGACGAGCGGGATGCCGGATGCGCGATCCGCATCTCGATCGGACCCACGACGACGGAAGACGAGGTCTTGCGCTTCAGCGAGGCCTGGCGGGCGGCACGGTCCAGACACCTGTCGCGCGTCAGCAGATGAACAGGCGCGTCCCAATGGGGCGCGAGGACATGCGGGCCCTGCGGGGCCAAGACAGGGGAACGTGATATGGCCATTGCCGAAACAGAGGTGCGCGAAGGCGTCGACCGCGAGACCGTGGAAACCGTTCAGGCCATGGGCGGCAAGTACAAATATGGCTGGGAAACCGAGATCGAGATGGACTACGCCCCCAAGGGCGTGAACGAGAGCATCGTTCGTCTGATTTCGGAAAAGAACGGCGAGCCCGAGTGGATGCTGGATTGGCGCCTGCAGGCGTTCAAGCGCTGGAAGCTGATGGACGAACCGGAATGGTCGATGCTGAACTATGAGAAGATCGACTATCAGGACCAATATTACTACGCCAAGCCCAAGAGCATGGCCGAGAAGCCCAAATCCCTGGACGAGGTCGACCCGAAGCTGCTGGCCACCTATGAAAAACTGGGCATCCCGCTGAAGGAACAGATGATCCTGGCCGGTGTCGAAGGCGCCGACGAGGCACCTGCCGAGGGCCGCAAGGTGGCTGTCGACGCGGTGTTCGATTCCGTGTCCGTTGGCACCACCTTCCAGAAGGAACTGGCGCAGGCTGGCGTGATCTTCTGCTCGATCTCCGAGGCCATTCAGAACCACCCGGAGCTGGTCAAGAAATACCTCGGCTCGGTCGTGCCGATCACCGACAATTTCTTCGCCACGCTGAACAGCGCGGTCTTCTCGGACGGCTCCTTCGTTTATGTGCCGCCGGGGGTGCGCTGCCCGATGGAGCTGTCCACCTATTTCCGCATCAACGCGGAAAACACCGGCCAGTTCGAGCGCACACTGATCATCGCCGACAAGGGCAGCTACGTGTCCTATCTGGAAGGCTGCACCGCGCCGCAGCGCGACACGCACCAGTTGCATGCGGCCGTGGTGGAGCTCATTGCGCTCGAAGATGCCGAGATCAAGTATTCCACCGTCCAGAACTGGTATCCGGGCGATGAGAACGGCAAGGGCGGGATCTACAATTTCGTCACCAAGCGCGCCGATTGCCGGGGCGACCGGTCCAAGGTGATGTGGACGCAGGTAGAAACGGGCTCTGCCATCACGTGGAAATACCCCTCCTGCATCCTGCGCGGCAATGAAAGCCAGGGCGAGTTCTATTCGATCGCCATCGCCAACAACATGCAGCAGGCCGACACCGGCACCAAGATGATCCATCTGGGCCGCGATACCAAAAGCCGGATCGTGTCCAAGGGGATTTCGGCGGGCAAGGCGCAGAACACCTATCGCGGGCTTGTCTCGATGCATCCCAAGGCCAAGAACGGGCGCAACTACACCCAGTGTGACTCGCTTCTGATCGGGGATCAGTGCGGGGCGCATACGGTGCCGTATATCGAGGTCAAGAACAACTCCGCCCGGGTGGAGCATGAGGCCACAACCTCCAAGGTCGATGACGATCAGCTGTTCTATTGCCGTCAGCGCGGCATGGACGAGGAGGAGGCCGTGGCGCTTGTGGTCAATGGCTTCTGCAAAGAGGTGCTTCAGGCCCTGCCGATGGAATTTGCCATGGAAGCGCAACAGCTTGTGGCGATTTCGTTGGAAGGATCGGTTGGCTAGAAAAGTTTTCCCGAAAACTTTTCCGTCAGAAAATTCTTCCAGAAGAATTTTCCACCGGTGGACAGGACGTTAACCCATGGAAGACGGTGCAGTGAAACCACGCTTCGATCTCGATGCCGCCCGCGCTGCGATTGCGGGGGGCGAGGCGTTCGTGTTCGAGAACATTGATATGGTGGCCTGCACCATCGCGGGCCGTCCGTTCCGCTTTGCCGTCGACATGGAACGCGACCCGATTCAGCGTCACCATCGCACCGGCCAACTGTTCGAGGCGCGCGAATTGGGCCTGATCAAGCGGGTGATGCCGCTTGGCGGCACCTATGTGGATATCGGCGCGAATGTGGGAAACCATTCGCTCTATGTCGCGGCGTTCCTCTCACCCGCCAAGGTCATCCCGTTCGAGCCGAATGTGGCGGCCTACAAGCTGCTGCTGGCCAATGTGGCGATGAACGGGTTTGGCAGCGTCTTTGACCTGTCATGGTTGGGATTGGGCCTGTCGGACAAGCCCGGTGAAGGCTTTGCCATGGAACAGCGCACCCGCAACCTGGGCGCCTCGCGAATGCTGCCGGGGGGAGGCGACCTGAGGGTCGTGGCGGGGGATGAGGCGCTGGCCGAGGAAACCCCCGACTTCATCAAGATCGACGTCGAAAGCATGGAATTGCAGGTGCTGAACGGGCTGGAGGCCACGTTGAAGCGCTGTGGCCCCTGGATGCTGATCGAGGTCGACAATCATAATGACGACGCATTCCACGACTGGCGCAAACGCGCGGACTACGTGGTGGAAACCGAGATCAGGCGCTATGAGACCAGCGCCAACTACCTCGTGCGGCCCGCGTCGCGGAAGGGGGCGTGATGGCCAGCCATGCCGACAAACGCCGCGCCGTGCTGACCGGGTCGCTGCAACCCTCTCGTCGGATGCGGATCTGCGACGTAGGGGCGAGCCGCCTGTCGACGCCGCCCTATCAGGGGCTGCTCGATGATGGTCTTGCCCATGTCTACGGGTTCGAACCGAATGAGGCGCAGTTCGCCAAACTGGTCGAGACCCCGTCCGAGCACGAGACCTATTTCTGCGAGGCCGTTGGTCTGCCCGGAAACCGCACGCTCTATATCCACCCGACGGCGGGGTTTACGTCGCTCTATCCGCTGGACGAACGGGCGGTGCGCGCCATCGGCAAGCAGAAGTGGCTGTCGGACAAGATTGAAGCGGTGCCACTGACCCCGGTGACGCTCGATACACTGGCCGACCTGCCGCCGGTGGACCTGCTGAAGATGGATCTTCAGGGCGGTGAGCTGGAGGTTTTACGCGGCGGAATTGCCAAACTTTCCAGTGCCATAGCGGTCGTAAGTGAAGTGCGTTTCCATCGCATCTATGCCGGTGAGCCGCTGTTCGGTGATCTCGACGCGGAACTGCGTGCGCACGGCTTCAAGCTGCACAAGTTCATGTTCACCAAATCGGTGATGATGCCCCATGAGCATGAGGATCAGGTGGTGCGCCCGAAGCTGACCAGCCAGCTGCTGGATGGCGACGCGGTCTATATCCGCGACGAGGAAACCGCGGGGCTCAGCGACGATCAGCTGATGCACCTGGCCTTTGCCGCCGACACGGTCTTCGACAGCCCCGACCTGGCGCTGCACTGCATCGACCACTTGATCGCGCGCGGTGCGGCCCCGGCCGACCTGCCCGCCGACTACATCGCCCGTTTCCGCCACCATCAGCGCCGAGATGGCGCGCAGCAGGAAGGGTAATGATGCTAAACACTTGCCCCCTGTCGGCGCGGCGCGCCTTTGGACTCGACCGTGCGGATCGGATGAAAATGCCAAAATCTCATCCCGAAAGCGGCCACATTCACAAGGCTACCTGCGGCCATGAGCAATTCTGGCAGCACTCTTGTCGATCCCAGCTTCTCGGAACGCGTGGCGCGGATCGAGGCGAGCCGGGCCAAGGCCGCGGACAGCCCCAGGCGCAAGCCGCGCGGGGATGGTGTGGTCTATGTTCTGTCGCTGATCGGGGCCTTCGGCGTGGGTTTGCTGGTGGTCGTCGCCGCCCGCTATGCCCGGTTCCATCTGACCGGCGTCATGCCGGGATCTGCGCAGCTGAGCAGTTCCAACTTGGTGCTGGACTTCGGACTGGCCTTTCTGGCTGGCATCCTGTTGCAGCAGATCTTCCACTTCAAACGCCCCGAACACACGGCCGCCAAGACGGCGGGCATGTTCGCGGCGGCGTTTACCATGCATATGGCCGTGCACGCCTTTCCGGGCCTGTTCGAGCTGTTGTTTTCGGACATCTGGGTACGCCAGGTGATCCGGCTGACCGATCCTACGAAACTGGCACTCTTCTGAGCTGCCCTGTCATGACCACGGGCCATCCGCTGCGCATCGCGCAGGCGGGTCTGGCCGCTATGTGAAAGAGGTTTTCATGCTTGAGATCAAGAACCTGCACGTGTCCCTCGAAGAAGAGGACAAGCAAATCCTGAAGGGCGTCGACCTGACCGTCGAGGCGGGCAAGGTCCATGCGATCATGGGGCCCAATGGCTCTGGCAAATCGACGCTGTCCTATGTGCTGTCGGGCCGCGACGGATACGTGGTGACCGAGGGAGAAGCGACCCTGAACGGTGAAGACTTGCTGGAGATGGAGCCGGAGGAGCGCGCCGCTGCCGGTGTCTTCCTGGCCTTCCAGTATCCCGTTGAGATCCCCGGCGTGGGCAACATGACCTTCCTGCGCACCGCCGTGAACGCACAACGCAAGGCGCGCGGCGAAGAGGAAATGTCGGCCGCCGAATTCCTCAAGGTGATCCGTGAGAAGGCCAAGGATCTCAAGATCGACGCCGACATGCTGAAGCGTCCCGTCAATGTGGGCTTCTCGGGCGGCGAGAAGAAGCGCAACGAGATCCTGCAGATGGCCATGCTGGAACCGAAGATGTGCATTCTGGACGAGACAGACTCGGGTCTCGATGTCGACGCGATGAAACTGGTCGCCGAAGGCGTGAACGCATTGCGGGACGAAGGCCGGGGCTTCCTGGTGATCACCCACTACCAGCGCCTTCTGGATCACATCAAACCCGACGTGGTGCATATCATGGCCAATGGCCGCATCGTGAAGACCGGGGGCCCGGAACTGGCGCTTGAGGTCGAACAGAACGGTTATGCCGATATTCTGGCGGAGGTTGCGTAATGGCCAATCCGGCTGCGAAACTGGACCCGCTTGCGGCCCGCATCGCCGGGCTGTCCACCCCTGACGGCGCAGGGTGGGCCAACGAGGTGCGGGGGGATGCCCTGTCCCGCCTGTCGGCCATGGGGTTGCCGCGCAAGCGCGACGAGTACTGGAAATACTCCGATCCCACCACGCTCAACCAGCCAGAGGCACCGCGCGCGGGGCTGTTCGTCACCGATGAGGCGATGCCGTTTTCGGATGTGGATCGGCTGAAGATCGTCTTTGTCGACGGTGTGTTCGACGCTGACGCCTCTGACGATCTGTCGCTGGAAGGCGTCGAGGTCGAACGCCTGTCCGATGCGCTGGCCCGCGACATTCACTGGGCCCGCGATCTCTTTGGCGTGCTGGAAACCCGGGGGCAAACCCCGGTGGAGCGGCCGCTGGCGGCGCTGAACACGGCCTTCGCCACCGACGGCGTGGTAATCCGGGCAACCGGCAAGGCCGCCAAGCCCATCAGCCTGATCTACCTGCACAAATCGGAAACCTCCGACGCGATCCTGCACCATCTGGTGAAGGTCGAGGAAGGCGCTTCGGTCACGGTGCTGGAAAACGGACCGGCGGCTGCACGCTTTTCCAAATGCATGGAGGTCGAGGTGGCCGATGGCGGCCAGTTCCACCATGTCCGCGCGCAAGGCCGCGACCATGAACGCCGGGCTTCGACCCATATGTTCGCGCGTCTCGGGGCAGGGTCGGTCTACAAGTCCTTCACGCTCACCGTGAACGGCGTGCTGACCCGCAACGAACAGGTGGTCGAGATCACCGGTGACAATGCCGTGGCCCATATCGCGGGTGCGGCCCTGGGCGATGCGGCATCGGGGGCGTTTCACCATGACGACACGGTGTTCGTCACCCATGATGCGGTGGATTGCGAAAGCCGTCAGGTCTTCAAGAAGGTGCTGCGCAACGGGGCCGAGGGGGTGTTTCAGGGCAAGATCATCGTGAAACCCCACGCTCAGAAAACCGATGGCTATCAGCTGAGTCAGGCCTTGCTGCTGGATGAGGATTCCAGCTTTCAGGCCAAGCCCGAACTGGAGATTTACGCCGATGACGTGCAATGTTCGCACGGCTCGACCACCGGCGCGATCGACGAGGAGGCGCTGTTCTACCTGCGGTCTCGCGGGGTCAGCCATGGGGAAGCGACGGACCTTCTGGTTCTGGCCTTCCTTGCGGAAGCCATCGACGAGATCGAGGACGAAACCCTGCGCGAAGACATCCTGACCCGCCTGCAAGGCTGGCTGGACCGGCACAGGGGATAGGCGTTTGTCGGTCACCCGGGAACTTCTGCGCAGCTATGCGCGCCCGCGTCAGGTGATGCGGGCGTTGATGGATGGCAACCGCACCAGCGACCGTCCCGAGGCGCGGGGGTTCATCTATCTGCTGGCGGGGCTGCTGATCGTCTTCCTCAGCCAGATCCCGGACCTGACCGGCACCGGCTTGGCCGCGCCAGAACTGTCCGAGCAACTGACCGGCGAGGATGGCCCGGCACCGCTGGACGCGCGTCTGGCGATCACCCTGTTCGTCTGGCTCTTCGTCTGGCCGCTGATCCTCTATGTCTTTGGCGGGCTGACCCATGTGCTGGCCCGGCTGGCGGGCGGCACGGGGCAGGGGGTGAATGCGCGGCTGGCGTTGTTCTGGGCAATCCTTGCGATCTCGCCGCTGTTCCTGCTGCGGGGTATGGCCAGCGTCAGTCAATCGGCTGCCATGGTGATGGTGATGAACTACGCAATTGCCGCCGGGTTCTTCTGGATCTGGCTTTCGGGACTATATGAGGCCGAACAGGGCGAAGGACCGGACAGCGCATGAGCGAGCTTCTACATCTCCCGTCCCTGCTGCGGATGGCCAAGGCGACGCTGACAGACCCGCGCGAGGGCGCACGTCATATCATGGGGCTGGCCCTGCCACGCGGCATCCTGATGCAGTTCTACGTGCTGGAACTTGTGCTGTCGGCCATGTCCTCGGTTCTCTTCCTGTCCCTGGCCCCGATGCCCGACGGCATGGCCATCCCTGCGGAAACGGCGGTGATCTATACCGCCTTCGAGGGCATGGTCGGTCTGATCATCGCCTTCGGGGCCTTCCGCATCGGACAGGCATTCGGCGGCTATGGCTCGTTCGAGCAGGCCTTCGCGCTGGTCATCTGGGCACAGTTCATCCTGCTCTGCTTCAGCGTCCTTCAACTGGTGGCGCTTTTCGTCCTGCCGCCGCTGACCGATGTGATCTCCATCGCGGCGCTGGCGCTCTTCTTCTGGCTGATGGTGAATTTCGTGGCCGAGCTGCATGGCTTCACCTCGCTCGGGCTGGTCTTCGCGGGGATCATCGTGTCGCTGCTTGGGCTCGCGATCCTGCTTTCCATCCTGTTTTCGGCCATGGGCCTCAGTCTCGTCTAGGAACTCCAACCATGTACGATATCGACAAAATCCGTGCCGATTTCCCGATCCTGTCGCGGGAAGTGAATGGCAAGCCGCTGGTCTATCTCGACAATGGCGCTTCGGCCCAGAAACCGCAGGCGGTGATCGACGCGGTGACACGCGGCTATGCCGAGGAATATGCCAATGTCCATCGCGGCCTGCATTTCCTGTCGAACCTCGCGACCGAGAAATACGAGGCCGTGCGCGGCACCGTGGCCCTCTTCCTTGGCGCAAAGGATGAGGACGAGATCGTCTTTACCTCCGGCACCACGGAAGGGATCAACCTCGTGGCCTATTCCTGGGCCATGCCACGCATGGAAGCGGGGGATGAGATCGTCCTTTCCGTGGCCGAACACCATGCCAATATCGTGCCCTGGCATTTCCTGCGGGAACGTCAGGGGGTGGTTCTGAAATGGGTCGATGTGGATGCCAATGGCGATCTGGATCCGGCCGCCGTTCTGGCCGCGATCACGCCCCGCACCAAGCTGGTGGCGGTCACCCATATGTCGAACGTTCTGGGCACCGTGGTGGATGTGAAAGCCATCGTTGCAGGGGCAAAGGAACGGGGCGTGCCGGTTCTGGTAGACGGGTCACAGGCGGCAGTGCATATGCCCGTGAACGTGGAGGAGATCGGGGCCGATTTCTACGCCATCACAGGCCACAAGCTCTATGGTCCGTCAGGGTCGGGTGCCATCCATATCCGCAAGGACCGGATGGCCGAGATGCGCCCCTTCATGGGCGGCGGCGACATGATCCGCGATGTGACCCGTGACCTGGTGACCTACAATGACCCGCCGATGAAGTTCGAGGCCGGAACGCCGGGGATCGTCCAGCAGATCGGCATGGGCGTGGCGCTGGACTACATGATGGGTATCGGCATGGAGAAGATCGCCGCCCACGAAAAGCAACTCTGCGCCTATGCGCGGCAGCGGCTGGACGGGCTCAACTGGCTGAACGTGCAGGGAAAATCCGCCACAAAGGGCGCGATCTTCAGCTTCACGCTGGAGGGCGCGGCCCATGCCCATGACATTTCCACCGTGCTCGACAAGAAGGGCGTCGCGGTGCGGGCGGGCCATCATTGTGCGCAGCCGCTGATGGAGCATATGGGCGTGACCGCGACCTGCCGTGCAAGCTTCGGGATGTACAATACCGAGGCCGAGGTGGATGCGCTGGTGGATGCGCTGGAGCTCTGCCACGAGCTTTTTGCCTGAGCTGAGGTTGGTTTCGCCGACTTCGTCGTCGACCCGCCGGGGGCGCTGCCCCCGGACCCCCGAGGTATTTGGACCAAGATGAAAGGGGTTGGACTCAGTCCGGGCGGCCGATCAGGCGGTCTATGGGGGCGTAGTCATCGGTCAGGACCTGCCCACGCGCCTCGGCGATCTGGGTCACGAAGCGGTCGCCCAAGGCACCAAACGTCATGAGGAAGGGCATGGGGGCGCTGAATTCATCGAAATCGGAGGGGCTGTTTCCGGCGGCGATGACAAAGACCATGCGGCTGCCGGGGTCCGGCTGTGCGGCGTGCGTCCAGACCTCGACGCTCGGGAAGACCTGCCGCATGGTCTGTACGATGGACCCGAGCGCCTGCAGCCGGTCCTCGTAGTCGATCACGTTCATCAGAAAGGTGCCGTCCTCGGTCAGCCGCGCGCGGGCCAGTTCGAAGAACTCTTGCGTCACCAGATGGACGGGCACAACCACATCGGTAAAGGCATCGCCGATGATCACGTCGTAAAGCTGATCGGGGCGGGTCAGCAACGCGCGGCGCGCATCTTCATGCAGGATGGTGACGCTGTCGGGGTCGACCCAGAAATCCCGCTCGGCCAGCGCGGTGACGGCGGGGTCGATTTCGGCCACCACGATTTCGCCCGTGCCATGTTCGGCAAAGGCGCGCGGGATCGAATAGCTGCCGCCGCCGATAAAGAAACTGGTGAAGTCGGCGCGTGGCGCACGGCGGCGGGCCAGTTCATCGAGCATGGCGGCATGTTCGGTGAACATCACGGTGGGGACGTCGCGGGCGCTCATTCCATGGCCCAGATGGTCGATCACCATCAGGTGCACGGGGCTGTCGGGGTCCGCGGACATATCCACGGTCCGGATGCAGAAATAGCGGCTTTCGACGGTGCAGGGGGAGGGCGTTGCCAGCGCGATGCCCGAGAGTGCCAGAGCCGCAAGCGCAGCGATCGCCGCGATCTTGAGGGCAGCGGAGCGGGCCAACCAGAAGAGGAGCAGCCCCGAGACGACATAGGTCGCGGTAACCACGGCAAGCGTGGCGGATGTCCCGAGCCAGGAGATAAAGAGAAACCCCGCCAACAGCGTCCCCGCGATGGCACCGATGGCGCCCGCCGCGAACATGGCCCCGAGCGCACGGCCCTGCTGGTCTGGTGCGGCCCGCGTGACCGAGACATGGGCCAGAACCGGGGCAGGGACGCCGGCAAAGAAGGAGGGAAGGAAGAACACGGCCATTGTGATGGCCGCGATGCCCCAGACCGGATGACCCACGGCATCAAGCAGCGGTGTGGCCACAAGGCGCAAGAGGTTCACGGCGATGGCCGTGGTCAGAGCCGCAGCAATCAGCGCCCCACCAGTCCAGGCCAGTGCCTTTTCCACAGGCCGCTCCGCCAACCGCCCGCCCCACCAATGCCCGGCCGAGAATCCCGCCAGCACCACCGCGATGATCGAGGTCCAAGTATATAGCGACATGCCCACATGCGGGGCCAGCATCCGGCCTGCGACAATCTCCACCACCAGAGAGGCCGCCGAGACGGCAGTTTGCAGGGTCAAGAGCAGCCAGAGCGGCATGGTGCGGGTCATGTGCGGGGTCCTCGAAAGCTTTCGGCAATTGTCATTACCTCACTGCGCGACACAAGAGGGATTGGCGCAAGATTTGCAATTGCAGCGCCACTCGGGATGTCCTATACGCGGCCCACGCGGCACCCTTAGCTCAGCTGGATAGAGCGCTGCCCTCCGAAGGCAGATGTCAAGTCCGGCGATGGCTGGTGGTGTTGGAAGAAAGAAGTGACTAAACAACGGTTTGAGCGAATGTCGGGTTCGCTCTTCATGCCGACGAAAATCTCGCGTAAGCATGGCGTAAGCAACTCGCGAACGGTATGCACCCGTAGCTCAGCTGGATAGAGCGCTGCCCTCCGAAGGCAGAGGCCAGAGGTTCGAATCCTCTCGGGTGCGCCACTTCCCCCAAATTTCGTGTTTTGTCTGCCCTGCGACGGTGTCGCTGGCACCTTCCTTTCGCCGTGTTCAGAGTCAGAGGCGGGCAGGGAGGGCCGTGACGGGTTGAAGGCTGCAGGAGAGGCCTCCGGCGCCAGTCGCGGAGGTTTCCCGATGAATACCGAAATCACCGATGCCGGGCGTGACATGAGCGGCGGCTGCAAGGTGGATGTGTCGCGTGGTACTAACGTGGACCGGGTGTCGTGCGAATGATTCTCGCGGCCGGATGATGAGCGGTATCTGTCGCTCGACGATCTCTTTGCATCTGTCAAGGGCCTGCTGCCGGTTCTGCGGACACGAAGATAGGATCGTGACCATGGAACTGGAGAGTGGATATCATGAGATGGAAGTTCAGCCGAGAGTTCAAGCTAGAGGCAGTAAAGCTCGTGACCGAGCGGGGCGTGACTGTGGCCCAGGCATGCCGAGATCTGAAACTGGCAGAGAGAGTGCTGCGGCGTTGGATGCGTGAAGCGACAGCGGCGTCGGCCACGACCTTCCCTGTAAATGGCCAGCAGCGTGTTGAACTTGCCGAGATCGCGGCCCTGAAGAATGAGGTCGCCAAACTCAGGGCGGAGCGTGACATCCTAAAAAAACAGCCGCGGCCTTCTTCGCGCGGGAAGCGACATGACGTTCGTTGCGAAGCATCGGCATGTCTGGCCAGTGAGCTTGATGTGCGACGTTGTGGGTGTGTCCGTCTCGGGCTCCCACGCCTGACTCAGTCGACCGATCAGCGCACGGGCAAGCTACGATGCGAAGCTCGTCGTTGAGATCGACACGAGCTTCAAGGCCAGCGATCGCATCTATGGCGCCAGTCTTCTCTGGCGGAACGTGCTCGAGGGCGGACTTTCCTGCGGGCTGCCCCGGATTGAATGGCTGATGCGCCAGAATGCAATGAGGGCGCGGCCGAAGTAACGCGGGAAGTCGACGGACGACGTTAAACGGTCGGTCATCGCCGACAGCATTCTCGACCGTGATTTCGAGGCCGACGGCCCGAACCAGACGTGCCCTCTAATGGTTTGCATGCAAACCATTAGAGGGCAACAGCTGGCCGACTTAACCTAAATTTGGACCGCGGAGGGCTGACTCTTTGTCTCGGTCGTGGTCGACCTCTTCTCCTGGCGCGTTGTCGGTTGGTCGATGCAGGTGGACCGGGACGCCTCGCTGGTCACGGACGCACTGATGATGGCCGTCTGGCGCCGCGGCAGGGCCGACGCGCTGTTGCGTCATTCCGATCAGGAATCGCAAAATACCAGCGATCAGTTCCAGCGCCTGCTGCTCGACAACGGCATCTCCTGTTCAATGAGCCGCGCCGGCGACGCCTGGGACAACTCGGCGATGGAAAGTTTCTTCTCATCGATGAAGACAGACCGGACAGCCCGCAAGGTCTACCGCACCCGGGATGCCGCCCGTGCCGAAATGTTCGACGACCTCGCGCGCTTCTACTACCCGAGGCGACGTCGGTCTAAGCTGGGCAATCCAAGCCCCAGGGTGTTCGAGGACCAAGCTATGCAATCCTAACTCGATGTTCACGGAACCGGTAGCAGGCCTCTCGCCGCGCCCCCCTCAGAACACGAA
>NZ_RCIQ01000014.1 GCF_004000255.1 Nioella ostreopsis
CGTGGATGAGTTCGTGTTCTGAGGGCGCTCGGGCTCCTGGATCAATCCGCTAGGCGAGCTCCGCCGCGGTTGCCATGATCGCCACCAGAAGTCGCGTCGCCTGTTCCAGTCGGCCGAAGTCCATCAGTTCCGGCACGTCGCCGCTGGTGTGATAGGGCGGGCCGCTGGCGCCGCCATCGTATAGCCCGATACAAGGGAAGCCCGCCGCCTCGAAGGGCATGTAGTCGCTGTCCCAGATATCCGTCTGTGCCGTCGGAAGGCTCGTATGCTGCCCTGCCAGGGCCACGGCCATCTGCCCATAAGCCCCCGCCGCCGCATTGTTGGCGGGGGTTGCGTTGCCCTGATCATACTCGATGAACAGGGGCGCGGCGGGATTGGGCGGGCGATATCCCAGCATGTCGAGGTTGACCATCAGCTCCACCGGCCAGCGCTGCTGCGTGGCCACGGCGGCACAGCGGGCCGAGCCGATCAGCCCCTGTTCCTCGCCGGTGAAGCCAACGGCCACGATCTGGCGCGTGACCTCCTGCCCCGACAGGATGCGCAGCGCCTCCAGCATCGCGGCGATGCCAGAGCCGTTATCATTGGCCCCCGGTGCGCTGACGGCGGGGTTTTCCGAGGTGGTATCCAGATGCGCGCCAAGAAGGATCACCTCGCGGCCGTCCAGTGGATCGCCCCAGATCACGTTGTTGCGCACCATCCCAGCAGGCAGCGTCACCGGCTGGCGCGAGATTGCCCCTACGGGCCCGGCCTCCGCGAAGGCTGCCGCCATCCAGTCCTCCACCGCACCGTAACCCGGCCCCTCGCTCCACCTTGTACCGAAGCCGGCCAGCGCGTCCACATCCGCGCGCAGCCGCGCCGGGTCAACCTGTGCCACCAGCCCCGCAACGCGCGGGTTCATCTCCGGCACCCGGAAGGCCACCTCTGGGCGCGGCACCTTGCCGGACGCAGCCTGTGCCAATCCCATCCGGGGCAGAAGAGTGGCGGCAAGGCCGCCTATGATCAGCCTGCGTCTGTCGGTCATTTGTAAACGGGCTCCCGTCCCTGCATCCGCGCCATGACGGTTTCCACCTGATTGGGCGCACCCATCAGATCCGCCTGCAATTCCGCCTCCAGCCGCAACCCCTCTGCGGTCCTGTTCGACCACAGCGCATCGACCAGTGCCTTGCTGGCCCGCACCGCATCTGGGGATCGCGCGGCAAGCTCCTGCGCGAAGGCCATCGCCGCCGCGTGGGGATTGTCCGACAGGCGTGTCACCAGCCCCTCGGCCAGCGCCTCCGCGCCGCTCATCACCTGTGCTGTCATGATCAACGCCTTGGCCCGGTCGGCGGGCATCAGGCGCGGCAGGCTCAGCGAAATGCCCATATCCGGGATCAGCCCCCATTTGCCTTCCATGATCGAGAGCTTCGCCCCCGACGCGGCAATGCGGAAGTCAGCGGCCAACGCCAGCTGGATCCCCGCCCCGAAGCAGACCCCGTCAATCGCAGCAATCACCGGCACGGGCAGATCCGCCAATGCCTTGGCCGGGGCCTGAAACCGGTTGGCGTCGCCCTCTGGCGCCAGCATCTCGGCCTTGATTGCATCGAGATTGCCTGCAAACCCCATCAGCACGGATGTATCCATGCCCGCGCTGAAATCGTCGCCCGCGCCGGACAGAACCACCGCCCGCAAGCCCGGCTGACCGGCCAGCATCTCACAGGCGGCGACCAGATCCGCCAAAAGCTCCAGCGTCACGGCGTTCTTCTTCTCGGGCCGGTTGAGCCGCAGCTCCGCAATCGGGCCGTCCGCGTTCAAGATATCTATCAGGGCCATCGGCACCTCCATGCAATGCCTTGCATGGGACGCCGACCTGCCCCGCCGGTCAAGCCTTACCGCGCGTCTGATGAGCCGCGCGCGTGCAGAATGCGCCCGATGAGGTTCAGCAGAAGCTGCGCCGCAAGGATCGCCGTCGTGTCCGTGTGATCATAGGCCGGTGCCACCTCGACCAGATCGACACCCACGATCCGCTGCCGTTTCGCCAGCGCCGCCAGCAGTTCCAGCACCTCGTAATAGAGGAACCCCCCGTGGCTCGGCGTCCCCGTGCCGGGCGCGATCGACGGGTCGAACCCGTCGATATCGATGGTCAAGTAGATGTCCACACCCGCCGGGATACGCGCCAGAACCGCCTCGGTCCCCAGGGCCCGCATCTGCCGGACGGAAAGGATGTCGGAGCCCATCCGGGCGGCATCCTCATAGCCTTCCTTCGCGGTCGATGACACGTTGCGAATGCCAAGCTGCGTCAGCCCGGTCACATGATCCTGCTCCGCCGCGCGGCGCATCGGGTTGCCGTGGCCATGGCGCACCCCGTGCCGTTCATCGACGAAATCGAGATGCGCGTCGATCTGCACGATGTGGATCGGCCCCCGCCCGGCAAAGGCCCGCACGCAGGGGATATTCACCGAATGATCGCCCCCCAGAACCACCGGAAGCGCGCCCTTGGCAAGGATTGCCCGCACCCCCGCCTCGATATTGGCGTGGCTTTGCTCCGTATCCGTGTGGACGATATCGGCGTCACCCATATCCACGATCCGGGTACCGGGGCCGAGGTAGGTCACCCCGTCCTCGTGATCATAAGCCCCGGCATGCCCGAAAGAGAAGAGCGTGGAAGCCTCGCGGATCGCGCGCGGACCGAAGCGCGCACCGGGCCGCCACTGGGTGCCGAAATCGAAGGGCGCACCGAGAATGGCCACATCGGCCTCAAGCTTGTCCCAGTCGGGCTGGTAGTCGTATTTCCCGAAGGTCGCGATACCGGTGAAGGGCAGGTTGAGCCGCCCGCTCTCGTATCCATGTGCCATATGCCGTCCCTTTCAAAGCTCCGGCCAGCTAACCGCCCTGCGCACAGGCTGGCAAGGGGCGGCCAAAATCCTTGCAAGGATTTTCCAACGCCCTTGCAAGGGCGTTCCCCGCTTGACGGCCAGCGCCCGCCCGTGTCCCCTGTTCCGGCAAATGGAAAGGGACAGAATGGCACCGGATCTCAGCAAAGGCGCGGCGTGGATGAAGGGCGAAATCATCCCAATCGGCGAAGCCACCATCGGCGTCACCGACTGGGGCGTCACCCATTCCGACATCACCTATGACGTGGTGCCCGTGGTGAACGGCGCCTTCTTCCGTCTTGACGCCTATCTCACCCGCTTCATGGCCTCGCTCAAGCTCACTCGCATGGACCCCGGCCTCAGCCGCGACGCCATTGCCAAAGCCCTGCACGCCATGGTCGCCGCCTCTGGCCTGCGCGACGCCTACTGCGCAATGGTCACGGCACGGGGCGTGCCCCTGATCCCCGGCAGCCGCGACCCGCGCGACTGCGGCAACCATTTCTACGCCTGGTGCGTGCCCTATATCCACGTCATCAAGCCCGAAACGCTGGACCAGGGCGCCAGTGTCTGGATCGCCGAACACACCCGCCGCATTCCGCCCGACAGCGTCAATCCCCGCGCCAAGAACTACCACTGGGGCGACTTCACCCAGGGGCTCTTCGAGGCAAAGGACGCTGGCTATGAAACCGTGGTTCTGCTCGATCATCAGGGCAACCTGACCGAAGGCCCCGGCTTCAACATCTTCCTGGTCGAGGGCAACACCGTCTTCACCCCCGACACCGGCGTGCTGGAGGGCATCAGCCGCCGCACCGCGCTGGAAATCTGCACCGAGATGGGGCTGGAAAACCGCGTCGAGCCCGTGCCTGCCAGCCGCCTCGACACGGCGGACGAGGTCTTCCTCACCTCCTCGGGCGGTGGCATCCTGCCCATCACCAAGGTCGGCACCCGCATCTTCGGCAATGGCAAACCCGGCCCTCTCGCCGCAAGAGCCCGCGCGACTTACTGGGATTGGGTCAACCGCCCCGATCTGCGCAGCGAAATCGCCTATGCGGATGGACCGCCGCCCGCGTGATCACTTCTTCTGTAGCAATGAAGATGCCCTTTGACAGACTCGCGGAAAAAGCGCTGGCATCGCCCCCGCGCTGCCTGCCCGGCGCGGGGCCTGTCCCCATCCTTTCCACGACCGGACAAGGGCAGGCCGGACCCATAGACAGGATCACGCCCATGATGATGGTGCGTTGCTATCTCGGCCCCTCTTCCATCGAGGGGATCGGCGTCTTCACTGCGACCGACATTCGCAAAGGCGGGCTCGTCTGGCTCTATGACAGCCGCTTCGACGTGTCCTACGAGAAAGAGGACCTGACCCGCGTCCCGCGCCATTTCCGCGAGTTTCTCGAACGCTACACCTATGACCATCCGCGCGATCCCGATTTCATCGTACTCGATTGCGACGAAGGCCGGTTCATGAACCACGCAGACCTGCCCAATGTGGACCTCACCGACCCGAACCGGGGCATCGCCACGCGCGACATTGCAACCGGAGAGGAGCTGACCTGCGATTATCGCAGCTTCACCCATGGCCGAGTGGAGTTCCAACCGTCCCGGCACCGCATCGGTCAGGTGATGGGCACCGCCTGACACTTTCGCCTTGGCAGAAATACCTCCGGGGTTTGGGGTGGAACCCCAAGCGGCCCATTGACGCCCCCGCGCAAGCGGGGGGTGAGGTGGGCCGCCCACGGGTCGACGCCGAAGGCGGCGAAACCGGCAGCACCGGTCAGGTGCGTGCGGGCGAATTTCTGGCGGACGCCTGCCGAAGCAGACAGCATTCGCTTCCGGCTTAATAGAGAGCTCTGCCATATGGACCGTTGCGGCAAGAACCGCTTCTATCGACATCCCTAGTCGGCTCAGAAGAAGGTCAATCCTGTCGCGTATCTGCCGTGTCCGATCGTTGACACCCAGCGTCTTGTCCTCTGCCACAAGTCCGCTCAAGTATCGGGCTCCAGCATGCTCGACGGCAGCGTGGTTAAGCTGCGCTCTCTCTTCCCGGATGAGCACGCACAATGCGGACAATCCCGTTTCGCGAGCACAATAACGCAACTGACATCCATGTGACCACAACGTGCGGACACTTCCGGATTGGTGCCACGCTGGCCGCTGGAGCGTCGGAGCGCCCAAAGGTACAGACGCCGCCGCTTTCGGCCGAAGACAAGCTTGTCGGAGACCGTGAAGCTTTGCAGAGCCCGCGATTTGGTGCAGGCTGCGTCCAAGGGCTCAGGATAGTGGCGGGAAGAGATGGACTGCGAGGCAGACATTGTCATTCACGATGGTCAGGTGGTTACGCCTGACGGTGTCGTCTACGGCGACCTGACGATTGCCGATGGCAAGATCGTTTCGGTCGGATCATCCGATGTCAGCGCGAAAGCACATATCTCGGCCAAAGGAAAACTGGTCATGCCGGGCGGTGTCGATCCGCATGCACATATCGAGCAGATGTCGGGCATGGGGCAGTGGAACGCCGACACGTTCGAAACCGCAACGAGGTCAGCCGCCATGGGCGGCACAACCACCGTGATCTCCTTTGCTGCGCAGGCCGCTGGCCAAACAATCCTCGATACGGTTGCAGATTACGCCGCACGCGCCGCGCGGGGCGCAATGATCGACTACGCCTTTCATATCACGCTGACAGACCTCTCGGTGCGAGGATTCGAGCGGGATCTGGCCGAGATGATCCGGAAGGGGCACCGATCCCTCAAGGTATTCACCACTTACAATATCCAGCTGCATGACGCTGAACTGCTGCAGATCTTTCGGCAGGCGCGGCAGGCGGGGGCGCTGGTCTGTGTCCATGCGGAAAACGACGCGATCATTGCACAGGCGAGAGAGGCACTGATCGCGACGGCTCAGACGGCGCCGCGTGACCACGCAAGGTCTCGGCCCAGAATGGCCGAGATCGAAGCGGTGGAACGCATCTGTCGATTTGCCGAATATCTCGATCAGCCGGTCATGCTGTTTCACATCTCGACACGTGAGGGCGCACAGGCGGTGCGGGCCGCACGAGACAGGGGTGCCCCGGTCTGGGCCGAAACCTGCCCGCATTACCTGTTCATGACAGAGGACGTGTTGGACCGGCCCGGCTTGGAGGGTGCCAAGTGGATGTGCTCGCCGCCGCAGAGACGCGCCGCGGATCAAGACGCGTTATGGCAGGCCCTTGGGGATGGCACACTGTCCCTGGTGTCTTCCGATCACTCCCCCTACCGCTATGACGAAACCGGCAAGCTGGCCGCCGGTGCGGATGCCGGATTCCATCAGATTGCCAACGGGTTGCCAGGGCTGGAAACGCGCCTGCCGCTGATGTTCGACGCGATGGTGTCGAAGGGCCGGGGTGGTCCCGAAGGCTTCGCCGAACTGACCGCCCATGCGCCTGCGCGGCTCTACGGGCTCGCGGGCAAGGGGGGCATCGCCGAGGGAAAGGATGCGGACATCGTGATCTGGGACCCGGACAAGACGGTCACCTATGGTGCCAATGACCTGCACGACAATGTGGGCTACAACCCATGGGAGGGCCACAGTGTCACCGGGTGGCCTGAACAGGTTCTTCTGCGCGGAAAGACAATCGTGAAAGACGGACGGCTTTGCACAACCCCTGGCAGCGGGAACTGGGTGGACCGCCCGGTTCTGGCCACTCAACCGACCGGAAAGGGCGGCTTGACACCATGAGACCGGACGCACCCAACCAACTGGCCATCACGTTCTTCTATTACCGCGATCTTCCAGCCGCCATGCGGTTTTACGAGGACGTCCTGGGCCTGACACTGGCGATCGATCAGGGGTGGAGCAAGATCTACGAGATCTGTCCCGGGGCCCATGTCGGGTTGGTGGACGAGACCCGCGGGATGAACAAATGGGCCCCGACCAAGCCGGTGCAGCTTTGCATTCGGGTGTCGGATGTCGATGGCTGGTACGACTACGCCCGTGCAAAGCAACTGGCGAACCTATCTGAGCTCTTCGTCAACGACGAGATCGGCATCCGCGCCTTCGTCTTCAATGACCCCGAAGGCTATCAGATCGAGATCCAGTCGGCCACGCGGGCTGGCGCATGACCACGCTTGTCGTCATCAATCCGAACTCGTCTCAGACAGTCACCGATGGGATCGACGCAGCCATAGACCCTTTGCGGAGCTTCGGCATCCCGATCCGCTGTCTGAGCCTGGCCGAGGGCCCGCCGGGCATCGAAAACCAGCGTCAGGCGGACCTGACCATTGCCCCGATGCTGCAGCTTGCAGCGGCACAGAAGGACGCCGCCGGATACGTGATTGCCTGTTTCGGTGATCCGGGACTTCAGGCCCTGCGCGACCAGACCGTGCTGCCCGTGGTCGGCATTCAGGAAGCGGCTGTCATGACCGCGCTGACCCTTGGGCAACGGTTTGGCGTTATCGCCATCCTGCCTGCCTCGATACCGCGTCATCTAAAAGCTTTTGGCGCTATGGGGGTGCTTGACCGGCTGGCGGGCGATCGCGCCCTCGGGTTGGGCGTGGCGGACCTTGCCGACCCGGGCAAAAGCCTCGACGCGATGATCGCCACCGGCAAGCGCCTGCGCGACGAAGACGGGGCGAACGTGCTGATCATGGGCTGCGCCGGAATGGCCATGTATCGAGACCAGCTGCAAGAGGCGACAGGCCTGCCGGTTGTCGAGCCGACCCAGGTTGCCGTGAGCATGGCACTGGGGCAGATCCAACTGGGCCTTTCACATAGACTGCAAAGAACTGATCATGCTTGATGAAACCACCAAAGGCGTCTTCACCATCGCCGCCACTCCGTTTCTGCCAGATGGTGCACTGGATTTTGACAGTATCGACCGGATGGTCGACGCCTACGTGGAAAAGGGCGCTAATGGCCTGACAATCCTCGGCATGATGGGCGAGGCGGGCAAGCTGTCGGCCTCGGAATCCGTGGCCGTCGTTCGACGCGTGACCTCGCGCTGTCAGGTGCCGGTGGTCGTCGGGGTGTCGGCGTCCGGCTTTGCGGCGATGACAGCGCTGAGCAACGAGGCCATGGCAGCGGGCGCAAGCGGTGTGATGGTCGCCCCGCCCATGGGCCTGCAGACAGACGCACAGATCACCAGCTATTTTCACAACACTGCGGATGCCCTCGGGGACATTCCGTTTGTCTTGCAGGATTTTCCATTGGCGACAGGCGTGCAGATCTCGCCCTCGGTGATCCTGCAGATCGTCGAGGATTGCCCCACCTGCGTCATGCTCAAACACGAGGACTGGCCCGGTCTTGAAAAGATTTCCGCATTGCGCAGGGCCTCGGACGCGGGCAGCCGACGCATTTCCATCCTCTGCGGGAACGGTGGGATGTTCCTGCTGGAAGAAATGATGCGAGGCGCGGATGGCGCGATGACAGGGTTCGGATACCCCGAGATGATGCGCCAGGTCCTTGATGCCTTTCAAGCGGGCGACATCGATCGTGCACGTGACATCTTTGACGCCTACCTGCCCATGATCCGGTATGAATCCCAGCCCGGCATGGGCCTCGCCATCCGGAAATACTCGCTGGCACGCCAAGGAATTATTGCCCATCCAACCCTGCGCAAACCGGGTGCTGGCCTGACCCCCGCGACGAAAGCCGAGATTGACGCACTTGCCGCGCGTCAGGAAAAACGTCTGTCGGACCTGGGGCTGTAGAGCAAATCGGTTATTTTGCACAAATCCTGTGAGGGCCGGAGTTCCCCATTCCCCGGAGGGATTTTTCCCACGGCCTTTGTGACAGGTCTGCCGAGAGCGGTTTAGCCGATTAGAACGGCGATGCGGACCAGGATTTTTGCGACCAGCCGGTCGACGCCTCTCGACATCAGGAATTGGCCGAGACGCTTGATGCAGGTCCACCCCTGACCGCCAGTGCATCTCTGAAAGAAATGCGACGAGAGGGTCCGTCTCGACGCGGCTTCGGCTGTGGTATCCGCTTCAACCCCGCCACAATGCCTTGCTGAGAAAAGGTGTGTTCCTCTTCATTGCATTTGAGGGGATTAGCGACGCCGATTTACGAGGGTGTATCGAAAACGGGGTAGAGGTCAGTCAGGTCAATTCATCCGTCCACACCTTGAATTCCGTCAAGATGTTTACCCCGAATGTCTGGGTCAGCGGCACATCGGCGGCATCGCGACCGCGCGCGATCAGGATTCTCGCAAACCTCGGTTTGTTGTTCCGGGGATCGAATATGTGCCAGTCTCCGGAAAGGAACACCTCCATCCACGCGGCAAAATCCCCAGGAGGATGAGGGAAAGGGTCACCGATGTCGCTCAGATATCCGGTGCAGTAACGTGCGGGAATGTTCATGCAGCGACACAAGGCGATAGCGAGATGGGCGAAGTCGCGGCAGACCCCCTGCCGCTCGGCAAGGGTCTGCGATGCGGTGCGCGTCGCTTGCGCCTTCATATAGTCGAAGCGGACATGTCTGTGCACGAAATCGCAGATCGCCTGGACGCGGGGCCAACCGGGTTGCGTGGTCTCGAAAAGTCGCCAGGCTTCCTCCGAAAGCAGATCGGTATCGCAATACCGGCTTCCTTGCAGGAACTGGAGGGTTTCGAACGGCAGGTCCTGAACGGCATGCTGCTGAGCGTCCGGGGAGACGGGATCGGGCTGGCCCGTATCGCGAAAGATGCCATCCGTCGACAGGCAAAAGTCGCCGGCAGGAGCCACGAGGCGCGTACACCAGTTGCCGAAACCGTCGCGGTAGCTTTCGAGCGGTACGCTCGGCGACGTTACGAGGTAATCCGCGCGTTCCAGATCGCCGAAACGCGAATAGTGGACGTTCAGCACCGCGATCAGCGGCGTCGGCTGGGGCAGGCTGTATCGCAGGCGACACCCGATGCTGACGCGCATGCCGGATAGAGGGCCGCGCGTCGCCGTTTCACCTTTACCTTCCAAGGATGCATGCCCCATCGGAGAGTTGGTAGCCCCGATTGCAACTCCACCGGTTGCCGGAGCGATTGAGATGGGCGTTCTGCGGCACATCAATGGCAATGCAGCCGCCGCTCTGCAACTCGTATCCACGCTCACAGCGCCAGCCGGGTCCGTAGGAGTCCTGTTCCAGAAAAGCGTTTGCCGGCAGCACAATGGCGTCGCAGCGACCGTCAACCTCCACGAAGCCCCTCTCGCAATCCCATGCCGCTCCGTAATCTGCATTTGTGAGATAGCCGTTTGCAGGCACGGCGATCGGCTGGCAGGATCCCGCGTCTGCCACGAAACCGCGATGGCAAGACCAACCTGCGCCTGAATTTTCCTCTGTCAGATAGGCATGTTCGGGCAGATCGATGGACACACAGGCGTTGCGCTCTTGCCGATAGCCGCGGTCGCATTGCCAATCATAGCCGGAAGACCGGAGGAACGCGTTTGCGGGCACCGGGATTGGATCGCAGGACGCCCCGTTCACCACCTCGTAGCCACGCTCGCACTCCCACCCCGTCCCGTAGGAGCGCCCGGTTGGATAGGCGTGCTCGGGGATGTCGAGCGCAAGGCATTCGGCGCCCTCGACCCGGTAGCCAAGATCGCAGACCCAACCGTCGCCATAGCTGCGGGGCTGGGCGTTTGTGGGCACCGGGCCAATGCCGTCCTGCGCAAGGACAGGGACGCCGAAGGAGGCGATCAGACAGACCATGAGTGCCATCTTCGTGACCAGCCACGCCGCGGGATGTCCTGTTGGTTCCTTGGCCTGTCTCATCGCCGCTTGCTCCTTGGCGGACCAGAGTCCGCCGGTTGCCGCGCGTGTCTTCGATAGCCCAAGTGAGAGCGTTCCGGCCAATCGTCGGCTCCGCGCAACGGATGGCGGGGATCTCCTGGAGATCGGTCCCGATGGCATTCCTTCGTTCTCAGCGACCTGGAGCGAGAAGTCCTGCGGGACTGTCGGATGATTGCGACCGGTCATTGGGGCGACAGCTTGTGCAAGGCCGCAGCGGCGAGAGCATGTTCCTTCTGGTGGTAGTCGCCGCAGAACTTGCCGTTGACTTGCACCTCCCAGATTCCGTTTCGTTCGCGTATCTGAACCCCATCGCGCTGCGCTGACTGGTTCATGGAGGAATCCTGCCCTCTACCGCTTCCCGGCGGCACATGTTTCTTGTCGGTCACTTCCGGCTCCTTCGCCTTGCGCGCACGCACGTCTCCGAGGAGCATCACGGCGCGAATGAATTCTTCCGCATAATCATCGGTTTCACGGTGGTCATGTTCATGCCGGACCATACTCATCGGTTCGACGAACCGTTCTCGCAGGTGGTCTATGAAACGCGGTTCCGTCCGTGCCATGTAGGCGATCAGCGCCTGCAGAACCCGTTCATGGGCAAGCACACGCCGTTCGAGATCTGTCGTCTCCGAAGCCCGAGGCAGAAGGGTTTCCGCTTGTGTCATGACCTGTTTCGCCCCCAGCAGATTGATGTTGGTTTGCCTTGTCTCGTTCAAAGATCGAGTTCCGCGAGACACGCCTGCGCGATGTCGCGGTCCGGATCGTCGGTTCCGGGCATGGTCGCCCAGCCCGCATCCATGAGCGCGTCGCGCCGCTGGTAGGTCGCGGCGGCGCGGATCGTCTCCAGTATCTCCGCCCGTTCCGGGTCGGAGAGCGCGATATCGAGACAGACCGGCACCATGGAGGCAACCACGCTATCGCGAGACATCGCCATCGCCCTGTCATTCGAGGTGCCACCGGTTACCCAGCCGCCCCAGCTGAAGCCGACCACGCCGACGAAAACCGCGCCGATCACGGCACCGTAGACACCGGGTTTGAGCCATTCGGGAGTATTCATGTTTCATCCTCCTGCGGGGAAAGCGCCGCATCGCTTTGATCGTTCTTCTTGGTTGCGCCCTGATCCCGTCCCAGCGCCTCTGGCAGATCGCTGTCGGAAATTGCGCGTCGCTCGGAGCGTCCCGCATGACGGCCCCTGCCGCGCACCGTCAGATAGGTTGCCGTCCGACGGTAGGCCTCGAAGCTCAATCCTTGCAGCAGCTCTTCTTCGACGAGAATTTCGTAGTCTCCAGCGGGCAGTTCGTCGGAGTATCCCGATAGGGTGAACGGGGTCGAAAACGTCACCGTCGATCTTGTCGACCGCATGTTCATCTATGGTCTCCACGATGTTGGTGGCTTCGTCGTTCGTCGCTGCAGAGGACCCCATGGTCACCGGGTCGGACCAGTCGACGATTTCCCTTTTCTAGCTCATGATTGTTGGCCTTGCGCTGACACAGGTTAGTCCCCGGCGCCGACCCCTTTGCGCCCTCGCCGTTCACAGACGCCGACACTGACCTGTGTAAGGGCGCCAGGATCGGCCTGCGTCTATGCAGTGGGAAACAGTGGCGAGTTGCGCCCCTGCAACCAAGGAATGGAACGACGATGGCCGCACATGATGTCCTCAACCCGCACCCGCCCGAATTCGAACGATTTCTTTATGCCTCGGTCGGCGAGGACCGGAACGGCTATGTCGTGACAGTCCTCTCCACGCTCGCGCGCCTCGGCCTCGATCCTTGGAAAGAAACCGCTGAACTGGTCGCGTTGGGGCGTAATGCTGCGCAGACGCGGTTGGGAACGCGGCTTGCTCGATTTCGGGATGTTCCCAAGCTTGCAAGCGATCACGGCAGAGTCGCACGAGACCTGAGCCAGTTGCTTCCCGAAGGCCGGACGTCAGGCACCCTGAAGCGCGCTGCCGCGACGGTCGCCGACGGTCACCCGAGCTCAAGCGGAGCAATTTGGGCGGTCCTCGCGATCATCTTTGTGCTGTTTCAGGTGCTGACGTTTGGCGGGTGGGGGTCAGGCGAATGACAGTTTCCACGCAGCCCAGAAAGACAATAGGCCATGCGGCGCACAAGACTGGGACGCTATCGCCTGACGTACAAGGCGTACTATGGGACATGGAGGAACAGTTCTGGACCAGTGGGATCGACAATGCGCGGGCGACGACAGCGCCCAACGCCGTCATGGTCTTTCCCTATCCACCCGGCATTCTTCAGGGCGACCAGATCTGGACCCATCTGCGCGAACGAACCGGCTGGCGCTCCGTCCTCTTGGCCGAACGGCGCGTGACACGGTGTCGTGACATCGCCATTCTCACCTACCGGGTCTCGGCTGAGAAACCCGATGTGCCGATCTACAAAGCACTCTGCGCCTCCACATACCTTCACGACGACGACAGATGGCTGAGAGTTTCCCATCAGCAAACGACTGTCACTTGAAGTAAAGCTTGGCACTGCATCACCCAGGTCGGAACGTCCATGAGAGGACAGTCCAGATGGCTCCCACACAGAACAAGACCGGTGAGACCAACAAGAAACTCGATGCCGCGACCCAGCCTCTCGCGGAACCTCCGGCACCTGACGTGATCTCCGGGGTCGCCTGCCCTGCCAGACGAAGGAGGACCGCCCTGTTATTTCAGGAGCGGTCCGGTCTGGTCCAGATAGGCCGGATCGAACTCGGCAAGGTCCACCAGCCCGCCATAGTCGTGAAACGTCACTTGTCCGTCCCGAAAGGTCACCAATTCACGTTCGCGAAGCTGGCGCAGGACGCGGTTCACGTGGACCGCGCTCAGCCCCAGCGTATCGGCGAGGTGATACTGTGTCAGCGGGCAGTCGAACCCGTCCTTGCCGCCCATGCCGACCAGCGCAAGCCGCGATCCCAGCTCCAGCAGGAAGTGCGCCATACGGGCGTCCGCATCACGCCGTCCGATTCCGACCAGATGCTCGACCACCATCGCCTCGTCCCGTGACGCCGCCCACAGAATTGCAGTCGCCAGGCGAGGGGTCTGCGCGAACGCTTCCAGCAGGTCGACCGCCATCACTTCGGCAGCCTCGATATCCACGATCGGCTCGAAACTGTGGTCCGAGGTGCGCAGGAGAACGCTCCGCAACCCCAGAAAATCCCCCGGCACCTGGACATCCACGATCTGCCGCGTCCCGTCGGCCTGTAGCTTGTAGGAACAGACCCATCCTGCGGAAAGAATATAGGCGGCCTGAGCTGTCTGGCCCTGATGCACCATATCGCGCCCCGCGACGAAGGATCGACGACGCTGGTGCAATCGTTCAAGGACGGCCAGCTCGACATCAGACAGAGCGATGAAGGCCGAGAGCTTGCGCGTCAGAGGGCTGTGTTCAGCTGAAGTCATGGGGCCCCTCGGTTTGTCTTGACCCAAGAGCGGAAATCGGCCCGGACACTGCTCTGGATCAGTCCAGCATAGAGCACTTTCTGCAAGAAGCACGGATGCATTTGAGCCTCACCTTTTCCCGGTTCACAATGCCAAGAAAGGAATCCCGGATGTCCACGGCGAGCGAACATGCAGGCGAGGCCGCCCTATCGATCTGCGAGGCACTGCTGCTTGCCATGAACGATCGCGGGCTGCTTCCGGAGCACGAGATCGTAGGGGTTCTTCGCGACGCCGCAGCGACGCATGAGAACGCCATCGGCACCGAATTCGAAACGGAAAGGCACCGAGCCGTCGCAGACTTGATCAACGCGATCATCGCTGGCGGTGACGCAGTTCGTCGCTTCTGAGGAAGAGCGTCGACGGTGCTGGCAGGCGGCTTTTTTTCGATACGGCGGTGTCGGACCGATTCCGACCAGTTTCCACAAGCACGGTGGACCTGCCCCGGTGCTGTCAGACGAATTCGTCTCGGCAAGGGCAGGTGCGTGTTCTCGGCCCGATCAATCAACTCGCGACCCGTTTCCTGACGGTGGCGAGCACTGATTTCCTTGAGGGCAGCACCGCAGGGCCGGAGCCTGTCTGTAACGATCGCTTCCGGGCGCCCGGGCTTACGCATTGCTTTACTGAGAAAATTCAGCGCGGCCTTCTTATCACGCCTCTTCGTGACATAGCTTTCCAGGACCTCACCTTCGTGATTAACAGCCCGCCACAGGTAATGACGTTTGCCGTTGATCTTCACGAAGATCTCGTCGCGGTGCCATTTCCAGCGGATCGACTTCGGCTCCATGATCCGTCGATTTCGAATTTCCGATGCAAGCACCGGGCCGAACCTATGCCACCAGTAGCGCACTGTTTCGTGACTGACGTCGATGACCCGTTCATGGAGCAGATCCTCGACAGTGTGAAGCGCCAGCGGAAACCGGACGTTGAGCAGTACCGCCAAGCGGATGATCTTTGGGCGCGTCTTGAAACAGCGGAAGGGGCTGCGTTTGGTTATCTGCGAACGCAAGACAGCGCCCTGCCCCGCCTCAAGCTAAGTTCTTCTGACAGGACCCGTCGGCGTGATGCCGGCCAGTGAAAGAGAATGCTTCACCCGCTGTCAGATCATGCCATTCGCTCGGCCAGATAGGCTTGGGCCAGCGCAACGGAGGCAATCCGGGGATAGTCTGCTTCTGGAATATCGACGCCAAGCCGGTCGTGCAAAGCGGTCACCAGGGTCAGCACATCCATCGAGTCGAGGCCAAGATCGTCTTGAATGTGATCATCGGGGCCAACTGTATCCGGTTCTATATCTGGCGCGACATTGGTCAGTTCCTGAAGGAAAGCGGTGCGGATCTCATCGGGTGTCATAGGGCCTCCGGGGTGGAAAGAAGTGAGTCGAAAACGGACAGGAAACGAGAGGCCTGTCGCCCATCATTCGCGCGGTGATCAGCGGAAATCGTCAGGGTCACCAGGTGGCGCGGTTCAACGTTTCCATCAACCACCCAGGGCCGCAGTCCCGGCGCGCCGATGCCGACAAGCGCAACCTGCGGCGGGAAGATGACGCCTGCCATGCTTTCAGCGCCGCTGTCTCCAAGGCTGGACAGGGTGATCGTGCCCTCGGTCATTTCTGAGCTGCGCAATCGTCCTGCGCGGGCTCGCGTGACCAGATCGCGCATTGCTGCCATCAGCTCGACAATGCCCATCTGCTCGGCGTCCACAATCGCCGGGGCCACCAGCCCGCCGCTGCGCAGGGCCACCGCAAGGCCGGGGTTTATCTTGTCGGACGGCTTGAACCCTTCCTCGGTGAAGTGGCCGTTTACGGTCTTCACCTTGGCAGACGCCAGAACGGTCGCACGCAAAAACAGTGCGCCCAACAGAACCCGTTCGGATGGCGGCTTGCCCTCGTTGAAGGACGTCAGCCACTCCATCGCCGGTGTCACGTCGATGGTCTGGGACAGGTAAAAATGCGGGATGGTCTGCTTGGACCGCGTCATTGCCGCTGCGATCGCCCTGCGCATTTCGTCCTGCGGTGACCGTTTGGATTGCGGTGTCTTCTCGGCCTCGACATCCTCCAGGACAATCGCACCGCCTGGCCCTGAACCTGTCAGCATGGCCAGATCGAACCCCAGCTCTCTGGCCTTGATGCGGGCAGCGGGCGAACTTTGGACCACCCCGGGCGCAGGGGCTTGAGGCCTCTGAGGTGGGATGGGCGCTACAGGTTGCGGGGCCGGCGCGGTTACTACGGGCTGCTCTGCCTCAACCGGGGTGGCCTGTTCTGCGACCGCGGCTTCTGGAATGGGTTCGCCTTCGGCCTGTATCGTGGCCAAAGGTGCACCGACGGCCAGGTCGGTCCCGATATCCGCAAGCAACTCCCTGACGGTTCCTTCCTCGAAGCACTCGATTTCAATGGCCCCTTTCTGGGTTTCGACCACCGCCACGATATCGCCACGCGTGACAGCATCGCCGGGGGAAACCAGCCATTCGATCAATCGGCCCGCTTCCATATCGGCCCCGAGCGAGGGCATTGCGAAGATACCCATCAGACCCGCCCCATCACGGATTTCGCCATCGCCACGATCCCTGCAACCTGCGGAATTGCCGCGTCTTCCAGATGTTTGGGATAGGGGATCGGGACTTCGGCCGCACAGACCCGTCCAACGGGCGCATCCAGTGTCCAGAACGTCTGTTCCATGATCCGGGCGGATATCTCTGCCGCCAGCGATCCGGTCCGCCATCCTTCGTCGACGATCACGGCGCGCCGGGTTCGGGCAAGCGAGGCCATGATGGTCTGGTCATCAAGTGGACGCAGGCTGCGCAAGTCGATGACCTCGGCACTGATGCCATCGGCGGCAAGAGCCTCAGCCGCCTCCAGCGTTTTGAAAAGCGAGCCTCCGTAGGTGATCAGCGTCAGGTCATCGCCTTCGCGCCGAATAGCTGCGCGGGTGATGTCGACCGGCCCCGCATTGGTGTCGATCGCCTCTTCCCGGTTATAGAGCATCACGTTTTCAAAGATCAGCACCGGGTCGGGGTCTTGCAAGGCCGTCCAGAGCATCCCGCGCGCGTCCTCGACCGTGGCGGGGGTCAGAACCTTGAGGCCGGGGATATGCGCATACCATCCCTCAAGGCTGTGGGAATGCTGCGCGGCCAATTGTTTGCCCGCGCCGGTCGCCATGCGGATCACAAGTGGCACGCCAAACTGCCCGCCCGACATATGCCGGATGGTGGCTGCTGTGTTCATGATCTGATCAAGCGCCAACAAGGAGAAGTTGACCGTCATCAATTCGACGATCGGGCGCATCCCGGCTGCGGCAGCGCCGATACCTGCACCGGTGAACCCGGATTCCGACAGAGGAGTGTCGCGGATCCGATCTTCACCGAATTCCTCCATCAGCCCCTTGGACACCGCATAGCAGCCGCCATATGCCCCCACATCCTCGCCCATAAGAAAGACGCGGTCATCTCGGATCATCGCGTCGCGGATCGCCTGCTTGACGGCCTCGCGATAGGTCATCTGAACGGTTTCGCCAGAGGGCGCAGTTGGCTCTGGCATCTCAGGCTGTGGGCCAAGAACATGATGATCGAGGGTGTCCAGCGGTTCCAGGCTACCCGCTTCGGCGAAGGCGACGGATTGCGCGATCTCGGCGTCGGCGTCGGCCTCGATCCGCGTGACGTCCTCGGGGTGGATCAGCTTGTTGTCCAGTAGCCATGTCTGGAACTGCACAATCGGCCCGCGCTTGCGCCAGTCGGCGATTTCGTCCTTGGGACGGTATAGCTGTGCATCGAACATGGAGTGCGCCCGGAACCGGTAGGTGCGGCATTCCAGAAAGACGGGTTTGCCAGTGTCCCGGATCGTCGCAATGGCCTTGCGCGCGGCGGCCTCGACCGCGACCACGTCCATGCCGTCAACAACCACGGACGCAACACCGTAAGACGCGGCCTTCTTGCTGATATCGGTTTCCGCCTCGGTGCGCGCCAGGGCTGAACCCATGGCATAGCCGTTGTTTTCACATACGAAGAGAACGGGCAGATCCCACAGGGCGGCAAGGTTCATGGTTTCGTGAAACTCGCCTTCGGCCACCGCGCCCTCGCCGAAGAAACAGGCCGTCACATTGATCTCGCCCATCATCCGGTCGCGCAGGGCCAGCCCGCCCGCCAATGGCAGACCGCCGCCGACAATGGCGTTGCCGCCAAAAAAATTTCGCCGCGCGTTGAAAAGATGCATGGACCCGCCGCGCCCGCGGGAACAGCCTTCGACCTTGCCATACATCTCGGCCATGATCTCCGACATCGGCAGGCCGCGAAGCAGGGCGTGGCCATGTTCGCGATAGGTCGCGACCACCCGGTCCTCATCGTCCAGCAAGGGTATGATCCCCGCTGCGATGGCCTCTTCTCCATCATAAAGATGCAGGAAACCGCGGATCTTCTGCTGCGTGTACATCTCGGCGCATTTGTCTTCGAACTTGCGCACGCGGATCATGTCGGACAGCAGTGACAGAACATGGTCGCGGTTCAGGCGGGGTTTGTCAGGGCTGGTCATGATTCATCCGACTCCAATGTGGAAATATCGCCTTCGGGCAAGCCAAGTTCGCGGGCCTTGAGCAGCCGCCTCATGATCTTGCCGGATCGCGTCTTGGGCAGCGTCTTGTGGAAGATCACCTCGCGCGGGGCGACGGCAGGCCCCAGCTTCTTGCGGGCATGGCCACGCAATTCCCGTTCCAGCTGTGCCCCGGATTCATAACCGGGGTTGAGCGTGACATAGGCTTTCACGATTTCGCCCGCCGTTTCATCGGGAATGCCGATAACGCCTGCCTCTGCCACCGCCGGATGTTCGATCAGGGCGCTTTCAACCTCAAATGGCCCGATCAGGTGGCCAGAGGTCTTGATCAGGTCATCGGCGCGCCCCACGAACCAGAAATACCCATCCGCATCGCGCAGGGCGAGGTCACCCGACAGATACCAGCCATCTGCGAAGCATTTGTCGTAGCGGGCCTGTTCATGCAGGTAGGCCCGCATCATCGACGGCCAGCCGGGCCGCAAAGCGAGTTCCCCGACCTGCCCGGTGCCAAGTTCGGTCAACCCGGCCTCACCCCGTTCGACAATACCCGCTTCGATTCCCGGCATTGGCTGTCCCATGGAACCCGGTCGCACTGTCATGCCGGGCCGGTTGGCGATCATGATGCCACCGGTTTCGGTCTGCCACCAATTGTCGTGGAATGGCTGACCAAAGACCTTCTCGCTCCAGACTACGGCCTCGGGATTCAGGGGTTCTCCAACGCTTGCCAAAAACCTGATGGAGGAAAAATCATAGGGCGCTGCTGCGTCTGCCCCGGATCGCATCATCATGCGGATCGCCGTGGGCGCGGAATACCACACCTCGACCTTTTCGTTCTGGACAGTGGAGTACCAACGGTCGAGGTCGAATTCTGCCTCGTCCACGATCATCGTGACCCGGTTCACCAAAGGTGCAATAATGCCGTAGGACGTACCCGTAACCCAACCGGGATCAGCGGTACACCAATAGATAGTCCCCGGCGTCAGATCGAGCGCATGCCTCCCAGAAAAGGCATGATAGACCACCGCATTGTGGACATGAACCGCGCCCTTGGGCTTGCCCGTCGTTCCCGAGGTGAAATGGATCAGCGCAGGGTCTTCCGGCCCGGTGCGCACGGTCTGGAATGACGGGTTTGAGGCAGCCATTGCCGGGCCAAGTGCGACGCAGCCTTCGGGCGCGACATCGCCAAGGATCAACACCAGTTTCAACGACGGGATCTGGTCGCGCCACGCAACGATCTTGCGCTTGTAAAGCTCGGCAGTCGTGACAAGCACATTGGCGCTGCCGATCTCCATTCTGGTCTGAATGGGTTCCGGCCCGAATGCAGAGAATAGCGGCGTAAAGATCATCCCAGCCTTAAGCGTGCCAAGTGCCGTGATATATAGCTCGGGCACCCGCCCCATCAGTGCAAAGACACTGTCGCCCTTGGACAGACCGTGCGCGGCAAGCACATTGGCCAGCCGGGCAGAGGCGTCTGCAAGGTCTGCATAAGTGAAGGGCAGACGGGCACCGGACTTGCCCAGCCAAAGCATCGCGACATCTTCGCCGTGGCCTTGCCCTACGTGCCGGTCAATCGCCTCGTAGGCAATGTTGATCGACCCATCTGGGGCGTCGATCAAGGCTCGTGCTTCTGCCCATGTATCCGCTGGTGAATTGCGGTCTTCTGAGTGGTGGTGTTCCTTGTCCATGGTCATCCTCCCGCTGCCCAGTTTGGTACTTGGAACGGGCAGAGGGAATGACATGGGTCAATTGTTGCGAAGCGCGACAACAGGACACAATCCTGATGCCCCGGCCTGATGTCCCGGCAATTTCGTTCGGGGTGTGTGTAGAACCTGATCGGGTAGGACCTTGATCAGGGATAGGGTTTTGCCCTTCACCCGATCCTCAGATCCACGCAGTTCGAGGACCGCTTTGCCATTGCTGATGAATTACACCATATTGCGCGGGGTGCGCATGGCACGAGAAGACGAGCCGTTTCAGATAAGCGGCGAAAAACCCATCGATCTATCTGACAAAGCCTGCGGCGTTGCCCGCCAGACCCTTGACTACGCCGTTTCGAAGACACCCAGATCGGGTATGCAAATCATCAGTGAACATGACCATCTGCGTGCGGTCATTGGACATCTGAACCTTGCTCGATCGAAAGACCATAGGAGCATAGAGTGGCCTTTGTTGGGATGGGTCGTCTGATTGAAGGCGCCGTGGTCGCAGTTTTGCTGTTCGCTCTGACTGGATGCGCGCCGCGTGAAGGGTTGGGTGTGCTGGAAGGCGACATTCCTTCGACGCAAGGCGATTTGTGGCGCGTGGGCGAAGCAACGCTTTACCTTGCTGCCGAGGGCCCCGCCCAAGACAGCGCGCAGTTCGTGATACCCGACCTTGGGGCCCATCGTGTCGAGATCCATCTCGAAGCGGTGTCGCGGCGGCCGATTACCATTTCACTCCGCTGCGAAGGCCCTGCCGGAATTCGCCGCATTGATACGCCAAATCGACGCCTGGCACCCGGAATAGCGAGGGAGTTCACCCTTCCTCCGCGGGGTCAAGGGTCTGCGTTGCTTGACTGGCGTCCTGAAAGCGGCGAATGCCGCATCGCATGGGGGGATGATCATAGCATCGCCCTGCGCCCAGAAAGCGCGGTCCTGCCTCATCTGTCTGACCTGTCGCAAGCAGCGCTGAATTGCAGGGTCGATCCGGCTTTGCAACTGGACCCGCTTCAACGGGTGTTCCTTGACCAGGGCGCTTTGCTGCAAACCTGCCCGGTCGATCCGGGTCGTGTCAGGTTGCTGGGTGACGCGCTTGATGGGCTGGCCGCGCGGGTCGAGGCCCTGACCGGCAGCACCGTGTCCCGGCAGGCCCTGAACGCTGGTGATCCAGATCTTCCCCTCGATTTCTCGAATGCGCCGCAGCTTGATCTGATCCAGATTTCATATCTGCATATTCGTGCCGATTTCGTCGGTTACCTGACGGCGCGTATGTTGGCACATCACGCACAGCGCGGCACGCAAGTGCGTATTCTTGTCACCAGTTTGCTGATGCTGGAGGAAGACCGCGTTTTCTACGATTCAATTGCGGCGCGCTATCCCAACATCCAGATCCAGTACTATCAGTGGCGCAACAGGGGCATCGACCGCCCCATCGATATCGTCAATCAGCTGCACCGGGTTCAGCACACGCGCGCATTTCTTGCCTTGTCGAGACAGCCAGGCCGGTCACGCTATATCTTCGGCGGGCGCAACCTTCATGACGGGTTCTTCTTTTCAGACCCATTCGATCTGGAGGATTGGCCATATCTCCACACCTATGACGAAGGCGGCTTTCAGGATCTGGGATTCTTCTCCGTCTATGAGGACATCGAAGTAGAGCTGCGTGATGATCAGGCCGTTCGCAACATCGCGGCACATCACCTGGCGCTGTGGAACCGGGATGCGGAAACCCAGCGGGTTGGCCCATCCAACACCGGATACACTGACCAGAGTCGCGGGATGCGGCACTATCTTTCGCTGCCATGGGCGGATGGGCGCGATCAGGTCCGATGGTTTGTGGATGCAATTGATGCAGCGGCGGACGAGGTGCTGATCGTCACCCCGTATCTCAACCCGCCGCCGCAGATCCAAGAGGCGTTGATACGGGCGCAGGCGCGCGGCGTCAGGGTGCGTATGGTGGTTCGGCTTGAATCGACCGATCCCGCCGGGTTCATCATCACCGCCCTGAACCGTAGATATGCCGCGCTATATTCCGGCCTGTTCGAGATCGAGGAATATTTCCCTCGGCCCCGTATGATGCACACGAAAATGATGGTCATCGACAGGCGGCTTGCTGTCACCACCAGCACCAATCTCGACCACCGTGCGTTCTGGCACGATACCGAGAACGGGCTTGTCTTCATGGAAACACCGCAGGTCGACGCGCTGTTGGACATTGTTGAACAATACCGTCAAACCACCCGCCGGTTGACGCCCGATGAACCCGAACATCCGCTTGGCAACGCTCTCTACAATTGGGCCTGGTTGCGGTCTGTGTTCTGATCGGATCATTCGGGAATGGCTTTGCGCAAGAGCGCCAGGAGCTATGGCGGGGGTGCTGTCAGACCAATTCGAACTCGTCTCAGTTAGGACAGTCAGGCTGTCGCTTACGCCGCGCAAAGACCGCGCCACTCAGCGAGAGCGGCGGCGCGGTTGGCCTTAAATTGCGGTCAGCTGGAGAGGCTGCGTTCCCGGTTGAAGTGGTTCGAGACGGAGGCATGGACGGAGGCGAATTTCTGCAAACTTTGACCCCTCCGGAACCATAGCAGTGCCCGTTCCCGTCGTCGGAATTGCAAGTGCGCGAACTCGGCCCGATTAATCAACCCGCGACCCGTTTCCTGACGGAGGCGTGCACCGATTTCCTTGAGGGCAGCACCGTAGGGCCGAAGCCTGTCTGTAACAATCGCTTTCGGGCGCCCGGGCTTACGCATTGCTTTACTGAGAAATTTCAGCGCGGCCTTCTTGTCACGCCTCTTCGTGACATAGCTTTCCAGCACCTCGCCCTCTTGATCAACGGCCCGCCAGAGGTAGTGACGCTCACCGTTGATCTTCACGAACATTTCGTCGAGAAGCCAGCGCCATCGGCTGAATTTCATGCCCTGGATCCGCCGTTTTCGGATCTCCGAGGCGAACATCGGACCGAACCTGTGCCACCAATACCGGACCGTTTCGTGGCTCACATCGACACCCCTTTCATGAAGGAGATCTTCGACATTCCTGAGCGAGAGCGGGAACCGGACGTAGAGCATCACCGCCAGGCGGAAGATCTCAGGGCTGGTTTTGAAGTACTTGATGGGACTGGGTTTGGTCATGCAGGGACGCTAGCCAGCGCCCTACCCTTCCTCAAGACAAGTTCCTCTGACACTACCTCGCGCAGTCATATCCACGCGAGGACCTGCCCGTCTTCAACTTTGCAATCGATCATCCGCAAGGCGACGCGCGCGGGTGCCGCAAGGGCCTTTCCGGTAAGGGCATCGAACAATCCCTGATGCAACGGGCATTCAATGCGCCGCCCGTCGAAATAGCCATCGCAAAGGTTTGCCGCACCATGGGTGCAGCGCCCATAGCTGATGGAGATGCCGTCCACCCCGTCGTATATCGCCAATTCGCGTTGGCCGACGACGACAGGTGTGACGTCACCTTTTTCCAGGTCGTCAACCTTGGCCACCACGTGCCATGCCTTTACACGAGCCATTACAGGGCCTGCTTGGCGTCAGACCGGGGCTTCTTGCCAAGAAGCTGCGCGACGATATCCCGGTGCGCGCCCAAATATCCGCGCGGCTCCACGAAAATATAGCCATCCAGTTTCTTGTGAAGACGCGGCAACGCGTGGAACGGCACCGACGACGCGTAGTGATGTTCTGCATGGTAATTCATGTTCCAGCACAAGAATTGAAACGGCTTGGACACCAGATTGCTTCGCGTGTTTTCTCGCAAGTCATCGACATTTGGACGACCCACATGTTCGGTCATGCGAATAGCCCGCATGACCGGCTCGCCCATCAGATACGGCACCAGCCAGAACCAAAGCGGGCCCGTCCACCCTGTCGCGATGCATGCGATCAAAAGGGCCACGTAGAATCCCAGCATCAGGCGGGCCTCCAGAAAGACGATGGGTTGCACATCTTTGGGAAGAAAATGCACCTCGCTCTCGTCTATCCGTCCCGACGCATGAAGGATCAAGGCACGCATCTGTCCGAAGACGTAAGGTATGGCCGAGATGTACTTAAGATAGCTCCAGACCGTCTTCGGTAGTGGGATCAGCTCGGGATCTTGTCCATTCAGCTGGGTATAGGTGTGGTGATCGCAATGCTCATAGCGGAAGTGCTGGTGGGGGACGTTGATGATCAAACCGCAGATCCACCCCACGGCATCGTTGAGCCAACGGGTCCGAAACACGGTGTAGTGGCAGCATTCATGTTGCAAAGAGAAATGATGGACCAACACGACACCATGGATGAACATCGCGGGCACAACCCATATCGTCCCCATGGTAAGCGCGATCCCTGTGCCCGTCACAACCAGCAAGATGATCCAGATTGCAAGGTGCCGAAAGGCCGGCAGGTTGGAGCGCTGCATCAACGCTTTTAGCTCCCTGCGGCTGATTGCTCCGTCCTGCAACGCTTGCGTAATGGGGGTTCTGACGGCATCGGTCATTGCTTGCTCCACGTCCAGCCGGGTGTTGGATGTCACTGAGAAGTGACCCAGCAGCAGTCGAAATTGTCACTGGGATTTGACCCATGTGGAACCTTGCCCCTGACGGGATTTGTCAGGGGATATTGGAGTGATCGACATGGGATTTTTGAGCGTCATTCGACGTTGGGCTTTGCGGGACAAGATGCCCATCCGCGAGATTGCGCGGCGGACTGGGCTGTCTCGCAACACAATCAAGAAGTATCTGCGGGCGGGGATCGTTGAGCCGCAGTTTCAGACACCAGCGCGACCGAGCAAGCTGGACCCGTATGCAGAGAAGCTGTCAGGCTGGCTGGTGACCGAGCAGCGCAAGTCGCGCAAGGATCGGCGGACCGCGAAGCAGATGCATGCTGATTTGGTGCAGCTTGGCTATGACGGCTCGTATGAGCGGGTCGCAGCCTTTGTGCGGGCCTGGAAAGGAGACCGGCAACGCGCGCAGCAGACCACCGATCGCGGAACATTCGTGCCGCTGGTGTTCCAGCCGGGCGAGGCGTTCCAGTTCGACTGGAGCGAGGATTGGGCCCATGTCGGCGGCGAGCGCATCAAGTTACAGGTGGCTCACATCAAGCTGTCGCACAGCCGCGCGTTTCTGGTCAGAGCGTATCTGCTCCAGACGCATGAGATGCTGTTCGACGCGCACTGGCACGCGTTCCGGGTCTTTGAGGGCGTGCCGGGCCGCGGGATCTACGACAACATGAGGACGGCTGTCGACCGTGTGGGCGCTGGCAAGAAGCGCGACGTGAATGCGCGGTTCATGGCCATGACCAGTCACTACGTGTTTGAGCCCGACTTCTGCAATCCAGCCGCCGGCTGGGAGAAAGGCCAGGTCGAGAAGAACGTCCGCGATGCGCGCCACCGGCTCTGGCAGGTGATGCCGACCTTCCCTGACCTCGAAGCGCTGAATGACTGGCTTGAAGAGCGCTGCAGGGTTCTGTGGACCGAGACTGCGCATGGCACTTTGTCTGGCAGTATTGCCGATGCCTGGGAGGCCGAGAAGCCTGCGCTGATGCCCTTGCCCACAGCCTTCGATGGCTTTGTCGAACAGAGCAAGCGCGTATCGCCCACGTGCTTGATCACCTTCGACCGCAATCGCTACTCTGTGCCTGCCAGCTTCGCAAACCGCCCCGTCAGCCTGCACATCTACCCTGAACGGCTGGTGATCGTGGCCGAAGGGCACGTGGTCTGCGAGCATCAGCGCATCATTGAACGGTCGCACCGGCAACCTGGCCGCGTCATCTATGACTGGCGCCATTACCTCGCCGTGGTCCAGCGCAAACCGGGCGCGCTACGCAATGGTGCGCCCTTCGTCGAGATGCCAGAGGCGTTCCGTCAATTGCAGAAGCAGATGCTGCGCAAGCCCGGCGGCGATCGGGAGATGGTCGAGATCCTGTCCCTCGTCCTGCATCACGATGAACAGGCTGTGCTCTGCGCCGTGGAAATGGCGCTGGAGGCAGGCGTGCCGACCAAGACCCATGTGTTGAATCTGCTTCACAGGCTGGTGGACGGCACACCGACCGACCAGCCCGATGTGACGCCGCCTTCACGTCTCATTCTGACGAAGGAACCTGAGGCCAACGTTACGCGCTACGATGGACTGCGGGGAGGCACACGCCATGCGTCATGACCCCGCCGGAGCCGCCATTGTCATCATGCTGCGCAGCCTGAAGATGCCAGGCATGGCGCAGGCAGTGCATGACCTCATGGAACAGGGAGCGCCTGCATTTGACGCGGCAATCCCGATCCTGTCGCAACTGCTCAAGGCTGAAATGGCCGAACGCGAGGTGCGCTCCATCTCCTACCATATGAAGGCCGCGCGCTTCCCAGCCTACAAGGACCTGTCCGGCTTCGACTTTGCCGCCAGCGAGGTCAACGAAGCTCTCGTGCGCCAGCTGCATCGGTGCGCGTTCATGGACGCGGCCGAGAACGTGGTCCTGATCGGCGGTCCCGGAACTGGGAAAAGCCATGTCGCGACCGCCATCGGCGTCCAGGCCATCGAGCAGCACCGCAAACGCGTGCGCTTCTTCTCGACCGTCGAACTGGTGAATGCGCTGGAACAAGAAAAGGCCCAAGGAAAGGCTGGAAAGATCGCCGAGGCGCTGGTGAAGACTGAATTGGTGATCCTCGACGAGCTCGGCTACCTGCCGTTCAGTGCCTCGGGCGGTGCGTTGCTGTTCCATCTTCTCAGCAAACTATACGAGCGCACCAGTGTGGTCATCACCACCAACCTCAGCTTCAGCGAGTGGGCCAGCGTTTTTGGCGATGCCAAGATGACCACAGCACTCCTCGATCGCCTCACCCATCGCTGCCACATCCTGGAGACAGGCAACGACAGCTACCGCTTCAAGGCCAGCTCCGAGACGGCGAAAAAGAAACGGAAGGAGGCAGCAGCATTGACCCCATCATGAATTAGCAAACATAACGAACGGCCGGGTCAGATCTCGGTGACAAAGCTGGGTCAGTTCTCAGTGACATCCAACACCGCGTCCTGCGCCTGACCTTGCTCGCGCCCGATATCGTCGATGCGATCCTGGACGGGAAGCAGGGGCCGGGGCTGACGCTTGCGCGGGTGCTGGAGCCGTTTTCGATGGAGTGGACAGAGCAGCGGCAGAATTTTGCATGATCGTCAAGAACGGCCCTTACCAGACATCGACACCTGCGTTTGAACTGCGGCGCGACTTCACGAAAGCGGCCACTGGCGAGCTGCTGCAACCAAACTTGATTCCGGATGTTTCCAGCAAGCTTCGCTTTAATCGTTGCACTCTTTAGTGTTAAGAAACTTCAACAGACATTGTGGGAAAGACTTCGAGGAATGAAGAATCCGTATCTGACACATGGCCGGTTACCTGATCTCATTGCCGCGCTAACGGCCATGGGTGCATATAAGTTTTACAAGTTGGACTTTGAGACTTGGGCGAATAGAATAAGCGGCCCGCAAAAAGATGGCAAACACTGGAAAGCTGTATTTGAGGAACATCCTGAGTTTTTCAGGCTCAACCAAGAAAGAACCAAAGCGTCGCTTGTGTGGCGCAGAACACTTCCGCGCGATTATAACGTCGATGACGTTCCGGAAATCCTACCAGACCATCAGCTTCAAGGTGGGGCCTATGATAGAATCAGCCGCGGCCCTTTGGGCCCTGATGAAATCAAGGCCCTGATTACAGTTGCGATCGAACTGCACGAGCGTGCTATTGATCAACAACGCTCCTCGCGCTGGTGGATACCCCTTCTGACTGGAGGACTTGCTTTCTTGGGTGCTATTGTCGGCGCGTGGTTCTCAAGAGAAGGATGATGATTAATATGGAAACGCCGAAGGACAATAGATGAGAAAAGTCGTTAGCCCTTTCAGGCAGAGCACTTCGACACTAACCTTCTGCTTGACTCTCGGCCCTTTGCAGACATTTGTCGTATGGCCGGCTTCCGCAGTGCGGCTTCTACGAAGCTGACGTTTACCGCAGGTAATTTTCTCGGGCTTGGGCTTACTAAATCCCATGAAAGCCGTTGTGCGAATAAACGTTTGCTTCTGTTGCCCGCAGCATCACGCATTTCGCGAGGAGTTGTTGCTTTCCCTATGATGAACTCCGCTTTGAGTTCTCTTCTCGCACCAATGCGGCCATGCGATAGAAGCCATGTGCCATTTTGGTGAACGGTGTCAGCAAGAAGAAGGCCAGAACTGCGCCGAGATGCAGAGCCAGCAGGGTCGGCATTGCCACAGTCTGACCGAACAGGTAGAGCGCAAGGCCGGAACCCGCCACAAAGCCCAGCAACACCACAAAGGCCATTTCTCCACCCCAAGCCGTGGCAGATCCAAGCTCTCGTGCGGATCTGAGCTTGAGCCTAACCATCCAGAACGCACCAGCTGTCAGCATCAGTCCACCCGTGACGCCAAGCAGTTTTGGCAGCGACCAAAGCGGATAGGGTGCGTGAAGGCCAAAAGCATAGTGCATGACGGTGCCCGACGTGGTCGCAGCAAAGCAGAGCAGGAAGCCATACATGACCAGATGATGTGCATGGCGGCGCGCGTGGCTAAATCGGTCTTCATCCTCGAAATTGCAGCCTTCGCCGTGGCCTGCTGCGAGGTTTTTCATCTTGGCTGCTGACACCAAGGCCCCCTTCAGGTCCGAGAAAGCGACAGACCCTCCGCCGGTTTCCCCCCAGTAGCGCCGAATACTGACGCCAAGGCTAAGGAGCGGAAAAAGGAATGCCGGTGCAAAGATCGCCACCATCGCAGTGTGGGACAGGACCGCGTAGAAACCCTCACCACCTGCCGGTCCGAGAAACCGAGCCGCCACAAACAGGAGAGCAAATCCCAGGACCGTTACGAGTGCAATCAGCACGCCATTGCGTTGAAATGCCTTTGCGGGCGCCTGCGGCCAGGCAAACTCCTCCCAACTGTCCTGTCGAAGATCTGCAAGAATGCCGGGAAGGTTCAGGTCAAACTCATGCGGAGCGGTGTACTGACAAGCATAAAAACACCCCCGGCAGTTGTGGCAGAGATTGGCGAATTGCATAAGGTCGGCATCCGAGAACGCGCGCAGCCGGTGCAAAGCGGGAAAGACCGAGCAATATCCCTCGCAATAGCGGCAGGCATTGCAGATCTCGGCCTGACGGCGGGCTTCCTTGAGAAGTTCAGCTTGCATGGGCTGCGGCCTCCCGCCCTGCGATGCGTCCGAAGACGGTTCCGATTGTCATACCAAATCCAGCGAGATAGCCCTGCCCCAGAATCGATCCGGCCATTGTTTCCCCCGCTGCCCAGAGGTTCCTGATCGGACCATTTCTGGTGGAGCATTGCGCATTCTCGTCAACCTTCAGCCCCAGATAGGTGAATGTAACGCCAGTGCGCAGCGAGTAGCCGTAAAACGGTGGCTCGGTGATCGGTCTGGCCCAATTGGATTTGGAGGGAGTGAGCCCCGCGGTGGCAACGCCATCCAACTCTGTCGGGTGAAAGGGGCTGGTATCACCGCATGCGGCATTGAATTCCGCGACCGTCGCCTGCAACCTGTCCGGCGGCAGGCCGAGCTTTTCGGCAAGCTCCTCCAGCGTATCGGCTTTGATCGGGGGAAATACGGACGGCATGAACAAGTTCAGCGATTTCGCATCAATGATCACATAGCCGACCTGATCGGGTTGAGCTGCCACCAGGCGCCCCCAGATGGCGTAGCGCTTGGGCCAGACATCCTCACCTTCATCGTAGAAACGTTCGGCGTGCTTGTTCACGACGATGGAAAACGGCACGCAATCAAGCCGGGTGACGATGCCCCCGTCGAACTTTGGTGCGCGCCCATCGATCGCTACGGCGTGGCACTGGGTGGGATCACCCACGCTTTCCACACCCTGATCCAGAAGATCAGCCAGAACAACGCCACGGTTATAGGGAGTACCGCGGATGAGAAAGTTTCTTGCCTGTTCTCCCCAGGCACGGGCAAGCCAATCAATGTCTGCCTGAAACCCGCCCGAAGCGACAATGACCGATTTCGGGGAGATCGCATTCGGGGCTCCGCCATGTGTGTAATCCACGCGAGTGATGAGGCTTTCTTCCAATTCCAGATGGGTCACGACAGCCTCATAGAGCACTTCCACTCCCAGCCTTTCGGCCGTGCGATAATAGGCATTCACGAGACCCTTCCCGCCACCCATGAAAAAGGCATTGGTCCGCGCCAGCGACAGGGTGCCAGACAGTGATGGTTGGAAATGGACGCCATGGGCCTGCATCCAGGGCAGGCACTCCTCAGATCTCCGAATGGCAAGTCGGGCCAGATGCTCGTCGGTCTTGCCGCCGGTTACTTTCATGAGATCAGCGAAGTACTCGTCTTCGCAATACGTCTCCACCAGCGGGCCAGCCGGCTTGGAATGCATGCAGCGAAAATTGCGGGTGTGGCGCGAGTTGCCTCCGCGATAGGGTTTGGGCGCAGCTTCGAGTATCAGGACGCGAGCGCCTGCCTCCGCTGCCGTCATTGCTGCGCAAAGCGCCGCGTTCCCACCACCGATTATGGCCACGTCGTATTGGCTGATCATCTGGCTTGTTCCTCTGACTTGAGATGGGCTTAGTCAGGTAGGGTTGATTTGACCAATGATGTAATTCGTGAGATTAATGCAAAATGCGTATCAATTATGACTTCACCGATCTGCAAGCCTTTCTCGCCGTGATGGAAACGGGTTCCTTTCATGGGGCGGCGGATCGGATCGGATTGTCGCAGCCGGCTGTCACCCGCCGGGTCATGAAGCTGGAGGAGATGCTGGAAACCCAGTTGTTTCAACGCCATACACGTCAGGTGAGCCCAACTCTTGCAGGAAAACGGTTGAAGGCACGGGCCGAGGCGATGCTTGCAGATGCCGAGGAGATGACCCTTGCGATGAGAGACGAAACGTCCCGTTTCGCGTTTCAGCGCAACCAGATCGTGACGATTGCCACGATCCCGACCGTTGTGTCCGGCCTGTTGTCGCCAGCCCTTCAGAAGGTGCATAAAGACGGTCAGGCACTGCGGGTTCGCATCCTTGATCATAGCGCCAATGGCGTGGCCGAGGCGGTGGTTTCCGGCGAAGCGGATTTCGGGATCTGCTCCATTCCGGCGCTTGATCCCGGCACGGATTTTCACCCGCTCTTCGATGACCCGATGGTTGCGACCTTTCCTGAAGATCACCCCTTATCCGCTCAGGATACCGTGTCATGGGAAGATCTCATGCAAGAGGCTGTGATCCTCCCAGGTCAGGGCACCGGGAACAGGTTGCTGATAGACGAAGCAATGGCCGCAGCACGGGTGTCCTGCCGCTGGTCCTTCGAGGTTGGGCGATCCACCACCGCGATTGATCTGGTTGAAGCCGGATGTGGTATCGCTCTGCTACCCCGCTCATCCGTGGTGGGACGGGGCCGGACACGTTCCGTGCCGCTTTGCGCGCCGGCGATCCGTAGACCCGTGGGCCTGCTGACGCGACGCGGTGTCAGGCATTCTGAGACGTCCAAGGCGCTATTTGATGCCGTCGCCGATGCTGCCCGCAGTCAATTCGTTTCGATGGAGTGATGCGTCATCACTCGCCCTCAATGCGCCAGAAGCACCGGCACATGTGCCTCTTTCAGAACATCCGTCGCAGCGCCGCCTACAATGTCATGGCTGAACTTGCTGTGTTCAAAGGCCCCCATCACGATCAGGTTGACCGCTTCTGATCTGGAATAAGCCAGGATCGTGTCCGCGATACTGCCAGCTTGCGCGACCGTGACGGCCTTGGCCATGACGCCATGCATCGACAGGTTTTTGACAAGCCGGTCCGTGTTTCGGGGAGTTTGAGAAACGGAGAGCAGCGTCACGTTCGCACCCTGCTCAAGGATCGGCATCGCCGCGGCAATCGCGCAAGTTGCTGCACGTTTCCCGTCCCAGGCAACCAGAACATTGGTAGCGGCGGTTTCCGATACCTCATGCCTTTGCGGCACAATAAGAACCGGGCGGCCGCTCCGAAGGGCGATCAGGTCGGGATTGGTCGCATAGTCGTCCTCATAGACGGCACCCACATGATGACCAATCACGACCAAATCGAAGGCCCGCGCGAAGGCGGCAATCGGCCCGCTCGTCTTCGGGTCAAGCTCCACAAACTCGGCGCGATCTGTCAAACCCTGCGCACCCACGACATCAAGGAAACGCGCCTTGATATCATCCATGATCTTTCTGCCATTCGCGTCGAGCTGCTCGATGACCTGCTTGGGAAGGTGCGCGGGTAGCTGACGGTGGAGAAACCCAATGCCACCCGTTTTGGCCACACCAGTCAGATGCGCGTCGTGGCTTTTTGCAAGCTGAACAGCATACCGAAGACCGCTGCCTTTTGACGGATCGCCGCTATAGGCACATAGGATGGATTTGATGCTCATTGGGTACTCCCAGCATTTTGGCCGGCGATCAGTGGCAAACTGGGGAAAGCCTACGGACGCCAGACCTCCGGATTGATCATGTGGATGGGCGCGCCGTTCGTATAGGCGTTGATCTGATCGAATATGTCACTGAATTGCAGGTCAAATTCGTCTTCGGTCACATAGCCCAGATGCGGGGTCGGCAAGACCTGCGGATGGGAAAGAAGCGGATGTGAACTGTCGGTCAGAGGCTCAGTGTCGAAGACATCAATAGCCGCAAAGATGCGTCCCTTGGCGATTTCAGCCTCAAGCGCACCCGGTGCTATGAGTCCCGCCCTTGAGGTGTTCACGAGCAGGCTACGCGGCGCCATTTGAGAGAGGTCATCGGCCGTGACGATCCCGCGTGTCTCCGGTTTCAACCGGACATGAAGGCTGACGATATCCGAGGTTCCAAAAAACGTTCCGCGGTCCTTTGCGAGGCATTCGCCATCTGCCCGAACCCGAGCGCGACCGGCCTCTGAGGCCCACCATTGCACATGCATCCCCATTGCCTTGGCATAGCCTGCAACGGCCTTTGCGATACGCCCAAAGCCATATAGCCCAAGGGTCCGCCCTCGCATCGTTCGCCCAACCCCTGCCTGCCATTTTCCCGCCCGGATCGACTCCACCTGTGCTGGGATCTGCCGGTAGCTGGCCAGCATCAGGGCCAGAGTCATCTCGGCGGCGGCATAAGAGGGCGTGTCGCTATGCATGTTCGAGCACAGGAGCACGCCATGATCGCTGCAGGCTGCTACATCTACATGCGGATAGACACTGCGCTGCGATATCAGACGCAGGTTGGGAAGCCGTTCCAGCAGATCTCTCGAAATGGTGGTGCGTTCCCGGAACAACACAAGACACTCCGCTTCCTGTACCCGCTTGGCGAGTTTCGCGGGGTCTGGCTCATGGTCGGTCCAGATCGTGACCTCATGCGATGCCAGCTTTGAAAAGCAGGGAAGGCCCCTCAGAGTATCGAACCAGTCATCGAGGATATGCACCTTCATGGGTTTCACGGCCTTTCTAGTCTGAGTGTGCAGCGCGAGCTTGCTCCATCTACCGAACGCGGATCAAATGATACCGGGCGGGATCATGACGTCGCCGCGCGCCAGAAGGCGGGCGGTACGTATCAACCCGGCTGAGCGGATGGTGATGTCCTTTCCATCGCATTCGAAATCCACCACCACGTCAATGGATCCGCTCGGGTGCTCCAAAACGATCCTTGCGGGGCTCTCAGTCGGCACGGAGCAAAGGCCCTCTGCCACTGTGCCAGGGGTCAATACGCAGGAGGCGAGGCATTGCGCGCCGGTCACCGCCATCGTCGGGTGTGCCGTCCAGGGCATGAAATACCGGGCCGCTATTGTGCCGCCGACACGCGGTGATGCCAGAAGACCGAATTTCGGTGTGACCGATTGCGAGACATCACCCATGCCCATAGCCTTGCCGGCGAGTCGGCGCACAGACTCTATCCGTGAAAACAGTGCCTTGTTGTCGTTCAGCTCGGCAACTGTTTCATAGCCGGTCACGCCAAGATCTTCCGCCCTCGCGATGACCATCGGCATGGCAACATCCATGCAGGTCACTTCGACACCATCAAATATGTCGATACGGTTGCCAGTGGGCAGAAGGGCCCCTGTCGCACCGCCAACTGTTCCCATGAACTGCAGGCCTACGGGCGCGGCGCAACCGGGCACACCATCAATCTGCGCATCACCATCATATCGAGTGCTTTTGCCCGGCGTCTGGATGTTGGCTTCTATCAGCGCGCCGGTGTTGACGGCACGAATGCGAATGGTTGTCGTATCACCGATTGGGTCTACCAGACCCATCTCGATCGCTGCCGGCCCAACGCCTGACAGGATATTTCCGCAAGTTGGCTTGAAGTCGACCTGACCGTCCTCAACGCCAACCTGCGCGAAGAAGTAATCGACATCCGCTTTGCTGTCCTCTGACCGTGACAACATCGCGACCTTGGTCGTGACCGCATTGCCGCCACCGATTCCATCAATATTGAGCGGATGGCCCGACCCGATTGCCGCAACCAGAACGCGCGCCAGGGTTTCGAGATCTTCGGGTAGATCGCTCCGCCTGAAATACGGTCCACGAGAGGTACCTCCACGCATGAACCAGAAGGGTATGGCTGTTTGTGTCATGTCAGCGGCCAGGGAAGATCAAGGTAGGATTGCAGCAGGCCAGGTGGGAAATCGCGGTTGAGAGTTGCCGCCATCCCGCAGATGAAGGCGATTCCGGCAGCGGTGTAGAGCGTTGCGAACCCCCAGGATTTCCCCGCGCGATACCGGATGAAGAGCAACAGGAACACCGCCAGCGCCAGGATGAAACCGAGAAGCGCGGTCAGGAGAAGCAGTCCGCCAAACCAGGCCAGCGTTGCCCAAAGACCGTAGGCATTGCTCTCGCTATCTTCGACCTCCCGATCGGCAAAAAGCGGATCGGTTTCGGGCTTCAGTCGCATCTTCAGCAAGAGGAGAGCGCAGCCGATCAATCCGAGAGTGCCAACGAAGACCGGGAAGACGCGGTCGGTCCGGGCGTAGTCCGGGATCATCGAGGCGTCGGTGTAAGCAATCGCAATATAGGCGGTGATCGCCAACAGAAAGAGCAGTGGTGCGCGCTTGCCACCGGAGTTCACATCGCCTTCGGCCTGGATGTTCTTCGCCTGCCGCAAGCCAAGGATGACCGAAAGCAGCGTGATGATGACCAGAACGATCACGATGGGGCTGAAGATATAGTCGAGCCCTTCTTCAAAACTCCGCCGAAAACGGGAGCTTGCGATCTGATAGGCCTGGTTCGTGTAGCGCTCGGCGGGCGCCGAAAGGACAAAGCCAATCAGGAAGGCCGGGCGCGACCAGTCAAAGCGGCGCAAGAGAATACCCAGCAGTCCAATGCCAAACAGGGCGACGAGATCCCAGATGGATTGCCGCGACTGAAACGCCGCGAAGGCGATGATCATGAACAGGAACGGGGCCAGCAGTGCGAAACGGATGTTTGTCAGCCGCGCGATGCCACCTGCCGCAGCAATGCAAATGAGCGTGCCGACGACATTGGCGAGGGCCAGAAGCCAGACGATGGCGTAGGTGAAATTGAGGTTGTTGTTGATCATCGAGGGACCAACCTCGATCTGGCCGGTTCCCAGCAGCGCCACTCCTGAGATGAAGATGGCCATAGAGCCGGAGCCGGGAATACCGAAAAGAAGCGTCGGAACCAGCCCGCCGCCCTCCTTGGCGTTGTTGGAGCTTTCAGGGCCGACAATGCCCCGGATGTCCCCTGATCCGAACTGCGATTTGTCCTTGGAGGTCTGCACCGCGTGTCCATAGGCAATCCAGTCCACAACGGATCCGCCAAGCCCCGGGATCACACCAACAGCCACACCAATCAGGGAACAGCGCACCGACAACCATATATTAGCCCACCAATCCTTCACCCCGGTCAGCCATCCGCCGCCCAGAACCTGCCGGTCGGAGATGGCCTTATCCTGTCTTAGGAGCGCGATGATCTCCGGGACGGCGAATATCGCCAGCCCGACAATCACCAGTTTGAACCCGTCCACAAGGTAGGGCAGATCATAGGAGGCCATCCGCAGCTCACCCGAGGCCGCGCCTTCGCCGATGGTGCCGATCAAAAGGCCGAGACAGGCGGCCACAATTCCTTTGATGGCGACCCGGCCTGCCAGAATACCAACCATGGAGAGCCCGAAAATCGTGACCATAAGCAATTCCGGCGTCTGAAACGCCAGCACGATGGGCCGGGCGGCCAAAATGAAGAAGGTCAGGAAGGTGGCGCCAAGCAGCCCCCCAAAAAGTGACGAGGAGAACGCCGCCGACAGGGCACGCGCCGCCTGCCCTTTCTTGGCGAGCGGGAACCCATCCAGCACGGTCGCCTGGCTTGCAGATGAACCGGGTATGCCCATCAGAACGCTGGCGAAGGTGTCGGATGTTGGCACCACCGCAACCATGCCGACCATCAGGGCCAACCCCAGAAGTGGTTCCATCCCGTACATGAACGGCAAAAGAAGAGACAGGCCCGCAATTCCGCCAAGACCGGGGAAAACCCCGATACAAAGTCCCATCACGACGCCGAGCACCAGATAGCCCAAAACGACCGGGTTCAGGATCATGCCGAAAGCGTCGCCAAGCGCGGGCATGGCGGTAGCGAAGAGTTCCATTGCGGACTCCTGTCTTTTCAGAGATTTCCATGCAGGAATCCCCCGCAACCTTAGGCCGCGGGGGAAAGGGCGAGGTTACTGCAGCACGACGCCGTAGCGATCTGCGAGCCACTCGATCACGTAAGTCTGAGCCTCTTCCGGCACATTGGTGGCACTTTCCAGCGCAACCTGGGCAGCATCGCCGGTCAACTGCGGGTAGACGCCAAGGCGGGCCTCAGAGATCTCTGCGAAATCATCCCGCTCGGTAATGGCCCGGAACGCCGCAGAGTACGCGTCAATTGCTTCCTGGGGCGCGCCTGCGGGCAGGAACACCATCTTCTGGGCCGGGAAGCCTGCCGTGAAGAAGGCGACCCAAGCATCCCATGCCGGTCCGCTCGTTTCGCAGCTTGGTGCGGCTTCGCACACTTCTGCAAAGCTTGGCATATCCGGGAATGTGGGGTCGCGAACAAGGTTGCCATCGGCATCCAGCGCCCCGAAGGAGAACCACGGAACCGCCGTTCCGGCTTCGACAAGCGGCACCACACCAGACAGGTAGGATGACGAGGTCTGATAATCGATATTCGCCTCGCCACGCTCGAACATCAGGCGACCATCGCCCCGTCCTTCGATGCCGAAGACAGGCTCCACGTTGAGACCCAGCAATTCCCACGCAAGAAGCGGCACAAGATCAAGCCGTGTTGCACCCTGACTACCGTAGATGAAATTTTCCTCCAGCAGCGCATCCACACCGCCAGCCTCCAGCTGTGCGGCAAGGTCGGCCGGAAGATAGGCGACACCACCGGTGCCAGACGCCAAAACAACGTTCCAGTCACTGTATTCATAGCGCACCCGCGGGTCATTCAGCAGGAATGGGAACTGGGTGGAACCGGAGGATCCGAAGATCGTGGTCCCGTCTTCATATTCCAGCCCCTGAAAGTGGTTGGCTCCCCGCGTCGAACCCGCTCCTGGCATGAAGGTCACGACAACGGTCGGATTGCCTGGCAACGCTTCGCTCAGAAGCGGAGCGTAGAAGTTGGCCCAACGTGCGGAACCGCCGGTTTCAGAAAATGGAATGATCCACTCCACAGTTTCGCCGGACAGATCAAAACCATCGCCGTCCGCCAATGCATGCGATGCAAGACCTATGGCCGAAACAGTGGTGAGAAGCACTGCAGAGTGCTTAAAATACTTGTTCATGTTTTCCTCCCAGAAAACAGGGTCTCCCAACCCTGGATGTCATTCACAATCGGCTCAACAGCGCCGACTTGATGCGGGCAACATTCAGTGCCAATCTTTCATGAACCTTTCATCGGAAAAAAAACTTCATGCGCATCGTCATAGTAGAGGACAATGTTTCGGTCGCCAAAGGCATCGCTTACCGCCTTCAGGACGACGGACATGCTGTTGATCTGCTTCATGACGGTGCCGAAGCTGATCTCTTCCTGCGGGATGATGGTGGAGATCTCGTTATTCTCGACATCAAGCTACCGGGAATGGGCGGGCTTGAGATTTTGGCGGCAATGCGTGCCAGAGGAGACAAGCGTCCTGTTCTGATGCTGACGGCACAGTCCGAAATCAGCGACAAGGTTGCCGGCCTGGATGCAGGCGCTGATGACTACCTGTCGAAGCCGTTTGAGATGGATGAGCTGAGTGCGCGCATCCGCGCCCTAAGCCGGCGACCGGGGCGGGTTGATTCAGAGACTCTGAGCATCGGACCACTTACATTCGATCCGACTGCCCGCGCGCTGTTGGGTCCGGGTGGTGATTTGTCTGTACCGCGCAGAGAGGTCTCACTCTTCGAGACATTACTAACGGCAAATGGCCGTTTCGTTTCAAAACAGGCGCTGCTCGACGCATTGTACGGCACCGGCAGCGATGTCGACGAGTCCGTTGTGGAAGTCTACGTTTCACGCCTGCGCAAGCGCCTCAAGGCCTTCGGAGTGGAGATCTCCGTGCGACGCGGCATTGGATATGCGATGTCAGAGCCTGACCGATGACGCGAAGCTTTTCGCTCCGCCTGCGGCTGACGATCATTATTCTCATCCCGCTTCTGTTGATCTCGGCAGGCGTTGCAATTTGGGCGGCCAGAGACGCCCAAATCCGTGCCGCCGACCGGTTTGACCGGTCCCTTCTGGTCACCGCCTTGAGCATTTCACGCGACACGGCCATCAGCGGCGGTGACGCCTTGAGCCGGGAGACCCGCGACCTGTTGCAGAACACCTCGGGCGGCCAGGTTTTCTATCATGTCTATGCCCCCGATGGGGTTTTCGTGACCGGCTACGCGACGCCACCGGTTCCTCCCACAGATTTGGAAGACGACGCTTATATCTATTTCGATGCACAGTATTTCGGGCGCCCGGTGAGGGCGGTCCGGTTCCTGGAAAGTCTGGAAATTGACGGGCTGTCAGGCCAGTTCACCTTCACCGTTTGGCAAGACCTGTCCTTGCGGGATGGATTTGTGCGAAGCCTGTCGCAACGCACCTATGCTGTGATGGCCACCCTTGTTGCCGCAGTTGCCTTTTTCGTCTGGTTCGGTGTGCGGGTCGGGCTACGACCACTTCTGGATCTCGAACGCGCGATCGAGCGTCGGTCGGCACAGGATTTGACAACAATCAAGCGAGCGATCCCGGAAGAGGTGAAGGGTGTCGTCGGCAGGCTGAACGAGTTGCTGTCGGAAATGTCGGCGACGATCCAGGCCAAGGACCGCTTCATTTCCGATGCGGCTCATCAATTGCGCAATCCGATTGCAGGTGTGCTGGCCTTGTCGGAGGCCGTTGTGAACTCGAAATCGGAGGCGGATTTCAAGACCCGAAGTGCCGACCTTGTCGAAGCTGCCGCACATGCCGCCAAACTGTCCGAAGACCTCTTGGCCTTTGAAAGAGCACGCTCTGCCCCTCCCTTCGAAAACCTCGCCATTGTGGATTTAGCATCGACATTGGAAAGCATCGTCAAACGATTGCAGCGCGACGCGATGATCCGCAACGTCCGGCTGGAGCTTGAGACGGACGGCGACCCGGTTCTTGTGCGTGTCGATGCGCTGCTGCTTGAGCAAGCCATTGAGAACCTTGTGACCAATGCTTTCTTCCATGGTGGGGAGCAACTGACAGAAGTTCGTCTTCAACTCATGACCGAAAGCCAGCATGCCATCATTTCAGTGATCGATAATGGCAAGGGTATGGAGACCACGGATTTCGAAACAGCGCTCTCCCGGTTTGGTCAAGTCGCCCCCGGCACCGGCAGCGGTCTGGGACTGCCGATCGCAAATGCAGTGGCAGAGGCCCATGGCGGGCGTCTGGTTCTGTCTGAACTCGATCCCGGACTATTGGTGCGGATCTTTCTGCCAATGACGCGTTCATCCGAGCAAGACGCATAGTTTTGCGAAGTTTGTGCACTAAAGAGGATGCAAAGTGAAAACACTCGACCGCCTGAAATTGGGCCAATAGGGGAATCCGCATGTGCAGATGATGGATTCAAACTCCGACACCGTTTCCAGGCTGATCTAAGGATGGATGGCCGAGTGTTCGTGACGATTGGTCAGTCGACATATCCAGGCGCCAGCATTGGGTTGAACAGTTTCGCACCCATTTTTTTCAGATTGGGAAACGGTTTGCCAATGCTGCAGCTTGGTTCAGAGCCGCTGACCTGCCCCCCGAAACTTCCCTCGTTCTGATGTAGAGTTTGCTCAACCTTTCCAAGGAACAAACGAATGCGAAAGAGCCGTTTCACAGAGGCGCAGATCATCGGAATGATCAAAGAACAGGAAGCCGGGATGCCAACAGCGGAGGTGTGCCGCAAGCATGGCCTCAGCCAGGGCACGTTCTACAAATACAAGTCGAAGTATGGCGGCATGGAGGTGTCCGACGTCGCCAAGCTGAGGGCGCTGGAAGACGAGAACGCCAAGCTGAAACGCCTTCTGGCTGACACTATGCTCGACAACGTGGTGCTAAAAGACCTGCTGGGAAAGCACTGACGACGCCGAATGAGCGGCGAGAGGCAGCGCTCAGGGCGATGCGGGATCATGACATCTCGCAACGCCGAGCGTGCAGGCTCGTTGGTGTCGCCCCCAAAACTGTTAGGCGCGAACGCCCGCCCGACAATCCTGAGATCAGGAAGGAGATGAAGGCCGTCGCAGCCAAGCGCCGTCGGTTCGGCTACCGGCGGATCGGCGTGATGCTGGACCGCAAGGGGATGATCATGAACCACAAGAAGCTCTACCGGCTCTACACGGAGGAGAAGCTGGGCGTCAGGCGACGACGGGGTCGCAAACGGGCCCGTGGCTCGCGGACGCCGATGCCGGAAGCGCTGAGGCCGGGCGAACGCTGGTCGCTCGACTTCCTGTCCGACACGTTCGGCGTATCCCGTCGGTTCCGTATTCTGGCCGTGAATGATGATTGCTGCCGCGAAAACCTGTGTCTGATGGCCGATACCAGCATCTCGGGCGCACGGGTGGCGCGGGAACTGGATGCCCTGGTGCGCATCTATGGCAGGCCGGCCAGCATAGTCAGCGACAACGGGACGGAGTTCACAAGTCGCGCGATCCTGAAATGGGCGAACGACAACGGCGTGGATTGGCACTACATCGATCCGGGCAAGCCGCAGCAGAATGCCTTCATCGAGTCATTCAACGGCAGCCTGCGCGACGAGCTCTTGAATGAGGAGATGTTTGACAGTCTGGACGATGCCCGGCGCAAGCTGGCGCTCTGGCGATACGACTACAACAACATCAGGCCGCACTCATCGCTAGGAAACCAGACACCCACACAAGCGCGTCGGACGCTTGAGCAGTTTGAGGGCTCCGCGCCCGACGCGCTTGCCCAAACCAACGACGACGAATATGAAAACCAGACCCGCAGACTCTCGTTATGAATGAGGGAGCCTCGGGGGGCAGGTCACCGCGCAGCGCCGCCACAAAGAAGGCCGTGCGTTATCCCGGCCCGAATATCCGATATATTTGGAGTGGATCGAGTCGTTCACTTGCGCAGCCAAGGTCCGGATCCCGCCCTCCCCGTCGAAATACCCCAATAGTGCAGTGTAAAATTTGGCCCAAAGCGTTAGATTTCAGTTCCATCTGGTCGAACGAGACTGGCGTCAACGTCAGTTTTCTATGTCAAGAAAATCACAACATCGCCAATAGCTTACAAGCTGAACACCAAAACGGCGCAGTCATCAGGTTCAGAGAATACAGAGCCGAGAGAACAGATTTTGGGTCAATTGGCGGGATCGGAGTGAATAGCCTGACGCGTAAATCCCTTTGAAAACACGAGAAAATCCGGCTGAGATCACACGCAGAGAACGGTTTCGCGAGGGCAAATGGCGGAGGAGGTGGGATTCGAACCCACGGTACGCTTTCACGCACGCCGGTTTTCAAGACCGGTGCATTCGACCACTCTGCCACTCCTCCGTGGGGGTCGGAAGCTTCCCTTAGCGCCCCTCCTGCGATTCTGAAAGTACCCCTGAAACCGCAGCAACCGCAGGATGTTGCCGATTGCGTCCAGGATGGGTTTGCAGCGCGCGGGGGAAGCTGTATCCTTGCCGCGAATAGCCGGGCGGGTTCCGGCGACTTGGACGGCGACGCCTCGGGTCAAGCGCAGGGCATAAGGCGCGATGGGGCGGCAGAGCAGGGGAAAGATGATGAGCTTTCTGAAGGCCTACGGACAGCCGGTGCGGATTGTTGGGGCGCTGGCGCTCGTGTTTGCGCTTGCGGGCTGCGAGGACGGGTTTCAGCTGCCTTTCGGCCAGGGCGCGGGCGGAGGCGGCAGCGCCACGTCGGAGCGTTCTGGCTCCACCCGTCTGGTGGAACGCGACGTGGAAGCGCCCGAGGTCTTCCAGGAAACCGACCAGGGGCTCTGGGATGGGCGACCTTCGCTCGGCGGGGTCTGGGTGGCGCATCCCGATGCCACTGACCCGGAGCGGGTGATCATCCGCAACGAGGCCAATGGCCGGTTCGTCATCGGCGCCCTGTTCCGCCGGGAACGCGATAACCCGGGTCCGGTTCTGCAGGTCTCGTCCGATGCGGCCGCCGCGCTGAACATGGTGGCCGGTGCACCGACAGAACTGAACGTGACCGCGCTGCGGCGCGAGGAAGTGTCCGAACCTGAGATCGTCCCGGCCGCCGAGGCCACTGCGCCTGCGGGCGATATCGAAACCTCGACCATCGATCCGATCAGCGTGGCCGCCGCCGCGATTGATGAAGCGGAAGCCGAGGCTGCCAGCCCGGCCCCTGCCCCGCAGACCAGCAGCCTGGACCGGCCCTATATCCAGATCGGCATCTTCAGCGTCGAGGCCAACGCGAACCGCACCGCCCAGATGATGCGCGACGCAGACCTCTCGCCGATTGTGCATGAGCAATCCAGCAGCGGCCGCACCTTCTGGCGCGTCGTGATCGGCCCCGCCCAGACCACGGCAGAGCGCAACCGCATGCGCGAAACCGTGCGTGGACTTGGCTTTACCGACGCCTATTTCGTAACCAACTGACCTGTGCAAAGAGGACTCATGTTCGCCCGGCTTCACCTCGTCATCGTCTTCCTTCTCGGGCTATTGGCCCTGCCCGCCGCCGCGTTCGAGACCGAGGCCAATGCCGCCTATGTGATCGACCACAATACTGGGCAGGTTCTGCTGGATCTCAACGCAGACGTGCCCCTGCCACCGGCCTCGATGTCCAAGCTGATGACGCTGAACATGGTGTTCGAGGCGCTGGAGGACGGGCGGCTGACGCTCGACACGCTCTTGCCGGTCAGTCAGCACGCGATGGATTACGGCGGCTCGACCATGTTTCTCAACACCCGCGACCGGGTCAGCGTCGAGGATCTGATCCTTGGGGTCATCGTGCTCTCGGGCAACGACGCGACGGCGGTTCTGGCCGAGGCCCTCTCGCCGGATGGAACCGAGGACGGCTTTGCCGAGTTGATGACACAACGGGCGCGGCAATTGGGGATGATGAACTCCACCTTCCGCAATTCCAATGGCTGGCCGGAGCCGGGCCACGTGATGTCCGCCCGCGATCTGGGCATTCTGGCGGAACGTCTGATCACCGAGTTTCCGCAATATTACCACTACTTCAATATCCGCGAATTCGCCTTTGACGGCCGTGCCCCCGACAACCGCTTCAACCGCAACCCGTTGCTTGGGCTCGGGATCGGCGCGGATGGCTTGAAAACCGGCCATACGCAAGAGGCGGGCTATGGGCTCGTCGGATCCGCCGTGCAGGGCAACCGCAGGGTCACCTTCGTCATTTCGGGCCTTGGCAGTGCCGAGGCGCGGGCGCGCGAAAGTGAACGCATCGTCAACTGGGCCTTCCGCCAGTTTGCCGAGCGCGAGGTCGTGACCGAAGGTACCGAGGTGGCACAGGCCGAGGTGTTCCTTGGCCAAAGCGCGACCGTCGGAATGGCCGCCGCCGAAAGCGTCACCATGCTGCTGCCTGCCCTTCTGGACAGCGAGATGGAAGCGGAGGTCATCTATTCCGGCCCCATTCAGGCCCCTATCGTGGCGGGCCAGGAACTGGGTGAACTGGTCATCCGCGTGCCAGATATGGAAGAACGCCGCGTGCCATTGCTGGCCACGCAGGACGTGGGCACCGCCGGGATCAGGCTGCGGCTGCGCACCGCCTTCGAACAGGTCATGCAGATGGTCTTCGGCGGCGGCGATCCTCTGGCCGGCTGATGTTCATATCCCTTGAAGGCATCGACGGATCGGGCAAGAGCACTCAGGCGCGCCTGCTGTCCGATGCCCTGCGGGCAATGGGCCGCGACACGGTTCTGACGCGTGAACCCGGCGGCTCACCGGGGGCCGAGGAAATCCGTTCGCTGGTGCTGGAAGGTGATCCCGACCGCTGGTCGGCGGAAACCGAGATCCTGCTTTTTACCGCCGCGCGCCGCGACCACCTGGAACGCACGATCCTGCCCGCTCTGGCCGCCGGGAAAGTGGTGATCTGCGACCGTTTCGCCGACAGCACCCGCATGTATCAGGGCCTGTCGCGGGGCGATCTGCGGGCGCAGGTGGATGCGCTGCATTCCCTGATGATCGGGCGCGAACCGGACCTGACATTGCTCATCGACATGGACCCGGCCAAGGGGCTGGCCCGCGCCAAGGGTCGCAACGGAACCGAGGAAAGGTTCGAGGATTTCGGGCTGCAATTGCAGGAACGGATGCGTGCGGGTTTCCTGGGTCTGGCAGAAGAATTCGCCCCGCGCATCCGCGTCATTGAGGGCGACCGGTCACAGGATGTCGTGGCTGCCGATGTGTTGGCAGTCGTTCGGACTGCGCTCGCATGAAGACCCTTGGCGAAGCTGACGCGCTGCCCGAGGCTGACCGGGCAGAGGGCGCCCCCCACCCGCGCGAGGCGCATGACCTCTATGGGCACGCCAAGGCCGAAGCCGCCTTCCTCGACGCTTTCAACTCTGGCCGGATGCACCATGCCTGGCTGCTCATCGGCCCCAAGGGCATTGGCAAGGCCACGCTGGCCTGGCGCATCGCCCGGTTCCTTCTGGCCACCCCGATGGATGACGGCGACGCGCTGTTCGGCACGCCGCCAGCACCCGACCGGCTGGATATCTCGCCCGAGAACCCCGTCGCGCATCGCATTCATGCGCTGTCGGAACCGGGGCTGTGCCTGATCCGCCGCCCCTGGGATCACGAAAAGAAGCGGCTCAAGACCCGGATCACGGTCGATGAGGTCCGCAAGATGAAAGAATTCTTCGGCCTGTCCGCAGGAGGAAACGGTCGCCGCGTGGTCATCGTCGATGCCGCCGAGGAAATGAACCAGAACGCGGCGAATGCGCTGCTGAAAATGCTGGAGGAGCCGCCGAAGAACGCCACACTTCTGCTGGTGTCCCACCAGCCCTCACGCCTGCTGCCGACCATTCGCTCCCGCTGCCGAACCCTGACGCTTGGCACGCTCGGGCCGGAGGATATGGGCCGCGCCTTGCTGCAAGCGGGGATCGAGGCGGAGGATAGCACCGCGCTGGCCGAACTGGCCGCAGGATCGGCAGGCGAGGCGGTGGCGCTCATTCAGCAGGAGGGCCTGACGCTTTACGCCGAGATCATGGAGCTGTTTGCCACCCTGCCCCGCATGGACCGCATCCGCGCGACCAAACTTGCTGATAGCGGCGGCGCGCGCGGGGCCGAGGCGCGGTTCGACCTGACGCTCGATCTGATGGACCGGATGATGTCGCGGCTGGCGCGCACCGGGGCAACCGGCCATCCCCCGCAGGAAATCCTGCCCGGCGAGGCCGATCTGCTGACCCGCCTTGCGCCCAATATGCAGGCAGGCCGGGCCTGGGCTGACCTGTCGGCAGACCTGACGTCGCGTGCCCGGCGCGGCAAGGCGGTCAACCTTGACCCTGCCGCGCTTCTCCTTGATATGTGTCTTCGGATTGGCAGCACCGCCGAGCGCCTGCCCCTCTGATCCATCCACGGGAAGGCACAAAGGACGACGCTTGATGAGTGACCTGCCGGATATTGTCGACAGCCATTGCCACCTCGATTTCCCCGATTTTGCCGAGGAACTGCCAGAGGTCGTGCAACGGGCCGTTGATCAGGGTGTAACCCGGATGGTGACGATCTGCACCAAGCTGCGCAATGTCCCTCAGGTTCAGGCCATCGCCGACGCCCATGCGCCGGTGTTTTGGGCCGCAGGCACCCACCCGATGAGCGCCGCGGATGAACCCATGGCCACGGTCGAGGAACTGGTGGCGCTGGCGCAACATCCCAAATTCGTGGGCATCGGCGAGACGGGGCTCGACTATCACTACACCGCCGAGAGTGCAGAGGTTCAGCAGGTCAGCCTGCGCCTGCATATCGAGGCCGCACGACAGACCGGCCTGCCGCTGATCATCCATTCCCGCGATGCCGATGATGACATGGCCCGCATCCTGACGGAAGAGCACGCGGCAGGCGCGTTTACCTGCGTGATGCATTGCTTCACGTCGTCGCCCGCACTAGCGGAAACGGCGCTTGGTCTGGGTTTTTACCTCTCCATGTCGGGCATCACCGCCTTCCCCCGCTCCTCCGACCTGCGCGATATTTTTGCCGCCGCACCGGTGGACCGCATCCTTGTGGAAACCGACGCGCCCTACCTCGCCCCGCCACCCTATCGCGGTAAGCGCAATGAACCGGCCTACACCTTCCACACCGCCAAGCGCGCGGCGGAAACCTTTGGGCTATCCGAGGCGGAGTTCTTCGCCCAGACCACCGCCAATTTCGACCGGCTGTTCTGGAAGGCCAAGGAGTGGAGGCAAGCCGCCTGATGGCCGAGCTGCGCTTTACCATTCTGGGCTGCGGATCGTCCGGCGGGGTGCCCCGGCTTGGCGGGCATTGGGGCGATTGCGACCCGGAGAACCCGAAAAACCGCCGCCGCCGCTGTTCGATGCTGATCGAGCGCGAAAGCGAAGCAGGCATCACCCGCGCGCTGATCGACACCTCGCCCGACCTGCGGTCTCAGCTGCTGGATGCGGGCGTGGGCGAACTGCATGGCGTGGTCTATTCCCACGGGCATGCGGATCATGTGCACGGCATCGACGACCTGCGCATGATCGTCTTCAACATGCGCAAACGCATCCGGGTCTATGCCGATGGGGCTACGCAGAACGACCTGCTCAGCCGCTTTGGCTATGCCTTTGTGCAGCCAGAAGGCTCGGCCTATCCCCCAATCCTCGACCTCTATTCCATCGACGGCGATATCGAGATCGACGGACCCGGCGGCGTGATCCGCCTCACCCCGTTCGAGGTGGAACACGGCAATATCGACAGCCTGGGGTTTCGCATTGGCGACCTGGCCTATCTGCCCGATGTCTCCGATATCCCCGAGGCAACCTGGCCCGCTCTGCAAGGCCTCGATTGCTGGATCGTCGACGCCCTGCGCCGCACGCCCCATCCCAGCCACGCGCATCTGGACAAGACCCTGGGCTGGATCGCGCGCGCCGCGCCCCGCCGCGCGGTGCTGACCAATATGCATATCGACCTCGACTACCAAACCGTTGCGGATGAAACGCCCAACCATATCACCCCCGCCCATGACGGGCTGGTGATAAGATACGAGGTCTGAATGACCGCCCTTCTCGACATTGTGCTGCCGGTCTTTCTTGTTCTGGGGGCCGGGTATATCGCCGTCTGGCGCGGGCTGTTTTCCGACGCCGGCGTTGACGGGCTGATGGTCTTCACCCAGAAATTCGCGATCCCTTGCCTGCTCTTTTCCGCGATCTCGACGCTGGACCTCGGGCAAGGCTTCGACTGGCGCCTGCTGCTGTCCTACTACGCGGGGTCCACGACCGTCTTTGTCCTGGGCATTCTTGGCGCGCGCTTTCTGTTCGGGCGCAGCATGGCAGACAGCATCGCCATTGGCTTCGTGGCGCTTTTTGCGAATTCGGTGCTTCTGGGCCTGCCGATCACCGAACGGGCCTACGGGATTGACGCGCTGGTTCCGAACTATGCGATTGTCGCGATCCATGCGCCGTTTTGCTACGTGCTCGGCATCACGACGATGGAAATCGCCACGGCAGCCAGCCGGGATCCGCTGCGGCTGGTCACCACGGTTGGCAAGGCGGTGTTCAGCAACGCGCTGATGATCGGTATTCTTCTGGGCTTTGCCGCCAATCTGAGCGGCCTTCAAATGCCCGGAGTCGTGGGCGACGCGCTCGACCTGATGATCCGCGCCGCGCTGCCCGCCGCGCTGTTCGGTCTGGGTGGCGTTCTTTATCGCTACCGGCCTGAGGGCGACGCCAAGGTGATTGCCTATGTCTGCGGCCTGTCGCTGCTGGTTCATCCCGCCATTGCCTTTGGCATGGGACGGTTGGTCACCGATCTGACCACCGATCAGCTACGCAGCGCGGTCCTGACCGCGTCCATGGCCCCCGGCGTCAACGCCTATCTCTTCGCCAATATGTATGGCGCGGCGCGGCGGGTTGCGGCCTCTGCGGTGCTGATCGGCACTGCGGCCACGGTGCTGACGGCCTCCGGCTGGCTATTGCTGTTGCCGTGACGCGCTTGTGAAACGGCCCTGTCCAGCGTAATCAGCCCTCTACCCGAAACAGCCCGAGGCCCCTGCCGCCGTGACCCCCGCCCTCAAGACAGCCCTGCGCAATCGCCGCGCCCGCCGCCGAGCAGCGCTGTCCCGGTGGCGTGCAGGTTGGTCGGCGGATCTGGATGCCCCCGGGGCGCGCGCGGCCGCGCGCTATGACATGAATGTGCTGGACCATGGTTTCGTCCGGCGGTTCTGGACGAATACCCGTGAAATCGCGCCGGGCGTCTGGCGGTCGAACCAGCCTTCGCCTGAACGGGTGGCCGCGCTCGCGGATATGGGCATTCGCACGATCCTGAATTTTCGCGGCGTCAACCATTGGGGCAGCTATCTGCTGGAGGTCGAAGCCTGTGCCCGCCATGGCATTACTCTGCTGAACGGTCGGCTGAGTTCCAACACCGCCCCGACGCAGGAGGAGATCCACACAGCGCTGGCGCTGATGAAGACGGCCGAAAAGCCGATGCTGATGCATTGCAAATCGGGGGCCGATCGGGCCGGGCTGGCCTCTGTGCTTTATCTTCTGTCCAACGGAACCGGGCCAGACGAAGCCGCGCGGCAGCTGTCTTGGAAACACGCGCATTTCCGGTTCACACGCACGGGCATTCTGGATGCGTTCGTTGCCGCCTACGCGGACGCCCGCCACAAGACCGGTATCGGCTTTCTGGACTGGGTCGATACGGTCTATGATCCCGAAACACTGACCGCTCGATTTACCGAGACCCGAGGCGGAAACCGATTGCTGGACTGGGTATTGCGCCGTGAATGAGCCCAAGACAAACCTGCTGATCCGCCTTTGGCGGGACCACGTGGTGCAGTTCTGGCCGCTGCTGGTCGTGGCCTTCCTGCTGATGGTGATCGAAGGCGGGTCGCTCGGCGCGATATCCTACCTGATCCAACCGCTGTTCGACGAGGTCTTCGTCGCGGGCGACGCGGGTGCGGTCACCTGGATCGCCATGGCGATCTCGGGCGTTTTCGTCCTGCGCGCAATTTCCGGCTTCGGGCAACGGGTGCTGATCGTCACTGTCGGCCTGCGCGTGACCACCAATCTGCAATCGCGGCTGCTAGCACATCTGCTGGGACTGGACGCGCGGTACTTTCAGGACAACGCGCCGGGCGCGCTGATTGAACGGGTGCGCGGCGACACGCTGGCGCTGCAGGGACTGGCCAGCGCCACGCTGATGACGCTCGGGCGTGACACGATCTCGGTCATTTCGCTGCTGGCTGTTATGATCTGGTCGGACTGGCAATGGGCGCTGCTGGCGCTTGCGGGTGTGCCCTTGCTGATCTTCCCGCTGACCTTCCTGCAAAAGCTGATCCGAAAGACCACCCGCGCTGCCCGCGAAGCCGCCTCGCGCCTCTCGACGCAACTTGATGAGATCTTTCATGGAATCGTATCCATCAAGGTCAACCGGCTGGAGACCCACGAGGCCATCCGCTTTGATCGAGAAGTGAACGGCTTCCTTGCCGCGCAGCTGCGGGCTGAACGGGGCAAGGCCGCCAACCCGGCGCTGATCGACATAATCGCTGCCATCGGGTTCATGGCGGTGCTGATCTATGGCGGGCATCAGATCATGTCGGGGGACAAGACCGTGGGGCAGTTCATGTCCTTCTTTACCGCGCTGGCACTGGTCTTCGACCCGCTGCGGCGGCTGTCCGCTCTGGCGGGCAATGTGCAGGCCGCCATGGCCTCGCTCGACCGGCTTTACGAAGTGCTTGAGGCGCGCCCGACCATTCTGACGCCCGCTGCCCCCAAACCGCTGGCCGCCGGCGATGTGGTGTTCGACGCGGTCGATTTCGCCTATGGCGACACGCCGGTTCTGAAAGGGCTCAGCTTTACCGCCGCCGAGGGCAAGACCACCGCGCTTGTCGGGCCTTCGGGCGCGGGGAAAAGCACCGTTTTCGCATTGCTGTCGCGCCTTGTAGACCCGGTATCGGGGCAGATCACGCTAGGCGGCACCACCACGACCGATGCCGATCTGGAACGCCTGCGCGATTCCATCGCCCTTGTGGGACAGGCCGAGGCGCTGTTCGACGAAACCATTGCCCAGAACATTCGTCTTGGGCGGCTCGATGCCAGCGATGAAGAGGTGCGCGCCGCTGCCGACGCTGCGTCCGTTCTGGACTTCGCCAAGACCCTGCCCCTCGGGCTGGACACGCCCGTCGGTCCGCGCGGGTCCGGTCTGTCCGGCGGACAGCGCCAGCGTGTGACCATCGCCCGCGCCATGCTGCGCGATGCACCCATCCTGCTGCTGGACGAACCGACCTCGGCGCTTGACGCGCAATCCGAAAAACTGGTGGGCGAAGCCCTTTCGCGCCTGTCCAAGGGGCGAACGACGCTGGTGATCGCGCATCGCCTGTCCACCATTCGCGACGCCGACCTGATCGTCGTGATGGACAAGGGTCGCGTCGTCGAACAGGGCAATCACGAGGCGCTGATGCAGGCGGGCGGGGCCTATGCGCGGCTGCACCAGTTGCAAAATGCGGGCGTGACCGCGCCGCTGTGACAGCCAACAGGCGATTCCCCGGTTTGTGACAGCCCTTGCCTTTCGGGAATCCCTGAAAATGTGAACAGACGAGCGGCGGCCGTCCTGAACCGGATTCCACGCGTATTGCCAACCCCTTAACGGGAACCGGCTGTGACCGGACCAAACCGCGTCTGTTCACATTTTTTCCGCAGCGGTTGACAGCCCGCCAGAGCCCCCCGAACACTGTGGATCAAAGGCCCGGATCGCTCGCCGGTGCCGTTCCCGACCCATGTGCCGGAGACAGACATGATCTTTACCCGCAACACGCCCGCAAGGGGCGCGCTTGCCCGACTGATCCTTTCCCTCGCTGCCTGTGCGGTCTGCGCCCTTGGGGCGACGGCTGCATCAGCGCAGCACCAATCAGTCATCCAATTGGCCAGTTACTACCAGCAGCTGGAACATCAGCTCGTGTCGCAGGGGCGCTTGCGGCAGGAAAGACGGACCGCCGGCATTGATGCAGAGACCCTGGCGCGCAACTTCATGGCGATTGCGATGCGGTCGGAATATTCCCTTCGCGGTGGCGGCACGGCTCAGGGTGGGGGCGCATCGGCCCTGCGCCGGTGGGAACAGCCCATTCGCCTGGGCGTGCATTTCGGCGCGTCCGTCAGCGGACCGCAACAGCAGCGTGACCTGTCCACGGTCCAAAGCGTGGCGCAACGGCTGCAACGGGCCAGCGGGCACCCGATCCGCGTGGTTGGGTCCAACCCCAATTTTCACGTGTTGATCCTCAATGACGAGGAACGCGCCAATGCCCGCTCGGTCCTGCAACAGATCGCGCCGGGGCTCAGCCGCGCAGCGCAAGGGGCGATCCTGCGGATGCGGCCCAATACGTTCTGCATGGTCGTGGCCATCCCCGGCGCCAATCCTGCCGATGGCTATCAGCAGGCCATCGCGATCGTACGTGCCGAACACCCGCCTTTGATGCGCCGGTCCTGTATTGAAGAGGAGCTGGCGCAAGGTATGGGGCTTGCCAATGACAGCCCCGAGGCGTGGCCGTCCATCTTCAACGATGACGAGGAATTCGGCGTGCTGACCCACCATGACGAGCTGCTGCTTCGGATGCTCTACCATGACAGCCTGCGCTGCGGCATGTCCGCAGGAGCCGTCGATGACTATGTCGAGGCTCTGGCGCGAACGGTGCTGTCCACCGGCTGACGGCCTCCGCCTCCACGAACGTAAACCGGCCCCGGCGCTTTCGCGTCGGGACCGGTCCACCGCACCGCATCCATGGGTGATCCGCTTGGGGAGGGGTCGGATCAGGCACAGGGGAAAATCAGGGATGGGGCGGTCAGGGCAGGCCGATCCGGCCCGCCCAAGTCTTAGCTGTCGTCGGCGGCTGCGAGTTCCGCGAAGATGCGGGCGGCGGTTTCGTTCACGCCGAAGCTCTGGGTCGAGATCACTTCCGAACCGCTGTTACGCAGGTAGGATGCGATGGCGAAGTCGCCATCTTCCTCGGCCTGACGCAGGCGGGCATCATAGGCAACCGATCCGTCAACGGGGTTTGCACCCCCATTCAGAATGAAGGCTGCTGCGGCCCGGTCATCGCCTTCCAATGCGTCGCGCAGCTGGATCAGCTCAGCCAGGGAGTACTGACCTGCTTCCACGCCGACGGAAGCGGCAAGGGTATCATTCGCGAAGGCCGGAGCGGACAGGGCAGCAACGAGCGATGCGGTGATTGCGAGGGTTTTCATGGGTCTTTCCTTTCGAGTGTCGTATGTCTGTTTGCGGTGTTCTGGCGGCGGTGCGACCCGCCTTGTGAGACAGCAGATAGGCCCGGTTTCAGCCGACCAAAACGGCGAAACCGGCAGAGAGTTCTGCGCATCTACGCACACAACTTTTCGCGACGGAAAGTTTTTGCTCATCACGAGAGAGTGATCATCCCACCTCTTGTGACAGGAAAAATGGTTTCAATTGGAACCGACCACACGCTGCCCCTCGCATTTCAGCCCGATATGCGCTTTAATCCGCGACAACGCGAATGACCGGTCCCGCCAGATGGCCCGGCATGAGGATACGAGTAACGGGCACGCGCCCAGGGGGCAGTTCATGCCGAAGCACAGGTATACGATCCTGTCGATGATGAAGGATGAGGGCCACTGCCTTCTGGAATGGGTGGCCTATCACCACCTGATCGGCTTCGACAACATCTGCGTCTACACCAACAACTGTCAGGACGGCACCGACGACATGCTGATCCGGTTGCAGGAGATGGGCTATTGCCAGCATTTCCGCAACGAGGTGCCCAAGGGCAAGAAACCCCAGCCCCACGCCCTTTGGCTGGCGGGCAAGAACCCGGAGATTTGCGAGTCCGACTGGGTTCTGACGATGGATGCCGATGAATTCGTCAACATCAAACTGGGTGACGGCACCGTTCAGGAACTGGTCGATGCCATGCCCGATGGCACGGAAGGCATCATGATCACCTGGCGCTTTTATGGGTCCAACAATGTGCTCGACTGGCGGCCCGGCCTGGTGACCGAAAGTTACACCCACGGCGCGCCGGACAGGTTCCGCAAGGGCTGGGGCGTCAAATCCATGGTGCGGCCCTTCCCCGACATGAAATTCGGCATCCATCGCCCCTCGATCAAGCACAAGGCCTCCAAGGAAGGGCAGATCGAGAAGCTTCTGGCGCTGAAATGGATGAATGGCGGCGGCAAGCCGATGACCGAAAGCTTCAAGAAAAGCGGCTGGCGGTCGACTGGCCCGACGCTGTCCTATGATTTCGTCGAGATGAACCACTACGCGGTCAAAAGCTACGAGGCCTATCTGCTGCGGCGCCTGCGCGGCAATGTGAACAACAAGGAGGACAAGTATAACGCCTCCTATTTCTCGATCTTCGACCGCAACGAACAGGAACCCAATGTCAGCGCCGCGCGCCATGCGCCCAAGGTCAAGGCGCTGATGGCGGAAATGCTGGAGGACGCCAAACTGGCCGAGTTGCAGGACAAGGCGCTCGCCTATCACGCCGCCCGCGTCGATCAGCTGCGCCATACCGGCGAGTATGACGAATGGGTCGAAAGCCTGCGAGAGGCGGGCGCGGTGCGGATTGATCAGCTGGACGAGGTGTTGTTCACTCAGCATCTGCCGAAAGACACCCAGGAACTGGTGCGCAAGATGCAGGCCGATGGCGTGCCAAACAAGACCATTGCCAAGATGATCGCGCGCTCGACCGGCATCCGAAATGCCGAAAAGCGGCAGGATGCAACGGATGCGGAGGAGCTGGCGAAGATGACTGGCGTAGATCTGGAAACCGGCGAACGACAGGACAAGACGCCCGAGCCGGAGCCGCCCGCCGCCAATCTGGCGCCCGAGACCCGCGCCCGGCTGATCGCGCTGATCCAGAAGGCCCGCAAGACCGGAGAGGTGATCGACGAAACCGGGACAGCCGTTTCTGACTCGGATCCGGCCAGCACGCCTGAAGACACGCCCGCCGCCCCGGCCCTGCGCCCCAAGCTGTCGCAGCCTTTCCCCGGCGACGGGCGCAAGGTGGTGCTTTCCACCATGAAGAACGAAGGCCCCTATCTGCTGGAATGGATCGCCCATTACCGCAACCTGGGCTTTGACGATTTCGTGCTGTTTTCCAACGACTGCACCGATGGCACCAACCTGCTGCTGAACCGGCTCGATGCAATGGGGATCGTCCATCATTTCGACAACCCGCTCGGGCCGCGCATGGACCCGCAGCGCCGCGCCTATTCCCGCGCCAACCAGATGGATGCAGTGCGCGACGCCTCCTGGGTGCTGATCGCCGATGCGGATGAGTTCCTCAATGTCCATGTGGGCGACGGCACCGTTGACGCCCTGATCGACGCCTGCCCCGACACCACCGAGGCCATTTCGATCAACTGGCGGCTCTTCGGATCGGGCGGGCAACGGCACATGCTGCCCGAGCCGGTGACGCAGCGCTTCACCCGCGCCTGTCGCGTCGAAGACCCTGAAAGCGGGCTGGTCTGGGGATTCAAGACCCTCTTCCGCCCGGCCAGTTTCGACTATTTCGGCGTTCACCGTCCGCGCTTTGAAAAGAAGGTCGAGATCCACCCCGACCAGGTGACTTGGGTCAATGCCCGCGGTGAACCCATGGGCGAGAAATACCTGCGCGGTGGCTGGCGGTCCAACAAGGATATCGTGGCCTACGATTTCGCCCAGATGAACCATTACGCGATCAAGAGCCGCGAGGAGTTTCTGCTCAAGCGCCTGCGCGGCACCGCAAACTCCAAGGACAAAGGCCGCATCGACCTGGGCTACTGGGACAAGTTCGATCTCAATTCCTGCGAAGATGCGTCGATCCGGTCAGGCGACCTGCAGGGGCGGATGGACGAGATGTTGCAGGATGGCGATCTGGCCGCATTGCACCGCGCCACGCTGGACAGCGCCTTGCGCACTATCGAAATGCAACTGGAAGACCCGGAACTGCGCGACTTCGTGGAAGGCGACAGCCCGGCAGACGTGGCCGCTCAGTAAGGGTGCTCGCGCCCGTCCCATGTCAGAAAACAACCGGTCGAGGCCAGAGACAAGCCGTCGAAGCGCGCCAGCAGCCCGGCTGCGGACTCCGCCACGGTGATATCAGCCGCCGTGCCGCCCATGTCCGTCTGCACCCATCCGGGATGATAGATGCCCACGGCAATCCCCTCGGGCAGCAGTTCCGCCGCAAGGTTGCGGCCCAGATTCAGCGCCGCTGCCTTGGACGCCCTGTAGATGAACGATCCGCCCGGCGCCTTGGTATCGCTGCCCATCTGTGACCCGATGATGGCGATCTTCGCGCCTGACGCGGCGCGCAGTTGCGGCAGCAACGCCTGAACCGTCAGGAACACGCCGGTCACGTTGACGGCAAAGGTCTCGGCCCAAAGCTCTGGCGGAAAGCCGTCATCAAGCTGGTGCAGCTTGTCCAGATACACGCCCGCGTTGCACACCAGCAGATCGACCGGGGCAGGATGCGCGTCTGACAATGCGGCGACCGAGCCCGGATCGGTCACATCCAGTGCATGCCACGCCCCGACGCCATGGGTCTGACCATCGCGGCAGGTGCCCATAACCGTATCGCCACGCGCCGACAGTGCCCTGACCAGTTCCAATCCGATGCCACGGGACGCCCCGGTCACGACTGCGCGCATGTCAGGTGCTCCGGCTCTTGGGGATGATCGGCAAGGGCGCGACGGGAATGCCATCCTCGATCAGCGCCTTGGCCTCTTCCGGCTTGGCCTCGCCATGGATCAAGCGGTCGGGCGCCTCGCCCAGATGGATCTTGCGCGCCTCGCTGGCGAAATTGCCGCCAACATAGGTGGAGTTCTCCTCCACATGTTTGCGCAATGCCTTGAGAGCCTCTTCCATCGGGTTGTCCGGCTGAGACAGCTTGACCGGCGGCGTGCCCTCGCGCTGCGGGGCGGATTTCGCCACGCCCGGCGCCATCATGGCCTTTTGAACACCGCCACCGCCACAGACCGAACAAGACAGCATCCCGCGCCCTTCGAGCGCCTCGAAGGCTTCGGCGGATTTGAACCAGCTGTCAAAGCTGTGGCCATCGGCGCATTTGAGCGTGTATCGGATCATGATTGAAGAACAGTAATCTTCGCGGGTGCAGAATCAAGCCCCGCTGCATCACACGGGCGTCACAAGTACTTTCCCGGGGTGAAATTGCGAATGATTTTCTTCAGTTCCGGTTCATCGACGCGGGCCGCGGCCTTGCGCTGCGAGAACCATTTCAGCTTTCGGGTGCCCTCCTCGGGGAATTCACGCTCCAGCTTGCGTACTTCCAACGGAAACACCGCAACGATGCAGGGGGTGCGGCCATCGTCTGGCAGCGTCTTGGTATAGGAATAGAAGCCCGCGCAGGTTTCGCTGATCACCCCGCGCAACCCACCTTCCTCCCACGCTTCCTGCGCGGCTGCCTCGGCCGGGGTCTTGCCATCCATCGGCCAGCCCTTCGGAATGATCCAACGCCCGGTATCGCGGCTGGTCATCAGAAGCACCTCGACCTCGGACTTGCGGCGGCGAAACGGCAGCGCGGCGAACTGCATTCGCGGTTCGCGCTTCCCCGCGCCGTCCAGGCGCATGGGCGCTTGATATGTCCGAAAGCTTCCCATCTGCGATTGGGTGCCTCTTGTTGTGACGATCCTGCTCACCTGCCAATTTAAGCGGAAATTCCAGGATCGCAAACAGAAGGGGTTGAAATGCGGCCTTTGGGCGCGAAGTCTTTCCGGACAATGGCCAGAAAATCACGCATGACCGATACCGATCCCCCACAAGGTCCGTCCGGCGGGGAAAGCTGGCCGCTGTTCTTCGGCTCCGAGATCTACCGGCATTCCTCCTATGGTGCGCATCATCCCCTGCGGGTGCCGCGCGTATCGACCGTCATGGACCTGTCGCGCGCCATGGGCTGGCTGCCGCCCGACCGGTACCGCAACAGCCCCCGCGCCAAGCCTGCCGCGCTGACGATCTGGCACACACCCGACTATCTCTCTGCCCTGCAAGAGGCCGAGGCACGGCAAGAGGTCAGCCCAGAGACCCGCGAGCGCCATGGGATCGGCACGGTGTCGAACCCGATCTATGGCGAGATGTTCCGCCGCCCCGCCACCGCTGCCGGGGCATCCCTGCTGGCAGGCGAGCTGCTGGCCGGTGGCGGTGTCATCTACCATCCCGGCGGCGGCACCCACCACGCCCTGCCCGACCGGGCAAACGGGTTCTGCTATCTCAACGACCCGGTTCTTGCGATGCTGTCCCTGCGACGCGCCGGCGCGCAACGCATCGCCTATGTCGATATCGACGCCCATCATTGCGACGGGGTCGAACATGGCTTTGCGGGCGATCCCGACACGCTGCTGATCTCGGTGCACGAGGACCGCCGCTGGCCCTTCACCGGTGCACTCTCTGACGACGGCGGTGGCAACTGCTTCAACCTGCCGGTGCCGCGCGGGTTGAATGACAGCGAAATGGCGCTGATCCGCGACAGCCTGATCCTGCCCGCGCTGCACGCCTTCCGCCCTGACGCCATCGTCCTGCAATGCGGCGCGGACGCGGTCGAGGAAGATCCGTTGTCGCGCCTGACTCTTTCGAACAACGCCCATTGGGCCGTGGTCCGGGCAATCATGGACCTGAACGCCCCGCGCTTGCTGGTTCTGGGCGGGGGTGGCTACAACCCGTGGTCCGTCGGCAGGCTCTGGACCGGGGTCTGGGCCACCCTGAACGGCCTTGAGATCCCCGACCGCCTGCCGCCAGAGGCCGAGACGGTTCTGCGCGCGCTGCAATGGGACAAGGCCCGGCGCGGGAAGAACCCGCCGGAGCACTGGTTCACCACCCTGCGCGACGCCCCTCGTGACGGGCCGATCCAAGACCAGCTCCGCCACGATCTGGGGCACCTGACCGCGCGGCTCAGTCGATGGTGAACGCCACGATCACGTTTTCCCGGTCCGGGTACGCAGATCCCTTGCTGATGTAGACTTCCAGCCAGTCGGAATGCAGCAGGAAGGACGTGTCGATCTGATCGGGGCCGGTTTCGGGCGTGTCAAAGGTGGTGTCCGTGCCGCCGATGATGCGCACATGCGCGACCTGACCGGGCCGCACGCGGAGGAAGAAACACTCGGTCAGAGCGTGATAGGACGTCGCCTGAACCTGCGTGGAATTCGTGCCGGGGGCGAATTCTATCACCCTGCATTCGGCATGGGCGGCGGCAGTGGAAAGGGTCAAGGCGGTCAGGGCAGCGGCAAGAAGGCGGGTCATGATAAGGGGCTCCGGGGTCAATCATTGTGTCTGCTCCGACCCTAGCCCGACCTGAAAGCAGAAGGCATGGGGGAAATCCCCCATCCTTGGCCCCCGGAAAGAACGCCCCCAAGGATCACCGCCTTGGGGTACGTTTCGCAATGAGCTTCAGGCGCTCAGCCGCCTGTCTCGTCCAGCGGTTGCAGGAAGTCGAAATCGCACCCCGCATCGGCCTGAAGCACGGTTTCCGCATAGAGCCTGTCATAGCCGCGCCGCGCCTCTGGCGGGACGTTCACCGGCTGCCATTCAGCGCGACGGCGGGCAAGCTCGTCTTCGTCGACCAGCAATTCGATGGATTTGTTGGCCACCGACAGCCGGATCCGGTCGCCGTTCCTGACCAGCGCCAGCGGCCCACCCACCGACGCCTCGGGCGCCACATGCAGCACGATGGTGCCAAACGCCGTGCCCGACATGCGCGCGTCCGAGATGCGGACCATGTCCTTGACGCCCGTTGAACTGAGCTTCTTCGGGATCGGCAGATAGCCCGCCTCGGGCATGCCGGAGGCGCTTTTGGGACCCGCGTTCTGCAACACCATGAAATCATCCTTGGTGATGTCGAGATCAGGGTCATCCACGCGGTTCGCCAGATCCTCCAGCGAGGTGAAGACCACCGCGCGGCCTTCCTTCTCGAACAGCGTCGGATCGGCGGCGGAGCGTTTCAGGATTGCGCCACGCGGGGCAAGATTGCCAAACAGCGCGACCAGCCCGCCCTGCGGTTCCAGCGGGGCCTCGGCCTTCGAGATGATCCGGTGATCGACATAGCCGGGGTCCTGTTCCAGCCGGTCCCCAAGCGTCGTTCCCGCGACCGTCAGCGTGTCGAGATGCAGCAGCGGCTTGAGTTCCCGCAGAACCGCGCCCGCCCCACCTGCGAAGAAGAAATCCTCCATGTAATGCTGGCCCACAGGTTTCAGGTTAACAAGAACCGGGGTCGTGTCGGACAGCTCATTGAGCCGTTCAAGCGAGATCTTGATGCCAAGCCGCCCGGCAACCGCCGTCAGGTGGATGATCGCGTTGGTGGACCCGCCAATGGCCAACAGCATCCGAAGCGCGTTTTCGACGGATTTTTTGGTGATCACCTGGCTCGGACGGATCGGGCTATGGATCATCCGCGCCGCCGCAAGGCCAGAGGCTTCACCCGCGCGCAGCCGGTCGGCATGAACCGCAGGGATCGCCGCCGTGCCGGGCAACGACATGCCAAGCGTTTCCGAGATGCAGGCCATGGTCGACGCCGTGCCCATCACCGCGCAAGTGCCTGCCGTTGTGGCCAGCCGCCCCTCGATATCGCCGATCTGGGTCTTGTCGATCTCGCCCGCGCGGAATTTACCCCAGAAACGGCGGCAATCGGTGCAGGCGCCAAGCCGCTCCTCCTGATAACGCGAGGTCATCATCGGCCCCGCCACCAGTTGCACGGCAGGCAGATCGGCAGAGGCCGCGCCCATCAGCTGCGCGGGCACCGTCTTGTCGCAGCCACCGACCAGCACCACCGCATCCATCGGTTGGGCGCGGACCATCTCTTCCGTGTCCATCGACATAAGGTTGCGGAATTTCAGGCTGGTGGGGTTCAGGAACACCTCGCCCAGAGAGATCGTCGGAAATTCAATGGGCAGCCCGCCGCCAAGCAGAACACCGCGCTTCACCGCGTCGATCAGTTCGGGAAAGTGGCGGTGGCAGTTGTTGAAGCCGGAAAAGCTGTTGGCGATGCCGACGATGGGCTTCTTCAGCACTTCCTTGGAATAGCCCATGGAGGACGCAAAGGAATTGCGCAGGTAGACCGAAAAATCCCGGTCGCCGTAATTCGTCAGCCCGCGGGCCAGGCCCTGATCCTTGTCGTCGCTCATGCGCCCAACTCCGGCAGCTTGGTCTTGATGTATTTGGGGTTCAAGTAGTCATGGACGCCAAGCGACCCGCCCTCGCGCCCCATGCCGCTTTCCTTAATGCCGCCAAATGGCGCCTCGGCGGTGGCCAGCAGCATTTCGTTTACGCCGACCATGCCGAGTTCGAGATCCTCAGAGGCGCGCGTGGCAAGGCCGAGGTCGTTGGAAAACACATAGCCCGCCAGCCCGAAGGGCAGCGCATTGGCCCGCTCCATCACCTCGTCGTAGTCGGTGAAGGTGGTGATCGGCGCGATGGGGCCGAAGGGTTCCTCGGTCATGACCATGGCATTGTCCGGCACCCGGCCCAGAACCGTGGGCTCGAAGAAATAGCCCTGGTTGCGCCCGTCGGGAACCCGACCACCGGCCAGCAGATCGGCACCCTTGCTGACGGCATCCTCGGTCATGGCACGGATCGTCTCCACCCCACGTCGATTGGCCATCGGGCCCACCTGAACGCCCTCTTCCAGCCCGGTGCCGATCTTCAGCCCCTTGGCGATTTCTGCGAAACGGCCCGCGAACTCGTCATAGCGGGATTCGTGCACGTAGAAGCGGGTCGGCGAAATGCAGACCTGCCCGCAATTGCGGAACTTGGTGGGCGCGCAAACCTCGGCGGCCTTGACCGGGTCGAAATCCTTGAAGACCACGACGGGGCCATGCCCGCCAAGTTCCATCGAGACTTTCTTCACGCCCTCGGCTGCCAGCGCGAGGATCTGCTTGCCGACAGGCACCGACCCGGTGACCGAGACCTTCTTGACGATAGGCGAGCGGATCAACTGCTCCGCAATGGCACCGGAATTGCCGGTCACGAAATTCACAACGCCCGGCGGAATGCCCGCATCATGGCAGGCCTGCACCAGCGCGGCACAAGAGGCAGGCGTTTCACCTGCGGGCTTGATGATGATCGAACAGCCCGCCCCGATAGCCGCCGCGATCTTTCGGGCAGGCAGCAGCGCGGGGAAGTTCCACGCGGAAAAGGCCGCAACCACGCCCACGGGCTGATAGATCACCGACATGCGGCTGTCGGGGGTACGCGCCTCGATGATCTGGCCGTAGAGACGCTTGGTTTCCTCGGAATACCACTCGAACTGGTCCGCCGCCGCGCCGGTTTCGCCAAGCGCCTCCGCCTTGGGCTTGCCGGTTTCCAGCGACATGAGCGTCGCGATCTGATCCGCCCGCTCGCGGATCAGGTCCGCCGCGCGCCGGATCTTCGCCGCCCGGTCCCAGGTTCCGGTGCGTCTCCAGATGGCGAAACCCTCGCGCGCCGCATCGAGCGCCGCGTTCACATCGGCCTCGGTTGCCATGGCAATGGTGCCAAGCGCGTCCTCGGTCGCCGGGTCGGTGACTGCTTTGGTCTGGCCATCCGACGCAGGGCGCCATTCCCCTCGGATGTAGAGGTCGAGATCCTGATACATGATGTCCCTCAAATTCTGGAGTTCAGATAGGCCGACTGGACGTCTTCCACCCAGTTGCCAACATTCCAGGAGCCATAGGCCCCCATGGACGCGATCGGATCGCGCCCCGCGTAGACCGGGATATGGACCAGCGATAGCCCGTCATGGGAGAAAGCGTTATCCAGCGCCGCATTGAGGCTGGCTTTTGTTGTCCCTGCATAGACAGAGCGAACCCCGGAAACGGCCCCGGCCAGCGTGGCGTAATCCACCGCGACGGAGTCGTTGGTTTTGAACTCGCGCCCATACTGGTCGTATTGCAGTCCGGTAATCGCGGCCATGCGGCGATTGTCGAAAAGCGCGATCATCCCGCGAACCCCGTGTTCCACCGCGTCAATCAGGATCTGCGGGTTCATCATGAAGGACCCGTCTCCGGTGAAGGCGATGCCATAGGGCGCATCTTTTTCGCCCGCCAGCCCAAGCAGCGCAGACCCCGCGAAGCCCATGAAACTGGCCCCGGTTTCCGTGAAGGTCTGACCCGGCATGTCATCCTCGACGATCTGAAAGCCATTGGCCTGGACGTCGCCCGCATCGAAGAACTTGATCGCACCGACGCGGTTGGCAAAGGAGGACACCGTGTGGATCGCGGCGGGCTGCGTAAGAACAGGGGCTTTCCAAACCACATCGGCCAGAGGCGCGGCTCCGATCCGTTCCGCCTTGAAGCGAGTCCATTCGTCTTTCTTGGCCTCGCATTCGCGCAGCCAGTCGGTGCGCAATTCGGCACCCGTGCCCTCGCCCAGGAAATCCAGCAGCTTGCCGATCACGGCAGAGATGTCGCCGGGCAGGCCCACGGTGTTGGCGTAGTGGTCGAGATCGTCGAAATCGCCGTTGATGTTGATGACGGCCTTGGCATTGGGATAGCCCGCGCCGGAGCAATCGGCCTGACAGACGCCGCGGCTGCCGATGATCACGACCGCCTCGGCCTGTTCCATCGCTTGGTTGCCGCTGATCGAGCCCTTGGAGCCGCCCACATGCATGTTCTGCACATGGGCATCCATCATCACGCCGGTCGATCCGGGCGACAGCACCACCGGCGCACCGATCCGCATAGCGAACTCGCGCAGCGCCTCGTGATGTTTGCGGGTGCCGCCCCCGGCCTTGATCGTGATCTTTTCGACCGTGCGCAGAATGCCTGCGGCTTCCGCGAAGGCATCCGGGGTCGCGGGCATCAGCGGCGGCTGTGCGCTGCGCCCCGGCAAGGTGCCGGTGTTGACCTTCACCCGCTCGGGCTGGGTGTTGATCGGCAGCAGGATGTAGAACGGCCCCGCCTTGTAGGGGTGATGGACGCAGGCCGTGCCCCGGCGCAGACATTCGCGCAGCGCGCCTGCCGTGTGCAGCGTGTAGGATTGCCCCATCAGCGCGCCCATCTTGCCGAAGATCCCCTGTTCGGGTTTCGGCACCTGCTGCATGTTGTAGCCCTCGCCGCGCGTCGTCTCGTCCCCATAGATGTGGTAAACGCCGACGCCATTGGAGGCCGCGGCGAGTGACCCCGCCATCGCCTGCAATCCGCCCGGACCAATGGATGTGACCACGGCGGGCGTCTTGCCCGTTACCCAGGCATGCGCCGTGGCGGCATGGGCCATCTCCACCTCGTTGCGGCAGTTGACGACATTCACGACGCCCTCTTCGTGGTAGATGCGCAGCACCTCACCCAGATCGGTCGAGCCATGGCCGAAGATCGCGTAGTACTGCCGCACGCCCTGTTTCAGCAGGCCGACAATCAACGCCTCTGACAGCGTCAGTTCGACAATCCCCCCACCAAAGGTCATGTCCACATCGGCCTTGGCCAACCGGGCGGCACGGGCGCGGATTTCGCGGGCGACGGGATCGTTCTTTTCGGTTTCGTCAAGCATCGGCTTTGACCTCGTTCTTGGGTTGTTTCTTGGCCTTGAACTCGCTCACGGCCTGAAGACCGATCACCAGCAGGGCGAGAGAGAAGAAAACCAGCACCGTGGGCGAGCTGTAGAAGATCTCGGGATCGCCCATGGACAGCATCATCGCGGTGCGGAACTCGTTTTCCAGCGTCGGCCCCAGCACCATGCCGAGGATGATCGGCGTGATCGGCACCCGGAACGAGACCAGCACATAGGCCGCGACCCCGATCGCTCCCATGGAATAGATGTCAAAGACGCTGTTGCGGATCGAGAAGGCCCCTATGGCGCAGAGCACCAGCACCCCAACCGCCAGCAGTTCGCGGGGGATCTTCAGCACATGCACGAAGAGACGGATGCCCACCAGTTGCAGGCCGAGCACCCACAGATAGGCCAGCACCACGGCGACATACATGCCGTAGACCTCGCCCGCATGGTTCATGAACAGCGCCGGACCGGGGGTGATACCGTGGATCATCAGACCCGCCAGCACGATGGCCGTGGCAGGATCTCCGGGAATACCAAGCGACAGCAGCGGGATCAGCGTGCCGCCCGTGACCGCGTTGTTGGCGGTCTCAGGCGCGACGACGCCCTCGATATTGCCCTTGCCGAAGGTCTCGGGCTTCTTCGAGAACCGCTTGGCGTGATCATAGGCCAGGAAAGAGGCGATGGCGCCGCCGGTGCCAGGAATGGCACCGATGCCAGTGCCCATGATCGAGCATTTGATCATCAGCCACAGGTTGCGACCAAGCAGGCCAATCGAGGGCAGTTCCGCCTTCACGCGGCTGATCCTCTGGGATTTCTCCGGCATGGAGGTCTTGACCGCGAAGGCCTCGATGATGAAGGGCACCGCAAAGAGGCCGATCATGGCCACCAGCAGGTTCACCCCCTGCATCATGTTGACGCTGCCGAAGGTCATGCGCTGGACGCCGTCGATTGTATCCAGCCCGACGGTCATGATCATCAGGCCAAGCGCGCCGCTGATCAGCCCCTTTATCAGGGATCCGCCGCACAGGCCGCAGATCGTCGACAGGCCGAAGAGGACCAGCGCGAAAATCTCTGCCGGACCGAAAGAGATGGCCACGCGCGACACCAGGTCGACCGAGACGATCATCACGATCAGGCTGAAGATACCGCCGAAGACCGAGACAATCACCGCCGTGCCAAGCGCGATGGAGGCATTGCCCTGCTTGGTCATCGGGTGGCCGTCCAGCACCGTGGCGGCGGCAGAAGGCGTGCCCGGTATGCCCAGAAGAATGGCTGAGACCGAGCCGCCGGTCATGCCGCCGATATAGGTGCCCAACAGCAGGCCGATGGCGGGCACCGGGTCCATGCTGAAGGTGATCGGCAAGGCCAGCGCCAAAGCGACTGTAAAGGTCAGTCCGGGGATCGAGCCAAAGATCAGCCCGATCAATGCCCCAAGACCGATCGAGGCAATGGCCATGGGCGTCATGGCAGACGCAAGAGCTTGAAGGAAGATGTCCATGGCGGTTATCCGATGTTGAACCAGCTGCCGTTGGCCAGGTAGATCCCGAGAAGCTTCTCGAAGAACAGCCAGCAGCCGAGTGTCATGCCAAGGGTCATGCCGAGGATCGTTTTCCACGATCTCAGGCGCAGATGAATGACCAGCACGAATAGGATGAGAATGGGGGTGGCGATCAGGAAGCCGAGTTTCTGCAAGAGAAACCCGTAGGCAGAGATTTCGACAGCCACGAGGATCATGGATCCCCAACGTTCGGAGGACGCCTCTTCTATGGCATCCACATCGCCCGTGCCTGCCTTGCTTGCCGGGGTTCGACCCAGCAGATAGGTTCGGATCAGCAGCAGGATGCAAAGCCCCCCGAGGATGATCCCGAGCACCATGGGAAAGGCTCTTGGCCCAATGTCGCCATGGCCCCAGCCCGTCGGGATCGTATCAATGACCAGCCAGGTCCAGACCGCCGAAAGCGCCAGCAGGCTCAGGCTCAGGGCCACGTCTTTTGCACTGTTGGTCATTGATACGTCTCCTGCTGTTCTGGCTTACTGGGCCATGCCGAGTTCAGTCAGCAACGCGCCATAGAAGGCATCGTCCTCAGCGATCAGCGCACCGAATTCAGCGGCGGGCAGAAAGGCCGGGGTAAAGCCGATATTGTCGGATGCTTCCTGGAAGGTGTCGCTCATGACGGCGGCTTCCGCTGCGGCCTGAAGGGCGGCAACAACGTCATCGGGGGTGCCCGCCGGGGCTGCAAGCCCGCGCCACATCGAGATATTCACGTCATATCCCTGCTCCATCGCCGTGGCGACATCGGGCAGCACGTTGACCCGCGTGTCACCGGTCACGGCCAGCACGTTCAGCTCACCGGCCTCGACATAGGAGGCAAACTGACCGGGCCACTGGATGGCGGCGTCGATGCGTTCCGCCAGCAGTTCCACCGGGGCGCGCCCGTCGCCATAGGCGATATAGGCCACCTGCTCGCCGATCCCGAGCGCATCGAAGAGCGCCGCAGAGGTCAGGTGGGTGAACGACCCGCGACCGGAAATGCCGACGCGCAGCACATCACCAGAGGCCTGAACGGCTTCGACCATGTCAGACAGGTCTTCCCACCCGGTCGACGCATTCACCGCCAGCGCCGGGATCTCGGTCGAAACCCGAGCAATCGGAGTGAAGGCCTCGTAGTTGAAGTCGATCCGGCCCATGTGATTGCCGGTGTTGATGGAATTGGAGTTCCAGACGATGTTGTAGCCATCCGCAGGCGTGTTCACCACGTAGGAATAGCCGACCGCGCCACCGCCACCGGTCCGGCTTACGGGCACGATTGGCTGGCTCATTTCCTGCGACATCAGGTCGGTCAGAAGCTGTGCGATGGAATTCGCCGTGCCGCCGAACAGGATTGTCATCTCGATCGGCCGGTCGGGGAACTCCGCCTGAGCGGTCCCGGCGAAGCTCATCGCTGCGGCGGCCAGCAGGCCGGTTGTGGCTCTGCGCAATGTCTTGATCTTTGTCATTGTCTTTCCTCCCAGTTGGTTGATGTTCTGCGCCCCCCTCCTCCGGAGACGCGGTCTTTCGCGTGTCAAAGGCCTCTTCTGTGGGCCTCGGCACGATCCTGCCGCGCGGATTGCGCGATCTGTTCCCGACCCGGCACATGGTTGCGCAGGGCATCGAGGATCTTTTCGGGTGTTGCGGGCAGCGATTTGATGCGCACGCCGATGGCGTCGTAGATCGCATTCATGATCGCAGGCGCGGTCGGCACCAGCGCCGGTTCCCCGATACCCTTGGCCTGAAGCGGGCTCAGCGGATCGGGATCCTCGACGATGGTGCAGTTGATCTGCGGAATATCCAGCGAGGTGGGCAGGATATACTTGGCGAACCCGTGGGTCGTCGTATAGCCGTTCTCGGTCTGGTAATCCTCCATCAGCGCCTGGCCGAGGCCCTGCACCACGCCGCCTTCGATCTGGCCCTCGACGCCACGCGGGTTGATCGCCCGGCCCACATCATGGGCGGCCCAGACGCCCAGCACCTGCACTTCGCCGGTCCAGGTATCGACCTCGACCTCTGCGATCTGGGTGCCGAAGACATAGGCCTGCCATGGGCTGCCGGAGCCATCGACGGGATCGAGCCCGGTGCCATGTGCGGTGAACGATGCCGACCCCACCGGCACGACACCGCGCCCCTTGCAGGTCTTCACGGCCTCGTCCATCGACATGCGCAGGTTGGTGTCCTGCGCCCAAAGCTCGCCGTTGAAGGCGCGCAGGCTGTCGACCGGCACATCCCAGTGATCGGCGATCTCGGCAAAGAGCTTGGCCCGCGCATCGCGTGAGGCCAAAGCCACCGAATTGCCGATCATGTAGGTCTGGCGCGTGGCGCCGGCATGGGCGGCCTCGGGCGAACGAGAGGTATCGTTGTCCCCGATGGTCACGTCTTCGGGGCGCACGCCCAGTTCCTCTGCCGCGACCTGCGCCAGCACCGTCAGGATGCCCTCGCCGATCTCTGTCACGCCGGTGACGATCTTGGCGGTGCCGCCGTCATCCAGTTCGGCCCAGGCCCCGGCCCGGTCGATGGTGGCGGTCCGGGCAATGCCGTACCAGCTCGACGCCATTCCGCGTCCGCGCATCTTGCGGTTCATGATGCAACCCTTTCGTCGTTCGTGGGGGTGACGGTCGGCTCTCCGATCCGGGCACCAAGCGTGCATGGTTGACGTGTATCAGGCCCGCCGAGGTCGCCACGCCGGGGGCCGCGCACCTTGGGTGCGCCCGCTTCCCAACGCGAGGCCGCTTCCGCCGCGTCCAGAACCCGGTCGAGCGAGGCTGTGGTCAGTTCCTGCTGCGTATGGGTGCGCGAGCCGATCCGCATCATGTTGATGCGGCGCAACTCGAACGGGTCCATGTCCAGCGCCTCGGCGGCCATGTCCATCATGCTCTCGGTCGCAAATTGCGCCTGCATGCCGCCAAAGGTGCGGAACGCGCCGGATGGGGTGTTGTTGGTATAGACCACCTTGGTATCGACCTTGAGGTTTTTCACCTCGTATGGCCCGCAGGACAGGATCGCCGCCTTGCGCATCACGCCTTCGCTGGACATGCCGTAGGCACCACCATCGCTGAGCATGTCGAACTCGATCGCGGTGATCTCGCCCGACCATTTCAGACCCATCTTGTAATGCACCTTGGACGGGTGGCGCTTGGCCGAAGCAACAATGCTTTCCTCACGCGTGAAGTTCAGTTGAACCGGGCGATGCGTCTTCATCGCCGCCAGCGCCAGCATGCCCTGATAGATCATGTCCTCCTTGCCGCCAAAGCCACCGCCCACGGCGCTCATGATGAAGCGCACCTTGTTGATCGGCAGGGCAAGGATTTCGGCCAGCATATGCCGGTGATGGGTGATGTTCTGCGAGGGCGAGAGCACGGTCACCACATCGTCGTGATCGACATAGGCGATGCCTGCCTCCGGCTCCAGATAGGCATGTTCCACCTGTTGAGTGGTGAACACATCCTCAAGGATCAGGTCAGCCTCTGCAAAGCCCTTCTCGGGGTCGCCCTTGCGGATCGGGATATGCTTGATGACGTTGTCCTGCGCATAGTCGTGGATCACGGGCGCGCCGGGTTTCAGGGCGTCCTCGGGCGCATAGACACCGGGCAGCTCCTCGTATTCCACCTTGATCTTCGCCAGCGCGCGGCGCGCCGTCACCAGGTCTTCGGCGGCGACCGCAGCGACGGCCTCGCCGAAGTGGCGGACCTTGCCGCGTGCCATCACCGGCTGGTCATGGACGAAGACGCCGAACCCGTCGGTGCCGGGCACATCGTCAGCCGTGATCACGCAGGCCACGCCGTCCATCGCCTCGGCCTCGCTGGTGTCGATCGACACGATCCGCGCATGGGGCATCGGCGCACGCAGCACCTGCATTTGCAGCATGTCCACCATCTTGATGTCAGCGGCATATTTCAGGCGGCCCGAGACCTTCGACGGCGCATCCAGACGGCGCACATTGGCCCCGATGAAGGACTCTCCCGTCGCATCCTCGTCCAGCGCGGTTTCCGGCAAGCGGCCTGCGATCACATCACGGGCAATCTCGACCGCTTCGAAGATCTTCGTGTAGCCCGTGCATCGGCAGATATTGCCGCCAAGGCGTTCCTTGATCTCCTCGATCCCCGCATCGGGGTTTTCGCGCAGGGCCGAGGTCGCCGCCATCACCATGCCGGGAATGCAATAGCCGCACTGGCTGGCCCCGGTCTTGTGAAAGGCCTGCTGCACCGGGGTGAGCGAGCCGGGCCGCGCCAGCCCCTCGATGGTTTCGATCTTCGCGCCATCGGCCTTGGCGGCAGGCATCAGGCAGGATTTCACCAGCTTGCCATCCACGAAGACGGAACAGGTGCCGCATTCGCCCGCGCCGCAGCCTTCCTTGGTGCCGGTGAGGTTCAGGTCCTCGCGCAGGAAGTCCAGAAGGCGTTTATGCGGGTCGGTCTGTTTCACGACCTTGCGGCCGTTCACATCCATGGTCAGGTCGATCTTAGGCATTTTCTGTCTCCCCGAAATTCTTGAATTTGGCGCCGATTTCCGGCTGGTTGGCGAGCGCCTCTTCCAGCCCGGCGCGCACGAAATTCACCACCACGTCGCGCCGGTATTCCTTGCGGCTGCGTGACCCGACAGAATCGGCGGCGCTTTCCGCCACCCGCTGGATCAGCTCTTGCGTGATGCGTTCTCCCTTCAGGCGCCGTTCGGCGTCGCGCAAGCGGATGGGCCGTGGTCCGACCCCGCCAAGAGCCAGCCGGACATCCTCGAACATGGTGCCGGTGCTGTCGGCGCGCACCAGCGCAGCGCAACAGGCGACCGAGATCACAAGCGACCGGCGCTGACCCACCTTCTGGAACGACCCGCCATAGCCATAGGCGCTGTCCACGGTGACGGCGGTGGCAATCTCGCCGGGTTGAATCGTGGTCCGGCCGGGGCCCTCGATGAAATCGACGACGGGGACAGTGCGGCGTTTCACGGCGCCGTCCTCCAGCCGTGTCAGCTCGATCTCGCCATTCAGGGCCACGACCGGAGGGGTGCCGTCGGCAACCGGTGACGCATTCACCAGGTTGCCGACGACGGTTGCCTGCTCACGGATCTGGTCGTCGGCAAACCAGATCGCGCAATAAGGCATGCAGGGAAGGTTGGTCATCAGGGTGCGGTCGGTCAGGAAATCCTGATAGACGGTTGCGGCCCCCAGACGAATGCGTCCCTTGTCACAGGAATACCCCTTCAGTTCCGGGATCTTCGTGACGTCGATCAGCGCCGGGATCTCGACATCCCCTGCCCGGCCCTCGCGGGCCCAGGGCAGGATGTCGGTGGCGCCGGAGACGAGCCGGCTGCCCTCGGGCGCATCGGCCCACAGGGCCAACGCCTCTTCCAGACGTTTCGGAACGTGGTAGCTCTCACAGATCAGCATGGCTCGTCTCCTTCGTGCGACCTTATTCCGCCGCGACCTTGCCGGCTTCGGCGTGCTTGTTCTTCACGACAACCTTGATGGCATCCTCGACCCGGTCCTTGGCGTAGCGCAGGGCCTCTTTCAGGTCGGACATCTCAAAGGTATGGGTGTGGATCAGCGTGGCGTCGAAACGCTTCTGACGCATGAAGGCCTCGGCCCGATGCGTGGCGGTCTTGCCCTCGCCGCGGATGCCGTAGAGGTAGATGTTGTTGCGCACCAGATAGGCGACATCGACCTCGGGGCTGTTATGCGGGAAGGCCGCAAGGCAGATCTTGCCGCCCCGGTTCACCATCAGCGCCGCTTCGTTCACACCATTGGGTGCGCCGGCACATTCAACGACATAGTCGACGCCCTTGCCGCCGGTCAGTTCGCGGACCTTCTCGACCGCGTCTTCGTTGCGCACGTTGATGACGTGATCGGCACCAAGTTGCTTGCCAATCTCCAGACGGTTGTCGCGGGTGCCGGTCAGGATCACCGGCTGCGCGCCAAGCGCCTTGGCCACGGCCGCACCCATCAGACCGATGGGACCGGGGCCGGTCACGACCACGCTTTCACCAGCGACAAGGCCGCCCAGTTCGGTCAGGCCATACATCGCGGTGCCAGCCGTCACGACCAGCGTCGCCTCTTCGTCGGACATGTTGTCATCGACATGCACCAGCGTGTTGATGTTGTTCACCGCGTATTCGGCAAAGCCGCCATCGGTGGTGAAGCCATTGGCGCGGTGGCCCTTGTCCACGTCGCCGTAGTTCTTGCCGTAGTTGTGGCAGGAGGTGTACATGCCCTGACGGCAGCGCTTGCACTGGCCGCAGCCGGCGTGAATTTCCACCGTCACACGTTCACCGATTTCATATTCATCGACACCGGGTCCAAGCGCCACGACGGTGCCCATGTATTCATGGCCGGGGGTGAAGTTCTTGTTGAACGGATCGCCACCATGGATCTGGGCGGGCGGGCCGTGATGGATGATCTCCAGGTCGGTCGCACAGATCGCAACCGCGTCGATACGGACCAGAACCTCCGCCTTGCCCGGCACGGGAACCGGCTTGTCCGCAAGCGTCAGCTCGCCGGGATCGCCCAGAACCCAGGCTTTCATCGTCTCGGGCACCGGGTAGTCCGGGCTGGTTTTCACATTGGCGGGAAGCGTCATGTCCTGTCCTCCTTAGGTTGCTAAAGGGGCTGCTAACGTTGCGCGTTTCGCAGCTTGTTCGAAAAAATGTTGGCCGCCTCGATCATCTGGCGGGTCAGTTGGGCCTTGCGCTCCTCGGTCGCCTCGCTGGCGGGCAGCGTCGTCGAGATGGACGCCACGACCGCGCCGCCACCCTCGCGGATGGCCGACCCGATACAGACGACGCCTGCGCGCAGTTCCTCGTTGTCGATGGCGTATTTGAAGCGGCGCACGCTGCGCAGCTCTTCCACGAGACCGGACAGGCTGTTGATCGTGTTGGGCGTGTAGGATTTCAGCCCATTGGTCGAAATGATCCGCACAAGTTCCGTATCGGGGATCCACGCGAGAATGGACTTGCCCGTCGCGGTTGCGTGCAGCGCGGTCATCTTTTCGACCTCGTTGGGCTCCTGCAGGGTCGAGGCCGCGCCGGGAAAGCTGAGCTTGGTCAGCAGCGAGGTCTCGCTGAGCACGGCAAGCTGAACGCCAAGGCCAAGCTGTTCGCCCAAGCGCCGCAGGTCTTCGCGCAGCAGAACCGCAGGGTCGGAGTCATGCTCCATCATCTCCAGCAGTTCCCGAACCCGCGGGCCAAGCGCATATCCACGGCTGCGGCTGATATGGGTCAGATACCCCCGCGCCACGAGCGTCATGACAAGGTGATGGCAGGTCGAGGCGTTCAGGCCGATCCGATCCGACAATTCCGACAAGGTGATGCCGTCGATCTCGCCAGCTGCCAGTTCCAGAAGCGTCAGGGCCCGATCGACCGACTGGATCGTCCGAACCGGCTTTTGCGGGCTGCGCAGCACGCCTCGCAGGTCCTTTGCCGACCGGTCCTGGGTGTGAAGCTGTTCGTTCATGATCTGGCGATCTCCTCTGGCCTTAAGGTTTCGAAATGGGCCCCTCAGGGCAAGATAATTTGATTATATTGCCTATAATTTGATATCGTGAAACTTAATTTGACCACACCAGGACGCCAGCGGATCATCCCAGATGAAAAAACCACCAAGGATCAATAGGCTAGAGACTTCCCCTCGCCCCTCTGCCATTGCTGCATTTGCGAAGACAGCACGCAACCTTCTCCACGCAAAGCCGCGAATCGGGGGCAGAGCCAAAGGGCTGGCCATGGTGCGGATTGCAGATCTCAGGCCACTAATTTCACAATATCAAATTCGCAATCCAGAACTCCGTTTTGTTGACAGCTGCTCTGGACTTTCGCCAATGGGCAACCAAATGCCCGTTACACTGAAGCTTCGGGGCGAACCCATCGGTCGGGGCGGACAAGAGAGGATGACCTCAAGATGAAATTCATAGCCTATGTCAGTCAGGCCGAGCGGCCCTTCTCTCAGGAAGATCTTGGCGAATTGCTGCGCCACAGCCGCGCGCGGAATGAAAAGGACGGCGTCACCGGATGCCTCGTCTATCGCTTCAACGAGGATTTCCGCCGCGGGAATTTCATTCAGGTTCTGGAAGGGCCGGACGCGGCCATTGACGATGTCTGGGGCCGGATTTCCAACGATACAAGGCACCATACCGTTGTGGTGATCGACGAGGGGCCGATTGACGACAGGATGTTTTCAAACTGGTCCATGGGCTTCAAGAATGTCGACGCCGATGACCTGACCGGCGTCGAAGGTTTCGCCGATCTCGGCAGCGACGCCTTCTGGCAACGGGCAAGCGACGGCGAACTGTCCAACGGGCTGCAATTGCTGCGCAGCTTCTACGAGGGCTGAGCGCCGCCTGCTTCCCGTCCTCCTCAGCCCGGCCGCGCCAGCCTTTCGATCCCGCGGTCGATCGACACCGCCACGACCAGAAGCAGGCCGGTCACGATCAGCCGCGCCTCATTGGCCACGCCCATCAGGTTCAGCCCATTTGATACGGTTGCGATGATCAACGCCCCGAACAGGGCCCCGACAACCATGCCGCGCCCGCCGAACAGGCTCACCCCGCCAATGACCGCCGCCGCAATGCTTTCCAGCAGCAGCGCCCCGCCGCCGACGCCGCCGCCAGACGACACCGATACGCCAAGCGAGCGCGAGGCCGACAGGATGCCGCCAAAGGCCGCCATGCAGCCCGCGATGGCAAAGGCGGTGATCTTGATCCGGTCCACCTTGATGCCCGCCCGCCGCGCGGCCTCAGCATTGTTGCCGATGGCATAGAGATAGGTGCCAAAGCGGGTCTCGGAGGCGATGTAGGACATGACCCCAAGCAGCGCGAGAAACAGGATGACCGGCATCGGCAGCCCACGCTGGTTTTCCAGAAAGACCAGCACCCCGACAAGAAACAATGCCACGATGACCACCGGCAGCAGAACGCCCGCGTTGAACGATGCGGACAGCCCCGCCCTCTGGCGTGACCGCCAGGTCGATCCCATGACCAGAGCGAACAGCACGATGGCGCACAGCACCAGCCCCCAGGCCATTGGGCCGGTCACATGGGTCGCGGCAAGCTGATCGACACCGGAATTCATCAGGTTATAGCGGCCCGTGCGCGGCAGCAGCAGCAACTGGATGCCGTTCAGCACCAACCCCACACCAAGCGTCACCACGAAGGACGGCACCCCGATCAGCGTCACCCACCTTGCCGAGGCCGCACCGACAAGCCCGCCCAGCGCAACGCCCGCAAGGATCGCAAGCGGCACCGGCAGGCCGAAATCCATCACCAGCTTGGCCATGAAGACAGAAGCCACGCCCGAGGTTGCGGCGACGGACAGGTCGATTTCGCCGGTCAGCAGCACGAAGACGAGGCCAAGCGCGATGATCCCGGTCACGGTGGACTGCACCAGCAGGTTGGACAGGTTGCGGCTGGTCAGGAACACATCCGACTGCGTTGCGAAGAAAAGGAACAGCGCGATCAGGCCAACGGCCACCGGCACGAAGCTAAGCTCATTGCCCAGACGTTCCGTCAGCGACCGTGTCGGCGTCGCCGTGGGCGTTGGGGGGATGGATGCATCGGTCATTCGTCTGTCCTCGCCTCAGCCGGCCATGTTGACGGCTTCATTGCCGCCCACCATCGCGTTGACGACCTGCTCGCCGGTCACGTCCTTGGAATTGAAACTGGCGGCGTTGCGCCCCAGCCGCAGCACCTCGATCCGGTCTGTGTTGTCCAGAACGAAGTGATGGATGTCATGGCTGATCACCAGCACGGCCAGCCCGTGCGAGGCCAGTTCGCGCACCAGATCGCCCACCTGTTCCGCCGCCGAATGGCTCAGCGCCGCCGTCGGTTCATCCAGCAGCACCACCTTCGGTTCCCACAGGATCGACCGGGCGATGGCGATGTTCTGGCGCTGCCCGCCCGACATGGCGCCCACGTTGCGGGTCAACGAGATGGAATCGAGCCTAAGCCGCTTCAGCACCTCCTTCGCCCGCTTCTCTGCCGCCGCGCGACTGACACGGTAGCCCGTGTACCAGGGCCCGGTCAGCTCCCGCCCCAGAAAGAGGTTCTGAACCGCATCGAGATTGTCGCACAGCGCGAGGTCCTGATAGACCGTCTGCACCCCCATATCGGCCACTTCGGCCGGGTTGGAGGCAGCCACCTCCCGCCCCTCGAACAGATAGGTGCCGCTATCGGGCCGGTGCACCCCGGACATCACCTTGACCAGCGTCGATTTTCCCGCCCCGTTATCGCCCACAAGCGCCACGACCTTGCCGGGCTCCAGATCGAGCGACACATCGGTCAACGCCTTGACGCCGCCGAAATGCTTGGTGATGCCACGCAGGCTGAGGATGGGCTGTGTCATGTCTGCCTTTCCATGTCGCGAGGTCGCCGGCGGATGTTGCACCGCCGACGACCGGGAGAAACCTCTGATGTCAGAGATTATCCTGACACAACTGAGAGTCTTCCGCGCCCTGGCAGACTTCCTCCCAGGTGTAGATACCGGCCTCGACCACGTCCGAGATATTGTCGAGCGTGACATTGTTCACCGGCAGGAAGGCGGCGGGGACCATCATGTAGTCATTGTCCACCTCGCCGTTCATCCATTCCGCGGGCAGGTCCTCACCGTTCAGGATCGCGACCGCCATGTCGGCAGCGGCCTCGGCCATCACCCGCAGGTCCTTGAAGACGGTGTTGTCCTGCCAGCCCTGCGCGATGAACTGAAGCGCCTCGATGGTGGCATCCTGACCACCGGTCACGACGATCTCGCCCGGCGCGTAACCCTGGCTGACCAGCGCGGCGACCGAGCCGCCGGTGGTGCCGTCATTCATGCCAAGGAACATGTCCACGCCGCCGCCCGTGCGGGTCAGGCAGTCTTCGGCGAAAGCCTGCGCCTGTACCGGGTCCCAGTTGGGGGTGAAATCCTCGCAGACGATTTCCACGCGGCCGGATGCGATCAGCGGATCGAGATACTCGTTCTGGCCTAGCTCATACTGGGTTGTACCGTATTCGCCCTGATTGCCCTTCACGCGGGCAATGCGGATGGTGCCTTCCGGCATCGCCTCGATCAGTTCCGCCGCGCGCTGGCCCTGTGCCTGGCCCACAGCACGGGCGTTGAACAGAACATGCGCCTCGGCCTGGCCGCCGATCGCGTCATGTTCATAAAGCAGAACCGGAACCCCGGCCTCTTCCGCGGCCCGCAGCGCACCCGCAGACAGGTTGGCGTCGGACGAGGTGTAGACGATCAGATCGGCACCTTGCGCGATGGCGTCTTCCACCAGCCGTTGCTGGCGCACCGGGTCGCCCTCGCCGTTCTGTACGGTGACCGTGGCCCCCGGCATCCGTTCTTCCATCGCCGCCACGAAGAGCGGCGCGTCGCGGCGCTCGAAGCGGATGGTGGTGGAATTGGGCAGCATGAAGAACACTTGCTCGCCATCGGCCAGCACGGGTGTTGCGGCGAAGCCGGCCACGGTCAGCGCCACGGCGGCGCTGCTATTGGTCAGGATTTTCGTCAGTCTGGTCATTGTCGTCCTCCCTTGATGTCGTTGGCCCATCGGGGCCTTGCGGGTTCCGGCCACGCGGGGCCGGTTCCAGTTCGGTATTCGTCTGCTCAGTCTAGGCCTGCTGCCTGCCCCGGTCGTGTCGAGTTCTGTCCAGTCTGGAACCGGACAGCCCCCGTCAGCCCGGTTTCGCGGGGATCGGCGTCGCCTCGTAGCAGCCGATAACCCCCTGATCGAAATCGAGAACGGATCCCGTCATGATGCCCGACTCGTCACTGGCCAGGTGGGCGATCCAGCGGGCGACCTCGTTCATGTTCAACAGCCTGCCAGCAGGCAACTGCCTGCCCGCCTCGGCCTGCCAGCCATCGGGCATGTCGTGAAACGTCTTCTGCGTGATGTCCTCGGCGGGCGTGTCCATCCAGCCAATGGCCAGCGCATTCACCCGAATCCCGTCGCGCATCAGCGAAAAGGCCGCGTTCTTGGTGGTGGCCACAAGCGCCGCCTTGGACGCGGCATAGACCGTCAGAAACGGCACCCCGCCATGGGCGGTGATGGTGGCCACGTTGACAATGGCCCCCGGCTTGCCCTCTGCCCGCCAATGATTGGCGGCGTTCTGCATCAGGAAGAAGGGCGCGCGGGCGTTGATCGCAAAGGTCCGTTCCCACAGCGGAGCGTCGCCATCCAGAATGCCGCCCCGGTCGGTGATCCCGGCGGAATTGACCAGAATGTCATAGGTGCCGAATTCGGCAATCGCGCGGTCGTGGATCGACTGGCAATCGTCCAGATCGGTCAGGTCGGCACGGTGATAGACCACCCGGCAGTCAGGCGTGGTCAGCGCATCCGCCGCCGCCTGCCCCTCGGCCTCTTTCCGGCCCATGATCAAAGCACCTTTCAGCCCACGCCGCAGCATCAGCTTGACCGCCGTCAGGCCGAGCCCCTGCGTCGAGCCGGTGACGACCGCCACCTTACCCGCGAATTGCTGGTCGAGAGGAACGTCCTTGTCCGAAGCCGCGTGATAGGCGGCACTACCATAGGGGCTTTGATAGTCAGTCATCCGTAGTTCACCTCCACCGGCTTGTTGGTCTGGTAGGATTTCAGCGCCGCCTCGGACAGAAGCAACGCCCGACGCCCGTCCTCGAAGGTCACGTTCGGCGGTTTGCCCGCCGTCACCTGATCGATGAAATCGCGGATCTCGGCCTCGTAGGCGGCACGGTAGCGCTCGATGAAGAAATAGAGCAACTCGTCCTTCGTCGCCGTCCCGCCCGCCCCGTGGCGGGACACCTCGGTCGGGCGGTGGTTGTTGGACCGCACCATGCCCTCGGCCCCGAATGCTTCGACCCGCTGGTCATAGCCGTAGTTGGTGCGCCGCGAATTGTTGATATGGCACAGCGCGCCCGATGCGGTGCGCATCACGATCATCGCGGTATCCACGTCGCCCAGTTCCGCGAAGATCGGGTCAACCCGGTTCGCGGCCATCGCGAACACCTCGACCGGCTCTTCGCCCAGGACGAACCGCGCCATGTCCATGTCGTGGATCGTGGTGTCGCGGAACAGGCCGCCGCAGGCCTCCAGAATGGCCCGGGGGGGAGGAGGCCCCGGGTCCCTGCTTGTGATGACAAGCAGTTCCAGCGCCCCGATCTCGCCCGCCGCGACGGCCTTTTGCACGCCTGCGTGGCTGGGATCGAACCGCCGGTTGAAACCAAGTTGAAGCGGAACGTCGAAGGCAGCCAGCTTCTCGCGGCACTCTTCGACCTTGTTGATATCTACGTCGATCGGCTTTTCGCACAGGATCGGCTTGCCCGCCTCGGCGGAACGCAGGATCATTTCCACATGCGTATTGGTGGGCGAGGCGATCAGCACTGCGTCGACATCATCGGCCCCAAGCAACGCATCCAGATCGGTCGTCGCCCGCGCCCCCACGGCGGCGGCGGTGCGTGCGGCGCTTTCCTCGAACAGGTCATAGCACCATGTCACACGCGCATCGGGCTGCAACGCCACAAGACGCGCATGCATGTCGCCGATCCGACCGGTGCCGATTATTCCGAAGCGAAGCATCGCGCCCCTCCCTTACATCCGTTTCGAAGACAGCCTCTCGAAAAAGCCGCCGCTCAACAATGCAGGGTTTGTCCAGATTGGAATTGCGGCTCTCACGGGCAGCCGGGAAAAGTGACGAGAATGGAATTCTCCCATGACCGGAACGCTTCCGCAGCAGGTGCGCCGGATCGGGCGCATCCCCAACCCCGGACATGCCCCCCATCCAAAGAAAAAGCCCCAAGGTTAAACCTCGGGGCTTTCCGATTTCAATTTCGACGGGCTTCAGCTGATCTTCGGCAGAAGCGAGTCGATGCTGGCCTTGGCGTCGCCGTAGAACATGCGCGTGTTCTCCTTGTAGAACAGCGGGTTCTCGATGCCGGAATAGCCGGTGCCCTGCCCGCGCTTCGACACGAAGACCTGTTTCGCCTTCCACACCTCCAGCACCGGCATGCCGGCGATAGGGCTGTTGGGATCTTCCTGCGCCGCCGGGTTCACGATGTCGTTGGAGCCGATCACGATCACCACGTCGGTCGAGGGGAAGTCCTCGTTGATCTCGTCCATTTCCATCACGATGTCATAGGGCACTTTGGCTTCCGCCAGCAGCACGTTCATATGCCCCGGCAGACGGCCCGCCACGGGGTGGATGGCAAAGCGCACCTCCTTGCCCGCCGCGCGCAGCTTGCGCGTCAGGTCGGCCACCGCCGATTGCGCCTGCGCCACCGCCATGCCGTAGCCCGGCACGATGATCACGCTGTCGGCCTCATTGAGGGCCGTCGCCACGCCATCGGCGTCAATCGCCACCTGCTCGCCCTCGATCTCCATCGCGGGGCCCGTGGTGCCGCCGAAGCCGCCCAGGATCACGCTGATGAAGGACCGGTTCATTGCCTTACACATGATGTAAGACAGGATCGCACCGGAGGACCCGACCAGCGCACCGACAACGATCAGCAAGTCATTGCCAAGCGAGAAGCCAATCGCCGCCGCGGCCCAGCCCGAATAGCTGTTCAGCATCGAGACCACGACCGGCATGTCGGCGCCGCCGATGCCCATGATCAGGTGATAGCCGATGAAGAGGGCTGCCAGCGTCATGATGAAGAGCGGGAAGAAGCCGCCCGAGTTGAAGTACCAGATCAGGCAGATGACCGAGAGCGCTGCCGCGCCCGCGTTCAGCGCATGACCGCCGGGCAGCTTGGTCGCCGCAGAGGTCAGTTTGCCCGCCAGCTTGCCATAGGCCACCACCGACCCGGTGAAGGTCACCGCCCCGATGAAGATGCCCAGGAACAGTTCCACCCGCAGGATGTTCTGCTCGATCACCGATTTGTGCGCCAGCAGCTCGGCGAACCCGGTCAGCGCCTCGCGCGCCTCCGGCTCCATGCCCAGCACGCGGACCAGCTCGAAATGGGCGTTGAAGCCCACGAACACCGCTGCAAGGCCCACCAGCGAATGCATTGCGGCAACCAGCTGTGGCATCTCGGTCATCTCGACCTTCTTGGCCACGTACCAGCCGATGATACCGCCGCCCGCAATCAGAAGGACCGACAGAAGCCACAAGCCCGAGCCGGGTCCGATCAACGTCGCGAACACCGCCAGCGCCATGCCGGCAATACCGTACCACACCGCGCGCTTGGCGCTTTCCTGACCAGACAGCCCGCCGAGCGAGAGGATGAAGAGAACCGCCGCGACCACATAGGCCGCCGTCGTGAATCCGAATTCCATTGCCTCAGTCTCCTTAGGATTTCTGGAACATGGCGAGCATGCGCCGTGTCACGAGGAAGCCGCCGAAGATGTTGATCCCGGCCATGAACACGCTGAGCCCTGCCAGCAGGATGACCAGCCAGCTGCCCGACCCGATCTGCATCAGGGCCCCCAGGATGATGATCGACGAAATGGCGTTGGTTACCGCCATCAGCGGCGTATGCAGCGAATGCGCCACGCCCCAGATCACCTGGAAGCCGACGAAGACGCTCAGCACGAAGACGATGAAATGCTGCATGAAGCTGGCTGGCGCATAAAGCCCCGCCAGCAGGATCAGCCCGCCGCCCACGGCCAGCAGCGTCACCTGGCTCTTGGTCTGCGCCTTGAAGGCCGCAACCTCGGCTTCACGCTTCTCTGCCGGGGTCAGCTCGCGCGGCTGTTCCTTCTTCGGCTGCGCCGCAATCGCCTGGATCTTCGGCGGCGGCGGCGGGAAGGTGATCTCGCCCTGATAGGTCACGGTCGCACCACGGATCACGTCATCTTCCATGTTGTGCACGACCTGCCCGTCTTTCTCGGGCGTCAGATCGGTCATCATGTGACGGATATTGGTGGCGTAGAGCGTCGAGGCCTGGCTGGCCATGCGGCTCGGGAAGTCGGTGTAGCCGATGATGGTGACGCCATTTTCCGTCACCACCTTTTCGTCCATCACCGTGCCCTCGACGTTGCCGCCCCGCTCGGCGGCCAGGTCGACGATGACCGAGCCCGGCTTCATCGCCGCAACCATGTCTTCCGTCCACAGCTTCGGCGCGGGACGGTTGGGAATCAGCGCCGTGGTGATGACGATATCGACCTCGGGCGCCAGCTCGCGGAACTTGGCCAGCTGCGCATTGCGGAACTCTTCGGACTGTACCGAGGCGTAGCCGCCGGTCGCCGCGCCATCCTGCGCCTCTTCCTCGAAATCGAGATAGACGAACTCCGCCCCCATCGATTCGACCTGCTCGGCCACTTCGGGCCGCACGTCGAAGGCATAGGTGATCGCGCCAAGGCTCGTGGAGGTTCCGATCGCGGCCAGACCCGCCACGCCCGCGCCCACCACCAGCACCTTGGCAGGCGGCACCTTGCCCGCAGCGGTGATCTGACCGGTGAAGAAGCGGCCATAATTGTTGCCCGCCTCGATGACCGCCCGGTAGCCCGCGATATTGGCCATGGAGGACAGTGCATCCATCTTCTGCGCGCGGCTGATCCGGGGCACCATTTCCATGGCGATCACATTGGCGCCCTTGGCCTTGGCCAGTTCCATCCCCTCTTCATTCCCCGCCGGGTTGAAGAAGGAAATCAACGTCTTGTCGGCAGTCAGCCGCTTCAGTTCAGTCTCGTTGGGAATGCGGACCTTGGCGATGATGTCGGCGTCTTTCCAAAGCGCCGCCGCGGTCTTCACGACGCTGACACCGGCCGCCTCGTAGTCGGCATCCGCAAATCCCGCCTTTTCGCCCGCGCCAGCCTCGATCAGGCAGTCATAGCCCAATTTCTGTAGCTGCACGGCACTGTCCGGTGTCATCGCAACGCGATTTTCCCCGGCTTCAATCTCCTTGGGAGCGCCTATCTTCACACTGATCCCCTTTCCCTTTAATCCCGTTGCCCGGGCGTTGCAGGCGCTTTTACAGTGCACAGCCCCCGGCTACAACGGAATGGACGCCGCAGGGCTCATTTACGACACGGCAGCCCCCCAATCGCCCGCGACCATCTGACCCTGCGTCACCCTCCGGCCGGGAAAAGTCCATCGCCCAGCGGGGCTTAGATCGCACGGTATACCGTTGCACACGCCCAACCCCTTCATTTCATTAATTTAATATTGTTGAAAACCACGGTGAACAGGCTATCGCTAGGCAACCGCGCCAAAGGACCACCGATGCCAAGCTTCCCCGATCACCCTCAGCGCTATGACCTGGCGAATGAACTGCACGCCCGCCCCTTCCCCTCGATTCGGCATGGCAGCCAGGCCGCGATCATTGCCCTGAAACCGGTCAAGAACGCCGCCGCCCGCGACCGTGATGCCGACCGCGCCCACCTGATCGCCCTGCTCGACCGCTACGACGCGCAGCACCCCAAGCCCGGAGCCACGCATTTCTCCGGCAAGCTCGGGCGCTACCACCTCAAGTGGGAACAGCACACGGAATTCGTGACCTACCTGGTTCATGGCGAGGGGTTAAGCGACCGCCCCTTCGATTCCGCGATCTGGGATCTCTTTCCGGAAGACTGGATGGCCACCGCCCCCGGCCCACGCATCACCTCTGCCCATTTTCGCATTTCCGAAGGCATCGCGGATGATGACGCCATCTCCACCTGCCTCAAGGACTGGTTCGAACCCGAAAGCCTCGCCGCCAACCGGGTGCTCGACGGCAATGCGGTGCTGGCCAGCGATTTCCGCATCGACCCGGCAGGCCATATGCGCTTTGCCATTTTCCCGAGACCAGAGGCCGGCCCCTCCCGCATCGGTCGTATCGTCCAGCGCCTTTGCGAGATCGAGACCTACAAGGCCATGGCGATGCTCGGATTTCCCAAGGCGGGTGAGCTCAACGCCCGCATGGCCCAGATCGACAGCGGCCTCTCGGCGCTCCTGCGCGACATGACCGGCGACAGCACCGCCCCAGATCAACAGCTCGACAAGCTGCTCTCCTATGCGACCGATCTGGAAAACCTGATGTCCCGCGCCTCGTTCCGTTTCGGCGCGACCGGCGCGTACGAGGCCATCGTGCAGCAACGCATCGAGATCCTGCGGGAAGAACGCTTCGCGGGCCGCCAGACCTTCGCCGAATTCATGCTGCGCCGGTTTGACCCCGCCATGCGGACGGTCAAAAGCACCGAAACGCGGCTCAGATCCATGACCGACCGCGCCTTCCGCGCCGGTGAACTTCTGCGCACCAAGGTCGAAGTTGGCCGCTCTGCCCAGAACCAGGATCTGCTGGAAAGCATGGACCGCCGCGCCGCCCTGCAACTGCGCCTGCAGGAAACGGTCGAAGGGCTCTCGGTCGTCGCGATCAGCTACTACGCGGTCAGCCTGCTCAGCTACCTGCTCGCCCCCGTGGCTTACGAATTCGGCATCGAAAAACCCTGGGTCACCGCCGCCCTCGTCTTGCCGGTGATCGCCGCCGTCTGGCTCATGACCCGCCGCATCAAGAAGATGGTGCACTAACCGCGCTCCGCGACATGCCTGCCTCTTCCCTTTCATCTTGGCGAGAAATACCTCCGCCGGAGGCATCCAGACCCATCCACCCGCTCCACCCTCCCGGAATCGCGACTCCCGTCAAACGCATCCGTGGCAACGCGGCCCAAGGAGGGCGCCAGAGGCGCCTGACGAGGGCCGCTCCCGGATCGACGCGCGGAACGCGCGGCGAAATCTTTGTGTCGCGCCTCTGCTGACATTACGCAACGCAACCTTCGGAGACGATTGCGCCAAGCTTTTAGCAACACGTACTCAAACCGCCAATTCCCAATTCCGTATGCACAGGGGGTGTATGGGGGGTGTACAGGGGGTGTACGCATGGCACCCCCCTGTTTTGCGCCTCACTGACCCCGCAAGGCGCGGCGCATGATCTTGCCCGTGGCGGTCATCGGCAGGCTGTCCCGGCGCAGCACCTTGCGCGGCACCAGATGCGCCGAGACGCGCTCTCGCACCAGGGATTTCAGCGCCTCTTCCATCCCGCCCCAGTCCGCACCATCCCGCAAGACCACATGCGCCACGACAATCTCCGTGCGAATCGGGTCGGGTTCTCCCACCACGGCGGCCATCAGCACATCCGGGTGCCGCACAAGCGCCGCCTCGATCTCAGACGGCCCGATCCGGTAGCCCGCAGAGGTGATCACGTCATCGTCGCGGGCGTGAAAGGTGATCTGTCCATCGGCCCCGCGCGTGGCCAGGTCTCCGGTCCGAAGCCAACCGTTTTTCACTTTCTTTTCCGTCGCTTCCGGCTTGTTCCAGTAGCGCAGGAAAGCCACCGGGTCGGGCATCTTCAGGCAGACCTCGCCCACCTCACCCGCGCCTGTCTCGCGGTCATCCGGTCCCAGCAAACGCACCTCATGCCCCGGCACCGGCAGCCCCATGGCGCCGGGAACGCGGGTCATCATCGCAGACCGAGCCGCCACGATCAGGTTGGCTTCGGTCTGCCCGTAAAGCTCGTTGATCTCCGCCCCGAGCCGGGCTTCGCCCCATTCCAGCATATCCGCGCCCAGAGGCTCTCCCCCGGAACTGACCGCGCGCAGGCACAGCCCCTGCCCCACCGGGGCCTGTTTCATCAGCCGCAAAGCGGTCGGCGGGATGAAGGCATTCGTCACCTTCTCCGCCGCCAAAAGCCGGTATGCCGCCTCCGGCTCGAACTTCGCAAAGCGGTGGCTGATCAGGGGAATTCCATAGTAAAGACAAGGGATTGCCATGTCCATCAATCCACCGATCCAGGCCCAGTCCGCAGGCGTCCAGCCCACATCACCGGCGCGTGGGAACAGGCCCTGGCTCAGCTCCATGCAGGGCAGATGCCCATAGAGAAACCGATGCGCGTGCAGCACCCCCTTGGGGTCGCCCGTGGTGCCCGAGGTGTAGATCATCATCGCCGGATCTTCGGCCAGCGTCTCGGCGGCCAGAAATCCCCGCGCGGGCGTCTCGATCAGATCGGGCAAAGACAGAACCGGCGCGGGCGCGGACCCGGTCGAGATCACAACCTCCAGCCCCGGCAGATCGGGTTGCAACGCCATCACCCGATCCAGATTGGCGGGGTCGGTCACCACCGCCTTCGCGCCGCTATCCGACAGGCGGTAGCGCAGCGCATCCTCACCAAAGAGCGTGAACAGCGGCAGCACCACGGCCCCCAGCTTCATCACCGCCATATGGGTCAGCAACACAAAGGGATGCTGCGCTAGCAGAACAGCCACCCGATCGCCCTTGCCCACGCCATTTGCGGCCAATGCCACGGCCAGCCCGTCGGAAGCGGGCTTGAGCTGGCCATAGGTCCATTCGTGCCGGTCGCCATCCTGGCCGATATGGATGATTGCCACCTGACCGGGTCGCGTCGCGGCCCAATCGTCACAGCAGAGCCGCGCGATATTCATCCGCTCCGGGATGTCCCAGTGAAAGCCCGCGCGCAGATCCTCCCACCGGGCTTCGGCCCGGAACAGCCGCCGGTCCATTTTATCCGCCAGCGATGACCGTCAGCGTCGGCAGATCTGTCAACCCCAACCCGAGCGCCTGCAGCGCCATCAGAGAGATCCGGCTGCCGGACCCCGCTTCGCCGCCGCTTGGGCGCAGGGTGACCTCGACGGAGTTGCCATTCTCAGCCTCCAAGCGGCCTGCTGTTTCGGTGGTCACCAAAGGCGTTTCCAGCCAGAGCCCCGGCGCTGTCGGGTCGCCCAAAGAGGCCACGGTCGTGCCAAGCACGCCGGAGGCTGCGGCCGCAGCGGGCTCATCGTCTGTCTCTTCTGCGCCCTCCTCCGCTTCCGTTTCGTTGGCCACCGAGGGGGGCGGCACGGCGCTGGCCTCACGGTCGCGGTTCAGGAAAGACAGGGGGCGGAACCCATCACCGCACCCGGCAAGCGAGGCGACGAGGGCAAGGGCCAGAAGGGCGCGGATGATCTGTGTCATGACGCAAAGCCTAGGCGCAAAAATCGCACGCATCAACGCTTGCCGCGCCTGCCCGTGCAAACTACCTTCTCAGTATGGAAACACCCGCCCCCCTTATTGACCCATTCGCCCGCGCAATCAGCTATCTGCGCGTCTCGGTTACAGACCGCTGCGATTTCCGCTGCGTCTATTGCATGTCGGAAAACATGACGTTCCTGCCGAAGAAGGAGCTTCTGACGCTGGAAGAACTGGATCGCATGTGTTCGACCTTCATCCGGCTCGGCGTGAAGAAGCTGCGGATTACCGGGGGCGAACCGCTGGTGCGCAAGGGGATCATGACCTTCTTCGAGTCCATGACCCGACACTTGGACAGCGGCGCGCTCGAAGAGCTGACGCTGACCACCAATGGCAGTCAACTCGCTCGCTTTGCCGATCAACTCTATGCTGCGGGCGTGCGGCGGGTGAATATTTCGCTCGACACGCTGGACGAGAAGAAATTCGCCGACATCACCCGGTGGGGCCGCCTGCCGCAGGTGCTGAACGGTATCGACGCGGCGCAGAAGGCGGGTCTGCGGGTCAAGATCAACGCGGTGGCACTGAAGGGCTTCAACGAAGAGGAGCTGTTCACCATTCAGGATTGGTGCGCAAGCCGCGACATGGACCTGACCTGGATCGAGGTCATGCCCATGGGCGATCTCGGAAACGAAGACCGGCTGGACCAGTATTGGAGCCTCAAGGACCTGCGCGCAAGGTTGGCGGAACGCTACACGCTGACCGATCTGGCAGAACGCTCGGGCGGACCCGCGCGGTATGTTCGCATCGAAGACACCGGGCAAAAGATCGGCTTCATCACGCCGCTCACGCATAATTTCTGCGAAAGCTGCAACCGGGTGCGGCTGACCTGTACGGGTGAGCTTTACATGTGTCTCGGTCAGGAAGACATGGCCGATCTGCGCGCCCCCCTGCGGGCCTCCCCCGACAACACAGTGCTGGAAGAGGCCATTCGCGCGGCCATTGCGCTAAAGCCCAAAGGCCATGACTTCGACTATTCCCGGCAGAAGGTGGACGGCCAGATGACCCGCCACATGAGCCACACGGGCGGCTGATCAGCCGGGCTTGCGCGCGATCAGGTCAATTAGGGCCGAGCGCCCGGAATGGCCCCGGCCCTCCTGAACATCGCGTTCATAGGCGGCAAGTCGCTCCACCTGCCAATCCCCGAACGCCTCTCGCAACAGATCGGGCGTGTACATATGCGCCCGGTTGCCCGGCCCTCCGGTGCCGTAGTCGACCTGTTCCGGCGTGTATCCATGCAGCATCAGCACGCCCCCCGGGGCCACCGCACGGCGCAGATCCGCGAACTGGCCCACCCGCGCGGCGGGGTCGGCGAACTGGATGAAGATCGCAACCACGAGGTCATGGGTCCGCGTCCAATCCCAACCAGCCCAGTCCGAGACGTGGTAATCCACCACCACGCCCTTCGCAGCCGCCAACGCCCGGCCCCGTTCCACCGCTGTCGGGGCCATGTCGAAGGCTGAGACCTCCAACCCGCGTTCGGCGAGATGCACGGAATTGCGCCCCTCACCGTCCGCGACGCAAAGCGCGCGCTGCCCCGGTTGGATCCAGCCGGGATTGTCGGTCAGGAACCCCGCCGGGGCTGTCCCGAACAGATATTCCCCTGCCGTGCGATACCGATCTTCCCACATGCGCGTCAGGCCGCCGGCATCCGGCGTTCCACGATCTCGGCCCACCAGCTGCAGCCTGCCGGAATCGCCTCATCCGTGAAGTTGTATTCCGGGTGATGCACCGCCGCTGTATCGCCATTGCCGACGAGGATGTAGGCGCCGGGGCGTTCCTCCAGCATGAACGCGAAATCCTCGCCGCCCATGACCAGCGGGGCATCGTCACAATCGCCGGACACCGCGCGGGCGACCTCTGCCGCGAATTCCGTCTGCTCGGGGTGGTTCACCATCACCGGATAGTTGCGCTGATACCGGACATCCGCCGTGCACCCCATGGCCGAGCTGACTTGTTCGGCGATGGCGGTCAGCCGCGTTTCCGCCAGATCGCGCATTGCGGTCGAGAGGGTCCGCACGGTGCCTTTCAGATGCACGCTTTGCGGGATCACGTTGAACGCCTTGGAGGAGCTTTCGATCGAGGTGACGGATACAACGATGTGTTCCACCGGATCGGCATTGCGGCTGGCGATGGTCTGCAACATCGTCACCACCTGCGCCGCGGTCACGGTCGGGTCGATGGTTTCATGCGGCTTGGCGCCATGACCGCCACGGCCCTTCACCGTGATTTCAAACAGGTCCGTGGCCGCAAAGAACGCCCCGGAGCGGATGGCGAACTTGCCGACGGGCTGGCCCGGCCAGTTATGCATGCCATAGACCTCCTGGATGCCCCACCGGTCCATCATGCCATCATCGCACATCTCTTTTCCGCCACCGCCGCCTTCTTCTGCGGGCTGGAAGATGACCACAACCGTGCCGTCGAAATTGCGCGTCTCGGACAGGTATTTCGCGGCCCCGAGCAGCATCGCCGTATGTCCGTCATGGCCACAGGCATGCATGGCGTCGGGCGTCTTGGAGGCATAGGGCAGCCCGGTTTCCTCGTTCATCGGCAGCGCGTCCATATCGGCGCGCAGGCCGATCACCTTGCCGCTCGTATCCGACTTGCCCTTGATCACGCCGACAACGCCGGTGCGCCCGATCCCGGTCACGATTTCATCGCAGCCGAAGTCCTTGAGTTTCTCGGCCACGAGGGCAGAGGTCCGGTGAGTTTCGAACAGGATCTCGGGATGTTCATGGATATCGCGTCGCCATTCGGTGATCTCGGGCAGCAGTTCCGCGAAGCGGTTCTTGACGGGCATTAGGGTCTCTCCTGTTTCAGTCTTGTGTCGCCGGCATCCGGCGTTCCACCAGTTCCGCGAAGAAGCTGCACCCGGCGGGGATCGCGTCATCGTCGAACACATAGGCGGGGTGATGGCACATGGCGGTGTCGCCGTTGCCAAGGAAGATATAGGCGCCGGGACGTTCTTCCAGCATGTAGGCGAAATCTTCCGAGGGCATGATCGGATCCACGTTGTCGATAACCTGCCCGGCGACGGCGGCAGCGGCCTCGGCCGCGTGGCGGGTTTCTTCCTCGTGGTTGATCGTGGCGGGGTAGCCCGGCGTCCAGATCACCTCCGCCGTGGCGCCGAAGGCGGCGGCGGTGGATTCGGCGACCTGCCGCACCCGTTCCTCGGCCATGGTGCGATATTCGGGATCGAGCGTGCGGACGGTGCCATGCAGGCGCGCCCGATGGGCGATGACGTTGGAGGCCGTGCTGTCGGTCTCGAACGTGCCCACGGTCAGGACAACGCGTTTGATGGGATCGACGTTGCGCGACACGATGGAATGGAGGCTGACCACGATCTGCGCGGCGACCAGCGTCGTGTCGATCGCATGGTGCGGCGCGGCGGCATGGCCGCCCTTGCCGGTCACCACGATCTCGAATTCATCCGAGGACGCCAGCAGCGCCCCGGGCCGGATCGCGAATTGCCCCGTGGGCAGGCCGGGAATGTTGTGCAGCCCATAGACCTCCTGAATGCCCCACCGGTCCATCAGCCCGTCTTCACACATGGCCTTGCCCCCTGCCCCGCCTTCCTCGGCGGGCTGGAAGATCAGCACAACGGTGCCGTCGAAATTGCGCGTCTCGGACAGGTATTTCGCGGCCCCAAGCAGCATCGACGTATGCCCGTCATGGCCGCAAGCGTGCATCTTCCCCGGCACGGTCGAGGCATAGTCCACGCCGGACGCCTCGTGGATCGGCAGCGCATCCATGTCGGCGCGCAACCCGATCACGCGGCCCTTGGTGTCGGTCTTGCCCTTGATCACGGCGACCACGCCGGTCTTGCCGACGCCGGGGGTGATGTCGGTAATGCCCATCTCTTTCAGGCGATCCACGACGAAGGCGGCGGTTTCATGCACCTCGTACATCAGTTCGGGGTGCTGGTGTAGGTGGCGGCGCCAGCCCGCGATTTCGGGCTGCATCTCGGCAAGGCTGTTCTTCACGGGCATGGCGCGGGCTCCTGTCAGGCGGGCATTCGTCGTTCGACGAGTTCGGCGAAGAAGCTGCACCCGTAGGGGATCGCCTCGTCGTTGAAGTTGTACTCGGGGTGGTGGACCTTGGCGCTGTCGCCGTTGCCGACATTGATGAAGGCCCCGGGCCGGGCGCGCAGCATGTAGCTGAAATCCTCGGCCCCCATACGTGGCGGACGGCCATAGCGCACGCGGCTGTCACCTGCCACGGCGCGGGCCACGTCGGCGGCGATCTCGGCGTTTTCCTCGTGGTTCACGGTCACCGGATAGCCGCGCTGGTAGTGGATTTCAGCAGTGCAGCCATAGGCGGCAGCGGTGGCGTTCACGATCTCGATGATCCGCACCTCGGCCATGTCGCGGACATCCTCGTCCAGCGTGCGGACTGTCCCGGCAAGGCGCACGGAATCGTCGATCACGTTGGTCGCGGCGCTTTCGGTATTCATCACGCAGATCGAGACGACCACGGATTTGATCGGGTCCACGTTGCGACTGGCCACGGTCTGCAGCGCCATGACGGTGGCGCAGGCGGCAGGCACCGGGTCGATCACGTTGTGGGGCTGCGCCGCGTGGCCGCCGCGACCGCGGATGGTGATCTCGATTTCATCTGCGGCGGCCATGATCGGGCCGGGACTGACGCCGAATTCGCCAACTGGCAGGCCCGGTTCGTTGTGCATCCCGTAAACCTCCTGGATGCCCCACCGTTCCATCATGCCATCATCGACCATTGCCTTGCCCCCCGCCCCGCCTTCCTCTGCGGGCTGGAAGATCAGCACAACGGTGCCGTCGAAGTTGCGTGTCTCAGCGAGGTATTTCGCGGCGCCGAGCAACATCGCCGTATGCCCGTCATGGCCACAGGCATGCATCTTGCCCGCCGTTTTCGAGGCATAGGGCAGCCCGGTCTTTTCATCCATCGGCAGCGCATCCATGTCGGCGCGCAGCCCGATCACGCGGCCCTTGCTGTCGGACTTGCCCTTGATCACGCCGATGACGCCCGACCGGCCCACGCCGGGCACAACCTCGTCACAGCCGAACGCCTTCAGCTTTTCCTCGACCAGCGCCGTGGTGCGCGGCAGGTCGTAGAGAATCTCCGGGTTCTCATGCAGGTCGCGCCGCCATTCGGTGATCTCGGGCAGCAATTCGGCAAGACGATTCTTCACGGGCATTCGCAGATTCCTTACCAAAGCAATTATGGGGTCAGGGGAAACCTGACCGATTGTTCAAATCCCGGCAAGGGGGCAGACCGCCAAACTGACGGCACGTCGCGTCATATGTCCGGGCCGAGCGTGATGGGCGACCCATCCGAGAACCGCGACAGACGGAAGCGCGACAGGTCGTGGCCGACCGCCTCGCCGGTGATCAGAGAGGCCATCACCCGCCCGAAGCCCGGCCCGATCCCGAAGCCATGCCCGCACATGCCGGTGCAGATCGACAGGCCCGGCAGGCTGCTGGCGCGGTCCACGACCGGCACGATATCGGGCATTGAATCGATCATTCCCGCCCAAGCCAGCGCACCCTCGACCCGGCCAAGGGCGGGAAACTCCTTTCCGAATTCCCGCAGCAGGCGCGCGACGACTTTGCGGTGAGGTGTAGGGTTCAGGACACGCATGCGTTCGAACGGGGTTTCGTCCACGTCACGCCAGACGCGCGGGGTGGACCAGCCGTCGGGATAGCCGCGCGGGGCCAGCGGGTGGTAGACCCGCCCCCAGGGGTCGCGGCGCAGTTGGGGAATGTATTTCGGCACATGCCGGAATGCGTCCCAACCCAGGAAGATTTCGTGAAAGCCACCATTGGCCAGCGTATAGCCGCCATCATCGCGCCTGCGGAAGGCAAGGCTTTGCCCCGTCGCGCCGCCGCCATGCACATCGGGCAGCGCCTTGGTGGCCACGACCGTTGCCTTGACTGACAACTGAGGGATGCGGATCCCATGCTGGCGTAGCAGCAGCGACGACCACGCCCCACCCGCGACCACCACCTCGGGCGCGCGGATGCGGCCCTGTTCAGTGACGACGCCCGCGACCCTGCCGCCCTCGACATCCACCAGCCGCGCGGCGCAGTTTTCAACGATCACCGCGCCCTTGCGCACGGCGGCCCGCGCCAGCGCAGGCACCGCAATCCACGGCTCGGCCTTCATGTCACTTGGCGTATGCAGCGCTCCGGCCCAGGCCGTCCGCCCGCCTGGCAGCAGCTCGGCTGTTTCCCGGGCACTGAGCAAGCGGCTGTCCACGCCTGATCCCGACACCTCGTCGAGCCAGCCCTGAAAGCCCTCCATCTCGGCCTCGCTTCTGGCCAGATAGGTCAGCCCGCATTGCTTGAGCCCCAGATCCTCGCCCACCTCTGCGGCGAGCTCTGTCCACAGCCGGTTCGCCTCCATCATGATCGGCAGTTCCGCCGGGTCGCGCCCTTGCTGGCGGACCCAGCCCCAGTTGCGGCTGCTCTGTTCCGCTGCCACCCGTCCCTTTTCCAGGACCACGGGGCGCAGGCCCTGCTCGGCAAGGTAATAGGCCGTCATCACCCCGATGACACCGCCGCCGATAATGACCACATCCGCCGTATCTGGCAGCGGGCCGGCATGTTCCACGGGCCGGTGCAGCCCAAGGGGGAAGACCGTCATTCGCAGAGCGTCTCCAGCAGCTTGTCCATGAAGCGTTCCCCCGCCTCGAACTGTTCGATGGTGATGAACTCATCGGGCTGGTGCGCCTGCGCGATGTTACCGGGGCCGCAGACAACGGCGGAATAGCCGCCGTGCTGGAACTGCCCGGCCTCGGTGCCGTAGCTGACAACGTGGGTGGCGTTGTCGCCGGTCAGGCGGCGGACAAGCTCCTCCGCCGGGCCGTTTTCTTCGGGCTTCAGCCCCGGTACGTCCCATCTGCGGTCAATCGCGATGAAACAGGAGGGATGCACCTTCTGCATCTGCGCCTCCAGCCGCTTCACTTCCGCCTCGTATCGCGCACCCCAATCGTCCATGGACTCGCCCGGCACGCAGCGGAAGGACATGACGAAATGGCAATCCTTGGCGGTGATGTTATGGGCGGTCCCGCCCTCGATCATGCCCACATGCAGCGTCGTGAAGGGAGGATCGAACAGCGCGTCGCCCTCTTGCGGCACCTTCGCCCGATTCTCGTCATTCATCTTGTTCGCCCAGTCAATCAGCTTGGCGCCTTCCATGATCGCGGAGACACCATCGTCAATCATGGATGAATGCACCTCGAAGCCGCGCAGATGGGTGTCGTAACCGATTCCCCCCTTATGGCCGGTCACCGCCTGCATCATCGTGGGTTCCCCGATGATCGCCAATTGCGCCTTAGGCAGGGTGCCCTGCATGTGGCGGATCATCGGTGGGGCACCTGTACAGCCGATCTCTTCATCGCGGGAAAGGCATATCTGCAAGGGCTTGGTCAGCGGCAGCTTCGCGGCTTTCGCCATCGCCGCCATGGCCAGCGCATCGAAGCCCTTCATGTCGCAGCAGCCGCGCCCGAAGAGCTTTCCGTCCTTCTCGACTACCGTGAACGGATCGGTGGACCAGTTCTGCCCATCCACCGGCACAACGTCGGTATGACCCGACAGAATGACGCCACCCTCGATGTCGGGGCCGATATGGGCGTAAAGGCTCGCCTTGGTCCGATCCTCATTGTAGTCGCGGAAACAGCGGGCCCCGAGCCCGGTCAGCCAGGTCTCTGCCCAGTCAATCAGGTCCAGGTTGCTGTCGCGGCTAACTGTCGGAAATGAAACGAGCTTTTCAAGAAGGTCGCGTGAGGTCATCTCGGCGGGCATGGGCAGGGTCCTTTGTGCTTCGCGCCAGAGCCTCCTCCTAGCCTGCCAGCCCGTCAAGCCCACCCCCGACAAATGCTCAAATTTTGCCCGAACGGTCAAAACCGAACCCAAGGTCATCTTCAAAGCGCTTGCGAGGGGGGAAATTCCTGATACCGTGACGGGAATGAACGCACCCGCCCGGCAGAGGCGGGGCGATGTCCAACCGGTGAGGAGCGTCTGGTGATGCTTGATGGGGCACAGCCCTCAGTCCTTGATGTCAAGGACCTCAAGACCGTATTCAAAACCCGGCGTGGGGAAGTCCACGCTGTGAACAACGTCAGCTTCAGCCTCAAGGCGGGGGAGCTTCTGGGCGTTGTCGGAGAAAGCGGTTCTGGAAAATCCGTGACAATGATGTCCCTCATCGGGCTGGTGCCCGCCCCACCTGCGGTGGTGACCGGTGCGGGCGTCATGTTTGAAGGTCAGGACCTGCTGACCGCGACCGATGAACAGCTGCGCGCCGTTCGCGGGGCCCGGATCGGGTTCGTCTTTCAGGACCCCATGACCTCGCTGAACCCCGTGTTCAATGTCGGCTTCCAGCTGATGGAGCCACTGCGCAAGCATATGGGCATGTCGAAGGCCAAGGCGCGCGTGCGGGCCAAGGAACTGCTGGAACTGGTCGGCATCCCCGATGCGGAGCGGCGGCTCAAGGACTATCCCCACCAGTTTTCGGGCGGCATGCGCCAGCGCGTGATGATCGCCATTGCGCTCGCCTGCGACCCGAAGGTGTTGATCGCCGATGAACCCACCACGGCGCTGGATGTGACCATTCAGGCGCAGATCCTCGAACTGATGAAGGACCTGCGCGACAAGCTTGGCATGGCAGTCGTGTGGATCACTCATGACCTCGGCGTCATCGCCGGCATCGCCGACCGCGTGCTGGTGATGTATGGCGGGCAGGTGGTCGAACATGCCCCGGTGCGAGAGCTGTTCGCCAACCCCAAGCACCCCTATACCCGTGCCCTGCTGAAAACCGTGCCGCATGTCAGCGGCGTGCGGTCCGACCGGCTGAAGGTGATCGAGGGCCAGCCCCCGATCCTGCGCGCCCACCCTACGGCCTGCCCGTTCCGAGACCGGTGCGAACAGGCGTTCAATCGCTGCTCACGGGAAAATCCAACACGCTATTCCGTTGGCCCGGTCCATGACGTGGCCTGTTTCTGGGACCCCGAAACCGGAGGCCCCCGCGATGTTTGACACCTCTCAGCGCAAGAAACTCGTCTCGGTCAAAGGGCTGAAGATGTATTTCCCCATCCATACCGGCCTGATGCGCCGCCATACGGGCGACGTGAAGGCGGTGGATGACGTCAGCTTCGACATCTATGAGGGAGAAACGCTCGGCCTTGTCGGCGAATCCGGCTGCGGCAAGTCCACCTGCGGACGGGCGGTTCTGCGGCTCTACGATCCGACTGCCGGAACCATCGAGGTCGACAGCACCGATATTTCCACCATGTCTCAAGGCGATCTGCGCAAGATGCGCCCGGTCATGCAGATGGTGTTCCAGGATCCGCAAGCCAGCCTCAACCCGCGCATGTCGGTGGCCGATATCATCGGCGAACCGCTGCGCGAACACACCAGAAAATCCAAGGCCGAACGGCTGGACCGCATCTACGAGCTGATGGATGCCGTCGGCCTGAACCGCGATTTCGCCAACCGTTATCCGCACGAGTTTTCCGGTGGCCAGCGCCAACGCATCGGCATCGCCCGCGCCCTGGCACTGAACCCCAAATTCATCGTCTGCGACGAGCCGATTGCCGCGCTCGACGTGTCGATCCAGGCGCAGGTTGTAAACCTGCTGGAAGACCTTCAGGGCGAACTTGGCCTGACCTACCTGTTCATCAGCCACGACCTGTCCATGGTCCGCCATATCGCGGATCGGGTGGCGGTGATGTATCTGGGCAAGGTGGTGGAACTGGCCCCGCGCGAGGGGCTCTATGCCGATCCCAAGCACCCCTATACCGTCGCGCTTCTGTCCGCGGTGCCCGAGCCCGACCCGGCCGCCCATGACGAAGCCAACCGCATCATTCTGCAAGGCGACGTGCCAAGCCCGTCGAACCCGCCGCAGGGCTGCAACTTCTGCACCCGCTGCCCGAGAGTCATGGATATTTGCAAGCAGCAAGACCCAGAGTTCCGCGAAATCGAACCGGGCCGCTTCGTTGCCTGCCACCTGTATAACCAATGAGATCGCCGGAAAACGGCGGCGTATCGAGGTCACAAGAGCTCAAGAGACCAATAAGGAGAGAGAGAACATGAAGTTAAGACATCTCATGCTAGGGGCCGCGGCGGCATTCGCCCTCGCCCCGGTGGCCGCGATGGCCGAGCGTGGCTCGGATGGCCAGCTCAACATCATCTACTGGCAGGCCCCCTCGACGCTGAACCCGTATCTCTCGGGCGGCACGAAAGAGGTGGAATCCGCCTCGCTGGTGCTGGAATCCATGGCGCGCTTCGACAGCGACGGCAACCTTGTGCCGTTCATGGCAGAAGACATTCCGACCGTTGAAAACGGCGGCGTGGCCGAGGACCTGACCTCGATCACCTGGACCCTGCGCGAGGGCCTGCTGTGGTCCGACGGAACTGCCGTGACCGCGAATGACGCGGTGTTCACCTGGCAGTACTGTACCCACCCCGAAGGCGGCTGTGCGCAGGCCAGCTACTTCGACGGCGTGGAAAGCGTGGAAGCGCTGGACGACCGCACCGTTCGCGTGAACTTTGCAGCGCCCAAGCCCTTCCCCTACACCGCCTTCGTCGGCTCCGAGAGCCCGATCATCCAGGCCGCTCAGTTCGCTGACTGCCTTGGCGCGGCCGCGCCCGAATGCACCGAGGCCAACTTTGGCCCGATCGGCACCGGTCCGTTCGTCGTGGAAGAATTCCGCCCGAACGACGTGATCACCTTCGTGGCCAACGAAAACTACCGCAACCCCGACCAGCCGGCCTTCGCCCGCGTGGTGTTCAAGGGCGGCGGCGACGCAGCTTCGGCAGCCCGCTCGGTTCTGGAAACCGGTGAATTCGACTATGCCTGGAACCTCCAGATCGACCCGACCCTTCTGGCCGAGATGGAATCCAACGGCATCGGCACCGTCGTGACCGCGTTCGGCACGAGCGTTGAGCGTCTTCACCTCAACCAGTTCAACCCCGATCCGGCCCTTGGCGACGCTCGGTCGACCGCAGAAGGTGGCCCGCACCCGTTCCTGACCAACCCGATCATCGGTCAGGCCATGTCCATGGCCATCGACCGCGCGCTGCTGGTTGAAATCGGCTACGGCGCAGGCGGCCAGCCCACCTGTAACGTGCTTCCGGCCCCGGCGCTTTATGCGTCCACCGCCAATGACGGCTGTCTGACCCAGGACATCGCCGGCGCCAACGCGCTGCTCGATGAAGCAGGCATCGTCGACTCCGATGGCGACGGCGTGCGTGAATACGAAGGCATTCCGCTGCGCGTGCTCTACCAGACCTCGACCAACGCCGTCCGTCAGGACACGCAGGCGCTGATCAAGCAGTGGTGGGCCGAGATCGGCATCGACGCCGAGCTTCGCAACATCGACGCCTCCGTGTTCTTCGGCGGTGACCCGGCGTCGCCCGACACCTTCCAGAAGTTCTATGCAGACATCGAGATGTACACCAACAACTTCGCTGGTGTGGACCCCGAAGCCTACATGGCCAACTGGCGCTGCAACGAGATCCCGGGCCCGGACACTCAGTGGCAGGGCTCCAATATTCAGCGCTTCTGCTCGGAAGAGTATGATGCTCTCGTCACCGAGATGAGCCAGACCGCACCGCTCGAAGAGCGTGGCCGCCTGGCGCGCGAGATGAACGACATGCTGATGCAGTCCTACTCCATCATCCCGCTGATCCACCGTGGTGGCGTGTCGGCCCATGCGAACTCGCTTGGCGGCGTGCGCATGTCCGACTGGGACTCCGAACTGTGGAACATCGCAGAATGGTATCGCATCGACGAATGATCGCGATCTGATCATCATCGCCGCATCCCTTTTCAGGGGTGCGGCACCCCAAGACCCCAAGCAAAACAGACTTCTGAACCGAGGCGCCCGCCCATGCTGACTTTCACGATCCGTCGCTTGTTCATGGCAATCCCGACGCTTCTGTTCATAAGCCTGATCATCTTCCTGATCCTCGATCTGGCCCCGTCCGATCCCACGGCCAGCCTGCCTCTGACCATCCCGCCAGAGGTGCGGGCAGAGATCCGGGCCTCTCTCGGCCTGGATGAACCCATCCACATCCGGTTCCTGTTGTGGCTCCAGCAGTTCTTCGTGAACGAGCCGCTCAACCTCTTCGAACAATGGACCGGCTGGACCATCGGCGATGGCGACCGCACCCGCGTGATTTCCTGGCAGACCCGCAGCCCGGTGGTCGACATCATCGCGCAGCGTATGCCCCAGACCCTGTGGGTGGTCGGCACCGCTTACGTGGTCGGCATCCTGATCGCGCTGCCCATTGGCATCTACTCGGCCTATCGCCAGTATTCGATCTTCGACCAGGCCGGTACCTTCATCACCATGGTCGGTTTCTCGGTTCCCCCCTTCTTCTCGGGTGTTCTGGTGATCGTGATCTTTGCCGTGCAGCTTGGCTGGTTCCCGTCGGTCTATGACACAACCCACGTGGTGGTGGACTGGGACAGCTTCGTCGTGCAGCTCAAGCAGATGATCCTGCCTGTCATGGTGCTGGCCCTGCAGATCACCAGCCAGATCAGCCGTTTCATGCGCGCCTCGATGCTGGACAATCTCAACCAGGATTACGTGCGCACCGCCCGCGCCAAGGGGCTGACCGAGACGGTGGTCGTGATGGTCCATGTGCTGCGCAACTCGATGATCCCGGTGGTGACCGTCATCGCGCTTGGCGTGCCGCAGGTCTTTGGCGGCGCCATCATCACCGAACAGGTGTTCAAGGTGAACGGCCTGGGCCATCTGCTGATCGGCGCCATCCAGGGTGGCGACATCCCTACGGTGCAGACGCTCACCTTCATCTTCGCGGTGCTAATCGTGCTCTTCAACCTGATTGCCGATGTGCTCTACGGCATTCTTGACCCGAGGATCCGCTATGACTGATCTGACCACGCTCGAAGCGGAAACCTACCAGAAGCCCCGCAACCAGTGGTGGGATGTGTGGGACCAGTTCAAGACCCACAAGGGTGCCCTGATCGGCGCGGCCTTCTTCATCTTCGTGCTGATCTTCGTCTTTCTGGGCCCGATCTTCTGGACGCTGGACGCGCAATATATCGACATCCGCGCCCGCAGCCAGGGCCCGTCCTGGGCCCATCCCATGGGCACTGACCAGTTGGGCCGCGATACGCTGTCCCGGATCATGGTCGGCGGCCAGACCTCATTGCTTGTGGGACTCACCGCCATGCTGCTGGCGCTGATTGTCGGCACGTTGGTGGGTGTTCTGGCGGGCTATTTCAAACGGCTCGACGGCATCCTGATGCGGCTGACGGACCTGTTTCTTGCGCTGCCGCTGCTGCCGCTGCTCTTGGTCATCATCATGCTGTTCCGCGACACGCTGCGCGCGCAGTTCGGGCCGGAGAAGGGTATCTTCATCCTGATCGTCTTCGTCATTGGCATTACCAGCTGGATGCAGACCGCGCGGATCGTGCGCGGCGATGTGCTGGCCCTGAAGGAACGGGAATTCGTTCTGGCCGCCCGGTCCATCGGGACGCCGCCCTACCGGATGATCACCCGCCATGTGCTGCCCAATGTGCTGTCGCCGATCATGGTGTCAGCGACGCTCGGCATCGCCAACGCGATCATCACCGAAAGTGCGCTGTCCTTCCTGGGCCTGGGCTTCCCGTCGGATTTCCCGACCTGGGGGCGGTTGCTGTTCGACGGCACCGACTGGCTGCAGAGAAACCCCGAGCGGGTGATCTGGCCGGGCCTTGCCATTTCGCTTACCGTTCTGTCGGTGAACTATATCGGCGATGGCTTGCGCGACGCGCTCGACCCCAGAATTCGCGGCCGCTAAAGACCCTGCCCTTTCATCTTGGCCCAAATACCTCAGGGGGTCGCCATTGGATGCGCCATTGGTTCAAGCCCAATGGCGACGGGGAGGATCCCCCCGCGGATCGACGCCAAAGGCGGCGAAACACCGCTCAGTAAAAGCTCTGCGGGTCGATATCCACTGCCACCCGCAGGTTATTCGGCAGCTTCAGCCCCCCCAACCATTGCCGCAGCGCATTCTGAATCGGTGCCCCCTTGGGCGCCTTCACCAACAGCCGCACCCGGTGCCGTCCCCTGATCCGCGCAATCGGCGCGGGCGCGGGGCCGTAGACGATCCCGTCAATCGCCCGGATCGGAGCATCCGACCGCGCCAGATGGGTCCCAAGGTCAAACGCCGCCGCCGCCTCGGGCGCGGAAATCACGATCCCGGCCAGCCGCCCGAACGGGGGCATGCCCGTCGCACGACGCTCATCGGCCTCGGCCCGCCAGAACCCTTCCTCGTCCCCGGACAGGATCGCGCGGATCACCGGGTGATCGGGCTGAAACGACTGCAACAGGGCCGTGCCCGGCTTTTCGGCCCTGCCAGCACGCCCCGCCACCTGCCGCATCAGCTGAAATGTCCGCTCCGCCGCGCGCAGGTCAGATCCTTGCAGACCCAGATCCGCGTCGATTACGCCAACAAGCGTCAGCCGGGGGAAGTTGTGCCCCTTGGCCACAAGCTGCGTGCCGATGATGATATCGGTCTCGCCCTCCGCGATCTCGGCAATCCGGGCCTTGAGCGCGCGGGCAGACCCGAAAAGGTCAGAGGACAGTACCGCCTGTTTGGCCTCCGGGAAAAGCGCTGCCGCCTCTTCCGCCAACCGCTCCACCCCCGGACCGACAGGGGCCATCTTGCCCTCGACCCCGCAGGATGGGCATGCCTCTGGCATCGGCTTCGTCTCGCCGCATTGATGGCACATCAGTCGTTTGAGGAACCGATGCTCCACCATCCGCGCATCGCAATGGTCACAGCCCACCTGCTCGCCGCAGGCCCGGCAGATCGTCACCGGCGCATAGCCGCGGCGGTTGAGGAACAAAAGCGCCTGCTCGCCCGCTTGTAGCCGCGCCCGAACCGCGCCTTGCAGGGTCGGTGAAATCCAGCGATTGCCCGGCAGATCCTCCCCCCGCATGTCGATCGCGCGCATGTCGGGCATCACGGCGGGACCGAAGCGGTCGGTCAGGTCGATCCGCGTGTATTTTCCCGATTCCGCGTTCCACCAGCTTTCCAAGCTCGGCGTGGCCGAGGCCAGCACCACCTGCGCGTCATTGAGGGACGCGCGCAGAACCGACATATCCCGTGCGTTGTAAAGCGCTCCGTCCTCCTGCTTGTAGGAGGTGTCGTGTTCCTCATCGACGACGATCAGGCCGAGGTCGCGGAACGGCAGGTAAAGCGCGGACCGAGCGCCGACGATCAGTTGCGCCGCCCCCTGCCCGACCATGCGCCAGCAGCGGCGGCGTTCGGTCATGGTGACGCCGGAATGCCACTCCGCGGGCTCCGCGCCGAAGCGGGCCTTCACGCGGGTCAGGAATTCGCTCGTCAGGGCAATCTCGGGCAAAAGCACCAGAGCCTGCCGCCCCTGCCGCAGGCACTCCGCCACCGCCTCCAGATAGACCTCTGTCTTGCCCGACCCCGTGACGCCCTTCAGAAGCGTGGTGCCATAGCGCCCGGCGCGGATGCCCTCGCAGATCTGTGCGGCGGCCCCCGCCTGCGCCTCGGTCAGTTCCTTGCCGTCTCGCTCGGGATCGAGCGGCAGGTAGGGGACGTCGCGGGGCGTGTCGAACTCCTCCACCACGCCCTGTTTCACCAGCCCCTTGATGACGGAGGAGGTCACGCCCGCCATTTCCGACAGCTCGCCAAGCGTAAAGCTGACCCCGCCATATTCCTCCAGCACCGCGATCACGCGGGTGCGGGCATCGGTCATGCGGTCGGGTTCGCCATACCCCATCCGGTAGAGCTTGCGCATTGAGGGCGGGTCGGCCAGCCCGGGCGCGCGGGTCGCCAGCCGCAGCATCTGCGACAGCGGCGTCAGGGTGTAGGACCCCACGCGGGTCAGAAACTCCCGCATCTCGGCGCGCATCGGGGCCACGTCCAGCACCTTCAGGACAGACCGGATCTTGGCCGGATCCCAATCGCCCCGCCCCGGTCCCCAGACCACGCCAAGCACCTTGCGCGGGCCAAGCGGCACCTGCACGAAGGCCCCCATCCAGCAGCCGCCCTCGGGCGCCTTGTAGTCCAGCACGCGGTCCAGCGGTTCGGCGGTTAGCACGCCCACAAGGCTGCCTTCCTCGAAGAATTCCTGCTCTGCCTGCATGTCACTCATGTTACCGCAATCATAGTTGGGCTTTCCGCCGCGTCTAAGCTGGGGTAAGACACGCCCGAGCCCGCCATCAACCCCTGAGGGATAGACCAATGAAATTCTTTGTCGACTCCGCCGAAGTGGACGCCATCGCCGAGCTGAATGATATCGGGATGGTCGACGGTGTCACCACCAACCCGTCGCTGATCCTGAAATCGGGCCGCGACATCATCGAAGTGACCCGCGAAATCTGCGCCATGGTCGATGGCCCGGTGTCCGCCGAGGTCGTGGCGCTGGAAGCCGATGCGATGATCGCCGAGGGCCGCAAACTGGCCGAGATCGCAGACAATATCTGCATCAAGCTGCCGCTCACCTGGGACGGGCTGAAGGCCTGCAACATCCTGACCAATGACGGGTTCAAGACCAATGTGACGCTGTGCTTCTCCGCCAATCAGGCGCTGCTGGCAGCCAAGGCGGGCGCGACCTATATCTCTCCCTTCATCGGGCGGCTCGACGATATCAACCTCGACGGGATGGACCTGATCGCCGATATCCGCACGATCTACGACAATTACGGGTTCGAGACGCAGATCCTCGCCGCCTCAATCCGCTCTGCCAACCACATGAAGGACGCGGCCCTCATTGGCGCCGACGTGGCCACCGCGCCGCCGAATGTGATCAAGGCGATGGCGTCTCATGTTCTGACTGACAAGGGCCTCGACGGCTTTATGAAGGACTGGGCAAAAACAGGGCAGAAAATCCTTTAAACATGTTGTAAGGTCTGCCCCAACCATAAAAACACCAAGGGGCAGACCACTTATGGGCGAAAGGGCAGACGCGTTGGAAGACTGGCGCGAACGGGTATTGAACGACCCGGATCTCATTCTCGACGACCGCGACGTGATGCGGGCGCTGATCACCGCGAATGACCGCCAGATGGGCGGCAATATCGTCGATATGCGCGGCATCGCCATGGAACGGCTGGAAAACCGGCTGGACCGGCTGGAGGACACGCATCGCAGCGTGATCGCGGCGGCCTATGAAAACCTCGCCGGTACCAACCAGATCCACCGCGCGATCCTGAAACTGCTGGATCAGGCGGAGTTCGAGGATTTCCTCAAGGTGCTCGGCACCGATGTGGCCGCGATCCTGCGGGTGGACCGCATCCGGCTGGTTCTGGAAAGCCCCGAGGCGACGGAAACCAGCGCCCCCAAGGTGCAGAAGCTGGAAGATGTGCTGACCGTGGTCGCGCCGGGTTTCGTCGATGACTACCTGACTGCCGGGCGCAACATGCCGCAACGGCCCGTGACGCTTCGGCAGGTCGGCACCGGGGCGGCCAGCATCTATGGCGAAGCGGCCGACTGGATCGCGTCCGAGGCCTTGCTGCGGCTGGATCTCGGCCTTGGTCGTCTGCCGGCGTTGCTGGTCATGGGGTCGGAAGACCCGCACCAGTTCCGCCCCAGTCAGGGCACCGACCTGCTGAATTTCTTCACGGGCGTCTTTGAACGCAGCATGAAACGGTTCCTGGGGTAGGCGCGATGAGCACCGCCCTCAGCCCCGCCGCGCGCGACCTGATGGACGCGTGGCTTGCGGATGTGGGCAGCCTGCGGGGCGGCTCGCCCGCCACGGTCACCGCCTACGGGGCCGACCTGCGGGACTTTCTGGCGTTTCAGACCGGCCACCACGGTGCGCAGCTTGGCCTAGCGCCCCTGCGCGCGCTTGGGCCACGGGATATGCGGGCCTGGATGGCGGCGGAACGGGGATCGGGTCTCGGGGCGCGATCATTGGCCCGCAAGCTGTCGGCGGTGAAGGGGTTTTACCGATGGTGGGCCGAGCGGGAAGGGTTCGACGCCACGGCGGTCCTGTCCACCCGCGCCCCCAAGTTCCAGCGCAAACTCCCCCGACCGCTATCGGAACCCGCCGCGCAGGACCTGATGGACCGGGTCGGCGCACAGGACGCCCGCGACTGGATTGCCGCGCGGGATGTGGCGGTTGTGACGCTGCTTTATGGCTGCGGATTGCGGATATCGGAGGCGCTTGGCCTTACGGCCTCGGTCCTGCCGCTGTCGGATACGCTGCGCATCCGGGGCAAGGGCAACAAGGACCGGGAGGTGCCGGTTCTGCCCGCCGCCCGACGCGCCGTGGACCGCTACGCCGCGCTCTGCCCGCATGACCTACCCGACGATGGCCCGCTGTTCCGGGCCGTGCGTGGCGGGGCGCTTGGCCCCCGGCAGGTGGCCAAGGTGGTTGAAGCCGCCCGGATGCAGCTCGGCCTGCCCGCCACCGCGACCCCCCACGCCATGCGCCACAGCTTCGCCACGCATCTGCTGGACGCAGGCGGCGATCTGCGCGCGATTCAAGAGCTGCTCGGCCATGCCTCCCTGTCCACTACCCAAGCCTATACGGCGGTGGACACGGCGAGACTGATGGAAGTGTATCGCAATGCCCACCCCAAGGCGTAATATCTGCACCGGGAAATCCCTGCGATGCGGCCTGGGAACCCCGCTTGATGCGGTGATCTGCTTGCCTCTCTCGACACAATGCTTCATGTCAGTCCGATGACTTTGCGTATGAAAGCCCTTTCGGTTCACCTGTTCACCGCCACCGGCGCCGTCTTTGCCATGCTGGCGATGCTGGCGGCGGTCGAGGAAAAGTGGTCGCTCATGTTCCTGTGGCTGGTGGTGGCCCTGATCGTCGACGGGATCGACGGGCCGCTGGCACGCCGCTACCAGGTCAAGACCAATGCACCGGAGTTCGACGGGGTCCTGATGGACCTGATCATCGACTACCTGACCTATGTGTTCATCCCCGCCTATGCGCTGTTCAAATCGGGGCTGCTGCCGGGCTGGACAGGGTGGCTGGCGATCATCGTGATCACCTTTGCCAGCGTCGTCTACTTCGCCGATACCCGGATGAAGACCAAGGACAATTCCTTTGCGGGCTTTCCGGGGTGCTGGAACATGGTGGTTCTGGTGCTGTTCGCGATCAGCCCGAATTTCTACGTGATCCTGGCCCTGGTGGTTCTGTTTTCAGTTGGCATGTTCCTGAACCTGAAATTCATCCACCCGGTGCGCACGGAACGCTGGCGGGCCGTGTCCTTGCCCATGGCCATTGCCTGGACCGGCTTTGCCGGGTGGGCCGCTTGGGTGGATTTTCACCCGGAAAGCTGGGCACTTTGGGGGTTGATGGGCAGCTCTATCTATCTGGCTGTTGCCGGGGTTGCCCAACAGGTTCTGCCAGAACGCTGATCTTCAGACTTTCGTGAATGACGCAGGGTCAATGCGGGGATGGCTTGACTCCGGCTTTTGTTTGTGTATAAATTACACCTATTAGACCAAGCCGCACTCAAACCCAGGAATTTGACCCATGCGTATCTTCTCTCTTCTTTCTGCCGCTGCCCTCGCCTCTGCCGTTTCCGGCGCTTCCCAGGCCGAGGCCCAGTATGTCGACATGTATGAACTGAGCGCCTATTGCAGCGCCGGATACTACGAGGCCTGCGCCATGCTGGATGCCTATGCCATGCAGATGCAGGCCCCGGTCTATGGCGGCTACAACAGCTACGACCCCTACGCGGCCCACGCTCAGCGGATGGATGACATCCACAGCTGGGGCAATCAGATGATGGCCACCGGGGCTGCGAACTCCGCCATTCTGGACCAGCGCCACAACTCCTTCATGGAGACCCTGCGCAACTGATCCCTGATGACCGTGCATGGGCCCGTCAGCCGAGAAGGTTGGCGGGCCCTTTTCGTTTGCGCAGTCCGGTGTCCTGGCCTGCGCAGCTGCATCCAAATTTTTTGTGTCATGTTGAAACTTTTTGCTTGCACCACCCCTCTTAATGTGTAATTAATACACTTACAGAAACACAGCTAACGGAACTTGAACCAATGTCCTTCTCGCCCCGCACCGCCGCCGCCCTTCTCGCCCGTGAAGATCGTTCTCGCCGGGCCAAGCCAGTGACACTTCCGAAGGCGCCCTTCCCTCTTGGCGCAATTGCTGATCACGCCTGAGTTTCGTCGGGCCCGGCAGTCCTCCCTCCCTCCTCCTCCCTTCGCCGGGCCTGACACCCAAGTTTTTCATCACCAAAACATTTTCACACGGATGGTCCTGCTGCGACCGTGAGAGCGGCAGGGCCATCCGCTTTTTCTTGCCAGGTATCTCAGCCAAACTCCGATTGCCGAATCCTATATAGTGTGATATATACACTTGTATTGATTGAAGTCACAGAAAGCCAACCTCATGCCCCTGTCTCCGCATCTTGCAGCCGTCATCCTGTTCTCGCCCCGTCCGCGCAAAGCCAATGCCTCGCGCAAGGGATCAAGGGCACAGATCGTTCCCTTTCCAATCGTACCGCGCCGCCATGATTGAGCTGACACATCTCCCCGGCGTCATCCGCGCAGGAGCTTTCCTGTTGCTCGCAGCGCTGCCCGCTGGCGCCGAAACAGCGCCGGTCCCGTCGTCCGATCCAATGCCGGAGCTTTCTGCCATGGGCCAAACGCTGAACAGCGCCGGGCAATACAGCCTGAACGCTCTGCTGGTCCAATTTGCCGATGACAGAAATTCAGCAGATATCGCGGCAGAGGGACCCTCCTGGTCGGATGTGATGCATCAGCAATCCGGGCGTGGGCAATGCCATGATGGCACCCACGATTGTGAAGGCCCTGGGCTGACCGGTGGTCAGATCACTCGCTAGGCGCATCCTCTGACCCGGCGCCCTCTGCCGCTGCTGCCTGTTGGGCCCGGAAGTCGTCCCACTGGTCAAAGCTCGTCATGATCTCGAACCCGCTGAGGGCCGAGCGCACGTCGTTCGACAGGTTTTCCACGCCTTCGCTGACATAAGACATGACCGCCAAACCCATGGCGACAGAGGCGGCCGTCATGACCACCCATTCGACCGTGGCCGAACCGCTTTCATCATTCCAGAACTGTGCAACGCAGGTCATGGCATCCTCTTGGAATCATCCAAGGACAATGATGCCTTACCGCCAAGGCAAAAATTTGACGGATTATGCCGCGAAGCGTGTCAGATTTCCGACCGGTCGCGGATGATCTTGGCGAACTGATCGAAGATCGGTTCGGCTGCCGCCAGAACCTGACCATCTTCCACCAGGTTCTGCCCCTCGCGAATCGGCTGCACGATGGCGCCCGCCTCTTTGGCGATCAAAAGGCCCGCAGCCACGTCCCAGGCATGAAGACCCCGTTCCCAGTAGCCGTCGTAGCGGCCCGCCGCCACATAGGCGAGATCAAGCGCGGCAGAGCCCCACCGGCGCACACCGGCACAGGCGGGCATCAGCCGCGCCAGATCCTGAAGCGTTGCGGGCAGGTATTTGCGTCCGCCAAAGGGCACACCGGTCGCAAAGACGCAGTCGATCATCCGATGGCGGCCGGACACGCGCAGGCGCTGCGAATCGTTCAGCCAGGCACCGGCACCTTTTTCGGCATAGAACATCTCGTCCTTCGCCGCGTCGAACACCACACCCGCCACGATCTCGCCCTTGTGTTCCAGCGCGATGGACACCGCCCAATGGGGCATCCCGTGCAGGAAGTTGGTGGTCCCGTCCAGCGGATCGACGATCCAGCGGCGGGTGGGGTCGGTGCCGGGGGTTTCCCCGGTTTCCTCACCCAGCCACCCATAGTTGGGGCGCGCGCCGATCAGTTCCTCGCGCAGGATTTCCTCGGCGGCCATGTCGGCCTTGGACACGAAGTCGCCCGGCCCCTTGGACCCGACCTGAAGGTTCTCGACCTCGCGGAAATCCTTCACAAGGCTGCGGCCTGCCTTGCGGGCGGCCTTGATCATGATGTTGAGATTTGCGCTGCCCTGCATGGCGTGTTCCTCGGCTAGACGAAAGCGGCGTATACCCCTAGTCCGCAGCAAAGGAAAGTTGAGAAGCGCAGTTTTTCAGCACCGCCTGAACAACCACGCCCCGGATGGGGACGGGACGTGGTTTGACAGGATCAGGCCGCGCTGGTCGGGTGCGCGCCCACAGCGCCTTTCTTCATGGCACGGATATCGCGTCCCAACAGGTAGTCGCGGGCGGGCGGGCCAAAGCGACTTGCAGCGCCGTCCTCGCCAAAGGCAACATGCGCCAGTTCCGGGAACAAGGTCAGCAGTTCGGCCATCGCCTCTCGGTCGATGGATTTCAGCGCCTGCGGACCTGGGTAGAACGCCTCGGTCCTAGCACCTTCCGCAAACACGATTTCATGCCGGTCGAACATGATATGGACATAGGTCACCTGTTCGCAATTCCGGTCGATCCGCGCGATCTGCCCACCATAAAGCTCCGCCGCATGCTTGGCCCGGATCAGCCGTTCGCCGCTGTCGGTCTTCATGACGAACCCGTGCTGAGGAGAGACCAGCATCTTGCGATCATTGCCAAACGCGCCCTTTCGGATGACGATGGGCTTCAACTCTGGCTGTTCGGTCAGCTCCGCTGCACCGAGTGTGCGGCTGCCGACCCAACGAACCGGCTGGAAGCCATTATCGGCGGTCAGCACCATGTCACCGGGGCGAATGTCCTCGACCGGGCGTTCGCCATCGGCGGTGATGATCATCGCGCCGGGCGTGAAGCAGGGAATGCCGATCGCGAACAGTTCGGGGATCGTGTCGACCTGGTTTGGCGCCACGCCTTCCAGCGTGATGCTTTCCCCCCCCGGGAAGGTCAGGATCGCATCACCGCTGCCATCGCCATTCGTATCGGTGACGACCACATCCCAGGCCGTGACCGGCGTGGTGCCATCGGTGGTCAGGCCCGTGACATCCAGCTGATCATAGGTGTGCCCGTCGCCACGGTCGCCCATGTCGAAGCCTGCGACCAGATCGCTGCCGCCACCATCACCAAGCTGCAGCGTGTCCTCGCCGCCGCCAAGGATCAGGGTCTCAAACTCTTCGGCATTTATCGTGTCGGTGCCATCAGAGATGGTCACGTCTTCCGGGTTTGCGTTGGTCAGGTCGATTGTGGTGTCGACCGTCAGGTTGCTCAGGTCGAGCGTGTCGCCATCGGTCTCGCTGGTTTCCCCGGCGATCAGATTGTCATTGCCGAACCCGTCTTCGACAATGACGGTATCGTCGCCACCTTCGCCGAAGACCTGGTCGTCGCCGGTGCCCGCATAGACAAGATCGTCATCGGTCCCTGCGAAGATGCTGTCGTCCCCGGCCCCACCGATCAGCGTGTCATCGAAGCTGTCGCCGATCAGCGTGTCATTTCCGGCACCGCCATCAATGCTGTCGGCCCCGCCAGTGGCAAAGACATCGTCGCCGTCGAGGCTGTCATTGCCGGACCCGCCCAGGATTGTATCCGCGCCGTCCTGGCCGAAGACCGTGTCATCGCCAAACCCCGCAACGACCGAGTCATCGCCCGCATCCGCCAACACGCTGTCATCGTTGCTGCCATCGGAATGATCAAGCGCATCAATCATGTCGCCTTCGGGATCACCGGTATAGCCCACGTCGATGGTGTCGTTGCCCGAGGTGCCCTCGACGATAAAATCGCGCCCGTCCGGGATGCCGATGGCCACCAGCTCGGCGACGCCATCCACCTCGCTCGGAGCGACGCCCACCAGTGTGATGCTCTCACCGCCGGGAAAGGACAGGACTGCGTTTCCCAAACCGTCATTGCCGACGGTCACATCATTCGTGGTGACCGGCGTGGTGCCACCATCCGAGGTCAGGCCGCTGACATCCAGCTGATCCTGCCCGGTATAGGTGCCATTGCCATTGTCGATCGGCGCTTCGAATTGCTGAACGATGTCCGACCCGTCCCCATCCGACAGAAACACGACATCCTGCGCACCATCATTTGCGCCAAGCGCGATGTAGTCGTCGCCCTGACCGCCCGCGACCGTGTCAGCCCCCGCGCCCATGGCAACGCTGTCATCGCCGGAAGACCCCGTCACGCTGTCATCGCCCGAGCCCAGAACAACGCTCTCGATCTCGGTAAAATCCGCGACGTCGCCCGCAGTGGTTGAGGTCAGGGTACCGCTTTCATTATCCGCCGCGCCATTGGCCGACAGATCCAGCGTCAGGTCAGCGCCTATCCAGGACGCATCCAGAACGTCGACATCCACACCACCTTCGCCACCCGCGATGGTGTCGGCGCCATAACCGTCGAACAGCATGATCGTGTCGGCATCATCGCCGCCAAGGATGCTGTCGCCGCCCCCCGCGCCGTTGAGAAGGTCATCGCCACTGCCGCCGTCCAGCGTGTCCGTGCCGGTGCCGCCATTGATCGAGTCATTGCCGCTGCCGCCGGTGACGAAGTCATCGCCCGCGCCCGCTGCAATACTGTCGTCATCCGCGCCGCCGTCGATGCTGTCATTGCCACCCTGACCGTTGATCAGGTCATTGCCCGCGCCGCCCAGAATGGTGTCCGCGCCTGCGTCATTGCCGCCCCAGACCGTATCTGCCCCGTCTCCCGCAACAACGCTGTCGTTGCCGTCCCCGGCCTCGATGCTGTCATCGTTCGAGCCGTCCGAATGGTCGTTCGCATCGACCATGTCGCCCTCGGGATCACCGGTATAGCCCGCATCAATCGTGTCATCGCCCGAGCTGCCCTCGACGATGAAATCGGGCGCGGGCGGAATGCCAATGGACACAAGGTCGGCCTCTGTCGCCAACTGGCTCGGGTCAACGCCCACCAGAGTGATCGACTCCCCGCCGGGGAAGCTCAGCAACGCGTTGCCGTTGCCGTCATCGCTGACAGTGACGTCGCCCGCATGGATCGGCGTCGTGCCCCAGTCGGATGTCAGTCCCGACACGTCCAGCTGGTCGTTGGTCGAGCCGTCGCCGCTGTCGGTCATGTCGAAGGCCTGGACACTGTCCGCGCCGCTGAAATCCGCCAGGGTGATGGTATCGCGACCACCGCCAAGGATGATGTTCTCGATCTCGTTGAACTGTGCGGTCGAGGTGCCGTCGCTGAACGTGCCTGCCTCAGGGTTCGAACCCGTCAGGTCGATGGTCAGATCGTCTGTGACAAGGCTGAGGTCCAGAACGTCGCCGGTGACCTCGTTGATGCCTTCCGCTTCGATCGTGTCATTGCCGAAATCGTTCTCGATACGGATCGTGTCGTCATTGAAGCCCGACCAGATATAGTCGTCGCCGGTGCCGCCCCACATCTCGTCATTGCCGACGCTGCCGCGCAGCCAGTCGTCGCCCGCGCCGCCAAGAATGGTGTCGTCGCCATCATTGCCGCTGATCGAATCGTTGTCGTCGCCGCCCTCGATCCGGTCCGCACCAAGACCCCCGTCAATCGTGTCATCGCCCGCGCCGCCAAGGATCGTGTCGTCGTCTTCGTCGCCATAAAGATCATCCGCACCATCGCCGCCGTCGATCGAATCCTCGCCCGTTCCGCCGCGAATGGTGTCGGCCCCTGTGCCGCCCTCGACCGTGTCATGCCCGGTATCGGCCAGAACCGAGTCATCCCCGGCCCCGGCGAGAACGGAATCGTCCCCGGCCCCGGCCTCGATCACGTCATCGTTCGATCCGTCCGCCGCGTCGCCCGCATCGACCATGTCGCCTTCGGGGTCGCCGATATAGCCCGCGTCGATCGTGTCCGCGCCGGAGGTCCCCTCGACGATGTAATCGCGCCCGTCGGGGATACCGATGGCCACGAGGTCATCAACCGTGGACAGGTTCAGCGGGTTGACGCCTTCCAGCGTAATGCTTTCGCCGCCGGGGAAGGACAGCACCGCGTTGCCGTAGGGGTCGCTGCTGACCGTGACATCGGTCGTGGTCACCGGAGTGGAGCCGCCGTCCGAGGTCAGCTTGCTGACATCCAGCTGATCGACCGCCGTGCCATCGCCGGAATCGGAGATGTCGAAGCCGCCGACCGCGTCCTGACCGCCGCCATCGGCCAGATGAACGATGTCGCGCCCGGCGCTGAGGATGATGTTCTCGATCTCGGTGAATTGAGTTGCGCCGCCGGTCGACCCGGTTTCGAAGACGGTGCCAGCCTCGGGGTCGGCGGCGGACAGATCCAGCTCCACGCCCGACGTGACCGCCGACATATCCAGCGTATCGCCATCGGTCTCGTCGGTCTCGCCGCCGGTGATCGTGTCATTTCCAAACCCGTCAGTCAGCGCGATGGTATCATCGCCGCCCTGCCCGAAGATCACGTCATCGCCTTCGCCGCCGTCGATCAGATCGCCTGAAGCATCCTCTGGCAGCGCGGCTGGCGTGACGGTGCCGACGACATTGTCGATCAGCAGCTCACCGCCGGAGGCGCTTGGCGGCTGCACGATCTCGATGCTGATCGTCTGACCGTTGAGGGACGGATCGACGACAGTGGAATCCACGGTGACATTGGTCAGCGCGTTGATGTTGCCGGTGGACCCGCTGGTGGAACCGATCAGGGTCGTGCCCGCATAGATATTGATCTGGTAGGGAACATCGCCGCTGCCGCTATAGGCTCCGTCGCCCACATCGGCAGAGAAGGAATAGGTGTCGCCAGCAGTATAGGTCTCGGACAGGGTCTGCGAAATCGCAACCGAGTTCGAGCCACCGCCGTGATAGATCCAGGCCACATCCGTGCCATCCACGGTGCCGGTATTGATCTCGGAACTGGTCGGATTGTAATCGCCTGCCTGCCCCGAACCGGAAACCGAAACGGTCCAGCCGGGAATGCCCTGAGAATACTGCCCGTCGGAATGGGCGGTCTGTTCAAAGCTCTGATTGTTGATGTTCAGGCTGCGTGTTGCCCCCCCGCCAAGCGACGGGTCGTTGCCCCCATGAATGGTGTCATTGCCGTCATCGCCTGACAGCGTGTCGCTGCCCGCTCCGCCAGCCACCACGTCATCACCGCTGCCCGCCTCGACGATGTCATCGCCAGCGCCGGACTGAACCGTATCGTCACCGCCAAAGGCCATGACATAGTCATCATCGCCGGTGGTCCCGTTCACGCCGATCGCGTCATTCGCGTCGATCATGTCGCCTTCGGGATCGCCGGTGAAGGTCGCGTCGATGACATCCGCCGCGCCGCTGCCCTCGACGATGCCGTCAAGCGGGGCATCGGCCACGGTCTGGATATTCACATAGCCGACGTCAGTGGCGCCGTCGCCGTTTTCGACCGTGTAAGTGAAGACGGTTTCGCCCAGGTCGGAATCGGCCGCGACCGACAGCGTGTAGTCGCTGTTCAGCGTAACGGTTTCGCCGGTGTTCAGCGTCACCGACTGGCCCGGAATCACCGCTTGCCCGTTGATCTCCGTCACGGTCAGCCCATTGCCGGACGCGTCGTGATCATTGGCCAGAACGTCGATCACGGCGGTGGTGTTGGCCTCCATCGTGACACTGTCTTCGAAGGCCAACGCGACCGTCTGGATACTGTCTGCCGCGATCAGGACGTTGGTGTCATAGGCGTTGTCCCCCCCATCGGCGAGGCCGATCCTGATGGTGTTTTCTTCGCCCGGATTGACCGGCGCCTTGAAAGACAGGGTGATGGTGAACCCGTCCATCTCGGTATTGTAGGTGTCCGCGCTGGCCGGGTTGTCGACATAGAGGTTCGAATTCGAGCTGTCGTTGACCGTGTCGATCGACACCGTATCGCCAGAGCTGGTCAGCGGCACGAAACTGCCATTGACCCAGACCCCGAGCGTGTCGTTCACGCCGGAGTTCACATATTCCAGATATTCCTCGGACGAGAAGACGAACTGCATCGTGATGTAGTCGTCATCGGGAATGAAGGTGGATTCGAAAACCACCGCATCAAAGGTCGAAGTGGAGGAGATCGCATCGAGATCCGCGTCCCCCGCCCCGCCATGGCCGGTGGATGTCCCGGCACTGGTATTGGTGTTTGTCCCCGTGCCCGCTGTTGTGAAATCGGTGGCGTTGCCGGTGGACAGGATCACCCCGCTGTCACTCGGCACCACCCCGCCAGAGGTCGCGTCGCCACCCGAATAGGTCCCGGCCTGCGTCGCTGCGCCGGTCAGCGTGGCGGACACGACTTGAATACCGTCCCCGAAAATGGTCTCGGCAATCGTCGTGGCATCGGTTGTGGTGGTGACGTTCAATTCGAGTGCGTCAGGCATTACTCAGACCTCCTGCAACGCAAGACGTCCCGACCGTCGCGACCACCCGATTGGTCGCGCGCCTGTCGGTCACAAGGAGAAAATCCCTTGGGAAAACCCGGTTTCCGGCCTGCATTGCACTGCTTTCACATTATTGTTCTGTGAACGTGCTAAGGTCTGATTGGGTCGGTTTTCGGGGCTTGCCCGGGCCTTTTGCGGCTAAGAAAACGGCGATTGTTGGCGAGATGAGAACAATTTACGGAAAGCTGACAAGAACCCGCCGCATCCGCGCCTCATTCGGGCCGGTTCAGCCGCGTCTTTGCAGCTTTACCGGCTCTGTCCGGGCCAGTTTCAGCACATGGGACATGAAGGGTTTCGTCGTATCCTCGACCCGCGTCGCCCCGTACATGCGCCGGGTCAGGCCGGTTTCGGTCAGCGGCCGGGTGACATAGCTGGAATTGGTCCGCTGTTCGCGCACCACCCAGTCGGGCAATACCGTGACCCCGCGGTTGGAGGCCACAAGCAGCAGGATCACGGCAGACAGTTCCACCTGCCGCACCGCACGCGGTTCCACCCCTGCGGGTTTCAGGAACTGGCTGAAGACGTCCAGCCGACTGCGTTCAACCGGGTAGGTGATTAGCAATTCATCCTGAAAGTCTTCCGGCATTATAAAGGGCTTGGCCGCCAGGGGATGTTCGGACGAGGCAACAAAAACCGGCTCGTAGTCAAAGAGCGGCGTGAAATCGACGCCGGGCAGATCCTCAGGGTCGGAGGAGATCACCAGATCGACCTCTTCCCGCATCAGGGCAGGCAGCGCCTCGAATTGCAGACCGGGGCGAATATCGACATCCACATCCGGCCAGGCAACGCGGAACTGTTCCAGAACCGGCAACAGCCACTCGAAGCAGGCATGGCACTCGATGGCGATATGAAGGCGCCCGACCTTGCCCTGCTGCATGGCGCGGAATTCCTCCTCCATCGCGGCCACCTGCGGCAAGATCTGCTCGGCCAACCGCAACAGGCGCAATCCGGCAGGGCTCAGCTTCATCGGCTTCGACCGTCGCACGAACAGTTCCATCCCGGCCTGATCCTCCAGCCCCTTGATCTGGTGGCTGAGCGCACTTTGCGTGATGTGCAGCCGGTCGGCGGCCTTGGCCAGCCCGCCTTCGTCATGAATGGCCTTGATGGTGCGCAGATGGCGGAACTCGATATGCATTAGCCAGGCTCATGTTGATGATGAATGTTATGAGTTTGTCTCAGCATTCTATCCATGTCACATCCTTGTGCAACAGCATCGAGGATGTATCCCAAAATGACCCTGCCGACCCCCAATGTTTCTTTCGAGTTCTTCCCCCCGCAATCGCTGGAGGCTTCGTTCCGCCTATGGGACACGCTCGGCACCCTCGCGCCACTGGCGCCCGAATTCGTGTCGGTCACCTATGGCGCGGGCGGCACCACCCGCGATCTGACCCATGACGCGGTGAAAACCATCCATGGCAATTACGGCGTCAAGGTCGCCGCGCATCTGACCTGCGTCGATGCCACCCGCGAAGAGACGCTGGCCATCGCCGACAGCTACGCGCAGGCAGGCGTAACCCGCATCGTTGCCTTGCGCGGCGACCCCCCCAAGGGCGCGTCGGGCTTTCAGCCCCATCCCGATGGCTTCGCGTCATCGGTCGAACTGGTCGAGGCGCTGGCCGCGACCGGCAAGTTCGACATCGCCGTGGGCGCCTATCCCGAAGCGCATCCTGATTCCGCCAACCTGCAAGCCTGCGTCGACTATCTCAAGCGCAAGGTGGATGCGGGCGCGACAACCGCCATCACCCAGTTCTTCTTCGAGGCCGGCAGTTTCCTGCGCTTCCGCGATGCCTGCGCCGATGCAGGGATCACCGCACAGATCATCCCCGGCATCCTGCCGGTGAACAACTGGACCCGCGTCCGCGGTTTCGCCAGCCGCTGCGGGGCGGTCATTCCCGCATGGCTGGACGACGCCTATGCCACAGCCATCCGCGACGGGCGGGAACAGCTCCTGTCCACCGCGCTCTGCACCGAGTTGTGTACCGAATTGCTGGAGGAGGGCGTGAAAGACCTGCATTTCTACACGCTCAACAGCCCCGACCTGACCCGCGATGTCTGCGCCGCGCTCGGCGTCACACCGCGTGTCACCCTGGCAGAGGTGGCGTAACACCCCCCGGTCTTCCGCTGGACCACCTGAAACGTTGCGTCACCTCGCGCCGCCGCAGTCAGAGCAGGATTGCGGCGGCGCAAGCCAGACGGGCATTCTGGTCTGGACCTCAAGCAGACCGGACCGACCATGCCCAACCCGATCTTCGCCTCAACGCCCGCAGATCTCGCGGACCGCGACACGCTCCTGTCCATGTCCGGCCTCGCCTTCATGCAAGCAATCCGCGACGGCCTCCTGCCCAATCCGCCGATTGCGAGAACCCTGAACTATCACGTCGATACGGTCGAGGATGGACGGGTGATCTTTCGCGGCACGCCGCTTTTTGATCATTGCAACCCCATGGGCACGGTTCATGGCGGCTGGTACGGGACGCTGCTCGACAGTTGCATGGCCTGCGCGGTGATGACGAAAGTTCCGAAAGGCTCGGTCTACACGACGCTGGAATACAAGGTGAATATCACCCGGCCCATTCCGCTTGGCACCGAAATCATAGCCGAAGGGGTCGTGTCCCATGCGGGCCGTTCGACCGGCGTGGCCGAGGGCACCATCCGCGGCGCCCGGGACGGCAAGCTCTACGCAACAGGCTCTACCACCTGTATCATCATGGCCACCACCTGACCCGACCAAAATCTTGTTTCAAGATTTTGCACCCGACCCCAAAATCTTGAAACAAGATTTTGGACGCGCATCGCTACAAGAGTTTTGTTTCAAAACTCTTGTAATGCAGCTGATTTCGTTGACTTCCCCGGGGGTTTCGGGCATGGCCGTTTCTTCAACTCACCCCCAAGGAGATCGCCATGATCACGCCGGTTCTACCCAGCTATTCCCGTGCACCTCTCTCCTTCGTCAAAGGCGAAGGGGCCTGGCTCGTGGAAGCGGATGGCCGACGTTTTCTCGATCTCGGCGGCGGCATCGCGGTGACCGCGCTTGGCCATGCCCATCCGGCGCTGGTCAAGGCGCTGACGGATCAGGCGAACGCGCTGTGGCACACCTCGAACCTCTACAATGTGCCCCAGCAGGAGGCGCTGGCCGAGCGGCTGGTGGAACATACCTTCGCCGATACCATGTTCTTCTGCAATTCCGGGACGGAAGCGGGCGAACTGGCCGTTAAGATGGCGCGTAAATACTGGTACGAGAAGGGCCAGCCGGACCGCACCACGATCCTCACCTTCGACGGCTCGTTCCACGGCCGGTCAATCGCCATGATCTCAGCGGCCGGGTCCGAGAAGCTGACCAAGGGCTTCGGCCCGCTGCTGCCCGGCTTCATCACCCTGCCCTTCGGGGATCACGACGCGCTGCGCGAGGCCGCAGCGCGGCCCGAGGTGGGCGCGATCATGATCGAGCCGGTGCAGGGTGAGGGCGGTATCCGCCCGCTGCCCGATGCCTGCCTCAAGGGCCTGCGCGACCTGTGCGACGAACATGGGCTGCTGCTGATCCTCGACGAGATCCAATGCGGCATGGGCCGCACCGGCAAGCTCTTCGCCCATGAATGGGCAGGCATCACGCCTGACATCATGATGGTCGCGAAGGGCATCGGCGGGGGCTTCCCGCTTGGTGCGCTCTTGGCCACCGAGGAGGCCGCCTGCGGCATGACCCCGGGCACGCATGGGTCGACCTATGGCGGCAACCCGCTCGGCTGTGCCGTGGGCTGCGCCGTGGTGGACGAGATCACCCGCGATGGCTTCCTTGAGGACGTGAACCGCCGTGCGGGGCTCTTGCGGCAGAAACTGGAGGGGCTGGTGGCCTCGCATCCCGATATTTTCGCGGGGGTGCGCGGCGAGGGCTTCATGCTCGGGCTCATGTGCAAGGTGCCCAACATGGACGTGGTCAATGCGGGCTATGACCAGCTGGTTCTGACCGTCCCGGGCGGTGACAACGTGGTGCGCCTGCTGCCATCGCTCACACTGACCGATGACGAGATCGCAGAGGCGCTGGCCCGGCTCGATGCTGCCGCAACGGCGCTGGAAGGTCCGTCACATGCCTAGGCGCGTCTTTTTCGAACCGGCCTATTTCGGCCACCGACGAGGATAGGGACAACCCGCACCCTTTCCCTTTCCTCGGGGCCGCCTGCTGTGCGGCCCAACACAAGGCACTGACATGAAACACTTTCTGGATATCAACACCACCGATCCCGCCGACCTGAGGCACATGATCGACCACGCCCGCGTGATGAAGGACGCCCGCGCCGGCCGTCCCAAGGGCACGCCCGATAATGAACAGCCTCTTGCGGGCCACATGGTCGCACTGATCTTCGAGAAACCCTCGACCCGGACCCGCGTGTCCTTCGACGTGGGGGTGCGCCAAATGGGCGGGCAGACCATGGTGCTGTCGGGCAGCGACATGCAGCTTGGCCATGGCGAAACCATCGCCGATACAGCCCGTGTTCTCAGCCGCTATGTGGACCTGATCATGATCCGCACCTTCGAAGAGGCGACGCTGCTGGAAATGGCGGAATATGCCACGGTGCCTGTCATCAACGGCCTGACCAACCGCAGCCACCCCTGCCAGATCATGACCGATATCATGACGTTCGAAGAACACCGCGGGCCGATCAAAGGCAAGAAGGTGACGTGGTGCGGCGACGGCAACAATGTCTTCGCCAGCTTCGCCCATGCGGCGGGGCAGTTTGGCTTTGACCTGACCTTTTCCGGTCCGCCCCCGCTCGACCCCGAGCAGGTCTTCATCGACGAGGCCCGCGCGCGCGGCGCCAATGTCACGATCGAGCGCAACCCGCAGAAGGCGGTCGAAGGCGCCGATCTGGTCGTCACCGACACCTGGGTGTCGATGCACGATCCGCAATCGGCGCGTGAACGGCGGCACAATCAGCTGCGCGGCTACCAGGTGAACGAGGCGTTGATGGCCCATGCCAAACCTGACAGCCTGTTCATGCACTGCCTGCCCGCGCATCGCGACGACGAGGCCACAAGCGCCGTCATGGATGGCCCGCATTCGGTGATCTTCGACGAGGCCGAAAACCGTCTGCATGCTCAAAAGGCGATCATGCGCTGGTGCCTCGGCGTCTGAAGACCCCGGACCGGGGGGCGCAACAGACCTCCCGGTCCCACAATTTTGGGTTGCAATGCCCCAGTTCAGAAACGATGCTGACGTGAATTTCATCAGTCAGGCGTTATTTCCATGAAGCATTTGATCGTCAGCCTCTTCCTTTTCGCGTGTGCCGCCCAAGCCACGGCAACCCCTGTCGACGTGACGGTTCAAGGCCCTGCGGGGCAACTGGCCGGAACGATCGAAACCCCACAAACCCCGTCCCGTGCCGCTGCGCTGATCCTGCCCGGCTCTGGCCCGACGGACCGCAATGGCAACAATCCATTGGGGCTGTTTGCCGCCAGCTACCAGATGTTGGCTGAGGATCTCGCCCTTGAAGGCATCACGACCCTGCGCTTCGACAAACGCGGCATCGGCGCAAGCCAGGGTGACCCAAACGACGTGACTCTCTCAGAATACGCCGAGGATGCCACGCTCTGGATCGCGGAACTTCTCCGCCGGACCGAGCAAGACTGCGTCTGGCTTCTGGGCCATTCCGAAGGTGCGATCATCGCCACGATGCTGGCGGAACGGGAGGATGTCTGCGGCATTGCGCTGCTTGCAGCACCGGGGCGCAATGTCGGCGATCTCTTTCGCGAACAGGTTGCCTCTCAGCCCCTGATCGCGCCGTCCGCCGAAGCGTTCGACATCGCTCTGGAAGAGTTCGCCGCCGGTGGCACCCCCGACCTCTCCGGCCTGCATCCGGGCCTTCACTCTCTCTTTGCACCGCAAACAGCGCGCTACATGCGTGATCTGATCGCTGCCAATCCCGGTGACCTTCTGGCCGCGACCACCGCGCCCGTGCTCATCATTCATGGCGATGGCGATGTGCAGGCCCCGCCCTCCGAGGCCGCCCCCCTTGTCGCCGCCCGCCCGGATGCCGAAGCGCATGTACTCAGCGGCATGACCCATGTGCTGAAACGCGCCATTCCTCGAAGCGAGGCCCCGAGCAACGAGGCCTTCACCCAGGCAAGCCTTGCCACCTATGCCGATCCGAATGCGCCATTGCATGAGGGTCTTGTGCCATTGCTCACCCAGTTCATCACCGGCAGCGCACCCGCAGAGACCACAGCCACCCCGGCCCCGGCACCCGCCCCGGCCCCGGTGCAATCCGACTCCAAATAGTCCCGCACCCTTGGGACGGCCCGCCTTGCATCTCCTGCGCCGGGGCGTCGGGCTCCGGGCGGAGATGTCCGGGCCTACTCCGCCTCCAGCCTGTCCAGCCAGTCACAGGCCAGCGCGGTGAACGCCTCGGGCCGTTCCCAGGCCACCGCATGTCCCGCCGTATCCAGCACGGCTAGCGTCGCGCGCGGATAGACAGGCATCAGGTCCATGGCATCGAGATAGCCCGACATCGAATCCTGCCGTCCAGCCACGATGAGGCTCGGCTTGTCGAACCGACCATCTGGCCCGGTCACGTCGAAGGGGAACAGAAAGCTCTCTCCGGTCGATTTCAACAGGTCTGCATCCGCCGTACCCGCAGTGGGCAATTTACAACGAAGCGTCTTGTCCCAGGTCTCTGCGGTCTGCACCACAAGCCTGTCAAAGCGCGGACGCTCTGCCGCGCTCAGCGACGCACGCAGCGCCGGGTCAGCGACCATCACCCGGTGCGCGGGTATCCGATCTGTATCCGAAGAAGGCGCACCGCCCGGCACGATCAGGCACAGTCCCTCCACCAGATCGGGGCGCAGATAGGCCAGACCCTGCGCGATATAGCTGCCGCGCGACTCTCCGACGATGGCAAACGGCTCTCCGGCAAAGGTCGCGTCCATGAAGGCGAGGACCCGGTTCAGCAGGTCCTCCTGTGTCACCACATCCCCCGCCGGGCTCTGCCCATGGCCCGGCAGGTCGAGATAGATCCGCCGCCACCCCGCGCGCGTCTCGAAAAGCGGCTCCACCGTTTCCACCATGTGACGGTGATCCAGCGTTGCACCATGCAGAACCAGCAGGTTGCGTCGGGACCCCTTGGTGATGAAATGCAGCATGGTCGTTTCCTCCCCGAGCTCATCTGCGCGCCAGCCTGGCACAGCGCGGACGGATCGACCAAACCAAAACCATTCGACCGCCACACGTCAGTGGCTTTCAGGCCTCGAACTGCTAGGCTGGCTTTGACGACCCGACACAAGGATCAGCTACCCGATGAACAGGAACTGGATCGCCCTGGGGCTTGCCGCCGTAACTGCCACCGCCGCCCTGGCCCATCAGAACGTGCAGAACCCCGCCGTTCAGGCCAGGATGGACAATATGACGGCTCTGGCACGACAGGTCGAGATACTGGGCACCATGGCACGCGGGGAAACCGCCTTCGACGCCGCTGCCGCCAATGCCGCGCTCGACCGGATTTCCGGGCAGGCCAACCGGATCATCGACCTGTTCGAAGCGCCGGAAACCGATCCGCAATCCGAGGCGCGCGCCGGTATCTGGGAAAACTTCGCCAATTTCAGCGGTCGGGCGCAAGAGTTGGAGCTTCTGGCCGCAGGGCTTGCCGGAAGCGTCGAAGACCGCGGCAGCCTGGTGACCGCGCTGCGCCGTGTGGGCGCGTCCTGCAGCGGCTGCCACGAGGATTACCGCCTCAATCGCAATTGACAGCCCCGGTCCACGCGATCACACAGGCCCGACGTTTCGGCATCGCCATCCCGGCAAGCCGCTTTCCCGACGTCGGAGCACCGCACATGCCGCGCAATCCGCAGCACCAACCTTCGTCCGTGGCCAAAGCACCTGCCGTCCCGCAAGGGGTTACTCGCCATGGCTGAGACACGCCAGATCCACAGTGTGATCCCGCCCACGCCCCCCGGCGCGGGCATGGCACCCAATCCGCCCCTGGCAATCGCCTTCATGCTGACCGCAACGCTGTTCATCGCGGGCTCCATGCTGATGGCCAAGCTTCTGGGAACCGACACGCTCGGCCCGCCGCTGCATCCGCTTCAGGTCAGCCACGGGCGGTTTCTGTTCGCCTTCGTCCTCATCGGCACGACCGTTGCCGTCATGCGACCAACCCTAAGCCTGTCAAACATCCGCATTCATGTGGGCAGAACCCTGTGCGGTTGGGTGGGGGTGTCGCTGATGTTCGCCTCGGTTGCCTTCATCCCGATGGCCGATGCCACCGCGATCAGCTTTCTCAACCCGGTCTTCGGCATGATGCTGGCGATCCCGCTGCTTGGTGAACGGGTGGGCCGCATCCGCTGGTCCGCCGCCGCCATCGCCCTGGTCGGCGCGCTGATCCTGCTGCGCCCGACGCCCGCAAGTTTCCAACCCGCCGCGCTTCTGGCCCTTGGGGCGGCGATGGCGCTCGGGTTGGAACTGATCTTCATCAAGAAACTGTCGGGCCGCGAAAAGCCCCTGTCGATCCTGTTCATCAACAACGCGCTCGGGCTGGCGGTGGCCAGCATTGCGGTGCTCTTCGTCTGGCAGATGCCCACGCCCGCCCAATGGGCGGCGCTTGTTGGCGTCGGCGGTACCATGGCCTGCGCACAGGCCTGTTTCGTCAACGCCGTGGCCCGCGCCGATGCCAGCTTCATTACGCCGTTTTCCTACCTCACCCTGGTGGTTGCGGCGGTCTATGACCTGCTGATCTTCGGGGTCCAGCTGGATGCGGTCAGCATCACCGGCGCGGGTATCATCATTGCGGGCGCGGCCCTGCTGGCCTGGCGCGAAGCACGGCGTACAAGACCCCGGCCCGTTCCGCAAGAATAACCCGCGCCGGGCCTTTCCTTCCGCGCGCCGGGCACATATAACTATACGCTGCACTTGGGGCTTAGGATCAGGAGGGACGCAAATGTCCTGGACCGACGAGCGGGTCGAACTTCTCAAGAAAATGTGGGGCGAGGGGCAATCGGCCTCTCAGATCGCCAAGGAACTGGGCGGTGTGACCCGGAATGCCGTGATCGGCAAGGTTCATCGCCTTGGCCTGTCCAACCGCACCTCCGGCAGCAGCAAGCCCGCCGCCCCGGTCAAGGAGGCCGCGCCGAAGCCCGCGCCGAAAGCCGCAGAACCGGCGCCCAAGCCCGAACCCGCCAAGGCGGAAAAACCGGAACCCGCCCCCGAACCCGTCGCGCGCCCCAACAATGTGACGCCGCTGCGCAAACCCATCGTGCCGGCCGGTCAGCCCCTGCCGCCGCAGCCCTCGGCCAATGAAATCAGCCCCGAGGCCCTGGCTAAGGTGCGCGAGGTGGAAACCCACGCCAAGCGCATCAGCCTGATGGAGCTGACCGAACGCACCTGCAAATGGCCCATCGGGGATCCCGCCACGGATGATTTCTATTTCTGCGGCCTGCCTGTGCAGCAAGGCAAACCCTACTGCGAGGCGCATGTGGGCGTGGCCTTCCAGCCGATGAGCAGCCGGCGCGACCGTCGCCGTTAATCGCGACGCTGAAAATTCTTCCCGAAGAATTTTCGGACTCGAATACCAGGAAGAGTTTTCAAGAAAACTCTTCTTGTCCAGAGTGGGAAGATTTTTCTGGAAAAATCTTCTTGCGCCTTACCGGCAGCTGCGCATTTCGCGCTCCGCCAGCCCGGTCTCGACCAACATGCAGCGGTCCCGCGCTTCGTAGTAATATCCACTCGCGTAGCGCCGGATCGCGCCGTCGAAATCCCCGCCCGACAGCAGATAGGCCCCACGCAGGTATTTCACCCCCCATCTGAGGTTCTGATCCGGGTCCAGCAACTCGGACGCCGGTCCCCGATGCCCCATGGTGCGCGCCGTTTCCGGCAGCATTTGCAGCAACCCGTAATAGGGCCCGGCGCGCAGATGCGGGCGATAGTCGCTTTCCCGGTCGATCAGCCGATGGATCAGCGCCGCCGGCACGTCATAGTGGTCGGCATAATGGTTGATCAACCGCCGCAGTTCCGGCGTCTCGTTTGGATAAAGCGGCGGGTCCCCGCGACGGGTCACGGGATCATCCCCGCCGCCGCAGGCGGTAAGCACAAGGGCCAGCGCGATCAGCATCCACCGCATGGCTCAGTTTCCTCCGAACAGGCGTTCCAGCTGCCTTGCAGCCTCGTCACGCAGCCGATCTTCCAGCGCATCCTGCGCGGCCTCCTCGACCGATTGCCCCTCTTCCACCTCGATCCCGAGCGCGTCCGCCGCAGCCTCCGTTGCGCGCTCTTCCAACGCGTCGATTTCCTCTTCCAGCTCCTGACGTGCCAGCGCTTCCAGATCGAGGCTGAAATTCGGATCCGCCCAATAGCCCGAGATCCGCAGCGGAACGCGCACCCCGCCATCCGATCCTTCACCATAGAGCACGCGCGGAACCACCGTGTAATCCAGCACCTGTTCCCCCAGACTGACCGTCCCTGCCCCGGTCAGCTCGCCAAAGGGCGCGGTCATCAACAGATCGTCATTCGTCACCACGCCCCCATCCATGGTGAAACTGGCGGTGATGCTTTCGTAGACGGTGCGCTGTCCCTCGCCGCGATAGGAGGTGTCGAAGTTGCGGATCATGCCGCCGATATCCAGCCCCAGGATTGCGCCTTCGCCAAAGGCGATGGACCCCGACCCTTCCAGAGAGTTCACCAGCGTGTTCAGGTCGTTGCCCACCATCAGGAAGGTCAGATCGGCGCTGCCCGTGCCTTCCAGCCTGTCCCAATCCGCGAAATCGGACAGCAGCGGGTTCAATCGCACATCCGCCATCTGCAAATTGCCGCCCATGGACAGCCCGCCGCGCCCGTTGATCACGTATTGGCCTGAAATACCGCCGCCATAGGCCGCCACCTCGCGCAGGTCGAAGACCAGCCGACCGGAATTCAGCGTGGCCCGCAGATCCACTGCACCAAGCTGCATGATCCCCAGATCGAGCCCCGCCAGCACCAGTGCCGCCTCCGCATCCGCTGCGTGCAGGCCGCTCACGTCGATCGGGTCCCGCGACCAGCCCCTTTCGGCCGACGCGGTAGACTCGCCGCCCCCCTCGCCTTCGGTCAGGCCGGAAAGGTCCAGCGACCCGCCGCTCAGCACTGCACGGATCATCGGGCGATCATCGCCGGGGATCACGTCGACACTGCCCGCCAGCACGTTGTCGTCAAAGGTAAATCTAGCGTCGCGCAGATGCGCCGTGCCTTCCGAGGCCAGCGTGAACGCGCCCTCCACCGCCAGCCGGTCCCGCCCCAAACCGCGTGGCAGCTCCGGCGCCGCCTGCCCTGCCAGCGCCATCAGCGGACCCAGATCGGTGGCGTCCAGCGCGACAGTCCCCTCCACGCCCAGGGGTGAAAGCCCCACACGCCCGTCGAACCCGGCCTCGCCGCCCGCCCAGTCCAGCGCCAAGGTCACCGGGCGCAAAGCGCCGTCCAGCAGCGGTCCGATCCCGTCGATCACCGCCTCGACCGACACTGTCGCGCCGTTCATCGCCCCGCTGCCTTCCAGCCGCGCGACGCCATCGGCAGACGGCAGGCGCAGGGTCAAGGTCAGGTCACTGGCCTGCACATCCGTGCCCGCCGCCTCGTCGCGGAACAGCAGCGACCCGGCGCTGATCTCCGCCAGATCGAGGCTGAACGCCCCCAATCCGCCGCCACCTTCTGCATCGTCCTCAGCTGCCTCGCTCACGCCTTCGCCGTCCGAAAAATCCCAGCTCACCGCCCCATCCGCACGTGACACCAGGATGATGTCGGGGCGGACCACCTCGAACCGCTGCACCCGGATCGACCCGGACAAAAGCGCCCACAGATCGACGCCGATATTCAGACGCTCGGCGCGCAGCATCGGGCCATCCTCGACCCATGCGGGATTGCCCACTTCGATCCCCTCGGCGCGGACACCAAGGGTCGGATAGAGAGAGGGCCGGATCTCACCGGAGATTGCCAGCGTCCGCCCCGTGGCGCGTTCGAACTGGTCACTCACGATTGCCCCGATCCGGTCGGCGGGGATCAGAAACAGCGTGCCGATGGCCACTGCCACCAGCACCACGACCAAGCCGATCAATCGAAAAATCCACCGCATGCCCGCCACTCCTTGCCTCTTTGGCGAAAAGGTAGCGCGATGCGCGGAACCGGGATAGCGCAAAGTTGGAAAAGTCCCGCGCAGGCAAGGATTTGCGCGCGGCCCCCTCGGGGGTGGCTGCGGGGCAGAGAGGCGGGGAAAAAGCAGATGGGTGGTTCCGGGAAACGCAGCGATGCGACGGGTCATGGGACGGCTCCTGCCTTGGGGATCGGCCCCCACCCTGACCGCCGCAGCCTCTGCCCAACCACGGATCAGATCCGGCAAAACCCGTAAGTCACCCGTAAGCGGCTTGGCAAGTCACGCCGCGCCGCCCATGCTGGCCAGACCCAAACCGGCTCCACGTCCATGCAGAACACACCCTCTCTCTTTGCCCGAAAACTGCGCGACTGGCGCTTGTCCAGCGGCACCCATGGCCGTCTGACACAGGAACAGCTGGCCGAACGACTCGGCGTCAGTGTCGAGGCTATCGGCAAATATGAACGCTCCCTGTCCTTCATCCGGGGTGATCTGGAACACCGCCTTGCCGAAAGCCTTGGCTGGACCCGGTCCGAGATCCTTGCCTGCCGCGCAGACTGGCAGGCCCGCCAGCAGGGCGGGAAAGCAGGGGGATACCGCTTGCTGGACGCGGCGCTGTCCGAAACGCTGTTTGGTGGGGACTGGGCCGCAATCGGCCGTGCCGGGACGGATCTGGCGAAGCGCGCATTCGGCCCGCTCCCCCCTGAACTGTCGGTTTGCGACGACACGCTCGTGCCGGTTTACGAGGCCTTTCCGGATCACTGGGGGCTGGTACTGCAGGAGGATCAGATGGTCGGCAAATGGGCCGTCTTCTTTTTGACCCCCGAGGATGAGGCGCTGTTCAGGTCCGGGCGCCTCATTGAAACGGACCTGACCATAGACCGCTTCCACCGCCCGCTGCTGCCCGGAACCTATTTCGGCTACTGCCCGGTGCTGATCGTCCTGCCAGGACATGAGGCTGCCGCGACGCTCCTGCTCAGCTCTTTCGTGCAGTTCCTCGAAACCCTGGCAGCCAGAGAGGTCTTCCTGCACGGGCTTGGCACCATCAGCTGTTCGCAAGGCGGCGACCAGATCTGCCGCGATCTGGGCATGACCCGGCTTTGCGACTATTTCGTCAGCCCCGATTACGGGGTCTGGACCCTGCCGGGCGCGGCCATCGCCCGCTCAATCTTCACCCGCCGCAGCCCGCGCCTTGCCGCGCTCTATGCCGACATGTTCCCGACCGCGACCTAATCCAGCTCGGTCCAGGGCCAGGGCTTCACGTTGCTGGCAGCGGTCTGATAGCGCGCCGCCTTGGCCACCCAGACCCCCAGATCGGTGCCGAAATCGGCCAGCCGCTCATTGGGCCGCTTGTTGATCAGCAGGATGATGAACTGGATGATCGTCGCCACCCCCAGAACCGTCTGTGCGAACTGGATCATGATCCAGATCAGAATCATGTAGACCAGCCGCATCCCGATCGAATCCTCCTCGGCCTCGAACTGCTCGCCATGAATGCGGCCCTGATATCTGTCGTCATCGTCGCCGGTCATCTCGGTCCCCATCTGTCACGCGTGCCAGCCTATCACATCGGCATTGGCGTGGCATCTCGCAAGTCCGGAAATCCCTTCCCTCGCCGCAAGCACCCATGTATCAGCCCGGATCATGACCCAGAACCCGCCCGATCTCCGCCCCGACCTCGCCCGCGCCACGGTGCCGAATGACGCCAGACCCGGCCAGCCCACCATCGGCATGGTCAGCCTCGGCTGCCCCAAGGCGCTGGTGGACAGCGAACGCATCCTCACCCGCCTGCGCGCCGAGGGCTACGCGATCTCCCCCGATTACGCGGGCGCGGAAGCCGTTATCGTCAACACCTGCGGGTTCCTGGACTCCGCCAAGATGGAGAGCCTGGAGGCCATCGGCGAGGCGCTGCAACAAAACGGCAAGGTCATCGTCACCGGCTGCATGGGGGCGGAGCCCGAGACCATCACCGGCACCCATCCCACGGTTCTCGCCGTCACCGGCCCGCATCAATATGAACAGGTGCTCGATGCCGTCCATAGCGCCGTGCCGCCCGAACCGGACCCGTTCATCGACCTTCTGCCCGCGCGCGGCGTGTCGCTGACCCCGCGCCATTACAGCTACCTCAAGATCTCTGAGGGCTGTAACCACAAATGCAAGTTCTGCATCATCCCCGACATGCGGGGCCGTCTGGCCAGTCGGCCGCACAAGGCCGTGATGCGAGAGGCGGAAAAGCTGGTCGATGCGGGCGTCAAGGAACTGCTGGTGATCTCCCAGGACACCTCCGCCTATGGCACCGACTGGAAGGACCGGGACGACAAGTTTCCCATCCTCCCCCTCGCCCGCGACCTGGGATCGCTCGGGGCCTGGGTCCGGATGCACTACGTCTACCCCTACCCCCATGTGCGCGACCTGATCCCGGCGATGGCGGAGGGGCTGATCCTGCCCTACCTGGATATCCCCTTCCAGCACGCCCACCCCGAGACCTTGAGGCGCATGGCCCGCCCCGCCGCCGCCGCGCGCACGCTCGACGAAATCGCGGCGTGGCGCGCTGACTGCCCCGACATCACCCTTCGCTCCACCTTCATCGTCGGCTACCCCGGCGAGACGGAGGAGGAATTTCAGACGCTTCTGGATTGGCTTGACGAGGCGCAACTGGATCGCGTCGGCTGCTTCCGCTACGAAAACGTCGCCGGCGCCCGGTCCAACGACCTGCCCGACCACGTGCCCGAAGAAGTCAAGGAAGACCGCTTCCACCGCTTCATGGAGAAATCACAGGCGATTTCCGAGGCCAAACTGGCCGCCAAGGTGGGCACAAGGATGCAGGTCATCGTCGACGAGGTAGACGAAGAAGGCGCCACCTGCCGCACCAAGGCCGACGCGCCCGAGATCGACGGGAACCTGTTTATTGATGAAGGGTTCGAGGGGCTGTCTGCGGGCGATATCGTCGAGGTCGAGGTGGACGAGGCATCGGAGTATGATTTATGGGGGAAGGTTTGACCATTCCGAGTTTCAGCCACGACGTTGAGGTGCTGCTTCAGTCATATGTGGAGGACTTGGCAGCCACCCCGGCGACAGTATTGGCTGAGATTTCAAATTTCAATTGGCTTTGGCCGATATTCGAAAGCAAATGCTGTAATGGCAATGCCTGCAAAGCATCGATCGAGCAATTCTGCTCCAACTACGCTAAACGGTATTCAGCAGACGATTTTGACACGGAACTAGGGTACTTTCGAGAAAGATACCGAAGCGAGAATGCGGAAGCTACAAGCCACCTAGACAAGCTCCTGTCGCATCGCGGTCAGGGGTTGAAGGACAGTATCTTAGTTGGTCTTTGTGAGCAGGCTGAACCAGATTCAAAAATGAAAGCGCTCGTTCTCATCGTTTATCGACTTCGAAACAACCTATTTCACGGCACAAAGGGCGGTCTCGGCTTCACCGACCAATTGGATAACTTCGTACACGCAAATCGCGTGCTAATAGAGATAATCAAAAAGACATGTGAGCCTTGTTGATCTGCCTGCAACTATGAGTTCCAACCGCCATCTCCGACGCGTGCAGGGCGTTCCTGACCTCCAATCCGCGCACTTTATTCCCGCCACATCCGGTCGCGCGCCCCCCCCTGTCATCCCCGCGAAAGCGGGGACCTCGGGCCGCCCGCGCCACGGCCTGAGATACCCGCCTTCGCGGGCATGACACCGGACGACCGTCACCGCCCGCCCCACGCCTCCAGCCCCTCGGTCTGGAACGCCACCCGGCGCATTTCGCGGCGGAACCCGTGGTAGTCGTTTATCGCGTAATGCTGCGTTGCGTAGTTGTCCCAGACCGCGACCATGCCGGGGGTCCAGCGCAGGCGGAGCCCATGTTCGGGCAGCGCGCAATGGGCGAAGATCTGCTCCAGAATGGGGCGGCTCATCTCCTCGCTCATCCCCTCGATCCTCAGCGCATAGGTCGGGTTCACGTAAAGCCCCTTGCGCCCCGTCACCGGGTGGGTCAGCACAGCGGGATGCCAGCGTTCGCGGTCGGCCTCGGGGTCGCCGCGCTTGGTCGACCCCTTCATCGCCTGCTCCTCCACCGGCGGCGCCCATTTGATGCCATAGGGCTTGCCCACATGGGCGACGCGGCGATGTTCCAGCAGCTCCTGCAACGGCCCCGGCAGGCTGTCCCACGCCGCCTGTTGCGATGAATACATCGTGTCGCCGCCATAGGGGGGAATGTCGATGCCGCACAGGACAGAACCGCGCGGCGGATGGTCGAGAAAGCTGAGATCCGTGTGCCAGCCGCCGCCGAAGACGCCGGTGCGCTCGTCGGCCTCCTTCACGATCCGCGTCATTTCCGGGTGGTCGGGGTCGCCATGGGCGTAGGGGTTCACCGCAGGCACGCCGAAGACCGCCGCCAGCGCGCGCTGCTGATCGGCGTCCAGATGCTGGTCGCGCAGCACGATGACAAGGTGCCGATCCAGCGCGTCGCGCAGCCCTTCGGCTACGGCCTCGGTGATGCCGGTTTTCAGGTCGATCCCGGTGATCTCTGCCCCGAACACGCCGGTGATGGGATGTAACTGCATGCGCGCCTCCTGTCTGTCAGGGCGCCACCCGACCGCGCCCGCCCCGGACTGTCAAGCGCTTCATACCGGCGGCAAGCGCATGCAAGACCGGCTGCCGACACCCCCAGGGCCGAACCGGCGGCTGGCCATCCATCCCCTCAAAGCATGTGCGGGCCACCTGCCATCCGCGCCCTTGCCCTCACCACCCCCCGCGCTACCTGCCGCTCATGATGAGAGTTTTGCACAACGACACATGCCCGATCTGCGCGCGCGAGGTTGCTGCCTATGCGCGGCAGGCGCAGCGGGCGGGGGTGGCGCTGCATGTCGACGGGCTCGATCAGGCCGCCGAGTGGGCGCTCGACCCCGACAGTGCCGCGCGCAGTTTCCGCGTCGAACAGGATGGCCAGCGGCACGAGGGGCTCGAGGCCTTCCGCCTTCTCTGGTCGCATCTGCCGGGCTGGCGCTGGCTGGCGCGGGTCACCGGTCTGCCGGGTGTCCATTGGCTGGCGGATCGGGCCTATCGCCACGCTGCCGCCCCGGCGCTCTATGCACTGCACCGGCGCCGTCAGGGGCGCGCCGATCCGTAGACCCCGCGCAGCGCCTGACCGCACATCGCCCCTGCCCTGCCGCACAGGCCGAGCTTATGGACTTTGCCCGCCCTGCCGGGTCACGTAACACGACAGCCAACCAACAGGAGAGCCACAATGACCGAAGCCCCCAAGATCGCCCAGACCGCCCCCTTCCCCATCGAGGTGGAGGAAGGCAAGAATTACTTCTGGTGCGCCTGCGGGCAGAGCCAGCGGCAGCCGTTCTGTGACGGCTCTCACAAGGGCAGCGATTTCACCCCGGTGAAATACACCGCCGAAAAGACCGGCAAGGTGTTCTTCTGCGGCTGCAAGCATTCGTCGCGCCAACCGCTGTGCGACGGGTCGCATTCAAAGCTCTGACCGGGGATTTGTCTGCACGGGGGGTGTACGGGGGGTGCACAGGGGGTGTACGCCCGGCACCCCCCTATTTCTGTGCGAAATAGGTGCGGCAGGCATCGGCCACATGGCGAAAGCGGTCGCCGCCCAGATGTTTGCCGCCATACCAGCGGGTGACCACAACAAGATGCGAGTGCAGCCCCTCGCCCTCCAACATCTTGAGGATGATATTGCCCGCGCCGCTTTCCCCGTCATCGGATTTGAGCGGCCCGTCCGGCAGCAGCACGGCCCAGGAATTATGCGTGGCCTTGGCGTATTTCTTCTTCTTTTTCAATGATTTGAGGAAGTTATCCACATCCTCGCGGCAGGTCGCAGGCCCGCCCGAAACAGCGTATTTCGATCCCCGGTCGCTAATCACATTCTCGATCTGCCGCATGGATTTCCCTTCCTCATCAAAGGGATAGCGTCATCCAAACAAAACGACAAGCCACGCAACCCCCACGGCCATCGCCGTCATCGCCACGCCAGCGCTGCCCACATCCTTGGCATCCCGCGCCCTAACGTCTTGATCTGTCGAGATATAATCCACCGTCCGCTCAATCGACGTGTTCAGCAGTTCCGCCGCCAGGATCAGCACACCACCCATCAGGATTATCATGGTTTCCCCGCGACTTAGCGGCAGCCAAAGCGCCAAACCCGCGCTCGGAATATTCATGGTCGTCCAGAATTTCAGGCTCGGCTCATTCCCCCAGGCGTTCTTCCACCCCGCCCAGGACCAGACAAAGCGATTCACCAGCCGTCGCCATTCCCGTTTCAGCATCCCCATCCCCCCTGTTTTCAACAGGTTAGGCCGGGATCGCCACCGATGTCATCGAAAAAAAGATCAGCTCGCCAACCGCCGAAACAGGGTAGCATTGGCACAATTGGCAGGGACAGCCGCGCCCGCCTCTCCTTGCGCCGCAAGCCAGTCCTCGCAGGACCGCGCCCAGTCACACCCCCGGCAGCGCGTGACCGCATCGGACCAGTCTTCCTGAGAGAGTCTGCCCTCATGTACCGCATGGGCAAGATCGGCCCCGGTGACCTTGGCCATGGATTGCGACAGCATGAAATGGTGGCGAATTTCACCGAGCGGATGGGTCATCGTTGCGATCCTTCGCGGATGGGGAATTCAGCTGTCAGGCAGGTCCGTCAGCACCGCACCATTGCGGCAATAAGACGGGGCGTCCTCCGCTTTGTCGTGGCTTTCCAGCCACTTGCCGCATTCCTCGGGCGAGGTGCAGTTGGTGCAGCTCAGCACCATGTCGCGACGCTGCTCGGGGGCAAGATCGCCACGCAACTCGGCCTCGTCCAGATCCACACCAAGGCGATCAGCCATGTGGCCCATGAGCCGTTCATGTTCCTCGATTGTTTTGCGTCCGGGCATCCGTCATCTCCTGCAACGGGGCCGCCTGACAACAAAGCGACCTGCCCCAAGGGTCGCGCATCTGCCGGGTCGCGACATTGACTCAGATCAAGCATCGGCGCTGCAATTTCGGGCAATCGGGCTAGGCAAGCCGCGCGTGGCGCACTACTCTGATCCCATGTTTACCATCGAGCACGATTTCGACGCGACCGTCATTACCCTGGTTGACGAGGGCGCGGCCCCGCTGGAGGAGGATCTGACGATCTCCGCCTTCGAGGAATGCGTGACCCTCGAGCAATATGACCCGCATACCGACAGCGTTCAGAAAATCACCCTGTCCGACACGCAATTGCGGGATCTTGCCGCCGCGCTGGACCTGCCGGAAGGCATCTACCGCATTCGGGCCATCCCGGCGGAAAGCAACAAGAACTGATCTTTATTGAGCCGGGACGATTTTCCGAATGCCATTGCCCAATCTGCTGATTGTCGGGGCCCAGAAAAGCGGCACGACATGGCTGCACAAAGCCCTGATGAGGTCTCCCCAGTTCGGGGCGAATGGACGTTTCAAGGAATTGAACTTCCTGCTGCTGCCAGATTTCGAGGACCGTCTGGAGGAATATGCGAACGCCTTCCCTGACGATCCCGCGCATGTGTATCGGTTCGAATCCACGCCGGGCTATTTCAGCCTGCCTGACGCGGGCATAGACGTTGCCGCCCGTGTGGCGCGATACTTGCCCGGCATCGAAACCCTCGCTGTCCTGCGCAACCCTGTGGATCGTTACCTGAGCGCATATACGCACCACATGATGCGCCGCCGCTTGCCCCATACCGCTGAAATCACCGATCTGAATCCGGCATTCAACATGCTGGCCTACGGGATGTATGGCGCGATCCTGACGCACTGGCGACAGCATGTTCCGGGATTGCGGGTCTATTTCTATGATGATCTTGTGGCCAATCAACCGGCCTTTCTGGCCGGTGTGATGGCCGATCTCGGACTTGACTGCGATGTTCCCCCGAGAAAGGCGCGATTCAGGGCCAATGACAAAGCGGCCATGTTCAAACGCCTCGGATGGGACAGCATGCCGGTCCTGTCAGGCGCCCTGAGAGAGGAGCTGAAGGACTATTATAGGGCTGACATCGCCGTGTTGCAGGATCAGACCGGGCGCGATCTGGCGCATTGGCTCGCCTAAGAGGCGCAGGACACGCAGCGTACCGCGCAAGGGTCCACGTCCAGACGCGGGACGCCGATGAACTCGCCGCAATCCTCGCACCAGCCGAAGTCGCCGTCTTCCATACGGGACAAGGCGGCCGCAATGGCCCGCAGGCGGCCGTGGCGGCGCGCCTCCAGCGCCGCAGCCATCGCCTGCCCCTGCAACGCATCCTGCCGGGACAGCCGCCCGATACTGGTCTGGTCCAGTTCCACGGGTTTGCGGCCCTCAGCGGTCGCGTCAGAGGAGTGCTGAAGTGCCGCGCGTTCCTGGTCCAGCAGGGGACGGTAGCGTTTGGCCAGATCTGCATCGGTCGGGTCGGTCATGACATGATCCCAACAGATCGGGCGCGGTGAGGCAAGGTTCAGTCGATTTCGATCAGCTTATCCCGTCCGGTTTCGCCCTGCACGATGGTCAGCCGTGATTTCGGCAGCCCGAGCGCCTTGGCCAGCAGTTTCAGCACCGCGGCATTGGCTTTGCCGCCTTCGGGCGCGGTGGTGACATAGACCCGCAGGGGATCGCCCGCGGCCTCCGCCGGAACCACGGCATTGCGGGAGGCCTTCGGCGTCACGCGCAGGGCGATGCGGGCACCGGGCACAACGAGGGCGCTGAGATCGGGAAGTGGTCTGGCCATAGCTGTCTTTGTCCCCGCCAAGAAGAATTTTCCAGAAAATTCTTCCCATTCTTAAAAAGCTTCCAGAAGCTTTTTCATTACCCAAAAATCTTCTGGAAGATTTTTGGGCCGCCCCAACCCCCCCGTGCAAATACTTGCGCGCGATCGAGACTGCCGCCACTCTGCCCGGGAGAGCGAGCGAGGAACGACATGGCCACGGGGTTTTTCTGGGACGAACGCTGTTTCTGGCATGCAGGTGGGAATTACGCGATGATGCTGCCGGTTGGGGGCCTGGTGCAGCCGATGCCGGGCGGCCTGCCGGAGAATCCGGAAACCAAGCGGCGGCTCAAGAACCTGTTGGAGGTGACGGGCCTTATCCGGGAGCTTGATGTGCGTCACGCCGCGATGGTCACCAAGGAGGACCTGCTGCGCGTGCATCCGCAAAGTTACCTGACAGCATTCCGGGACATGTCCGACGCGGGCGGCGGTGAACTGGGCCTGCGCACGCCGTTCGGACCCGGCGGCTACGAGATCGCCAAGGTCTCGGCAGGGCTGGCCAAGGAGGCGCTTTTTGCCACGCTGCATGGCACGGTGGACAATGCCTATGCGCTGTCGCGCCCGCCCGGGCATCACTGCCTGCCGGATTTCCCCAATGGGTTCTGCCTGCTGGCCAATATCGCCATCGCCGTGGAGGCCGCCTTTGCGGCGGGCATGGTCGACCGGGTGGCGGTTCTGGATTGGGACGTGCATCACGGCAACGGGACCGAGGCGATTTTCTACGACCGTGACGACGTGCTGACGATCTCTCTGCACCAGGAACGCAACTACCCGCTCGACACCGGCGAGTTCGAGGATCGCGGGTCGGGCGCGGGCGAGGGCTTCAACCTCAATATCCCGCTGCCTGCCGGGGCCGGGCACACGACCTATCTGGAGGCGATGGAGCGGCTGGTGATCCCGGCGCTGGCCGATTTTGAGCCCGATGTGATCATCGTGGCCTGCGGCTATGACGCCGCCGCGCTCGATCCTCTCAGCCGGATGCTGGCCACGTCAGAGACCTTCCGGCTGATGACCACGATGGTCAAGGAAGCCGCCGCGCTGCTGTGCGACGGGCGGCTGGTGCTGGTCCATGAGGGCGGCTATCTGGAAGCCTATGTGCCCTTCTGCGGTCATGCGGTCATTCAGGAACTGTCCGGCAGCCGCATCACCGCACCCGATCCGATGCTGGACACGTTCAACGCCCGCCAGCCGGGACCGCGTTTTGAGAATTACTGTTCGGTCCTGCTGGCCGAGATGGAGGACGCCCTGCAGGGTCCGTAGAAATACCTATCCCGGCGGAAACCTGTTGCCCGGACAGGGGATTTGCGTATTGCAGAGGAACCAACCGCTGCGCTGCCGGGGCGCGTTGACTCTTTCCCATGGCGCGCGGCAGGTTCAGCCGAGGAATTCTACGGGAGTGAATCCATGAAGAAAGTATATGGCTCCGCCGACGAGGCGCTCGACGGCGTTCTCTTCGACGGCATGCTGATTGCGGCGGGGGGATTTGGCCTCTGTGGCATCCCCGAGCTGCTGATCGACGGGATCGTGAAAGCGGGCACCAAGGATCTGACGGTTGCGTCCAATAATGCGGGCGTGGACGGGTTCGGGTTGGGCAAGCTGCTCGACACGCGCCAGATCAAGAAGATGATGTCGTCCTATGTGGGCGAGAACGCGGAATTCATGCGCCAGTACCTGTCGGGCGAGCTGGAGCTGGAGTTCAACCCGCAAGGCACCCTAGCCGAGCGCATGCGCGCCGGCGGTGCGGGCATCCCCGGCTTCTACACCAAGACCGGCGTCGGCACCGTCATTGCCGAGGGCAAGGAAGTGAAGCAGTTCGGCGGCGAGGATTACATCCTCGAAGAGGGCATCTTCGCGGACCTGTCCATCGTCAAGGCCTGGAAGGCTGATGACACCGGCAACCTCGTCTTCC